>NZ_LAKD02000134.1 GCF_000968685.2 Streptomyces antioxidans
CCCCGGGGCGGAGCCCCGGTCCGGGGGCCGGGGCGGGGGCCCGTTTTGGGGCGGGGTGGGGGACGGCTCGCGCTGTAGGCGTTACATGCGGCTGGGCGGTAGCCGCTAGGTGCACCACCACAGGAAGCGCTGGCAGGTTTCCGTGGGTGTCGGGGTCGGCGTCGGCGGGACGGTCGCCGGGGAGGTGGGCCTCGGTTTCTGCGGGGTGGTGGGCCGATGGGTGGCCCCGGAGCCGCCCGGGGTCGAGGGCGAGTCGTCCGACGGGTCGGAGGACGAGGCGCCGTCCGGGTCGGGCGAGGTGTCGCCCTTGCCGCCGCCCTTGGACTTCTTGTTGTCCTCGTCCTTGGACCGGTCCCGGTCCTCGCCGTCCGTCGCCGAGGGGCCCGCGCTCGGGCTGGTCCGGTCCGGGGCGTCCGTCTCGGCGGACTCCGTCACCCCGCCGTCGCGGTCGGCCACCGGCTCCTGACGCCTGTGCGGCGGGGAGGACTCCCGCCAGTGCCCCTCGGTGGCCAGTTCGGCCACGAACACCGCGACCAGCACCGGGCCGAGCACCGACGCCAGGATCGCCACCCGGCGTCCCCGGCCCCGGCGGGCCCGACGGGCGCGGCGGCCGAAGAGGCCCCGGGACTTCGCCTTCCGACGCGACGCGCGGGTGGCGTGGTTGGCACTGGGGGTCTCGGTGGTGCCGGAATCACCGGTGGTGCCGGGGGTCCCGGTCGCGGCGGAGGCGCGGGACGCGTGGGGGGTGCGGCGGCGTGTCCGTCGTTGCGCCCGTGTGGAGCGCGCCCCGGCCGCGCCGCTCCCCTCGTCCGACGTATGCAACGCCGTATCCGTATCCGTATCCGTGGCAGAGGGCAGCCCAAGGTCCTCGACGGGCCTCCCGCATCCAGGGCAGGAGACGGCACCGTTGAGATGGCGGCGGCAGGGAGAGCAGTAATCCATTCCGCCGGGAAGGCTATGTGACCAACGGGTAGGTCAGCAGGACGCGGGGTGTGAGGATCCTGTGCAAAGAACCGTAAGAAAGCCCTCGTCAGACCCCTGCCCCGCGAACCGGCGACAGCCGGGGTCCGCACGCGCCCGCTCAGCCGCCGAAGGTGGGCTGCGCAAGACCCCGGCCCGCTCCCGGGATGACCAGCAGCGAACCGGCGAGCGGCGGTGCGGAGGGGCCGAGTCCGACGCGTGCCGAGGTCAGATACAGATCGGTGAGGTCCGCACCGCCGAAGGCACACGCGGTCGGGCGCGGGAACGGCAGCTCCACCACCCGATCGAGTGTCCCGTCAGGGGCGTAGCGGCGGATCGCGGCGCCGTCCCACAGGGCGACCCACACCGCGCCTTCGGCGTCCACGCACAGCCCGTCCGGAAAGCCCGCACCCTCCTCGACCTCGGCGAACGGCCGCCGCCCCGAGACCACCGGACCATCGGCGTCCGGGTCCGGGTCCGCGACGTCGAAGACATCGATACGGCGGGTGGGGGTGTCGACGTAGTACATCAGGCGGCCGTCCGGGCTCCAGCCGATGCCGTTACTGACCGTCACCTCCGACAGGAACTCCGCATGGGAGCCGTCGGCCCCGACCCGGGAGAGCGTGCCGCCTCCGGCCCCCTCGTCGTAGCGCATGGTGCCCGCCCAGAGCGAGCCGTCGGGCGCGACCGCGGCGTCGTTGCCCCGGCGGCCGGGGACCGCCTCGCGCAGCAGCCAGCGGAAGCCGCCGTCCGCCCCGTACACCCCGATGCCGTCGCGGAGGTTGACCACCAGGCCGCCACCCGTACGGGGCTTGGCCGCGCCGACGTGCTGTTCGGTACCCAGGGTGGTGCGGCGGCCGGTGGCGGGGGCGTAGGTGTGGACGCGGGAGGAGAGGATGTCCACCCAGATCAGCCGCTGGGCGGCGGCGTCCCAGGTGGGTCCCTCACCGAGCACGGCGCTCGCGCGCACCGCGATCTCGAGCGATGGGCGCGTGCGGCGTGTGCTGCGCGTGCCACGTGTGCTGTGTGTGTCGCGTGCGCTGCGCGTGTCGTTCGTGCTGCGTGGGCTGCGTGGGCTGCTCATATGTCCCGCCTCCGGTGTCCAAGCCGCACCGACAGTTCGCCCGCGCCCTTGGCCGCCAGCTCCTCCAGCTCGGCCTGGCGCGCATCGCTCCAGCGGATCGTCGGCACCGAGATCGACAGCGCCGCGACCACCCTCCCCGTGGAGTCCCGTACGGGGGCCGCCACGCAGTTCACATCCGGATTGGACTCCCGCCGCTCGGCCGCGACGCCGCGCTCGCGCACGGTGGCGAGGTGGCGGCGGAGTTCGGCGGGGGAGGTGATGCTGTTGTCCGTCATCGCGGCCAGCGGCTGATCGCTCGGCAGCCGTGCGGCCAGGGCGTCCTCCGGGAGGGAGGCCAGCAGCATCTTGCCGACCGAGGTGCAGTGGGCGGGCAGCCTGCGGCCCGCGGCGGAGACCATCCGGACGGCGTGGGTGGAGTCGACCTTCGCGACGTAGATGACGTCCATGCCCTCGAGGATCGCGACATGCACGGTCTCGTCACAGGTCTCCGCGACGCTCCGGGCCACCTGCTGGCCCTCGGCGGCCAGGTCGAGTTGCTCGGCGTAGCGGCTGCCCAGCTGGTACGGCCGCACCCCGAGCCGATAGCGGCCGGGCTGGTCCGGCACCTGGACCAGATAGGAACGGGCGGCCAGAGTGGTCACCAGCTCATGGACCGTCGTACGGGGCAGCCCGAGCCGACGGGTGATCTCGGGTGCGGAGAGGGTGCCGTCCCCGTCCAGGAAGAGCTCGAGTATGTCCAGAGCCCGTGTCACCGCGGGCACCAGGCGTCCCATAGTGCTCGCCCTCCCCTTCTGGTTCAGATGGCAAGCGTTCGAGATTCCGGCCGGTGGCCGGTATCGCGAACACAGGTTATGCGGAGGGGACTTCCCCCGGCAATGGTCCGGCAAAGGGCCGCTGTGCGGAGCACACACCGCCCGTGGGCCGCGGGACCACACGCCACCCGTGAATCACGGGACCACACACCGCTCGTGAACCACAGGGCCACACCCGTACGCCACGATAGGAGCCATGGATTCCGCGCCCGGCCCGTTCGCCCAGCCCGACTCGTTCCCCACCCCCTTCCCCTTCGTCCTCGTACTGCTGCGCCGGATGGCCGACCATCAGCCGGGCCTGGTCGAGGACGCACTGCGCGAGCTGGGCTTCGGACGTGCGGTGATGCGCGAGGCCAACCGCCGCTGGCAGGCCATGCAGCGCTCACCGCGGCGACGCTCGGCGGTCGCCCGCTACCGCGCCGTGCTGGGCCCGCCCGAGTCCACCGCCACCCGCCGGATCGGCGATCTGATCTGCGAGGCGCTGAGCTGGTCCGTACCGCTGTGGCCGGATCTGCGGTTCGAGGTGCTGACCGCGCCGAACGGGGCGGTGTGGAACGAGTGGCTGGTGCGCGCTCCTGGCGCGCCAGGGCCGCGGCTGCGTACGGCCGCCGATCTGCTGCCCTGGTCCTGCACGGTGGACGAGGTGGCGCGCGCCTTCGCGCCCGCGCGGCCCATGGAGGGCTCGGCGCCCACCCGGTGGCGGCTCGCCTTCGACGCGCCGGAGGCCGGGAACGGTGAACTCCGCCACTACGTGGCGGAGTTCACCTGGGGACTGCTGCAGCGTGTGGAGGACGTCAGGCCAGCTTCGCCGACAGCGTGATCTCCGTACCGGCGAGCGCCTGGCTCACCGGGCAGTTCTTCTTGGCGTCCTCGGCAGCCGCGGTGAACCCGGCCTCGTCCAGGCCCGCCACGGTGCCCTCGACGGTGAGGTGGATACCGGTGATCCCGGTGCCGGGCTGGAAGGTGACCTCGGCCTGGGTGGCCAGCTGGGTGGGCGGGTTGCCCGCCTGGGTGAGGCCGTGCGAGAGCGCCATCGAGAAGCAGCTGGAGTGGGCCGCCGCGATCAGCTCCTCGGGGCTGGTCTTGCCGTTGGCCTGCTCGGCGCGGGACGGCCAGGAGACCGGCTGCTCGCCGATGCCGGAGGAGTCGAAGGTGACGGTCCCCTTGCCCTCGGCCAGATCGCCCTGCCAGACGGTGTGCGCGGTGCGCGTCGTAGCCATGCTCGCTGTTCCCTGCTTCCTGTGGGTCTGTGGGTCTGTGGGTCTTTGGGTGCTTCGGTATTTCGACGAGCCGTGTCCGCCCGTCGGGGGCGGACACGGCTGGACGTGACATGTGGGTCAGAGGCGATCAGCCGTCGGGGGTGCCACCGCTCGCAGTGGCACCCCGTCCGGAGATCGCCTCCGAGCCTACGTTCCAGGCGACCACGGCCGGGCGACCGTGCTCAGTTCCCAGTCGACTGACGGTCGCGGTGTCCAGCCGGAAGAGCGCACCGGCGGACGGGGGCAGGCCCAGCCGCCGGGCGGTGAGCACCCGCAGGACGTGGGCGTGCGCCACCAGCACCACATCGGCGCCGTCCGCCGCCTCAAGCTCGGGGGCGATCCGGGCGAGCACCCGGTCCACCCGGTGCCCGATCCGCTCGGGTGACTCGCCGGGGTGGTCGGGACCGGCCGAGGGCACGCCGTCGGTCCACAGGTCCCAGTCGGGGCGGGTGCGGTGGATCTCGTCGGTGGTGATGCCCTCGTAGCCGCCGTAGTCCCATTCGCGCAGGTCGGGCTCGAGCGTAAGGTCCTCGAGCCCGGCGAGCCGCGCGGTCCGCACGGCCCGGTCCATCGGGCTGACCAGGATCAGCCCGGTCTTCCGCGCGGCGAGCGCCCGCCGCAGGGCGCGGGCCTGCTCCTCACCGCGCGGGGTCAGGGGCAGATCGGTCCGGCTGGTGTGCTTGTGCGACCGGCTCCACTCGGTTTCGCCGTGCCGGACCAGCAGCAGCTCAGCCACGGTCGTCGGAGGCCTTCTCCTCGCCCGAGACGCCCTGCTGCTTCTCCTCGTCGATGGCGTGCTTCTCGTTCGCTGCGGCGGCGATGGAGGCGCGCACCGTATCCATGTCCAGGTCGCGAGCCTGGCCGATCAGGTCCTCCAGGGCTGGTTCGGGGAGGGCGCCGGGCTGGGCGAAGACCGCGATGTTCTCCCGCACGATCATCAGCGTCGGGATGGACTGGATGTCGAAGGCGGCGGCCAGCTCGGGCTGGGCCTCGGTGTCGACCTTGGCGAACAGCAGGTCCTGGTGGCGCTCGGCGGCCTTCTCGTAGATGGGCGCGAACATCCGGCACGGCCCGCACCAGGAGGCCCAGAAGTCAATCAGGACGAATTCGCTCCCGGACACGATCTCGTCGAAGTTGTCCTTGGTGAGCTCGACGGTGCTAGTGCTCATGCCTGCGTTACCCGCTTCCGTACGTCGGCAGATGCCACATGCACGGTAACCCCACCACCGCCCGCCGATATTCCGCACCGCTGACGTGGCCGACTCCGCGCCGGTTGCGGGACCGACTCCGCGCCGGTGGCGGGGGGCACGGTGGTCTTACGGCTGCTTTGAGCGCTGGCCGCGGGGTGTCCGGCGGGCCACGCGGTGGGGGCCGCTGTCGATCTTTCCCCTCCCCGCCCCTTCCCGATACCGGGGCTCCGCCCCTGGACCCGACCCCGGAGCCCGGGGCAGAGCCCCACCACGCCGCGGAGCCGCATACCGATGCCGCGGGAAGGGGCGGAGCCCCCGGTGCGGCACCTGGGGTCTGGGGCGGAGCCCCGGCAGGGATCTGGGGCGGAGCCCCAGTTGTGGGAAGGGGCGGGGAGCGGAACAGCTCGCCGCAGGCGTCACGATCCGCCGCGCTCCCCGCTAGGCCGTTCGGAAGGGGATGCCCAGGTCGGCGGGGGTGAAGTGGCGTATGCGCCTCGTGGAGAGCCCATCGTCGGTGCCCCGGAAGACCCAGAAGCCGCCCGTCCTGCCGTGGCCGTAACCCGGCGCGGCGGCGATCACATCGTCGTGTCCGTCCCCGTCGACGTCGAGCAGCGGGGGCTGCGGGGCGAAGGCGTCGAAGCCGTACGGGGTGTGCCGACCGGGCACGCCCGGGGTGTCCAGGTCCAGGGGCTGCTCCCCGCCGTGCCCCCGGCCGTGCCCCGTGCCCT
Organism: Streptomyces antioxidans; assembly: GCF_000968685.2. Lineage (GTDB taxonomy): Bacteria > Actinomycetota > Actinomycetes > Streptomycetales > Streptomycetaceae > Streptomyces > Streptomyces antioxidans. The sequence continues at coordinate 6,034 of NZ_LAKD02000134.1, forward strand.
GCTCCCGGTGTGGGCTCTCGGCCGGGTCGGGGGCGTACTCGCCGCCACGCCCGTGCCGTGAACCGGGCAGCAGGGTGAGCCTGCCGTTGCCGTTGTTCTTCTCCGGGGTGGCCACGACGAGGTCGGGGCGGCCGTCGCCGGTGACGTCGCCGACGGCCGGGGAGCCGCCGAAGCCGTCGCCGCGCCGTGCGTCACCGGGCATGCCCGGGCCGGACTGATCGACGGTGAGATCCGTACGCCCCCTCCCCAGGCCGGACTTGGCGCCGTGGACGACGGTCAGCCGTCCGGAGCCGTGGTGGCGGCCGGGGCCGAGGGTCCCCTGGCCGGGTGCGAGCAGATCGTCGATCCCGTCGTGGTCGGCGTCCCCGGCCGCGGGCTCGCGCGGGCCGCCCTCCGTACCGAGGGCGTGGGCCAGGCGCGCCTCGGGCCGCTTGTCCCGCACCAGGCCCCTGGGGCTGCCCCGGTAGTGGGCGACGGGGGTGTCGAAGGAGGTGTCCAGGGGGGTGGTGTCGCGGGGTTTCGGGGCATCCGCGCGTTGTGGCTCATCCGCCTGGCCGACGCCGTAGCGGTAGGTCAGCACCACATCGGTGCGGTGGTCGCCGTTGAAGTCACCGGCGGTGGCGGTGGCGGGTGCGGCGCGGCGGGGCCGGTCGGTGGGGCCGCTGGGGCCGCCGGGGAGCGGGGCGGTACGGGTGGGGTGCGGCTTGCCGGAGTGCGGCTTGGTGCCGAACGGCCCGTACAGCACGCGTACGGCACCCTCGCCGTCGTCCCGGCCGTCACCCCGGCCGTCCGCCGCCGACGCCAGCAGGTCGGCCGCGCCGTCCCCGTCGAAGTCCCCCACCGCCAGTGCCAGGAACCCGGCCGCGCCGCCGCCGAGCGGGCGCGGTGCGGCCAGACCTCGGGGGCCGCCGCGCAGCACCACCGTCTCCCCCGTCCGCTCGGCCCGCGGCGAACTGCCGTGCCGGAAGCGCCCCGTCACCAGGTCGGTGAATCCGTCCCCGTCGAGATCGGCGCGCAGCAGGGGTCCCACGTAGTCGTCCTCGGGGCCGTTCACGACGAGACGGTGCCGCGGGTCGAGGCCGTGCACCCCGCCGTAGACCACCGCGAGCCGGGCGGGCAGCGGTCCCCGGGAGGCGCTGGTGGGGCGGATGGCGGTGGCGAAGTCGTCGTAACCGTCGCCGTTGAAGTCCCCGAGCGGGGCACCGGCGGCCCCCTTGGTGGCGCCCTCCCCCGGCCGCCGCCCCTCGTGGCCGCCCTCTCTGCACCCGGCGAGCAGCAGGGCGGACACGGCTACGGCAACAACGGGAACGGACGAACGCACGGCGACACCTCGCAAGGCGGATCGGGCGGGCGCGGACAGGGCTTCACCGCTCAAGGACTCCAAGGAGCGCGCTCGGGTTGCCTCGTGGCCGCCCCGGCCAAATACACGCGACACCGGGCGCCGTTCTTGCGATCATGACCTCTACCCCCTGGCCGCCAGCCCTTGGCCGCTGGCCCTTGGCCGTGGCCTGGCCCTGGTCCCTGGACGAGAAAGGGCGATGCGCGATGCAGGCCGTACCCGCCGACCCGACCGTGCTGCACCCGATGCCCGAGCAGCCACGGGTGGTGCTGCTCAAGCCGCTGATCACCTCGCCGCTGATCGAGGCCGGGGAGTTCTCGTACTACGACGACCCGGATGAGCCCACCGCGTTCGAGACCCGCAATGTGCTGTACCACTACGGGCCGGAGCGGCTGGTCATCGGGAAGTTCTGCGCGCTGGGCGAAGGGGTGCGGTTCATCATGAACGGCGCCAACCACCGCATGGACGGCCCGTCCACGTTCCCCTTCCCCATCATGGGCGGCTCGTGGGCCGACCACTTCGACCTGATCACCGGCCTGCCGGGGCGGGGCGACACCGTGGTGGGCCATGACGTCTGGTTCGGATACGGGGCCATGGTGATGCCCGGCGTGCGCATCGGCCACGGCGCGGTCATCGCCGCCGGGTCCGTGGTGGTGGACGACGTTCCCGACTACGGCGTCGTCGGCGGCAACCCGGCCAGGCTCATCCGCCGCCGCTACGACGACGGGGACATCGCTCGGCTGTTGGCCCTGGCCTGGTGGGACTGGCCGATCGAGCATCTCACCGGGCATATCCGCACGATCATGGCTGGAAGTGTGGACGAGTTGGAGGCGGCGGCTCCGGGGTAGGGGGTGTCCGGGCGGGGCTTGGCGCCTGCGGCGGGCTGTTCCCCTCCCCACCCCTTCCCCCAACTGGGGCTCCGCCCCAGACCCCACCGGGCTCCGCCCCAGACCCCGCCCCCGGATCCAGGGGCGAAGCCCCGCCACGCGGCGAAACCGCACATCGACGCCGTGGGAAGACGCCGCGGGAGGGGGAGGACGCGGAGCGGCAAAGATCCGCCGAAGACGCCGTAGCCCCGGGGCCCGAGCGGGGCAAGGTCCGGCCCGAGCTGGGGCGGCAAACCCCGAGCGGGGCGGGAGCCGACCCGAGCAGGGGCAGCAAGACCCAGCCCGAACGGGGCCCGACCCGAGCGGGGACAAGGGGCGCCCCATGAGTGGGCCGCCCCTCCCTCACCCCCTACATCACATCAGCACGTCAGCCCTCAAGCCGCATGTACAGACGAGTCCCCCGCGGCCGAAAACCCACGCGTTCGTAGACACGGCGGGAGCCCTCGCCCGAGTACTCCAGCCAGACCGAACGGGTTCCCCGGGCGAACATCGTCCCGGTCAGCGCTGCGGTGACCGCGGCGGCGATGCCCCGGCCGCGGAAGGCGGGCCGGGTGCCCACGCCCGCAAGTTCCGCAGTGCCCACGGCGGGAGCCGAGCAGGTGGCCGCACCGGCGCAGCCCCCGTCGGGCGCCCGGACGAACCGCACCGCGCCCCCGTCCTCCTGGAGGCGGCGCAGCCGGGCCGCCCCCTCCTCGGAGGCGGTGAACGCACTGGCGAACGCCTCCGACAGCGCGGCGTCAATCGCCCGGTAGTCCTCGTCCGTGGCCGGAACCGCCACCGGAACCGCCGCCATGCCCCGCGCGAGCCGTTCCGGTGTGCACACCAGATACTCATGCGTGGCCTCCACACCGAACCCCGCCTCCCGCAGCACGGCTTCCACGGCGGGCGCGGCGTCCGGCGCGAACTCGAGCCGCGGCGTGAGTTCACGTATCTGGAACGCCTTGATCAGCTCCAGGACCTCCCTGGCGGTGGGCCGGGCTCCGGGAAGCGGCGTCGCGTAGTTGATGTACGGGCTGGTGGTGCCGGGGTCGAACCCCGCCACAAAGCCCCCGGTTTCGATCAGCACGGGGCGGCGGCGGAGGTTGGCTACGGCAAAACTCTGGACGTCAGTAGTGCCCATGGTGAAGTGACCTCACGGATCAACGCGGCGGCAGGCGCCGCGGAAGGAAGCGGTGTACGGATACGTGGGGCCGCCGTGAGGAGACGGGTGGTTGGCACCGATCGTTCAGTGCCGACGGCGGCCACTGGGGGACGCCGAGTCCATGGGCTTCAGTCCTTTGACGGAGAGCTTTGACGGTAAGCGTTGACAGCGAGCAGAGAGCGGAATCGCCACGCGGAACATAGCGCACGGCGTGGTCGGGTGACACATGGTTTTCGCGAGGTGGCGCGCCAGTACGCCTACAGCAGCCCCCCGGCCCCCGGCCCTCCGAACCCCCCGAACTTGGTCAAAGGATTGACGCAGAGGATTGACGCGGACACACCACGACTCTACCGTTCCGTCACATCTCGGCGTTCACAACGAAACACCAACTTCATATACATGGACACGCGGTCCATACCAACCCCCCAACGGGAAGGGATTCCCATGCGCATCCGTAGGCTGCTCACCGCGCTGGCGGCCGTGACCACCGTCATCGGTGGTCTGGCCCTCGCGGGCCCCGCCGGCGCCTCCCCCGACACCACGTCCCCCAAGGCCGCCTCCCCCGAAGCCGCGTCCCCCAAGTCCGCCTTCGCCGACCCGTCAAAGGCGCCGGGCGGCAACTTCGACCTCTCGGTGTGGCAGCTCCAGGAGCCGGTCGGCTCCCCGGGCAAGCCGACGACCATCCCCTCGTCCAGGCTCCAGGGGGCGAACGGGTTCCAGGACGACTACTTCTACACCGACAAGCGCGACGGGGCGATGACGTTCTGGGCGCCCGAAAAGGGCGTCACCACCCCGAACTCCAACTACGCCCGCTCCGAACTGCGCGAGATGAACCGCAACGGCAGCGCCGCGGACTGGTCGCTCAGCGGCTCGCACAAGCTGCAGGCGACGCTGCGCGTGGTGTCGGTGACGAAGAACGTCTGCGTCGGCCAGATCCACCTCGGCTCGGGCGGCTCCTCCACGAAGCCGCTGGTCGAGCTGTACTACCGCTCCAACGGCGACATCGTCCTCGGCACCGAGAACTCCCCCGAAGGCGGCCAGACACTGCACGACGTGGGCCACGTATCGGTCGGCAAGACGTGGAACTACACGATCGGCGTCTCGGGCGGCGACACCATCGACCTGACGGTCAACGGCAGTACGACCCACTACGACATCCCGTCGTCCTTCTTCCCGTACAAGCAGTACTTCAAGGCGGGCTCGTACAACCAGTCGTCCTCCGACAGCACGACGAACGGCGCACGGGTCGGCTTCTACGGGCTGACCGTCTCCCACGGCTGAGCCCCAGGGCCCGGCGGCCGAGACGGCCGCCGGGCCTTCTCGCCGGGCCTTCGCACCGCCAGGCCCTCTCACCGCCAGGACGGCTGGCCGCTGAAGACCCCGGCCACTTCAGGGATGCGGTCAATGTAGCCAGGAACCTCCGAAAGCCGACCACTTCGCTTGGTTCCCTCACACTTCAGCCGCCCCTCCGACACACCCGAAGCACCTCTGCCAAGTATGCTTCCGGCCTCTTCTTGTCATTTCCACAGACCGGAGGCCACCATGACCACAACCCGGTTGTCCGCGGCGGCGTCGATCCTCTCGGCCGTAGCCGCCGGCGGCGTGTTGCTCGTCGGCTGCTCGGGCTCGGTCAGCATCGGAAACTCCACGCCGAAACTGTCCGCGGACAAACTGGCCACCACAGTCTCCGAAAAGCTCGCCGCCACAACGGGCCGGCCGAAGCCCCACATCGCCTGTCCGGAGGACCTCGTCGGCAAGGTCGGCAACACCACCAGGTGCAAGCTCACAGCGGACGACGGCAGCACCTTGGGCGTATCGGTCAAGGTGACCTCCGTGGATGACGACCAGATCAACTTTGACGTCAAGGCCGACGACACCGCTTCCCCGGCTGCGAACTGAGGGCCACCGGCCCCTCTGTACGCACCTCAGCCGACCGGAAACCGAGCCACCCAGCGCCGCTGCCACGGCGTCTCGACCGCTCTGGGGTGATGGTGGGCGCGCACCCAGGTGACGGCGTCGGTGGGGGCCACCCCGGCCAGGACGGCCAGGCAGGCGATGACGGTCCCGGTCCGGCCGACACCGCCCCCGCAGGCGACCTCGACGGGCGTGCCCGCCCGCGCGCGCTGGTGCAGTGCGCGGATCTGCCGTACGGCCAGCTCGCGGTCGCGGGGCAGCAGGAAGTCGGGCCACTCGACCCACGCGTGCTCCCACCCCAGCCCCCCGTCATGCCGCTGGCGCAGCCGAGCGGACCCCAGATACAGCCCGTACCCGGGCAATGGCCCCTCCGGCCGCGGGTTCCGCAGACCGCGCCCCCGGACCCAGGAACCGTCCGGCAGCCGCAGGGCACCCGTCAGCGGTGCGTCACTCATCGGGCCCAGCCCCCGCTCCCCAAGCGCCCGACCACGGTCGGCACGGCGTCGGTGTCCTCGTACATGCGCACACTCTGGACGCGATTCGCCCTTTCCGCAAAGGACTTGGGTCATGTGAGGATGTGGCGATGGCATGGCTGGAGAAGCGCGGGACCGTGATGCGGGCGGTCGGGCTGACGGCCGCGGCGAGTGCGGCGCTGGCGCTGCCCGCCTGCGGCGCGATGGGCGCCGACGACAGTGACTCCGGGGACCGCGAGGCGAGGTACAGAAGCGTCATCGAAGACCCTCACCCACGCCCCGCCGATGTCATCGAGGCGGCCGGGGCACCCACCGGCGCGGTCCGAGCGAACGACGGCTCGCTGCTCCTCGCGTACGACGCCAGCAATGTCGAGGACGACGAGGGACCGGCCGCCACCGCCTGGCGCATCGTCGGCCCCGACGGCCATACGGTCGCCGAGCACGCGGAACACGGGGGCCCGGAGGAGACGCCGCCCGAGTTCAAGGGGGCGGGCGGGGGCTTCGTACAAGTGCCGCCTGGCGAGGGAGCGGAGGGGGCGTACGCCCTCGACGTACGCGGCAAGCCGCACAAGGCCGTCATCACCGAGACCCCGTTGCGCGCCCGCCCCGGCGACATCCTGCTCTCCGAACTGGAGCCGAGCCTCATCTACCGCCCCGCCACCCGCACCGTGGCGCCCCCGGCCGGAGTGCCGGACGACGCCATCCGCCTCGCCGTCGACGAACACGGCACGGTCTGGAGCCTGGACCAGCCCCTGACCGACGACCCCGACCGCGTCGTACGGCAGCGCGACGGCCACACCCTCGGCTCCACGGCCGTCCCGAAGCCGTACGCCGGGGGCACCCTCACCGCGCGGGGCGGCACCGCGGCGCTGTCCCTCACCCGGGCCGAGCGCGTGCGCGGCCTGTTGCTGACGACGGACGGCGGCAAACGCTGGCGGACGCTCCGTTCCGGCGGAATTCCCTGGCGGGATCTGGAGCGCGGCCCGGACTCCCTGGTCCTGGAATCGCTCGCGGACGGACGGCTGCTCGTGGGCGAGGAAGGCGGCCACTACTGGCTCGCCGACGACCGCACCAACACCGCCTTCCACCCGCTGAAGACACCGGCGAGATTCACCTCGCTGACCGTCGACGGCGCGACGCTCTACGGCATCGCCGACGCGACGACGGCAACGTACGGCCTGGTGGACGGCGAAGGGCTATGGATCTCTCGCGACGGCGGCAACGAGTGGCACCGCCACGAGCAGCACGGATAACGCGGGCGCCGGAACCATCGGCCTCCGGACCAACGACGGCCTGACCAATAGCGGCCGGAACCAACGGCGACCGGGCCAACGGCGGCCGACTACACCTCGTCGGCGGCGAACAGCTCAAGCCGCCCGCACTTGGGGCAGCGGTACGCCACAATCTGCCGCCGGGGCCGCCCCGTCCGCTTGGCACCCCCGAAGAACCCCCGCTCCATCGCGCCCTCGATCCAGCGCGCGTACCCGCGCGAGTGCTCGCCGGCGTCCTCGATGAAACCCTCCACCAGACCGACGGTGCCGCAGTGGGTGCACGTGTTGTTGTTCATCCCGTGAGTGTAGAAGGCCACGCCGGACCCGCAGCCGTCGGCTCCCGCCCACCCGGCCGGCACAAGGGACAACGGGAGCCCAGACTCCGTCAGTTGGAGGCCATGGCTGACGCCGGTACCGCCCACACCCGGACCGTCTCGCGACTGGCGCTCGCCAAGAGCCGCCCGGCAGGTGAGAACGCGACCGCCCTGAGGCCACCGTCGTGCCCCGAGAGCGGTGGGCCGACCGGCCGACCAGTGGTGGGGTCCCACAGCCGCACCGTGCGATCCATGCTGGCGCTCGCCAGCAGACCGCCATCGGAGGAGAAGGCCACCGCCCGGACCGCGTTGCGGTGGCCCCTCAAGGGCGTGCCGAAGGGTCTGCCGGTGGCGGAGCTCCACAACCGCACGGTGTCGTCCCAGCTGGCCGTGGCGAGGAGCCTGCCGTCGAGGGAGAACGCCACCCCGCGGACGGCACCGCGGTGCCCGGTGAGCGGCGCACCGACGTGGCGTCCGGTGGAACGACTCCACAGCCGCACCGTCTCATCCCCGCCTCCGCTCGCGAGGAGTTCGCCGTCGGGGGAGACGGCCACGGCGTCAACGCCACTGGTGTGCCCCATGAGCGGATCACCGAGCGCGTCACCGGTGTGGGGATCCCACAGCCGCACGGTCCGGTCCATGCCCGCGGTGGCGAGAAAGCCGCCGCAGGGAGAGAAGGCCATCGCGTCAACTCCGCAGGTGTGCCCCCTGAGCGGCCCCCGGCCACCTCACCAGTGGCCGCGTCCCACAGAGGGCCTGTCGTCAAACTGCTGTCTGCCCCACGACGCCTGGCGTTCGATCGCTCGCCAGGTCAGCCGTGTGCCCGATGCGGGGCCACAGGACCGTAGACGAAGGGCTTGACGTCTTGCGGCAGGTGCAGCGCGGGGCAGTCCGGCTCATGTTGGATGAGGCTGCAGCCCGTGCGCAGCCGGGAGGGCCGGCCCCCTTCCGTGAACAGGACTTCAGGAGGATACGTTTCGAACGGATCGCCGCCATAGTCGATAACGGCTGTTCCATGATGCTCGAGGCAGGTCCAGTCGATCTCCAGCCGCCACCCGACCTCTTCAGCACCCACCGCCGGCTCGATCCAGAGTTGCTCCGGATCAACGGAGCTGATCGTCAGGGGAAAATCCACCCCCTCGGGCCTCAACTCCGGTTGGCCCGCGTCAAGGTCGACGGAGAACTTCCTCGGCTCCAGAGGTCCGCGAATGTGGGCCCGGTAGCACGCCCGTCGCGGTTGGCGGCGAGAAACGATCACGGACCGGGCCCGGTGCAGGATCACCGCTCGCGCGGTCCGCGCCTGCAGCGTCACTACGTACACGCTGCCGCTCGGCGCCATGGGACGGGGCGGGTCGGCGTCCACGATGAGGTCCGCGTGCCAGGCGCGCGGATGGATTTCCACGCCGACGACGATCGGGTCCTCCATGTCGCCGATGTCGTCGCCCACGGTCGGGTGAACGTGAACGCCTCCAGCGATGCTGCCAGCTTGAATCAAGTTCCGATGCGTTCCACCAACCACGCTGTTGTCGGTGCTCCGCGGCCCGCCCTGCTGGGTGACGTTCGGGACCCGCCGACGCTCCTCACCGGACAACGTCACCGGGACCCCGTGCAGCTTCTCGAGTACTTGACGCCCGACCTCGGCCGCCCGCACGAGGTCGTCCGGGAGATCGAGCGCGGCATGCCCGGCGTGGTAGACGGACTTCCGCAAGGACCGAAGCTCCGGCACCATCTCTTCTGCGGTCGACCTGTCGATCTCCGGGAACGCATGCGGCCACGTCACCGCCGAGGGAGTCAACACGCTTGCGAGAGACCCGATCCCCATGCTCAAGGCACCGAGGATGTCCGTGGTGTAGTCGTCCAGGAAATCGACCAATTCGGAGAGTTCGGCCGGGCTGAGCGTCGTCCTGCGCGGGAGATCCGACATCACACCTCACAGCTGCCTTCCGGCCTACGCAAGTGGCTTTGCGCCCGGAGTGTAACGGTACCCCCACTCACGTTGAGGGCTCTTCAACTTACTGAAGCAGTAGGCGACAGGGCCCAGTGCCGCACGCTGGCAGACGCGAACCCAAATGGCACAGGCCGCCCGTCGCTACCCTTAGGCGATTTTCCATCTCCTCCAGCGTCACTCTCCGCTGGCTTCTCCTTATTCTCCGACTCCTGATCCGCGTCCCCACCGCGGGCCGCTGCCTCAGCCATCCGCGCTGCCGCCTCGTCCTGCGCCTTCGCGCGGATACGCTCCACCTCCTCCGCCGTGTCCTTGATCGGGTAGCCCGCGTCAACCAACATCGCCACCGCCGTCTCCAGAGAGATGACCCCGGCCCCGTACGCCTGGACGCCCTCTTCCAGTACCGCTGCCCGGTCAGTCGGTGTGTGCGGCGCCCACGACAGCCGCGCCGGACGCGAGTCCCCGTCCGTCCAGCCCTCCGCCCGCCCGGCCTGAATACAGCCGCTGCACCATTTTGAACAGCAACCTGTACTTGTGCTCCCGGGCCAGCCGCATCATCCCCACCAAGGCATCCAGCGGCCCCAGCGCCAACTTCAGCGCGTACCCCGACGGCACCTCCGTCGCGTCCAGCGTGCCGAGTCCTGCCGCCGTCACCCGCGAGTTCGCCGCGATCCGCTCCAGCAGGTGATCCACCCGCGCCCGCAGCTCCGCCAACTGCGGCGACGTGTCCAGCGCATCCATACGCCCCGTCTCGCCGAGCTGCCACACCGCACCGGCCTTCACCTGAAGCTCCTGTGGCCTGCCTGTCGCCCGGTCCACGGGCAGCCGTGCCCCCGCGAGCCCGATGATCGGTGTGCCCGTCGTCGCCGACGCTGCCGAGCTGTCCGAGTCAGTGGCCGCGAGCTCATCGAGCGCCTGCGGAACGCGCGCGAGGACCGACCGGCCCCAGTGCTCCCCACCGTCCGGGATCGTGTTCGCGATGTGCACCACCGGCACGAAGTCGATCATCAGATCCAGCCGATTCAGCTCCGTGCCGTCCGGCCGCACCCGGAAGCTAGCCTTGTCCATCGGCAGCCGGTCCAGCGTCTGCCCCCGCTTGATGTCCTCCAGCAGCCACTCCGCATCCGTCAGGTAACACGTCACATTCGACGGACGTCCGGGGTTCCACGAGTACTGCCGCACCAACGACTCATCGTCCTCGGACACCGGGCCCAGCTCGTACGTCACCCGCCGCATTCGCGCTTGCAGGCCCGCCTCACGGTCCTCGGGCAGCTCCCACGCCAGGTGCACACGCGAGGGGAAGTCGGCGTCCTCGTCCTCCCATTGTGGGAAGTAGAAGCCCGGGTCGTACACCCTCAGCGTCGGTCGCTGCTTGTCCGGGTTCCATGCCAGCACGTACACGCTGTCCCCGAGCAGCACCGCCGGCCGCTCGGCCTGCTGGATGCGCAGCGTCAGCAGCTCTTTGTCGGCCCAGGTCCGCAGCCGCTCCTGTAGCGCGGCGGCCTCCGTCGCCCCGGGCTTCGGCACCTCGGCCTCGGCGTGCTCCGCGCCCTCCACCGCGATCTTCTGCTCCGAGCCGAGCAGGTAGCCGAGCGCGGTATCCACGAGCTTCGCGGCGTCCCCCAACTCCCGCCGCTCGATCGCCGTCTCATCACCGGACGCAGCCGCCAACTGGCCCGCCTGGTTGTTGTCGTAGGCCGACAGCACCTTGTATGCGGCCAGCCTTCGCAGCTCCTCCGCAGGCAACCACGTAGCCGCCAGCTCCGGGAACGCATTGTTCCCCGGCCTGTGGGCCTCGGCCATCACCGGCTTGTAGCGCAACCACGACCAGGCGTCGATCACGAGTTGGCGCAGGCCCACATCCACTCCAGGAAGCTCAGCCCCTACGCCCATTGGAATGACACCAAACTCGTCGGACAGCACACGAGCCTTGCAGTATCGTGACCCGTATGTCCGGTGAGGCCGCCTCTATACGCTCGCTCCCTCAGTGGGTCGGTCGTGGAGCGGCCATGGCGGTTTCGGATGAGCAGCCCTCACGCGCCATGAAACCGTCAGAATCCGACGTCCGGGCCATGCAAATCGTCATCGCCCAGGCCCGCTTCGTCTCCGCGACCAGACTCCTGGACGTCGGCGTAGGCGCCCACGCAATCATCGACGGACCCACGCCCCACGTGTGGGGTAGGAACAACCGCACCCTTGAATCTAGTCGCGTGATGAGCGCGCTCCTTCGCTTCGTGTGAGAGCGCAACTCGATCTCGCATCTGCGAAACTACGGTCGCGCCGCTGACGAACTGACTGGACGCCTACTTACCACGGTGGAAGCCGATACACGGCTTCCCGGCATCACTGCCGCCGTCAAGCCTCGTCAACCGCGTCTGCGGCCAGCCGATACATGCCAATGCATCGATCGAATGTTGCAGAAGCAGGAGGCGACCCTCAGTAAGTGGATCATCTGTCTGCGCGATCTGCTGGAACTGATCCTGGGCACCGTCCACTACGAGTTCACCGACGCCATCCCTCGCGTTGAGACATCACCATGCGGAGTGATGCGCCTCGCGGCGCCACGGATTCCTCGCGCCCCCACAACAGCCAGCAATCTTCTGGCCCCACTCCACATGCGTGCGTCTGCTGCCTGACCTCACCGAGTAAGAGGGAGGCAGGCCGCCGCCCATCACTCACCGAGGTACCCAAAAGTGCACCCGTTCCAAAGCCAGCAGCTTCCACCGCTCTGGGTTCTCCTGCTGGCTCTCCTACTGGCGGTTGTGGTACTCGCGCCGATCCTGGCTTGGTGGAGAGACCAAGCTGTCAACTATGCCGCCAAGGCGCGCGTGGTCTGGCGAGGCGTAAAGCAGCGTATCCGTAGGCGTCTACGCCAGAGCCTGGACCGCCTCATGCGCGACAACGACGACGCCTCTGCCTGAACCGTGGCCCGGCGGGCTCAGCCCCATAGTGGACTGCGCCCGCCAGGCCAGCGAGCATCACCCCCGTCGCCCCAGTCGTATCAACCGCCCGAGCGATGGACTCACAGCGCCATCCTGCTCAAATGCGCTTCATACCTACCGACGCCCACTAAGCCGCTGGTCGTCCCCGCCTCGCGGCGGCGGCATCGTCGGGTCAAGGAACAGGTCCCACAGCGCCCACACCGCGCTGTCGAGCAGGTCCGGGGAGTCCTCCGTCTCCCCCTGGCCGACGAACGTCGTCATCTGCTCCTCCAGCTCTGCGAACAGCCGAGCCGAACCGACATGCGACACCCGGACCTGCTCGTACAACTGGGCGGCTGGGGCCGCCCGCGCCCGCTTCCCGCGCGTGGCGTGCACGATTCTCCAGTTCACCGTGGGGTCCACCTGCTCCAACAGGGCAGGCAAGGTAGTCGCCGCCGTTGTTCGCCTCGATGACCACGCAGTCCGCGCGGTGCTCGTGATACAGCCTCGCGGCCCGCTTCATCGCCTGCGTCGGCGTGTACCGGTCCTGCTCCGCGTGCAGCAGATACCCGCGGGGCCGGTCATCACCGAACATCGACTCCACCGGCCAGCCACGTCCAGCGACGGTGAAGGCGGTCATGTCCGCGTTCTCGTGGCTCTTGGTCGCCGGATCCACCGCCACGACCAGGCGCTGAAGGTCCGGCAGGTGCTCCGGCCTCGGGCGGAAACCCTCGACCTCCAGCATCCAGCCCTGCCACAGCGCGCCCTCCACGTCCTCCAGCAGCTCGCCCGACAGCTCCTGCCGCCCCAGCCTGGTGCCTGCGTACTCCTCCTCCAGCTCCGCCCGCGCCGCCGGGCTCAGGTTCGCGTCGTTCTCCCGCATGTGCCCGCGCGTGAGTACCACGCGCGGCGGCTCCCCGCCCTCCCGCTGCGCCTTCTCCTGCGCCCGACCCCGCTCAACCAGCCGCTTCACATGCGGAAGCGGCTTCGGTGTCGTGGAGACCACCACCTGCGGGGCATCCGCCTCGCGCAGGCAGAACCACAGCATGTCGTAGACCTCTTGCGCTGTGTGCCGCGACCAGGCCGCGTACTCGTCACACCACGCCTTGTCGAACGCCCAGCCGCGCAGGTTGTCCGGCGTCTCCGCGCCGAAGCCGCGGATCAGCGTGCCGTTCTTCAGCCGCAGCGTCGTCTCGCCCAGCGACGAGTTGTACTTCGCCACGTCCTCGGGCGGGAACACCGACAACAGCCCTGACTTCGGGGAGTCGAAGCAGATGTCCCGCACCAGTGTGGCATTCTTCGCCACCACCGCGATCTGCAGTCCCGGTGTATCCGCCCAATCCCGAACCGCCTCCGCGGCCGTCCGCGACTTCCCCCAGCCGCGGCCGGTGAGCAGCATCCATACCGTCCACAGCCACGACGGCCGCCGCTGCGCCGCCCGCGCGTGATGGTGCAACCAGCCTTCATGCGGCAACCCATTGCAGTCCGGCACCTCACACGCCCACCGGCGCGCCGACAGCTCATCAGCCCGTACCAGCTCGGCGACCTCAGCCTTCAACTGCTCAAGGCTCATCACCCCGGGATCCGCCAGGCTGGCGATCATCTGCAGCTTGGCCCGCCCCCGGCTCACCGCGTGCCCTCCGACAGCCGACGCTCCAGCTCCCGCCGCAGCTGATCCATCCGGGCCCGGCGCTCCTCATCCGTCAAGGCAGCGGCATCCGTACCCTGTTCGTCCACGTCCGTGCCAGCCCCGGCCGGTTCCTCGCCGACCGCCCGCCGCTCGATCTCGGCCGCCACCTGGAAGTAGCGCAACAGCTCGGACACAGACAGCTCGCGCGGGTCGAGAGCCTGGAGCCGCGCCACAGCCTTACCCAACACGGCCTGAGCGATCCTGGCGTGCCGACGGGCGATGTCACGTCGTGCCTGCCGCTGCTCTGCCAGGAACACCCGGTCCTGCTCGCGGTCGTACGCCGCCGCCCGCATCACCCACGCGTACTGCCGTGACCAGCGAAACAGCAGCGTGCGGCTTTTACCCAACTCTCCCGCAACCTTCGCTACACTCCGTGCCGCTCCCAGATCGCGGTAGGCCGCGAATGCCTCGAACGCCTGGGTCGATTCCCCGTTCTGCCGCTCCCATGGCTCCACGGGGCTCTCAGCCACCGCTCACCTCCTCGCCAGCGGGCGTCTCTAGTGCTCCCGTGCAGCGAGGACGTCCAGTGCCCGCCACGGTTCGTTCTCCGGCACGCTCCCTTCGCGCACCAGCCGGTCGACCGCGGCGCGGATCGCGGCCGCCGTCTCCACCGGCACCTCCCGCACGCCGAACACCGTCTCCAGTGGCGCGGTTCCGCCGCGGTGGGCTTCACCCGAGGCCGCGTCGAACCAGCCCTCGGCCAGCTCGGCCAGGTGTCGTTCGAACACGGCGAGGATCACGCCGAGCGCGGTTGCACTGTTGCCGATTTTGTACGCCGCGCGGGATGTCTCCATCGCGTCCAGCACCGGCTCGTACTGCTCCAGTCCAGCCACCCACCGCTGATCAGCCGCGCCGGTGGCCCGGGCCGCGTCGAAGGCCGCCTCGGCGCGCTCCAGTTCGTCGGGCAGAAACATCAACTGCACGCTGGCAAAGTCGAGGTTCGCCTCACCCAAAGAAGCGACATCCACGTTCTCCAGGAGATCCAGCGTCTTGTCGTCCAGGCCGGTGTACTGCCGCCATTCCACCGACTCCAGCTCTTCGTACAGCTCCTTCAGAATGGCCGGGTCGTCCTGGCCCGCGATCGCGTTGTGCGAGAGCTGGAGCGCGATCTGCCGCTGGCGGGGCAGCGGCTGGTCTATCTGCATCCACCAGATCTCCTCCAGTCCGGCCTCGATCGCAGCGAGCGTGCGATGGTTGCCCGACAGCACGATGAGACGACCGCTGTCCCCGTCGTTCCACACCAGCGGCGTCGAAGTCAGGCACCCATCGCGCTGGATGTTCGCAACGAGCTGCCGAAACTGCTCATGTGGTAGGAACCGCGCGTTCAAGTCCAACAGCGTCAGCGTGCGCGGGTCGCCCTGCACCATCTGTGGCGGAGCAAGCGGTGTCGTCTCCTCCATGATCAGACCTCCGTCTGCGTCGTCCGGGCGCCCCACCGCTTCGCCCACTTCTCCAGGGCCTCGGCGAGCGAGTGCTCACCCATCGCCCCCTGGTACTGGAGCTGGAACTTCCAGCCGTCCTCGTTCGAGGGGCCGCGCTTGGTCAGCCGCAGCAACCCGCGGTACTTCATGGACACCGGGTTGTCGCTGAACGCCGTCGTGGACACCGCCCGGATACGGCGCGAGAACGCCCGCTGGCACATGAGCTGCGCCTCCGAGCTCGTGGCGGCAAGCACCACCAGCTTCGACAGGCGCGGGTAGTCGGTTGGTGCGACAGCGAAGTCGCTCAGCAGGTACGCCTCGTCCGGCGTGTAGCTGCTGGGGGCCAGCGCGAACACGCCCAGGATGCGTCCGGCACCGTCCTTGACCGCGACCGCGAGGTTGGCTGCTCCTGGTGCGATGCGCGGGTTCAGGTACCGGGAACGCAGCGCGTTGAACTGGCCGGGCTTGAGCATCGCCAGCTTGATCGGTCCGACCACTTCGTCACCGCGGCGCAGCCGGGGCGCCTTGACCGGTTCGATGGGCTGGCGCGGCGTGACAATCCGGGTGGGCGCCTCACTGGCGTAAACGTAGAAGGGAGCAGCACGCGGGGTCGCCTTGATGACGCCGCGCAGGTAGGGATGCAGGTCGGGCACGTTGTGGTTGGAAGCGGTCAGCCAGTAGGGCCGGTCAGTGATCGCGCCGAGGACGTCCACCACATCGGCATCCGAAAGCGGCTCGTACTCGTGGGCGTCCCAGACGAAGTGCTCGTTCAGCGGCTCGTACAGCTTCTCGTAACCCCCTCCGTAGAAGGGAGGGAAGGAACACACGGGAGCGTCGCGGGGCACCTTCTGGAGCCACGAGCGAACATCTTCGACCTCGTAGGAGGCCAGCTCGACATCGGAACCGGAGAGCCGTTGCACCGTCTCCGTGTGCTTGGCCTCCCATTGCTCCCGGTACGAGCGCACCACCCGCTCGTGCCAGAGTCCTTCGCGGCCCACACTGGCGAGGAAGCGGGTACCGAGCATGAGTGTGGCGACCGTTCCCACCCCGTCATCCAGGGAGTAAGCCAGCCAGCCGAGGTGGTCTCTGCTCTCCTCGCGCAGCCGGATGCCTACGGGCTGGCGGGTGAGCCACCGGCCGATGGCCGTCGTGTAGATCGAGACGTCCGAGGAGTGGAGCGCGAAGCCCATGCCAGCCACACTGCGCTCGATCGTGAAGTTTCCGCAGCACGGGACGTAGACCTCTCCGCGCGGCCACCTTCCGGCGGTCTCACGAACGATGGCGCGCATCGGGCCCGGGATGGTGCCCTGGAACATCTCTTGCCTCCTGGGTACTGCGATAAGAGGAACGACAGCGCACAACATCTATCAAGGATGTCATCTATATATGGAAGCGTGTTCCTCACCTGGCGCACCGAAGGCCAGTCCACCCCCGCATCGGCGAAGAGGACCGAGGTGGTCCCAAGTGATCGTGTTCGCGCTGCGGAACACCCCCGCATCGGCGGGGAGGACCCGCTGATGGCCACGAGGGTCGTCTCCTCAGACGGAACACCCCCGCATCGGCGGGGAGGACCGGGTCAGGGCCTGCGACAGGACACCCTCGATCGGAACACCCCCGCATCGGCGGGGAGGACAGCGAGCGCCGTGTCTCGCTCCCCCGGTCTACCGGAACACCCCCGCATCGGCGGGGAGGACCCGCAAAAGCATTCGCGATTCCTCTTCGCCTTCGGAACACCCCCGCATCGGCGGGGAGGACAGGAGGTCAACCGTTTCCGGTTGGCGGCTCAGCGGAACACCCCCGCATCGGCGGGGAGGACCCTGCCCAGATGGGTCAGCGCAGCCGCTCTGCCGGAACACCCCCGCATCGGCGGGGAGGACGGCTACACCTCCCGGCAGTCCGCCTCCAAAGACGGTCACGTCCGCTGGAGTGGTGTATCGACGGCCA
>NZ_LAKD02000135.1 GCF_000968685.2 Streptomyces antioxidans
GATGAAGCCTATGCGCTGGGTGGTGACACCCCGGCGGCCAGCTATCTCGACCAGGCCAAGGTCCTGGCCGCGGCCGCCGAATCCGGCGCCGACGCCATCCACCCCGGCTACGGCTTCCTCTCCGAGAACGCCGAGTTCGCCCAGGCCGTCCTCGACGCCGGACTGACCTGGATCGGTCCCCCGCCCCACGCCATCCGCGACCTGGGCGACAAGGTCGCCGCCCGCCACATCGCCCAGCGCGCCGGCGCCCCCCTGGTCGCCGGCACCCCCGACCCCGTCTCCGGCGCCGACGAAGTCCTCGCCTTCGCCGAACAACACGGCCTGCCCATCGCCATCAAAGCCGCCTTCGGCGGCGGCGGCCGCGGCCTGAAAGTCGCCCGCACCCTCGAAGAGGTCCCCGAGCTCTACGACTCCGCCGTCCGCGAAGCCGTGGCCGCCTTCGGCCGCGGCGAATGCTTCGTCGAGCGCTACCTGGACAAGCCCCGCCACGTCGAGACCCAGTGCCTGGCCGACACCCACGGCAACGTCATCGTGGTCTCCACCCGCGACTGCTCCCTCCAGCGCCGCCACCAAAAACTCGTCGAAGAAGCCCCCGCCCCCTTCCTCACCGACGAGCAGAACACCCAGCTCTACACCGCCTCCAAAGCCATCCTCAAAGAAGCGGGCTACGTCGGGGCGGGCACGGTGGAGTTCCTGGTCGGCAACGACGGCACCATCTCCTTCCTGGAGGTCAACACCCGCCTCCAGGTCGAACACCCGGTCACCGAAGAGGTCA
Source organism: Streptomyces antioxidans (assembly GCF_000968685.2). Lineage (GTDB taxonomy): Bacteria > Actinomycetota > Actinomycetes > Streptomycetales > Streptomycetaceae > Streptomyces > Streptomyces antioxidans. The sequence continues at coordinate 776 of NZ_LAKD02000135.1, forward strand.
CCGGCATCGACCTGGTCCGGGAGATGTTCCGCATCGCCGACGGCGAGGCCATCGGCTACGACGACCCCCCGGTGCGCGGACACTCATTGGAGTTCCGGATCAACGGTGAGGACCCGGGCCGCAACTTCCTGCCCGCTCCGGGCACGGTGACCTCCTTCGTGCCACCCGCCGGGCCCGGGGT
>NZ_LAKD02000136.1 GCF_000968685.2 Streptomyces antioxidans
GCGAGGTGGACTGGGAGGCGGTGTTCGGCGGGCGGGGTGCGCGGCGGGTGGAGCTGCCCACGTACGCCTTCCAGCGACAGCGCTACTGGTTCGACCCCGCCACACCGGGAACGCCGACCGCCACCACCACGGACGCGTCCTCCGTGGAGGCCCGCTTCTGGGAGGCGGTCGAGCGCGAGGACCTGGAGGCGCTGACCACCACCCTGGAGATCGACCAGCAGGCGCGGCTCGGCGAACTGCTGCCCGCGCTCTCCTCCTGGCGCCGGGGCCAGAGCGACCGAGCCACCGTGGACTCCTGGCGCTACCGCATCACCTGGTCCCCGGTGGCCGTCGAGGAGCGCACGGCACCGCTCTCCGGCACCTGGTGGGTGGCCGTGCCCGATAGCCGGGCGGACGGCACCCGGATCGCCGCCGTAACGGCCGCCCTCGACCGGCGCGGGGCCCGCGTCGTACCCCTCACCGTGGCCACCACCGGCCGTGACGCGCTCGCCGCGCGGCTGCGCCACGAGGCGGACACCGGTGGCACACCGGCCGGAGTGCTCTCGCTGCTCGCCCTCGACGACGGTCCGCACCCCGAACACAGCTCGCTCACCACCGGTCTGGCCCTCAACGTCGGACTGACCCAGGCGCTGGGCGACGCGGGGATCGCCGCCCCGCTGTGGCTCGCCACCACCGGCGCCGTCTCGGTGAGCGGATCCGATCCGCTCGGCAGCCCCGCACAGGCCGCCACCTGGGGCCTCGGCCGGGTCGTGGCCCTGGAACACCCCCAGCGCTGGGGCGGTCTGGTCGACCTCCCCGGATACCTTGACGAACGGACGGCGGACCGGCTGTGCGCCGCGCTCTCCGGCATCGCGGGCGACAGCGGCCCGGAGGACCAACTCGCCCTGCGCGATGCCGGGGTGTTCATCCGGCGGCTGGTCAGGGCGCCGCTGCGGACACCGGCCCGGGAGAGCTGGAAACCGCACGGCACCGCGCTGATCACCGGGGGCACCGGCGGGCTCGGCGCCCAGGTCGCCCGCTGGCTGGCCCGCTCGGGCGCCGAACACCTCGTGCTCACCAGTCGCCGTGGCACCGCGGCGCCCGGCGCCGCCGAACTGCGCGACGAGCTGATCGCGCTGGGCCAGGGCGGAGTGCGGGTGACGGTGGCGGCGTGCGACGTCCGCGACCGCGACGAGGTGGCGGCGCTGCTGCGCCGGATCACCACCGGGGGCGACCCGGTCCACGCCGTCTTCCACGCCGCGGGCGTCGTGGAGTTCGCCCAGCTCGCCGACAGTACGGTGGCCGACTTCGCGGAGCTGGCCGACGGCAAGGTGCTGGGCGCCGCCCATCTGGACGCGCTGCTGGACCAGGACCACCTCGAGGCGTTCGTGCTCTTCTCCTCGATCGCCGCCACCTGGGGGAGCGGCGGGCAGAGCGCCTACGCCGCGGCCAACGCCTACCTGGACGCCCTCGCCGAGCACCGCGAGGCACGCGGTCTCCCCGCCACCTCGGTGGCCTGGGGCCCCTGGGCCGACCACGGCATGATCGAGCACGGCGAGGTGGCGGAGCACCTGAGCCGCCGTGGACTGCCCGCGATGGCACCGGAGTTGGCGGTGACCGCGCTGAGCGAGGCGCTGCACTCCGGGGAGACCTCCCTCGTCCTCGCCGATGTGCGCTGGGACCGTTTCGTCCCCGGCTTCACCGCGGCGCGACCCCGGCCGCTGATCGGCGGGCTGCCGGAGGTGCGCGACGCCCTCGCCACCGCCGCGGCTCCCGACACCACCGGTCCGGACGAGGTGGCGGACACCTTCCTGGCGAGCCTCGCGGGCCTGCCGGGCGAGGACCTGGACCGGGCCCTGCGGGACCTGGTGCACGCCCAGGCGGCGGCCGTACTCGGCCACTCCTCGTCGGACGCGGTCGCCGGTGGCCGCCCGTTCAAGGAACTGGGCTTCGACTCGCTCACCGCCGTCGAACTGCGCAACCGGCTGGCCGCCGTCACCGGACTCGACCTGCCCGCCACCCTCGTCTTCGACTATCCGGCGCCCGCGCCACTGGCCGAATACCTCCGCGGCGAGCTGCCGTCGGCCCGCCCGGCGGACGCGTACACCCTCCTCGACGACCTGGACCGGTGGGAATCCGCGCTGCCGGAGCTGTTGCCGGAGCTGATGGCCGACCACGGGGTGCGGGACCGGCTGACGGGGCGTCTGCACGACCTCATGGCGAAGTTGGGCGGCACGCCCGGGGAACCCACCGGTGGGCCGTCCCCCGACACCGGCCTCCTCTCCGCTACCGCCGACGAGGTCTTCGACTTCATCGACAACGAATTCGGGGCTTCCTGATGGCGAACGAGAACGAAGAGAAACTCCTCACCTACCTCAAGCGGGTCTCCTCCGACCTCAAGCAGGCCCGTGACCGGCTGGAGCGGATCGAGGCCGACGAGCGGGAGCCGATCGCCATCGTGTCGATGGGCTGCCGCTTCCCCGGCGGTGTCCGCTCGCCTGAGGACCTGTGGCGGCTGGTGGCCGAGGGCCGGGACGCGGTCTCGGAGTTCCCCGCCAACCGGGGCTGGGACCCCGACGGGCTCTACGACCCCGACCCGGGCCGGTCCGGCACCTGCAACACCCGCGAGGGCGGATTCGTCCACGACGCCGACCAGTTCGACCCGGCCTTCTTCGGCATCTCCCCGCGCGAGGCGCTGGCCATGGACCCGCAGCAGCGGCTGCTGCTCGAGGTGTCCTGGGAGGCGGTCGAGCGCGCGGGCATCGACCCGCTCTCGCTGAAGGGCACCAGGGCCGGGGTCTATGTGGGGCTCGCCCCGTTCCAGTACGGCGGAGACCCGCAGTACGCCCCGCAGAGCGTCGAGGGCCATCTGCTGATCGGCAACGTCTCCAGCGTGGCCTCCGGCCGGATCTCGTACACCCTCGGCCTCGAGGGACCGGCCATCACCCTGGACACCGCGTGCTCCTCGTCGCTGGTGACCATGCACCTGGCGGCCCAGGCGCTGCGCCGCGGCGAATGCTCGCTGGCCCTCGCCGGAGGGGTGGCGGTCATGGCCACCCCCGGTGTCTTCGTCGAGTTCAGCCATCAGCGCGGACTCGCCGCCAACGGCCGCTGCAAGTCCTTCGCCGCGGGCGCCGACGGCACCGGCTGGGGCGAGGGCGCGGGCATGGTGCTGCTGGAGCGGCTGTCCGACGCCCGCCGCAACGGCCACCCGGTCCTCGCCGTGCTGCGCTCCAGCGCCATGAACCAAGACGGCGCCAGCAACGGCCTCGCCGCGCCCAACGGCCCCGCCCAGCGCCGGGTCATCGAGGCGGCGCTGACCGCGGCCGGGCTCACGGTGGACGACATCGACGCCGTCGAGGCCCACGGCACGGGCACGGCGCTCGGCGATCCCATCGAGGCGGGCGCGCTGCTCGCCACGTACGGCAAGGGCCGCACCTCCGGCCATCCGCTGTGGCTCGGCTCGCTCAAGTCCAACATCGGCCACACCCAGGCGGCGGCCGGGGTCGGCGGGGTCATCAAGACGGTGATGGCGCTGCGCCACGGAACGCTGCCGAAGACGCTCCACGCCGAACAGGCGTCCCCGGCCGTCAACTGGTCCTCCGGCGCGGTCGAGCTGCTGGCCGAGGCCCGGGAGTGGCCCGAGCGTGGCCGTCCGCGCCGCGCCGGGGTGTCCGCGTTCGGCGTGAGCGGCACCAACGCCCATGTCATCCTCGAACAGGCCCCGGCCGACGCGGAGGACGAGGAAGAGCACGCCCCCGCGCTCGACGGGACCGCGCTCGGCGGCTCCGCCGTCCCCTGGGCGCTCTCCGGCAGAAGCGAAGCGGCCCTGCGGGCGCAGGCGGAGCGGCTGCTGGCGCATCTGCGTGAGCGCCCCGAGGCGTCCCCGGCCGACATCGGCCACTCGCTCGCCACCGGACGGTCGGCCTTCGAATACCGCGCCGCGGTGGTGGGCGAGGACCGCTCCCAACTGCTGGGCCACCTAGAGGCGTTGGCCACCGGCGGGGTGTCCGCGGGCGTGGTGCGCGGCGATGGCGCGGCGGCCCCGGAGGCCCGTCCGGTGTTCGTGTTTCCGGGGCAGGGGT
>NZ_LAKD02000137.1 GCF_000968685.2 Streptomyces antioxidans
TTCCCAAGCTCAGAGCGCGGGTTCGATTCCCGTCACCCGCTCCACGCTTAAGGCCCAGGTCAGAGACCTGGGCCTTGTTCGTTGTCTAGACCTCCCTAAGCATCTCGTGCCAGATCCGTGCCAGATGCCTGATCACCGCTCTTCTCGGCGGCAGCCTTGGCCGCCTGGCGGTCGGCAGCGACGCGGGCATCGATCCCGGCGGCCACCTCCTTCTGCCGCTCCAGGGTCGAGTGCTGATAGATCAGCGCGGCCCGCGTGGACGACTGCCCGGCACGCACCATCGTGTCCTTGAGCGTCGCCCCGGATTGGGTCGAGAGGGTGTGTCCGGTGTGACGAAGATCGTAGAAACGGAAGTCGTCGGGGAGCCCCACTTTCGCCCTCGCCCGTCGCCACTTCCGCCCAAAGGAGGACCGGCGGAACGGCGCCCCCTTCTCGCCGACGAACAGCAGCCCGTTCGGCTCCTTCTCGGCGAACCACTTCACATGCCGCTCCAGGTCTTTCCGCATGAAGCCGGGCAGCACGATGAACCGCTTTCCCGCCTCCGACTTCGTATCGCCGACCACCCGCCGGCCGGATGTCAGCTCAGGCGCGGCCCGGCGCACCCATACACCGACCGTTTCAAGGTCCACGTCAGGCCGCCTCATCTCCGCCTGCTCTTCGGGCCGAGCGGGCCCGTACGCGGCGATGTAGACCATCAGCCGCCACCGAGGCCCCATCGCGTCGGCGAGCGCATCCACCTGTTCCACGGCGGCGATGGGACGTTCACCTGCCGACTCCTTCCCTGCTCCGCGTATCCGGCAGGGGTTCCGGCGGATCAGCTCGTCCTCAACGGCCGTCTCCAGGATGGCTTTCAGCAGCCGGTACGACTTCGCGACGGTCGTCTCCCCGACCGTCTCCAGGCGCTCGGCACGCCAGGTGCGTATGCGAGGCGGGGTGATCTCGTCCAGATCCCAGGCCCGGAAGGTGGGAAGGAGGTGCAACCGCAGAAGCCGCCGGTACAGCTCATCGGTGGTGGGGGAAAGACCGCGCTCCTTAACCCACCGCAAGGCGTACTCCTCGAAGTTGACGGCCCCCGCGTCCGGGTCCTGCCAGTCACCCCGCCGCAGCTCGGTCTGTTTCTCCGCCAACCAGTCGTCTGCGTCGCCCGTCGTCTCGAAGGTCACCGGAGCCGGACGCATGATCCCGTCCGGGCCGGGATAGCGAGCCTGGAAGCGGCCGGAGGGGAGCTTGCGAACCGCTCCAAAACGACGCCTCTTCCCTTTGCTGTTGGCCATCAGGCAGCCCTCCGGAGGTGACGACGCCGAGGCTGCACCGGCCGCACGGTGTTCGCGTCGATGTACTCCTGAATGACGCTCTCCGGGATCCGGACATGGCGCCCCACCTTCACGTACTTGATGCGCCGCTCAGCGACCAGCCGTCGAGGGAAGCGCTGGGTGGTCCCCAGCAGCTCGGCCACCTGAGCAACGCTGAGGTACCGGTCACGCATGGGTCGGTTCTCCTTCTGTTCCTGGGGCGGGGGTGATTGTGGCGGTGAGCCATTCCTCAGCGGGGGTTAGGCCGGTACCGGCGTAGGTCCAGTGGGCAAGGACCAGCGTGGTCTCGGCCGGGCCGGAGTCGGCGGCCGCACCCTGAGCACGTCGCCAGGCCGCGCGGGCGTCGCGGAGCGCGCCGAGGGTGGTGGAGTAGCGGCGGGATTTGGTGGAGAAGTGGCCCCGGAAGCCGAGCATGTGAGCCCAGGCCCGAAGCCGGAGGTATTCCAGGTCCTTGCGGGCTCCGAGCGCCCAGGCGGTACGAACAAGGCGGCGGGCATGCTCGCTGATGTCGAGTTGCGCCACCTCGGCGATGAGCCGTATGGGCCGGTCCAGGGCCCCGGTCGCGGTCTCGGCGCCCTTGGTGGCGTACTTGGCGATGTACGCGGCAACGGCCCGGTCGGTCAGCTCTTGGCCGCCGTTGAAGTCCGCTCCCCGAATGGGCCGTACGTCGAGTTGCCCGCCGAAGGCGAAGGTGTGGGCCCGGCCGTCGATGACGGGACCGATGACCTGGGCCCTGGTCGTGGCGGTGGTTGTGGCAGCACGGATGGCATCGGCCAGCAGCTCGGCCGTGGCCCAGCCCGGAGGCGGGGTGTCGCCGCCGTCGGGGCCGTCGATGCGGATCACGGCATGGAAGTGGACGGCGCCACGCTTCTGGTACTCGGCGACCTTGGCGAAGGACAGCCGGGCGTGCTCACGGAAGGCCCGTTGTGTGAGCCCGGCCCGCTTGGCGACCTCCCGCCGCAGGTAGATCGAGAACCGCCGCCACAGCAGACCTGCGTGAGCGTTCCAGAGCACCGCGGATTCGTAGTCGTACCTGTCCGGATCGAGCGGCGTACCGAGCGCGTCGTCGTCCTGGTCGTGGCGGGCGCCGCAGCGGCACGGCCGGATCGTGCGAGCTGGGCCGGTGGGCCGGTTGTGGACTGGGCCGAAGCTGGGTGCGGTGAAGGTGGCGAAGACGCGCGGGTGTGTGGCGACGCCTTCCGGTGTGCCTTTGCCACCGCGTAGTCCTGCGGTGATCAGGTGGAAGGTGTCGCGGCGGTAGGTCTCGGCGCAGGCAGCACAGCGGGTGATGCGGCGGTTGTTGCAGCGGACCAGGAGATGCCCGGCGGGCAGCTCGGCGGAGTCCAGGTGACGGAGAACGCGCCCGATCTCGCCGGTGCCCTGGTTGAGGTGATGTTCGGTGCGGTGGCCGTCGAGGCGGATGGGGTGGGTGCAGCCGCCGAGGCCGGAGAGTTGGCGGAGCAGTGCGGGCATGGTGCCGAGAGCTGCCAGGCTGCCCAGTTCGGGCAGCGGTGGCGGGGTGGTGCGGGTGATGATGGGGTCTCCTCTTTCGGCTGTTGGGTGTTGGGTCGGGAGGGGTTGGGCTGCCGGGGCGGCGGATGCTTGGCGGTATCGAGGCCGCCCCGGCAGTCGTGTTCGTGCGGGGTTAGCGGCGGCGCTGGCTGGCCAGCAGCGAGCGCATGACGACGGCGGCCACGGCGACGGAAACGGCCGTGACAGCAACAGCGGCGAGTAGGGCGGTCAGGACGATGCCGACCGTGACCACGGCGCCGACCGTTCCGGCGTTGAGGCCGCTCAAGGCCCCGGCCGGGCGAGCAGGAGCGGGTGCGGGGGCGTGCTGGCAGGAGCAGGCCGGGGCGTGACTGTGCTGGGCCGTCGGGACGGCGGTGGGCACGTGGACGATCGACGGCGTGGGGGCCTCGGGGTACTTCGGACGGAACACGGCGATCTCCTCTCAGCTACTCGTCTAGTCGTGTTGGCGGTTGACGGAGTCGACGCCGGAGCGCGTACCGGACTCCACGGACGGCGCGATGCCGGTATGGGCGAGCCAGAAGCCGAACAGCGCGACCACGACGGCAACCCACAGGCGGACGCCCATGAACTTGATCGCGATCCAGGCGACGGCACCGAGGACGAGGACCAGAGGCAGACTGACGGTCACAGGCGATCTCCTTTCAGCGGATGGGGCAGCGGTGCGTACGAGCGGCGAGCTCGGCGGCGGCGCGGGTGTCGTAGTCGGCGGAGAAGTCGCAGCGGGGAGCGGTGCACACGGCGGTGTGCTTCTCACGCCCGCGTTGGTCGTTGGCGGTACCAACACGGACCGGGCCAACACGCAGGACGTTGCGGAAGCGGCGGAGCATGGTGGACTCCTGTCAGAGGCGGGAGGCGATGGCTTCGGCCAGCGGCGCCGGGACGCCGAGGCGGGCGCGCAAGGTGTCGGTGTCGATGGGCGAGCCGGTACGAGCGTGGTGGTCGTCGGCGAGCTTGCGCGCGTGGTTCACGAGCGCGGCCGGAACGTGCGGCGCGGGCCGCTTCGTCTCGGGCTCAGAGTCAGCGGGTGGCCCCGCGGTTTCTGGCTCGGCCGAGACCGGTACGGCTTCGGCAGGCTCGGCCGGGGCCGATGCGGTTTCGGGTGCTGGTGTGGTGTGGGCGAGGAGCGTGCCGCCGAGGAAGGCCACGGCAGGCCATCCGGCGACGAGGATGCGCAGCCAGGCCGGTACGTCGGCCAGGTCGAGCAGTCCGGCGGTGGCGACGTTCGCCCCCAGCGACGCGACCAAGGCGACCACGAACCAGCACCAGCCCGCAGCCTTGGACGCCCCCGACCGCAGCCGCTTCCAGGCCGCCACGAGCAGCAGGTCAACGGAGACCGGATAGGCCCACGCCTTCCACCCGGCCTGTCCGGCCGCCGAGGCCAGGTCATGCAGGTGAGCGAAGGACAGCGCGGCAGCGATGACCGCTTGCACGAGCACCGCGTCAACCCGCGCCAGGTAAGCGCGCATGGATGGGAACTCCTTCCGGTCCGGTCAGCCTTCGTCGGCACGGGCGCGAGCGGCGGCGGCGACCTCAGCGGCTTCGACATCATCGGGCTGGGCAGCGGCGATGCGCTCCAGCAGGTCCGCTTTGCGGCTCATCAGCTCCGCGCGGCTCCCGGTCCCGCGTGTGCGGAAGTCGGCCAGGTCGGCCAGGAGCGCGGAGACTTCGGCGATGGTGGGACGGGACACAGGGACTCCCTTTCGCTTTCAGGCATGGCGAGGGTAGGGACACGGCGCGATGCGGTCGCGCCAGCCGTCAGATGGGGTGGATTACTCGGCAGCCGGAAGCGGCTTGAGCAGCGAGGTTGGAGCGCTCACCGGTACGGCCGGCACGTCCGGCCGGAACGGCTCCAGCGCGGGCATGTCCGGCACGAGATGAGCGGTCTCGCGGCACACTTCGGCCGCCTCAGCCAACGACAGATACGGCGTACGGATACGGGACCAGCCGCCGGACGTATCACCGGCGACCGCAAGACCGGGCCGTTCCGGGGCGATGGCGCAGGCCGCGCCGACCGCTTCGGGGGCGATGTCGCCGAGCGCCATCTTGGCGGAGGCTTCATCGTTCACACGGTGGCAGACCCGCCCGGTCAGCTGCGCCCGCAGCATCGTCGCCCCCTTGCCCAACTCGGCGCCGAAGCGCTGCCCGCACACCTCCAGGTAGATGCCCGCTGCGCGGCCGAGCTGGGCGAGCCGGATGAGCTGGGTGACCATCTCATCCCGCCGTTCCTCGTCCTTCCGCGTGGCGACGAGGAACAGTTCGGCCACCTCGTCCACGAGCAGCACCACCGGCACCGGTCGCTCCTCCTCCGGCAGCCCCCAGATGTCAGAGGTGATCTCCTCATCCGGAGTGCTGGGAGCGATGCCCTGCCGGGCCTTGATCAGGTCGTACCGGTCCTCCATCAGCCCGACCAGCACAGGCAACAGCTCCGCCGCCTGCACAGGATCAGTCGCCAGGGCCGAGAGCCGTGGAGCGAACGGCGCCAGCTCGACACCGCGCTTGCAATCGATCCCCACCAACGCAACCGGCTGCCGAGCGAGCCCGGCTATCAGATGCCGCAGGAACATCGACTTCCCCGACAGAGTGGCGCCCAGGGTGAGCTGGTGCGGTACGGCTCGGTAGTCCCGGATGAACGGCGTCGCGTCCTCCCGCAGCGCCACCGGCACCTTCAGGAAGCCACCGCCGGTCTTGCGCGGCATCCGCACCTTCCGAAGCACGTCGAAGCCGATCAGCCGCAGCTCGACCACGCCCGGTTTGATCTCCTCCACGTAGGCGCCGTGAACGCCCCAGGCATGCCGCAGCCGTTCGGCCGAGGCCGCCACGTCCGCAGGTTCCTGCCCCGGCGCCAGCCGCAACCGGACCCGCAGCCCGGTCGACGTCGGACGGATCAGCCCCCGACGCGGAGGAACGGGCCGAACCTCCCGATGCGTGAACGCCTGCACCACCCAAGCCCGAAGCCGCGACGGCGGAACGGTCAGCCCGCACGCATCCATCACCGACCCGTACGACCCCAGCAGCCGGGCCGTGGAGATGGGCATCCCGATCGTGGACCAGTAGGCGGCCGGGTGCCGGGCCCGGAGGTAGGCGGCCCCGCCAACTGTCGCGGCGACCGGACCACCCACCTCCATCAGCGTCATGACGTCAGTCATCAGGTTCAGGCCCCCGCACCGACGGATATGGCGGCCGGGGCGATGGCCTCGGCACGGAAGGCGATGCCGTGACGCTGCTGCCCGTTGAACACGGTGTCCCAGGGCCGGGCAATCAGGCCGATCAGCGTGACCGGGGAACCGAGGGCCAGTCCCTCCGTGACTCCGCTCTCCGGCACGGTGACCTGAAGCAGCGAGGATTCCCCGCCGTCGATGTAGACGACGCCGAGCCGCATCAGGGTCTCGCCGCTCTGGGCGTCCTTGGCGATCTCGCCGGTCTGCCGGTCCTTCACCTTCGGCTCCGGCGCCTCGGTCAGCAGAACCGTGGCACCGGAGGTCTCAACTCGAATGGAACGCAACTACTTCTCCTTCTCTCACGACAACGCACCTAGTTGTGTAGATGAGTTGCGGCCTTCGAACCCGAACGGGCGGGAACGGGGACCACCATGCCACACGACTTACCCACTCGTCTATACGAGTATGTGTCTTCGTGTGTACGAGTCAGAAGAAGCAGCCCGGGGCCACCACGCCCCGGTCACGCGTCAGTTGGCAGGAAGCTGGTAGGCGAGGACGTACGCGTCAGCGGCCATCACGGTGTCACACACCTCCACCGCCCGCCCCTCACTGTCGTAGGCGGTCCGGACGAGATGGATCACCGGCACACCGGAGGCGAGCTGGAGCGTCCGCACCTCTGCGGGCGAGGGCATCCGAGCCCGGATCTCCTCATCGAAGTGATCCAGGCGATGCCCCATCTCCTCCAGCCGGGCGTAGATGCCACCGGGGCCGGGGTTGGGCTGGGCGATCGGGGTGTTCCGCGCAAGATCCAGCGGCAGATACGAGGTGGCGAACTCCACCGGCCGCCCATCCAGCAGATACCGCCGCCGCCGGGCCAGCACCTTACGAGGCGAACCCAGCCGGGCCGAGATGTCCGGCGATGGCCGCTCCTCCTTCACCTCCAGGTTGTCCACCTCCGGACGACTGCCCGCCGCCTCCGCCTCCACGGTGAAGGCAGCCTTCCCCTGCTCCCGATGACGCCGCGCGAAGCGATCGGAGGCCAACCGCCGCACAGGTGGCCGGGGCCGGACGAAGACCCCCTTGCCGTGCTCGGACACCGCCAGGCCCTCTTGCTGGAGCAACGACAAAGCGTTGCGGACGGTCATCCGCGAGACACCGAAGTGATCGACCAGCTCAGTCTCCGAGGGCAGTTTGTCGCCCTCCCGGAAGCGGCCCTTATCGATCGCTTCCCGCAGCGCGTCGGCGATCTGCCGGAACACCGCCCGGTCGCTCGTCGGGTCCAATACACCCAGGACGGAAGTCAGAGAAGCCATTGGCACATACTCCTTTAGGTATCTAGACGAGCGGCTGACCGGGATTGCTACGGTGGAGAGCCTAGCCAGCCGAGAGGGCCGAGGAACGTGAGCACTGAGCGCCCGCACTCCGTGAGCGTCGCCGGAGTCATCGTCGACGACGCGGGCCGTGCGCTGCTGATCAAGCGACGCGATAACGGTAAGTGGGAACCGCCCGGCGGCGTGCTCGAACGCGGGGAAACCATCCCGGACGCCTTGCAGCGGGAAGTCCTGGAAGAGACCGGCGTCAAGATCGCGCTTCCCGCGACCCTCACCGGCGTCTACAAGAACATGACCGGCCTGATCGTCTCCCTGGTCTTCCGCTGCCAGGCCATCGACGGCACCCCGACCACCGGAGCGGAAACCCGTGCCCTGCGCTGGGCCACCCGCGACGAGGTCGCCGAGCTCGCCGACGAGGCATACGCGATCCGCGTCCTGGACGCGCTCGACAACACATCCCCGCCAGCCATCCGCGCCCACGACGGCGTACGACTCATCTAGCACGCACCCACGACCCATAGCCCCTACCAGCACGAAGAAACTTGTATGGACGAGTATATGAGTGCTCCGCGAGTTTGGGGCCTGATGTGCCCAGGATCCCGAGAAGAAGTCACCCGCGCCCGCCGCTGGACCCGCGACATCCTCAACGGACACCCCTGCGCGCACGACGCCGAATTGATCGTGAGCGAACTCGGCAGCAATGCCCTCACCCACACCGCCAGCGGCAGCCCCTACGGCACCTTCCAACTCACGCTGTCCCTCTCACCCCGCACCGTCGCGATCTCCGTCACCGACGAGGGAGGCCACCCCGAAGAACCCCGCTCTACGGAGGCCGACCCGGACGACACCCACGGCCGCGGATTAACCATCGTCATGGCACTCGCCCGCCGCCTGGACATCACCGGCAGCCAGTACGGCCGCACCGTCACCGCCCAACTCGTAGCAGCACCCGAGCAGGCAGGAGTCACCACATGCTGAGGCCCCTACTGCGACCCGGCTACTGGTGCGAGTGCTGGACGCGTTCACCAGCCAGAGGACCCCGCTCGGTCCTGCTCGCCTCCATCGAAACCAACAGCCCGAGCGAGGCCACCCGATGGATCCGCGTCACCGTGCGAACCATCGCCTCAGCACTCGACCGGGAAACAGCCCATGACGCATGGGACTGGGTCACCTACGGCCACAAGGAAGCCGAAGACGCCCTCACCAACGGCGAAGCAACCACGTTCGCCCTCACCCAACAAGACACCCACATCGAATGGATCCTCCGGCCGGTCATCTTCCTACCCCTCGCCCACCGCGAATCCCGACGCCTTCCGGCATGCGCAGAACAGTTCGCTTGCCCCACCACACACAAGATCGCCCGCCACCAGGCCAACCGCCACTGAGTTACAACCTTCTCTACGGGTTCAAGGCGCCGCGCAAGCGCGGCGCGCGCGGCCCGGCGGCGCGGGCCGCCGCTCCTGTCTCCGCCCCGCTCCGGCCCGACCGCCGAGCCGCGCGCCAGCAGCAAGCACCTTGGCCGAGGAGAAGAGCACCGTCGTGGCTGGGGGTCGGCTCCACGGCTTTAGGCACCTCCCCGGTCCGGGTCCCGCGTCGGGCAAGGCCAGGGGGCCACTCGTTCAAATTCCGGGCAGGTCCAAAGCCTGCCCGAGTTGCCAACTAGCGTACGGCCCCCTGACCATGCCCGACCCCAGACCGGGCAGGCCACCGCCCAAACCCGCTCCACCGACTACGTGGGCACCGTTGCCAGGCTTCGTGCCCCTGTCCAAACTCGGAGTGGATGCCAGGTACTGACCGCTAGCCTTAGAGAGACCGTAAGGGGTGGATGTGTCGGAAACAGTCGCGGCCGTCACGGGCGGGCTTTTCGGGATCTTCGGCGCTCTAATAGGAAGTATTTTTGCCATCAGGGCGTCGAAACGGGCAACGCAGCAAAGCGCAGACGCGACAAGAAGAGCCTTCGAAGCCGCACTTCAGCTACGCCAAACACAAGAACGCACTTACCATGAGGAAACAAGATTTTATACCTGGCTTCCTGAATTAATCGAACGCATCCCTGAAGAAGTGATGATGCGCGTCAGCCGGGAACTGACTAACCGGGACCCGGACGTCACCAACATCACGGCCGAGGCTTTTCACATACACCAAGCAGACACGAGCTCCGAAAGGGCGAGACTGACACAAGAAATAGCACACTCACTCCGAACGCCGTTGGCGCAAATCGAGGCCGCCGCCCTTTCTATCGACCCACAAGGCCGCACCGAATATGAGTCAGTCGCCATTCAACGCATCCGAGGGGGCGTGGAAATATGCAAGTCCTTCATTAGCGCATACAGGAACTACGGCCGACTCCAGGAAAAGGTTGGCAATTCATCCAGCGACTCCAACTTGGACATACTTAAATCAGCTATAGAACTCTACCGCAACGCGTCCAACAAAACCCTGAGCGCGGAGTTCCGCGACATACCAGATAGCCTCGACGGATATTCAAACGATTTCATTATCGCGACCCTCCTTCCACTCCTAGAGAATGCGGTTGAAGCATCCCCCGAGGATGGCACGATATCAATCATTTTCACGCAAGTGCAAAATTTCTCCACCTTCACTGTGGCCAATATTTTCGCCGGAAGTGCGCCGACTCCTAGCATTTTTGACAGAGGGTACACGACCAAGAATGATCATCAGGGAGTGGGCCTTTCGGTAAGCAAAGGACTGATTGAAGGATTCGCAGGCGGAGAACTGAGAATGAATATCGAAAATGAGATGATCAGATTCACGGTCTCACTCCCGTCTGCGAGGTAGGCGATGTACACAGTCTTGGTGGTAGACGACTCGCTCAGCATGGCAGAGCAGCTTGCCGACTTAATCCAGCTCCAGACCGGTCTACCAGCTCTGGCTTGCAGCAGACCCGAAGCGGCCATATCAGCCGTCCAAGAACACCCCATCAAGGTAGCTCTACTAGATCAAAGAATGCCAATAAAAAGCGGGACTGACCTATATCGGGAAATTCGCGAAATAAGTCCCGAAGTGAAAGCCGTGATGGTCACCGGTGAAGCCAATTCGAGTGAGGTGGGCCAAGCCCTGAGTCTTGGGTTTTCGGACTACCTAGCCAAGGGTGAGGTGTCTCGACTCTGCGAAATCGTTCTCAAGTGGTACTTTCAATACGAGGTTGACCAAGCAAGCGAGTTACAGATCAACACCCTCGAACCTCTATTCACAGGGAGAAAGAGGTTCCTACTGGTCGGCAATCAAGTCCGCTACTACCTGGCCGCACTACAGGTTATCGATAGTGCATACATAGTCCCAGAATCCTGGAGTACGATTCAGCAAATCAACGCGGGACAAGAGAAAAAGTTCACTTTTAGTGCATCCGTCAAGGATGCTTTCATCGTGGAAAGTTCTCTGCAATACAACGTTAAAGGCACCCTATCGAGCGAGGTCGCAAAAAAGCCCAAACTCGGCGCGCGGATCGAGTCTGCAGTTACGCGGACCGTAAAGAAGTCCCGAACGTCTGAAATCACGACAACTGATTCAATTGAAGAAACCTATAGACTTCCAGAGGAATCCTCAGATCCAGCCGAGAATTACGTGAAATCTCGACACATCGAAAGCGCTCCTGTATACAAAAGAATACGACTCTCCATTATGAAATCATGTAGTTGTTGTCGAGCAGATACCGTAATACCTCTAATGGTGCTGATGTTTGACGATGCCTACGCCACCAGGCAAACGGACTATTATCGCGATGGGACTTCTGACACCATCGATACGGGTCAGATTCGGTTGCCCAGCTGATCAGCCCTTCGCAGGTGCTGCGATCCCAACATCGCCGTACGCAACGGCCTCTGCCAAACGAGCGGCGCTTAGGCATTCTTCGCACTTGCCACAAGCGTCGCAGTCATGCGCGCGAGTGGCTGCAGCCACCTCCGTGCCAGATGCGTGCCAGAACGAGCGGTGAACCACGGTCAACACGAGGCTTCAGGAGCCCACACGCAAGATCGCACTCGGCACCGTTTAAGCAGGTCAAAGCGGTGATTGGCCGCAATCAACCAGTGATTCCCAAGCTCAGAGCGCGGGTTCGATTCCCGTCACCCGCTCCAACACAAAGCCCCAGGCCAGCGGCCCGGGGCTTGTTTGTTGTCCAGCCCCCTTCAGACGGCTCGCACCAGATGCGCACCAGATGCAGAGGCCCCGGCGGTCTCCTCGATCGAGCGCTATCGTGAAGCAGAGACGGCCGACAGGGAGAGTCCGATGACTGCCGCCCATGACTACAGCGATCTGCACGACATCATCGAGCGGCTTGAGCCCGAGCAGGTGGAAGAGCTGCGTCGCCACGCCCTGCGCCTGGTGAAGACGCCTCCGCCGAGCCGCTTCCGCGTCCTGCGAAGCTTCGACGGGCCGTCGGACGACCTTGGAGCCCGTGCCAAGGATATCGCTCGCGAGGAGCTCGGCGAGGCCGATGCTGATCGTTGATACAGGCCCCATCGTCGCCCTGCTGAACCGAAACGACCCCGATCACAAGAGTTGCACCGAACTGCTGGAGTCCCACGACGGCGAATTGCTGATCACGCCGTATGTGCTCACCGAAGCCTGCTACCTGCTAGCCAAGTACGTGAGCCCCGACGCGGAGATCAATCTCATCGAAGCCGTGGCCGCGGAGGACCTCATCCAGGTACCCACCGAGAGAGCCGATCTCTCCCGCATGGCCGAACTCATGCAGCAGTACCGCGGATTCCCTCTCGGTATCGCCGATGCATCGGTAGTCGCCCTTGCGGAGCGCCTCAAAGCGCCCAGGGTCGCCACCCTGGATCGTCGCCACTTCCATGCCATCAAGCCCCTCCACGTGCCGGCGCTAACGCTCCTGCCGTGAGGTCGCGCCGTGCCAGATGCATGCCAGAACGGGCGGAGAGCCGCAGTCACCAGCGGTCGCTCAGATGCCAGCGTCAATGTCGGTTGCAGAGAGATTTCCGCAGGTCACGGCCGTAGGGCCGCCTTAACGGGACGGTGATTCCCAAGCTCAGAGCGCGGGTTCGATTCCCGTCACCCGCTCCAGGCAGAAGCCCCAGGCCAGCGGCCCGGGGCTTCTTCGTTGCCCAGGGCCGCTGGCGTCTCCGGTAAATCGCGACGACACACCAAGATCCAGCACAACGCGATCCCACTTGAGCCAAAGCGATCGAGACGCGTCGGGTGTTGTGTGGCGGCCGAGGCGCGGGCGTAGGCTCAGCGAAGCGTCCGCAACAACGGCCATGCTCACGATGATCACGCAGACCGCCGCCCAGGAGACGTTCCGATGACCGAGCAGCCCTCTGCCCCCGACGGGCCCCTCATCCCCATGCCGGCGCTCACTCCGGCAGCGCTCCGCGCAGCGGTCGCCCAGATCGCCCCCGCCCAGTTGCCTTCCTTCGTCGAGCACCTCGACCGCGCGGTCGAACAAGCCGCCGCTCAGAGCACCATCGCTCCGCTGCGCACCTTCCTGCTGTGGTGGGGAGAATTCGTTGCCATCGAGCGCTACCCCGCGCGCGCGGCCCGCCTGCGTGAACTGGAAGCCGTCGCGGAAGAAGCAACGGACCGCGAGGCCCTGCACTCCGCACTCGCCGAGATGCGACAGATCACAGACCTGGCGCAGCGCGAGATCTCCGCGTGAGCGATAACTGGACCTGGGACTACGACCCCGATGCCGAGCATGTCGTAGACGGCCTGCCGCACGAAGTCGTGGCCGAAGTAGAGCGCCTGGCTGAGCAACTGACGGTGCTGGGCCGCGACGCGGTCGACGTCGGCCGCGGAAACCCGCACGGCGGAGGTCTGCGGACACAGGACATCTTCGGAGGGCGGGGCTTCTTCATGTTCATGGCCCTGGAGCGGCTCGAACTTGTTGTGATCACCCGCGTCACATGGCTGGGCTAACCAGCGGCACGACGCCAACCCGCGTGCGATCTGGCGCCGCTAGGCTGCCGCAGGGTGAGCCAGGACGCCGCCTGAGCAACCACGTAGCGTCCCCCGCACCAGAAGCGCACCAGAAGGCTTCGCGCCGCCCCGCTCAACGCCCTTCTGCCGGTCGGCACGGCCCCGGGCATCGATCCCGGCGGCCACCTCCTTCTGCCGTTCCAGGGGCGAGTGTTGGTAGATCAACGCGGCCCGCTCGGACGAGAGATGGCCGCCGCTCACCCCGCTGCGCCCTGCACCACCGGGACGGCCTCGGGGACCGGGTGGGTGAGCCAGATTCTCCAGCCTTGCTCCTTCAGCATCCGGGATGCTTCGTGCGCGCCGTGCCAGCTCTCCCGAGTGTTCTCATGAGCCACCCGCACCCGCATCTGGGGCGGGGCATCGCCGGGTCGCTGGCTGTGAGATCTCCTTCAGGCCGGCAACACCCCGATCCAGCAGATCCACCACCCGCTTCATGCTCTGAGCCTTGCTGCGCGGCGAGGATGTGGAGAGATCGTCCAGCGCGGCCAAGAGAACCAAGAGGTCCTCGTTGAGGTTTCGCAGGACTCCGGCGACAGCGGTGGCGTTGGGCTGAAGGACGTCACTCCAGAGCCCGGGGTCGGCCGCGGCGATACGGGTCAGGTCGCTCAGACCCCTGACCGGCGAGGCGGCGTGCCTCTCCTGGCCCCTGCTGGAGACGGGCACCCATCAAGCCGGCCGCCGCATGAGGTGCGTGGGAGGCCAAGCCCACCACGCGGTCATGCGCTGTGCTCGGAGTGCATAGCGAGTTCCCCGTACAGTCAGCGGATTGATTGCGCGGTCGAGATTTCCGCACGTGGGGCTGCGGCTCACAACATGGTCGTGACGAGACGGGCGAGAGGTGCCGCGGAGGCGGGATTCTGGCCTGTGAGCGGCTGCCGGTCGCAGACGACGTGCTCATCCCACGGCTGGGGTCCGGAAAGTAAGTAGACACCTCGATGAGTCAGGGCAGGCTGCACGGTCCACGGGATGGTTTCCAGCAGGCCGAGGCTGTCCTCTTCGTCGAGGCTGTCCTCTTCGTCATCGGTGAAGGCCGTCATCTTGTAGCCGGAAAGGGGCCACTGTCCGGCGGGATCCGTACATGACAGGAGGGCAGCAGGGCCGTGGCATACGGCGGCGATGGAGCTTACCCATCACGTGGTGGCGCATCGGATTTGCGATTGGCGAACCAAACCGAGCCGATCACGATGGCGCAGCCCGCCAACTGGCTGATCGTGGGGGTCTCATGAAGGACGAGCAGGCCGAATCCGATCGCCATCACCGGCTGAAGCAGCAGCAGCGCCGCCGAGACGTTCGGCGCGAGTTTCGCGCTGCCCTTGTTGATCAGAAGCCATGCGGCGACTTGCCCCAGCAGGGCCAACGCGACGATCCATCCCCATGACGCGGCGGAGATCGCAAGCGGCAGACCTGTCGTCACCGCGCCGACGAGACCGGCCGTAGCTGCCGCTGAGCCTGTGGAGATGCACACTGGTGTCGCGATGTGCTGCGGGGCCCGCTGGCCGGACAGCCGGGTCAGATACAGGTACACGGCATAGGCGATACCAGCGGCGATGCCGAGAACGGCTCCACGCACCGGATTGTGGACCTGCGTACTGTGGTCGAGCACCCCGCTGGCCAGCGCAATTCCGGTCAGCATCAAAGGGCTGGCATACATAAAGCGACGTGGAATTCGGGTACCGCTGAAGATCCGCGCCAGCAAGGGAAAAGCGATGACCTGCACATTAATCAGTACCGTGGAAACGGCCGCGCCAATGTCCAGGATGCTGACGGTCCACATGACGTAGTCTACGCCGAGGAAAAACCCCGCGAGCGCGGCGTACCCACGCAGGGAACCTGGAAGCGAACCGTAACGGCGCGTTTCATGCATCAACATAGGAATGAGCGGAATGAGTGCGATGGCACAGCGCAGGAACGCCGCTGTCCCCGCATTGATGTCTGCGAGTTTGACGAACATCGCCGAGCCGGACAGGCAGGCGGCGCCGCTGACGACAAGCAGGCCCCAGACCGCACGGGGCGCCGGCTCGCCTTGGTGAGCGCGGGCAGACGCCCGGGTTTCAGATATCGATTCCACTTGCTTCACGATGTCATCAATTTTTCGGCAGCACTACTTACTCTTTCTTCCTGCAAACGAGTAGGATGAATTATGTGTTGACGTGGGATCGACTACGGGTGTTTGCGGCTGTGGCTCAGTACGGCTCGGTGCGAGCAGCGGCGGAGGCCCTGCACATCACCGGGCCGGGCGTGTCGCAGCACCTACGCAAACTGGAGAAGGAAACTGACTGCCAACTGCTCGAGCGTGACGGGCGTGGCGTCCGCCTGACCCACGCCGGGCGCGTCTTGGCAGACTCCGTGCAGGAGATGGGTGCGGTCGCCGCTCGAGCCGAGCTGGATCTGGCTTCGATCCGTGGCCTTATCGCGGGTCCGTTGCGTATCGGGGCCGTAGCCTCCGCTCTGCGGTCGATGGTGCCGCAGGTGCTCCAGACCCTCACCGAGCAGCACGAGCGCCTGAAGCCGGAGGTGCGGGACGGCGAGGCGGTACAGATGCTTCCGGCGCTGCGCGCGGGTCAGTTGGACGCCGTCATCCTGGAGAGCTGGACGCACTGGCCCGCCCGCGTCCCACCCGGCATTCGCACCACCAGCCTGATCCAGGAAGACGCCCTGCTGGCCGTGGGGGAGCGGCACCCGCTCGCCGCACAGGAGTCCGTGCAGCTGGCCGACCTCCGAGAGGAGGTGTGGGCGAGTTGCCCGCCGGGGAGCGACCCGCACGAGGCC
Source organism: Streptomyces antioxidans (assembly GCF_000968685.2). Lineage (GTDB taxonomy): Bacteria > Actinomycetota > Actinomycetes > Streptomycetales > Streptomycetaceae > Streptomyces > Streptomyces antioxidans. Next base: position 16,066 of record NZ_LAKD02000137.1, read on the forward strand.
CTCGTCCAGCTGCTGCGCTCCCACGGCAGCACCGATGTGGAGGTGCGCTACTGGGTTGCCGACTACGCCACCCAGCTCCAGCTGGTCGCAGCGGGCCTCGCCACCGCGCTCGTCCCTCGCATGGCCGCTCTCCCCAAGCCCGGGGGAGTACGGCTGGTCCGGTGCACGCCGGCCGTGACGCGTACGGTCGCGTTGGCCACGCTGCAGCAAGCTGAAGCACCCCCAGTGCGGGCGTTCGTCGCCGAGATGCTGCGTGCCGTCCACGGCGGAATGAGCCGGGCACTCTGACCCCGCAGCACAAACCGATCCCGAACCGCACCCGTGCCATCCTGCTCGCCACGCTCAACGAGAAGAATGTGCGCGAAGTGCGTCCGTTGAAGTGTCTCGGTCCGGATCCGGGGGTTCGAGCCGAGGCGGGCGACCGACTGACTAGCCCCGCAGCCCTCACCGACCGGCCTGCCAGTAGTTCGGGACAAAGCGCCGACCGCACCAGATGCGCACCAGATAGAGCGGTAATCAGCGGTCAACGACGGCTGCCGCGGCAGGCACAGTAGCTTGCCGCCAGCACTCGTTTCAGGGGTCGACAACTCCGCGTGGGAGAGAGCGAACTGGCCGTCGCCGTCTTCCGGAGTGTGGTGGGACTTCAGAGGGGTAGGTCGTCAGGCAGGACGCGAAACGCCTTGTGGTGGTCGAGGGGACGTACGGCACGGAAGTCTCGGCGGTCCAGGGTGAGGATCGCGTCGGTGTCGTAGTCGGCTGCCAGGGCGACGTTCACTACGTCGGTGAGGTCAAGGTCGAGCGCCAGGTAGCGGGATCGGACGGTCTGAGCGATACCGAGGTGCACTTCGGTGATCTCGGGGACGGATACCCGGCCGCGGCGCATCCAGCCCCGGATGTCGTCGATCGCGCTCACCGCGGCCTCGCGGCCCAGTTCGCGGGTGGCCACGTGATCCAGTTCAGCGAGCAGCAAGGGCGACATGACGAGCAGACCGGCAGCCATGATCGCCTCTTGAGCCGCTTCGTGCTCCGGGTGAGTGGAATCGAGCGCCGCCAGCAGGCCGGAGGTGTCAGCGATGACGACGATCACGCAGCAGTTCCTGAACCGCTTTCGCGCTGGGCAGCATCAGCGACGACATCACGCACCTCATCCTTGGCAAGAGTGCGCCCAGGGCCAGCGAAAGTGCGGGAGAACAACGGCTCATCCCACACACGATTGGCCATCGCGGCAAGATGGATGCCCTGCCGGATGATCTCGGCCTCACTAATGCCGCGGCGCTTGGCCGCCTCCTTGATGATGGCGAGGTCCTCCGGGTCGGCGTAGACGTTGGTGCGCTTCATAGACATGTACTTAGAGTAACACATGTACCACATTGATGTATGCCAGTACTTCACTCCCCCTCGACGTAAGACGTGGGGCTTCCCGTGGCAGCCGTGCCCGATGTGTCCCCGATGGAGCGGCGAGCCAGGGTCAGTCAGGGTGTAGGGCCAACTCGGACACGACTCGGCACACACCCGTTCTACGAGGTGATAGAAGCCCCAGGCCAGCGGCCCGGGGCTTCTTTGTTGTCTAGACCTCTCTAGCGTCTTGCACCAGATCCGCACCAGAAGGCTCCGGGCCGCCCTGCTCAGCGCCCTTCTGTCGGTCGGCACATTACTCTTGAAGAGTTCTTCAATTCACTAGTTGCCGTGGGGTGCGGCCATCGGGAAGGAGGCCCGGATGGGCGAGTCCGTGTTCGCCGAGGCGCTGCTGGGGCGGGTGCGTCAGGCGCAGGCTGCTCTGGAGGCGGCGCTGGAGGCTGGGGACGCCTATGCCGTGGCGGTGGCCGAGGACGAGCTGGATGACGCGGTCCGAGTGGCGCGGCAGGTGGGGGTCGACGTCGAGGCTGACGAGACAGAAGCGGAAGGGAAGTGATCCGGATGCCGGTTCCCCTCTATGAGGCGAAGGCCGAGTTCTTCCGGATGCTCGGTCACCCGGTGCGCATCCGGGTGCTGGAGCTGCTGCAGGACGGGCCGAAGCCGGTGCGGGATCTGCTGGCGGCGATCGAGGTCGAGCCGTCGAACCTGTCGCAGCAGCTGGCCGTGTTGCGCCGCTCGGGGATCGTAACCGCGACGCGTACGGGGTCGACGGTGGTCTATGAGCTGGCGGGCGGCGATGTGGCGGAGTTGCTTGCCGCCGCACGTCGGATCCTGGCCGTGTTGCTGGGGGGCCGACAGGACCTGCTCGAGGAACTGCGGACGGCGGAGACGGCACGGTGACGGGCAGGGGCGGGTTTCGCCTCCCGTGGCGGCGCGGCGGGCCGGTGGCCGGTGGCCGGTGGCCGGTGATCGAGCATGTGCCGCCGCCGGTGCGGTGGAGGTGGGGCCTGAGGCGGTACGACGGGTGCGGGAAGCCGTGACCGGACGTTTGCCGGATCTCACGGACGGAGGGATCACGGACGGAGGGATCACGCACGGAGGGATGGGGGCGGAGGGATGGGGGCGGAGCTTCGCATGGTGTCCGCCGCCGACTGCGTCGGCGACGTCAGCGCCAAGCCGGCCGTCGGTCACGACGGCAAGGTCGTCCTCGTACGGTTCCGGATTCCTTCGTAGCGCACCACCCGCACCACCCGGACACAGGAGGGAGTTGGCACAGTGAGCAAGGCCGAGAAGGGCAGCCCAGACGCGGACGACGAGGGCTGGAAGGAGCGCGGTCTCAAGCTGCGCGTCTTCGTCTACATCTTCGGCACGCACATCATCGCGGGGTTCGTGATGCTGCTGTTCTATCTGGGGGAGCACTCCAATAAGTAGCAGGGGCTCTTCCGGAGAGCTCAGCTTCGGGAGGGCGGCCCGTGCGCCTGCTGGAATGCGATCCGGGCGACCGCGGTGGCTGTCGGGGCGGGGTGCCTTCACGGATCAGGTGCTGCCCGCGATCCGGCTGGTCAATCACCTCGTGGACAAGGGCGACGTCATCGTCCGCACGCACCGGGTGGGTCCGCTGGGGCGTGCGCTGCTGTCCGAGGTGGTGGCGTACGAGCCGGATGAGGCTCGCCCCGTAACGGGGGCTGCTCGCGCCGTGGACCGGCGCGGAGACCGGGCGGGTGGTGCGCATCCGGCCGGAGGTCGTCAGCGGCTATCGGCTGGTTCGAGCCGGGAGTTCCGGGCTGTTCTGAACGCCGACGCCGAGTCGGCCTCCAGCAAGATCGACAAGGTGGGCGGACTGCCGGAAGTCCGCATGTCGTGGCGGGCCCGGCTCAGGCCGGAGCCCTCACAGGTCGTTGCCCGCGTAGGAGAGATTGAAGCTCTTGTTGGTCAGCGGGAAGTCCGGGACGATCGTGTCCGCCAGCGCGACGGGCAGGGCCGGCCAGTTGAAGAAGGACGGGTCGACCGGTTTGACGCGGGCCAGTGTCCCGTCCGCGGCGAGTTCGACGCGGGTGGCGATGGTGCCGCGCCAGCCCTCCACGAGGCCCACCCCGGTACGAGAACCCGCGCCGGGCGCCGGTGGGGCCGCCGACAGCGCCGAGGGGGTCGGCAGCCCGCCCGCGAACTGCTCGATCAGGCCGAGGGAGGTGTCGATCTCCTCCGCGCGCGTCAGGAAGCGGGCCAGGACGTCGCCGCTGTCGTGGACGGGCACGTTGAGCTGTGTGTCGTACGGCGCGAAGGGGTGCATGACCCGAGCGTCGTCGGCGATCCCGCTCGCCCTGGCGACGTAGCCGAGGCAGCCAATCGCGCGGGCCGCGTCCGTCGTGAGAATGGCGGTGCCGGTGAGGCGATCGCGGACGGTGGAGTGACCGAGCGCGAGCGCGATGATCTCACGGATGTCCTCACGGATCGCCTTCAGCCGGGCCGGGTCGGGCAGCGCGTGCAGGACGGTGCCGCCGGGGACGACACCGCCGCGCAGCAGGCGGTGTCCAGTGATCTCGCGGTTGAGGCGCAGGAGTTGTTCGCGGACGCGCTGGGCGTGGGCGTTGAGGATGCCGTGGCCGACGTCGTTGCAGAGCATGCCGAGGTCGGCGACGTGGTTGTGGATCCGCTCCAGTTCCAGGAGCATCGCGCGAGCGCGCTGGGCCCCGGCCGGGACCTCGGTGCCCGTGGCTTCCTCGACGGCCAGGCAGTAGGCGAGGGCGTGGCCGACGGCGGTGTCGCCGCTGATGCGCTCGGCGAGCGGAAGTCCGGCGGCCACCGTACGGCCCTGGAAGAGCTTCTCGATGCCCTTGTGGACGAACCAGAGGCGGGCCTTGAGCTTGAGGATCGTTTCGCCGACAACGGAGAAGCGGAAGTGGCCGGGCTCGATCAGCCCGGCGTGGACGGGGCCGACCGGGATCTCGTACACCCCGTCGCCCTCCACCTCCAGGAAGGGGTACGGGCCCTCCTGCTCGCCGAAGGTCGGTGGGGGTCCGGCATCGGAGCTCATCGGATACCAGCCGCGGGGCCAGTGGAAGTGGCGTACCAGGCGGCGCGGCAGCGGGTGGTCGAGCGGGACGATACCGACCAGGTCGCGCATCTCGCGCTCGAACCGGCCCGCGGGGAAGGAGAGATGGGCCAGCGTCGGCACCTCGGGCCGGTCGGGGTCGAGGCGGACGGTCAGCTCGGTGCGGGTGTCGGGCGGGCCCGAGACAAACAGGTACACCACGCGGATCCCGTTGTCGTCATGGTGGGCGGCGACCAGCCCGAGCCGGTGGCCGCCGGTCAGCAACTCTTCTGCCCGCTGTGGTAGTTCGGTGAGGCCGATCTCGTGCGTGGTGCGCATCGCTTCAGTGGCCTCCGATCGCCTGGGCGGCGGCGTGCAGCAGGTCGGTGAGCGGTCCGGTGGCCATGCCCAGCGCGGCGCAGGCGGCCAGGCCCAGCGCGAGCGGCCAGACGGTCGTCGTCTCGGAGCCTGTGGGCCGTGCCTCTGCGGGTGCGGGGCCGAGCAGCATCCGGGCGGTGCGGGCGGCGAGCGCGGCGAAGGCGATGAGCACGAGCAGCAGAGCCGCCGCCGTGACCCAGCCCAGCCCGGTTCCAGCGGCGAAGCCGGCCCGGGCGATGCCCAGTTCGGAGGCGAAGAGGCTGAAGGGCGGGAAGGCCAGCAACGCCACCACCGCGAGCCCGAACGCCCCTGCGGGTGCGGGCGCCCCTGCGGGTGCGGGCGCCCGGGTGAGCAGCCCGCGGACCCGTCCGATCCTCACGGTGCCGGTCAGCTGGAGGATGCGCCCGGAGGCGCAGAAGGCGACCGATTTGGCGAGCCCGTGGCCGGCGATGTGCAGCAGGACGGCGGACAGGGCGAGCGGGCTGCCGATCGCCGTACCGAGGGCGATCAGGCTCATGTGCTCCATGCTGGAGTAGGCCAGCATCCGCTTGTAGTCGCGCTGCGCCAGCAGCAGCCCGGCCGCGAGGGCGAGGGTGAGCAGGGCGATCCCGGTCAGCAGGACGCGGGTGAAATCGACCCCGAGAGCGGCATTCGCGATGACCCGGTAGCGCAGGATCGCGGCGAACGCGACCGAGAGCAGCACCCCGGACATCAGCGCCGAGACCGGCGCCGGGGCCTGGCTGTGGGCGTCCGGCAGCCAGGCGTGCAACGGGACCAGACCTGCTTTGGCGCCGAAGCCGAGGACGATCAGGGTGATGCCGAGCCGGGTGACCGCCGGGTCGAGTCGGTCGGCACGGGCGACGAGGGTGGGCCAGTCCAGCGCCCACGCCTCGGCGATCCCGGCCTGCCGGGCGGCGTAGTAGATCAGGACGGTGCCGAGGAAGGCGAGCGCGATGCCGGCCGAGCAGATCACCACGTACTTCCAGGCGGCCTCCACGGAGGTGCGGGTGCGGCGGTGGCCGACGAGGAAGGCGGTGACGATGGTGGTGGCCTCGACCGCGACCCACAGCACCCCGAGGTTCGCGGTCACCACGGCCAGGCACATCGCGGCCAGGAACGCCTGCACCAGGGCGTGATAGTGCCACAGCGACTGGTCGGTGGCCCGCCCGGCCGCCTGCTCGCCCGCCATGTAGGCGGGGGCGAAGCCGCAGCTGATCAGCGCGACGGCGCCGACCACCAGCAGCATCCACGCGGTCAGCGCGTCCGCGCGCAGCAGCCCGGAGTAGGCGGACAGCGCGCCGCCGTAACGGACGGCTGCCGCAAGCAGTCCCCCGCACACCAGGATCACCGCGGGTGAGACGAGAGTCGCCCACGCCCCCGGATGCCGGACCACCACAGGCTCGGGGCCAGGCGCCTCCGCCACCAGGACCGGAGCCTCGCCTGCGGGCAGCGCGGCGACCGCCCGCCGGGCCGGGGGCACCACGGCGACCGGCGGGGAGGCCCGCAGCCCGATCAGCGCGTACATCCCCGCCGCCACCAACGGCACGACGGCGGGAGCGGCGAGGAGCAGGGCGGAAGACGTCGCCCCCGCTGCTAGATGTGGCATCAGTCGTGCAGCTCCCGCAGGTCGTCGATGTCGGTGGTGCCGAACGCCTCCCGCATCCGGGTGGTGAGGATCTGCAGCACCAGCACCGCCAGCAGCACATCGAAGGAGACGCCGAGTTCGACGATCAGCGGCACACCGGAGGTGGCCAGGAACGCGGTCGCGGTGATGCCGTTGTCCAGCAGCAGGAAGCCCACCACCTGGGCGAGCGCACGCCGCCGCGTGACCAGGACGAAGAAGCCGATCAGAACCACGGCGAGGCCGACAGGCAGCGCCCGGGTGGCGGGCGTCGGCTCCAGGTCGGTCAGGGGCCGGCTCACCGCGTAGGCCAGCAGGGTCAGCAGCGCCGCGGTCAGCAGCGAGGCGGCGACGTTGACCAGGGGCTGCGTCTCCCGCGTCTCCGTCCCCCCGGTGGCGTACCCCTGCCGGTCTTCGGTGAGGGCGGCCAGGGCGCGGCGCACCAGGTACGGCAGGGCGCCCGCCCTCAGCGCCCCGATGCCGATGCCCACGCCGATCAGGTCCCACCGTTCCTCGTGTGCGCCCAGCAGGACGGCGAGCGCGGCGAGCGCGACTCCCTGGAGTGCGAAGACCCTGACGATCGCGGCGAGTTCCCGCCGCCACAGCACGATCACGGCCGCGAGCAGGAAGGCACCACAGGTCACGTCGAGGAGTTGCGTGTACAGGCTGTCGCTCATGACCCTCCGCTCAGAAAGTACGAGGAGGTCACCGCGAGCAGCGCCAGCAGGAAGGAGCCGGCGAGCAGTTCGGGCACCCGGAACAGCCGTACCTTGGCCCAGAAGACCTCGGCCGCCGCCAGCACCGCGCCCAGCAGCGCGACCTTCGCCGCGAACAGTACGAGGGCCAGCGCGAGCGTGGTCCACGAGGCGCTGGTGGCAATGCCCCACGGCGCGAACAGCGAGGACAGCAGCCCCAGCAGCAGGGTGAGCCGCAGCTGGGCGCCGAGTTCGACCAGGGCCAGGTCGCCTCCGGCGTACTCCAGCACCATCGCCTCGTGAATCATGGTCAGTTCCAGGTGGGTGGACGGGTTGTCCACCGGGATCCGCCCCGTCTCCGCGAGCACCGCCACCGCGAGCGCGGCCGTGGCCAGCAGGCCCGCCGGGGAGGCGAGCCGGGCCGGCTCCTCGACGGCGCCGGTGACGATGGCCGGGAGGTTGGTCGTCCCGGCCGGTATCGACAGGGCGAACACCGCCAGCAGGATCGTCGGCTCCACCAGCGCGGCCACCGTCATCTCCCGGGAGGCGCTCATCCCGCCGAACGCCGTCCCGGTGTCAAGCCCGGCCAGCGCCAACGCCAACGTGCCGAGCGCGATCAGCGCCACCACCACGATGAGGTCCGCATGCCCGCTCACCGGGGTGTCGGTGGACAACAGCGGCACCAGCGCGGTGGCCACCACGGTGGTGGCGACCAGCAGCGCCGGTGCGATGCGAAAGGCGGGCCCGGTCCCGGCAGGGGTGATCGCCTCCTTGCCCAGCAGCTTGCGGATATCCCGCCACGGCTGGAGCACGCCGGCCCCGGCCCGGCCCTCCAGACGGGACCTCACCTGCCGCATCCACCCGGTCAGCAGCGGCGCCCCGGCGCCGACGACAACGATCTGGCCTGCCACGGCCGCGTATCCGACAGTACTCATGGGTGCGCTCTCACCAGCCCACCGTCAGCGCCAACAGCAGGACGACCAGGCCGGCGAAGCCGTAGCCGAGATACAGGTGAACACTGCCACCCGCCAGACGCCGGACGGCCTGCCCCGTACCCGCCAGGGCCCGGAGCACCGGCTCGTACAGCCGGTGCTCGATCCGGTCGGGCACCCGGCGCTGGAAGCGCACCCGCTCCACCAGATACGCCGACTCCCGCACCGGCGTGACGTTCACGTCCTGCTCCGGGGCGAGCACATCGTCGAAGACCCGCTGCAGCGGTTCCGCGAACGAGGTCGCCGTATAGGCCATACGCGGTGTCGGAGCCCCGCCCCCACAGTCCCAAAGCCGGGCGCCCGCGCGGCGCCGACGGCGTGCGCACAACCGGGGCAGCCCGGCGGCGAGCGCGAGCGCCACGGTCAGGGCGGCCACTACCCACAGCGGCGACAGGCTCGCCGAGACATCGGCAAGGCGCACCCTCAGCCCGCCACCCGTCAGCGCACCGCTGCCCGGCAGCCCGGCCGCACCCACGGCCCGGTCCAGGCCGTCGCCCAACAGGCCCGGTACCAGAGCCAGTGCCGCGCACAAGACGGCGAGCAGCCCCATCCCGGCAAGCATGGGCGCGGGCGCTTCCCCGGCCGTGGCAGCCTGTTCGCTGCGGGGACGGGAGAAGAAGCCCACCCCGAGCGCCTTGACGAACACGGCCGCGGCGATGCCCGCCGACAGGGCGATCAGCGCCACCGACAGCGGCAGCACGACCGCCACCGCGACACCCGGCACCTGAAACCCGTGGATCAGGGACTGCAGCAGCAGCCACTCGCTGATGAACCCGTTCCCCGGCGGCAGCGCCACCGCGCCAAGGGCCGCGAGCGCGAACAGCCCCGCCGTGGCCGGCATGCGGGAGCGCAGCCCGCCCAGCCGGTCGAGGTCGCGCAGACCGGTCGCCCTCAGAACGGATCCGGCCGCGCAGAACAACAGGGCCTTGAACGCGGCGTGGTTGACCACGTGCAGCAGCGCCGCGGCCAGGGCCAGCGCGGCCAGCGGCCGGTCGCCGTAGGCAGCGAACAGCCCCGACGCCCCGACACCGACAATGACCAGGCCCATGTTCTCGCTCGTCGAATACGCCAGCAGCCGCTTCAGATCGGCGGCCATCGCCGCCTGCAGGATCCCGTACACCGCGCTGACCCCGCCCACCGCCATCACCCCCAGCCACCACCACGCCGGACCGCCGCCCAGCAGATCCAGGCCGGTGCGGACGAGACCGTAGACGCCGAGGTTGACCATGGCTGCGCTCATCAGCGCCGAGACGGGGCTGGGCGCCTCGGGATGGGCTCGCGGCAGCCAGGCGTGCAGCGGCACCGTCCCCGCCTTCGACGCGAACGCCGCCGCGACCAGCACGAACACCAGCCCGCGCAGCGCAGGCGACACACCCTGCGCGCCCGCCCGCAGCGCCGCGAAGGTCTCCCCGCCCGCCTGCGCGGCGAACAGCGCGAACCCCGCCAGCAGCAACATCAGCCCCAGGTGCGTCATCACCGCGTACCACACACCCGCCTGCCACACCGAGGCCCGCTCCCGGTGCTCGGCCAGTACCAGCAACAGCGAGCCGAGGGCCATCAGCTCCCACAGCACCAGGAACGTGGACACCGAGGCCGCCACCGGCACGAGGACCAGCGTGAGCGCGAACAGCGGCAGCACCGCCTGCGCGGTCCGCGAGCCCAGGCCGTGTGGCCCGTCTCCGGCGGCGTAGCCGATGCCGTACACCGCGACCGCGACGACCACCGCCCCCGCCACCGCCATGAACACACCCGCCAGCGCGTCCACCGCCACATGCGCCCCTGCCAGCGGCACCAACCCGGGGAGGGCAGCCGCCCAGCGGCTGCCCTCCAGCGCGGCCACACCCGCCGTACCACCGCCCGCCCCCACGCCCGCCGTGAGTACGCCCACCACCGGCACCCGCAGCCGGCACGGCAGCAACAGCCCGGCCAGCGCACCCGCACCGCCCACCCCGGAGGCCGTCGCGAGGGCGGCCGGCACCACTGTCACCTCCCGGTCACCCGCCGCAGCGCCGCCACGATCGCCTCCGGCTCCGGCGGGCAGCCGGGGACCTGGAGGTCCACCGGTACGACATCGGAGACCGCGCCCTCGACGCCGTACCCGCCCGCGAACTCTCCGCAGTCGATCGCGCAGTCCCCCACCGCGACCACCAGCCGCGGCTCACCCATCGCCGCCACCGTGCGCCGCAGCGGCTCCGCCATGTTCCGCGTCACCGGCCCGGTCACCAGCGCCACATCCGCGTGCCGCGGCGAGGCCACCAGCCGGGCGCCGTACCGCTCGGCGTCGTACACCGGATTGAACGCCCCGGCGATCTCGATCTCACAGCCGTTGCAGGACCCCGCGTCCACACACCGCACCTGCACCGACCCGCCGAGCTCCCGCGCCTTCTCTGGCACTTCACCCTCGGGAGGCGGCGGGGCGGGCTCAGCCACCCGACCGGTGGCGCGGATCTTGCGCAACAGGCTCATGAACCTCTCCTGACACGGTGAGGGCTTGTCCGCGGGTGACCAACGGCCCAACGGCCACCCCACGACGGGCGTTATGACACTTTCCCTGCGCTTTGCCTCATCGGCGGCTCTTCGCGACCGGATCACGACCGGTGGAGGCGACCGGTGGAGGCGACCGGTGGAGGCGACCGGTGGAGGCGACCGGTGAGCCGCCGCCTCCCGGCACCACAGAGCGCTGTCCAGCCCACGAGACGAGAGACGACCGCCGATCAAGGGCCGCCGCTACGACGGCGGCTTCGCCTCCCCCTGCGCGGCCTGGAGGCCGGCCAGCAACTCGGCCTGCCCGGCCAGCACCCCGGACAGGATGGTGCGTGCCACCCGCAGGAGCTCCGCGACATGGGGACTGGTCAGCGAGTAGTACACCGTGGAGCCCTCCTTGCGCGTCACGACCAGGTTCGCCCGCCGCAGCACGGCCAGTTGCTGGGAAAGGTGCGCGGGCTCGATGCCCACCTCGGGCAGCATCTCGGCGACCGAGTGCTCGCGCTCGCTCAGCAACTCCAGGACACGGATACGCGCCGGGTGGCCGAGGGTCTTGAAGAACTCCGCCTTCAATTGGTACAGCGGCGTACTCATCGTGTTGCCCCCTTCCCGGCACAGCAGCACGGCCCCACCGGCCGGACTTCGGAGCATCGCATCCACCCACTCGTCAAGAACATGCGGCTCATCCTCGCGTGCGGCACCGGCCGGACCGAACCCGCGCCGAGGGACCGGCCGCCAAAACCAGCCGTGAAACTCAGTAATTGCCAACATTAGCAATTGCTGAGTTCGCGCGAGACCTACATGGTTGATCTCCTGGCGGCGGCCCGCCCGTGACCTTGCGTGGCGCGGGCGGGTCGGCCCGGGCGGCGCCCGATGAGCGCCGGGCACGCGACGTCGGGGCCGGGGCGGTAGAAAGGGCGTATGGCCCGCCCTTCTCCAGCCTCCGAGTCCGATGCCGAGGCGATGGTCAGCGCTCTGTTGACCGCGTCCAGGCTGCTTGTCGCCGTCTCCGCCCGGTCGTTGGCCGCGGTGGAGGATTCCCTGACGCTGCCGCAGTTCCGGATGCTGGTGGTGCTCGACGGCCGGGGGCCGCTGAGTCTGTCCGGGCTGGCGGGGGAGTTGGGGGTGCAGCCCTCGACCGCGATGCGCATGATCGACCGCTTGGTCGCGGCGGGCATGGTGGCGCGCGGTGTCACCGCGGAGGACCGGCGCACCAGCGTGATTTCCCTCACCAAGGACGGTCGGCGGATTGTGAACGAGGCCACCGGCCGACGGCGACGGGAGATCGCGGGCATCGTCGACGTCATGCCGCCCGGTCAGCGGCGTCATCTCATCGAGGCGCTGCAGGCGTTCACGGAAGCCGGTGGCGAACCCCCGGTGGATAACGGCCCACGGACGCACGCGACCTGGTGACCCACACCCATTCTTTTGCATAATGCAAAGATGGGTAGTGAAACGATCGGTCTCCGGCGAGTGCCTTCCCTCCCCGTGCGCGCGGGCTCCGCGCGGCTGCTGAACGGCACAGGGCAGGGGCAGGGAGGGGTGATCGCGCTCGCGCTGGTGGTGGGATGCGGTGCCGGGCTCGGGGCGATCGCCTTCCGGTGGCTGATCCAGACCTTCACCCGACTGCTGTCGGGCCACGCCGACTATTCCGCCGCCGGGCATGCCGCCCATCCGGGACTGCCGTGGCTCGGCCCGTGGTTCGTCGTACTGGCGCCGGTGGTCGGCGGGCTGCTGTACGGGCCGCTGGTACAGCGCTTCGCCAGGGAGGCGCGCGGGCACGGCGTACCGGAGGTGATGTACGCGGTGGCGCATCGCGGGGGCCGGATCGCGCCGCGGGTCGCGGTGGTCAAGGCGGTGGCGTCGGCGCTGTGCATGGGGTCGGGCGGTTCGGTGGGGCGGGAGGGACCGATCGTGCAGATCGGCTCGGCGCTCGGTTCAACCGTCGGGGGGGTACTGCGGATGCCGGAGGACCGCAGGCGACTGCTGGTCGCCTGTGGCGCGGCGGGTGGCATCGCGGCCACCTTCAACGCCCCTCTGGCCGGGGTGTTCTTCGCCATGGAGCTGATCCTGCGGGACTTCGCCGTGGAGTCCTTCGGCGCCGTGGTCCTCTCCAGTGTCACCGCGAGCGTCATCGGCCGAGCGGTGCTGGGGGACGAGGCGTTTCTGACCCTGCCCGCCTTCCATGTGGCCCATCCCGAGCAGTATCTGCTGTTCGCACTGCTCGGGGTGGTCGCGGGCGCGGTCGGTGTGACCTTCACCCGGGTGCTGTACCTGATCGAGGATGTCTGCGACTGGGCCTGGCGGGGGCCGGAGTGGCTGCGTCCGGCGGTCGGCGGACTGCTGCTGGGCGGTCTGCTGCTCGTACTGCCCCAGATGTACGGGGTGGGCTACCCGGTGCTGGAGGGCGCCATCGAAGGCCGGTATGCCATGGGCCTGCTGCTGCTCCTGCTGGTCGGCAAGATCGTCGCGACCAGCCTGACCATCGGTATCGGCGGCTCGGGCGGGGTGTTCGCGCCCAGCCTCTTCCTCGGCGCGATGACCGGCACCGCCTTCGGCGTCACGGCCCATCAACTGCTGCCCGGCGTCGCCGGAGCGGTGGGCGCCTACGGGCTGGTCGGCATGGGCGCGGCCTTCGCGGGCGCGGCCCGCGCCCCCATCACCGCCGTGATCGTGCTGTTCGAGCTGACCGGGCAGTACACCATCATCCTGCCGATGATGCTCGCCATCGTCCTGGCCACGCTCACCAGCCGCCTGCTGTCACGCGACACCATCTACACCCTCAAGCTGCGCCGCCGCGGCATCGACCTGGACAGCGCGCGGCTGGGGTCATCACTGGCCGGCGCGAGGGTCCGCGACGTCATGGAGGAACTTCCCGCCGCATTGCCCGGCGACCTGCCGCTGAAGGACGCCACCGATGTGATCGCCCGCTCCGGACACGGAGTCCTGCCCGTCACCGACCGGGGCGGGCGGTACGCGGGTATGGTCACCGCACGGGCCGTGGCCGAGGCACTCACCGAGCCCGATCCCGCCCTCGACGCCCACGCCGCCCCGCGCGTCGTCGCGGACCTCGCCGAGCGGCCCTCGGCGGTGACCGCCGGCGCCCCGCTGAGCGGGGCGTTGCACACCCTGGTCAGCACCGACGGCGCCGGACTGCCCGTGCTGGACGCGGAGACCGGCGAACCGGTCGGCTGGCTCACCCACCAGACCGTGCTGAGCGTCCTCCACGCGCCCGCGGTCCCCCGCCGGGAACCCCTGACCTCACGTCAGCGCGCTTCCGCGAGCGCCGAGACTCACCGCGGCGCGGGCCGTTCGTCGGGGAGTACGCGTACGAAGGGGATGTGGTCACGCCCGATGCGGTGGTAGTCCTCCGCGCTGCCGTCGGCCTCCAGACCGCACATTCGCATCAGTCCCCTGGCCAGGCGTGGATGCCGCAGCGCGTAGGTGGCCATCAGACGCCCGGACTCCTCCGGGCCCAGTGGCTCGGCGATCGCCGGCATCCGGCGCCGTCCGACCTGGATGGTGACGTGCGGAGTGCGCAGGACGTTGCGGTACCACTGCGCGGACGGGCCGAAACCGGAGGCGAGGTGGTACGCCCCGGTCGCCGGGTCGCGACCGGTCACCTCCAGGACGGCCTGCCGCGGCAGGCCACTCGTCCGGCCCGTATGCGTGAGCAGCAGCATCCGGCCGCCCAGCAGCCACCCCAGGCGCCAGCGGTAGAGCAGGAGCGGCGCCCGGAACATCACCCTGCGCAGCCCGGAGGGCGGGGGCACCCGCGTGCGGCGGTTCGGCATCGACCGGTCTCCTCCCCGTGGGCGGCCGGGGTCCGCACTCGCGCCGTTGGGGGCGGCGGAGCGTAGCGAATCGGAGGCGCCCCGGCCATCGGTTCCGCGTGCTTTATCAAAGTGCAAATTTTGCACTGTCTAAAAGTCTAGCGTTCTGCGTGCCCACGACGCATGTGTCCGCCCCCCCCCGCAGGCGGACCCACCCCGATCCAGGAGGCACCATGACCGCGCACGCCCGGTCGGCATCCGGCCGCTCACGCAACCTCACCATCGCGGGCGTCCTGCTCCTCGCCCTGGCCGTCGTGTCCGGAGCGATCGTGTGGGCAACCCGGGGCGACGCCAACGCCACGGAGAACTCCTCGTCGAACTTCCCCAGCGCCAAGCCGGCCGCCCCGGGTGATGTGGTCACCACGGCCGGGCCGGTGAGCAAGCTGGACATGGAGTTCCTGGCGAAGGTGCGGCAGGCCAATCTGTGGGAGGCCCCGGCCGGGCGACTCGCCCAGACCCACGCCACCAGTGAGGCCGTCAAACGGGCCGGGATGCACGTGATGGACGGACACTCCAAGCTGGACGAGTTCGTCCGCAACACCGCCGAGGCACTGAACGTCGCCCTGCCGGACGAGGCCAGCGCCGAGCAGCAGGGCTTCGTCCGCACTCTGGAGGACGCTCAGGGCGCCGACTTCGACAAGAAGTTCGCCAACATCCTCCGCGGCACCCACGGCAAGATCTTCGTCACGATCGCCCAGGTCCGCGCCAGCACCAAGAACTCCCTGATGCGCCGCTTCGCCTCCGAGGTCAACCTCACCGTCCTCGACCACCAGAACGTCCTGGACGACTCCGGCCTGGTCGACGAGGCCACCTACGACGACATCGCCTCCACCTTCTGACACGCGAATGCACGGCGGGACGGCGGGCGCACGCCCGGCGGGCAGAGGGATGCCCAGCCGCCCGCCCCCGTCCCGTCCGAGGTCAGCCGTCGCGACAGCGGAGCAGCAGCATGGCGGCGTCGTCCTGTAACGGCCCCTCCACATGCTCCATCAGGCCCTGTCGCACGGCGGCCAACGCCGCCTCCGGGTCACGGTGCGCGAGCCCGCCCACCCGCTGTTCCAGCGGAAAGAAGTCCCCCGAGGGGCCGCGTGCCTCGGTCACCCCGTCGGTGTGGAAGAGCCCTGGTCACCCGGAGCGAAGAGCACGTCGTACGGCTTCGGTCCCGGTGTTCCGTGCGCGCCCAATCCGAGCGGCAGCGCTCGCTCCGGTGGCGCCAGATAACGCACTTCCCCATGTGCCCGCACCATCAGCGGTGCGGGATGGCCGAAGTTGGGCAGGGTGACGTCGGCACCGCCGTCCCGTACCTGGGCCAGCACCGCCGTGACGAACTTCTCCCGGGTCAGCTGCCGCTCCAGGGCCCGTTCCAACCGTTCGCCGACGGCCGTGAGATCGGGCTCGTCGTACGCCGCTTCCCGGAAGGCGCCCACGACCACCGCCGCGGGTCTCCACCGCCTCCAGGCCCTTGCCCTGGGCGTCCCCCACGATCAACCGCACCCCCTGTGGGGAGGTCACCACCTCGTACAGATCACCTCCGATGCGCGCCTCGGCGACAGCGGAGGTGTACGAGACGGCCACCCGAAGCCGCCCCGCGGCGCGCGGCACCGGGCGCAGCAGTACGCGCTGCGCCACCTCCGCGATCGAGCGGACACTGGCCAGCTCCGTCTCGCGTCGCTGCCGCCGCACCGCCGCCGCGAGACCGGCGGCCGTGACGCCCTCGACGGAGAGCAGTGCGGTGAAACCGCGGCGAGTGACGAACAGCCCGTCGTACACGCTGAGCACGAGGCACAGGGCGACGGCGACCACCCCCATGGCGACCGTGCGCCGCCATCCACCGGTGAGGCCCGCGAAGACCGGCCCCAGGGACACCAGTAGCAGCAGACCCACTCCAGGTCCCGTGGTGAGATCCACCGCGGCCACCACGGCCATGACCCCAAATGGCAGGAGAGACAGGAGGAGAGAGCCCTTCGGACCACTTTCCTGAGCCAATGAACCCTCCCGAGGGCGTCGCGCCGGCCCGTGCCGCTACCGCTGGGGCAAGGCACAGGCCAGGGCAGGCCCTTTGACCCTAAGCAACGAGGGTGGTGGTACGGGTCACATCCCGGACACGACGCGATCGACACCGGTCCGAGGGCGATCGAGCGGCCCGGCGGGCGGGACGGGGCGGCGGGTCAGCCGACGCTGCAGCCTGACACCCGCCCAGCCCGCTCCCGCCACGGCCGGCAGCACGGCGATACGCAACCAGTGCCGATCCGTCAGCGCGTCCCCGGCGAGTGCCACGAACCAGGCCAGAGCGATTCCGATCACGACAATGGCCGTGCGCCGTGTGCCGGCGGTGCCGGCGCGGGCTCCGTCTCCCCCGTGAGCCCGGCCGCCGACCCCGCCATCCGCACCGCCAGCCGGTGCCCGGCCGCGACGAGGAGCGTCAGGCCGGGCGGAACCGCCGGATGCTCCGGCGCGACCCGCGGGCACTCGGCCACAGCGCTTCCCCCGCTTCTTCCGTCTCGGTGCCGGGCTCATCGTGACACCGGGACAACGAGCCACGCATTGCCGGATCCCGGCAGTCTTTACGCGTTCCTGATGGCTTGGTGACACCAGAACCGCACGGCGGAGGGCGCGCCTACAACGGGATCCCCGGCCAGCCGAGCAGCCGCGCCCCCATGGCGGCCGTCTCCAAGGTGAAGCGCTGCAACGCGTCGTCCGGGTCCTAACCCGTCAGGACCTTGATGCGCTCCAGCCGGTAGGAGAGTGTGCGGACGCCGATGTTCAGCCGCCTGGCCACCTCGGCGTTGACGTACCCCGCCGCCGCCCACGCGGTGAGCGTCTCCAGGAGCGGCCCGGCCCCGCCCCGGGTCCGCGTGAGCGGGCCGAGGACCGTGCGCACCAGGTCGGCCATGGCCGCCCGGTCACACACGAGCACCGGAAAGACCAGCAGCTCGGCGGAGCGCAGAACAGGGCCGGGCAGCTCCAGACGATCGGCGAGCTCCAGGGCGCCCAGAGCCTCCTCGTAACTGCTCACCACGCCGCCGGCGCCGGGGTGCTCAAGACCGACGGCCACCCGCCGCGCTCCCACGTACCCACTGCCGGAATCGTGCATCCAGCTCACGAAGGCGTCCAGGATCGCGCGCTCACGTTCACCGCCGGCCGCGATACAGACCAACCGCCCGTCCTTCGTGGACAGCAGCACGTCGTGCTCCCCGAACCGGGCAATCAGCTCCCGCTCGGCCCGCCGCACGACCGGATGTACGTCGTCATACCGCTCGTGAGCAATCCCCTACCGCCGACCAGGCTTCCCGGCACACCGCACGGCACCCACATGATCCTTACGCGCTCCTTACGGAACATTGGTGCCCCACGCCTCGCACGATCTGGCCGGGGCTACGGAGGCGCGCCGTCCGGGGGTCGGCTCGCATCGCGCGGAGACCGACCCCCGTTGGCGTCGGCTGCTACTTCTTGGGCATCAGGACGCTGTCGATGATGTAGACGTTGGCGTTCGCGGTCTTCACGTTGCCGCAGACCACGTTCGCGGAGTCATTGACCTTGTAGGACTCACCCGAACCGGACGTGGTCACCTTGGACTTCTCCAGAGTGGGATAGGAGCCGTTCGCCAAGTTCTTCGGCGCGAGCTTCTGGCCCACGACGTGGTAGGTGAGGATCTTCGTCAGCTGGGCCTTGTCGCCCAGGACCTTGTCCAGGTCCGCCTTGGGAATCTTGTCGAAGGCGTCGTTGGACGGGGCGAACACCGTGATGTTCTCGGCGTTGTTGAGGGTGTCGACCAGACCGGCCTTCTTGACCGCGGTGACCAGGGTCGACAGGGCCGGGTTGTGCGAAGCGGCCGTGGCGACCGGGTCCTTGGCCATGCCGTCGAACGAACCCGATCCCTTCTCGGGAACCGACGAGCACGCCGGGCCGAACGGCTTGGCCATGCCGTTCATGTCGTCCGAGGCGCTCGGGGTGGCCTTGTCCGAGGCGGGAGAGGACTTCGTGTCGGAGGCTTTGTCGTCTCCGTCGTCGCCCGAGCAGGCCGTCAGGGCCAGCGGCAGCAGGACAACCGCGGCCAGGACCAGGGATCCACGACGGTTCCGGCGGGGGATGGTGTTCATTTCTGCTCCTTGGTCGTTCGGATGCGAGGTCGAGGCGGGCAATGGGGTGGTCAGTCCACGTTGATCACCACCGAATGCCAGCCGCTGGCGCCGTCGGGGATGGTGCGGGTCCGCCGCTCCGGCTGCGTTTCGCCGGTGCGGTCGGTGGCCCGGACGGTGAGGGTGTGGCTGCCGGGGAGGGCCTGCCAGGGGAAGGACCACTGGCGCCAGGTGTCGCGGGTGTCCTCCGCTGCCAGCTCGGCCTCGTGCCAGGGACCGTCGTCCACCCGGATCTCGACCTTGTCGATCCCGCGATGCTGGGCCCAGGCCACCCCGGCGATCATCACCGTGCCGGCCTTGGGGCGTGCGAAGGGCTTGGGGGTGTCGATCCGCGACTCGGTCTTGATGGGCGCCTTGCGCGCCCAGTTCCGCTTCACCCAGTACGGGTCGTAGTCGTCGAACGTCGTGAGTTCGATTTCCTTAATCCATTTGCAGGCGGAGACGAACCCGTACAGGCCCGGCACCACCATCCGCACCGGAAAGCCGTGCTCGAACGGCAGTGGCTGCCCGTTCATCCCGAGTGCGAGCATCGCGTCACGGCCGTCCATCACGTCCTCGACCGGAGTGCCGATCGTCATCCCGTCCACCGACCGCGCCACCAGTTGGTCGGCCGGGCCCCCCTTGGACGGGGGTTTCACACCGCGTTGGGCGAGCAGATCGGCCAGGCGTACCCCGAGCCAGCGGGCATTGCCCGCGTACGGTCCGCCGACCTCGTTCGAGACGCAGGTCAGGGTGATGTCGCGCTCGATCAGCGGCATTCGCAGCAGGTCCTGATAGGAGAGCGTCATCCCGCGGGTGACGCCCCTGCCGTGGATGCGCAGACTCCAGGAGGTGGCGTCGATCCGGGGCACGACCAGCGCGGTGTCGACCCGGTAGAAGTCGTGGTTGGGCGTGATGAACCGGCCGATGCCCGCGACGCGCAGCGCGGCGCGCTCGGGTATGGGCGCCGCCGCCGAGGCGGGGGTGGGCAGGACGATCCGGTTACGGGAGGCGATCGCGCTCCGGCCACGTGCGGCGTTGAGCGAGCGGCCCAGCGCGCCCACTCCCGTCGACGCGGCCGCGGCGGCGGTCGCGGCGATGACGAAGCCGCGTCGGTCCCATCCGTCCCGGCCGTCTTCACC
The DNA here is from genome assembly GCF_000968685.2 of Streptomyces antioxidans. Lineage (GTDB taxonomy): Bacteria > Actinomycetota > Actinomycetes > Streptomycetales > Streptomycetaceae > Streptomyces > Streptomyces antioxidans. Next base: position 35,716 of record NZ_LAKD02000137.1, read on the forward strand.
GCCCCGATCGGCCAGGGCGTCGATCCGCGCAGCGGGGCCGGTGTCCATCGCTTCGCTTTCTCGTGCGGGCCCTCGAGGGGTGGCCGGGCGGCCGCACTGTGGCAGGCGTCCGGCCAGCCAGTGGAGGAGCGCCGCCCCCGCCACGGCGCCGGCCACCGACGGCAGTGCGTCGGTGGCACTCGTGGAGTCGGGTCGGCCGGTCGCCGCCAGTGCGCCGACAAGGCCGAACAGCAGGACTCCGGCCGCGCCGGTGCGCCGGTGGCGTGCGGCCACGATGCCAAGGGCGAGCGCCAGGAGGGTGAGTACGGCGAGGATGCCGAGCTGGAGTACGAGCTTGTCGTCCGTCCCGAAGTGGCGGATCGCCCAGTCCTTCACCGGGGCCGGGGTCCGGTCGATCGTCGCGCCGCCCACCGCGATCACCGGGCTCGCCTCGGGCCGTACCCCGGCCGACACCAGCTCGGCCACCGTGAGCGCGGCATAGCCCGCCAGCAGACCGCTCAACGGGCCCAGCCCGGCAAGCCGCAGCACTTTCCGCCGCCTTGATGTCGTCAGTTTCTCGCTCACACAAGGAATCCGGAGCCGCGACGGGCCCGGATTGGTCATTCACCCATTCGAGGGAAAGAGGATTTCCCCACCAATCCAAGAGGCCCATAACTCCGAAGTAGTCCGGCTCCGTACGGCGCCATCCGGTGCCATGACCAGTCCGCGGGGCCTCGTCCGCGTCATTCCGCACGCGCTCGCTCCGCGGAGACGGAAGGCACGATGGTCCGGCCCGACCAATCCGCTCCGCGCCCGGTGCCGAAGCACTTGCTGATCAGACCCACAATCCGGAGGTGTCCATGCGTGTGGCAGCACGCGGCGACCGATCGGCGGCACCGGGGCCCGGTGCGCTGGAGGCGTTGCTCGAACGGGTGGCACGGGGCGACGAAGAGGCGTTCGGCACGGTGTACTCGATGGTGGCCGGCGCGGTTCTGGGCCTGGTGCGCAAGGTGGTGCGCGACCCGGCCCAGTCGGAGGAAGTGGCGCAGGAGGCCCTCATCGACGTCTGGCGTTACGCCGCCCGTTTCGACCCGGGCCTCGGCAGCGCCATGACGTGGATCAGCACCCTGGCGCACCGCCGCGCCGTGGACCGGGTGCGCTCCGCGCAGGCCGCGACGGACCGTGAGCGCAAGGTCGCGGCCCAGGACTACAGCCCCCTGTTCGACGAGGTCAGCGAGCGAGTGGAGCGCCGTCTGGAACGTGAGCAGGTGCGCCGCTGCCTGGATCAGCTCACCGAGTTGCAGCGGGAGTCCGTGACGCTCGCCTACTACCGCGGCTACACCTATCGGGAGACCGCCGAAGTACTGGACACGGCGCTGGGAACCGTCAAGACACGGCTGCGCGACGGGCTGATCCGTCTTCGCGACTGCCTGGAGGTGTCGTCGTGACCGCGGGGGATCTGCACACGCTGACGGGCGCCTACGCACTCGACGCGCTGACCGAGCGCGAGGCGGCGGAGTTCGACCGCCACCTGGCGGTGTGCGACGCGTGCGCGCAGGAGGTCAGGGAGCTGCGGGCGACCGCGGCCCGGCTGGCGCGGGCGGTCGCGGAGGAACCGCCCGCCCGGCTCCGGGCGAAGGTGATGGCGGCGCTGCCCGAGGTCCGGCAGCTTCCGCCGGAGGGCCGCAAGGTGCCGGTGGTGTCCCTGGCCGCCCGGCGGCGGTGGCTGCGGATTCCGTACCTGGTGACCGCGGCCTGTCTGGCCGTGACGGTAGTGGCGGGCGGCCTGGTCCTGGACGCCCGTGACGACGCCGACGGGCAACGGGCCCGGACCGACCGTGCCGAGCGTCGGGCGAACGGGCTGAGCGCGCTGATGGCGGCGCCGGACGCCACCTTCCGTGCCACCGCGCTCAAGGGCGGTGGCAGCGGCACCGTGGTCGTCTCCCGGCGACTGGGCCGGGCGGCGTTCGTTTACCACGATCTGCCGACGCTGCGGAAGGCCGGTGTGTACGAGCTGTGGTACAGCCGCAACGGCACGATGGTCCCGGCGGGGCTGCTCGAACCCGGCCGGGCCACGGGTGCGGTGTTCCTCACCGGCGGTCCGCACGGGGCTGACGGTGTCGGGGTCACGGCGGAACCGCGGGGCGGTTCGGACAAGCCGACCAGTGCGCCGCTGGCCGTCGTGGCTCTATGACCCGCGAACCCCGTTCTCCCGACTTCCCCTGTTCCTGATCATCCGCGTGAGCCGGATTCGGCAGGACCGTCCTGCTCGGGCGCCTGTTCCAGCTTCACCGCGAGAGCGAAGACCATGGCGCGGACGCTGGCGAGGGTCCGAGCGGGTGCCAGTCCTCGGCTTGGCTTGGTCAGTGGCCGTCGGTTAGGCGGGTGGTGAGTTCCCGCTTCAGGACCTTGCCGCTCGGTCCGAGGGGGAAGTCCTCGACGAACTCCACCAGGCGCGGGTACTTGTGCGCGGCGACTCGTCGTCTGCTCCAGGACACGATGTCCGCGGCGAGCGCCGCGTCCGGGGCCGTGCCCGGCCGCGTCCGTACCACCGCGCACACCTCCTCGCCGTACTTGTCGTCGGGAACGCCGATGACGGCGACCTGGGCGACGGCCGGGTGGCGCATCAGGACGTCTTCGACCTCGCGCGGATAGACGTTGTAGCCACCGCGCAGCACCATGTCCTTCTTGCGGTCGACGATGGTCAGATGGCCCTCGGCGTCCTTCACCCCCAGATCGCCGGAGCGGAACCAGCCGTCCACCAGCACGGCCGCGGTGGCTTCCGGCCGGTTGAGGTAGCCGGCCATGACGTTGTGGCCGCGTACGACGATCTCCCCGACCTCCCCGGCCCCCAGCAGCTCGATGCGGTCCTCGACGTCGGCGGCGGCGATCTCCGCCTCCACGCCCCAGATGGGGCGCCCCACGGTGCCGGGCCTGCGCGGCCACGCCTTCTGGTTGTACGCCACCACCGGCGAGGTCTCGGTGAGTCCGTACCCCTCGTAGATCGGGCAGCCGTAGACCTCCTGGAACTCCTCCAGCACCTTGACCGGCAGCGCCGAACCGCCGGAGAAGGCGCGGTCGAGGGCGGGGCGGCGGGAGTCGCGGACGGCGGCGTCGAGGAGGGCCAGGTACATGGTCGGGACGCCCATGAACACCGTGCAGCCCTCGGTGACCATGAGGTCGAGCGCGCCGGGGCCGTCGAAGCGGCTCATGAGCACCAGGGTGCCACCGGCCAGGAAACAAGCGCTCATGCCGCAGGTCTGGCCGAAGGTGTGGAACAGCGGCAGACAGCCGAGTAGCACGTCGTCGGGGCCGAGGTCGAACGGCGAGCGCATCGTGGTGCTGACGTTCATCACCAGGTTGAGCTGGGTGATCATCGCGCCCTTGGGGCGGCCGGTGGTGCCAGAGGTGTACAGCACCAGGGCCAGGTCGTCGGGCGCGCGCGGCACCAGGCGGTCCAGGGGCTCCGCCCGTTCGGCGAGGGAGTCGAGACGTGGCGGGGCGTCGTCGTTCGGGTCGTTCGGGTCGCTCGTGTCGTCCGTGTCGTCCTCCACCATGACGGTGAGCAGCGGGACCCCGGCCGCCTCCGCCGCCTTGGCGCCCTCGGTCAGCTGCGGGGCCGCGCACACCAGGGCCTTCGCCTCGGAGTCGGCCAGCACGTGGACGATCTCTTCGGCGCGCAGCAGGCCGTGCACCGGGACCGCCACGGCACCGAGCGCCAGCACGCCGTAGTACACCTTCGGGAAGTGCGGTGTGTTCGGCAGCAGCAGGGCGATCCGGTCGCCGGGGCGCACACCGAGGTCCCGCAGCACCGCCGCGTACCGGCGGGTGGCGTGCCAGAGCTCCGCGTAGGTGATCCGTTCCGAGCCGAAGACGAGCGCGGGGTGGTCGGGGCGCCGCTCGGCGGTCTCGGCCAGTATGGACGCGGCGCTCAGCGTCATGCCGCACCCCTGTTCCGTACGGCCAGCGCCTGTTTGTCCGGCTTGCCGGCAGCGGTGAGGGGCAGCGCGTCGTGCGACGTCACCACGGCCGGTACGTGCTTCGGGGACAGCTCGGCGGCGACGTGCCCGATCAGCGTCCCCGAGTCGGCGGTGCCGCCCGGTCGCACCACGACGGCGGCGTGGATGTGCTCCACGCGGTCGTCGTCCACCACGCAGTACACCGCGGCCTGGGCGACCTCGGGATGGGTCAACAGCGCGTTCTCCACATCCGTGGGATGGACCTTGATGCCGTTGGTCTTCACCACCTCGCGCATCCGGCCGTGCAGGCGCAGACAGCCGTTCTCATCGACGGACCCGAGGTCGCCGGTGTGCACCCAGCCGTCGCGGATGGTCTCGGCGGTCAACTCCGGTTCGCCCCAGTAGCCGAGCATGGTGTACGGACTCCGCACGCACACCTCGCCGGTCTCGCCGGGCGGGACGTCACGGTCGTCGTCCAGGTGGCGGATGCGTACCTCCGCGGTCGGGCGTCCGACGGTCCCGCGGAGTTCCGGGTCGGTGTGGTCCGACGGGGTCAGGACGCTGATGGGGCTGATCTCCGTGGTCCCGTAGATCTGGAGCAGCACCGGGCCGAAGACCTCGACCGCCTCGGCCAGTCGGGCGGGGGCCGCGGGGGACCCGACGTAGCTGATGACCCTGATGCTCGACCGGTCGGTGGTGGCGACGTCGGGGTGGTCGACCAGCGCGTACAGCTGCGGCGGGGTGATCGCCAGCGCGGAGACGCGGTGCCGTTCCACGGCCCGCAGCACCTCGCCCGCCTCGAACCCGTCGTGCAGGATGACCGTTCCGCCGGAAGCGAGCGTGAGGTCGACGACGGAGCTGCTGGAGTTGCTCACCGGCAGGGTCGACAGGTACACGATGGGTTCCGGGGACTGGAGGGGGCTGTCCTGGAAGGGGCTTTCCTGGGAGGGGGTGTCCTGGGCAGGGCTGTTCTGGAGGGGGAGGCCGCGGACGCGGTACGACAGCGTGACGGCCTTGGGTCTGCCGCTGGTACCGCTGGTGCAGATCACCACGGCGGGCTGTTCGGGGTCGGCACCGGCGGCGTCGAGGTCGAAGGCGTCCGGGTCGCCCGACGAGAGGTCCAGGACATCGGGACCGAGAGGGCCGAGCACGGCCAGGCGCGGTGGCTCGGGCAGCCGATCGCACAGCTCGTGGGCCGCGCCGACGTGCTCCTTGTCGACGGCGAGGAAGGCCGCCCCGGTCCTGCTGAGGAGCTCCTGGCGGGCGGCGGCGGCCAGTTGGTCGGTGGGGTCCACGGCGTTCGTGGAGTGCAGGTGGACCAGGGTGGCCCCGGCGAGGTTGGCGGCGTAGCGGAGGATGATGGTCGCCGGGCTGTTGGTGACGGTCAGCACCGCCACAACGGGATCCTTGCCTTCGGTAGCCGGACCTCGGTGGTCCGTAGCCGGAGCTCGGCGATCCGCAGCTCCGCGATCCGCAGCTCGGCGGTCCGTGAAGTGCCGACGCAGGACTTCCGCCGCCGCGAGAACGGCCCGGGAGAACTGGCCCGCGGTGAACTCCTCGCCCTCCCGCCACAGGGCAATTCGGTCGGGATCGGATGACAACGCCTCAAGCACCCGGCGGGCGTAATTCTCATTCGAAGACACCGGAACCCCACTTCCCCGACACTTCTCCCGACCCATAATCGGTCGGTGCAGGATTACATGGCCGTGAGAGCCTGGCAACCGGTACTGACTGCCCGTCAGATGGACTGGGTAAATTACTCAAGTCCCCATTGACGCCCTACCAATGACTAGCGGCCTTGAGTAACTTGTACGCCGACCGCGACCGACGATACGCAGACGCCACTGCGACCTCCCATTGCGCCAGTTGAGCGTTTCCAACCGCCAGTTGAGCCTTCAAGCACCAGGGGCAATTGAGCTTTCAAATACCGGGGGCGACCAGAAGCCAGCCGTAGTTTTGCAGTTTCAGCCATTTACACGCAGCCGCCCATAGTCGCATGTGGCCTCAGCGGCCTGAAACGAAGCGAGTAGATGTGACGACCCAATACCTGGACCTCTTTGCAAACCTCGTCGAAGGATCCGACGGGGGGAAGAGAGAGTTCCTGGAGATCGGGCGGCTCGCCGGGAAGTTTCCCGCGGCCAGCCTGCGCAGCAGTGGACACATGGCTGGCCCGGACAGCATCAGCGTCTGGTGCAGCAACGACTACCTCGGCATGGGCCAGCATCCCGCGGTGCTCGAAGCCGCGAAGGAGGCGGTCGACGAGTACGGTGCCGGCGCCGGCGGCTCACGCAACATCGGCGGCACCAACCACTACCACGTACTGCTGGAGAACGAGCTCGCCGCACTCCACGCCAAGGACGACGCGCTGCTGTTCACCTCCGGCTACACCGCGAACGACGGCGCGCTGTCCGTCATCGCCGGACGCATGGAGGGGTGCGTCGTCTTCTCCGACGCGCTCAACCACGCCTCGATCATCGACGGCCTGCGCCACAGCCGCGCCCAGAAGCAGATCTTCCGCCACAACGACAGCGCTCACCTGGAAGAACTGATCGCGGCGGCCGATCCGGACGCCCCCAAGCTCATCGTCGCCGAGTCCGTGTACTCGATGAACGGCGACATCGCCCCGCTGGCCGAGCTCGTCGACATCGCCAAGCGCCACGGGGCGATGACGTACCTCGACGAGGTGCACGCGGTGGGCATGTACGGCCCGGCGGGCGCCGGCATCGCGGCCCGGGAGGGCCTGGCCGACGACTTCACCGTCATCATGGGCACCCTGGCCAAGGGCTTCGGCACCCACGGCGGCTACATCGCGGGGCCCTCCGAAGTCATCGAAGCGGTGCGCATGTTCTCCCGCTCCTTCATCTTCACCACCGCGCTGCCGCCCGCCTTGGCCGCCGCCGCCACCGCCGCCGTACGCCATCTGCGGTCCTCCGAGGCCGAGCGCGAACAGCTGTGGTGCAACGCGCAGTTGATGCACCGGCTGTTGAACGAGCGCGGCATCCCCTTCATTTCGGACCAGACACACATCGTTTCCGTGCTGGTGAGGGACGAGGCCGTGTGCAAGCGGATGTCCGCGCTGCTGCTCGACCGATACGGGATCTATGTGCAGGCGATCAACGCGCCGAGCGTGCGGGTCGGGGAGGAGATCCTTCGGGTCGCTCCCGGAGCCGTGCACACCGCCGACGACGTACGCGGATTCGTCGACGCCCTGGACCAGGTCTGGGAGGAAACGGGCTCCGCGCGCGAATCGGCGACCCCGGCCGCTCCGGCCCACTGACACCGGTCACCGAACACTCACTCCTCATCGGCGCACGGTGCGCACCGACCCCGCGCGGCTCCCGCCGCTTCCGCGGCTACTCGGTACGCAGCCCCTCCGGGCGCATCATGCGCCACAGGGGCGGCAGACTGACCAGGGTCACCAGGCCGATGACCCCCGCGCCGACGCCGGTCATCAGCGTCAGGTTCGTCCAGTCCACGGTCCAGGGCTCGTTGACCATCTCGAGCAGCATCGTGCCCAGCGCGAGCCCGCCCGCGATCGACAGGGCCAGGCCCAGGACGACGGGGATGGCGGTCTGCCACAGCACCGACCAGCTGAGCGTGGCGCGGCGGGTGCCGAAGGCCACCAGGACGGACAGCAGCCGCCTGCGCTCACGCAGTTGCTCCAGGGTCGAGACGACCATGCTGGCCCCGATGAGCAGCAGGGTCGCGGTGGCGCCGATGAACAGCCCCTTGCGGACCGCCGAGAACTGTCCGCTCTCCGTGGTGCTGGTCAGCGAGTACACATCGGGTACCGGGGTCAGCGCCGCGCCGGTGTTGCGCGCGTACTCCGCCGCGTCCGGCACCCTCGGGTCCAGCCGCAGCAGGATCTGGGCCGTGGGGTCGCTGAGCCGGGCGACATCGATGGCCCCGGGGGTGGCCAGAATCCCGGAGTTCTCCGCGCCCTGCGGATCGTCCTTCGCCGTCACCGTCCTGGTCGAGCGCGGAATGGTCCACAGCTCGGGATTCCTGGTGATCACGTTGCCGTTGTGGTCCAGCCGCAGATTGACCTGCGCACCGGGCTTGGCGAAGTCGGGTTCCTCCTCGTAGGGGATCGAGAGCTTCCCCAGGAAGACATCGCCGTCGGAGCACCGGCCGATGTCGGCCATCTCGCGCAGGGTGGGGCAGTCGGCCACCGTGATCGACTGCACATCGACGTCCTCGCGGGACGTCGCCTTGGAACGCGCCTCGGCCACGGACGCTCCGACGCTGCCGAACACCTGGCGCACGCCCTTGGTGGCGCGGTACTTGGCGAGCGCGGCGCTGGCCTGGGCGCCGTTGTCGACGTCGAGGGTCATGCCGATCTGGGCGCGCTGGGGGTCCTGACCGGTCAACTTCGTCTGGGTGTCCTGCACGGTGGCGAAGAGCATCTGGATCGCGATCGCCCCGGCGACCGCGACCGTGATGCCGCTCACCGCCCGTGCCGCCGTCCCGCTGCTGAGCTGGAGCCTCCGGGTGGCGAGCTGCCAGGACACCGGACCCCTGCCGAACCGTTCGACGACCGCCTCGACCAGCCAGGGCAGCAGCGCCGTGGTGCCGATCAGCACCAGTACCGCACCGGCCGCGGCCTGGTACGTCTCGGCGTCCCGGCTGTGGCTGGTCGCGCCGAAGCCGCCCGCGAGCGGCACCAGCAGCCCCATTCCGAGCACCGGCAGGAGCAGTCTCCACCACAGCCTGCGCCGCCGGGGGGTGGCGTTGCGCACCACGCCCAGCGGTTCGATGGCGATCCCGCGCAGCGCGAACAGGGTGACCAGGACGGCCGAGGCGGGTACGACGACCGCGATCAGCAACGCCAGCGGCGCGGACGGGCGGATGTCGGCCGCGAAGAAGCTGACGTCCCACAGGCTGACCGTGCTGACCAGCCTCCGTACGGCCAGGAACATCAGCCCACCGGCCGCCAGCCCGAGGAGCGAGCCGAAGAGCGCTTCCCCGGCGGCGATCCGCCGGGTCATATGGCTGTCGGCGCCCACCAGGCGCAGCGCGGCCAGCCGCCGGTCGCGCCGCTCCCCGCCGAAGCGCGCGGCGGTGGCGATGAAGATCAGGACCGGCACCAGCAGCACCACACAGCCCACGACGACCAGCAGCAGCACCCCGGGGCTCAGGACCTGGTCCGGGGGCTCGGTGCCCCAGTGGTCGACGCGTTCCGCATGGGCGTCGCCGAACACCCCGGCGTCGACGCCCGCGTAGTACCGGAGGTCGGCCGGGCCGGACAGGCCGCCGTCGGCGATGGTGCCGACGACGCGGTAGGGCAGGCGCTGGCGGAGCAGGTCGTGGTCGGCGAGCAGCTTCTTGAGGGCGGGGGAGACCCACATCTGACCGGGGGCCGGGAGGCGGTCCACCCCGGGGGGCTTGGGCGGGCTGTTCCCGTCCGGCGCCAGCAACGTGCCCTCGATGGAGTCCTCGCGGAACGTCGTGTTCCCACCGGCGATCCTGATGGTGTGCGGGCCCGCCTTCGGCTTGGTGTCATTGCCGGGCTCGTAGGCCTCGCGGGCCGCGCTCCGGTCCTCGCGCGCGTGGTACGCGTGGGGGGCGGAGGAGGCCAGGAGCAGCAGCGCCACGCCGAGCCCCACGCCGATCGCCGTCATGAGCGTCCTGGCCCAGCTCTCCCGGCCGCCGGTGACCGCGAAGCGGGCGCCCATGGCGAGGTCGGCGGCCCAGCGGGTGATGGCTCCGCGCCGCGGCAGTGCCGTCCGCTCCCGTGGTTCGGCCGCGCTCTCCTCGATCGTCATCGGGCGCCCGCCATGTCCCGCGCCTTGCCGTCGCGCACCACGGCCTCGCGGTCGGAGTAGGCGGCGACCCGTGCCTCATGGGTGACCAGCACCACGGCGGTACGGGCCTCCCGGGCCGCCCCGGTGAGCAGCTCCATCACCCGTTCCCCGTTGAGGGAGTCCAGCGCGCCGGTGGGCTCGTCGGCGAAGAGCACCCGCGGGCCGGTGACCAGCGAGCGGGCGACGGCGACCCGCTGCCCCTGACCGCCGGAGACCTCACCGGGCCGCTTGGCGCCCACGTCCGCGACCTCCAGCCGCTCCAGCCAGGACAGCGCCCGGGCCTCGGCCTCCCTGCGCTTGACACCGCTCAGCCGCAGCGGAAGCGCCACGTTCTCCACGCAGCTCAGCTCCGGGACGAGCCGGCCGAACTGGAAGACGAAGCCGAACTCGCCGCGGCGCAGCCTGCTGCGCTCGGCGTCCGGCATCGTGGCCAGATCGCGCCCGCTGTGGTGCACCGAGCCCGAGTCCGGGGTGATGATCCCGGCCAGGCAGTGCAGCAGCGTGCCGTGGCGGGGCCCGGACTCCAGCAGTCCGGGCAAGGTGTGACCGATGGACATACGCGGCACTATACAAGATGCGTATACGTGGTGTGTATAGATGCGACGAATAGGTCATACCCACAGGTCAGGGCATTGGCTGCCCGGCGGAACGGGTCAGCCGGACTCTCCCGAGGCGGTACCGCGGAGGGGACGGCATCGCGGGTGGGGCGGTATCGCGGGGGCGGGCGCCCGCGGCACGGGATCGGCCGCGCCGACCCGGCAGTCGATCCGGACGGGACACCAGAACAGAACAGCCAAATCTTCTGAAGGTCACTGCTCGGCCAGTGGCTGGTGACAGGATCGAGGGGTGCTGATCAAGGGATACGACGTCGGCCCGCTGGTGCCGGGCGAGTCACTGCTGCTCCACCCGGGCTTCTGGTCGAACTACCTCTTGGCGATGGGCAGCGACGGGGGGTGTGCCGAGCGCCCGGTTCCGGAGTGGTTCGGTGAGGACGGCGCCGATGCCGATGCCCTGTCCGAGGTCCTCTTCGATCCTGAGCACTGGCCCGTGTTCAGGGTGCCGGCAGAAGACGGACCTGGAGCC
>NZ_LAKD02000138.1 GCF_000968685.2 Streptomyces antioxidans
ACCCCTGCCCCGGAAACACGAACACCGGACGGGCATCGTTCGCCGTGACTCCCTCGCCACGCACCACACCCGGGGACTCGCCACCCGACGCCAGCGCGCCCAGTGCGCCGATCAGCTCGTCGCGGTCGCCGCCCAGGACCAGTGCGCGGTGGTCGAAGCGGGCGCGGGTGGTGGCGAGCGAGTGGCCGATGTCGGCCGGGGACAGCCCGGGGCGCGCGGTCACATGCGTCAGCAGCCGCTCGGCCTGGGCCCGCAGACCCGCCGTGCTCTTGGCCGACAGCACCCACGGCACCACTCCCCCGACCACCGGGGCGTCTCCCGCGGCCGGGGTCTCCGACGGTGCCGCGGCCTCCTCCTCGGGAGCCTCCTCCAGGATGGTGTGCACATTGGTGCCACTGGCCCCGAAGGCCGAGATGGCGGCCCGGCGGGGCTCCTCGCCGCGGGGCCACTCCCTGGCCTCGGTCAGCAGCTCCACCGCCCCCGCCGACCAGTCGACCCGCGAGGAGCGCTCCTCGGCGTGCAGCGTCCTGGGCAGCAGGCCGTGACGCATGGCCTGCACCATCTTGATGACACCGCCGACACCACCGGCGGCCTGCGGATGGCCGATGTTGGACTTCAGCGAGCCGATCAGCACGGGGCGGTCCGCCGCGCGGTCCTTCCCGTACGTGGCGAGCAGCGCGCCCGCCTCGATCGGGTCGCCCAGCGGGGTGCCGGTGCCATGGGCCTCGACCGCGTCGATCTGCTCCGCCGTGAGCGCGGCGTTGGCGAGCGCCTGGCGGATCACCCGCTGCTGGGCACGGCCGTTGGGCGCGGTGAGGCCGTTGCTCGCACCGTCCTGGTTGATGGCAGAGCCACGTATGACCGCCAGCACTTGGTGGCCGTTGCGCCGCGCGTCCGAAAGGCGCTCAAGCAGCAGCACCCCGACGCCCTCGCCGAGGCCCATGCCGTCGGCCCCGTCGGCGAACGCCTTGCAGCGGCCGTCCTGCGCCAGGCCGCGCTGCCGGGCGAAGCCGATGAGCCCCATCGGGGCGCCCATCACGGCGGCGCCGCCCGCGAGGGCGAGCGAGCAGTCGCCCTGGCGCAGCGACTGGCAGGCCAGGTGGAGTGCGACCAGCGAGGACGAGCAGGCGGTGTCGATGGTGACGGCCGGGCCCTCCAGGCCCAGGGTGTAGGCGACCCGGCCGGACATGATGCTCGCGGAAATGCCCGTGACCAGGTGCCCCTCCAGACCCTCGGGCATATGGGGCCAGTCGGGGACGTACCCCTGGTAGGCGGCGCCCACGAAGACGCCGGTCTTGCTGCCGCGCAGCGCCGCCGGATCGATTCCGACCCGTTCGAACGCCTCCCAGGAGGTCTCCAGCAGCAGCCGCTGCTGCGGGTCCATCACGGTGGCCTCGCGGGGCGAGATGCCGAAGAACGCGGGGTCGAACTGGTCGGCGTCGTGGAGGAATCCGCCCTCGGTGGCGTAGACGGTGCCCTGCCGGTCGGGGTCCGGGTCGTAGAGGCCTTCCAGGTCCCAGCCGCGGTTGCCGGGGAATCCCGAGATGGCGTCGCGCCCGCCGGTGACCAGTTCCCACAGGTCCTCGGGGCCGCGCACATCGCCGGGGTAGCGGCAGCTCATCGCCACGATGGCGATGGGTTCGCGGGAGGCGGCGGTGAGTTGCTGATTGACCCGGCGCAGCCGTTCGGTCTCCTTCAGAGACTCCCGCAGCGCGCCAACGATCTTGTCGGTTGGGTTTGCCATTGTCAGCTCCGCAGTCGCGTCTCGTCAGAGGTCGTTCTTGTCGTAGGCCATGCGCACGAGGTCATCCACGTCCAGGTCGTCGATGGACTCGGCGGGCTCCTCGTCCGCCGGTGCGGTGGCGGGGTCGTGGGAACCGGCCAGCCGCAGCAGCTCGTCCAGCAGTCCGGATTCGCGGAGCCTGAGCAGCGGGATGGAGGTCAACGCCCTGCGGACATCGGCCTCTTCGGGGTCGAGGGCGGTGGTGGCGGCGTCGTCGGGGAAGAGTTCGGCGCCGATGTGTCCGGCTAGCTCCTCCGCGCTCGGATAGTCGAAGACGACGGTGACGGGGAAGCGGAGCCCGGTGGCGGTGCCGAGGCGGTTGCGCAGATCGACGGCGCTCAGGGAGTCGAAGCCCAGCTCGCGGAAGGCGCGCGTGGCGTCGACGGCCTCGGGGCCGGAGTAGCCGAGGACGGTGGCGATCTGCGAGCGCACCAGGGACAGCACGGCGGCCCGCCGGTCCGCCGGGGCCAGGTCGGCCAGCCGGTCGCGCAGCGAGGAGGACTCGCCGGTCGTGTCGGCCCGGGTGTCGGCGTCGGCGGCGAGGATCCGCGCCACCTCGGGCACCTGGCCGATGAGCGGGCTGGGCCGGGCCGAGGTGAAGACGGGCACGAACCGCTCCCAGTCCACGTCGGCGACCACCACCACGGTCTCGTCCCGCTCCATCACCTGCCAGAACGCGTCGATCGCGAGCCGGGGGGACATGAACGGGATGCCCCGGCCGCGCAGTTGCTCCTCGGCGAGGTTGGCGGCCATCCCGCCCTCCTCGGGGCTCCAGATGCCCCACACCACCGAGGTGGCGGTGAGGCCGCGGGCCCGGCGCCGCTCGGCGAGGCCGTCGAGATAGGCGTTGGCGGCGGCGTACGCGCCGTGTTCGCCACTGCCCCAGACGGCCGAGATCGAGGAGAAGAGCACGAAGGAGTCAAGGGTGTCGCGGTCGAAGAGGGCGTCCAGGTTGGCGGCGCCCGCGACCTTGGCCTCCGCGGTGTCGGCGAACTCCGCCAGATCGGTGTCGGCGAGCGGGACGAGCACACCGGCTCCGGCGATGTGCAGTACGGACCGGATCGGCGGGCCCTCGGCCTCCACCTCCCGCACCAGTGCCTCCAGCGCGGCGCGGTCGGCCACATCGCACGCGGCCACGGTGACCTTGGCGCCGAGCTCGGTCAGTTCGGCCCTGAGCTTGTCCGCACCGGGCGCCTCGGGGCCGCGGCGGCTGGTGAGCACGAGGTGTTCGGCACCGGCCTGGGCCAGCCGCCGGGCGATCTGGGCCCCGACGCCGCCGGTGCCGCCGGTGATCAGGACGGTGCCCTCGGGGGTCCACGCCGGGCCGTTCTCCCGGTGCTCGGCGGCGCGTACCAGCCGCCGGACGAACACGCCGGAGGGCCGCAGGGCCAACTGGTCCTCGTCGTCGAGGCGGCCCGCGAGCGCACCGCACAGCCGGGTGGTCACCCGGCCGTCGACGGTGTCCGGCAGGTCCACCATGCCGCCCCAGCGCTGGGGGTGTTCGAGGGCGGCGACCCGGCCCAGCCCCCATACGGCCGCCTGGGCGGGGCTGTCGAGGGCGTCGGTGCCGCCGACGGACACGCCGCCACGGGTGGCCAGCCACAGCGGGGCGTCCACGCCGGTGTCGCCGAGGGCCTGGACGAGGGCGAGGGTGAGCGCGAGTCCCGTGGGCACGCCCGCGTGTGCGGGGTGCGGTGCGTCGGGGAGCCCGAGCAGTGAGAGCACTCCGGCCGGGGCGACCCCGGCGGTGGCCTCGGCGAGTAGCGCGGCGACCCCGGCGCGGTCGGCCTCGGCCACCTCGACGGTGACGACCGTGGCGCCGTGGGTCTCCAGACCGGTGCGTACGGCGTCGATGAGCTCGGTGCCGGGGTGTCCGGCGGGGTGTCCGGCGTCGGCGGGGTGCCCCGCCGAGTCTCCGGCGGTGTGCCCGGTGAGGTGTCCGGCCGGGACCGCGAGCAGCCAGGTGCCGGTCAGGGCCGCGGAGGCCGGGTCCGGCACCCGGTTCCAGGCGACGTGGTAGCGCCAGGAGTCGAGCACCGACCGCTCGCGGCGCCCGCGCCGCCAGGAGGACAGCGCCGGGAGCACGGTCCGCAGCGACGACCGCTCCTCGTCGGCGTCCACCTCCAGCGCATCGACCAGCGCGGCCAGGTCCTCGCGCTCGACGGCGTCCCAGAACTCCGCGTCCACCGGGTCGCCCCCGGTAGCCGCCACCTGCGCCGCGGGCCGCTCCAGCCAGTAGCGCTGCCGCTGGAAGGCGTACGTGG
>NZ_LAKD02000139.1 GCF_000968685.2 Streptomyces antioxidans
ACGACCACTTCCCCGTCTTCACCGAAACCTTCGATGACGTCTGCGGTCTTCTCGACCCGTACCTGGAACACCCGCTACGGGAGCTGATCTTCAGCCGCGACCCCGAGCAGGCGGCGCTGCTGGACCACACCACCTACGCCCAAGCCGGACTGTTCGCCCTACACATCGCCCTGGCACGACTCCTCGACACGCTCGGCGTACGCCCCGACGCCGTCATCGGCCACTCCATCGGCGAAATCGCCGCCGCCCACATCGCCGGAGTCTTCAACCTCCCCGACGCCTGCCACCTCGTCGCCACCCGCGCCACCCTCATGGGAAGACTCCCCGACGGCGGAGGCATGGCCACCATCGCCGCCACGGCTGAGGAACTTGCCGAAGATCTTGCCGCACACGACAACCAAGTGAGCATCGCCGCCCTCAACACCCCCACCAACACCGTCATCTCCGGCCCTCTTGAACTCGTCACCGACATCAGCGCCACCTGGGCCGCGAAGGGCCGCAAGACCCGCACACTGACCGTCAGCCACGCCTTCCACTCCCCCCTGATGGACCCCATCCTGGAACCCTTCACACAGGCCGTCAGCGGACTCTCCTACCACTCACCCACCATCCCGATCCTCAGCAACCTCACCGGCCAACCAGCCGACGAGGAAATCACCACCCCCGGCTACTGGGCCCAACACATCCGCCAGCCCGTCCACTTCCACCCCGCCATCACCCACATCGCACCCAAAACCGGCGTCTTCCTCGAACTCGGCCCCGACCCCACCCTGGCCACCGCCACCCACCACACCCTCCACCACCACACCACCGAAGACCCCACCGATCAGAACAACCCCCCAACGCCACTGATCACCTCCGCCCTCACCCGCAAACAGCCCGAGCCACGGGCCCTCACCCACACCCTCGCCCAACTCCACACCCACGGCACCACCATCGACTGGACCAGCTGGTACCCCACCACCCCCACCCCCCGCACCATCGAACTCCCCACCTACGCCTTCCACCGCCAGCACTACTGGCTGTCGTCCGCCGCCTCCTCCCCCGGACCGGCGCCCACCGAGACGGCTGCTCTGGTTGACAAGGAGTTCTGGGAGGCGGTGGAGCGCGAGGACCTAGAGGCGCTGGCGGCGACCATCGACTCACCGGCGGACCAGCAGCCCATGCTGGGCGCCGTACTCCCGACTCTGTCCGCCTGGCGGCGGCAGCACCGGGAGCGGTCGGTCATCAACTCCTGGCGCTATCAGACCACTTGGAAGCGCCTTCCCACTCCTTCCACACGTCCGGACCTCTCCGGCACCTGGCTGCTGATCATCCCCAGCGGTCACTCCGACCACCCTGGCGTGACAACCGCCACGCAGGCCCTGACCGCCCACGGCGCCACTTCACTCCGCCATGTGCTCGACACCCGTGCCGTCGATCGCGACACCCTGGCGGACCAGCTCACCCGTCTGGCCACGGAGGGCGCGCCCGCCGGAGTGCTGAGCCTGCTCGCCCTCGACGAGGAGCCGCACCCCCAATACGCCGCCGTGCCCTCCGGGCTGACCGCGACCACCGTACTCCTCCAGGCCCTCGGAGACGCCGAGATCGCGGCGCCCCTGTGGTGCCTCACGCAGGGCGCCGTCGCCACCGGTCCCGGCAGTCCGCTCCCCGGCCCTCGACAGGCGCAGACCTGGGGACTTGGCCGGGCCGCGGCGCTGGAACACCCCCGCCGCTGGGGCGGTCTGATCGACCTGCCCATCGTCATCGACCACCACACCGCGGACCGTCTGGCCGCGTTGCTCGCCCCCGGTGGGCCCGAGGACCAGTCCGCCATCCGCGCCACCGGCAGCTATGCCCGGCGCCTCCGTAGGGCAGGTACGCCCACCACGGCCCCCAGGACCTGGCAACCCACCGGCACCACGCTCATCACCGGCGGCACCGGTGGTCTCGGCGCCCATATCGCCCGCTGGCTCGCCCGCCGGGGAGCCCCCCATCTCCACCTCATCAGCCGCTCCGGCCCCGACGCCCCCGGAGCCGCCCAACTCAGCGAAGAACTCAACGTGTTGGGTACGACCGTCACCGTCACCGCCTGCGACGTCTCCAACCGGGCCGCGCTCCAGCACCTCCTCGACACCATCCCCGCCGAACACCCCCTCACCACCGTCGTCCACGCCGCCGGAACGTCGGACACCGAGCTCATCGCCGAGCTGGGGCCGGAGCGGCTGCAGGGTGTGCTCGGGCCCAAGGCCCTGGCCGCCGCCCATCTGCATGAGCTGACCCAGGGGCTCGACCTCAGCGCCTTTGTGCTCTTCTCGTCCGGTGCGGCCTCGTGGGGCGGCAGTCGGCAAGGGGCCTACGCCGCCGCGAACACCTATCTCGACGCCCTGGCAGAGCACCGCCGCGCCCGTGGCCTGCCCGCCACCAGCATCGCCTGGGGCCCCTGGGGCGATGCTGGCATGGCCGCCGACGACACCGCACTCGCGTTCTATGGGCGGCGCGGCCTGTCTCCGCTGGGCCCGGAGCTGGCCGTGGCATCGCTCCAGCACGCCCTGGACCACCGTGACACCACGGTCACCGTGGCGGACATCGACTGGGAGAAGTTCCCGACGGCATTCACCGCGCAGCGCCCCAGCCCGCTGCTCGACGACCTGATCACGGCCGCCGAGAACCCCACCGAGCGAATCACCGAGGCGTCCGCCACCACTTCCGCCACCACCTCGCTCCAGCAGCGGCTCTCCGCCACCACCCCCGAACAGCAGCACCAGCTCCTCCGCGAGCGGATCCAGTCCCTCGCGGCCTCGATCCTGGGGCATTCCGGGCCGGACGCCATCCCTCCCGCCCAGCCGTTCCAGGAGCTCGGGTTCGACTCCCTGACCGCCGTGGAGCTGCGCGACCAGCTCGCCACCGCCACCGGCATCGACCTCGCGCCCTCGCTCGTCTTCGACCACCCCACGCCGAATGCGCTCGCCGCCTATCTGCTCGCCGAACTCATGGGCCAGCAGACGGCCGTCACCGCTCGTACCCCGATCACGGTCGCCCACGACGAGCCGATCGCGATCGTCGGCATGGCCTGCCGTTACCCCGGCGACGCACACTCACCGAAGGAGCTGTGGGACCTGGTCATGGCCCACCGCGATGCCATCGCGGAGATGCCCACCGACCGCAACTGGGATCTGCACGCGCTCTACGACCCCGATCCCGACCGCTCGGGGACGAGCTATGTCCGCGAGGGCGGGTTCCTCTACCGGGCGGCCGAGTTCGATCCCGGGTTCTTCGGCATCAGCCCCCGCGAGGCGGTCGCCATGGACCCCCAGCAGCGGCTGCTCCTGGAAACCGCCTGGGAGACCTTCGAAAGCGCCGGCCTGGACCGGAACACGCTCGCGGGCAGCGATACGGGCGTGTTCGCGGGCGTGACGTCACAGGACTACATTGCCCTCACCGGCGATACGGCGAGCGACGTCGAAGGCTATGTCGCCACCGGCAACATCGGCAGTGTGGTGTCCGGCCGGGTGGCCTACTCCTTCGGCCTCGAAGGCCCGGCGGTCACGGTGGACACCGCGTGCTCGTCCTCACTGGTGGCCATGCATCTGGCCGCCCAGGCGCTGCGGCAGGGCGAATGCACGATGGCCCTGGCCGGTGGGGTGACGGTGATGGCCACCCCCGGGGCGTTCATCGAGTTCTCCCGCCAGCGCGGCCTGGCACCCGACGCACGGTGCAAGCCGTTCGCGGCGGCGGCCGACGGCATGGTGTGGGGCGAGGGCGTCGGGCTCGTCCTGCTGGAACGGCTGTCGGACGCGCGCCGCAACGGCCACCGGGTGCTAGCCGTGATCCGGGGCTCCGCCGTCAACCAGGACGGCACCAGCAACGGCCTGACCGCGCCCAACGGACCCTCGCAACAGCGGGTGATCCGCCAGGCGCTCGCCAACGCCCGGCTGTCGCCGTCCGAGGTGGACGCGGTGGAGGCACACGGTACGGGCACCACGCTCGGCGATCCCATCGAGGCCCAGGCGCTGCTGGCCACGTACGGGCAGGACAGGCCGGAGGACCAGCCGCTGTGGCTCGGCTCCATCAAGTCCAACATCGGCCACACCCAGGCCGCCGCCGGGGTGGCCGGGGTCATCAAGATGGTGATGGCCATGCGGCATGAGCTGCTGCCCGCCTCACTGCACATCGACGCACCGACCCCGAACGTCGACTGGAGCTCGGGCGATCTACGCCTGCTCACCGAACCCGTCCCATGGCCTCAGGGCGAACGCCCCCGCCGAGCGGGAATCTCCTCCTTCGGCATCTCCGGTACGAACGCCCATCTCATCCTTGAGCAGGCCCTTGAGCCCATCGAACCCGCCCCCGTATCGGATGTCACTGGTGTGGTGCCCTGGGTGATTTCGGCGCAGAGCGACGTGGCGCTACGAGGCCAGGCACGGGCCCTGACCCGGCACATCATCGGCGAGCCCGAGGTGAGCGCCCCGGAGGTGGGGTGGTCCTTGCTCCGGTCCAGGACGCTCTTCGACCACCGGGCCGTGATCATCGGCCAGGACCGCGAGGAGCTGGTCGCGGGGCTGGAGGCACTGGCCGCCGGGAAACCACATCCGGGCCTGGTGCACCCCGGCACGGCCGCCGAGGCCACCGGCCAAACCGTGTTCCTCTTCAGCGGACAGGGCAGCCAACGCCCCGGCATGGGCGCCGAACTCTACG
>NZ_LAKD02000014.1 GCF_000968685.2 Streptomyces antioxidans
GGCCACGCCCACCCCACACCGGCCGACCATCTCCGCCAACGCCCGCGGATCCCTACGCTCCTCCGCACTCGCCACCGCCAACGTCCCACCAGCGGCAAGAGTGACCGCAACATCGAGAATTGCCGCGTCAAAGCTGAACGACGCGAACTGCAACGCCACCACGCCCGCGTCCATCCCCAACACCGGACGCATCGCCTCGGCCAGATTCACCACCCCACCGTGAGCGACGGCCACACCCTTCGGCCGCCCCGTCGAACCCGACGTATAAATCACATACGCCAACTGCTCCGACGCGATCACCGCCCCCAGCGGCTCCGCCGGGAAGCCGCTCGCCTCCTCCATACGCACAACGCGCGCAACACCGACCGAGACACCATCAAGGCAATCGACCGTGCCCAAGACCACTTCCGCGCCACTGTCCGCGATCACGAAACCCAACCGGTCGGCCGGATACTCCGGATCCAGCGGAACGAACGCCCCACCGGCCTTCCACACCGCGAGCTCGGCCACCACCATGTCCACCGACCTCGGCAGACACAGCGCGACCCGCGACTCACGACCCACACCAACGCCGTACAACAACCACGCCAACCGATTCGCCCGCCGGTCCAACTCCCCGTACGACAGCGCCTCATCACCACACCGCACCGCCACCACATCCGGCGCCGCCCCGGCCCACGCCTCAAACCGCTCCACGATCGAACCGCCTGGCACCACAGCGTCGGTGGCATTCCACTCCTCCACCACCCGGGCCCGCTCCACCTCCCCCACCACATCAATCTCACTGGCCCGCACCCCAGGATCAGCAGCCACCGCCTCCAACACCCGCACCAAACGCCCCACCAAACCCCACGCCGTACCCTCATCAAACAAATCCACCGCAAACAACAACGCCCCACCCAACCCCGCCGGTGCCCCCGCACCATCACGGTGCTCGGCCAGGTCCAGCGACAGATCGAAGCGCGCCGGGACCTGGGCGGCCGCCGGGATCCGCCGGACCCGCAACCCCGGCAGGCCCCATTGCGGCTCGGGGACGCTCTGCAGGGCCAGCAGGACCTGGAACAGCGGGTTGTGGGAGAGCGAACGTGACGGGTTCAGATCCTCGACCAGCCGCTCGAACGGCACGTCCTGATGTGCGTACGCCGCCAGATCGGTCTCCCGCACCCGGGCCAGCAGCTCCGCGAAGGACGGGTCCGCGCTGAGGTCGGCACGGACGACCAGGGTGTTGACGAAGAACCCGGCCAGGTCGTCCAGTGCCGGGTCGCCACGGCCCGCGATCGGCACGCCTATCGGGATGTCCTCCCCCGCACCCACCCGGCTCAGCAACACGGAAAGGGCGGCGTGCACCACCATGAACATGGTGGCGCGCCCACGGCGGGCCACGTCCAGCAGCCGGGCATGGGTCTCCGCGCTGATGCGGATCGGCACTTCGCCACCGCGGAACGAGGACACCGAGGGCCGGGGCCGGTCGGTCGGCAGGGCGAGTTCCTGAGGCGCACCGGCCAGCGCCTCGCGCCAGTAGCCGAGTTGGCCGCTGATCACGCTGCCCGGGTCCCCGGGGTCGCCCAGCACCTCGCGCTGCCACAGCGCGTAGTCCGCGTACTGCACCGGCAGCGGCGCCCACCCCGGCGCGCCACCCGCCCGGCGAGCCGCGTACGCCGCGCCCAGGTCGCGCGCCAGCACACCCATCGTCCAGCCGTCGACGGCGATGTGATGCGCGACGATCAGTAGCACATGCTCCGACGGTCCGGTCCTCAACAGCCGTGCCCGCCACGGCAGATCGACGGTCACATCGAAGCCGCGGTCCGCGTGCGACCCGAGCTCGGCCGCGAGGAGTTCCCCGCTGGTCTCCACGACGACGAGTCGCGGCCGACCCGCCTCGCCCTCCAGCACCTGCTGGCGCGGCTCGCCATCGGTCTCGGGAAACAACGTGCGCAGGCTCTCGTGCCGGTCGGCGACATCGCCCAGCGCGGCCTCCAGCGCGGCGATGTCCAGCTCTCCCGATATCCGCAACGCCAGCGGCAGGTTGTAGACGGCTCCGGCCCCCGGGTTGGTCTCCTCGAGCCGGTTGAGGAACCACATGCGCCGCTGGGCGTACGAGAGCGGCAGGACCTCCGGCCTCGGCCTCGGCGTCAGCGCGGCCCGGGGGGCCGTGCTCCCCGCCCCCGCGACGAGGCGGGCGACCCCGGCCACCGTGGGCGCGGCGAACAGCTCGCCGATGTTGAGCTCGGTGTCGAGGACTGCGCCGATCCGGGCGATGAGCTTCATGGCGAGGATCGAGTCGCCACCGATGGTGAAGAAAGACACCTCGGCGCCGACGCGTTCTAGCCCGAGAACCTCGCAGTACAGGCCGCAGAGGATTTCCTCAGTCGGCGTGGCCGGGCCACGCCCGGTGGCATCGGAGAAGTCGGGTGCGGGGAGGGCGGCGCGGTCCAGCTTGCCGTTGACGGTGACCGGCAGGGCATCCAGGGCGACGACCGCGGCGGGAACCATGTGGTCCGGCAGCCGCCCGGCCACGTACTCGCGCAGCCCGGCGGTGTCGGCGTCTCCACCAGGAACCACGTAGGCCACGAGTCGCTTGTCGCCGGGGCGGTCCTCCCGTACGACGACGGCGACCTGTGCGACGCTCCGGTGTTCAGCGAGAACGGCCTCGATCTCACCCGGCTCGACACGGAAGCCACGTACCTTCACCTGCTCATCGGCCCGGCCACCGAAGATCAGCTCACCATCGGTCGTCCACGTGGCGAGGTCGCCGGTGCGATACATCCGCCCGCCCGTGAACGGGCAGGCCACGAAGCGTGACGCCGTGAGCCCAGGACGCCCGAGGTAGCCACGCGCGAGCCCCGGCCCCGCGACATACAGCTCGCCCAACACGCCCACGGGCACAGGCCGCAGAAACGCGTCCAGCACGAACACCCGCGTATTGGCGATCGGCCCGCCGATCGGCACCGGCCCGGACGGTGACGGCTGCAGCGGCGCGCTCATCGTCGCGCAGACCGTGACCTCCGTCGGCCCGTACGCATTGACCATCCGCCGCCCCGACGCCCACCGCTCCACCAACCCCGGAGCACACACCTCACCCGCCGCCACCAACGTCCGCAGACCCTCCGGCAACTCCTCCACCGCCGCCAACACCGACGGCGGCACGGTGGCATGCGTGACGCCGTACGCGGCCACCGTCTCGCTCAACGACCCCTGCGGCGGCAACCTGTCCGCGTCCGCCACCACCAACACCGCACCCGACAGCAACGCCATACACATCTCGGAGACCGCGGCGTCGAAGCTCAACGACGCCAACTGCAGCACCCGTGCCTCGGCGTCCACCGCGAACCGCTCCACCTGCGCGGCCGCCAGATTGCCAATGCCACGATGGGTCACCACCACCCCCTTCGGCCGCCCCGTCGACCCCGACGTATAGATCACATACGCCACATCATCCAGACCCACCGACACCACCGGCGCCGACACACCCTCCACGGACGAACCCCACACCAAGCACTCCACCCCAGCCGGAACCAACCCCCGCGTCCCCTCAGAACACACCACCAGCGCAGGCCCGGCGTCCTCGACCATCCACCCAACCCGCTCCACCGGATACGCCGGATCCACCGGAACGAACCCCGCACCCGCCTTCACCACCCCCAACAACACCGCCACCAGCTCCGCGGACCGCTCCAGCACCACCGCCACGAGATCACCACGCCGGACCCCGCGCGCGGCCAACGCCCCGGCCACCCGATCCGACCGCTCCCCCAACTCCCCGTACGACCACTCCAGACCCCCCGCACCCACCACCGCCACCGCATCCGGCGACTCGGCCACCCGGGCATCGAACAACTCGCCCAGCGGCCCCACCGGCACCACCCGCTCCGTGGCATTCCACCCCGCCACCACCCGAGCCCGCTCCCCGCGCCCCAGCACCTCGACCTCGCTCACCCGCCGCGCCGGATCCGCCGCCATCTGCTCCAGCACCCGCACCAGCCGCCGTACCACGCCCCGGGCGGCCTCATCGTCGAACGCGTCCGGGCGGTAGTCGAGCCAGAACGTCAGCTCGTCCGCCGGGTCCACTCCCAGCGTCAGCGGGAAGGTGGTGGCCATGCGGGTCGTGCTGGCGCTCAGCCGCAAGGGGGCGGCCGGTCCGGTCTCGTCCGCGTGGAAGTTCTCGAAGGCCATCAGGGTGTCGAAGGTGGCGCCAGGTCCGGCCAGGCGCTGGATCTCCTTGAGGCCCAAGTGCTGGTGGCCGAGCAGCGCGGACTGCTGGGCCTGCACGACCGTGAGCAGGTGGGCGATCGAGTCGGCCGGGCGCAGCCGGACCCGTACGGGGATCGTGTTGATGAAGAGCCCCAGCATGTCCGCCATCCCCGCCAGCTCCGGTGGACGTCCGGCCACCGCGGCGCCGAACACCACATCGCTCCGGCCGGTGAGCTTGCCGACGACCTGGGCCCAGGCCACCTGGAGGACGGTGTTCAGCGTGACGCCGTGGGTGCGGGCGAGCTCTCGCAGCGCACCGGCCAGATGGTCGTCGGTCTCGGCGAGGACCTTGCGGGTGAGGACGGGTTTGGCCTTCGGGTCGAGCGCGGCGACCGCCGTCGGTTCGGTCACGCCGTCGAGCGCCCGCCGCCAGGCGGCGCGGGCGGCCTCCCGGTCCTGGCGGCGCAGCCAGGCCAGATACTCGCCGTAGGGCGTGGTCGGCGCCAGTTCGCGGGGGTTGCCTCCGGCCGCGTAGACGGCCCACAGCTCGCGGATGAGGATCCGTAGCGACCAGCCGTCGAGCACGATGTGGTGCAGGGTCACCACCATGCGGTGGCGGTCGGGGCCGGTCTTCACCAGCAGGATCCGCACCAGGGGCGGGGCCGCGAGGCCGAAGCGGCGGGCCCGTTCCGCGCTCTCCAGCCGGTCCGCGCGGTCCCGCGCCACCTCGGGATCGAGGTGCGAAAGGTCCTCCTCGCGCCAGGGCAGGGTGATGTGGCGGGCGATCACCTGGACGGGTTCGTCCACGCCGACCAGGCGGCGGAAGCCGGTGCGCAGACTGCCGTGTCGCTCGGCCAGCGCCTGCCATGTCGCGCGCAACTTACCTGCGTCCAGGGGCCCTTGGAGCTCCAGGACCTTCTGCTCCACATAGATGTCCCGCTCCCGCTCATCGAACATCGCGTGGAAGAGCAGGCCCTCTTGAAGCGGGGACAGCGGCAGTACGTCGACCACTCCGCCCGCGACCTCGGCCTCAAGCTCTTCGATCTGGGCTTGGTCGAGTGCCATCAGCGGGAAGTCGGAGGGCGTATGGCCGCCGCCGGAGTGTGCGGCGAGGCCGGACAGCATCTCCGCCCACGCTTCGAGCAGCCTCCGGGCGGTCGGTTCGGTGCGGAGGGGTTGCGTCCAGTCCAGGCTGAGGACCAGTTCGGCTCCCTCGACGCGGGCGGCCACTTCGAGGGGATGCGTGGGCGGCGAGTGGTCGTCGCCCGGGGCCGTGAAGCCGAGCCGCGGGGTGGGCAGGGCGGCGAGGGCGGCGGCCGTGTCGGGGTTGAGATGGCGCAGCAGGCCATAGCCGAGTCCACCGCCGGGGACGGCTCGCAGCTGTTCCTTGATGTGCTTCATGGCCCGGCCCGCGGCAGGCCCGCCGAGGCGGATCTCCGCGAGGTCGAGTGTCCCGGTGTCGAGCCGTACGGGGTGGCGGTGGGCGAACGAGCCCACGGTGCGGGAGAGGTCGGCGCCGCTGCCCAGGGTGCCGCTGTCCAGAGCGCCGCCGCCGAGAGCGCCACTGCCCAGGACACCGCTGCCCGCAGCACTGCTGTCCAGGTCACCGCTGCCCAGGGCGCCACGTCCGTGGTCCGGCGCCGCCACGTCCACGAGGAAGCCACCGGTTCGGCCCCGGCCGTCGCGCCAGGTGGCGAGGGCCGCGGTCAGCCCGGTCAACAGAGCGGTCTCGGGGCCGGTGTGGAACGCGTCCGGCAGTGCGGTCAACACTGCCGCCGTGGTGTCGGCCGGGATGCGTACGGAGACGCGGAGCACCGGGGCGTTCGCGTCGCGGGGCGGGTCGGCGGGGCGGTTGGTGAGCAACGGGTCGCCGGGGGCGAGGAGTTCGGTCCATGCGGGCAGCTCGGCACGCCGCCGCGGACTGTCGGCCTGCGTGGCCAGGGCCCGGGTCCAGTGGCGGAACGACGTCGTAACCGGCGGGAGCTCCCGCCCCGCGATCGCGGCGGCCACGTCCTCCAGCAGGATCCGCCAGGACACCGCATCGACCACCAGCCGGTCCGCGACGACGAGCAGCCGCCCCGGCGCGCCAGACCCGCCGTCGTACCACACGGCCTGGGCCATCACCCCGGCCCGGCGGTCCAGCCGCCGCCCGGCCGCGGCCGACTCGGCGGTCAGCAGCCGCTGGAGGCGATCGGCGTCCATGCCGGCCGCCGCCACCCGCCGTGTCCACGGCCGTACGGACACCGAGCCCGCCGGGGGCACGGTCAGCCGTCGTTCCGGCGTGGTCTCCAACCGGGCCCGCAGCATGTCGTGGCGGTCGACGACGGCCTGCAGCGCACGGGCGATGTCGTCCAGGTCCAGCCCGGCCGGGACGTCCAGGACGTCCGACAGCACCGCCGACAGCGCGGCCGGCCGGAAGCCCGCGGCCCCCTCGGGTCTCGAGGGGGCCTGAAGTCCCTCGTGGTCAAGCAGTTCATGCATGGCCGGGGAGAGCGGCAGGTGTCCGGCGCCACGGGCCCGGTCGCCCGCCGTGGCGCCCTTGTCCAGCGGTTCGGCGACATCGGCGAGGCGGGCCGGGGTGGCGAGCTCGAACACCTGGTACGGGGCGATCACCAGCCCGGCGCGCCGGGCCACCGACACCAGCAGCATCGTCAGAATCGAATCGCCGCCGAGCTCGAAGAAGGAGGCCTCCGCGCCGACCCGTTCCAGGCCGAGGATCTCGCCGTAGAGCCCGCACAGCAGCTCCTCGGTGGGTGTCCGCGGGCCACGGCCCTCCGCCGCGTCGGTGAAGTCGGGGGCGGGGAGGGCGGCGCGGTCCAGCTTGCCGTTCACCGTGACCGGGAGCGCGTCCAGGGCGACGACCGCGGTGGGCACCAGGTACTCCGGCAGCCGCCCGGCCACGTACTCCCGCAGCGCGGCGGTGTCCACGCGGCCCCCGTCGGGGACGACGTAGGCGACGAGCCGCCGGTCCCCGGGGCGGTCCTCCCGTACGACCACGGCGACGTGGCCGACACCCCGGTGCCCGGCCAGGACGGCCTCGATCTCGCCCGGCTCCACCCGGAAGCCACGCACCTTCACCTGTTCATCGGCGCGCCCGCCGAAGACCAGCTCACCCTCAGCGGTCCGCCGGGCGAGGTCGCCCGTGCGGTACATCCGCCCGCCCGTGAACGGGCAGGCCACGAAGCGTGACGCCGTCAGCCCCGGGCGGCGCAGATAGCCCCGGGCAAGCCCGGGCCCCGCGACGTACACCTCGCCCAGCACCCCTTCGGGAACCGGCCGCAGTCGCTCGTCCAGTACGCGGACAGTGGTGTTGGCGATCGGCCCGCCGATCGGCACCGGCCCGGACGGTGACGGCTTCAGCGGCGCGCTCATCGTGGCGCACACGGTGACCTCGGTCGGGCCGTACCCGTTGATCATCCGCCGTCCTGGGGCCCACCGCTCCACCAGTCCCGGCGGGCACGCCTCACCCGCCACCACCAGCGTCCGCAGGCTCTCCGGCAGCTCCTCCACGGTCGCCAGCACGGACGGCGGCACGGTGGCATGCGTGACGCGGTACTCGGCCACGGTCTCGCTCAACGACCCCTGCGGGGGCAGCCTGTCGGCGTCCGCCATCACCAGCGCGGCGCCCGAGAGCAACGCCATGCAGATCTCGGAGACCGCGGCGTCGAAGCTCAGTGACGCCAGTTGCAGCACCCGCGCACCGGCGTCCACCGCGAACCGGTCGATCTGCGCGGCGGCCAGGTTGCCGATGCCGCGATGGGTCACGAGCACACCCTTGGGGCGGCCCGTCGAGCCCGAGGTGTAGATCACATACGCCACGTCATCGGCGGCCACGGACACCGCGGGCGCCGACTCGCCCTCCGCGGCCGGATCCCAGAGCAGGCACTCCACCCCGGCCGGAACCAGCGCCCGTGTCCCGGCGGAGCACACGGCCAGCACCGGCCCGGCGTCCTCGATCATCCATCCGATGCGCTCGGCCGGATACGCGGGATCCACCGGAACGAACCCCGCCCCGGCCTTCGCCACCCCCAGCCACACCGCCACCAGCTCCGCGGACCGGTCCAGCACCACCGCCACCAAGTCACCGCGCCGGACCCCGTGCGCGGCCAGCGTCCCGGCCACCCGGTCCGCCCGCGCCCCCAACTCCGCGTACGACCACTCCAGACCCCCCGCACCCACCACCGCCACCGCGTCCGGCGACTCGGCCACCTGGGCGTCGAAGAGCTCGCCCAGCGGTCGCCAGGACTCGGTCGTGCCATGCATGGATGTCTCCCTCTGCTGCGGTACGCGATGGCGGTGGTCGGGCTACCCGATGGTGGTGGTCGGGCTACCCGATGGTGGTGGGCGGAGCTCCCTGCGCGTGTCCATTGCCCATCGGCCCGTGGCCAGGAGGCGGCACCGGTCCGTGTCCGTTGGGCGGCGCCTCATGGCCGCCCGGTCGTCCGCCACGCCCCGCGAACTGCGTGCGGTACAGCTCCGCGTAGAGCCCGTCCCGGGCCAGAAGTTCCTCATGGGTGCCGCTCTCCCGCACCCGGCCGCCGTCGATCACGAGGATCTGGTCGGCGTCGCGGATCGTGGACAGCCGGTGGGCGATCACCAGCGAGGTGCGCCCCGCGAGCGCGGTCTCCAGCGCCCGTTGCAGCGCGGCCTCGGACTCGGAGTCGAGGTGTGCGGTGGCCTCGTCGAGCACGACCACCGGTGGCGCCTTGAGCAGCAGCCGGGCCATGGCGATGCGCTGTTTCTCACCGCCGGAGAGCCGGTAGCCGCGGTCGCCGACGACGGTGTCGAAACCGTCGGGCAGGGACTCGATCAGGCCCCGGATCTGGGCGGCCTCACAGGCGTCGATCATCTCCTGCTCGGTGGCCTCCAGGCGGGCGTAGCGGAGGTTGTCGCCGATGGTGGCGTGGAAGAGGTAGGCGTCCTGGGTGACCACGCCGACGGTGTCGTAAAGGGACTCCAGCGTGAGGTCCCGCAGGTCGTGTCCGTCGATGCTGACGGCGCCCTCGCCGGGGTCGTACAGCCGGGGTACGAGATGGGTGATGGTGGTCTTTCCGGCGCCCGAGGGGCCGACCAGAGCGGTGAGTTTCCCGGCGGGCAGCCGGAAGCTCAGCTCGCGCAGCGTCCAGTCGTTCCTGGCGCGCTCGGACCGCGGTATGGCGATCGACTCGAGGGAGGCGAGCGAGACGTCGGCGGCGGCCGGGTACGAGAACGAGACGCCGTCGAAGACGATCTCGGGCGCGCCGTCGCGGGGCAGGGCGATCGCGTCGGGCTTCTCGGAGATGAGCGGCTTGAGGTCGAGGATCTCGAAGAGCCGGTCGAAGCTGACGAGGGCGGTGACCACGTTGGCCTGGGCGCTGGAGAGCTGGTTGATCGGGCCGAAGAGCCGGGTGAGCAGCGTGGCCAGGGCCACCAGGGTGCCGATCTCGAACGCGCCGTCGATGACGAGGCGGCCACCGACGCCGTAGACCACGGCGGTGGCGAGCGCGCTGAGGAGGACCATCGACAGGAAGAGCAGCTTGCCGTTGACGGCGGTCAGCACGCCGAGGTCGCGGACCCTTCCGGCCAGCTTGGTGAACTGGCGCAGCTCCCGGCCGGGCCGCCCGTACAGCTTGGCCAGCAGCGCTCCGGTCACGTTGAACCGCTCGTTCATCAGCGCGCCCATCTCGGCGTTCTGCTCCATCTGGGAGCGCATGAGCCGCTGCAGCCGACGCCCGACGACCTTGCCGGGGAGGATGAAGAAGGGCAGTACGACCAGGGAGATCAGGGTGATCACCCAGGACAGGTAGAACATCGTGATGAGGACGAACAGCAGGGTGAACGCGGCCGAGACGACCGTGGACAGCAGGGAGGTCAGGGCCTGCTGGGCCCCGACCACATCCGCGTTGAGCCGACTGACCAGGGCGCCGGTCTGGGCCCGGGTGAAGAACGCCAGCGGCTGGCGCTGCACATGGTCGAAGACCTCGGTGCGCAGCCCGTAGACGAGCCCTTCACTGACCCGGGCCGAGTACCACGCCTCGCCGAACCCCAGCAGCGCGCCGAGGAGCGCCAGCCCGCCGACCGCCACGGCGATACCCACGACGACATCGGAATCATGTTCGGCGATGCCATTGTCGATGAGGTATTTGAAGAGGATGGGGACGGCCACGACAATGGCGGCGTTCGCCACGGTCATGAGCAGCAGCAGACAGATGCTGACGCGGTACGGCCGGGTATACGGAACGATCCGTTTCGCGGTCCCTGCCTTTATTTTCTGCTTGGTCACGGATGGGTCGGGGCCCACCGCGCGAATCATCATCGGCCCTGGGCCGCCTATGGACACGACGCTCTCCTCGGCTTGGGTCGGTCCGACCTATGTGAGCTGGTCGATGAGGCTCTTGGGGCGCATGTCGCGCCAGTTCTCCTCGATGTAGTCCAGGCAGTTCTTGCGGGTGTCCTCGCCGAATACGACGCGCCAGCCGGCCGGTACCTCGGCAAAGGCGGGCCACAGCGAATACTGGCCCTCGTCGTTCAGCAGGACCAGAAAGGAACCGTTTTCGTCGTCGAACGGATTGGTCATCTTCACTCCTTCCAACTTCCCCGGAGCGGGCCGAAATTCAAGGTAACGAGGGCCCATCGGGAGCGGCAAGGTCGACTATTGAAGTGCCGTCCAACCGCGTATTCTCGGCACTTGGACAAGGGGGCAGCGGATCGACGGTCAGCCGGTCAAGGGCCAAACCGATCAACGGGTCAACGGGTGAAACCACGCGGAAACCGGAGCCGGGGCATTCTGGATCCCGTTGTCCAGGGGGCAAGGCCGGGCGGGGCCGTTGGACAGACCGAGGAGGGGGAGCGGGTGCGCGTGCTCGTGGTGGAGGACGACCAGGAAATGGCGCAGGCGGTGGCCGTCGGCTTACGGCGGGCCCAGCTGGCCGTCGACGTGGCGTTCGACGGGGAGAGCGGTCTTGAGCGGGCGCTGCTCAGTGACTACGACGTGATCGTGCTGGACCGGGATCTGCCCGGGATGCACGGCGATGAGATCTGCTCCGAGCTGATCGCGTCCGGCTGCCGCAGCAGGGTGTTGATGCTGACCGCGGCGGCCTCGGCGGAGGATCTGGTCGACGGGCTCAATCTGGGGGCCGATGACTATCTGGCGAAGCCGTTCGACTTCCCGGTGCTGATCGCCCGGATCGGGGCGCTGGCGCGGCGGGCGCATCCGGCCGTGCCGCCGGTGGTGCACCACGGCGATCTGGTGGTGGACACGGCGCGCCGCAAGGCCGCCCGGGCGGGCCGACCGCTGGAGCTGGCGCCCAAGGAGTTCGGCGTGCTGGAGCTGCTGCTGTCGGCGAAGGGGCGGGCGGTCTCCGCGGAGGAGCTGCTGGAGCGGGTGTGGGACGAGGCGGCCGATCCGTTCACCAGCGCCGTGAAGATCACCATCAGCAGGCTGCGGGCCAAGCTGGGTGATCCTCCGGTGATCGAGACCGTCGCCAAGCGCGGCTACCGGATCTGAGGCCGCCGATGCCTGTCGTGTCCCGGCTCATGTCCGCGCCGTCCCGGCTCATGTCTCCGCTCTCCCGGCTCACCGCCCGGCTCGTGCGTGCGCCACTGCCCCGGCGTACGGTCCGGCTGAAGCTGACGCTGCTGTACGGGGCGCTGTTCCTGCTCTCCGGGGCGGCGCTGCTGACGATCACGTATCTGCTGGTGCTGGGTTCGGGCGGCGGCTCGCTGTCCGGCGGGCAGCCCGCACCGGACGGCGGTGGGCCGCGGGCGGGCGAGACCGACGGCCACTCCGCGCCGGTGCCACCGCCACGGGGACACATCGGGGAGAACACCCGTGATGTCCTCCCGGCCGCGGCGCGGGAGATCATGGAGCTGCAGCGGGACGCCGTGCTGCACGACCTGCTGGTGCAGTCCGCGATCGCGCTCGGCCTGATGTCGGTCATCTCGATCGCGCTGGGCTGGGTGGTATCCGGGCGGATACTGCGCCCGCTGCGTACGGTCATCGGCGCCGCCCGGGAGATCTCGGCGACCAGCCTGCACCAACGGCTCGCCCTCGAGGGCCCGAGCGATGAACTCAAGGAGCTGGGCGATACGTTCGACGGTCTGCTCGGCCGGCTGGAGACGTCGTTCGAGGCACAGCGGCGGTTCGTCGCCAACGCCTCCCACGAGCTGCGCACCCCCCTCGCCCGGCAGCGGACGCTGGGGCAGCTGGCCCTGTCGGATCCCGACGCGGACGTGACATCGCTGCGCGCGGCGCATGAGCGGATCCTGGCCGCGGGCGCCCAGCAGGAGCGCATGATCGAGGCGCTGCTGACCCTGGCCCGTAGCCATGCGGGGATCGAGGTGCGGCGGCCGTTCGACCTGGACCGGCTGGCGCGGGAGGTCGTGGCGGGCCGCCGGACGGATGCGGAGCAGCGGCGGGTCACGCTGCGCCGTGCGCTGGCGGCCACGGTCGCCGCGGGCCATCGCCCGCTGGCCGAACGGCTCGTCATCAACCTGGTGGACAACGCGTTGCGGCACAACGAGCCGTACGGCTGGGTGGAGGTGGCCACGGCGGACGCGCCGGACCGGGCCGTACTGACCGTGGCCAACTCCGGTCCGGTGGTGCCGCCGAGCGCGCTGGACCAGCTGTTCCAGCCGTTCCAGCGGCTCGGCGACCCGCGGACCAACAAGGACGGTCTGGGCCTCGGGCTGTCGATCGTGCAGGCCATCGCGGTGGCGCATGACGCCACGCTCGCCGTGGAGGCCCGCCCGGAGGGGGGCCTCGTCTTCACGATCGGCTTTCCGCACCCACCGGGACACCGACCGGGACCGCCACGGGACCACCGGAAGGAGCCGCCACGGGACCACCGGCCGGGATCGCCACCGGCCCACCGGAAGGAGCCGCCACCCGCCCACGGCCCGGTGCCGCCACCGCAGCGGCGGGGGGAGCACCGGTGAAGAAGCCGACGAGCGCGGCGTTCACCGCCGTTGGCTTCTCCAGATAGCCGTAGTGTCCGCAGCCGGGGATCTCGGTGTAGCGGGCGCCCGGGATGGCGTCGGCGACCTCCCGGGTCAGCTGCGGCCGTACGATCAGGTCGTGCTCGAAGCCCAGGACCAGGCACGGGCAGCGGATGGCCGCGTACGCGCGCAGCCGGTTGGGGATCAGCTGCAGGCCGAGCTGGCCACGGACCGAGGCCAGGTCGACGGCGGAGATCTCGAAGATGTCCAGCCAGTCGCGCAGCCGCTGGTCATCGGCCAGGGTGTGCGGGGACAGGCTCTGCAGCGCGTTGACATAGGCGGCGTAGCGGGGCGGCAGCTTCACCCCGCTGTCGGCCAGGTCCATCTCCGCGATCGCCTGGGCGGTGGCGAAGGTGTCGGCCCGGCCGCTGGTCGCCATCAGCACGGCCGACCGGACGAGTTCGGGCCGGGCCAGGAGCAGTTCCTGGACGATGATGCCGCCCAGGGAGAAGCCCACGATCCGGCACGGGCCCGCGCCGAGGTGTTCGATGAGGCCCGCGATGTCCGCCGCCATGTCGTCGAGGGTGAAGCCCTCGGCGCCGGGATCGCTCGGCGGGATCCCGCGGTTGTCCACGGTGATCACCTTGAAGCCGGACGCCCTGAGCGCGGGCACCTGGTGGGTGCGCCACATCCGGCCGGGGGCCCCGGTGCCGGTGACCATGACGATCGGGTCCCCCGTTCCGTGCTCCTCGTAGTGCAGCTGTATCCCGTTGATCCGGACGACGGGCATCGTCAGGCCGGTCCCGGCTGCCAGAGCATGCCGTCGTCGGAGGTGATGAGCCCGCCGGGGAACATCGGCACATCGGGGCCGAGGTCCTCGCCGAGGAAGGCCCGGCTCTGCACCTGCGCACCCTCCTGCATCGCCTGGCGCACCGCGGAGGAGCGGAACAGCGGCGTCATGTTCCCCTCGGCGTCGGTGGACATCTCGTCGATGGCGGAGACGAACTCGGCCGACTTGGACTTCATGCGCAGCGCGGCCGACTCGGCCCCGTCGAGGTCGAACTCCGAGGACGACACGCCCGCCACCAGCTCGACGAACGACTCCAGCTCGGTGTGCTGGTTGTGGGTGACCTTCTTGGCCGACCAGAAGTAGGAGTCCTCGTCCACGTGCATGTCGTAGAAGGACATCAGGAACTCGTAGAAGACGCCGTACTCCCGGCGGTAGCGGGCCTCGAACTCGGTGAACGCCGCCTCCTCGGAGACGATCCCGGCCAGGCTGCTGCTGATCGAGCGGGCCGCCAGCAGCGCGCTGTAGGTGGCCAGGTGGACGCCGGAGGAGAAGACCGGGTCCACGAAGCAGGCGGCGTCGCCGATGAGCACGAGTCCGGGCCGCCAGAACGTGGTCTGGTGGTACGAGTAGTCCTTGCGCACCCGCAGCTGGCCGTACTGGCCCTCCGTCACCCGGGTGGCGTCCGACAGATGCTCCTTGATCAGCGGGCATTCGTCGATGAGCGCCATCAGCGCCCGCTCCGGATCGCCCTGGATCCTGTCGGCGTTCTCCCGGCGGACGACGGCGCCGACGCTGGTGAGGTCCGGGGTGAGCGGGATGTACCAGAACCAGCCGCTCTCGAACGCCACGGAGAGGATGTTGCCCGCGTTGGGGGCGGGCAGCCGCTTGCCGCCCTCGAAATAGCCGAACAGCGCGAGGCTGCGGAAGAACTGCGAGTACTCCCGGGTGCCGCCCACCCGCTTGTGCAGCCGGCTGCCGTT
Source organism: Streptomyces antioxidans (assembly GCF_000968685.2). Classification (GTDB taxonomy): domain Bacteria; phylum Actinomycetota; class Actinomycetes; order Streptomycetales; family Streptomycetaceae; genus Streptomyces; species Streptomyces antioxidans. Next base: position 14,878 of record NZ_LAKD02000014.1, read on the forward strand.
GCCGGACGCGTCCACGACGTACGTGGCCCGCACCTCGTGTTCGGTGCCGGCCGCGTCGGTGTACCGCACACCGGTGACCCGCTCACCGTCCTCGAGCACATCGGAGACCGACGCCAGGAAGCGGACCTCGGCGCCCTTCTCCACCGCGTGTTCCAGCAGGATGGTGTCGAACTTCGAGCGCTCGACCTGGTACGCGTGCGAGGTGGCCCCCGCGATCTTCGGGGACACCGAGAAGGAGAACGTCCACGGCTCGGGGTTGGCACCCCAGCGGAAGGTGCCGCCCTTCTTGGGGGTGAACCCGGCCGCGGCCAGCTTCTCCGCCACTCCGGTCATCCGGCAGACGCCGTGGATCGTGGACGGCAGCAGGGACTCGCCGATCTGATACCGCGGAAACGTCTCCTTCTCCAGGATCAGGACCCGGTGGCCCCGCATGGCGACGAGCGCGGCCAGTGTCGAACCACCGGGACCGCCCCCGACCACCACGACGTCGTACTGTTCACGATCCTCACTGCTCATCGCTTCCCCCTACCTGGCGTTGTCCATTGCTCTTCTCGGTTGTGCACCGGGGCGCGGCAGCGGTCATGCGCTCCGCCCCGCGAACCGGCCGACCTTGCCGATGACGTCCTCGCCGTACAGGCGCAGCGCCTGCTGGAGCGCGAACTCGGCCATATAGCGGCGGAACTCCTCGACCGGCTCCTCGGCCCCGCGCAGCATCCGCCGGTTGGGCACGACCGCCGGGCCGCCGAGCCGCTGCACGGCACCGGCCACGGCCGTGTCCATCTCCTCGGGCTCGACCACCTCGTCGATCAGCAGCCGGGCGTCGGGTTCGGTGGCCCGGATCCGGCGACCCTGCAGGATGACCTGCCGGGAGATCCGCGGTCCGGTGTGGCGGCCGAGCCGGAAGTTCGCGGCCCCCGGCACGATGCCCTCGCGGGCCGCGGGCAGGCTGAGATGGGCGTCCGACGCGGCGAGCACGTGGTCGAAGACGAGCAGCAGCTGGGTGCCGCCGCCGATGGCGAACGTGTCGACGGCCGCGACCCACGGCTTCTCGACCGTCGGGGAGTGCCAGGGGGCGGTCTCGGTGCGCACTCCCCTGACCAGCTTGTGGAGATAGCCAAGCTCGCGGCGGAGCAGAAAGCCGACCAGCGAAATGGCCCCGGCGTGGAGGCTCTTGAGGTTGATGCCCGCGCTGAACACCCGTCGGCCGCGGTAGCGGGGATGGCTCATCGGGCCGCCGCGCACCACCCCGACCCTCACCTCCGGGTCGAGCAGCGCGAGGTCCACGGCGGTCTCCATGTCGTCGACCTGCTGCTCGTCCTCGGCGTTCAGGCAGTCGTCCCGGCACATCGTCAGGTGCGCCGCGCCGTCGCGCCGCTCCATCCGTACGGATGTCGTCTCGAGGACGCCGGTCCTGGTGAACTCCGGCAGCAGCCGCAGCGCGCGTGGCGTCGGCCGGAGCATCGCGTCGAGCAGCCGCGGCCCGGACCGGGGCGAGGCCAGTACGGCGCGCAGGAAGATGCCCTGGTCGATCTCGTGCCCCTCCTTGTCCGCCTGCCGCCGGGCGCGGTCGGCGGCGAGCTGACCGGCCGTGGGCAGCAGCGCGGGGAAGGCGTCCGCGGCGGCGGCGACGAGTTCGGCGATGTGGAGCTCATCGGCGCCGCCGCTGGTGAGGTGGTCGTACACGGCGTCGGCGTGGGTGTGGAGATAGCGGGTCCGCAGCGCCCGGGCGGTGTCCTTGGCCGCGGCGAGCTCGGCCCGCTCCTCGGGTGTCCGGACGCCGGGGTCGGGCAGCTTCGCCACCAGTTCGTCGACGCGGTGCGCCGCCTGCCGCAGCTCCGGCCAGAGCGGGACGGACGCCTCCGGCGTGGTCATCAAGCCCATCGGCACCGTCATGACGCCTCCGCGACGGGCCGCCGCAACTCGCGGTCACAGGCGGCCAGATGGGGGCCGAGGGCGTCCTCGAAGCTGGTCGTCGCGGCGTCGAAGAGCAGTTGCCGACGGATCGCGAGTTCCTTTCCCGCCAGCCCGCCGGCCAGCCGGGCGGCGGCCGCGATCGCACCGGCCGGATCGTCGGCCAGCTCGTCGGCCACGCCGAGCGCAATCGCCTCGGGGGCCTCGATGGGCACGCCGAACAGCAGTGCCCGGCGGACCCGCGCGGGCCCGGCGAGCTGGACGAGCCGATAGGCCGCCATGCCGGGCCAGGTCGCCGTGGTGTCGCCGTGGACGAGCAGCCGGGTGCCCGGGGTGACCACCCGGATGTCGCAGGCGAGGAAGGCGTCCAGGGCCGCGCCACCGCAGTCGCCCGAGGCCACCGCGACGGTGGCCCGGGGCAGCCGCTCCAGACGGCGCAGCGCCCGCTCCCACTTGCTGATGCGCATCACATCGAGGTCGCCGGTCCAGCCCGTGGCCGGGGCGCCGCCGACCCGTACGGCGACGAGTCCGCGGCCGGGGCGGTCCTCGGCCTGGTCGCATGCGGCCTGTACGGCGCTCACGGTCGCGGCGGTCGGCGGCTCGGCCCCGTCGATCACCACGGTCAGCGGTTCTTCCATGACACCCTCCGCGCTCATCACCGGGCCAGCGCCTTCCGCGCTCACCACTGGACCAGCGCCGTCTCGATGGTGGAGCCGGGCCCCATGGTCATCAGCACGCCGTACTCACCCGGTTCGGCGACTCCCTCGTCCAGGAGCCGTTCGTAGGAGAAGAGGAACGAGCCGCTGGACACGTTGCCGTAGTCGCGCAGCACGCCGACGGTGTGCCGGACGTCGTACCGGGTGAGCCCCAGGTTGACGACGACGGCGTCGATGACCTTCTTGCCGCCCGAGTGCACCAGCCAGTGCGAGATGTCCCGGCGGCGCAGCCCGGTGTCCGCCAGCAGCCGGTCCACGACCAGTTCGGCGTGGGCGCCGACCACATACGGGATCTGCGGGTCCAGGTAGAAGCTGAAGCGGCCCTGTTCGCGGTCCCAGTCGTAGCGCATGGCGTCGGAGGCGTCCGGGATGATGCAGCTGGCGAACTTGAGGATGCGCGGCCCCTCGGGATCGGCCACGCCGTCCGGCCCTGAGCGGAGCGCGATCGCGCTCGCGCCGTCCCCGAAGAGGCTGTTCACAACGGCGGTGCGCATCGTGGAGTCCATCGCGTACGCGGCGGAGCAGGCCTCGGCGCAGAGCACGACGGCGAGTTCGCCGGGGTGGGCGGCGGCCCAGCCCGTGACCACGCCCAGCGCGTTCAGCCCGGCGTTGCAGCCCATGCCCACGATGTCCGAGCGGCTGCAGTGCCGGTCGATGCCGAGCTCCTTGATGAGCAGGGCGCTCAGCCCCGGGGTGAGCAGTCCGGTGGAGGTCACACAGCACAGGTGGCGCAGCTCGGCCAGCTCGGCACCGGCCCGCTTGAGGCAGGCGCGCAGCGCCTCGGCGCCCATCTCGATGGCCTTGGCCTTGTGCTTGTCGAGCAGATCGCCCTGCGGTTCGGGGACACGGCCGCCGTTGCCGTCCGGTGGCGGAAGCGTCAGATGGCGGCGGTCGATGGCGCTGTTGAGGAACACCGAACGGATCTTGGGGTCGATGATCTCGAAGGCGTCGAGCACTTCTTGCTGGGTGTACGACGTGGAGGTCACCGCCGTCCCCACGCCGAGGGCGCGGGGCCGCAACTCGGCTGCCAGGGTCATCGGAAGGTCCACCCCCACATGCGGGGCTTGCTCCGGGGTCGGCGACTGCGACTCAGTCCGGACACGGGCCTCACCTTTCTCGCTCTTCTCACTGGGATCCGCTGGTGCCGTGCGGCGCGCTGGACGTGGTGTGCGGCGCGCAGTGCGCCTCGATGAAGCGCGCGAGCCTCGCCGTGCCCTCATCGATCTCGGCGTGGGTCAGATAGCTGATGGACAGCCGGATGCCGTGGTGGCCGCCGGTGCCGGGGTAGAAGTGCGTCATCGGCGTCCAGATCACGCCGAAGTCCTGTGCGGAGGTGGTCAGTACGGTGTTGTCCACCCGGAACGGGACCCGGAGGGTGAGGAAGAAGCCACCGCTGGGCTCGTTCCAGCGCACCCCGAGCGCTTCCCGGCGGGCGGCGGGCAGCCGGGCGTCCAGCCGCCGCAGCATCTCCCGCATCGCCTCGCCGTAGTACGCGGCCGCTTCGGCGTTCAGCTCCGACAGGCGGCCCCGGGCGCCGAGCAGCGCGCCCGCCACGGCGGCCTGGCTCAGCGATGGGGTGTTGACCGTCACCATGCTCTTGATCTTGGCGAGTTCGTCGGCCAGCAGCCGCTCACCGCCCGCGGTGTCCCGGACCCGCTGGTCGGCCACGGCGAACCCGACCCGGGCGCCGGGGAAGACCGTCTTGGAGTATGAGCCCAGCTGCACCACGCGGCGGGCCCGGTCCCCGGACTTCAGCGTCGGCAGCGGGGTCCCGGGGCTCACCTGCCGGTAGGGGCTGTCCTCCAGCACCAGGAAGTCATGGCGCTCGGCGAGCTCCAGCAGCTCCTCCCGGGCCTTCGGACCCATGGTGTTCCCGGACGGGTTGGAGTGGTCGGGCACCACGTAGAACGCGCGGGGGCGGCGGCCGCGCGCCCGCTCCGCCAGCACCGCGGCCTCCAGGTCGGCGGCGTGGAACCCGTCCTCGCGCTCCTCCACCGGGCGCACCGGCACGTCCAGCAGCCGGGCCGCGCCGGTGATCCCCACATAGCAGGGGCTGGATACCAGCAGGACGTCGTCGGGGCCCGCGAAGAGCGCGCGCAGCACCAGCAGCATCGCCTCCTGGGCGCCCACGGTCACCACGATGGACTCGGGCGGCACCTCGGTGTCCTCGTCCACGCGCAGCGAGTCGGCGATGATCTGCCGGATCTGCCCGGCGGTCGGCCCGTACTGGTAGAGCGCGGTACGGATGTCGGCCGGTGAACTCCCCCGCTCCGCCAGGTGGTCCAGATAGTGGCGGATGTGGGTGAAGACCTGCTCGGTATCGAAGAAGCCGTCGTACGGACGGCCCGGGGCGAAGGAAATCGCGTCCGGATAGCGATGGGTCACCTCATTGAGGAAGTTCATCGTGTCCAGCACCGGCTCGGAAATGCTGCCGTGCAGCTCTGCCATTTCCAGATGGTCCCGTGGCCGGGTCTGCGCGGCGATGGTGGTTCCTGCCATGAATTCCCCCGGGCGGTAAATGAATGAGGGCGGCTCGGATGCTTCAGCATCACACGCCCGTCGGTCTTTCGACAATGCCGTCCAATTGCTCGAACTGCGCGCTTGGACGGGCTTGTCGGCGTCCCTCGTGGAGCGCTATCGGGCGGGCACCGATTCGGCCGCTGCCCGCTCCCAGCCGTCGGCGCCCAGCTTGGCCCCGATCCGCTCGGCGTCGGTGGCGGGAACGGGCACGCGCACTTGTAGACCGCTGTCCTCGGCGGCCTCTGCGGGCTCCACGGTCTCGGCCGTCCCTGCGGTCTGCGCGGTCTGTGCGGTCTGTGCGGGCTGTGCGGGCTGTGCGGGCTCCACCGTGACGTCGTCCGCGGCGATGCCGAGCGCCGCGACGGCTGCCAGCAGCCGGGCCAGCTCCCCCGGGCGGTCCGGGACCAGGATCCGTAGCGCCGCCTGGGGCGCGGGCGGGCCGACGCCAGGGCGGCGCGGCAGCCCCGCGAGCCCGGCGGCGCCCCGGGCCAGCAGGTCCTCCAGGGTCCGTACGCCCTGGTCATGGCCTGCCTCATGACTTGCGTCCTGGTCCTCGGCGAGCGCGGCGAGCGCCGCCGCCACCCGGGCCAGATCGGCCCGCAGCTCCGTCACCACCCCGGCCATGGCGGCCGCGTTGGACCGCAGGATGTCGCTCCACAGCCGGGGGTCCCCGGCGGCGATCCGGGTCACATCGCGCAGCCCCTGACCGGCGAGCAGCGGCACCCCGGCCGGGCCGTCGCGCAGCCGGGCGGCCATCACGCTGGCCAGCAGATGCGGAACGTGCGAGGTCAGCGCCACCACCTCGTCATGCTCCCGGCTGCGCATCACCACCGGGGCGGCGCCGCACAACTCCGCCAGCTCCAGGCCCCGGTCGAGGGCGGCGCGCGAGGTCAGCCGGTGCGGTGTCAGCGCCCAGGGACGGCCCCGGAACAGCCCGGCCCGCGCCGCCAGCGGCCCCGACCGCTCCCGACCGGCCAGCGGATGGCCGCCGATGTAGCGGGAGGGCTCGGGGGCGCGGGCGAGCACGGCCCGCTCCGGGCGCTCCTTCACGCTCGCCACATCGGTGTAGGCGCGGGCCAGACCGCGTTCCTGGGCCGCGATCAGCACCTCGGCGATCCGGCTCGGCGGCACCGCGAGCACGGCCAGGTCGACCGGCTCCGGCGGGTCCTCCGCCCGGCCCGCGCCCAGCGCGGCGGCGGTCCTGGCGGCGGCCCGGCTCCGGTCGGAGAGGTACACCGACACGCCCTCCTCGGCAGCGGTGAGCGCGACCGACGTACCGATGAGGCCGGTGCCGATGACGGCCATCGTGCGTATCACAAGACATCACCCGTCCAAGGGGAGCGCGACCCGGAAACACAGAACACGGCGCAGCTTATGGAGAGGGCCCGGCGTCCACGAGTTCCGCTAACCGCCGGAATGGCGTCGATGGCTGGACGCGCCGATGGCCGCCTAGAGTTCTGCGGGCTCGGTTTTCTTCCGCATCTGGGGGTCCATTGTGAGGAATTCACCGAAAGCCGCTGAGCCGCTGGCGGATCTCGCCATCGACTACGTCGAGTTGTATGTGGAGAACCTGGATTCGAGTGCGTTCCAGTGGGTCGACCGGTATGCGTTCGCCATCGTCGGGAGCGGCGGTTCCGCGGACCACCACAGCCTGGCGCTGCGGCACGGAGGGATCACGCTGGTGCTCACCCAGGCGACCTCCGACCGCCACCCCGCCTCGGCGTATGTGCTCAGCCACGGCGACGGAGTGGCGGACATCGCGCTGCGCACCGCCGACGTGCGGGCGGCCTTCGGGGCGGCGGTGGCGAACGGCGCCGGTGTCCACCGGCAACCGGTCCGGCACACCGGTGACGGCCCGTCCGTCACCGCCGCGGTGCGGGGCTTCGGGGACGTGGTCCACACGCTGGTGCAGCGCGCGCCGGACGCGGGCCCCGGGCTGCCCGCGGGTTTCGTACCGGCGGATTCCGTACCGACGGAGAACCGGGCGCGGCCCGGGGGGCCGGGCTCCGAGGCTGACGTGGCCGAGGGCGCGGGCCTGCTCGACATCGATCACATCGCGGTCTGCCTCGGCACCGGCGACCTCGGCCCGACCGTCGCGTACTACCAACGGGCGCTGGGCTTCCGTGACGTCTTCGCGGAGCACATCGTCGTCGGCGCCCAGGCGATGCACTCGAAGGTCGTACAGAGCCCGTCCGGCACCGTCACCCTCACGCTCATCGAACCCGATGACACGGCCCTGCCGGGCCAGATCGACGAGTTCCTGAAGAGCCACCAGGGCCCGGGCGTACAGCACCTGGCCTTCTCCTCGCACGACGCCGTCGGCTCCGTGCGCACCCTGTCCGACCGTGGCGTCACGTTCCTCACCACGCCCGGCGCGTACTACGACCTGCTGGGTGAGCGAATCGGCCTCAGCCCGCGGCGGCTGGCCGATCTGCGCGCCACCGGGGTGCTCGCGGACGAGGACCACGACGGGCAGCTGTTCCAGATCTTCACCGCCTCGACCCACCCGCGGCACACCCTCTTCTACGAGGTCATCGAGCGGCAGGGCGCCCAGACCTTCGGCAGCGCGAACATCAAGGCGCTGTACGAGGCCGTGGAGCTGGAGAGGACCGGACAGCGTGACTTCCGGCGCTGACCGCACCGCTGGCGGTGCGGCGGGGGCAGGCACGACCGGGACAGGTGCCAGCGCCGTCGACGGTATCGAGTGTCTCGCCGATCTCGAGCGCGCCGCCGCTGCCGTCCTGCCCCCCGACGTCCGGGACTTCGTGGCGGGCGGCAGCGGTGACGAGCTGACGCTGGCCGCCAACCGCGCGGCGTTCGACCGCACCTTCCTCGTGCCCCGGGTGCTACGGGACGTCTCGCGGTGCACGACGGATGCCACGCTGCTCGGCCGTCCGGCGGCGATGCCGCTGGCGGTGGCCCCGGTGGCGTATCACCGGCTGGTGAGCGGGGACGGCGAACTGGCCACCGCCCGGGCGGCGAAGGCCGCGGGGGTGCCGTTCGCGGTCTCCACGCTGAGCAGTGTGCCGGTCGAGGAGATCACCGCGGTCGGCGGGGCCGTCTGGTTCCAGCTGTACTGGCTGCGCGACGGCGCTCGGACGCTGGAGCTCGCGCGCAGGGCGGAGGACGCGGGCTGCGAGGCGCTGGTGCTCACCGTCGACGTCCCGTGGATGGGCCGCCGGTTGCGGGACGTCCGCAACCGGTTCGCGCTCCCGGCCGAGGTGCGCGCCGCCAACATCGACGCGGGCGGAACGGCACACATCCGGCCCGCCGGTGACTCGGCGGTGGCCGCGCACACCAGCGAGGCGTTCTCCCCCGCGCTGACCTGGGCCACGGTGGACCGGCTGCGCGAGCACACGCGGCTGCCGCTGGTGCTCAAGGGTGTGCTGGCGCGGGAGGACGCGCTGCGCGCGGCCGAGGCCGGGGTCGACGCGCTGGTGGTCTCCAACCACGGCGGCCGTCAGCTCGACGGAGCCGTGCCGAGCCTGGACGCGCTGGCCGAGCTGGCGCCCGTGCTCGACGGCCACCGCTGCGAGCTGTTGCTCGACGGCGGTGTCCGCAGCGGTACGGACATCCTCAGGGCCCTGGCCCTCGGCGCCGCCGGGGTGCTGGTGGGACGGCCGGTGATCTGGGGGCTGGCCGCGGCGGGTGAGGCGGGGGCGCGGCGGGTGTTCGAGCTGCTGGCCACCGAACTGCGGACGGCCCTGGGGCTGGCGGGCTGCGCCGATGTCACCGTGGCCCGGACCTTGCGCACCGTACGGTGAGCGGCGTCCGCAGGGGCGGCAGCGACACCATCGGCCGGCTACTCCCCCAACGACGCCGCTGAGCGGTCACCTACACCTCCAACGACGCCGCTGACCGGCCGACCGTGTGCATGTGCCGCAGCCCCTGCCGATAGGAGTCCAGCAGCCCCGTCTCGGCGTACGGCAGCCCGAGGAGGTGGCAGTGCTGTCGCACGAGTGGCCGTGCGAGCCTGAGGTGGGGCCTGGGCATGCTCGGGAAGAGGTGGTGTTCGATCTGGTAGTTCAGTCCGCCGAGCAGCCAGTCGGTGACCGCACCGCCGCGTACGTTGCGCGAGGTCAGGACCTGTCGGCGCAGATGGCCCCAGCGGCGTTCGGCCGCCGGGTCGGGCATCTCCATGCCCTTGTGGTTGGGGGCGAACGCCATGCCCAGATGGAGCCCGAAGAGCGCCTGGTGGAGCAGGGCGAACACGATGGCCTTGTCCACCGGCAGGCAGATGAGCAACAGGGCTCCGTAGCCGATGGCGTGCAGCGCCAGGAGGGCGCCTTCGACGGCCCGTTCGCGAACCGGCTGCCGTCGCAGATCCCGGACACCGCTCACCTTCAGCGCGATGCCCTCGAGAAGCAGCATCGGGAGGAACAGCAGGGCCTGATGGTGCGTCACCCAACGGGCGGGGCCACGGCGTGCGGCGGCTTGCTCCGCGGTCCATACGAGTGCGCCGACACCGACGTCGGGGTCCTTCTCGATGTGGTTGGGGTTGGCGTGGTGCCGGTTGTGCTTGTCGTTCCACCAGGCGTAGCTCATGCCCAGGAGCAGATTGCCGTGGAGGAGCCCGAGGGCCCGGTTGGCCCGGCGGCCGGAGGCGATCTGGGCGTGTCCGGCGTCATGGCCGACGAAGGCGGTACGGGCGGACAGGACCGCGAGCGGCGGGGCGAGCAGCAGCGACCACCAGGTGTTCCCGGCGAGGGCGAGCACCGTCACCACGGCGGCCAGGGCGAGGAGGTTCACGGTGATCATCCGCGTGTACCAACCCCTGCGCCGCTCCAGCAGCCCCTGCCTCCTGACCTCCCTCAGGAGGGGAGCGAACTCACTCCCCTGCGACACGGTGCCACGGGCGAGTGCGCGGGGCTCGGACGGCATGGTGGCCTGCGGCATGAAGGACTCCGGTCCTGTAGCGGCCATAAGACTCTGACCTGCACAAACGTAGGGACCGAAGGCCAATCGGCGCTATGGCGGCACCACCCCGACCGCAGGGGGGCCAGCCCCCAGGTTCCACAGGGGGCTGGCTACACCTCTCCTGCTCCCGGTGTCCCGACTCACCGGGCCGGATGGCGAAACGCGGCTGCGGTACTAGGCGAGCTGGAGATCCACCCGGACCGCGATCTCGTCCCACATCCCCGCGCACTCACGGGCGAGACTGGCGACGATGCCGCTGCAGTGCGGCGGCACGTTCGCGATGATCTCCTGCCATTCCTCGGCACTGAGCATATTGACGTTGAGCAGCCTGAGCAGCCTGCGGCCCGTTTCGTTGAACCGCAGGGCGGGGTCCGAGGTGAGGCGGTGTACGGCCGCGAGGCGGTCCGCCATCGGGACCACCTCGGCGGTGGCCGCGCCCGCCGTGGACCGGCTCAGCGCCTCGGTCCGCCGACCCCCGGCCTTCGCCGCGCCGCGCGACCTCGGCAGGGGGTCCTCGCCCCTGTTCATTCGGTTCCTGACGTCCCGCGCGGTCTCCGGGGAGATCCCCGCGGCCCGGGCGATCTGGCGCAGCGACAGACCCGGGTTCGCCGTGATCAGCCTGCTCGCCAGCTCGCGCCCGGCGGCACTGTTGATGGGACGGACCCGGCCGTCCTGACCGATACGGCTGCCACCGGCCGCGTCCTCGGCCGATGTCCGCCGCCGGATCTCCGCGACGGTACCCGCCGAGATGCCCGAGACCGACGCGATCATGCGGTCCGACCACTGGGGGTGCGACACGATGATGCGCGCGGCCGCGGACTTGCGGTCCGCCATCGACAGCGGCAGGCCATGGGTGATGTTGGAGCCGACGGCCAGGACGAACGCGTCGGCCTTGCTGCCGTCGAAGAACGTGACGCTGATCTTCTGGTCGCCGCGGAGCTCCGCGGCCCGTAGCCGGTGGGCGCCGTCGACCACCCGCATCGTGGACCGGTGAACGATGATGGGCGGTAACGTGGCGTCCGTCTCCGCCAGTGCTTGGATGTGCTCCGGGTCCTCCCCTGAACTTCGTGGTGACTCCGCCGTCGAAATCGACGCGATGTCGACTTCGACGACCACTTCCTCAAGTTGCTGATCGAACATCGCCAAACCCCCCGCTCCAAGGCGAGCTCGCCTCGAAAGAAACTCCATCCGGGGGTGGCAGGCATACCGTGAACACCACGTCGAAGATCGCCGACCGTGGCCGATTGCGGCTGATCTTCGTCGATCGTCGCTGATTGCCGCCGATCGTGGCCGATCAATATCGACCACCCCCCGTTGCGCCACTTCGCGAAATCGCGAAAGGCCGTTCCAGCTTTCGACGCAGACTCTAACAGCGGTCAGACGGTTTGACACCTCGTATCCCCGCGCGGCGCGCCGCCGTTACTCAACTAGAACTCACGGTTTCGGATAGGGCGATCACCATCGGAAGCGAGACGTTCTGTATGTGCTTACTGATACCAGCGGGACAGGACGCGCCAGATGAGGCGAATGCAGCTCCGTTCGGCCACTCACCTGGTCTTTCCCATCTCTCCCCGGAACCTTCCGGAGCCCTGGAGCGTGTACGAAATGCTTTCACGGGACATGCGGAAACGCCAAATGAGGGGACCACGCGAATGCCGCTCCCGAATCCATCCCGCTGTCCCGCCGGCGGGACGAAACGCATTGGCTAGAAGGTTCTACGAAGCGCTGTTTACGCCCCCAGGGCAGAGGGGTCGGCGGCGGGTCCGGGAATGTGCGGAACCGGACCGTCGGCCGCCTCGTCCAGCATCTGGACGATCCAATCCATAAGCCCGAGCCCGGCGATCTCCGCCGCGCGCTCCCAGCGGATTCTGCGCTCGGCGACCACGCTCACCTGTACGACGCCCGACTCGTCCGCAGCTTCCGGGGACTGCCGCCACATCCGTATCTGGCGACGTAATGCGTTGCGGGTCCAGCCGCCCTCCTCGGCCCGGGTCAGCCACTCCTCCTGCTCGGACTCGGCAAGGGCCGCCACCTCCGCATGGTGCTGGAAGCTCAGCTTGCCCCGCCGCCTGTCCGGCTCGAACTTGCGCGCCACCCATGCGTAGTTGCGCAGCGTCTGATAGTCGAGCGAGGTCTGCTTCAGCGCCTGCCGGTAGCGGTCGGGGTAGTGGTCCTGGCCGAAGATGAGCCAATCGCCCAGCCACCACGCGGAGGAGTCGGCGATGACGTGGATCTGCTGACCGAGGTGGCGCCACTCGGACAGCGGCAGATCGGGAGGGAGTGACAATCCCGTTCGCCGGGTGGTTGTCCGCCCGTTCGCGGGGATGGACATCGTGCACACCTCACCTGCCCTCGTCTTCGGCGCACTCATCCTCCGCGGCGGGAGGTTTCGGTGAGGTTTCATCGCGTCTGGCCTTGGTCTGGCCGGTTCTCAACGGCCGGCAAGCACATGCCGCGCGGGCAACCGGGGGCGTTACGGTGCCGAAACCCCTGCGCCGGTGTACTGGGCGGATGCATGCGGAACCGGTCTCACCGCGAACCGACAGAGGAGGCTCCATGGACACCGCGGCCCGGCGGTGTGCCGAATGCGGCGCCGAGTTCACCTGGACCAGCAGGAACCCGACGCGCCGGTTCTGCGGCTCCAGATGCAAGACCCGATGGTGGCGCGCCCACCGGCGCGATACGGACACCGCGGACACCAGGGACACCGCCGACCGGACGCATCACCGGTCGCCGCCACTGCCGCTGCCCCCGCTCAGCACCGGGCACGAGTGCCCGAACTGCGGTCAGCGCATCACCGTGCTCAACCTGATCGTCGCGGCCGAGGCGAACGCGTCCTCCACGTAGCGGAAGACGAACGGCGGAAGGCCGGGAACACCACGCCCGGCTTCACCGGCCGCCCGCCGCGGGCTGTCCCCCTGCCCGCCCCTTGCCGCAACTGGGGCTCCGCCCCACACCCCGGACCGGGCACCGCTCCGCCCTAGACCGCGGTGGAGCTGGCGAGGGCCCCGCCGGGGCGCCGTAGTGTCTTCCTTGCCGGAGGGGGTAGGTGCCGGTCGTTCCATTCGATCAATGCCGCCTTCCCCTACGGCCAGGAGAGACACGTGCCCAGAGCGCTCGTCACCGGGATCGCCGCCACCGCCCTCGCCACCGTCCTGCTCACCGGCTCCGGAGTAGTGAGCGCCACCGCCACGGCCACCGGGCCACGTCAGCCGCACGCCACCGATGTCCACCGGGTCCATATCCAGGATGACTTCGACTCGCTCGGGCCCGAGGTCCGGGCGCTGAAGCTGGGCTCGGGGCGCACCGCCCACTACATCGACGACGGTCCCCGGGACGGAAGGCCGGTGCTCTACATCGGCGGCACCGGCACCAGTGCGCGGGTGGCCCATATGACGGACTTCCTGCGCAGCACCCGGAAATCCCTCGGGCTGCGGCTGATATCGGTCGAGCGCAACGGTTTCGGGGACACCGGGTTCGACAAGAGCCTGGGCAAGGCCGACTTCGCGAAGGACGCGCTTCAGGTGCTGGACCGCATCGGGGTGCGCAAGGTCAGTGTAGTCGCCATCTCGGGCGGCGGACCGTACGCCGCCGAGCTGGCGTCCCTGGCCCCGGACCGCGTGCAGTCGCTGCACCTGGCCGCCGCCCTGCCGCCGTACGGCGCCAAGCCGTCGTACTGCTCGATGTCCGACGAGGAGCTGGGCAAGTCCCTGGAGAAGCAGGTCGCCGACCCCCGGGTCTGGTGGGCGTTCCCGGACGACAGCCCGACCAAGCGCATCCCCGGCTTCGGGGACACCGCCTTCGAGGACGGCGCCCGCACCTACAACCAGCACGGCCAGAAGGCCGACCCCGCGGCTCAGGTGCATGAGCAGAAGCTCTACTGCCAGCGGCCCGGCCCCGATCTGTCACGGCTGACCGCCCCCGTCACCCTCTACAGCGGGAAGAAGGACACGACCGTGCCGCCCAGCACGGTCGACACCTGGAAGCGGCACCTGCCCGGCGGCCCGGCCGTGCGCAGCTACGCCGACTCGGGTCACGATGTGCAATACCGCCACTGGGACCAGATCCTCGTCGACCTCGCCGGACACACGGACCGCACGGTCATCTGCTACCGGGGCCACAGCACGATGCCACCGGCCCGGATCGCCGACCCGCTGGTCGAGAAGGGCCGCGCCACGCTTGGCAGCTGCGCCTGGCAGAAGGCCGGTGAGGACGGCCCGGTCGGCTGAGGCGAGGTCCCGGGATACGTCACGGTCGGCGCGCCCAGAACAGGGCGTGGCCGCCGTCCCCCTCGGGGGCGAACTCCTCTCCCGCGACGGTCAGTCCGGCCTCGGTGAGCCACGCCCGATAGGTCGCGGCGTCGGCGTGGCTCCACCACATCGTGGCGCCGCCGCCGAGCCAGTTGTCGTCGGTGCCGGTCCAGGCGGTGTGCCCGGTGGTGGCCAGCAACCAGCCGCCGGGGCGTAGCCAGGTGGCGATCCTGGTGAGGAGGGGAGGTTGTTCGGCCAGTGGGATGTGGATCAGGGCGTAGAGGGAGACCACGGCGTCGAACGTGGCGGCCGGGAATTCCACGGCCGTGGCATCGGCCTGACGGAACTCGGCCTCCGGCACGAGCTCCCGGGCCCGGCGGATCTGCTCCCCGCTGATGTCGACACCGGTCACCCGGTGTCCGGCCGTGGCCAGAGTGCGGGCCACCGGTACGCCGCTCCCGCACCCCAGGTCCAGCACGGTGGCTGCGGCCGGGATGCGCTCCTTGAGGGCGCCGAGCCAGAGCTGGTACTTGGTCTCGGTGGCGTAGGACTGCTCGTAGTGGCGGGAGAGCGCGTCGTATCCGCGCCTGACCACGTCCTTGGGGTCGTCAATGTCCACGGCGGGGCACGGTAGTTCGGGGCGCGCGCGTGCCGCGAACGGTTTTCGTGCGTCGCGCGGCGCCGTTCGCGCCTTCGGCGCCTTTGAGCATGGGTCGGGGGTGCCCTGGCCGGGCTCCGTCGCCGACCACCGGGCCGGTGGAGCGAAGCCCGGTGGCGGCCCCCGCCAGGTCATGTTAGGGACCGTTCCGGACTGCGGCGGGGGGTACCCATGGAAAGTGTTTGACAAATTGGTTGTGCCAGATCAAGCGTTCTGGAAGGGGGTACCCGGGAGGGGCGGGAGCGAATGCGACGCCGGGTCAGCCGGGGCCTTCCCTGGGCGGTCCAGCATCGCACTCGATGAGATCTTGCCCCACCGGCCCGGCGGACGGCGACGGTGCCGCGCCCCCGCCCCCCACCGCCGCTGCTCACATGCGCCGAAGGCGCGAGACGGTGCCCGCGCCCGGTCGCCCGTCCCCAACGCCGTCAGACCTTGCGCACCGCAGCGACGAACTCCGCCCAGGCCCGCGCTGGAACGACCAGCGCGGGCCCGCCCCTGTGCTTGGAGTCGCGGATGCCAACCTGGGCGGTCTGGGACAGGTGCGCGATCTCCACGCACGCGGTGCCGTTGTTCTCGCTGTAGGACGACTTGAACCAGGCACCTTCGGGTGCGACATCAGAAGCTATGCGGTGTGTCATGTCAGATCTCCCGTACTAGTCGTTGCAGGAAAGCGGGTGTCTCGCCAGGCGCGAGAGCGCCTGCCCGCAGGGCTTCGAACCTGCGGGCGAAACTCCAGATGGTGGTGTCCTTGTCGCTGATCTCCGACCCGTCGGCGGCATCGCTTTGCACCACTGTCGGAAGCGGGCTGCCGAACTCCAGCAGGGTGAAGTTGGCACCTGTCCGGTAGGTGGCCGTGGTCATCGGGAGGATCTGGACGGTCACGTTGTCCAACTGCGCGAAGGCAAGAATCGCCTCATACTGCTCACGCATGACCTCCGGGCCACCCACCACCCGCCGCAGTGTCGCTTCCTCTTGGATGACCCAAAGCTCCACCGGGCTGTCTCTGCGCGTCAGAGCCTTCTTGCGTTCCATTCGGATCTGGATGTGTCGCTCGACGAACTCCGTCGTCGTCTCCTCAACCGGCTTGGCAGTCTGGAACATCTCACGGGCGTATCGCTCGGTCTGCAACAACCCGAGGACCACATTCGGCTGCCAGGCCCGGATGGTCCGAGCACCGCTCTCCAGCCCGATGTACATCCCCATGCCGGACGGCAGCACGCTGCGATAGAGGGACCACCAGCCCCGGTTGAGCGAGTCCCGGTGGATCTCGACCAGGAAATCCACGTCCTCCTCTTCCTCGACTCCATAGCGGTCCAGCAGAGTCCGCAGCTCCGCAGTGGTCCTGAGGCCGGTCAGCCCGTTCTCCACCCGATGGAGCTTCGAAGGGGAGAACGTCAACCCGTTCACCGCCTCCGCCAGGGTGAATCCAGCCTTGTCTCTCAACCGCTTGAGCTCCCAGCCGAGTTGCATGCGACGGACCGTGGGTCCTGTTGGCGCTGCCACGAGTATGCCTCCCGGTGGGTTGAGCCTGCCATGCCGTGGTGCGAGTTCCGAGTCTGGCACCGGAAACCCGCTTTGTTCCGACAACAGCCCACTCGGTCACATATGCCATCTCAAGCGAGAAATTCAATCACCCTTGCACAGCAACTCTTACGGCCATGAAGCTGTTTCCGCCACCGCCTCCTCACTCGCGGTAGCCGAACGAACCTCGAAACGCCATGGAGCCCGCATGCCTTCCTCACGCCCCCGTCTGCTGCCCTGGCCCGGACTGAACGGGCAGCCCTGCTTCCTCGTCACCGACAACACCGGCACCGGCTACCTCTCCCGGCTGGCCGACGAGATGGAGGCCGTCCAGCTACGGACCGGGGCCGACCTCCTCGGGCATGCCCGGCCGCTGCTGCGGGACCGCAAGGTCGACGCCTGTGAGCTGCGCTTCGTGGGGCACCGGCTCGCCGAGGCGCTGCATGACGCGCTGCGGGTGGCGCAGAGCCGGGGGCGGCGGCTGGAGGACGGGGAAGAGACCGCGACCGGGGAGAGTTAGTAGAAACATGAACAACAGCGTGGACGTCGTGGTCATCGGTGCCGGACAGGCGGGGTTGTCCGGGGCCTATCACCTGAGGCGGGCCGGGTACGAGCCCGGGACCGGCTTCGTGGTGCTTGACCACGCGCCCGCGCCCGGCGGGGCGTGGCAGTTCCGGTGGCCCTCGCTGACGTACGGCAAGGTGCACGGGATGTACGACCTGCCCGGCATGCGGCTGACCAGCGACGACGCGGATCCCGAGCGGCCCTCGTCCGAGGTCATCCCGGCCTACTTCGCACGCTACGAGCGCGCCTTCGACCTGCGGGTGGTGCGCCCTGCGCACGTCGGCGCCGTACGGGACGGGGACAGCCGTCGACTGCTGGTCGAGACCTCGGCCGGGACCTGGGCCGCGCGGGCGCTGATCAACGCGACCGGGACCTGGGACCGGCCGTTCTGGCCGCGCTACCCGGGGCAGGAGACGTTCCGGGGGCGGCAGCTGCACACCGCGCGGTACCCGGGGCCCGAGGCGTTCGCCGGGCGGCGGGTGATCGTCGTCGGGGGCGGCACGTCCGGGGTGCAGCATCTGCTGGAAGTCGCGGAGGTGGCGGCGGAGACGACTTGGGTCACCCGCCGCCCACCGGTCTTCCGCACCGGGCCGTTCGGCCAGGACCAGGGCCGCGCCGCCGTCGCGCTGGTCGAGGAGCGGGTGCGGCGGGGGCTGCCGCCGCAGAGCGTGGTGTCGGTGACCGGGCTGCCCATGACGGAGGCGATGGAGCGGGCCAGGGAGAGGGGGATACTCGACCGGCTGCCGATGTTCGAGCGGATCACCCCGGACGGGGTGACCTGGGCGGACGGGCGCCACGTGGAGGCGGACACCATCCTCTGGGCCACCGGTTTCCGCGCCGCGATCGACCATCTCGCCCCGCTGCGGCTGCGTGAGCGGGGTGGCGGGATCGCCGTCGAGGGGACCCGGGCGGTCCGTGATCCCCGGGTGCATCTGGTCGGCTACGGGCCGTCGGCCAGTACGGTCGGCGCCAACCGGGCGGGCCGGGCGGCCGTACACGAGATCCGGGCGCTGCTGGACGCCGACCCGCATCCGGCGTGGTCAGCGGAGAAGGCCGCCGTCGGGCGGTGACGGGGTGCGGGGCGGGCCGGTGCTCCCCCGGACCACGAGGGTGGGGTCGAGGACGATGTCACGGTCGGCGGTGCGCCCCTCGTCGAGCCGTTCCGCGGCGGCCCGGACGGCGAGCTCGGCCGCCTCGGCGGCCTCCTGGCGTACGGAGGTCAGGTCGATGAAGGACAGCCGGGCGAGCTGGCTGTCGTCGTAGCCGACGATGGACACGTCGTCGGGCACCCTGAGGCCCGCGCGCAGCAGCGCGCCGAGCAGACCGTGCGCACAGCGGTCGTTCCCGGCGATGACCGCGGTGGGCAGCTGGGCGGGGGCCCGCGCGAGCAGGGCCCGGGCCACCCGGGCGCCGGATTCCTCGGTGTAGTCGCCGGGGTGCACCCGGATGTGGTCGGCGAGCCCGTGGCGGCGCATGGCGGCGCGGTAGCCGCGTCGCCTCTCGGTGGCGCCGGGCATGCGACCGCCGTCGATGTGCGCGATGGCGCGGTGCCCCAAGGCCACGAGGTGGTCGACGGCCTGGCGTATCCCCTTGCGCTCCGCGGTCCGTACGACGTCCACACCGGCGGCCCTGGTACGCGGGTTGATCTCCACGATGGGCGTCCGGCCGACACCCGTGGTCAGGTGCTCCCAACTGGACGTGGCGCCAATGGTGATGACGGCTTCACTGCGCAGTCCGAGCAGTTCCTCCATCGACTGGCGCTCACCGCGGGTGGCGACCATGGCGTTGAGCACGAGGGTGTAGCCGTGCTTCCGGGCGGCGGGGTACAGCGCCTCGACGACGCCCACGTCGAACGGGTGGCGCATGGTGAACAGCACACCCAGCTGCCGGCTCCGGGTGCGCCGCAGCAACTGGGCGGCGGTGTCGGGACGGTAGCCAAGTTCCTCGGCGGCCTGGAACACCCGTCGGCGGGTGTCGGCGCTCGCCCCGGGTTGGTTGCGGAACACCAGTGACACCAGGGCCTGGGAGACCCCGACCCGCGCGGCGACATCGGACATGGTCGGCCGTTTGCGGCGCCCCGCCGAGGTTCCCGGCCCGCCCGAGGCGCCCGCTCCCCCTGGATCCCCCATCCCGCTGCCTCCTCGCGCTTCATGTCTTGACATGCGTCACACGCCGCTCCCATAGTACGTAGCGCTTGTACGTACTAGTTGTACTGACAAGCAGACAAAGGCCACCGGCCTGATGACCGACGGCGTCGGAGCGCACTAGCCATGACCGGAACCCCCTCCCACCCGACATCCACCGAACTGCCCGCGGACACCAAGGGCCCGCACTCCCGACGGCTCGGGCTGGTCGCCGTCATCGTGACCTTCGGCGGGCTGCTGTTCGGCTATGACACCGGCGTCGTCAACGGCGCCCTCGACCCGCTCACCGACGACCTCGGTCTCACCGCGTTCACCGAGGGAATCGTGGTCAGCAACCTGGTCTTCGGGGCCGCCTTCGGCGCCATGATCGGCGGGGTGCTGTCCGACCGGCACGGCCGCCGCCACAACATTCTGCTGCTGTCCCTGGTGTTCATGATCGGCACCCTGGGCTGTGTGCTGTCGCCGAGCTGGCAGGTGCTCGCCCTCTTCCGCTTCGTCCTCGGCCTCGCCGTGGGCGGCGCCTCGGCGACGGTCCCGGTCTATCTGGCCGAGATCGCCCCGGTCGAACGCCGCGGCTCCATCGTCACCCGCAACGAGGTGATGATCGTGACCGGCCAGTTCGCCGCGTTCGTCATCAACGCGTTCATCTTCAACCTCTGGGGCGAGACCGACGGCATCTGGCGGCTGATGCTCCTGGTCGCCATCCTCCCGGCGATCGGGCTGTTCCTCGGCATGCTGCGGCTGCCGGAGAGCCCGCGCTGGCTGGTCTCCCAGGGCCGTGACGAGGAGGCGCTGGCGGTGCTGTCCCAGGTGCGCACCCCCGAGCGGGCCCAGGCGGAGATGGCCGAGGTCCACCGGCTCGCCGAGGAGGAGCGGATCGCCAAGACCGCGGGCCGGGTGGACCTCGGGGTGCGCTGGGTGCGGCTGCTCATCCTGATCGGCGCGGGCCTCGGCATCTGCCAGCAGTTCACCGGCATCAACTCCGTCATGTACTACGGCACGCAGCTGCTCGGCGACGCCGGGTTCTCGGGGAACTCCGCCATCATCGCCAACACCCTCAACGGCGCCTTCAGCGTCATCGGCATCGCGGTGGGCGTATCGGTCATCAACAAGCTCAAGCGGCGCACCATGCTGCTCGGCGGGTTCGCCCTGACCACCACGTTCCACCTGCTGGTCGGGCTCTCCGCGATGCTGCTGCCCGAGGGCGGGGCGAAGGCGTGGTTCATCCTGGTGTTCGTCGTGCTCTTCGTCTTCTCCATGCAGGCCACCATCGGTCCGCTGGTGTGGCTGATCCTCTCCGAGATGTTCCCGCTGAAGATCCGCAGCCTGGCCATCGGGATCAGCATCTTCGTGCTGTGGATGGCGAACGCCCTGGTAGCCCTCGGCTTCCCGCCCGTCGTGAAGGCGCTGGGGATCTCGAACACCTTCCTCGCCTTCGCCGCCTTCGGCGTGCTGGCCATCGCCTTCATCGCGACCTGTGTACCCGAGACCAAGGGCCGCTCGCTGGAAGAGCTGGAGGACGACTTCCGTGCCCGCTACTCCTGATCCGATCCGGTCCGGCAGATTCCTGACCCGGTCCGCTCCGGTAGATGACCCGATCCGCTCCGGAAGAAGGGCTCCCGCACCATGACCGTCATCACCGCCGTCGCCGAGGGCCGCGAGGGAGACCACGCGCTGGCCGCGGGAATCGCCGAGGCCCGGCTGCTGGGCACCGATCTGGTACTGGTCAACTTGCGTCTGTCGTCGCTGGACCGCTCCGGGGTGCCCGGGGACCCGGAGACCACGGTCGTCGAGCGCAGCGGTCCGGGTGACCGCGACCCCGTGGACGCCGTGCTGGACGAGATCGGGGCCAGGCCCGGCGTCGACCGGCTGGTCATCGGCCTCCGTCGGCGCTCGCCGGTGGGGAAGGCGCTGCTGGGGAGTGTGAGCCAGCGGCTGCTGCTGGAGAGCCCGGTGCCCGTCGTGGCGGTCAAGCCCCCGGCCTGACCGCGTGGTCAAACCCTCCGATCCGGCGTACGTCGTCAGGCGCCCGGCGTGACCCCCGTGGTCACATCCCCGGCCTGGACGCGAACGTCGAGTCCCGCACCACCAGTTCCGGCTGCAGCACGATCCGCCGGTGCTGGTGGATGTCCGCCTCGTCGCCCGTCTCCTCGATCAGCAGCTCGGCCGCCGTACGCCCCATCCGGAACGCGGGCTGGCGCACCGACGTCAGCGGTACGGCAGCCGCCGCCGCGAACTCGATGTCGTCGTACCCCACCAGCGCCACCTCCGCCGGCACCGACACCCCGGCCGCGAAGAGTGCCTGCAGCACCCCCAGCGCCAGCAGGTCATTGGCGCAGAACACCGCCGTCGGCCGGGGTGAGATGCCGAGCAGCCGGGCGCCCGCGTCGCGGCCCGAGGCCACGTCCAACCGCTCGGCCTCGATGTGCACCACCGCCTCCTCCGCCAGCCCCTCCTCCGCGAACGCGCCGAGCAGCCCGGTGCGCCGGTCCTGGCACTGCGGGAGCACCATCGGGCCGCTGACGTAGACCGCGGAGCGGTGCCCCTGGGCGATCAGATGGCGCCCGGCGAGCGCACCGCCCTCGATGTCGTCGACCGACACCGAGCAGCCGTCGGCGCTGGGCACCTCGCGGTCCACGAAGACGAACGGGATGTCATGGCGCCGGAAACCCTCCAGGTTGCCGCCGGTGACATCGGCCGGGGTGACGAGCACTCCGCGCACCCGGTGCTCGGCGAAGAGCCCGAGGTAGTCGGCCTCCTCCTCCGGGCTCTGCGCACTGTTGCACACCATCACCCCAAGGCCCACCTCCCGCGCCGCGCGCTCGGCACCGCTCGCCACGTCCACGAAGAACGGGTTCGCCATGTCCAGCACCAGCAGCGAGATGATCCGGCTGCGCCCCGCACGCAGCTGCCGCGCCGACTCCTGGCGTACGTAGCCCAGGCGCTCGATCACGGCCTGTACCCGGTCGCGGGTGGCCTCGGCGACCATCTCGGGCCGGTTGATCACGTTCGAGACGGTGCCGACCGACACTCCCGCCTGCCGCGCGACGTCCTTGATCCCCACCATGCGTCCCACGACCCGGGCCTCCGCCTTCCCGCGACCCACCGCGGTCGCGGGAACATCGTAGTGCGCTGTTCGGCGGGCCGGGCGGGACCGGGCCGCCGCATGGGCACTGGGACCGACGCGGGGTGGCGGACCCCCGCTCAGCCCCGGGCGCGTACCAGGCTCGAACCGCGGACCACGAGCTCGGGCTGGAGGACGATCCGCTGGTGGCGGTGGTCCCCGGCCCGCTCTCCCGTCTCCTCGATCAGCAACTCGGCCGCCGTACGACCCATCCGGAACGCGGGCTGGCGCACCGACGTCAGCGGTACGGCAGCCGCCGCCGCGAACTCGATGTCGTCGTACCCCACCAGCGCCACCTCCCCCGGCACCGACACCCCGGCCCCGTACAGCGCCTGCAGCACCCCCAGCGCCAGCAGGTCATTGGCGCAGAACACCGCCGTCGGGCGCGGGGACATGCCCAGCAGCCGGGCGCCCGCGTCCCGGCCGCAGTTCACATCCAGCCGGTCCACCTCGACGTGGCGCAGCGCGGACTCACCGAGCCCCCGCTCGCGCAGGGCGCGCAACACGCCCTCGCGGCGGTCGCGGCACTGGGCCAGCCGCATCGGCCCGCTCACATAGGCGACGCCGCGATGGCCCAGGCCCAGCAGGTGGCGGGCGGCGAGCTCACCGCCGGTGACGTCGTCGACCGACACCGAACACCCCTCGGCGCTGGGCAGCACCCGGTCCACCAGGACGAACGGGATGGGCTGCCGCCGGAAGGAGGCGAGGTTGCGCCCGGTCATATCGGCCGGGGTCATCAGCACCCCGCGCACCCGCTGCTCGGCGAAGAGCCCGAGGTAGTCGGCCTCCTCCTCCGGGCTCTGCGCACTGTTGCACACCATCACCCCAAGGCCCGCCTCCCGCGCCGCGCGCTCCGCGCCGCGCGCCACGTCCACGAAGAACGGGTTCGCCATGTCCAGCACCAGCAGCGAGATGATCCGGCTGCGCCCCGCACGCAGCTGCCGCGCCGACTCCTGGCGTACGTAGCCCAGGCGTTGGATGGTGGACAGCACCCGGGCCCGGGTCTCCTCGGACACCGAGTCCGGGCGGTTGATGACGTTGGAGACCGTGCCGACCGAGACCCCGGCCTGGCGCGCCACCTCCTTGATGCCCACGCCGTGAGTCCTCAAGCGGCGACTTCCACCAGGTCCAGGCCGGTGAGATCGGCCAGTGCCCGCAGTTGGGGCAGCAGCGATCCGGTGGCGAGCGCCCAGTGGTGGCCGACGCCACTGGCGCTCCAGGCGTCCGTCCACTCACCGGGGTCGACCCCGAAGTCCACGCGCGACGTGGTGTTGCCGATCCGCAGCAGGGGTCCGCCCACCACCTCGCCCTCGGCGGCCACCAGCCGGTAGCGGCCGTCCCGGGTCTGGCCGAGGCCGACGAGGGTCACCGGGCCGTGCCGCACGTCGAATTCGACCGACACGCCCCAGCCGCGCTTGCCGTGGTACACGCCGAGGCCGCGCAGCAGGGGCCGGCGCTCGCTGATCGCGAGGTGGCCGGGTCCGTCATGGCCCATCTCCACCACGCCGTCGCGGAAGTTGAGGGCCTGGAGTTCCGTGAAGGAACCGCCCGCGCCGAGCCGGTCACAGATCAGCATGGCCAGCGAGGTGCGCAGCTCGTATTCGCCGGCCGCGGGGACGCCGCGGGCGGTGAGCAGCGAGGCACCGAGGATCATGCCCGCGCCGAGCTTCTCGTGGATCTCACCGCCGAGTCCGCGGTGGTAGTAGGCGAGCGAGTCGAGGTCGAAGTCGGCGACGAGGCGGTCGAGGCCGACGGAGACCCGTGCGGCCCAGGCCAGGTCCTCGGGGACGACGGAGTCGGCCAGCTCGAAGACCTCGCGGGTCTCCGCCAGTTTGGCCTCCACCTCGTCGTCCCCGGCCTTGTCGACCCGGGTCCGCAGATCGTCGAACTCCAGCACCTCGACATGGCCGCCGAGGCTGGCGGGGACCATGGTGAGGTCGGTGGAGACGTCGTACATTCCCGGGTAGAGGTGGCCCATCAGCCCGTGCCGGCCCTCCCGCAGCACGGACCGCACGCCGGCGGCCCGGATCCACTGCCCGATCCGGGCCCAGGCACGCTCGTCCTCCAGGTAGCCGGAGACGGAGCGGAACGGGATCCCGGTCCGCTCGAAGGCATTGGCCATCTCGGGCAGCGGGCAGGCACCGCAGTAGGCGAGCCAGGCACCGGTGTCGAAGGACTCGTGGTCCATGGACTCGGTGGGCTGGAGGTTGATCAGCAGCACCGGGGCACCGCCGCGCCGGGCGATGGGCACCAGCATGGTGGCGGTCATGTAGGTGGTGAGGAAGCCGACGATGAGATCACAGTCGGCGGCGCGCAGCTTCCCGGCGGCCACGGAGCCCTCCTCGGCGTCCGAGATGAAGCCCACGTCGACGACATCGGCGTCGAACATCCGCATCCGTTCGGCCACCCGGGCGGCCGAGTGCCGCAACTGAGGCAGCAGCTCCGGGAATTGGGGCCAGTACGCGCCGAGTCCGCCCGCGACGAGTCCGATCCGTGGCTTCCGGGAGACAGCGGGAATGCGTGCGCTCATACCGTTCCGTTCCTTTGGCATCAGGAGGGGAGCCTGAAGTCGATGACGTGCAGGGCCGAGGGGGTGGTGCCGCTCGACTTCCGCTGGTACATGAACGACAGCACACCGTCCTGGGCGAGGCGGGTGTCGTCCACGACGACCTCGCCGAAGGCGTCCAGCCCGCTGCCGTCGAAGAGGGTCTTCCAGTCGGTGTATCCGGACGCGCTGGAGGCGGCGACGATGCGGCCGTACGGCATGACGGCATAGGCGTTGTCGTATCTGTCGAAGGCCAGATGGGTGCGCTGGCTGGAGTTGAGCGCTTCCGGGATCTCGGTCTTCCGCCAGGTGCCCGCGGCGTTCTCGAAGAGGTGGAAGGTGCGGCCGCTCCTGGTGCGGTCGGCCACGTAGTCGGTGGTGCACTGGCCGAAGCGGCCGGGGACGTAGCTGATGAGGGCGTGCGGGCGCCCGGCGGAGTCGGTGGCCTGGCTCTCCTGGTTCATCAGCGAGTGGTCGGGGTTCAGCGGGTCGACGACCGTGCCGGGGTCGCTCACGGTCACCTGGTCGGCGCCGCCGGTGGTGCCGACGACCGTGCCCGCCGCGTTGCGCCAGGTGCGGCCGCGGTCGGAGCTGTGGACGTAGCCGGTGTCGTGGTTGGTGAGGCCACCGGCGTCGCACATCACCGCGTTGTTCTGCTCGCGCCAGGTGTAGAAGGCGTGCAGGCGGCCGTCCGGGCCGTAGTCGATGCCGTGCAGATACATGTTGCGGGCGGTGCTGGAGCCGTGCCCGCTGGTGTACGTACCGGTGGACGCGGACCACTCGCCGAGGTTGGTCCACTTGGTGCCGTCGTACTCGGCCAGCGCGTTGCGGCCGTTCCCGGAGACACCGGCCCGGTAGCTGAGCTGAAGGCGGCCCTCCGGGGTCGCCACGAACTGCGGGTAGGTGAACTGGGAGGTGAGCGCGAGCCCGTCCAGAGTGGTCTGCACGGCGCCGAACCGCGTGCTGTCCCAGGGGTGTCCCGCGGGGTCGTCCACCAGCCCGGCCACCGACTTCACGTAGAAGAAGCCGCTGCTGTGCGAGTCCATGTTGAGGTGCAGCCGGCCGTCGACGCGTGAGACCCCCATGGAGATCACGTTGTGCGAGTCGTCTGCGGTGAGCTTGTGCGGCAGCCGCACGGTCTGCCAGGCCGTCTGGTTCAGCGCACGGCGCCCGATGACGGCGGTGCGGTCACCGGTGTACCAGGCGGCGTACTGGTAGCCCCGGTACGTCAGCAGCCCGTTCTTCTGGAACGCGTTGTTGTTGACCAGGCCGTTGTACGACTCGAAGTAGACGGCCCGGGAATCGAGCCGGGTGTCGGCGATCTCGCTGACCGCAGGGGCGGGGGCGCTCGGGGCCACGGCGGTCGCGCTCTCGGCGGGGACGGCGGCGGGGACGGCAGCGGTGAGCAGTGCGGTGGCCAGCACCGCGGCGGCCAGTGGTCTCATGTCCGGCTGTCTCCTAGGTGTCTTGGGCGAGGTGGAACACTTCGGTGAGCGGCTTCATGGCCTCATCCGGCGTGGCGCCGTCGAGCGCTTCGAAGAAGCCGGCCATCTCCGCCTGCCACCGCGCGTTGACCTCGGTGGCCGCCATCGCGGCCTGGGCCGCCGCGAAGTCCTCGGTCTCCAGATAGCCGACGAGCAGCCCGTCCTCGCGCAGGAAGAGCGAGTAGTTGTGCCAGCCGGCCGCGGAGAGCGCCGCCCGCATCTCGGGCCACACGGCTTCGTGCCGCTCCCGGTACTCGGCCAGCCGATCCTGGCGGACCTTCAGCACGAAGCACACTCGGGGCATCACGGACCGCCTCAGAAGTGGTACTTGTCGATGTTGGACTTGTCGAAGACGGTGGGCGGGCCGAGGATGACCTCGCCGTCCTTGCCGACCGTGTACTCGCCCAGCTTCCCGGCCTTGAACTTCTCCCCCTCGGCCCCGGTGATCTGCCCGGAGGCGAGCGCCGCCGCGGCGTACGAGCCGAGGTAGCCGAGCTTCTTGGGGTCCCAGAGCGCGAACTGCTCGACGGTGCCGTCCTTGACGTACTTGCGCATCTGGTTGGGCGTGCCGAGGCCGTTCAGCACCACCTTGCCCTGGTACGAGGAGCCGCTGACGTAGCGGGCGGCAGCGGCGATGCCGACCGTGGTGGGCGAGATGATGCCCTTGAGCTTGGGATACGCCTTGAGCAGGCCCTGGGTCTCCTGGAAGGACTTCTGGTCGTCGTCGTCCCCGTACACCGTCTTGACCAGCTTCATGTTCTTGTAGGCGGGCTTCTTCAGCTCGTCCTTCATGAAGCGGATCCAGGTGTTCTGGTTGGTGGCGTTCTGGGTGGCCGAGAGGATCGCGATCTGGCCCTTGTAGTCGAGCTGTTTGGCGAGGTGCTGGACCTGGCTGCGGCCGATCTCCTCGGAGCTGGCCTGGTTGATGAAGAGCTGGCGGCAGGCCGGGGCGCTGTCGGAGTCGTACGCCACCACCTTGATGTCCTTCTTCATCGCCTGCTTGAGCGGGCCGCACACCGCGTTGGGGTCGTTGGCCGCGATCAGGATGGCGTCCTGGCGCTGCTGGACGAGGGTGTTGATGTACGACACCTGGGAGGAGGCGCTGGCGTCGGACGGGCCGACCTCCTTGCCCTTGCCGTCGAACTCCCCGGCCGCCGTGATCCCCGCCTCGTCGACGATCTTCTCGTAGGGGTTGTTGATCTGCTTGGGCAGGAAGGCCAGCTTGAGGCCCTTCTTCAGGGGGGCGTCGGGGTCGGCCTTGGCATCGCTCTTCGCGGCGCCACCGTTGTCGTCGTCGTTCTTGGTGGTGCCGCCGCAGCCGGTCAGGGCCACGGCCAGGGCACAGACCACTGCGGCGGCGGTGGCGGCGCGGCGGCGCCCGGGGGAGCTCATCATGAGAGGACCTTTCGCGGTGCGTGGGGTGCGTGAGGTGCGTGGGGTCGTGTGGTGCGTGCGGTCATGGGGTGCGTGGATCAGCTGGTCGAGGCGGCGGCGCGCCGGTGACGCCAGGCGCTCACGGTGGTGATCAGACGGGGGGTGAGGACGGAGGCCACCAGCAGCAGTCCGGTGACGATCACCTGGACCTCGTTGGCCACGTCATTGAGGGTCAGCAGGTTCTTCAGGACGCCGATGAGCAGCACTCCGGCGACGGCGCCGAACAGCGTGCCCTTGCCGCCGTCGAAGTCGACCCCGCCCAGCAGGACGGAGGCGATGACGAGCATTTCGAAGCCCTGGCCGTTGTCGGCCCGCGCGCTGCCGTACCGCAGGGTGAACACGACCCCCGCGAACGCCGAGACCAGCCCGCTGACCACGAACAGCAGCAGCTTGACGCGTTTGACGCGGATGCCCGCGAAGTACGCGGCGTCCTCCTGGGCGCCGATGGCGAACAGCGACCGGCCCACGCCCGTGGCGTGCAGCACCACGGCGGCGACGACGGCCAGCACGATGAACAGCGCCACCGGATAGCTGAGGAAGGTGCCGGGCACGGTGGTGGTGTCCACGGCCCACTTGGCGTACGTCTCGGGGAAGTCGGTGATGGCGTTGGAGCCGAGCACCACCGACGCGAGACCCCGGTAGAGCGCGAGCGTCCCGATGGTGACGGCCAGCGAGGGCAGCCCGACCCGGGTGACCAGCCAGCCGTTGAGCAGCCCGCCGACCACCCCGACCAGCAGCACGATCGGCACGATGGTCTCGAACGCCCAGCCCGCGTCCCACAGTTGGCCGGTGAGCGCGCTGGACAGGCCGAGCATCGAGGCCACCGACAGATCCACCTGCCCGGCCACCACCAGCAGTGTCATCGGCAGCGCCATCAGCGCCACCTCGACGATGTCATTGAAGGCGAAGGCGAGGTTGTCGCGGCTGCCGAAGCCGTCCGTGGTGCCGAGTCCGGTGAGGAAGACGGCCACCAGCAGCACTCCGACGGCGGTGTCCCACCTGAGCTTCATCGGGCACTCCTCTTCATCGTGCGCTCCTCTTCCTCAGCGCGCGGGTCATGCGCACCCGTACGATCCGGTCCACGCTGATGGCCGCCAGCAGCAGCGCACCCGTGATGGCGTCCTCCCAGAAGGAGTCGACCTTCAGCACGGCCAGGGCGCTGCCGATGGTGGTGAGCAGCAGCGCGCCCAGCGCCGCGCCCCACACCGTGCCGGTGCCGCCGACGATGGCCACGCCACCGACCACCACCGCGCTGACCACGGTGAGTTCCCAGCCGTGGGCGTTGTCGGCGACGACGGTGCCGAAGCGGGCCAGCCACAGCGCTCCCGCGAAGCCCGAGACGGCGCCGGAGAACACATACGCGGTCAGCACCCGCCGTCGGATCGGCACCCCGGCCAGCCGGGCGGCCTCCGGGCTGGAGCCGATGGCGTACAGCTCACGGCCCGCGCGATAGGTGCGCAGGACATACGCGGTCCCGGCGAGCACCACGAAGGCGATCAGCGGGAGGTACGGGATGCCCAGCACGCTGCCGCTGCCGAGGTCCAGCACGGGCTGCGGCACATCGGCGGCGTTGATCTGCTCCCCCTGCGCCCACCAGTAGTCGACGCCCTGGATGATGTAGAGCATTCCGAGGGTCACCACCAGCGCGGGCACCCGTCCGAAGCTCACCAGCGCACCGCTGACGATGCCGCAGCCCGCGCCGACGAGGAGGCCGAGGGCCAGGACCGTCAGCGCCCCGTGGTCGGTGCCGGAGACGAACTTGCCGCAGGCGAAGGCGGACAGGCCCACCACGGAGCCGACCGACAGGTCGATGTTGCGGGTGATGACCACGACCGACTGCCCGACCGCGAGCAGCACCAGGATGGCGGCGTTGAGCAACAGGTCC
This sequence comes from Streptomyces antioxidans, assembly GCF_000968685.2. Lineage (GTDB taxonomy): Bacteria > Actinomycetota > Actinomycetes > Streptomycetales > Streptomycetaceae > Streptomyces > Streptomyces antioxidans. The sequence continues at coordinate 44,551 of NZ_LAKD02000014.1, forward strand.
TTGATGCCCTGGCCGTCGAGGAAGCGCGGTTCCGCGATCCAGGTGAACAGCACCAGCAGCGCGAGTGCCCCGGCGATGCTGATCTCGCGGGCGCGGAAGACGGCGTCGACGAGCGAGCGGGCCGAGCGCGGCGAGCGGACCGTCTCCGGTGCGGCGGCGGGCTGTTCGGGCTTCTCGGGTTTCTCGATGGTCACGCTCACGTGCGGGTCCCTTCTGCGGTGGCGCCGGTGGACCCGGTGGTGCCGGTGGACCCGGTCGCGCCCGTGGGCCCGGTCGCTGCGGGGTCGCCAGCGGGCCCGGCCCCGGCGGCCTCACCGGTGTGCTCGGCGGCCCCGGAGGGCCCGGTCGCGCCAGTGGGCCCGGTGGCGCCCGCGTCACCGGTGGCATCGGTGTGCCCGCTCGCTGCCGCGTCACCGGTGGCGCCGGTGGGCCCGGTGGCTGCGGGGTCGCCAGCGGGCCCGGGCGCGCCGGTGTCACCAGCGACACCAGCACCACCGGTGGCACCATCGGCGCCTCCGGCGCCATCCGTGAGTCCCGTAGCGGCGGCCATCACGGACTCCTCGGTCGCCGCGTCACGCGGAATCTCGGCCACCAACCGGCCCTCGTGCATCACCAGGACCCGGTCGGCCATGCCCAGCACCTCGGGCAGATCGGAGGAGACCATCAGCACCGCCAGCCCCTCGGCGGCCAGCGACGACAGCAGCCGGTGCACCTCGGCCTTGGTGCCCACGTCGATCCCGCGCGTGGGCTCGTCCACGATCAGCACCGTGGGCTCGGTCGCCAGCCACTTGGCGAGCACGACCTTCTGCTGATTGCCGCCGGAGAGCATCCCGACGTGATCGGCGAGGCTGCCGTACTTCAGCTGCAGCCGGACCGCCCAGTCGGCCGCCCGGCCGCGCTCCAGCGCCCGTTTCACCAGGCCCGCGCGGCCCAGCCGGTCCAGGCCGGTCAGCCCGATGTTGCGCTCGATGGACATCTCCATCACCAGCCCCCGCTGGCGCCGGTCCTCGGGGACGAGCGCGAGACCCGCGTCCATAGCGGCGGTCGGCGAACCGGGCCGCAGCACCACCCCGCCGACCCGCACCTCGCCCGCGTCCGCCCGGTCCACGCCGAACACGGCCTGGGCGACCTCGGTGCGCCCGGCGCCGACCAGCCCGGCGAGCGCGACGATCTCACCGCGCCGCACCTCGAAGGAGACGTCCCGGAAGACGCCCTCGCGGGTCAGCCGGTGCACCGACAGCACGGTCTCGCCGACCCGGCTGTCCTGCTTGGGGTAGAGCTCGGCCAGGTCCCGGCCGACCATGCGGCGGACCAGGGCGTCCTGGGTGAACCCGGCCAGCGGCTCGGAGGCCACCCACCGGCCGTCCCGCAGGACGGTGACCCGCTGGCAGAGCTCGAAGATCTCCTCCAGGCGGTGGGAGATGAACAGCACGGCGGCGCCCTCGGCGCGCAGCGTCTCGACCACCGAGAAGAGCCGGGCGGTCTCGCTCCCGGTGAGCGCCGCCGTCGGCTCGTCCATGATCAGCACCCGGGCGTCGAAGGAGAGCGCCTTGGCGATCTCGACGATCTGCTGGTCGGCGATGGACAGACCCCTGGCCGGCCGGTCCGGGTCGAGTTCGACGCCGAGCCGCGCCATCAGGGCGGCGGTGGCGATCCGTACGGCCTTGTGGTCGATCCGGCCGAGGGCCCGGCGCGGCTGACGGCCCATGAAGATGTTCTCGGCGATGGACAGATCGGGGAAGAGCGTCGGCTCCTGGTAGATGACGGCGATGCCGGTGTCACGGGCGTCGGCGGGGCCGTGGAAGACCACCGGCCCGCCGTCCAGCAGCACCCGGCCGGAGTCGGGCCGGTGCACCCCGGCGAGGGTCTTGATGAGCGTCGACTTGCCCGCCCCGTTCTCACCGGCCAGGGCATGGGCCTCACCGGCGAAGAGCTCGAGCGAGACGTCCCGGAGGGCCCGTACGGCGCCGAAGGATTTGTTCACCCCCTCGAGGGCGAGGACCGGCACACCGGTCGAAGCAGACTGGCTCACGGAGTCTCCTGACGCGTACGCAGGGGCAATAAATGAAATGTTTCAATGCCGGATTCCGGGAAGCTAGCCGCGCCCCATGCGGTCGTCAAGGGGGTGTGCACGGGATATGCCCACATCGGTGCAGCCCCCTTGACGGGCCCCGAGCCCCGGCCCTACGGTCCAGGCGCCTTGGGTTGAATCGTTTTCATCGATCGTTCCCATCCAGCCGTTACGGGAGGACGCCCGTGATCAGCAGACGCCATCTGCTCGCCACCACCGCTGTCAGCGCCGCCACCGGTACGGCCCTCACGGGTCTGCCGGCCCTCGCCCCGTCCGCCGCCGCCGAGGACCGCTCCGCCGCCGCCGAGGACGGCCCGGGCGCGGGGCTGCGGGTCCGGAGCACCACGGTGGAGTACGCGCCCCATCCGCTCGGCCTCGACACCGCCCGTCCCCGGCTGAGCTGGATCCTCGACTCGGACGCCCGGGACCAGCTCCAGAGCGCGTACCACATCCGCGTCGCCACCTCCCCCGACCGGCTCGGCGAAGCGGACGTCTGGGACAGCGGCAAGACCGCGTCGCGCCAGTCGGTCCTGGTCCCCTACGACGGCCCGGCGCTGCGCCCGCGCACCCGCTACCACTGGTCGGTGCGGGTCTGGGACGGCCACGGCCGCCCCTCCCCGTGGTCCGCCCCCGCCTGGTGGGAGACCGGGCTGTTGAACTCCGGCCAGTGGCAGGCCCGTTGGGTCGCCGCGCCCGTCGCGCTGACCGCGCCCCCGTCCCTGGAGGGCGCCTCCTGGATCTGGTTCCCCGAGGGGGATCCGGCCACCGAGGCCCCGGCGGCCACCCGGTGGTTCCGTACCTCCGTGCACGCCCCGGGCCCCGTCCGGCGCGCCCGGCTGGTGGTGGCGGCCGACGACGGCTTCACCGCCCGGGTGAACGGCACCGAGGTCGCCGCCCGCGAGGCCGTGGGCGTCCTCAAGGCATGGAGCCATCCGGCCACCGTCGACGTCACCGAATTCCTCGACGGGGGCGCCGCCACCCTCGCCATCGCGGCCACCAACGCCGAGCAGAGCCCGGCCGGACTGCTCGCCACCCTGGAGCTCACCACCGAGGACGGCACCACCCACCACCACACGGACGCCACCTGGCGCACCACCGCCACCGAACCCGCCGCCACCTGGGCGGACCCGGACTTCGACGACAGCGGCTGGGCCACCGCCAAGGAGCTGGCGGCCTGGGGCAGTGGCCCCTGGGGCGACGTGTCCCCGCTCCAGGCCCCCGCCCAGCTGCGCCGCACCTTCCGGCTCACCAAGCCCGTGGCGCGCGCCCGGCTCTACGCCACCGCCCTGGGCCTCTACGAGGCCCACCTCAACGGCGTCCGCGTGGGCCGTGACCAGCTGGCGCCCGGCTGGACCGACTACCGCAAGCGCGTGGCGTACCAGACCCACGACGTCACCGACGCCCTGCGCCGAGGGGCGAACGCCCTCGGGGTGACCCTCGCCCCCGGCTGGTACGCCGGAAACATCGCCTGGTTCGGCCAGACCCAGTACGGCGACCACCCCGCGCTGCTCGCCCAGCTGGAGGTCACGTACACCGACGGCAGCACCGAGCGCATCACCACCGACCAGCAGTGGCGCGCGGCCACCGGCCCGCTGCGCACCGCCGACCCGCTGATGGGCGAGGAGTACGACGCCCGCGCGGAGACCCCGGGCTGGACCTCACCGGGCTTCGACGACACCGGCTGGCAGCCCGCCGTCACGGCCACCGACATCACCGCCGAGGTGGTGGCCCAGACCGACGCCCCGACCCGGGTGGAACGCGAGATCAAGCCGGTTGAGGTCACCGAGCCCGCCCCCGGTGTCCACCTCTTCGACCTGGGCCAGAACATGGTCGGCAGCGTCCGCCTCAGCGTCTCCGGCCCGGCCGGTCATAAGATCCGGATCCGCCACGCCGAGGTACTGAACCCGGACGGCACCGCCTACACGGCCAATCTGCGCACCGCCCGCCCCGTCGACACCTACACCCTCAAGGGCGGTGGCCGGGAGACCTACGAGCCGCGCTTCACCTTCCACGGCTTCCGCTATGTCGAGGTCACGGGCTACCCCGGAAAGCCATCCCCCGACGCGGTCACCGGCCGGGTGATGCACACCGACGCCCCCTTCACGCTGTCGTTCCACACCGACTCGGCGATGCTCAACCAGCTGCACTCCAACATCACTTGGGGGCTGCGCGGCAACTTCCTGTCCATTCCCACCGACACCCCGGCACGGGACGAACGGCTCGGCTGGACCGGCGACATCAACGTGTTCTCCAGCACCGCCGCCTACACCCTGGAGTCCGCCCGCTTCCTCACCAAGTGGCTCCAGGACCTGCGCGACGGCCAGACCGACGAGGGCTCCTTCCCGGATGTGGCGCCGCACCTCGGCGATGTCGGCAACGGCGTGGCGGGCTGGGGCGACGCGGGGGTGACCGTGCCCTGGAACCTCTACCAGGCGTACGGCGACACCCGGGTGCTGCGCGAGAACTGGCCCGCCATGCGCCGCTGGATCAGCTACCTGGAGCGGCACAGCACCGATCTGCTGCGGCCCGCCGAGGGCTACGGCGACTGGCTCAGCATCGAGGCGGACACCCCCAAGGACGTCATCGCCACCGCCTACTTCGCCCACGCCACCGATCTCGTCGCCCGCACCGCACACGTCCTGGGCGAGGACCCGGCCCCGTACGAGGACCTGCTGACCCGCGTCAAGGCTGCCTTCAACCGCGCGTATGTCTCCGCCGACGGCAGGATCAAGGGCGACACCCAGACCGCGTACGTCCTGGCCCTCTCCATGGACCTGCTCCCCGGCGACCTGCGGACGCCCGCCGCCGGTCGGCTCGTCGCCCTCATCAAGGACCGCGATTGGCATCTGTCCACCGGCTTCCTCGGCACCCCCCGGCTGCTTCCGACGCTCACCGAGACCGGTCACACCGATGTCGCGTACCGCCTGCTCCACCAGCGCACGTTCCCCTCCTGGGGGTATCAGATCGACCGGGGCGCGACCACGATGTGGGAGCGCTGGGACTCGATCAAGCCGGACGGGAGCTTCCAGGACGTCGGGATGAACTCGTTCAACCACTACGCCTATGGCTCGGTCGGCGAGTGGATGTACCAGAACATCACCGGGATCGCTCCCGCCGCCCCCGGCTTCCGCGAGATCGTCGTCCGGCCCCGCCCAGGTGGCGAGGTGCGCTCCGCCGAGGGCCGCTACGAATCCCTCTACGGTCCGGTCACCACCCGGTGGTCGCGGGGCAAGGGCAGCGGCGGGGACTTCACCCTTACGGTGTCCATCCCCGTCAACACCACGGCCCAGATCTGGGTTCCGGCGCGCCGCGCGGCGGATGTGACCGCCCACGGCGCCCGGCTGCTGCGCATGGCGGACGGCTGTGCGGTGTTCGCCGTGGGGTCGGGGACCCACCACTTCTTGACGCGTGGCGGACCGCGCGGCTAGGTTTCTTGAATCGTTTCATGAAGGAGATTCATGTCTGACGTTCCAGCCGTGAAGGCGGCCCTCAAGAGCCAGGCGGTCGAGACGCCGTCATGGGCGTACGGCAACTCCGGAACCCGCTTCAAGGTCTTCGCCCAGCCCGGCGTCCCGCGCTCCCCCCAGGAGAAGCTGGACGACGCCGCCCAGGTGCACGCCGTCACCGGGGTCGCCCCCACGGTCGCCCTGCACATCCCCTGGGACCGGGTCGAGGACTACGGGGCGCTCGCCAAGTACGCGGAGGAACGCGGTCTGAAGCTGGGCGCCATCAACTCCAACGTCTTCCAGGACGACGACTACAAGCTGGGCTCGGTCACCCACCCCGACCCGGCGGTCCGCCGCAAGGCGCTTACCCACCTCCTGGAGTGCGTCGACATCATGGACGCCACGGGCTCCCGGGACCTCAAGCTGTGGTTCTCCGACGGCACCAACTACCCCGGGCAGGACGACATCGCGGCCCGCCAGGACCGCCTCGGCGAGGCGCTGGGCGCGGTCTACCAGCGCCTCGGTGAGGACCAGCGGATGCTGCTGGAGTACAAGTTCTTCGAGCCCGCCTTCTACGCCACGGACGTCCCGGACTGGGGCACCGCCTACGCCCACTGCCTCAAGCTGGGCCCCAAGGCCCAGGTCTGCGTGGACACCGGCCACCACGCGCCCGGCACCAACATCGAGTTCATCGTCGCGCTGCTGCTGCGCGAGAAGAAGCTCGGCGCCTTCGACTTCAACTCCCGCTTCTACGCCGACGACGACCTGATGGTCGGCGCCGCCGACCCCTTCCAGCTCTTCCGGATCATGTACGAGGTGGTCCGGGGCGGCGGGCTGACCTCGGGGGTCGCCTTCATGCTCGACCAGTGCCACAACATCGAGCCCAAGATCCCGGCGATCATCCGCTCCGTGATGAACGTCCAGGAGGCCACGGCCAAGGCCCTCCTGGTCGACCGCGACGCCCTCGCCACGGCCCAGCGCGAGGGCGATGTGCTCGGCGCCAACGCGGTGCTGATGGACGCGTACAACACCGACGTACGGCCGCTGCTGGCCGAGGTCCGCGAGGAGTTGGGCATCGGCCCGGATCCGATGGCGGCGTACCGGGGCTCGGGGTGGGCGGAGCGGATCGTGGCGGAGCGGGTGGGGGGAGAGCAGGCGGGGTGGGGCGCGTAACGCCTGACGACGGGCCTTCCCCAACCCGCCCCTCCCCGAACCCGGGCCCATCGCCCCTAGGGCGCGGCCCTATCCGAGGCGCCCCGCTCACCGAAACCCACCGCGAAAGCACGCAGAGGACGACATGACCGCAGAAACGCATCCCGAGGCGGGCGCGCTGTTGGAGCGCAGCCATCGCCTCGGGGCCGACCCTCGTAACACCAACTACGCGGGGGGAAACACCTCCGCCAAGGGCGTCGCGACCGATCCGGTCACGGGCCAGGACGTCGAGCTGATGTGGGTCAAGGGCTCGGGGGGCGATCTGGGTACCCTGGCTCGCTCCGGGCTGGCCGCGCTGCGGCTGGACCGGCTTCGGGCACTCACCGGTGTGTATCCCGGGGTGGAGCGCGAGGACGAGATGGTGGCGGCGTTCGACTACTGCCTGCACGGCAAGGGCGGGGCCGCGCCCTCCATCGACACCGCCATGCACGGCCTGGTGGACGCCGCCCATGTGGACCACCTCCACCCCGACTCCGGTATCGCGCTCGCCTGCGCGGCCGACGGTGAGGCGCTGACCAAGGAGTGTTTCGGCAACCAGGTCGTCTGGGTGCCCTGGCGCCGTCCCGGCTTTCAGCTGGGCCTGGACATCGCCGCCGTCAAGAAGGCCAATCCGCAGGCCATAGGCTGCGTCCTCGGCGGCCACGGCATCACCGCCTGGGGCGACACCTCCGACGCGTGCGAGGCGAACTCGCTCCGCATCATCCGTACCGCAGAGGAATTCCTCACCGCACGTGGCAAGGCGGATCCGTTCGGCCCCGTCCTGCACCCCTCCCTTCCCGAGTCCGAACGCCGGGCCCGTGCGGCGGTCCTGGCCCCCGTGGTGCGCGGCCTTTTGTCCACCGACCGTCCGCAGGTGGGCCACTTCACGGACAGCGACACCGTCCTGGACTTCCTCTCCCGCACCGAACACCCCCGACTGGCGGCCCTCGGCACCTCCTGCCCGGACCACTTCCTCCGTACGAAGGTCCGCCCGCTGGTCCTGGACCTCCCCCCGGACGCGCCCCTCGACGCGGCGATCGAACGCTTGAGGGAACTCCACGCCGCGTACCGCACCGACTACGCGGCCTACTACGAACGCCACGCCGCCGACTCCCCGCCCATGCGCGGCGCGGATCCCGCCATCGTGCTGATCCCCGGGGTCGGGATGTTCAGCTACGGCAAGGACAAGCAAACGGCCCGCGTGGCGGGCGAGTTCTACGTCAACGCCATCAACGTCATGCGCGGCGCCGAAGCCGTCTCCACCTACTCCCCCATCGAGGAGTCGGAGAAGTTCCGCATCGAGTACTGGGCGCTCGAAGAGGCCAAGCTCCGGCGCATGCCCAAGCCCAGGCCGCTCGCCACCCGCATCGCCCTGGTGACCGGCGCGGGCTCGGGCATCGGCAGGGCGATCGCCCACCGCCTCGTGGCCGAGGGCGCGTGCGTGGTGGTGGCGGACCTCAACGCCGGATCGGCGGCTGAAGTGGCCACCGAACTGGGCGGCCCGGACAAGGCGATCGCCGTCACAGCGGACGTCACCGAGGAAGACGACATCAAGGCGGCCTTCACCGAAGCGGTCCTGGCCTTCGGCGGCGTGGACATTCTCATCAACAACGCGGGGATCAGCATCTCCAAGCCCCTGCTCGAAACGACCACCGCCGACTGGGACCTCCAGCACAACATCATGGCGCGAGGCAGCTTCCTCGCCTCCCGCGAGGCAGCAAGGACCTTCATCGCCCAGAACATGGGCGGCGACATCGTGTACATCACGTCCAAGAACGCCGTGTTCGCGGGCCCGAACAACATCGCGTACTCCGCGACCAAGGCCGACCAGGCCCACCAAGTCCGTCTTCTAGCCGCAGAGTTGGGCGAGCACGGCATCCGCGTCAACGGGGTGAACCCCGATGGCGTCGTCCAGGGCTCCGGCATCTTCGCGGGCGGCTGGGGCGCACAGCGCGCGGCCGTGTACGGCGTCCCCGAGGAGAAGCTGGGCGAGTTCTACGCCCAGCGCACCCTGCTCAAGCGCGAAGTGCTCCCCTCCCACGTGGCGAACGCCGTCTTCGCCCTCGTCGGCGGCGACCTCACCCACACCACGGGGCTGCACATCCCGGTCGACGCGGGCGTCGCGGCGGCGTTCCTGCGCTGACACGCACGCGAGGGGGACGGGGTCGGAGGGGTGGGGTCCTGGACAGTTACGTGTATTTGTGGCGCCAGTCTCCGGCCCACCCAGGCCCCCGGCCAATGGCACCGTAAATATACGGTCCAGGGCCCCGCCC
>NZ_LAKD02000140.1 GCF_000968685.2 Streptomyces antioxidans
TGCCCCTCCCGCCCCTGCCCGTCCCGGCCCCGCCCCTCTCGGCCCGGGCGGCGATGTTCCGCGCCATGCCGCCGAAGACGAGCGCGTGCCACGGCGCCACCGACCACCAGTACAGATGCCCGGCGAGGCCGCGCGGATGGAACAGCGCCCGCTGCCGGTACACCGCCCCGCCCCGCGCATCCGGGACGACCACCATCTCCAGCCAGGCCAGGCCAGGCAGCCGCATCTCGGCCCGCAGCCGCAGCAGCCGGGGCGGCAGGACCTCCTCCACCCGCCAGAAGTCGAGGCTGTCCCCGACCCTGAGCCGCGCCGCGTCCCGACGGCCCCGGCGCAGCCCGACTCCGCCCGCCAGGGTGTCGATCCAGCCGCGCAGCGCCCAGGCGAGCGGCAGCGAGTACCACCCGTTCTCACCGCCGATCCCCTCCACCACCCGCCAGACGTCCCCCGGCGAGGCGTCCACCGCGCGCTCGCGGCGGTCCTGGTAGAGGCTGCCGCCCGACCAGTCGGGGTCGGTGGGCAGCGGATCGCTGGGCGCGCCGGGGGTGGCGGCGGAGGACCAGCGGGTGACCACCTCCGCGTCGCGGATCCGCCGCAGGGCCAGCTCCAGCGCCCGGTCCACGCCGAGCGGCCCGCCCGGCGGGTCCGGCACATAGCGGGTGATGTCCCGTTCGGCGCAGACCACTTCATGGCGCAGCGACTCCACCAGCGGGCGGGCGATGGCGCCCGGCACGGGGGTGACCAGGCCGACCCACAGGCTGGACAGCCGGGGGGTGAGCACCGGCACGGGCACGATCAGCCGCCGCCGCAAGCCGGTCACCCGTGCGTACCGCCGCATCATGGCGCGGTAGGTGAGGACGTCGGGGCCGCCGATGTCAAAGGCCCGGTGCACCTCGTACGGCAGCGTGGCGCAGCCCACCAGCAGCCGCAGCACATCGCGGACGGCGATGGGCTGGGCGCGGGTGCGCACCCAGCGGGGCGTCACCATCGCGGGCAGCCGCTCGGTGAGATAGCGCAGCATCTCGAACGAGGCCGAGCCAGAGCCGATGATCACCCCGGCCCGCAGCACGGCCGTCGGCACTCCGGAGTCCAGCAGCACCCGGCTGACCTCGGCCCGGGAGCGCAGATGGGGCGAGAGCTCGTGCTCGGGGACGCCCTCGGGGGTCAGCCCGCCGAGGTAGACGATCCGGCGCACCCCCGCGGCCCGGGCCCGCTCGCCGAAGGTCCGGGCGGCGCGGCGGTCGGTCTCCTCGAAGCCGGATCCGGTGCCCAGCGCGTGGACCAGGTAGTACGCGACGTCCACGCCCTCCATGGCGGCGCGCACGGACTCCTCGTCGGTCATATCGCCGCGTACGGTCTCCACCCGGCCCGCCCAGGGCTGGTCGCGCAGCTTCTCGGGCGAACGGGCCACACACCGCACCTGGTGCCCGGCGGCCAACAGCTCGGGCACCAGCCTGCCGCCGATATAGCCGGTGGCGCCGGTGACCAGACAGCGGCGCGGCTCCGGTGCGCCGTGCGGGCCCGGGGGGCGCTGGGGAACAGCCATGGGGCCATGGTGCGCGGGCAGGACGAAACCTGCGAGGTGGGCTCCCTTCGGCGGCATTGTCCGTATCAGGTGGTGGAGGTCGCTCTCCGGTCTCCCCGACCTTCGAGCCTCTCAGCCCGGCCATCTAGGAGACACTCCCTCGGGGGACTGACGTCCCCTCCGTAAGCGCCTCTCCGGCCGAGCTCCCTCGCTCGCCCCGCAGGCTGTTATTTACGTTACTCCGGGCCCCCATGAGCGCCTAGCCCCTTTCGGGCATTTTTTACCGATTTTCCGAGTGCGGCAGGGCCCGCCCCGGGCCCGGCACTCGGGCGCCTTGGCTGCGCCGGGAGGGCCTTGCCCGGTAGGCTTTCCGTGTGATCTTCAAGCGCATCGGAAACGGTCGGCCCTATCCCGACCACGGCCGGGAGTCCACCCGCCAGTGGGCGGACGTCGCCCCACGCCCGGTACGTCTTGACCAGTTGGTCACGACGAAGCAGCAGCTCGACCTGGAGACGCTGCTCGCCGAGGATTCCACGTTCTACGGGGACCTCTTCGCCCATGTCGTGAAATGGCAGGGCGATCTCTATCTGGAGGACGGGCTGCACCGGGCGGTGCGCGCCGCACTCCAGCAGCGCCAGGTGCTGCACGCGCGCGTCCTGGAGCTCGAGGGCTGACCGCGCCCGACCCCCGGCGACCGATCGCCGTTGATCGATTTCCGATCTCTGTTGACCCTTTCGGGTTGGTCTGAGCACCAACCATTGATCATTTAGTAGGCATCGCCACTTGGCCGCACTACGCTGCGCACATGAGCATGCTGACCCCTCCCGGCATGGGCGGAAAGTACCGCATTACGGGCGATCGCTACCCGCGGATGAGCCGGCCCCGGAACCGCCGACGGCTGGTGTTCACCGCTTTCGGCTCGGTTCTGGCGCTCGGCCTGGTCGGGTGGGGAACACTTCAGCTCATCGACGTCTTCTCCGGCGACAGCAGAGACCAGAAGGTCCGCGCGGCACACGGCACCGGGGAGTGCGAGCGCGGTGACAAGCCCCCCGCCGAGAACGCCAAGTCCGGCCGTTCCGACAGCGGCCAGAGCGGCCAGGGCGGCCGTACGGGCGAGAAGCCGCCGAAGCCCTCCCAGATCACGGTCAACGTCTACAACGCGACCACGCGCTCCGGCCTCGCCAAGGACACCGCCAAGGAGCTGGAGAAGCGCGGCTTCAAGATCGGGAAGGTGGGCAACGCCCCGACCCAGTACGACAAGAAGGTCAAGGCCACCGGGATACTGCTCGGCGCGCCCGGCGCCGGACACGGCGCCTTCAATGTGCTCGGCACACAGCTCACCGGCGCGCAGACCAAGAACGACGCGCGCGACGGCAAGGACATCGACCTGATCATCGGCAACCGTTTCAAGGACCTGGTCGGACAGAAGGACGCGGACAAGGCACTGGCCGCCCTGGCCAAGCCCTCGCCCGCGCCCTCCGGATCGCCCTGCCGCTGAGGCCCGTGCCGCGTATCGCGGGCGTGGGCCCGCCCCGTCGCCAGGGGCGTGGGCTCAGCCCGCGGCGCCGTACATCCGGTCGCCCGCGTCACCGAGCCCCGGCACGATGTACCCCTGCTCGTTGAGCCGTTCGTCGACGGACGAGGTGACCACCGTCACCGGCGCCCCGGCGAGCTCGCGCTCCATGAGCTCGACGCCCTGGGGCGCCGCCAGCAGACACAGCGCGGTCACGTCGTCGGCGCCCCGCGCTATCAGCTCCCTGATCGCCGCGACCAGCGTCCCGCCGGTGGCGAGCATCGGGTCCAGGACGTAGACCTGACGACCGGAGAGGTCCTCGGGCATCCGGGTGGCGTAGGTGGACGCCTGGAGCGTCTCCTCGTCGCGGATCATGCCAAGGAAGCCGACCTCGGCGGTGGGCAGCAGCCGCACCATGCCGTCGAGCATCCCGAGACCGGCCCGCAGGATCGGCACGACCATGGGGCGGGGATGGGACAGCCGTACCCCGGTCGTGGCCGTCACCGGGGTCTCGATATCGACCTGCTCGGTGCGCACATCGCGCGTGGCCTCGTACGCGAGCAGGGTCACCAGCTCGTCGGCGAGCCGCCGGAAGGTGGGGGAATCGGTGCGCTTGTCGCGCAGCGTGGTGAGTTTGTGCGCCACCAGCGGGTGGTCGACGACGTGGATCCGCATGGCAACGACACTAACCGAGCCCCCGGGGCCCGGCTCCCGCCGGTGACACCCTCCGTGCGCGGCACCGCGCTCGACCGTCTGCCGCCGTTCTCGCATCAAACCGCTGATTCGGGGGAAAGTGGGCAACAGCGTCCGGGCCCCGCCGGGCGATACCTCGGCCCCGAGGAGTGAGTGACCATGGCCGACGCGACCGCGAGGGAAACCGCCGCGGACCGCCGCCGCCGTCGCGACCGCTTCCTGCGCGCGCTGAACGAGGCCCGGGCGGTACGGAACCAGGTGCGTCCCCGGCAGGCCCGCGCCGCCCGGATGCGCCGGGCGATACACATGCGGACGTTCTCCTGGTGAGCGCTGCTGAGCAGCCCTGATGCGCAGCCCTGATGGGCCCAGGTGAGCCCTCCCGATGGGCCCAGGTGAGCCCTCCCGATGGGCCCTGGTGAGCCCTGACGGGCTTCCGCGGAACCGCCGGAGACGGCTTCCGCGCGTTTCGATTCCGTCCGCGTGAGCCACATCTCTTTGGACTGGTGCACGACGCAGCGTGGAAGACCTCTCGCGAAGCGACGGTTTCTGCCACGATTCCGATTGGGGCGGGACACTGTCCCGCCCGCCCCCGGCACGCCTATGACCAGTGGGAGAGTCACGGTGTACTTCGCCGCATTGCTCGCGCACACCGCAGAAGGGTGGGAAGCGAGCGACACAGAGCTCGATGACGTGGAAACCCTGACGGACCTGATCGAACTGGCCCGTCTGGCCTCCAAGGACGACGACACGGTACTGGCCTTCATCGAGCACGAAGACGCGTGGTTCGGCGTCGTCCGCGTGGACGGCGAGGACGACCCGCACATCTACGTATCGGACGCCGCAGCGGCCGCCCGCACCTCGTACGGCTCGATGCTCACCGACGAGCTGCTCGGCCGGGACCCCGACGACGATCTGGACAGCCTGGTCGACCTGGACGGCACCGAGGACGGCGAGCCGGACCGGGACGACGAGGACGCGGACGACGCCCCGGTCCCGATCGGCCCGCTCGGCGACGCCGACATCCTGGCCGACCTCGGCATGGACGAGAAGGAGCTGAAGGCCCTCGACGGGGACGCCCTCGAATCGATCGCCGAGATGCTCGGATGCAGCATGGAGGGGCTGGAGGCGGTGCGCTGACCGCCGCACACTGATGTCATGACCGATCCGCTGACCGGCCTCCTGCCCGGCCCCGACCCCGACCCCCTGCGCGACCCCTGGCGCGAACCGATGCGCCTGGCGCTGGAGGAGGCGGTCCGGGCACCCGAGACGGGAGACGTGCCGGTCGGCGCCGTCGTGCTGGGCCCGGACGGCTCGGTACTCGGCCGCGGCCGCAACGAGCGCGAGGCCCACGGCGACCCCACGGCCCATGCCGAGGTCCTCGCCCTCCGAGCCGCCGCCCACCACCTCGGCGGCTGGCGGCTGACCGGCTGCACCCTGGTGGTCACCCTGGAGCCGTGCACCATGTGCGCCGGTGCGGTCGTCCTGTCCCGCCTGGACCGGCTGGTCTACGGGGCCGCGGACGAGAAGGCAGGCGCGGTCGGCTCCCTGTGGGACGTCGTCCGCGACCGCCGCCTCAACCACCGCCCCGAGGTCATCGCGGGCGTCCTGCCGGAGGCGTGCGCGGCCCCCCTGACCGCCTTCTTCCGCAAGCCCTGAGCCCGCCGCTCGGGCCGGCCCCGGAACCGATTTCGGTTCCCGGCCACCCGTCCGCTAGGCTCTCCCTCGGTAGCGTGTCCGAGCGGCCGAAGGAGCGCGCCTCGAAAGCGCGTGAGGGGGCAACTCCTCCGTGGGTTCAAATCCCACCGCTACCGCTCTCACACCCCCTGTCCCGCGAAAGCGCGGGACAGGGGGTGTTGTGCTGGTGGCCGCCGTCCAACAGCCGTGTGGCCGCTGGTCAGTCCTCCGCGTCACGGACCAGGAGTGCGATCTGCACCCGGTTGTCGACCGCCAGCTTGGCGAACAGGTTGCCTATGTGCGCCTTGACGGTCGCGACGCTGATGTGCAGCCGCCCGGCGATCTCCGGGTTACCCAGCCCGTCCGCGATGGCCCGAGCGGTGTCGAGTTCCCGTTCGGTCAGCGTGGACAGCTGTTTCCGCGCGGCCTCGCGGGACGCGTCGCGAGCGTGGGAGGACCACGGGCTGGTGGCCGCGGCGATCACCCGTGCCGTGGCCGCTGGGGAGAGCACCGGGTTGCCGTCCGCGACGGTCCGCACCGCGTCGAGGATCCGCGCCGGCGGGGTGTCCTTGAGGACGAACCCGAGCGCTCCGGCCTGCAGTGCGCCGAGCACCAGATCGTCGGAGTCGAATGTGGTCAGCATGAGCACCCGCGGCGGCGCCGGTCGGATGAGGAGTTCCCTGGTCGCGCTGAGACCGTCGCGGCCGGGCATCCGCACGTCCATCAGCACGACGTCCGGCCGCTGCTCGGCCACCACGGTGAGCGCGGCGTCCCCGTCGGCCGCCTCCGCGACGACGGTCAGGTCCGGTTCGCCGTCGATGACGAGCCGCAGCGCCATCCGCACCAGTTGGTCGTCGTCGACGATGACGACGCGCACCGGCGCCCGCTCGGTATCCACTCATGCTCTCTTTTCGTGGGTGGCGTCCGGCCAGGGTAGTCGCGCGGTGAGGAGGTATCCCTTGTCGGGCGTGGGGCGGTGGTCGAGTTCTCCGCCGGCGAGTTCGACGCGTTCGGTGAGGCCGAGCAGACCGAATCCCGATGCCGGTGGCGGTGCGGTCGCCCCGGTGGCAGGGGAGTTGTGGACGCTGACGTCGAGGCTGTCGCCCGCCGCTCCCCGGAGGGTGATGCGTACGGGCGCGCCCGGGGCGTGCTTGGCGGCGTTGGTCAGTCCTTCCTGGACGATCCGGTAGCAGGTGCGTCCGACGACATCGGACGGCGTTCCCGCAACGGCGGTGGTGAGCGTGACGTCCAGTCCGGATGCCCGCGCGTCGGCCACCAGGTCGGGGATGCGGTCGAGGGAGGGCTGGGGCGGTTCCGGGCGGCCCGGGTCGGCCCGTAGCACCCCGAGGACGTCCCGTAGCTCCTCGAGGGCTTGGTGGGAGCCGTCGGCGATACCGCGGACCAGTACCCGGTTCTCCTCGGCCGTAAGGTCGCCGCGGTGGTCGAGCACTCCGGCCTGCATGGCGACCAGGGAGATCCGGTGCGCGAGTACGTCGTGCATCTCGCGGGCGATCCGGTTGCGTTCCAGGGTCCGTGCCTGCGCCGCTCGTGCGGTCTGTTCCCGTTCCGCGCTCTCCGCCCGGTCCCGCAGGGACCGGACTTCGACGCGCCGCGCCCCGATGGCCATGCCCATGGCCACCGCGATGCCCGCGGTCAGTGCCGGGACCGTGAGTTCGATCCACCACGAGCCGGGCGAGCGCTCGACCGGATACACCCCGCCGGTGAGCTGTGACGCGGTCACCAGGGCCAGCGCGACGACCCCGCTCTCCACCGGACGGCGCCGCGTGGAGAGCGAGACGAGCGCCAGGAACGCGGCGCCGATGGCGAGTGCCGACGCGGTCGAGGCGATCGCCACCGCCACGGCGACGGCAAGCGGGAACCGCCGCCGCCACAGGACCGCCGTCAGGCAGCCGAGGGCCACCAGCGGATCACCGATGAGGAACCACGCGCCCGTTTCACCGGTTTGCCCCTGCACCAGCACACCGACGGAGAGCCAGAGCGGTACGCCAACCGCCGCGGCCGCGCCCAGCCGCCATGTCTGCTGCCACCACCCGAGCCGTGGCGCGACGTCCGTGTTCACCTGGTCAGTATCGCGACACCGTACGGCCGGTGAGTCGGGCCGCGGGATGACGCGCCCTCGACCGGAGTCGCATCACCACCCCGCCTTCGGTCGGAGGCGATGCGAGCCGCCGGGCCGATGTGCCCGCCGGGCCGCAGGAACAGACTCGTTCACGTGCCGAGACGACCGAACACCAGACGGAGGAACGCGATGCGCCAGGGTGCCCATGTGGCCCTTGAGGCGGTCGGGTTGGTGATCACGGTGCTGGCCGCCCAAGCGATGATCCGCGCTGTGCTCAACCCGGACTCCGAGCCGTTGTGGGGCCTCCTCAGCGGTGTCCCCGGCGGCCGCACCGGCCAGCTGATCCTCCTCGGACTCATCGCGCTCGCCGCCATGGTGTCCGGTGGCTGGGCACACACGCGCAAGGAACCGACCGCCGGGCGGGCCGGGAATTCCGGGAGAAGCCACGACCGGGGAACGGCCTGACGCCCGTCCCGTCCGGACGGCAGGCCCGCACACCCCGAGCCCGCCCGTTCCGGCGCCCCCGTGCGTTCCCGTGCGCCTCTCTTCGCCCCTGTCCGCCTCTGTCCGCCCTTCAGGAAGACATCAGATGCGTAGAAAAACCCTGTCCCTCGCCCTCGCCGCGACCACGGTGACGGCGACCGCGGTGGCGCTGACCGTGATTCCGGACGTGTCGGTGGCGACGCCGGACACGGCGGCGACGACGCCGGAGACCGTGCGGTGGGGCCCGTGCTCGGAGAAGGCCGACTCACACCGTAAGGACGCCTCCGTGAAGGGCGCCTCCCTTAAGGACGCCTCCGTCAAGGACGCTTCCCTTAAGAAGGACGCTTCCCTTAAGGACGCCTCATCACGTCTCGAGTGCTCGACGCTCAAAGTCCCGCTGGACTACCGCGATCCCGACGGCCGTCAGATCGAGATCGCGATCTCCCGGCTGGCGAGCGAGAAGCCGTCGCAACGCCGCGGCGTGCTGCTGACCAATCCAGGCGGCCCCGGCATCACAGGACTGGGCTACCCGGCCGCTCTCGCCGCCTCAAAGCTGCCGCAGGACGTGCTGGACTCCTACGACGTGATCGGTTTCGACCCGCGCGGTGTCGGCCGCAGCACGCCGGTGACCTGCGACCTGACGCCGGCGCAGCGGAGCCGCGGCAACTTGCCGCCGTACGCGCACACCGCGGCCGATGTCGCGCGGGCGGCGGGGAACGCCCGGACCGTCGCCGAGCAGTGCGCCACCTCGCGTACGTCGTGGATGCTGCCGCACACCACCACCGCGAACGCCGCTCGCGACATGGACCGGATCCGGGCGGCGCTGGGCGCGCCGAAGCTCTCCTACCTCGGCGGGTCCTACGGCTCCTACCTCGGTGCGGTGTACACGACGCTGTTCCCGGGGCGCAGCGACCGGATCGTGCTCGACAGCAACCTGGGCCCCGGCGGTTACGACGTCACGGCCACGCGGTCGCTCGCCCGTGGGATGGAGGACCGGTTCCCGGACTTCGCGGCGTTCGCGGCCGCGCACCCCGAGTACGGCCTGGGCACCACACCGGAGCGGGTGACCGCGAAATTCTTCGAGCTCGCGCAGCGGTTGGAGGCGGAGCCGGTCCGGGGCATCGACGGGACGTTGTTCCGCGGGATCACCTTTGACCGCCTCTACAGCGACGCGTCCATGCCCTTGGTCGCCGAGATGTGGCAGGCGCTCGACAAGGACCGGCCGCTGCCGCCCGACACCCCGCCGTCGATGGCGAACATGGAGAACTTCATGGCCGCTCGCTTCTATGTGACCTGTGGTGATTCGCGCTGGCCGAGGACGGTTCGGGAGTATCAGCGCGATGCCGCGGTCGACCGGCTGAGGTACCCGATGCTGGGCGGTTCCGCGGCGAGCATCGGACCGTGCGCGTTCTGGCCGGACGAGCGGGTCGAGCCGCCGGTGCGCATCGGTGACCGGGGCCCGTCGAACGTGCTCATGGTGCAGAACGAGCGCGACCCGGGGACACCGCTCACCGGCGCCCGGAAGCTGCGGCGGGCGTTCGGAGGGCGGGCCACGATGGTGACGGCCGACCAGGGCGGGCACGGCGTCTATCCCTTCGGCTCCAACACCTGCGCGAACGACGCGGTGACGGCATTCCTGACCACAGGGCAGCGCCCGGCGCGGGACCTCGCCTGCACGGCGGAGCCTGACAGCCCGCCCAACCAGAGGGGTTGAGCGCGGGCGGTTCGGCGACGTCCAGTCCGCGCTGTGCCGCCCCGATATCCCCACCGCTGCCGTTCGAAGAACGTGGGGCCCGGCTCATCGCGAGCCGGGCCCCACGTCCGGTGTTGCGCGGGGGCCGTTCCCGTCAGGGGCCGGACGGGGGCGGCTGCTGCGGGGGCTGTTGCTGGTTGGGGTCGGGCTGGGGCTGCTGGGGCGGGGGCTGGTTCGGGGGCGGCTGGTTGGGCGGGGGCTGCGGCTGCTGCTGTTGGCCCGGGTCCGAGGGCTGGTCCTGCGGCTGCTGCTGACCGGGGTCGGAAGGCTGGTCCTGCGGCTGGTCCGAGGGCTGGTCTTGCGGCTGGTCCGACGGCTGGTCCTGCGGCTGCTGGCCCGGGTCCGAGGGCTGGTCCTGCGGCTGGTCCGAGGGCTGGTCCGAGGGCTGGTCCTGCGGCTGGTCCGACGGCTGGTCCTGCGGCTGCTCGCCCGAGTCCGACGGCTCGTCGGAGGGCTGCGACTGCTGGGAGGGGGTCCCGGACGGGCGCTCGGTCTCCAGCGGGGTGAACCGGTCCGACGGCTTCATGGTGACCTTCGGCGCCTCCCGCAGCCGCGGGGCGTGCTGCTCGCCCGGCATCGCCAGGTACGAGGGGTAGTCGGCGCGGGCCAGCACCGTGTCCCGCGGGTCGCCGCTGCCGTCGCCGTGGCCGAGCGGGCGCTTC
Organism: Streptomyces antioxidans; assembly: GCF_000968685.2. Lineage (GTDB taxonomy): Bacteria > Actinomycetota > Actinomycetes > Streptomycetales > Streptomycetaceae > Streptomyces > Streptomyces antioxidans. The sequence continues at coordinate 10,381 of NZ_LAKD02000140.1, forward strand.
AGGAGCTCCGCCTTGCCGATTCCCACCAGGACGAGGTCCTTGGCGTTCTTCGTGGCCGGACGGATGACGGTCACCGTGCTCCGGGAGAAGCCGTTCCACTCGGGCCCGGTGAAGGTCGGCTTGGCGTTGCGCGGCGGGGCCGAGACCCTTACCGGATTTCCGGAGTCGCACTTCACGACGGGCAGACCGCGCTGATCGACGAAAACCGCCGTTCCGGCCTGGAGAACGGCGGACACCGGCTTCACCCCACCGCGATAGCCATAGGTCTTCGCGTAGGTGTCGGAGCGCAGGGTGACGCTCGTGAGCCGGTTGACGAAATCGGAGATGCCGTCGGGCGAGATGTGCTGCACCTTGCTCCAGGCGGCGCCCTTCCCCTTGTCGGCGTCGAGGTCGTGGAGCAGCCCCTGACGGTCACAGGGCTGCCGGTTCCGGACCCCGGCGTAGAGGCCAGGGGTGTTGCCGCGGAAGGCCCGGCCTCCGTTGGAGGGCGAGACCACGTGTTTGCGGTCCCGGCCGACGGAGGAGGTGAACGCGGGGACCGAGGTCTTTCCGATGGGTTCCCGCCGGTATTCGACCGTCGAGGCGTATCCGGGGGCTTCCCCGGGCGCCTCTTTGGAGGCTTCCCCGGATGCCCTTTCGGAGGAGGAGACCATCCCAAGGACCACCACGACGGCGACCACGACGACGAAACCGACGACGAATGCTGAACGACGCGAGGTGAGGTGCCATGAGATCGAGCGCATTTCCCTCTCCTTCCCTAACCTCGTCCCCCATCCTGCGCTCGCTCCGCACGGCCCCGCTTCCCCCGAAACCCTGACATCTCACCCCACCTTTGGGGGACTTGGGCCGCGTTTGCCCGTCGCCGCTCGCAGAACCGCCCTCGGTCCGGGGTGCACCCGAACCGAGGGCGGTCACTACCCCTCGCGGTCTGTGCGCGGCGAATCCTCCGACCATGTCGGATCTTCGCCGCGTATCTAGACTAAACGGACGTGCCCCATTTGGCAGCAGAACGGACAGGAGATGCGGACCGGAGGCGCGGACCGGGGCTCCGGGCCCGAGCGAGAGACCGGGGCTCCGGGCCCCAGTGACGGACGGCAGCCGAGGAGGACCGGATGAGCGGCCCTGTCGTGGCGGGGGTCGACGGCTCCCGGCGCAGCCTTACGGCGGCCGAGTGGGCCGTGCGGGAGGCGGCGCGGCGCGGGGTGGCGCTGCGCCTCGTACACGCCTGTCCGCCGCTGCCGCGCAGGGTCTCGCCGGTGCCCGGGGTGGACGCCTGGCAGAACGTGGGCGAGCAGATGCTCGGTCAAACGGTGGCCGACTTCCGGGCGCGCCTTCCTGAGCTCGGGATCGAGGGGGAGCACACAGACATCGAACCGGCCGAGGCCCTGCTCACGGCCGCCGCGAGCGCCGGGCTGCTGGTGGTCGGGGCCCGGGGCTGGGGCGGCTTCGAGGGGCTGGCAGTGGGCTCCGTGGCGCTGCGGGTGGCGGCGATGGCGGACTGCCCCGTCGTCACGGTCCCGGAGGAGCGCCGTACGGGCGGCGGCTGGGACGGTACGGAGGCGGACGAGGTGCAGCTCGGCTTCGACGCCCACGCCCCGGCGGAGGCGCCGACCGCCTTCGCGTTCCGCGCCGCCCAGGAGCGGGGCGTCCCGCTGCGGGTGGTGCACGCGTGGGCGCTGCCCCCGGCCTCCCCGTCGGCCTGGATGCTCACGGTGCTGGAGGAGGACCGCGCGACGTGGGAGGACCAGGAGAGCCAGGTGGTCTCCGACGCCCTGCGGCCGTGGCGGGATGGCTGCCCCGAGGTGCCCGTGGTGCCGGACGTCGTTCTGCTGAACCCGGCGGAGGCGCTGGTCAGGACCTCGAAGCGGGCCGGGCTGCTGGTGATCGGGCGCCGTACGGCCACCCGGCCCGCCCAGCTGCGGCTGGGGCCGGTGGCCCATGCGGTGCTGCACCACGCCCACTGCCCGGTGGCGGTCGTACCCCACCCGCCCCCCGAGCCTTTTGAGCCCTGAGCCCGCACACCCGCACACCCGCACACCCGCACACC
>NZ_LAKD02000141.1 GCF_000968685.2 Streptomyces antioxidans
CGGCCCGCCTGGGGTGCCACGGCGGCGGGGCGCCCCGCTTAGCCGGGTCCCGCCCGCCCGGCGTCCCCCCGGTCGCCGGGCGAGGGGTGGCTCCCGCGCCGTGCGCCGCGAACGCCTCCCCGCCCCGCCGCCTCATGGCGGCAGGGGCTTCGCCCCCGGACCCCGAAAGCTGGGGCGGAGCACCCGCCCCCTGTCCCTCCGGCGCCCAACTCTGGGGCGGAGCCCCCGCCCTCCAGCCCCTCCGGCGTTTGAGGAGCGGGGTCTGGGGCGGAGCCCCAGTTGGGGGAAGGGGCGGGGAGGGGAAACAGCCCGCCGCAGGCGACAAGCGCCCCGCCCGACAACCCCTAGAACGAAGTCAGCGTGAGCGTGATCGCCTTCGGCGCGGTGTCCTGGATGTAGGACGCGAACTCCGCCACATCGTCGAAGGCGAAACCGTACGCCTTGCCGTCCTCGGTCGCCGCGTGCATCGCCTTCGCGTAGTGGTTGGTGACCTCCTCACCGTAGAAGGCCGCCGGATCCGTGGTCGGCTGGGCATCGGCGTTGTGCAGCGTCGTGCGGTTGAAGCCCGCGCCGAGGATCGCCGCGACCGGCCCCGTGGTCCCGTCGTTGGGCGCGGCCAGGGCCCCGTCGCAGAACAGCACGTCCTTGGTGGAGGGCTTGTCGAAGGAGACCGACGCCGGACCGGTGAAGGAGAACTTCCCGCCGCTCACCCGCCCGGTGAAGGTGCCCGCGTTGGTGGTGACCTTGAGGTCCTTCGATCCGTAGGTGTCCCAGACCTGGTCGATGTACGACGCGAAGTAGTCCTCCGCGAACGCCCCCTCGCCCAGCCCGTGCCCCGGAGCGATCACCCGCAGATTGTCGCCGACGATCAGCTTCTTGAAGGCGTCGACCCCGGCGAGGTCGGAGAAGACCTTGGCGCGGGCGCCGTCCTTGAGGGTGCCGGTCGTCTGGTCCTCGGCGCCGGTGAGGTGGATCGACAGCGGGACGCTGAACATGTCCACCATGGTGGTGTTGCAGTACATCCCCGAGGAGTTGTACGTGAACTCCGCGCAGTCGTGCATGATGTCGTAGTTCGGGTCGCCGGACACCCAGCCCGCCGGGTACTGCAGCGCGGCCTTGCCCGACCCGTCCTCGACCACCTTGAGCTTGAGCTTGGAGCCCAGCGCCACATAGATCCGGCCGGACATCTGCGGCAGGTTCAGCTTGGTGTCACCGCTTCCGGACAGCGGGATCGCGTAGTCGGTGAAGCCGTCCGAGCCGTTGTCGGAGAGCGCGACGGGGGCGATCTCACCGTCCGGGGTGACGTGGACCTGCCGGTCGCCCTCGTTGCCGACGATGTAGAGCCATACCGACCCGTTGTCGTACTGCCCCGTCTTGTTCACGACGGTCAGGGGCAGGGAGGCGGCGGCCTTCGCACCCGGTGCTCCGCTGGCGCGGCTGCCCGCGAAGGCGAGACCGGTTCCCGCGGCGGCGGCGGAGGCGGCGATTCCGCCCAGCAGCTTCCTGCGACTGATCATGATGATGGTGCTCCTCGGCGTAGTGGGGGTTGCCGGGAAAATGGCGTGGGGGGTGACGGGAGGCGCGGAATTGAGAGCGCTCTCTCGTTCCTCTGCCCAGCACCCTGCCGATCAACGGCCGGGCCCGTCAACCCCTTCACTAAGAAAGGTCTGCACCAACTCATCGTAGACGCTGAGGACATGGGCGACGGTGTCGTCCTCCGTCGGCCACCCCGCCGTACGCGCCCGCCCCGCCGCGGCGAGCTCCACCCGGCGCACCGGATCGGCGAGCAGCCCCGTCACGGCCTCGGCCAGGGCCTCGGGGTCCCCGTACGGGACGAGTTCGGCCGCCTCCCCCACCAGCTCCGGCACTCCGCCGACCGCCGTGGCCACCAGGGGCACCCCCGCGTGCAGCGCCTCCTGGGCCAGCAGCGAACGGGCCTCCCAGCGGCTGGAGAGCACCGCGACATCGGCCGCGGAGAGCAGCTGCGGCACATCCTCACGGCGGCCGAGGAGCCGCACCGGCAGCCCCTCGGCGTCGATCCGGCGCTGGAGCACCGCACGGTCCGGACCCTCCCCCGCCACCACCAGCAGCGGCCGCGGATCCAGCGTCCGCCAGTGCCGGGCCGCGTCCAGCAGCGGGCCGTGTCCGGCTGTCGCCTCCAGCCGCCCCGCCGTGACCAACAACGGCCGCTCCACCACGCCCAGTTCGGCCCGCGCCTTCTGGCGGCGGCCGTCGGCGGTCTCCTGCGACCGGCGCGGGGCGGGCACCGCGACCGGGGCCAGCCGGGCGTCCCGCGCACCGCGGGCGCGGGCCCGGGCCACCAGATCCGAGGAGGCCCCCAGCACGATCGCGGCGGCCCGCGCCACCCGGCGCTCCATCAGCCGGATCAGCCGGGCCCGCGCGCCCTCGGCGTCCACCCGGGTGTGCCAGGTGACGATCAGGGGCACGCTACGGCCCCGCAGCGCCACCGCCGCCAGCAGCCCCGAGCGCAGCCCGTGGGCGTGCACCAGGGCCGCGCCCTGGGTGGCCCTGCGCAGCGACGCGATGCTTCCGGCGTCCGTCAGGGCGTCGAGCCCGGTGAACCGCGCTCCCGTCTGGGTGAAGCCGTAGCCCTGTTCCGCGCTCCAGGGTCCGCACACGGTCACCCGCAGCCCGCGCGCCACCAGCCCGGCCGACAGCGACCGGACGTGCACCCCGCTGCCCGAACTCCCGGTGCCCAGCACCTGGACGGCGTGCAGCGACGACTGCCCGTGCGGCGGGACCGGGGTGTCACTCACGGTACTGCTCACGCGGGCGGAGCTCCTGAGACGGTGTCGGGCGGTGGGGGGGTGGCGGGGGGCGGTGCGGACGCGCTCCGCCCAAGGATGCCAGCACTCGCCGAACCCTCGTCGCAACGCTCCCTGATGACGCCTGCCCCGAACCCGCTCGCGCGTCCGCGGCACCACCCGTTCGGGTGAGGGTTCGGTGAGATGTCGCGTCACGGATTGGGGGAAGGGCCGGATGAACGATCGATGAGGCGTCGCACGAAGGATCGAGGAAGGCGCCGCGTGAAGGATAGGGGAAGCGAGGCACGGAGGGTTGGGGGAGGCACCCCGTAAGGGGACCGCGTGCAGCGTGGAAGCGTGGTGTGAGGGGTCGGCGCCGCGTGACGGATCGGCGAGGCGTGACGCATCAGCGCCACGTGATGGGTTAACGAGGCGTGACGGGTCAGCGAGGCGTGACGGATCAGCGTCCCGCGCGGGCCGCCTCCAGGAGCTCTTCGGCATGCGCCCGCGCGAGTTCGGAGTCCTCCTGGCCCGCGAGCATCCGCGACAGCTCCCGTACGCGGTCCTCGCCCTCCATGGCCTTCACACCGCTTCGGGTCACCGACCCGTCGTTGGTCTTCTCGACCACCAGATGCCGGTCGGCGAAGGCCGCGACCTGCGGCAGGTGGGTGACCACCACGACCTGTGCGGAGCGGGCGAGCTTGGCCAGCCGACGGCCCACCTCGACCGCCGCCTTACCGCCGACACCGGCGTCCACCTCGTCGAAGAGATACGTCGGTACGGGGTCGGAGCCCGCGAAGACGACCTCGACCGCGAGCATCACCCGGGACAGCTCGCCCCCGGATGCGCCCTTGGCGATCGGCCGGGGCGGGGCGCCCGGATGGGGCGCCAGCAGCAGCTCGACCTCATCGGCGCCGTGCGGCCCGAAGACCACCGGGCGGCCGCCCACCTCGATCCCGTCCTCCTCCGTCTCGGTCTGACGGATCGCGAAGGTGACCCGGGCGTGCGGCATCGCCAGGGAGGCCAGCTCGGCGGTGACCGCCTCAGCGAACCGCCCGGCCGCATCTGTACGGGCGTCGGTGAGCGCCTGCGCCAGCTCGCCCAGCTCGGCGCGGAGGGCGTCGCGCTCGGCGGTCAGCTCGCCGACACGGTCGTCGTCGCCGTCGAGTTCGGCCAGCCGTGCGGCGCCCTGCTCGGCCCAGGCCAGCACGTCCGCGATGGTCTCGCCGTACTTACGGGTCAGCTGGGTCAGCGCCGCTCGGCGCTCCTCGACGGCGGCCAGGCGGATCGGATCGGCGTCCAGGTTGTCGGCGTACCCCGCGAGCTCCCCCGCCACATCGGACAGCAGGATGCCGACCTCGCCGATCCGGTCGGCGAGCCCGGCGAGCGCCTGGTCATGGGAGCGCACGGCCTCCACGGCGCGGTGGGCGCCGCCGACCAGGGTCGCCGCGTCCACGCCCTCCGGGTCCTCAGGGTTCCCGGCGAGGGCGGCGTGCGCGACGGCGGCGGCGGACGCCAGGGCCTCGGCGTGCCCCAGCCGTTCGGCCTCGGCCGCCAGCTCCTCGTCCTCCCCGGGTCGGGGCTCGGCCGCCGCGACCTCCTCGAGGCCGAAGCGCAGCAGATCCGCCTCCTGCGCCCGCTCGCGGGCCCGCGTGGTCAGCTCCTCCAACTCGGCCGAGACCGCGCGCAGCCGGCGATGGGCCCCCGCGTACTTCTCCAGGGGCCCGGCCACCGCGGCACCCGCGTAACGGTCCAGCGCCTGCCGCTGCCGGGCGGGCCGCAGCAGGCCCTGCTGATCGGTCTGGCCGTGCACGGCCACGAGATCGTCGGCCAGCTCGCCCAGCAGCCCCACGGGGACCGAGCGGCCGCCCACATGGGCGCGCGACCGCCCTTCGGCGGAGAGCGTACGGCTGATCAGCAGCACGCCGTCGTCGAGCTCGGCCCCCGCCTCCTCCGCCCTTACGGCCGCCGCCGAGCGGGCGTCGACCGTAAGGCGGCCCTCGACGACCGCCGCCTTGGCCCCGATCCGCACCAGGGCGGCGTCGGCGCGACCGCCCAGCAGCAGCCCGAGGCTGGTGACGACCATGGTCTTGCCCGCGCCGGTCTCACCGGTCACCGCGGTGAAGCCGGGCGACAGCTCGACGACCGCGTCGTCGATGACGCCCAGCGCACGTATCCGCATCTCCTCCAGCACGTGAAAGACCATACGAGGTTTGGTCGCCGCGATGCGACGAAGGGGCGCCACTTATGGGGTCGACCCGCACATCTGCCCGGTCCGAGGCGGGGGCTCCGCCCCCTCGCTCCCGCCGGGCTCCGCCCCGGACCCCGCTCCTCAATCGCCGGAGGAGCTTGAACGGCGAGCCCCCGCCGCACGGCAGGGGCTGCGCCCCTGGCCCCCGGTCCTGGTCCGGGCCCCGCGCAGCCCCGGATTGGGGGCTGGGGCGGGAGCCCCAGTTTCGTGAAGGGGCGGGGAGGGGAAGGGCTCGCCGCGGGCGGCGAGCCAGACCCGTCGGGCGTCCGCTAGTGCGGCGCGCCCCGCCACCCCGCCACCGGCAGGGCGAACTTGGCGACCAAGCGGTCCGTGAACGACGCGTGGTGGAGCCGGGCCAGCCGGACCGGCACCGCCCCCCGGCGCACCTCGACCCGCGCCCCCGCCGGAAGCTCCACCGTGCGGCGGCCGTCGCACCACAGCACCCCGTGCGGGGTCTGCGGCTGCACCTCGACCGCGAGCACCGATTTCGGCGACGCCACCAGCGGCTTGGCGAACAGCGCATGGGCGCTGATCGGCACCATCAGCAGCGCCTCCACCTCGGGCCACACCACCGGCCCGCCCGCCGAGAAGGCGTAGGCCGTCGAACCGGTCGGGGTCGCGCAGACCACGCCGTCGCCGCCGAACCGCGAGACCGGGCGGTTGTCGACCTCCGTGACCACTTCGAGCAGCCGCTCACGCGCCGCCTTCTCGACCGACGCCTCGTTCAGCGCCCAGTCCGTGTGCACGATGTGCCCGTCGTTGCGGACCAGCACATCGATCGTCATCCGCTCCTCGACCTCGTACTGCCGGGTCACCACCCGGTCCACCACCTTGTCGAGGTCGTCCCGCTCGGCCTCGGCCAGGAAGCCCACCCGGCCGAGGTTCACGCCGAGCATCGGCACGCCCGAGACCCGGGCGAACTCCGCGCCGCGCAGCAGCGTGCCGTCCCCGCCGAGGACGACCAGCAGCTCACAGCCGTCCAGCACATCACGGTCCGCGTCGACGCGTTCGACAGCGGGCGGCAGCGGCAGGTCCGCCGCCTCGGCGGCCAGCACCCGCACCCCGATCCCGCTGCGCAGCAGCCCCTGAACGACCAGTTCGGCGCTGCGGATGGCCGCGGGGCGGCCGGTGTGCGCGAGAAGGAAGACAGTGCGGTCCGCCGTCGCCTCGGCCGCCGGAGTCAGCGGCCCGACCGCCGGTGCCGCCACCGCGTCCCCCGCCCCCGCCCGCGTCCCGGGAGCGGCCCCGGGCTCGGGCACTGCTTCCTTCTGCTGCGCTGCTTCTGAAGTGGTCAACTGGGCCCCTCCGCCACTGCACGGTCAACATCCGCCGGGTCCAGTGCCGGCGCCCCGGCGCGCATCCACAAAAAGTACTCGACGTTACCCGACGGCCCCGGGAGCGGGCTGGCCGTTACGCCCAGCACCCCCAGTCCCAGCTCCGCCGCCCGCCCGGCCACCGTGCGCACCGCCTCGGCGCGCAGCCCGGCGCTGCGGACCACCCCCCCGCTGCCCAGCCGCTCCTTGCCGACCTCGAACTGTGGCTTGACCATCAGCACCAGATCGGCGTCGGGCGCCGCGCACCGCACAAGGGCGGGCAGGACGAGCCCGAGCGGAATGAACGAGAGATCACCGACCACCAAGTCCACCGGCTTCCCGCCAATCCGCTCAAGTGACAGCTCGCGCACGTTTGTACGGTCGTGAACGCTGACCCGTTCATCGCTCTGCAGCGACCAGGCGAGCTGCCCGTAGCCGACGTCGACGGCGAGCACCCGAGCGGCGCCCGCGCGCAGCAGGACGTCCGTGAAGCCTCCGGTCGACGCGCCCGCGTCCAGCGCCACCCGCCCGGCGACCTTCAGCCCCGCCGCCCCGGCTCCCGTGGCAGGGTGCGCCCCGGGGGCCTGCCCGGCGCCCGCGCCCTTCCGGTACTCCTCGCTGAAGGCGCACAGCGCGCCCGCCAGCTTGTGGCCGCCGCGCGAGACGTAGTCCGGATCGCTGTCGTCCTCGATCACGACGACGGCCGCGCTGGTCTCCACCTGGGTGGCCGGTTTGGTCGCCACCGCCCCGCCGATGGTGACCCGGCCCGCGGCGATCAGCTGGCTGGCATGCTCACGCGAGCGCGCCAGCTTGCGGCGCACCAGCTCCGCGTCGAGTCGTACGCGTCGTGGGCGGGTCACTGCCACGGGTGGTTCAGCTCCTGAGGTCGTTTACGCAGTGGACGGGGGCCGCGGACCGGTCGGCGGTGACGGTGGTGGCGGCGGGCCGGGCCGCCGGTCGAGTGCGGTGAGCGTGTCGCGCAGGCCCTGGTGGACATCCTCGTACACCTCCAGATGTCCGCTCGTCCCGAGGTGGTCGGCGTCGGCCAGCCGAGCCAGCCGGGCGTCCACCTCGGCGACGCCGGTGGGCGTACGGTCCACGCCGAGCGGGGCCGGATCGGCCGGGCCGGGCGGCTCCGGCACGATCTCGGCCACGGCCTCGGGCACCCACTCCTCGGCCACCGACTGATCGGGCACTGCCTCGACCACCGACTCAGACTCCGGCTCAAGCACCGACTCCGGCTCCGGCGCGACGTCCTCGGCCCCCTCCTCGCCCCCTTCGGCACGTACAGCCCCGTCGGGCACCGGCACCACCGGCACCACCGGCTCCTGCGCGGCCTCCCGCGCATCCCCGGCCGCAGGACCGGACTGTGGGCCGGGCCACCCGGCCGACATCGGCTCGCTCATGGCCCCGACGCTACCGCGAATCCCTCGTTCTCCGACGTACGAGACCTGGGGTAACGTCGTCCGCGATGGCGACCTTGGAAGAGTGCCGCAGCGCACTCGACAAACTGGCGGAGAACCTCGCGACCGCGAACGGGGACCTCCGCAGCGCTACCGCGCTCGATCGCTCGGTCAGCTGCTGGATCACCGACCTGGACACCACGTTCGTCGGCCGTCTCGTGGACAGCCGGATCGAGGACGTGACGACCGAGCCGGGCCCCCCGGCCGAGCGTGCGCAGATCCGGCTGGCGATGACCGGCGACGACCTGGTGGCCCTGGTCAACGGCGAGCTGCACTTCGCGCGGGCGTGGGGCGCCGGACGGATCAAGCTCGAGGCCGGGCTGCGCGACCTGCTGCGGCTACGGAAGCTGATCTAGGACAAACGCCACAAGCACCCCCGAGCGCCCCGCCTCAAGCTCTGCGCCACCCGGCCTGCCCGCCCTCAGGACTCGCTCACCGCGGCGCCCGCCAACGGCGCCTCCACCCGTGCCGTACGCGACCGGCGGGCGGCCGGGATCACCAGCGGCGTCCCCGTCTCCGGGTCGTCGATCACCTGGCAGCTCAGCCCGAAGACCCGCTCCACCAGCTCCGCCGTGACCACGTCCCCCGGCTCCCCCTCCGCGACGACCTCCCCGCCCCGCATCGCGATCAGATGGGTGGCGTAGCGGGCGGCGTGGTTCAGGTCGTGGAGCACGGCGACGAGGGTGCGGCCCTGCTCCTCGTGGAGCTGGGCGCACAGGTCCAGCACATCGATCTGGTGCTGGATGTCCAGATACGTCGTGGGCTCGTCGAGGAGCAGCAGCGGGGTCTGCTGGGCGATGGCCATCGCGATCCACACCCGCTGGCGCTGACCGCCGGACAATTCGTCGACATACCGATCCGCGAGCTCGGCCACCCCGGTCGCCGCCATCGATTCGTCGACGATCCGCTCGTCCGTCTCCGACCACTGCCGCAGCAGCCCCTGATGGGGATAGCGGCCGCGGGCGACCAGGTCGGCGACGGTGATCCCGTCCGGGGCGATCGAGGACTGGGGCAGCAGGCCGAGGGTACGGGCGACCTTCTTGGCGGACAGCGAGCCGATCGACTGCCCGTCCAGCAGCACCGATCCGGCCGTCGGCTTGAGCATCCGGGACAGGGCGCGCAGCAGGGTCGACTTCCCGCAGGCGTTGGGCCCGACGATGACCGTGAAGGAGTGGTCGGGGATGGTCACCGACAGCTCCTCGGCGACCGTGCGCCGGTCGTAGGCGAGGGTCAGCCCCTCCGCCATGAGCCGCTGCCGGTCCCGCTCCCGCTGGTCCTGGGTGCCGCTCGTGCTGGAAGCCACGGTCTGCCGGGTGTCCTTGTCCATGTCGTCTTCCGTCCGGGTCGTGTCCATAGTCGTCAGTCGTCATATCCGCCCCGCCCTGCGCTCGGTCACCAGCAGCCACAGCAGATAGGCACCGCCCAGCATCCCGGTGAGCACCCCCACCGGCAGCTGATCGGCCCCGAAGGTGCGCTGGGCGGCCCAGTCGGCGGTGACCAGCAGCGCGGCGCCCATCCAGGCCGCGGGGAGCAGGTTCGGGCCCGGCGAGCGGGTGAGCCTGCGGGCCAGCTGCGGGGCGACGAGCGCCACGAAGGCGACGGGCCCGGCGGCTGCCGTGGCGGACGCGACCAGGAGCACGGCCGCGCCCATCACCACCATCCGCGTCCGCTCCACCCGCACCCCGAGTGCATAGGCGCTGTCGTCGCCCATCTCCAGCATCCGCAGGTTCCGCGCCTGCCCTATGACCACCGGCATGAGCACCGCGCAGACGGCCAGCAGCGGCCAGACCTGGTCCCAGTCGCGGCCGTTCAGCGAGCCGGTCAGCCACAACACCGCGCGGGCCGCGTCCTCCTGGCGGGCCTGGGTGAGCAGATAGCCGTTGACGGCGGTGAACGTCGCGGAGGTGCCGATGCCCACGAGGACCAGCCGGTAGCCGTGGACGCCCTGCCGCCAGGCCAGCGCGTAGACGCCCAGTCCGGTCAGCGCCCCGCCGAGGACGGCCCCGGTGGCGACCACGCTCGGATCGCCCTTGACCAGCACGATGGCCGTGAGCGCCCCGGCCGCCGCGCCCTGGCCGAGGCCGATCACATCCGGGCTGCCCAGCGGATTGCGGGAGATGGACTGGAAGATCGCCCCGCCCATCCCCAGGGCCGCGCCGACCAGCAGCCCCACCAGCACCCGCGGCAGCCGCAGCTCGTTGACGATGAAGTCCTGCGCCACGGTGCCGTTGCCGAGCAGCGTGCGCACCACATCGGCGGGGGCGATGGGGAAGTCGCCGGTGCCGATCAGCACGACGCCCATCACCAGCGCCAGGGCGATCAGCAGCAGCCCCACGACGGCGCCGCGGACGTCCAGGCGCAGCGAGAGACCGGCGGTGCGCAGCGTGACCCCGCGCGCCCCGGCCGTGCTGGACGTGCTGGTGCGCTTGCTCACGTTCACAGTTGGGCCATCCTTCGGCGACGTACGAGGTAGATGAAGAGGGGCCCGCCGATGAAGGTGGTGACGACGCCGACCTGGAGCTCCGCGGGCCGGGTGACCAGCCGCCCGATCACATCGGCGCCCAGCAGCAGAACGGGCGAGAGCACCGCGGCGTACGGCAGGATCCAGCGCATATCGGGCCCGGTGAGCGCGCGGACCAGATGCGGCACGATCAGCCCGACGAACGCGATCGGCCCGCACGCGGCGGTCGCGGCCCCGCACAGCAGGGTGACCGCGATCATCGAAAGCGCCCGGGTGCGGTTGAGGTTGCTGCCGAGCGCGCGGGCCGTGTCGTCGCCGAGCGCCACGGCGTTCAGCGAACGGCCCAGCAGAACCGCCAGTACGGCGCCGACCAGGAGGAACGGGGCCACCTGCCGTACCACCGTCATATTGGCGGAGGCGAGCGAACCCACCGTCCAGAAGCGCATCTTGTCGAGCGCCGCGGTGTCCAGCAGCTCCACCGCGTTGACGTAGCCGTAGAGCGCCGCGTACACCGCCATCCCGGCGAGCGCCAGCCGCACCGGGGTGGCGCTCCGGCTGCCGCCGAGCGCGTACACCAGCACGGACACGACGGCGGTGCCGAGGAACGCGAACCACACATAGCCGGTGAGCGAGGTGACGCCGAGGAAGCTGATGGCCGATACGACGGCGGCGGACGCGCCCGCGTTCAGCCCCAGCAGCCCGGGGTCGGCGAGCGGGTTGCGGGTGAGGGCCTGGATGACCGCGCCCGCGAGGCCGAGGCCGAGGCCGACGAGCAGCCCGAGGACGGTGCGCGGCAGCCGTACGTCCCGGATCACCACATCGGTGTCACTGCCGGTGTAGTGGAACAGCCCGTGCCACACCTGGTCCAGCGGAATCGGTTTGGCGCCGATCGCGATGGACGCCGCGGCGATCGCCAGCAGCACGCCAAGGGAGATGACCAATCCGGTCGCACGGCGCGCGGTGCGCCGCCGGGGCGGCGCGCTCGCTGTCTCGGTCCCGGCTTTCGCCGGACTGACCAGGGTCACGCGGAACTCCACCTCACAGCACGGCCGATCAGGACTCAGGTTAAGTTAGGTTATCCTAAGTCCCACTGGCCGCATCCATGCGGGCTCCCCGGAGCGCACGTCCGGCCGAGGAGCCCCGGCGAGGTCAGCACCTCGGCCCCGTCGGCCCAAAGCCACAGCCCCGTGGGCTCACAGCCCCAGCCGGGCCAGAGCCTTCCCCGCGTCCGCGTCGCTCGCACCGTCGCCCGCCTCGGACCACGCCGCCGCGCAGAGCGCCCGCAGCCCGTCCAGCGGCTCCTCGCCCCCGCCCGCCAGCGCCAGCGCGCCGCTCTCGACCCGCGCCGCCCAGCCCCCGCACCGGAAGCCACCCGCCGCCCCGTCCCGCTCCACCTCCGGCTGCGGGGTGAGCAGCCCCCGCAGGTCGCGGTCCACATACGTCGGCCGGTGGCCGGGCTCGGCGGCCAGCAGCTGTACGGGCGTGGTCACCCCGGTCAGCACCAGCAGCGAGTCCACCCCGCCCGCGTACGCGCCCTCGATATCGGTGTCCAGCCGGTCCCCGACCACCAGCGGCCGCCGGGCGCCGGTCCGCAGCACCGTCTCCCGGTGCATCGGCGGCAGCGGCTTCCCGGCGGCCTGCGGAGACGTGCCCGCCACGATGCGTACGACCTCCACCGCCGCGCCGTTGCCCGGGGCGATGCCCCGTCCGCTGGGGATCGTCAGGTCCAGGTTGGAGGCGAACCACGGCACCCCGCGCGCCACCGCGTACCCCGCCTCCATCAGCCGGGCCCAGGGCATGTCCGGCCCGCCGTACCCCTGCGCCACCGCCGCCGGGTCGTCGTCCGCCGAGTCCACCGGCGTCAGCCCGCGCTCGCGCAGCGCCACCCGCAGCCCCTCACCGCCGATCACCAGCACCCGCGCCCCCTTGGGCAGCTGCTCGGAGATCAGCCGGGCGACCGCCTGCGCGGAGGTGATCACATCGTCGGGGGTGGCGGGCATCCCGAGCCGGGTCAGATGCTCGGCCACCCCCTCCGGCGTCCGCAGCGCGTTATTGGTCACATACGCCAGCCGCATCCCGCCGTCCCGCGCGGTGACCAGCGACTCCACGGCATGGTCAATGGCCTCGCCGCCCGCGTACACCACCCCGTCGAGGTCCAGCAGAGCCGTGTCGTACGCCTCGTGCAGCGACCGTCGGCTCGACTCGGGCCGGGTGCGGACGGGTTGGTTCATGGGGGCCACTCCCTCACAGATCTGTGCGCGTCTCCCCCGATCATCGCGTATCGCCGCACGGGGCATAACATTCCCTGATGAGCATTCCAGGGCCTGGCGGACAAGGTCTGCAGCTCACCCCCTTCCGGGGGTTGCGCTATGTCGCGGAGCGGGTCGGCAGTCTCGCCGCCGTCACCTCACCGCCCTACGACGTGGTGGTCAGGCCCGAGGGCCTGCGCGAGCTCGAGACGGCGGACCCGTACAACATCGTCCGGCTGATCCTGCCGCAGGCCGGGACCCCGGAGGCCCGCAACCGCCAGGCCGCCGAGACACTGCGCCGCTGGCAGGCGGACGGAGTGCTCGCCCCGGACCCCGAACCCGCGCTCTACGTCTACGAGCAGCGTGACGGCCCGGCCCTCCAGCGCGGGCTGATCGGCGCGCTGCGGCTGAGCCCCCGCGAGGAGGGCATCGTCCTCCCCCACGAGGAGGTCATGCCGCATGTCGTCGAGGACCGGGCCGATCTGATGCGCGCCACCGCCGCCCATCTGGAACCGCTGCTGCTCGCCTATCGCGGCAACGGGAACGGGACCCCGGGAGCCCCGGCGAACGGGGCTTCAGCGAACGGGTCCTCAGGAAGCGCGACGGCCGCCGCCGGGCAAGGGATCGCCGGACAGGACATCGGCGGGGCGGCGCAGGTCATCGAACGCACCATCCTGCAGGAGCCGTTGCTCTCCACGACCACCGAGGACGGCGTCGACCACCATCTGTGGCGGATCACCAACCCCACCGACCTCGTGGCGATCTCCACCGACCTCCGCCACCACCAGGCCCTCATCGCCGACGGCCACCACCGCTGGGCCACCTATCTGCGGCTGCGCGAGGAGCGACGGGAGCCCGGCCCCTGGGACTTCGGGCTCGTCCTCCTCGTCGACACCGCCCGCTATCCGCTCCGGGTCCGCGCCATCCACCGGCTGCTCCGCCGACTGCCCCCGGACGAGGCGCTTCCGGCGGTACGGCGGGCATTCCGGGTACGGACGGTCGACGGCCCGCTGCCGCGCGCCCTGGAGACCCTCGCCGAGGCGGCCGAGACGGCGCGCGCCAAGCCCGAACCCGGCGCGCCGAACGCCTTCCTGCTGGCCGGGGACGGCCACTTCCACCTCCTGGACCGGCCGGATCCGGAGCTGCTGGCCCGTACGGTCCCCGACGGACGCCCGGAGACATGGCGGACGCTGGACGCCACCGTGCTCCACCACACCCTGCTGAACCATCTGTGGAACGTCCCGGACACACCCGAGCACATCGGCTACCTCCACGATCCGGAGGCGGCCGTCGAACAGGCGGAGCGGCTGGGCGGCACGGCGGTGCTGATGCATCCGGTACGCGAGGACGTCGTGCACGAGCTGGCGCGGCAGGGCATCGCGATGCCGCACAAGTCGACGTCCTTCGGACCGAAACCGGCGACGGGGCTGGTGCTGCGGAGCCTGACGCTGGGGTGAGCCCTTCGGGCGCGGACACGCGGCCGGACACGCGGGCGGGCATACGAAGGGGGCGGGACCCCGGTCCGGGATCCCGCCCCCTCATGTCACGGCATCAACGGCCGTCGCCGTCCTCGCTGTCCTCGCCGTCGTTCTCGAACCCGGCCGTCTGGCCCTCGGACACCGCCTCGGCCACGGGCTCGGCGCTGTCGGCCTCGGGCTCGACCATGTCCTCGTCGGACGGCAGCGCGTCGGCCTCCGGCTCCCCGGCTTCCGGCTCCCCGGCTTCCGGCTCCCCGGCCGTCGCTCCCCCGACGGGCTGAGCGGTGTCGTCGTCCGCCGTCTCCTCGGGGTCGAGGGCGTCCACGAACTCGACCCCGTCCAGCTCGGCGAGCCGGTCCGACGCGTCCGTGCTCCCGCTCTGATCCGCCTCGAGCGCCTTGGCGAACCACTCGCGGGCCTCGTCCTCGCGGCCGACCGCCAGCAGCGCGTCGGCGTACGCGTAGCGCAGCCGGGCGGTCCAGGGCTGGATGGAGTTCGAGGCCAACTCCGGGCTCTGCAGGGTCACCACGGCCGCGTCGGCCTGGCCCATGTCGCGCCGGGCCCCGGCGGCCACCATCCGCATCTCGACCTGACCGGCCCGGTCCAGCTTCTGCACCTCCGGCTCACCGGCCATGGCCAGCGCCCGCTCGGGGCGGCCCATGCCGCGCTCACAGTCGGCCATCACCGGCCACAGCTCGGAGTTACCGGTCATACGGCGCGCGGCGCGGAACTCCGCCAGCGCCTCGGCGTACTTCCCGACCGCGTACGAGGCGAAGCCCGCGGCCTCGCGCACGGCGGCCACCCGGGAGGCGAGCCGCAGGGCGACGCGCGAGTACTGGTACGCCCGCTCTGGTTCCTCGTCCAGCAGCTTGGCCACCATGACGAGGTTCTTCGCGACGTCCTCGGCGAGGGTCTTCGGCAGGCTCATCAGCTCCTGCCGCACACCCTTGTCGATCTCGTCCCCTGTGACGTCCTCGGGGATCGGCAGCCGCTTGATCGGCTCACGGTCGCGGTCCCTGCCGCGCTCTTCGCGACGCCCGTACCCGCCGCCGCGGTCGTCACGGCGCTGGAACCCACCACCGCCACCACCGGAGCGCCGATCGTCACGCCCCCGGCCCTGGCCATACGGCCGACTCGGCCCGCGATCATCGCGCCCACCCCGGAAGCCACCGCCGCGGTCATCACGCCGAGGCCCACGGGGCCGCTCATCACGGCGGTCGTCCCGCCGGAACCCACCACGATCATCGTCACGACGATACGAAGGCCGCTCATCACGACGCTCATCCCGCCGGAACCCACCACGATCGTCATCACGACGATACGAAGGCCGCTCATCACGACGCTCGTAGCCGCCGCCCCGGCCGCCACGGTCACGATCGCGGTCATCGCGGCGGAAGCCACCACGGTCGTCCCGACGCTCATCGCGCCGGTCATCCCGATGGGCATCGCGGCGGTAGCCACCACGGTCATCGTCACGGCGGAAGCCCGGCTGATCGTCACGGTCCCGGCGGAAGCCGCCCGGACGGGAGCCACCGTCACGGTCATCACGCCGAGGCCCACGCGACCGATCGTCACGCCGCTCGTCCCGGCGGTCATCACGACGGTCATCCCGGCGCTCGTAACGCCCGGCGGGACGGCCACCCCGGTCATCGCGGCGCCCATAGCCGCCGGGGCGGCCCCCACGCTCATCGTCGCGCCGCGGGCCGCGCGACCGGTCGTCCCGGCGATCATCCCGGCGCTCGTCCCGCCTGTCATCGCGGCGGTCATCGCGACGGAAACCACCACGGTCATCATCCCGGCGGAAGCCACCGCGGTCATCGTCACGACGCGGCCCGCGCGGCCGCTCCTCGCGGCGGTCGTCACGCCGGAAACCACCACGACCGCCGTCGCGGCGCGGCCCGGAGCCACGGACCTCCCGCCGGTCGCCGGAGTTCGGGCGCCGCGGCTCGCGGCCCGACCGGTCATCGGGAGAGTTGGTGGACATCGGCGTGACTCCTGTCGTCAAGTACTGCAGCCATTCTCCCGCACCGATCACACCGATGCGGGCCCAGCAAAAACAAAAGGACCCTTGGTCCCAGCATGCACGCTGGGACCAAGGGTCCTTCAAAGATTGTTCGGCGGCGTCCTACTCTCCCACAGGGTCCCCCCTGCAGTACCATCGGCGCTGAAAGGCTTAGCTTCCGGGTTCGGAATGTAACCGGGCGTTTCCCTAACGCAATGACCACCGAAACCCTATCGGGTTCTAGCGAACAAGCACACTCTTCAATTAAGTAAAGTGGAACTGATTCACCGGTGCGACTGTTCGCAACCCGGGAACCACACAGTGGACGCGAGCATCTGAGGACAAGCCCTCGGCCTATTAGTACCAGTC
>NZ_LAKD02000142.1 GCF_000968685.2 Streptomyces antioxidans
GGCGGGCTGCGGTCTCGTCGTTCGGCTTCAGCGGTACGAATGCGCACACGATCATCGAGCAGGCCCCGGTCAGCGAGGACGAGGCTCCGCGTGAGGTGGCGACGGACCCTGGTGTGACGTCGTGGCCGCTGTCGGCGAAGACCGCCGACGCACTGCGTGCACAGGCCGCGCGGCTCCGTTCCTATCTGGCCGAGCGGCCGGAGCTCGCACCGGCAGACCTCGGCTATTCGCTCGCGACCACGCGCGCCGCGCTGGACCACCGCGCGGTGCTGGTGGCCGACGACCGGGAGGGCTTCCTACGCGGTCTGGACGCCGTGGCACGCGGCGAGTCCGGCGCGGAGGTGATCCGTGGGTCGGCCGAGGGCGGCAAGGTGGCGTTCCTGTTCACGGGGCAGGGGAGTCAGCGGCTCGGCATGGGTCGTGAGTTGTATGACGCCTATCCGGTGTTCGCGGAGGCGCTGGACGAGGTCTGCGACGCGCTGGACCTCCACCTCGAACGCCCGCTGAAGACCGTGCTGTTCGGGAGGGACGTTGAGGCGCTGGATCAGACGGGCTTCACTCAGCCCGCGCTGTTCGCCATCGAGGTGGCGTTGTTCCGGCTGGTGGTGGCCTGGGGTGTGAAGGCTGACTTCCTGTCCGGGCATTCGATCGGTGAGGTGGCCGCCGCGCATGTGGCCGGTGTGCTGTCGCTGGCTGATGCCGCGAAGTTGGTGGCGGCGCGTGGGCGGTTGATGCAGGAGCTGCCCGCGGGTGGCGCGATGATCGCGGTGCAGGCGTCGGAGGAAGAGGTGGCGCCGCTGCTGACCGAGCGCGTCTCGATCGCCGCGCTCAACGGGCCGTCGTCCGTGGTCATCGCGGGTGACGAGGACGCGGCTGTCGCCATCGCTGCCGGTTTCGAGGCGCAGGGCCGTAAGACCAAGCGGCTCACGGTCAGCCACGCGTTCCACTCCCCGCGTATGGACGGGATGTTGGAGGCGTTCCGGGAAGTGGCGGAGGAGCTTGCGTACGAGGCCCCGCGTATCCCGATCGTGTCGAATCTGACCGGTGAGCTGGTCTCCGCCGAGGAG
Organism: Streptomyces antioxidans; assembly: GCF_000968685.2. GTDB lineage: Bacteria > Actinomycetota > Actinomycetes > Streptomycetales > Streptomycetaceae > Streptomyces > Streptomyces antioxidans. The sequence continues at coordinate 1,068 of NZ_LAKD02000142.1, forward strand.
ATCACCAGCCCGGACTTCTGGGTGCGCCACGTCCGCGAGGCGGTCCGTTTCTTGGATGGCGTACGGACGCTGGAGGCCCAAGGGGTCACCACCTACGTCGAGTTGGGGCCCGACGGTGTGCTCACCGCCATGGCCGAGGAGTGCGTCACCGACGCCGACGCGGCCGGATTCGCCGCCGTGTTGCGGGCCGGTCGGCCCGAGGCGCGGGCGGTTCACGCCGCCGTGGCGCGGGCGTACGTCCGTGGTGTGGCCGTGGACTGGGCGGCCGTCTTCGCCGGTACGGGCGGCGGTCGGGTTGAGCTGATCGATCTGCCGACGTACGCCTTCCAGCGCCGCCGGTACTGGCCACAGGCGTCGGCCTACGGCGTCGGTGGCACGGCCGGGCTCGGGCTGGCCGCCGTGGACCATCCGCTCGTGGGCGCCGCGGTACCGCTTGCGGGCGGTGACGGTGTGCTGCTGACCGGGCGGATCTCGGCGCAGACCCATCCGTGGTTGCTGGATCACGCTGTGATGGGTTCGGTGTTGTTGCCGGGTACGGCTTTTGTGGAGTTGGCGGTTCGTGCTGGTGACCAGGTGGGTTGTGATCTGCTGGAGGAGTTGACGCTGGAGGCGCCGTTGGTGCTTCCGGAGGTGGGTGGTGTTCAGCTTCAGTTGTCGGTGGGGGAGCCGGATGGTTCTGGCCGTCGTGTGTTTGAGGTGTATTCGCGGTTGGAGGGTGCGGCTGCGGATGAGCCGTGGTTGCGCCATGCGTCGGGTGTGCTGAGCTCGGGTGCGTCGGCGGCGTCGTTCGACCTGGGTGTATGGCCTCCGGCGGGTGCGGCGCCGGTCGAGTTGGAGGGTCTGTACGAGGGCATGGCGGGTCTCGGGCTTGCCTATGGCCCGGTGTTCCGGGGGTTGAGGTCCGCGTGGCGGCTTGGTGGTGAGGTCTACGCGGAGTTGGAGTTGCCGGAGGACGGGCAGTCCGAGGTGGGTGGGTTTGGTCTGCATCCGGCGTTGTTGGATTCGGCGTTGCATGCGGTGGGGTTGGGTGGCTTGGTCGAGGGCGAGGGTGCCCGGCTGCCGTTCTC
>NZ_LAKD02000143.1 GCF_000968685.2 Streptomyces antioxidans
CGGATGCCGCGGCCAACCTCCATGAGCTGACGCGGGGCCTCGACCTGTCCGCGTTCGTGCTGTTCTCCTCGTTCGCGGGTTCGATCGGCGCCGCCGGTCAGGCCAACTACGCCGCCGCGAACGCCTTCCTGGACGCGCTCGCCGAGCGCCGCCGGGCCGAGGGGCTGTCCGCCACCTCGGTGGCCTGGGGCCCGTGGGCCGAGGGCGGTATGGCCGCCGACGACGCGCTGGAGCAGCGGATGCGCCGCGCCGGGATGCCGCCGATGGACGCCGAGCTCGCGATCGACGCCCTGCAGCGCGCCCTCGACCTGGGCGACGCGGCCGTCACCGTGGCGGACGTCGACTGGGACCGGTTCGCGCCGGGCTTCACCGCGGGCCGTCCCAGCCCCCTGCTGGCCGATCTGCCCGAGGTGCGCCAGGCCGCCGTCGCCACGACCGGCGAGGCGGCACCCGCCGAGACGGCCTCCGCACTCGCGCGCCGCCTCCTCGGCCTGCCCGAGGCGGAGCGCCACCGGGCCCTGCTGGATCTCGTACGGACCCATGTCGCGGATGTCCTCGGCCACGCCGACGTGGCCGACATCAGCGCCGAACGGGCCTTCCGCGAGCTCGGTTTCGACTCCCTCACCGCCGTCGAACTGCGCAACGGTCTCAACGCCGCCACCGATCTGCGGCTACCCGCCACCCTCATCTACGACTACCCGACACCGCTCGCCCTCGCCGACCACCTCTTCGCCGAACTGCTCGGCGGGCAGGCGGCGGCCAGCGGCGGGGCGGCGCCCGTGGCGGGCGTGGCGGCCGACGACGATCCGATCGCGATCGTGGCGATGAGCTGCCGTTTCCCGGGCGGTGTGCGCACCCCCGAGGAGCTGTGGCGGCTGCTGGTGTCCGGTACGGACGTCATCTCGGACATGCCCGCCGACCGCGGCTGGGACCTCCGGACGCTCTACAACCCGGACCCGGACGTCGAGGGCACCTCCTACGTCCGCGAGGGCGGATTCCTGCGGGACGCGGCCGACTTCGACCCCGCGTTCTTCGGGATCTCGCCGCGCGAGGCGCTTGCCATGGATCCGCAGCAGCGGCTGCTGCTGGAGACGTCGTGGGAGGCGTTCGAGCGGGCCGGGATCGACCCGGCCACGCTGCGCGGCAGCGCCGCCGGAGTCTTCGTCGGCACCAACGGCCAGGACTATCTGTCCCTGCTGCTGGGCGACTCGCAGGGCCTCGAAGGCCATATGGGCACGGGCAACGCGGCCAGCGTGATCTCGGGCCGCCTCGCCTACACCTTCGGTCTCGAAGGCCCGGCGGTCACCATCGACACCGCCTGCTCCTCCTCGCTGGTCGCCCTCCACTCGGCGATCCAGGCGCTGCGCGGCGGCGAGTGCTCGATCGCGCTCGCGGGCGGTGTGACCGTGATGTCCACGCCCGGTGTGTTCGTGGACTTCAGCCGTCAGCGCGGGCTCGCGGAGGACGGCCGGATCAAGGCGTTCGCGGCCGGTGCGGATGGCACGGGCTGGGGCGAGGGCGTCGGCATGCTGCTGGTGGAGCGGCTGTCGGACGCGCGGAAGAACGGCCACCCGGTGCTCGCGCTCGTACGCGGCACGGCCGTCAACCAGGACGGTGCGTCGAACGGTCTGACGGCGCCGAATGGTCCGTCGCAGCAGCGGGTGATCCGGCAGGCGCTGGCGGGTGCGGGGCTGTCGGCGTCCGAGGTGGACGCGGTCGAGGCGCACGGCACGGGCACCAGGCTGGGTGACCCGATCGAGGCCCAGGCGCTGCTGGCCACGTACGGCCAGGACCGGGCGGAGGGGCAGCCGCTGCTGCTCGGCTCCATCAAGTCCAACATCGGTCATACGCAGGCCGCGGCGGGTGTCGCGGGTGTGATGAAGATGGTCCTCGCCATGCGGCACGGGGTGCTGCCGCGCACCCTGCACGTGGACGAGCCCACCCCGCATGTGGACTGGTCGACGGGCGCGGTCGCCCTGCTGACGGAGGCGAGTGAGTGGCCGCAGAACGGCCGTCCGCGCCGCGCGGGTGTGTCGTCGTTCGGCTTCAGCGGCACCAACGCCCATGCGGTGCTGGAAGAGGCCCCGGCGGCCGACGCCGTCGAGGCTGTCGAGGACGCCGACGAGGGCGGGGCCGCCCTGCCGGTGCTGCTCTCGGCCCGTACGGAAGACGGACTGCGCGCCCAGGCCGAGCAGTTGCACGGCCACCTGACCGCCCGGACCGAGCTCCGCACGGCCGACCTCGGCTACGCACTGGCCGTGGGCCGCTCGTCCTTCGAGGAGCGGGCGGCGCTGGTCGCCGAGGACCGGGACGGGCTGCTGTCCGGCCTGGCGGCGCTCGCCGAGGGCCGCACGGCGGCCGGGCTCGTGCGGGGCTCGGTGGCCGGTGGCCGGGTGGCGTTCCTGTTCACGGGGCAGGGGAGTCAGCGGCTGGGGATGGGGCGTGAGTTGTATGACGCCTATCCGGTGTTCGCGGGGGCGCTGGACGCGGTGTGCGATGAGCTGGACGCGCATCTGGAGCGGCCGTTGCGGGATGTGTTGTTCGGGGATGACGCGGCGGTGCTGGATCGGACGGGGTTCACTCAGCCCGCGTTGTTCGCGGTTGAGGTGGCGCTGTTCCGGCTCGTTGAGTCGTGGGGTCTCAGGGCGGACTTCCTGTCCGGGCACTCGATTGGTGAGCTTGCTGCCGCGCATGTGGCGGGTGTGCTCTCGCTGGCGGATGCGGCGCGGTTGGTGGCGGCGCGTGGGCGGTTGATGCAGGAGCTGCCGGTCGGTGGCGCGATGATCGCGATCCAGGCGTCCGAGGACGAGGTGGCGCCGCTGCTGAATGAGCGGGTGTCGATTGCCGCGCTCAATGGGCCCACGTCGGTGGTCATCGCGGGTGATGAGGACGCGGCCGTACAGATCGCCGCGTCGTTCGAGGCGCAGGGCCGTAAGACCAAGCGGCTCACGGTCAGTCACGCGTTCCACTCGCCGCGTATGGACGGGATGTTGGAGGCGTTCCGCGAGGTGGCGGAGGGGCTGTCGTACGAGGCCCCGCGCATCCCGATCGTGTCCAACCTGACGGGCGGGCTGGTCTCCGCCGAGGAGATCGTGACGGCGGACTTCTGGGTGCGCCACGTCCGGGAGGCGGTCCGCTTCCTGGACGGCGTACGGTCGCTGGAGGAGCGCAACGTCACCACGTTCATCGAGCTGGGCCCGGACGGTGTGCTCACCGCGATGGCGCAGGACTGCGTGACCGGTGAGGACGCCGGGTTCGTCTCCGCGCTGCGCAAGGACCGTCCCGAGGCCGAGGCACTGACCACGGCAGTCGCCCGGGCGCATGTCCGTGGCGTGGCGGTGGACTGGGCGGCCTTCTACGCAGGGACCGGCGCCGCCCGGCTGGCGCCGGAGGAGCTGGCCGCGCTGCCCACGTACGCCTTCCAGCGGCAGCGCTACTGGCCGAAGGTCTCGTCGCTCTTCCTGGGCGATGTGGCGGCGGTCGGACTCGGCCGGGCCGGGCATCCGCTGCTCGGTGCCAGCGCCGAACTGCCCGGTGCGGACGGGGTGTTGTTCACCGGGCGGCTGGCGCTGTCCACGCATCCGTGGCTCGCCGATCACACGATCATGGACACGGTGCTGCTGCCCGGCACCGCGTTCGTGGAGCTCGCGGTCCGCGCCGGTGACCAGGTCGGCTGCGAGGTGCTTGAGGAGCTGACCCTCGAAGCGCCGCTGGTGCTGGCCGAGGACGGCGGGGCCCAGCTGCGGCTGTGGGTCGGCGCGGCCGATGACACCGGCCGCCGCCCGCTGGAGCTGCACTCCCGGGCCGAGCACCTGTCGGCCGAGGAGCCGTGGACCCGGCACGCGTCCGGTGTGCTGGCGTCCGGCGGTGGGCCGGAGGCGTCGTTCGAGCTGACCGCGTGGCCTCCGGCGGACGCTGCCGAGGTCGAGGTCGGCGATCGTTACGCCGAGCTGCGGGGCGTCGGCTTCGCGTACGGCCCCGCGTTCCAGGGGCTGCGCAGGGCGTGGCGGCGAGGTGGCGAGGTGTTCGCCGAGGTGGCGCTGGACGAGGGCACGGCCGAGGAGGCCGCCGCGTTCGGGCTGCACCCGGCGCTGCTGGACGCCGCGCTGCACGCGCTCGGCCTGGCCGGTCTCGGCGGCACCGAGACCGAGGGGCGACTGCCGTTCGCCTGGACCGGGGTGTCGCTGTACGCGAGCGGCGCGGCCACGCTGCGGGTGCGGATGGCCGCCGTGGGCGGCGACGCCGTCCGGCTGGAACTCGCGGACGCCACCGGCGCACCGGTCGCGGCCGTGGACTCGCTGGCGCTGCGCCCGGTCTCGGCCGAGCAGTTGGAGAACGCGCGCACGGCCTACCACGAGTCGCTGTACCGCGTGGAGTGGACAACGGCCGCACCTCCCGACGCGGCCGGTGCGCCGCGCGACGCCCAGTGGGCGGTGCTGGGCCCGGACCCGTTCGGACTGACCGCCACGGCGTACCCGGACCTGACCGCACTGGCCAAGGCCATCGATTCCGGAACGCCACTGCCGGACCAGGTAGTGGTGAACCTGACGCACCAGGCGGCGTTTGAGGACACGCCGGAAGGGCGTGCGGCCGTACACACGGACGACGCGGCACTCGAAGGCCCGGGTGCGGCTATTCAAGCCGGTCCGGCGTTTGAGGACACGTCCGGAGGGCGTTCGCACCCGCATGCGGATGGCGCGGAACTTGAAGGTTCGGGTGTGGCACTCGAAGGCCCGGGTGCGGTAGTTCAAGCCGGTCCGGCGTTTGAGGACACGCCCGGAGGGCGTCCCCACCCGCACGCGGACGGCGCGGCACTCGAAGGCCCGGATGCGACATCTCCAGCCCGTCCGGCGCTTGAGGACCGGGGCCTTGGGGCGGAGCCCCACGTTGTGGGAAGGGGCGGGGTGGGGCAAACCCCCTCGCCCGCCACCATGGCACACGACGCCACCACCCAAGCCCTCCACCTCCTCCAGACCTGGCTGGCCGACAACCGCTTCACCAACTCCCGCCTGATCCTGCTGACCTCCGGCGCCGTAGCCACCACCCCCGGCGAGCCGGTGCCGGACCCGGCAGCCGCCGCCGTACGCGGCCTACTGCGCTCGGCACAGTCCGAGAACCCGGACCGCTTCACCCTCATCGACCTCGACGGCCATGATGACTCGCGGGCCGCGCTGCCCGCCGTGCTCGCCAGCGGCGAGGCCGAGGCCGCGGTGCGGCAGGGCGTCCTCAAGACGCCACGCCTGGCCCGTGCCGCGACCACCACCGACAACATGCCCCCCGCGTGGAACCCGGACGGCACGGTGCTGGTCACCGGAGCGTCCGGCTCACTCGGTGGCCTGTTCGCCCGCCACTTGGCGGCCGAGCGCGGCGTACGGCATCTGCTATTGCTCAGCCGCCGTGGCGCCCAGGCACCCGGCGCGGCAGAACTCACCGCCGAGCTGGCCGAGTTGGGCGCGAACGCGCACTGGGCGGCGTGCGACGCGGCGGACCGAAACGCCCTCGCCGCGGCCCTCGCCACCGTCCCCGCCGAGCACCCGCTGACCGCGGTCGTGCACACCGCGGGCGTACTGGACGACGGTGTGATCGGCTCGCTCACCCCCGAGCGCATCGCCCACGTCCTGCGCCCGAAGGTGGACGCGGCGTGGAACCTCCACGAGCTGACCCGCGGCCTCGACCTGTCGGCGTTCGTGCTGTTCTCCTCGGCCGCCGGGGTGTTCGGCGGTCCGGGTCAGGGCAACTACGCCGCCGCCAACGCCTTCCTGGACGCCCTCGCCCAGCACCGCGCCGCCCAGGGCCTCCCGGCCACCGCGCTGGCGTGGGGCCTGTGGGCCGGTGGCGGCATGGGCGACACGCTGGACGAGGCCGACCTCACCCGGCTGCGGCGGGCCGGAGTGCCCCCGCTGCCGGTGGCGGACGGGCTGCGGCTCTTCGACGCCGCGCTGACCGTCGGCGAGGCGTCGCTGGTGCCGATGCGCCTGGACCTCGCGGCGCTGCGCAACCAGCCCGCGATCTCGCCGCTGCTGCGCGGTCTGGTGCGGGGCCCGGCGCGGCGCGCGGTGGACGCGGTCGCGGCGGGCGGCGAGTCCGGTCTGGCCGGGCGGCTCGCCGGGCTGTCGGAGCCGGAGCAGGAGCGGCTGTTGCTGGACCTGGTGCGGGCGCAGGTGGCCACCGTGCTCGGCTACGCGGGTGCGGAGACCATCGGCTCCGGGCGGGCGTTCAAGGACCTGGGCTTTGACTCGCTGACCGCCGTCGAGTTGCGCAACCAGCTCAACGCGGTCACCGGGCTGCGGCTGCCCGCCACCCTCATCTTCGACTACCCGGACCCGCGGCTCCTGGCGCGCCACTTGCGGACCGAGCTGGTGGGCGAAGAGCCGGCCGAGGTACACACCCCGGCCCCGGTGGCGGCCGTCACCGAGGACGATCCGATCGCCATCGTCGGTATGAGCTGCCGCTACCCCGGCGGGGTCACCACCCCCGAGGAGCTGTGGCGGCTCGTCATCGGCGCCACCGACGCCATCTCCGACTTCCCCGCCGACCGCGGCTGGGACCTCGACGCGCTCTACAGCGACGACCCCGACCAGGTGGGCACCAGCTACACCCGCGAGGGCGGCTTCCTGCACGACGCCGCCGACTTCGACCCGGACTTCTTCGGGATCAACCCGCGCGAGGCCATGGCGATGGACCCGCAGCAGCGGCTGCTGCTGGAGACCTCGTGGGAGGCGTTCGAGCGCGCCGGGATCGATCCGGCGGCCGTGCGCGGCAGCAAGACCGGTGTGTTCGCGGGCGTCATGTACCACGACTATCTGACCCGGCTCACCGCCGTCCCCGAGGGGCTCGAGGGCTACCTCGGCACCGGCGGCGCGGGCAGCATCGCCTCGGGCCGGGTGGCGTACACCTTCGGGCTCGAGGGCCCCGCGGTCACCATCGACACGGCGTGCTCGTCATCGCTGGTGGCGCTGCACCTCGCCGCGCAGGCGCTGCGCAACGGCGAGTGCTCGCTGGCGCTGGCCGGTGGTGTGACCGTCATGGCCACCCCGGACACGTTCATCGACTTCAGCCGCCAGCAGGGGCTGTCCAGCGACGGCCGCTGCAAGTCCTTCGCCGCCTCGGCGGACGGCACCGGCTGGGCCGAGGGCGCGGGCATGCTACTGGTCGAGCGGCTGTCGGACGCCCGGCGCAACGGCCACCGCGTGCTGGCGGTCGTCCGGGGTTCGGCTATCAACCAGGACGGCGCGTCCAACGGTCTGACGGCGCCCAACGGCCCGTCCCAGCAGCGCGTCATCCGTGACGCGCTCACCAGCGCCCGGCTCACCACCGCCGATGTCGATGTGGTGGAGGCACACGGCACTGGTACGACGCTGGGTGACCCGATCGAGGCCCAGGCCCTGCTCGCCACCTACGGCCGCGACCGGCCCGAGGGGCAGCCGCTGTGGCTCGGCTCGCTGAAGTCCAACATCGGCCACACCCAGGCCGCCGCGGGCGTCGCGGGCATCATCAAGATGATCATGGCGATGCGCCACGGGGTGCTGCCACGCACCCTGCACGTGGACGAGCCCACCCCGCATGTGGACTGGTCGGCGGGCGACCTCGAGCTGCTGACCGAGGCCCGGCCGTGGCCGGAGCTCGACCGGCCGCGCCGGGCGGCCATCTCGTCGTTCGGCGTGAGCGGTACGAACGCCCACACCATCCTGGAGCAGCCCCCGGCCCCCGCTCCGGAGGAGACCCCCGCGACCGGTCGTCCGGTGGCGGAGCTGCCGACGGTGCCGTGGGTGCTCTCGGGCAGGTCCGAGGCCGCCCTGCGCGGCCAGGCCGAACGCCTCCTCGCCCACCTCGCCACCCACCCCGAGCTGGACACCACGGACGTAGGCCACTCGCTGGCCACGGGCCGGGCGGCGCTTGAGCGGCGCGCGGTGGTCATCGGCGAGGACCGCGCCGGACTGCTGTCCGGCCTGGACGCGCTCGCGCGCGGCGAGTCGGCGGCCGGGCTGATCCGGGGAACGGTCGCCGAGGGCGGCAAGGTGGCGTTCCTGTTCACGGGGCAGGGGAGTCAGCGGCTGGGGATGGGGCGTGAGCTGTATGACGCCTATCCGGTGTTCGCGGGGGCGCTGGACGCGGTGTGCGATGAGCTGGACGCGCATCTGGAGCGGCCGTTGCGGGATGTGTTGTTCGGGGATGACGCGGCGGTGCTGGATCGGACGGGGTTCACTCAGCCTGCGTTGTTCGCGGTTGAGGTGGCGTTGTTCCGGCTCGTTGAGTCGTGGGGTCTGAAGGCGGACTTCCTGTCCGGGCATTCGATTGGTGAGCTTGCTGCCGCGCATGTGGCGGGTGTGCTCTCGCTGGCGGACGCCGCAAAATTGGTGGCGGCGCGTGGGCGGTTGATGCAGGAGCTGCCGGTCGGTGGCGCGATGATCGCGATCCAGGCGTCCGAGGATGAGGTGGCGCCGCTGCTGACCGAGCGTGTCTCGATTGCCGCGCTGAACGGGCCGTCGTCGGTGGTCGTCGCGGGTGATGAGGACGCGGCTGTCGCGATCGCGTCCGGTTTTGAGGCGCGGGGCCGTAAGACCAAGCGGCTCACGGTCAGCCATGCGTTCCACTCGCCGCGTATGGACGGGATGTTGGAGGCGTTCCGGGAGGTCGCGGAGGGGCTTACGTATGGGGCCCCGCGCATTCCGATCGTCTCCAACCTCACCGGGGATGTGGTGGCCGCGGAGGAGATCACCACCCCCGGCTTCTGGGTGCGCCACGTCCGGGAGGCCGTCCGCTTCCTCGACGGCGTACGGACGATGGAGGCCCAAGGGGTCACCACCTACGTGGAGTTGGGCCCCGATGGTGTGCTGACCGCCATGGCACAGGAGTGCGTGTCCGGCGATGCCGCCGCCTTCGTTCCGGCGCTCCGCAAGGGGCGTAGCGCACCGGTGGCGCTGATGGCGGCCCTCGGCGCGCTGCACACGCGGGGGATCGCCCTGGACTGGGCGGCGTTCTTCGCCGGTACGGGGGCCCGCGCGGTCGAGCTGCCGACCTACGCCTTCCAGCGGCAGCGCTTCTGGGTCCAGGACCCGGAGGAGGCCCACGAGGTCGTCGCGGCCATGGACTCCGTGGACGCGCGGTTCTGGGAGGCCGTCGAGCGCGAGGACTTGGAGGCGCTGGCCGGGACGCTCCGGTCCGAGGACGCGGACGCCGATGGCGACGCGCTCTCCTCGCTGGGTGCCGTCCTGCCGATGCTGTCCTCGTGGCGGCGCCGCCAGGGCGAGCGGTCCACCGTGGACGGCTGGCGCTACCGGGTGACCTGGAAGCCGGTGGCCGCCCGCGCCGAGGGGACGCTGACCGGCCGCTGGCTGGTCGTCGCCCCGGCCGATGCGACGGCCGACGGTGAGACGTACGGCGGGGCGGACGGCGCACTGGCCGAGGGTGTCGTACGGACGCTGTCCGCACGCGGCGCCGAGGTGCGGACGGTCGAGCTGACCGCCGGGGACCGTACGGGCATGGCCGAACTGCTGCGCGAGGCGGTCGCCGATGCCCCGGTGGCCGGGGTGTTCGCGCTGCCGTCCCTGGCGGAGGGGACCGATGGGCTGCTCCGCACGGCCGCCCTGGCGCAGGCCCTGGGTGACCTGGCCGTGGACGCGCCGCTGTGGGTCGCCACGCGCGGTGCGGTCTCGACCGGCCGGGCGGACCACGGTCCGGTGGACCCGTGGCAGGCGCGGGTCTGGGGCCTGGGCCGGGTCGCGGCCCTGGAACTGGCCGAGCGGTGGGGCGGTCTGGTCGATCTGCCGGAGACGGTGGACGACCGCGCGCTGTCCCGGCTCGCGGGCGTGCTGGCCGGTGGCGAGGGCGAGGACCAGGTGGCGGTGCGCGCCTCCGGTGTCTTCGGCCGCCGTCTGACCCGGGCCACCGAGACCGCCGCCCATGCCGCCGCGAAGTCCGCCGCCGAAACCGACGCCATGTCCGACACCAAGACCGGGCGTGGCCGCGACTGGCGGCCGGGCGCGGGCTCGGTGCTGGTGACGGGTGGTACGGGCGCGTTGGGCGCGTATGTGGCCCGTTGGTTGATCGGCAAGGGTGCCGAGCATGTGGTGCTCACCAGTCGTCGTGGCCTCGATGCCCCGGGTGCGGCCGGGTTGCGGGATGAACTCGCAGCTTCTGGCGCCCGGGTGACGGTGGTTGCGTGTGATGTGGCGGATCGGGAGGCGCTGGCCGGGGTGTTGGCCGACATTCCGGCCGAGCTGCCGTTGACGGCGGTGG
>NZ_LAKD02000144.1 GCF_000968685.2 Streptomyces antioxidans
GCAGCCCGGCAGCCCGGCAGCCCGGCAGCCCGGCAGCCCGGCAACGGGATCAGCCCCCCGGGGCCCGAGCCGCCACGGTCTTCGCGTCCCACCGGCCCGGCGACGCGGCCCGCGCCCCCACCCCCTGCCCCGCTGCTCAATTGCGCCGCAGGCGCGAGACGGCGGCGCGGACGGCCGAGCCGAGTAGACCAACGCAAGCCCACGGCCCGAGCCCCCGCCCGAGCCCCTGCGCGCGTCGCCCCGGGGTCAACGGCCGGACGCCGTACCGGTTCCCGGAGCGCCCGGTAGGGTTCGGCAGGTGAGTGCTCTCAATCTCGATGACTTCGTCGACCTGATCGAGCGCCCCGACGGGGGCATCCGGCGTGACGCCGAGGAGCGCCGCGAGCGGCTCGCGTTGCCGCCGGGTGCGCTCGGGCGGCTGGACGAATTGGGCGAGTGGCTGGCCGCCGCTCAGCAGCGGGTGCCGGTCAAGCCCATCGAGCAGGCCCGCGTCGTCCTCTTCGCGGGTGACCACGGCGTCTCCGACCTCGGCGTCTCCGCCCGCCCCGCCAGGAGCGCCCACCGTCTGGTCCGCGCCGTGCTCGACGGCGGGAGCCCGGCCGCCATTCTCGCCGCCCGCCTCGGCACCCCCGTCCGCGTCATCGACATGGCCCTGGACTGCGACCCGGGGGACCTACCCGAAGACGTCACCCGCCACCGGGTGCGCCGGGCGTCCGGCCGGATCGACCTCGAGGACGCGCTCACCCTGGACGAGGCGGAGCGGGCCTTCCGCGCGGGGATGGCCATCGCCGACGAGGAAGCCGACTCCGGTACGGACCTCCTCGTCCTCGGCGACCTCAGCGTCGGCGGCACCACCGCCGCGGCCACGCTCATCGCCGCGCTGTGCGGTACGGACGCGTCCGTGGTCACCGGCCGCGGCGGGGCCGCCATCGACGACCTCGCCTGGATGCGCAAGTGCGCCGCCATCCGCGACGGGCTGCGCCGCGCCCGCCCGGTGCTCGGCGACCAGCTCCAGTTGCTGGCCACCGTCGGCGGTGCCGACCTCACCGCGATCACCGGCTTCCTGCTCCAGAGCGCCGTACGCCGCACCCCCGTGATCCTCGACGGCGTCGTCTCCGCGGCCTGCGCGCTGGTCGCCCAGCGGGTGGCGTTCCGCGCCCCGGACTGGTGGCTGGCCGGTCAGACCAGCGGCGAACCGGGCCAGGAGAAGGCCCTCGACCGCATCGCCCTCACCCCGCTGCTCGACCAGGGCGTCACGGTCGGCGAGGGCACGGGCGCGCTCCTCGCCCTGCCACTGGTGCAGGCCGCCGCGGCACTGCACGCGGAGCTCCCGGAGCGCGAGGACTAGAGGGCTAAGGGTTCCTACGGGGTGTCCGCCGCGTGGCGGGGCTCCGTCTGGGGGCTGGGGCGGAGCCACAGTTGAGCGGTCCGGCACGGGCGTCACGCGTCGGACACCTCTCGGCCGATCAGCCGAAGGTCAGGACCACCAGGGCGGCCGTGGCGGCCGTTTCCGCCAGCGCGCCGAAGACATCGCCGGTCACCCCGCCGAGACGGCGGCGGCAGTGGTGCAGGAGGAGTTCGGCTGCCGCCAGGGCGGCCAGGGCCGCGAAGGCGTTGCGGACGACGGCGTACGGGCCGAAGGGGACGGCCACCACCGCGCAGCCGACCACCGTGACCGCCGCCACGACACCGGCGGAACGCCACGGCACGCTGCCCGCGACCGCCGCGCCCAGCCCCTCCGGGCGCGCCGCCGGAACCCCCACGCGGGCCGCGAGCGTCAGGGCGCAGCGCGCGGTGACACCGGCCACGGCGGCCCCGACCGCGCCGTGCGCCCAGTCCTGCCCGTAGAGCTCGGCCAGGGCCGCCACCTGCCCGAGCAGGGCGAACAGCAGCGTGATCACGCCGAACGGCCCGATGTCCGACCGCTTCATGATGCCCAGCGCGTCCTCGGCGGGCTTGCCGCTGCCGAGCCCGTCCGCGGTGTCGGCGAGCCCGTCGAGATGGAGGCCGCGGGTCAGTACGGCGGGTATCGCGGCGGTGGCCACGGCCGCGAGCAGCGCCCCGCCGCCCAGGAACAGCGACACCCCACCCACCGCGGCCGCGCACAGCCCCACGACCAGCCCGGCCAGCGGAGCGCACAGCATCCCCGTGTGCGCCGCCTCCCGGTCCCACCGCGTGCCCCGTACGGGCAGCACCGTGAGAGTGCCGAAGGCGAAGCGGACCCCGTCGGCCCAGGGGGCACGCGGAGCGTGCGCGGGCGGCGGGTCGTAGTCGGGCCGCGGCGGATGCTCCGGCCGGTCGGGCCCGGGCTCGGGCTCGGGCTCGGGCTCGGGCCCCGACGGGCGTGCGGACGGCTGCGGTTGCGGCTGCTGCGGCGGCGGCTCCGGCGTCGTGTCCATCGCGCGGAAGGCTATCCCGGCCGCCCGCAGCCGGTAAGCCCCAGAGCATGCCCCTGTTGCGCCCTCACCGGCCGTGGGCCGGGCGCCCCGGAGGCGAACCGAACCCCAAAAAGCGGGCAGGCATACGATGCGGAGGGGCGCGGCCCACAATCCATGGCGGCCGACGAACTACCGGAAGAGGGACCCGACCACTGTGACTGCTCTGACTCTCAGCACCTCGTCCGCCGCGGCACTGCGCGCGGACGCCGTCGTCGTCGGTGTGGCGAAGGGGCCCAAGGGCCCCGTCGTCGCTGTCGGCGCCGAGGCCGTGGACAAGGCGTTCGGCGGGAAGCTGGCCGCCGTTCTGGAGACGCTCGGCGCGACCGGCGCCGAGGGCGAGGTGACCAAACTGCCCGCCGCGTCCGGCCTCAAGGCCCCGGTCGTGCTGGCGGTCGGGCTGGGCGAGGCCCCGGCCAAGGGCGACGGCTATGACGCCGAGACGCTGCGCCGGGCCGCGGGCACGGCCGCCCGCGCGCTGTCCGGTTCGAAGAAGGGCGCGTTCGCGCTGCCGATCGAGGACCCGGCCGCCGCCACCGCCGTGGCCGAGGGCGCGCTGCTCGGGGCGTACGCGTACGACAAGAGCAACGGCAACGGCGGCAACACCAAGAGCAAGGACAAGGACAAGGACAAGAAGGACAACGGGCCGCTGGCCGAGGTCGCCCTCGTCGGCGGCAAGCCGCGTGACAAGGCGTACAAGGCGGTCGTCGAGCGCGCCACCGCCCTCGTCGCGGAGGTCAACCGCGCCCGTGACCTGATCAACGCCCCGTCCAACCTCCTCAATCCGGCCGCCTTCGCGGCCGAGGCGGTGGCGGCGGCCAAGGAACACGGCCTCAAGGCCGAGGTACTGGACGAGAAGGCGCTCAAGAAGGGCGGGTACGGCGGCATCCTCGGCGTCGGCCAGGGCTCGGAGGCCCCGCCGCGGCTGGTCAGGATCGCGTACACCCACCCCAAGGCCGGGAAGACGCTCGCCCTGGTGGGCAAGGGCATCACCTATGACTCGGGCGGCATCTCCCTGAAGCCGCCCGGTCACAACGAGACGATGAAGTGCGACATGAGCGGTGCCGCCGCCGTGTTCGCCGCGGTCGTCACCGCCGCCAGGCTGGGCCTGCGGGTCAATCTGACGGGCTGGCTGGCGCTCGCCGAGAACATGCCGTCGGGTTCGGCCACCCGCCCCGGCGATGTGCTGTCGATGTACGGCGGCAAGACCGTCGAGGTGCTGAACACCGACGCCGAGGGGCGGCTGGTGCTCGCCGACGCGATCACCCGCGCCGGTGAGGAGAAGCCGGACGCGATCGTGGACGTGGCGACGCTGACCGGTGCGATGGTCCTCGCGCTGGGCAACCGCACGTTCGGGATCATGACGAACGACGAGGCGTTCCGCGCGACGCTCCACGAGGTCGCGGGCGAGGTCGGTGAGGAGTCCTGGCCGATGCCGCTGCCCGACCACCTCCGTAAGGGCATCGACTCGCCGGTCGCCGATCTGGCGAACATGGGCGAGCGCATGGGTGGCGGTCTGGTGGCCGGTATCTTCCTGAAGGAGTTCGTGGCGGACGGGATCACCTGGGGCCACCTGGACATCGCGGGTCCGGCCTTCAATGACTCCGGTCCGTTCGGCTACACCCCCAAGGGCGGCACGGGCGCCGCGGTCCGCACCCTGGTACGGCTGGCCGAGCGCACCGCCGACGGCGACCTCGGCTGAAGCCGAAGCGGCTCCGCCCCAGACCCCGGGGTCTGGGGCGGAATCGCGACCGTATGAGACGCCAGCCGCTATAGGCCGAAAGTCCCGTCGATTTCGCCCTCAACGAAATCGACGGGGCTTCGCGTTCCGCATACGCAGCAGTAACCCCTGAACTGGGGTGTGGAGATTTCTCACACAGCGGCCCCGCGTCCCGCCTCCTCCCAACAAGTGCGAAGATGTTGTCCCGGCAGGACAGGGCCCCCGACACCAGGGCCGACTCAAGAAGCGGCCGAACACACGCCGCCGCCCGGCCAACCGACGGCCGGCCCCGGCGCACCATGCATGGAGGACGTGACGTGGCGAACGACGCCAGCACCGTTTTCGACCTAGTAATCCTCGGAGGCGGTAGCGGCGGTTACGCCGCTGCCCTGCGCGCGGCGCAGCTGGGTCTGGACGTCGCCCTGATCGAGAAGGACAAGCTGGGCGGCACCTGTCTGCACCGTGGCTGCATCCCCACCAAGGCACTGCTGCACGCCGGTGAACTCGCCGACCAGGCCCGCGAGGGCTCGGAATTCGGTGTGAAGACCACCTTCGAGGGCATCGACATCGAGGGTGTGCACAAGTACAAGGACGGCGTGGTCTCGGGCCTGTACAAGGGCCTGCAGGGCCTGATCGCCTCCCGCAAGGTCACCTATGTGACGGGTGAGGGCCGGCTGTCCTCCCCGACCTCCGTCGATGTGAACGGCGAGCGCTACACCGGCCGCCACATCCTGCTGGCCACCGGTTCGGTGCCGAAGTCCCTGCCCGGTCTGGAGATCGACGGCAACCGGGTCATCTCCTCCGACCACGCGCTGGTGCTCGACCGGGTGCCGAAGTCCGCGATCGTGCTGGGCGGCGGCGTCATCGGCGTCGAGTTCGCCTCCGCGTGGAAGTCCTTCGGGGCCGACATCACCATCGTCGAGGCACTTCCCCACCTCGTCCCGGTCGAGGACGAGAGCAGCTCCAAGCTGCTGGAGCGCGCCTTCCGCAAGCGCGGCATCAACTTCTCCCTCGGCTCCCGCTTCTCGGGCGTGGAGTACACCACCGACGGCGTCAAGGTCTCGCTGGAGAACGGCAAGACCTTCGAGGCCGAGCTGCTGCTGGTGGCCGTGGGCCGCGGCCCGGTCTCGCAGGGGCTCGGCTACGAGGAGGCCGGGGTCGCCATGGACCGCGGCTATGTCCTCGTCGACGAGTACATGCGGACCAACGTGCCGACCATCTCCGCCGTCGGCGACCTGGTCCCCACCCTCCAGCTGGCCCACGTCGGCTTCGCCGAGGGCATGCTGGTGGCCGAGCGGCTGGCCGGTCTGAGCCCGGTGCCGGTCGACTACGACGGCGTGCCCCGGGTGACCTACTGCCACCCCGAGGTCGCCTCCGTCGGCATCACCGAGGCCAAGGCCAAGGAGCTGTACGGCGCGGACAAGGTCGTCGCCCTGAAGTACAACCTCGCGGGCAACGGCAAGAGCAAGATCCTCAGGACCGCGGGCGAGATCAAGCTCGTGCAGGTACGGGACGGTGCCGTCGTCGGCGTCCACATGGTCGGTGACCGGATGGGCGAGCAGGTCGGCGAGGCTCAGCTGATCTACAACTGGGAGGCGCTGCCGGCCGAGGTCGCGCAGCTCGTCCACGCCCACCCGACCCAGAACGAGGCGCTCGGCGAGGCCCACCTGGCCCTGGCCGGCAAGCCGCTGCACTCCCACGACTGACTCATCCCGAGCGCGAACCATCCAAAGATCGTTAAGGAGCAACCGAACACCATGGCGGTTTCCGTAACCCTGCCGGCGCTCGGCGAGAGCGTGACCGAGGGCACCGTCACCCGCTGGCTCAAGGCCGAAGGTGAGCGCGTCGAGGCCGACGAGCCCCTGCTCGAGGTGTCGACCGACAAGGTCGACACCGAGATCCCGGCCCCCTCGGCCGGTGTGCTGACGTCCATCAAGGTGGCCGAGGACGAGACGGTGGAGGTCGGCGCCGAGCTGGCCGTCATCGACGACGGCGGCGCGGCCCCGGCCGAGGCCCCCGCGCCCGCGGCCGAGCCCGCTCCGGCGGCTCAGCCCGAGCCCGCCCCGGCGCCCGCCGCCGAGGCCCCCGCGCCCGCCCCTGCCGCCGCCGCTCCGGCCGGTGGCGCCGAGGGCACCGATGTGGTCCTCCCCGCGCTCGGCGAGAGCGTGACCGAGGGCACCGTCACCCGCTGGCTCAAGGAGGTCGGCGAGTCCGTCGAGGCCGATGAGCCGCTGCTCGAGGTCTCCACCGACAAGGTCGACACCGAGATCCCGGCCCCGGCCGCGGGCACCCTGCTGGAGATCCTGGTCGGCGAGGACGAGACCGCCGAGGTCGGCGCCAAGCTGGCCGTGATCGGCGCCGCCGGTGCCGCTCCGGCCGCCGCGCCCGCCGAGGCCCCGGCCGCCCCGGCCCCGGCTCCCGAGCCGGTCCAGGAGGCCCCGGCGCCCGCCCCGGCCCCGCAGGCCCCGAGCGCCCCGGCGCCGCAGGCGGTCACCCCGGAGCCGGTCGCCCCCGAGCCTGCCCCGGCCGCTCCGGCGCCCGCCCCGGCTCCGGCCGCCACCATCCCGGCCCCCGCGGCCCCCGAGGCCGAGGGCGCCTACGTCACCCCGCTGGTGCGCAAGCTCGCCGCCGAGAACAACGTGGACCTGTCCACGGTCAAGGGCACCGGCGTCGGCGGCCGCATCCGCAAGCAGGACGTCGTCGCCGCCGCGGAGGCCGCCAAGGCCGCCGCCCAGGCACCGGCCCCGGCCGCCGCGCCGAAGGCCGCCGCGCAGGAGGTGTCCCCGCTGCGCGGCCAGACCGTCAAGATGCCGCGGATGCGCAAGGTCATCGGCGACAACATGATGAAGGCCCTGCACAGCCAGGCCCAGCTCACCAGCGTGGTCGAGGTGGACGTCACCAAGGTCATGCGGCTGCGCGCCCGGGCCAAGGAGGCGTTCGCCCAGCGCGAGGGCGTCAAGCTGTCGCCGATGCCGTTCTTCGTGAAGGCCGCCGTCCAGGCGCTCAAGGCCCACCCGGCCATCAACGCCCGGATCAACGAGGACGACAACACCATCACGTACTTCGACGTGGAGAACGTCGGTATCGCGGTGGACGCCGAGAAGGGCCTGATGACCCCGGTCATCAAGAACGCCGGCGACCTCAACATCGCCGGTCTGTCCAAGAAGACGGCGGAGCTCGCGGGCAAGGTCCGCTCCAACAAGATCACCCCGGACGAGGTGTCCGGCGCCACCTTCACGATCAGCAACACCGGCTCGCGCGGTGCGCTGTTCGACACGATCATCGTGCCGCCGAACCAGGTCGCCATCCTGGGCATCGGCGCGACCGTCAAGCGCCCGGTGGTCATCGACCACCCGGAGCTGGGCGAGACCATCGCGGTGCGCGACATGACGTACGTGGCGCTCTCCTACGACCACCGCCTGGTGGACGGTGCCGACGCGGCCCGCTACCTGACGGCCGTCAAGGAGATCCTGGAGGCCGGTGAGTTCGAGGTGGACCTCGGGCTCTGAGCCGTAAAGCGCCTCACGAGGCTGCCGTGCCTCACGAGGCACTGCCGCGCCCCGCACGGGAAGTCCGTGCGGGGCGCGGTTTTCCTTATCGCGGTGCCGGGATAATGGCAGCTGTCCACCGCTGGTTCTAAGGAGTTCCCCATGGCCGCGCCCGTCGTCCACTCGCTGCGCGAGCAGATCCGCGAGCACATCGTGGAGGGCATCGTCAGCGGTCGCTGGAAGCCGGGCGAGCGGATCGTGGAGCGCCGGATCGCCACCGAGCTGGAGGTCAGCCAGACGCCCGTACGGGAGGCGCTGCGGGAGCTTGAGTCGCTGCGGCTGATCGAGTCGGCGCCGAACAAGGGCGTCCGGGTGCGGAATCTGACCGCCGCCGACCTGGAGGAGATCTATCCGGTGCGGGCCGGGCTCGAGCAGATCGCGGCGGAACTGGCCGCGCCCGTGCTGGCCGAGGACACCTCCGCCCTGGAGCCCGAGGTGCGGGCGCTGTACGAGGCGGACCGCGCGGCCGACGGGGAGGCCCAGGTCCGGCACACCGTGGCGTTCCACCGGGAGCTGGTGCGGGCGTCGGGCAACAGCGTGCTGCTGCACACCTGGGAGTCGCTGGGCATCGAGATCTGGACGACGCTGTCGATCCGCTGGCTGGGCACCGTCCAGCAGTCGTACGCGGAGGAGCACCAGGCCGTGGTGGACGCCTTCAGGCGGCGGGATCCGCGGGTCGGCGAACTGGTCAAGGAGCATGTCCTCGGCTGTGCACCGCGTGCCTAGTTTCGCGGCACGGAATGCCAATTTCGGCCTGCGGAGCACTTTTTGCTCGACAGATCTTTGATCGATCATCGATCAGTCCTACGGTGATGTCATGACCGATCCCGTACGCACGCAGCCGGGTGCGCTCGACCAGCTTCCCGACCGTGACCCCGAGGAGACCGCCGAATGGGGCGCCTCCCTGGACGCCGTCACCCGGGCGGCCGGGCCGCACCGCGCCTCGTACCTCATGCGCCGCACCCTGGAGCGCGCCGAGAGCGCCGGGCTCGCGCTGCCGCCCCTGCTGGAGTCGGACTACCTCAACACCATCCCGACCGCGGCCGAGCCCGCGTTCCCGGGCGACGAGGCCATGGAGCGCCGCATCACCGCCTGGAACCGGTGGAACGCGGCGGCGATGGTCACCCGCGGCAGCCGGGACGGCCTCGGCGGCCACATCGCCACCTTCGCCTCCGCCGCCTGGCTCTACGAGACGGGCTTCCAGCACTTCTTCCGGGGCAAGGAGGCGGACGGAAGCGGGGACCAGCTCTACATCCAGGGCCACGCCTCCCCCGGCATCTACGCCCGCGCCTTCCTCGACGGGCGGCTGACCGAGCACCACCTGGACCGCTTCCGCCGCGAGGCGGGCGGCGACGGCCTGCCGTCCTATCCGCATCCGCGGCGGCTGCCCTGGCTGTGGGAGTTCCCCACCGTCTCGATGGGGCTCGGCCCGATCTCCGCGATCTACCAGGCCCGCTTCAACCGCTATCTGGCGGCGCGCGGCATCAAGGACACCGCGGACTCCCACGTATGGGCGTTCCTCGGGGACGGCGAGATGGACGAGCCGGAGTCGACGGCCGCGCTCGCCCTGGCCGGGCGCGAGGGCCTGGACAACCTCACCTTCGTCATCAACTGCAACCTGCAGCGCCTCGACGGCCCGGTGCGCGCCAACTTCAAGATCGTGCAGGAGCTGGAGGCCCAGTTCCGCGCGGCGGGCTGGAACGTGGTCAAGTCGCTGTGGGGCTCGGCCTGGGACGAGCTGTTCGCGCTGGACGCCTCGGGCGCGCTGGTCCGGCGGCTGCGTGAGGTCCCGGACGGCCAGTTCCAGACGTACGCGACCCGCGACGCGGCCTACATCCGTGAGCACTTCTTCGGCGCCGACCCGGAGCTGGCCCGGCTGGCCCGGGGGCTCACCGACGCGGGGCTCACCGAGTGTTTCCACACCTCGCGCGCGGGCCACGAGCCGCGCAAGGTGTACGCGGCGTACCGCGCGGCCGTGGAGCACCAGGGCGCCCCGACCGTCGTGCTCGCCCAGACCGTCAAGGGCTGGACGCTGGGCCCCGGCTTCGAGTCGCGCAACGCCAACCACCAGATGAAGAAGCTGACGGGCAAGGAGTTCCGCGCCATGCGGGACCTCCTCGAACTCCCCATCCCGGACAGCAAGCTGGACGACGCGCTCGTGCCGTACGTCCACCCCGGCCCCGACTCCCCCGAGGTCCGCTACCTCCAGGAGCGCCGCGCGGCCCTCGGCGGCCCGGCCCCGGCCCGCCGGGTGCACCCGGTGGCGCTGCCCGAGCCGTCCGCGAAGCCGTTCCAGGCGCTCGCCAAGGGCTCAGGCAGCCAGGAGATCGCCACCACCATGGCCTTCGTCCGGCTGGTCAAGGACCTGATGCGGGAGAAGGAGACCGGGCGGCGCTGGGTGCCGATCGTGCCGGACGAGGCGCGGACCTTCGGCATGGAATCGCTCTTCCCCACCGCCGGGATCTACTCCCCGCTCGGCCAGACCTACGACCCGGTCGACCGCGATCAGCTCCTGTACTACAAGGAGGCCGCGAACGGTCAGATCCTCAACGAGGGGATCACCGAGGCCGGTTCGATGGCCGACTTCACCGCCGCCGCGACGTCGTACGCGACCCACGGCGAGCCGATGATCCCCTTCTACATCTTCTACTCGATGTTCGGCTGGCAGCGCACCGCCGACCAGATGTGGGCGCTGGCCGACCAGCTGGGCCGCGGCTTCCTGATCGGCGCCACGGCGGGCCGTACGACGATGACCGGCGAGGGGCTGCAGCACGCCGACGGCCACTCCCCGCTGATCGCCTCCACCAACCCGGCGGCGCTCGCCTATGACCCGGCGTTCGCCTACGAGGTGGGCGCGATCGTGCGGGAGGGTCTGCGGCGGATGTACGGCCCCGAGGCCGAGGACGTCTTCTACTACCTGACGGTCTACAACGAGCCCAAGGTGCAACCGGCGATCCCTCAGGGCGAGGGCGTCGAGGAGGGCATCCTCAAGGGCCTGTACCGCTACCAGGAGGCCGCGGCCCCGGCCGCGGACTCCCCCCGCATCCAGCTCCTCGCCTCCGGCACCGCGGTCCACTGGACGCTGGAGGCCCAGAGACTCCTCGCCGACGACTGGGGCGTGGCCGCCGACGTGTGGTCCGCCACCTCCTGGAGCGAGCTGCGCCGCGACGCCCTGTCCTGTGACGCGGCGCAGCTCAGGGGCGAAGACCGGGTCCCGTACGTCACCCGTGCCCTGGCAGGCGCACCGGGCCCGGTCCTCGCCGTCAGCGACTGGATGCGTGCCGTACCCGACCAGATCAGCCAGTGGGTCGAGCAGGACTGGTACTCACTGGGCACGGACGGTTTCGGCCTCTCCGACACCCGCGAGGCCGCCCGCCGCCACTTCGGCGTGGACGCCCCGGCCATCGTGGTGGCCGCCCTGTCCCGCCTGGCCCGCCAGGGCGCGGTCCGGGCGACGGCCGCCAAGGAGGCCGCGGAGCGGTACGGCGTCTGAGGCGCCGGGGCGGGACCGCGATCCCGCCCCGGCGCCATCCGGACGTGGCGCGCCCTCACAGCTTGGCGCCACCGTCGGCGTACAGGGTCTGGCCGGTGATGTACGACGCCTCGTCACTGCGCAGGAACGCGGCCGCCGCGGCAACGTCCTCGGCGGAGCCGACCCGCTTGACCGGGTTCTTCTCGGCGCCGAGCGCGCGGAACTCCTCGATGTCCGTCTTCAGCCGTGCCGCGGTCGCGTCGGTCATCTCGCTGACGATGAATCCGGGCGCGATGGCGGTGCACTCTGCGTCCCCGGCGAGGAGTTCGGCGGCCGGGGCGCACCACCGCGGCCCGCGGCCCGCGCTCCCGGGCGGCGTCCGGCCGACGGGCGACGCGCCGTGGTCCGCCGCTCCCCCGGAGGGCAGTGCATCATGGGGCGGTGCGTGCTGCCCGGCTCATCAAGATGGTGCTTCTGCTCCAGGCCCGGCCCTCGATCACCGGGGCCGAGCTGGCGCGGGAGCTCGAGGTCTCCGAGCGGACCGTGACGCGGGACGCCGCCGCGCTGTCCGAGGCGGGGATCCCGGTCTACGCGGACCGGGGTCGGGCCGGGGGCTACCGGCTCATCGGCGGCTACCGCACCCGGCTGACCGGCCTCGGGCGGACCGAGGCCGAGGCGCTGTTCCTGTCCGGCGTGCCCTCCGCGCTGCGCGAGATGGGGCTCGCGGACGCCGCCTCCGCCGCCCGGCTGAAGGTCTCCGCCGCGCTGCTCCCCGAGCTGCGGGACGCCTCCCACACGGTGGGCCAGCGGTTCCACCTCGACGCCCCCGGCTGGTGGCGCGAGCCGGAGGCGCCGGAGCTGCTGCCGGGCATCGCCGACGCGATCTGGGACGATCTGCGGATCGCCGTACGCTACCGGCGCCGGGACGGGGAGGTCGGGCGGGAGCTGGAGCCGTACGGGCTCGTGCTCAAGGCGGGCGTCTGGTACCTCGCGGCCCGTACGGAGGGCGGCTTCCGGGTGTACCGGGTGGACCGTTTCGCCGCCGTCGAGCCGACCGGCGACCGCTTCACCCGGGACGAGGAGTTCGACCTGCCCGCCTTCTGGGAGGAGCGGGCCGAGCAGTTCGCCCGCTCGATCCTGCGGGAGCGGGCGGTCGTACGGCTGACTCCGGCCGGGGCCCGGCGGCTGCCGCACGTCACGGACCGGGTGGCGGCCGAGGAGGCGGTACGCGGGGCCGGGGAGCCCGACGGACAGGGGCGGCTCACCGTCACCCTGCCCGTCGAGTCGTATGAGGTGGCCCTCGCCCAGCTGCTCGGGCTCGGCCCGGAGGCGGAGGTGCTGGGGCCGCCGGAGCTGCGGGCACTCTTCGTGGACGCGGCGCGCCGCACGGCGGAGCTGTACCGGTGAGCCGTGCCGGTGGCCCTATCGGTAGTCCGCCGCCGTGGCCTCCTCACCGCCGAAGACGACGTTCTGGAAGTAGCCGAAGGCATCCGGCCGTGAGCCGTCCAGATCGGTGAAGCCGTAGACCTGGGCCAGCTCCCCGCTGAAGACGGACTTGCCGTTCCACCGCGCCCGGTCCGGGTCGGCGGCGAGCGCGGCGACCGCGCGCCCGACGAAGTGCGGCGACTCGGCGATGGCGAAGTGCGGCTCCTTCTCCACCGCGTCCCGCCAGTTCTCCTCCGTCACCCCGTAGTGGTCCAGCATCTGCTCGGAGCGCAGAAAGCCCGGTGAGACGCTGACCGCCGTGCCGCCGAGCTCCTTCAGCTCCTCCCCGAGGCCGAAGGCCGTGCGGATCGGGGCGTTCTTGGTGAGGTCGTAGAAGAGGTTCTGCCGGTACATCTTGTTGAACTCCCCGTTTCCGTCGGTCACCTCGACCACCAGCCCGCCCGGGTGCCGGATCAGCAGCGGCAGCGCGTAGTAGCTGGTGATCAGATGGGTCTCGACGCCGAGCCGGAGCATCCGCAGCCCGCCCGCCAGATCCAACTCCCACGCCTTCTTGCCGAACTCGATCAGCCCCTCACCGCCCCATACGTCATTGACCAGGACGTCCAGCCGGCCCTGCTCCCGGTCGATCCGCTCCACCAGCGCCTGGACCTGCTCGGGCTCGAGGTGGTCGGTCGGCACCGCGATGCCCGTGCCGCCCGCGGCCGTGATCAGCTCAGCCGTCTCCTCGATGGTCTCGGTGGTCCGCCCCACCTCGCTGACCGCCTCCCGGGTGGTGCGCCCCGTCGCGTAGACGGTCGCCCCGGCCGCCCCCAGCTCGACGGCCATCGCCCGGCCCGCGCCGCGCGTCGCCCCCGCGACGAGTGCGATCCGTCCCGCCAGTGCGCCCTGTGTACTCACGTCCCATACGTCCTCTCGATGTGCGTGCCGTGTTGGGTGATACGTGGTCGACCTTCGCAGGGAAACCCGACACCTGCTGTCCGGTATCGCGGGGCGGTCGCATCCGGCCCGTTCCGCGTGCGGGGGTGCGCGGTAGGGCCGATCCTGGTCCCGTGATGATGGACGAGACGGAGTTCTGGGGGCTGGTCGACAGCGCTCGGGAGGCCGCCGACGGCGACCCCGAGGACCAGTCCGACGTGCTCGTCGAGCAGCTGTCACAGCTCGACCCCGACGCGGTGCTGGACTTCGCCCGGCACTTCGAGGCCCGCTCCAACCGGGCGTACCGCTGGGATGTGTGGGGCGCCGCCTGGGTGCTGCTCGGCGGGGTCAGCGACGACGCCTTCGAGGCGTTCCGCTACTGGCTGATCGGCCAGGGCCGGGAGATCTTCGAGGGCGCGCTGCACGATCCGGACGCGCTCGCCGAACTGCTCGGGGACTTCGACGAGCGGGTGGACGGCGACTGCGAGGACCTGGGGTACGCGGCGGACGAGGCGTACGAGCGGCTGACCGGCGCGCCCCTGCCGGAGCTGGGGATCCCGTCCACCCCCCGGGAACCGATCGGTGAACCCCTCGACTTCGAGCGCGAGGCGGTGCTGGCGGAGCGCTATCCGCGGCTGTGGGAGCGCTTCCGGGCCTGACCGGCCCTAGCGGTCCAGCGGGCGCCCCATCAGCACATCGTCCACGTACTCCCCCTCCAGCAGGAACTCCCCCGGCAGCACCCCCTCCACCGCGAACCCCTCCGACGCGTACAGCCGCCGTGCGGGGGTGTTGTGGCCCAGCACCCGCAGGGTCATCCGGGTCGCGCCCTGCCGCCGCGCCTCCTGGTACGCGGCGCCGAGCAGCGCCCGCGCCACGCCCTTCCCCCGTACCCGCTCGTCCACCGCGAGCCCTTGTATCTGGCGGACATGCGCGTTGCAGGCCAGCGGGGACGGCGGGACGAGCCGCAGGTAGCCGACGGGAGACCCGGCGAGCTCGGCCACCAGGATGTGCTCGACGCGGTTGCGGAGGGTGAAGAAGGGGTCATACGGCGGCTGCGGCCTCGGCTGTACGGCGTGCAGGGTCGACCAGGTACGGCGGTCGAGCTCGGCCAGCGCCGTCTCGTCGTCGAGCACGGCGGGCCGGACGGTCAGCCCGGGCCGCTGGGGTGGTCGGGGCGGCTGGGAGGGCTGGGGCGGGGAGGGGTGGGAGGGGT
>NZ_LAKD02000145.1 GCF_000968685.2 Streptomyces antioxidans
CCCCAGCGGCGGTCCAAGGCCCAAGCCCCAGCGGCGGCCCAAGGCCCAAGCCCCAGCGGCGGGCCGGGGGCGGAGGCCCTTGTTTCGGGGAGGGGTGGGGTGGGGGATCGGCCCGCCGCAGGCGGCTCCGGGCCGCGCCTGGACCACGCGCCCAGGCCCCAGCACCGTTCCGCTCAGTCCACCGTGATGGCGATCTTGCCCCTGCCGTGGCCCTCCATGCTGAGCCGCTGCGCGTCCGCCGTCTTCTGGAGCGGGAAGACCGCCGCGACCTCGACGCCCAGCGCGCCGCGCTCCGCGAGGTCGGTGAGGTCCTGGAGGTCGTCGGGGTCGGGGCGGACGAAGACGTAGCGGCCGCCCAGGCCGAGGACGCCGGGGTCCGCGATGGAGGCCAGGCGGCCCTCGGGGGCGAGGAGTTCGGAGGAGACGGCGAGCACGTCACCGCCGACGAGGTCGAGCACGGCGTCCACCCCGTCCGGGGCGAGGGCGCGGACCCGGTCGGCCAGCCCGTCCCCGTACGCGGTCGGCTCGGCCCCGAGCGCCCGCAGATACTCGTGGTTGCGCTCACCCGCCGTGCCGATCACCCGCGCCCCCATGTGCCGGGCCAGCTGTACCGCCATCGAGCCGACCCCGCCCGCGGCCGCGTGCACCAGCACCGTGTCACCCTCGCCGACCCTCAGCGCCCGCACCAGCGACTGGTACGCCGTCAGGCCCGCCAGCGGGATGCCCGCGGCCTGCGTGAAGGAGAGGTTGCGCGGTTTGCGGGCGAGGGTGCGGACGGGCGCGGCCACGTACTCGGCGCAGGTGCCCCGGGAGAGGAAGTCCTCCCGTACGTACCCGATCACCTCGTCACCGGGCCGGAACTCCGTCACCGCCGGGCCCGGCTGCTCCACGACCCCCGCGACGTCCCAGCCGGGGATGACCGGGAAGACCGCGTCCAGGACCGGTTCGAGGTATCCGGCCTGGGCCTTCCAGTCGACGGGGTTCACGGCGGCGGCCCTGACCCTGATCAGCACGGAGTCGGGGCCGACCTTGGGCTCCGGCCGCTCCCCGTACTCCAGGATCTCGGGGCCGCCGTAGCGGCGGTAGCTGATGGCCTTCATGGTGGCGCTCCTCGCGGTCTTCGCGGTTCGTGGCGGGTTCGCGGGTTCCCCGTCCCCGCGTGTTCTTGCCCCCTCCTCCCCTTCGACGCTCCTGCTCGCCCACCGCCACCGCAAATCCGCGCCCATCAGCGGCCCCGCGCCGCCCGCTACGCCGGACTCTGCGCCGCCAGCGGCGGCAGCGCGGCGCGCGGCTCCACCCCGCCGAACCAGAAGCCCAGCAGAAACGCCACCGTGGACTCCAGCAGGCGGGCCCGCTCCAGGCCACCGGCGTCCAGCGGTACGCAGCCCATGTCCCGGACCAGGGTCCGTACGGCCTCCAGGGCACCCTCGTCGTCCCCGCACAGCGGAACCGCCAGCGGGCCGTCGGCGAAGACCGGCGGCGTCATCCGCCACACCGCCTCCGCGCAGTGGCAGAACCCCTTCACGACCCGCGCCCCGACCGCCCGCGCCGCGATCCGCTCGGCCATGCCCGGTCCGCCGTCCGTGGCGAGGGTGAAGCTGCCGGGGACGACCGCGTTGGTGCAGTCGATCAGCGCCCGGCCGCTCAGCGTCCCCTCGGCCGCACCCGCCGCCTCCAGGGTGGCCTCGACCCCCTCGTGCGCCACCGCCAGCAGCGTCACCCCGCCGAACCCGGCGGCCTCGCGCAGGCCCCCCGCCCGCGCGCCGTGGCCGATCCGCCCGGCCAGCGCCTCCGCCTTCGGCCGCGAGCGGCCGCCGATGAGCAGTTCGTGGCCCGCCCCCGCCCACTGGGTCCCCAGCGCGTCGGCCATATTGCCCGTGCCCAGCACTCCGATCCGCATCGCGGTCTCCTCGTTCTCGCTCGCCGTTGTCGCTCGCCGTTCTCACGCGCCGACGAGCAGCGACACTAGGAAGTCCGTCGCACACCGCGCGGTGTGCGACGGATGCGCTACGACAGCCCCCAGGAGGTCATCAGTGAGCGAACCGGCGAGGACATCGCGGCCCGCGCCCACCGCCCCGGACGGATTCATCGCCGACTGCCGGGCACGGCTGGGTTTCGATCTGCTGGCCCGCACCTGGACCGGCGTCGTGATCATCGGGCTGCGGGAGGGGCCGCGCCGCCCCGGCCAGCTGCGCGAGGCCATCGGCGGCATCAGCCCCAAGGTGCTCAACGACACCCTGCGCCGGCTGGAGGACGACGGGCTGGTGGAGCGGCACCGGTACGCGGAGGCGCCGCCCCGGGTCGAGTACGGGCTGACCCCGCTCGGGGAGACGCTGCTGGGGCCGATGAAGGCGCTCGGCGCCTGGTCGATGGAGTACGGGGACGCGGTGGTCGAGGCCCAGGAGCGCGCCGAGCGGCGACGGGAGCGGGGGCAGTAGCCCCACCCCCGGCCGCCGGGCCCGGCGGTCCGGCCTCGTGGCGCCCCCCGAACCGCCACATCTCACACCCCCGCCCCCAAGGCCCACTGGACTACATACCGACTGGTCGGCATCATGAGGCGGGACGAACGGTCCGCCCGTTCCCGTGAACGGGTACGAGCGAGTACGCGAGAGTACGAGAGAGGTTCGATGAACGCAGGCAATCCCCCAGGGCTCGACCTCGAACGGCTCCGCGCCCACTTCGACCGCGAACGCGCGGGGCTGGTGCGCGGACCGCTGAGGGCCGGGCTGATCGAAGGCGGACGCTCGAATCTCACCTACACCGTCACCGACGGCACCTCCCGCTGGGTGGTCCGGCGACCGCCGCTTGGCCATGTGCTCGCCACCGCCCATGACATGGCGCGGGAGCACCGGGTGATCAGCGCCCTGCACCCGACGGCCGTACCGGTGCCGGAGCCGCTGCTGCTGTGCGAGGACGAGTCGGTCATCGGATCGCCCTTCTACGTCATGGAGTTCGTCGAGGGCACCCCGTACCGCACCGCCGAGCAGCTGACCGGCATCGGCCCGGAGCGCACCCGGGAGGTCGTGCTCTCCCTCGTCGACACGCTCGTGACGCTGCACTCCGTCGACCCGGCCGAGGTCGGGCTCGGCGGCTTCGGGCGCCCGGAGGGGTTCCTGGAGCGGCAGTTGCGCCGCTGGGGCAAGCAGCTGGCGGCCTCGCGCAGCCGTGAGCTGGCCGGGATCGACGAGCTGCACTCCCGGCTGGCCAAGGCGCTCCCGGCCTCCCCCGCGCCCACGGTCGTACACGGCGACTACCGCCTCGACAACGTCCTGGTGAACGACGTGAACGACGAGGACCGGATCACCGCGATCCTCGACTGGGAGATGTCCACGCTCGGCGATCCGCTGACCGACCTCGGACTGATCGTGATGTACAGCGGTCATCCGAATCTCGCCGACTCCCCCATCTCCTCCACCCAGGGCGCCCCCGGCCACCCCTCCACCGACGAGCTGATCCAGCGCTATGCCGAGGGCTCGGGGCGCGATGTCAGCGGCGTCTCCTGGTACACCGCCTTCGCCTACTTCAAGCTGGCGGTGATCCTCGAGGGCATCCACTACCGCTACACCCTCGGCCAGACCCTCGGCGCGGGCTTCGACCGCATCGGCGACATCGTCCCCGCCTTCATCGACCACGGCCTCACCACCCTCCAGGAGAGCTGATCCCGCCATGGACTTCGCATTCGACGCCCGGACCGAAGAGCTGCGCGCCAAGCTGCTCGCCTTCATGGACGAGCACGTCTACCCCGCGGAGGCGGTCGCCGGGCGGCAGCGGGCCGCCCTCGAATCCCCCTGGCTGACCCCGCCGGTCGTCGAGGAGCTCAAGGCCGAGGCCCGCCGTCAGGGCCTGTGGAACCTCTTCCTGCCCGACGCCGAGTACGGCGCGGGGCTGACCAATCTCCAGTACGCCCCGCTCGCGGAGATCACCGGCCGCAGCCCCCAACTGGCCCCGACCGCCCTGAACTGCGCCGCCCCCGACACCGGCAACATGGAGGTGCTCGCCCAGTTCGCCGACGAGCGGCAGCGCAAGCAGTGGCTGGAGCCGCTGCTCGCGGGCGAGATCCGGTCGGCCTTCGCGATGACCGAGCCCGAGGTCGCCTCCTCCGACGCGACCAATATCGAGACCCGGATCGAGCGCGACGGCGACGACTACGTCATCACCGGCCGCAAGTGGTACATCTCCGGGGCGATGAACCCCGACTGCAAGATCTTCATCGTGATGGGCAAGACCGACCCGGAGGGCGCCGATGTGCGCCGCCAGCAGTCGATGGTGCTGGTGCCGCGCGACACCCCGGGCGTCGAGGTGCGTCGGGCGATGCGGGTGTACGGCTACGAGGACCACTACCACGGCGGCCACGCCGAGGTGGTCTTCGACCGGGCGCGGGTGCCGGTGAGCAACCTCATCGGCGAGGAGGGCGGCGGTTTCGCCATCGCCCAGGCCCGGCTCGGCCCCGGCCGGATCCACCACTGCATGCGGCTGATCGGCATGGCCGAGCGCGGGATCGAGCTGATGTGCCGTCGGGCGGTGGACCGGCAGGCGTTCGGCAAGGCGCTGGCCCGGCAGGGCCAGGTCCTCGAGTGGATCGCGGACGCGCGGGTGGCGGTCGAGCAGCTGCGGCTGCTGGTGCTGAAGACGGCCTGGCTGATGGACACGGTGGGCAACCGCGAGGCGCACACCGAGATCCAGGCCATCAAGATCGCGACCCCGCGCACGGTGGTGGGGATCCTGGACCGGGCGGTGCAGCTGCACGGCGCGGGTGGGGTGAGCCAGGACTTCCCGCTGGCCGAGCTGTGGGCCGCGGCACGTACGCTGCAGCTCGCTGACGGTCCGGACGAGGTGCATCAGCGGTCGCTGGGGCGGCGGGAGTTGAAGCGGTACGTGTAGGTGGAGCGGGGTGGGGTTTTGTTCCCCGCCCCGCCCCTTCCCGTAACTGGGGCTCCGCCCCCGGGCCCCCGGTCCTCGATCTCCCCCAGCCACCGCTGGGAGGTGCCCCTGGACGGGCTTCGCAGTTACGGCCGCAGCGCGCGCAGCAGGAGGTCGGCCAGGTGGTCGGCGACCTCGTGGGGGGCCCAGCGGCCGCCGGGGCGGTACCAGGTGCCCAGGTGGTGGACGGAGCCGAAGTGGTAGTCCACCACCAGGTCCGCCGGGGTGCGGGAGCTGAACACCCCGGCCCGCTGCCCCTCCTCGATCAGCGCCCGGAACCGCTCGTGGTAGCGGCGCCGCTCGGCGCGCACCTGCTTGTGCTTCTCCGGGGAGAGCTGGTGCATCGACCGGAAGAAGATGGTCGCGTCGTCGAGGTTGTCGATGGTGGTCACCACGACGTCGGCCGCCGCCTCCCGCAGCCGCGTCTCCACCGGCGCGTCGGCGTCCGCGAAGGAGTCCAGCCGCTCCTGCTGCAGCCGGAGCACCCGGCCGTAGATCTCGTGGAGCAGATCGTCCTTGGAGCCGAAGTAGTGGTAGAGCGCGCCCTTGGTGACGCCCGCCGCCTCGACGATCTCCTGTACGGACGTCCGGTCGTAGCCCCGCTCCGCGAAGAGGCGGGTGGCAGCGGCCAGCAGCCGCTGGGGCACCGGCTGTCCGTCACCGTCCGTCGCTCTGGCCATCGTCGCCACCCGTTCTCTTCCTCTTCTCGCTCATCCTCGCAGTTCCCGCCGGAGGATCTTGCCACTGGTCGTCTTCGGCAGCTCGGGCAGGATCTCCACCTCGCGGGGGTACTTGTACGCGGCAAGCCGCTCCGCACAGTACGCGGACAGCTCGTCCGGTGTGACCTCGGCCCCTGGCCGGAGGCTCACATACGCCTTGACCGTCTCGCCGCGGTACGCGTCGGGCTTTCCGACGACCGCCGCCTCCCGCACGGCGGGGTGGGTGTAGAGCACGTCCTCGACCTCACGCGGCCACACCTTGAACCCCGAGGCGTTGATCATGTCCTTCTTGCGGTCGACCACGTACAGCCAGCCGCCCTCGTCCATGAAACCGATGTCGCCGGTGCGCAGTTCCCCGTCCGGGATGGCCGCCGCGGTCGCCTCCGGGCGCCGCCAGTAGCCGGGGACCACCATCGGGCCGCGGACGACGATCTCGCCCTGTTCGCCGAACGGCACGTCCCGCCCCTCGTCGTCCGCGATGCGCACGATGGTGTCGGCGCCGGGGACGCCGACGGCGAGGGTGCCGGAGACCGGGTCGACGGGGGCGCGGAGCCCGGGCGGGACGCTGGCGCAGGGCGCGGTGCACTCGGTGAGCCCGTAGCCGTTGTGGAGATACGGGCCGAGGCCGGACTGGAACCGCTCCACCAGCGCGGGCGGCAGCGGGGCGCCGCCGGAGGAGATGATCCGGAAGGACGAGAAGTGGTCACGGGTGGCCCGGGGGTGGGCCATCAGCGCCATGAAGGCGGTGGAGGGGCCCACGGTGTAGCGGGGGCGGTGCTCGGCGAAGGCGTCGAGCACGACGCCGGTCTCGAAGCGGTAGGCCAGGGCCAGGGTGCCCGCTCCGGACACGCTCGCGCACAGCTCGCAGACCATGCCGGTGATGTGGAACAGCGGGGCCAGCGCGAAGATCGTCGACCCGGTGGGCAGCTCATGGAGGATGTGCTGCCGGTCGGCGTTGTAGGAGATGTTGCCGTGGGTGTTGGTGGCGCCCTTGGGGGTGCCGCTGGTCCCGGAGGTGTAGCTGATCAGCGCGATGTCATCGGGGCCGGGGTCGGGGACGGACGGCGGGCGGGCCCCGGCGCGGGCGGCGGCGAGGAGGTCCTCGGTGTCCTCGGGGACGGGGATGGGCCGGTCGCGCAGCACCCGTTCGTCGTCGCGGGTCTGGAGGTCGCGGGCGTCGGCGGTGAGCGCGATGCGCACCGGGGACGCGGCGGCCGTGTCGCGTATGTAGTCCTCCCAGCCGTGGCGGGCGCAGACCAGGGCGCTGACCTCGGCGTCGCCGAGGATGTGTGCGAGCTCGGCGCCCTTGTACATGGGGTTGACCGGCACGACCGCGCCGCCCGCCTTCCACGCGCCCAGCAGCGCGAGCACGAAGTGCGGGGTGTTCTGGAGCATGATCGCGAGGCGGTCGCCGGGCCGGAAGCCGCGCTCGGCGAGATGGCCCGCCACGCCGTCGGAGAGCTCGTCGACCTCCCGGTAGGTCAGCCGTCCGTCGAAGTAGGCGAGCGCCGGATGGTCGGGGGCGGTGCGCACGGCGTCCCGGAACGCGTGCAGCGGGCTCGGCCGCGGGACGATCGGCTGGCGCTGTTTCTCAGTGAGCTGAGCGAGCCATGGCTGGTCCTGGTACGTGGTCATGGGTGCGGCCCTGTCTCGACGGGGGTGAGGGTGGTCGGCGGAGGGATCGGAGGAGGGATGCGATAAGGGCGGAGGGATACGGGCGACACGGAAGGTGCGGGAGCGACCTGGCCGCCGGTCAGCCCGAGGTCCCGGACGCCGCCTCGAGCTCTTCGAGCTTGCGCTGCAGCTTGTTGATGCCGCCCAGCCAGCGGTCGGTGTCCCCGGCGCGGGCGGCGTAGTGGCGGGCCACCTCGGGGTGCGGAAGGATCAGGAAGCGCTCCTCCTCGATCCCCGCGAGGACCGCGTCGGCCACCTGCTCGGGCTCGATCGCGGTGGGCGCGAGCACCAGCTCCCCGGCGGTCCCGGAGGCGGTGAGCATATCGGTGCGCACCCCCTGCGGGCAGACCGCGTGGACGCCGATGCCGCGGTGGCGGTAGGTGGCCGAGAGCCATTCGGCGAAGGCGAGCGCGGCGTGCTTGGAGACGGCGTACGGCGCCGAGCCGATCATGGTGAGGATCCCGGCGGCGGAGACAGTGGCCACGAAGCGGCCGCTGCCGCGCTCCAGCCACTCGGGCAGCAGCTCCCGGGCGGCCCGCACATGGGCCATCACATTGACGTCCCAGGACTGCTGCCACAGCGCCTCGTCTGCCTCGGGGCCGCCGTCGTGGCCGACGCCCGCGTTGGCGCAGAAGATGTCGACGGCGCCGCCCAGCGCCTCGCGCGCGGCGGGTACGACACCGGAGGCGTCCCCGGGGACGGGGATCCCGCCGATCTCCCCGGCGACGGAGGCGGCCTTGGCGGCGTCGAGGTCGTTGACCACGACCCGGGCGCCCTCGGCGGCGAAGCGGCGGGCGAGGGCGGCGCC
The DNA here is from genome assembly GCF_000968685.2 of Streptomyces antioxidans. Classification (GTDB taxonomy): domain Bacteria; phylum Actinomycetota; class Actinomycetes; order Streptomycetales; family Streptomycetaceae; genus Streptomyces; species Streptomyces antioxidans. The sequence continues at coordinate 8,122 of NZ_LAKD02000145.1, forward strand.
GATGCCGCCGCCCGCTCCGGTGACCACTACACGCGCCCCACGCACGGTACCCACGATCGCAACGCTCCTCGGATCGGCTCGGCTCGTATCGGCTTCCGCCCGGCCCGGCTCCTGCTCCTCCCCGGACCGGCTTCCGCCCAGCGCAGACTAACCAGTCGGTATGTGGAAACGGAAGAGGCACTTCGGCCTGCCTGCGGACGGCCGAGGGGCTACCTGCCGACGGCGGGCGGATTACCGGCCGGGGCGCTCCTTGCGCATCACGCTGCGCCACCGCGCGTTCTCCCCGGCGAGCGCGGTCCACAGCACGTTGAGCGGATGACCGGCGTCCTGCGCGGTGCGCTCTCCGGCCCGTACGAACACCCCGACCAGCACTTCCAGCTCCGGACCCATGCCGTCGGTCAGCTCCAGGGTGCGCAGCCCGGCCCCGGCCCGGATCCGCCCGTCGGCCACCGCGTCGCCGATGCCCTCGGTGACCAGCACACAGCCGCGCAGCACCCCCGAGGAGAGCAGTTCAAGGCCGTACTGCACGGTGTCGATCTCGGCCGCGATATACAGCTCCTGGCGGTAGCGGGCGCCGAACCAGCCGCGCAGAAAGCCGGGTATGAGGCCGTCGGCCGAGACCGCGAGCGGCAGCCGGGGCAGCTCGCTCACCGGCAGCGAGGAACCGGGCAGCTCCTCGGGGTCGAGGTTGGTGACCAGCGAAAGGCCGCTGCGCCGCCACTCCATCACCTCGAAGCCGTCGAGCCGGGCGTCATGGCCCGCCGTGGTGAGCACGCTGCCGCAGACCAGGTCGAGCTGTTTGGCGTCGAGCCGCTGGAGCAGATCCCGGGTGCGCACATGCTCGACCTTGAGCTCGACGCCCCGGCCGTCGAATTCCTCGGTGACCAGCTCCACGGCATTCAGCAGAAAGCCGAGGGTGTAACGGGTGGAGCCGACCACGAGCCGGCTGCCGAGCCGGCGGCGGCAGTCGTGCAGCCCCTCGCGCCAGTCCGCCAGGGTGCCGCGCGCGAGTGCGGCAAGGGACTCCCCGGTCGCGGTGAAGAGCACATTCTGACTGCGTCCCCGTTTGACCACCAGCGGTTCGCCGCACAGCGCGCCGAAGTTCCGGTTCAGGGTGTCCAGTTGTTTCTGCACACTGGACTGCTCCCGGCCCAGCAGCCGGGCGGCACCCAGCGCGGTGCCCGCCTCATGGACCGCCAGCAACGTCCTGAGCTGGTCCATCGTGGTGTCCAGCAGCGCCGTCGGGTACTGCCATCGATCCTTTAAGGGCATTCCGGCCTTCCGCTCGAAGAGTATTCGGCACCCCAATGACTTTCGGTCCGCAGCATAGTGCAGCGCCTTGCCATGAACTGATCCCAAGAACAGCGGGGATATTCTCCCGATGGATATTCGGGAATTCACCTATCGCCGGATGGTGACGGAGCCCGGCATTCCACGTTCCGCCCGTCCCATTCCGGGTAAGTCGAACGGCTGGCCGATTGTCCAACGGCGACCGTATGCGTGTCGTATGGCCAGCGGTCGGGGCAGTTGGGACGATGCACGCACATCGGACCATCCGAGGGGGAAGAACGATGACGGGGATGAGCGTAAGACCGTACTGGGAGCTGAGATTCGACGCGCACGGGGACGTGAACACCCGGCCGCGGGACCGGCTGCTGGAGCAGGCCGCTCAGCAGGGGCTCACCGATCTGGTGGTGTTCGCGCACGGCTGGAACAACACCCGGACCATGGCCACACGCCTCAATGACCGCTTCTTCGCGCCCTTCCCGGGGCTGCTCGGCGAGGCGGGCCGGACCCGGCTGGGCTATGTGGGCGTGGTGTGGCCGGCGATGCGGTTCGCCGATGAATCGCTCGGGGGGATACCGCGGGAAGAGGCCCCCGGGGCACCGCCGGGGCCGGACGCGGACACCCCGCCCGGGCAGCCGCCGGGGCTCGACCCGGACACCCACCGGGCGCTGGACGCGGTCTTCCCGGGGCGGCAGCAGATCGTGGCGCGCCTCGCGGAGCTGCTGGCCGAGCGGCCCGAACGGCTGGCGGCGCTGGACGAGTTCGCGGTGCTGCTGCGCGGTCTCGTGGGGGTGCGCGGGATGTCCGGCGGCGCGGGGGCCGCGGCGGACCCGGGCGCGGAGGCGGACGAGGACGAGGACGAGGACGGCGTACCGGCGATGTTCGGGGAGGATGTGACCGAGGTCTGCGAGCGGTTCGCCGCCGCGCTCGCCGAGGCGCGCGGGAAGACCGGCGCCGAGGACCCCGCCGTCTTCGACAGCGGGCTCGGCGGCCTCTGGGACGGGGCGCACGAACTGCTGCGCCAGGGGACGTACTACGTGATGAAGCGGCGGGCTGGCACGGTCGGGCGCGAGGGCCTGGGGCCGGTGCTCGGCGCCCTGGCGGCCCTCCGGCCCGCGCCGCGGCTCCATCTGGTCGGCCACGGCTTCGGCGGCCGGCTGGTGTCGTTCGCGCTGACCGGGCCGGTGGAGGGCGCCGCGATGGCGTCGGTGACCCTGCTCCAGGGGGCGTTCTCGCACCACGCCTTCGCCGAGCGGCTGCCGCACGCGGCAGACCGCGGCGGGGCGCTGCGCGACGTCCCCCGCCGGGTCGGCGGGCCCGTGGTGTGCTGCCATTCGCGCCATGACACCGCGCTGGGGCTGTTGTATCCGGTGGCGTCGCGGATGTCCTGGGGCGAGCGGGTGTCCTGGGGCGAGCGGGTGTCCTGGGACGAGCGGGTGTCCTGGGACGATGGGTCGCTGCTGCCGGGCGACGTCCGCTGGGGGGCGATCGGGTACGACGGCGTCCAGGCGGTGGCGGACTGCCCGCGGCTGGAGCTGGCCGAGGCGCTGGACGGCCCGTTCCCGGCCCGGGGCTGTGTGAGCGTCGATGTCTCGGAGGTGGTCCGGCACGGTGTGCCACCGGCCGGGGCGCACGGCGACATCTGCCATGAGGAGCTGGCCCGGCTGGTGCTGCGCGCGGGCCGGATCGGGGCGGGGTAGCGGGGCGGAGCCGGGTAGCGGAGGGGGCCCCGCCGGGTGCGGGGCCCCGCTCCTCAGGACCGTCCCATCCGTGGGCCGGGGTCCTCAGCGGTGTGCCGGGAACTCCACGACCTGCTGGTAGGTGGGCCGGTTCTGCCAGCTGATCTTGTCGTGGGTGAGCCCGCCGACCGGCCGCTGGATGATGGCGTCGGCGCACCACTGGTCGCCCGCGGAGCAGTTGTCGTCCCCCGGGTAGACCTGGGCCGCGGTCTTGCCCACGGCCGTCTTCAGGCTGGTCAGCAGGGCGTCGCGGCAGGCGCCGAGCTGCCCGCCGCCGCAGTACGGGCGGGCCAGCGGGCCCTTGACGTCCTCGCCGAGGACCGTGCGCAGATCCTTGTCGACATAGGACCACCAGCCGTACTGGAAGGACGACCCGGCGTGCGAGCCGGTGGGGCCGTGCCCGGCCGAGGGCGATTCGTCAACGGCCAGATTGGTGCGCAGCGCATCGTAGAGCCCGTCGCCCAGGCCGGACTTGAACTCGGCCTCGACCAGCAGCGGCCACCAGGCGTCCATGATCCGTACGGCGTCGGCGTTCCCGTAGGTGTGCGATCCCGCGCTGGTCTCATGGCGCTGTGTCCCCGCCGACCGCCAGGACTCCAGCCGCTGTACGGCCGTGGCCAGCTCGGGGTCGTCGATGGGCTGGGAGCGCACCACCTTCAGCAGCTCCGGCAGCACGTCCTCGCCGCGCAGATCGGTGACGGCCGCCTCGGCCATGGCCCGGGTGAGCGCGGAGCGGGTGACACCGCCCTCGCGGACCAGGGCGCGCACCCGGTCGTCGAGGAGGTTGCCGCGGTGCACCGAGCCGTTGCCGAAACCGGCCGCGCTGTAGTCCTTGGCCAGTTTGTTGTTCCAGCTGATGTAGTAGTCCTGGTCGATGGACTGGGGGTGTTCGGCGGGCGGGGTGGCGGCGGCGGTGTTGTCCTCCGGGTCGAAATCCCGCCACTCATAGGCGGTTTCGGCCTTCACCGGCAGCGAGGAGTCGACATCCGCGGCGCGCACCGGGTTGAGCCCGCTGTTGTAGTAGCCGGTCTGCCTGGAGTCGGCGTAGAACCAGTTGAAGGTGTAGTTGATGTGCTGCGCCGCGCTCTGGAAGGACTTTGCGCCGGTCACATAGCCGGGGTCGTTGAGCATCTGGAAGCCGATGATGGAGTCGGCCTCGTGGCGGTAGGTGGAGCGCAGCACGGTGTAGGCCACCGGTGTGCCGCCGACGGTCGCGCGATGGGTCACCAGCCCGTACTTGGTGCGGTAGACCTGCATCCGGTACGAGCCAGCGGCGGTGGAGTCGGCGAGGGTGGGCTTCCAGGCGTTGCGCCGCTCCAGCTTGTCCATCGGCACGCAGTCGCCGCGATAGCGGTAGTACGTGGAGTCCTTGGACGGCGCGGAGCCGTCCGGGGAGCACAGCTCGACCGCGTAGGTGTCGGTGATGTCCTGGGCGGAGGTGGTGGCGCTCCATGCGTAGTCCTGGCCCCGGCCGAGCTGGACGTACATCCCGACCCCCGCGAAGGAGGCGCCCCGGGCGCTGATCCCCGGGCCCTGGATCTCCTGGAGCATCAGCAGCTGCGGGGCGAAGTAGCCGGTCTGGGGACCGAAGACGGCCACCGGATGGCCGCTCGCGGTGTACTTGCCGGACACCACGAGCGCGTTGGACATGCCCTTCTTGCGGCTGAACAGATCGCGGGGCAGCACCCCGTCGTCGTAGATGCCGCGCAGCGGCTCCAGCGACGGCTTGGGGGCCTTGACCTGGGTGCGGGCCTTGGTATGGGCCTTGGTGGCGGCGCCCTCGCGGTCGTAGACGAGCTGTTCCGTGGTGACCGAGCCGGTGTCGGGCAGCGCGGTGCCCTTGGGTGAGGCGGGCTTGTCCGCGTACGGGAAGCTGCCGTCCCGCACGGTCAGCACCGCCTCCGGGTCGTTGCGCTCCCGGAAGGACTCCCACACCTCGGTGCCGTCGGCGAGGCCGTACTTCTGCTGGGCGGCGAGCAGCGAGAGCGCGCCCTCCACCTCGCCGCCCCCGCCGTTGCCGAAGAGCGCGCCGACGACGGAGGCGAGGGCGATGAGGTCGGTGAGCTTGAACGGCTGGATCTCACCGGCGTTGGTGATCGCGTCGATATGGCCGGTGAGCACGTACTCCCCGGGGAAGTACCGGCCGTCCTTCGCCTTCTTGGCGTAGGCGTTGATGCCGTCGACATACGCCTGGGCGTCGGCCAGCGCCTGGCGGCCGCGCTCTCCGCCGTGGGTGAGGATGTAGTCGATCTGCGCCTGGTAGTCCTCTTCGGTGTACGGCGCCTGGCGGAAGAAGTCCTGCTCCAGGCCCTGGTTGGCGGGGGCGCCACCGGCGAAGGGGGTCAGCTCGCCGCGGCCCACGTGGCGGAAGAGGTCCATCAGCCACAGCCGGTCCTGGGCGGCGGCGTATCCGGCGCCGTACTCGGTGCCCTCGCGGGTGGTGCCCTGGATGTGCGGGACGCCGGTCTTCTTGTCGCGGGTGATCGTGACGTCGTCGCGCGGCTTGGTCACGGAGGCGACCTGGTCGGCGGGGACCCCGAAGGAGGAGTCGTTGAAGAAGCTGTTCAGCTTGTCGTCGCTGAGGTTGGGATAGCCGCTGGCCAGATCGGCGTACGGGCCGAGCTGGTCGGCGCTGTGCTCGGGATGGGTGCCCAGCACCCGGTTGGCGAGGATGTCGGCGAGGGTGGCGTTGCCGGTGGCGCCCGGCGGGAGGATGTCGGAGCACTGGCCCCGGCAGTAGTCGGTGGCCGCCGCGGCGGGCTCCGCCCTGGCCGGCTGGGGCACCGGGGCCGCGAGGGCGATGCCGAGGCCGAGCGCGGCGGCCGCGGCGAGCACGGTATTGGTGAGCTTGCGGGTCTTGGTGGGCCTGGGGGTTCGTCGTCGCATGTGCGCTCCTCCCGATTGCCGTCGGACGGAGGTTACCGGCGGTATTAGCGCGTCGGAAGATGAGCGGACGTCAACTTCTTTCCGCTTGTGGACAGATGAGGACTGCCCGCGAAGATCCAGGGAATTCGATGGATCCGGATCGCGCTGCGTTACGTCCATTCGACAACGAGTCGGGTCCGCAACACGCGGAGGTGGTAGGAAGTGGCCGGTTTCAGAGCACTGGCACGAGAGGTTCGCAATCCACGCAGACACATCACCGCTCGGCGCACATCGCTGCGCAAATGCCTGGAACGGTTCGCGCCGTACGGGCACCGGGCGACCTGGCACCATCTGTGCGTCCGCTCCGGGATCACCCCGGAGGACCGCAGCCCGGACCCCCTGCGACTGCTCACCGCCCTGGATGAGCTCGAGGAGGCCCGCACGCTGTGGCTCGCGTACGAGGCGGACTTCGCCGCCCGGCGCAGGCAGGAGAAACTTCTCGGCATCCGGCAGCCGAGCGCTGTCGACGACTGGCATCTGCGCACCTGGGGCGGATGCGACATCATTCCCTGCGAGAGCCCCGCGACCCACCCCGCCGACCGCCTCGCGGATGTGCTGCGACGGCTGATCGCGGCGATGGAGTCGGGCCCGGGGGCGGCCTGCCCGGTATGTGCACGGTCCGGCCTGGTCTGGCGCGAGGACCTGGACCGCTACCCCTCGGCCGGGCCGGTCTGCGCGGACTGCGGCATAGTGGTGCCGCTGCCGCTGCTGACCACCGAGGCTCTGGCGGATGCCCGGCGCGCGGTCCGGATGAGCCGGTACGCCGCCGTATGACACCCGGCCGCCCCGGCCGGGAGCGCGCTCGTCGGAGCCTTTGAGCACCGGACGACCGGCGAGCGCGCAGGAATCCGAGCCCGCGGACGATCGCTGGCACTCACGCTCGGCCGCTTGGACACCCACCCTCGATCGCCGATGTACGCCGATGGCCGTGTCGGCGCGGGCCGCGTTGACAGGGCCCTGGTCAGCCGACCATGCTGAGCAGTCGCTTAGTGAGTGGTTGCCCGGGAGGCACGCATGGCAGAGCCCAGGATCTTCACCTCGCCCGATGAACTGCGGTCCGCGGTCGGCGAGGAACTCGGCCCCAGCGACTGGCTGGAGATCGACCAGAAGCGCGTCGATCTGTTCGCCGACGCGACCGGCGACCACCAGTGGATCCATGTGGACCCGGAGCGGGCGGCGGGCGGACCGTTCGGCACCACGATCGCGCACGGCTATCTGACGCTCTCCCTGCTGCCGTCCTTCACCCCGCAGCTGCTGCAGGTCGAGGGCGTGCGGATGGGCATCAACTACGGGGTCAACAAGGTGCGCTTCCCCTCCCCCGTCCCGGTCGGCTCCCGGCTGCGCGCCACCGCGCGGATCGTGGAGGCGGCCGAGGTCAAGGACGGCCTCCAGCTGACGCTGACGGTGACTCTGGAGCGCGAGGGCGGCGACAAGCCGGTGTGCGTGGCGGAATCCGTGGCCCGCTACTACGGCTGACGGCCGACCGCCACCCGCTACGGCTGACCGCCGTCGGCGCCCACCATGCGCAGCACTAGACCCGCGTAGAGATCGCCGACCTCGTCGGGGGTGCTGCGCCCGTCGGCGTTGAACCAGCGGGCGACGTCGATGCACAGGGACAGCGCGGCGACCGTGGTGCCGCGGACGTCCGGGACATCGAAGACGCCCGCCTTCACCCCGTCCTCGATGATCGAGCGCACCGCCCCGTCCGTGGCCTTGCGGACCGCGATGACCTCGGCGTGGTGCTCCTCCGCGAGCGCGCCGAGCTCGTACTGCACCACGCGCGCGGTCGTGTGGTGCTCGGCGTGCCAGCGCACGAAGGAGCGGACGGCGTCGGCCAGCCGCTCGGCGGGACTGCCCGCGCTGTCCCGCGCCCGCTCCAGGATCGCCAGGGCCCGCTCATGGCCGACCTTGCTGATCTGGTACAGCAGCTCTTCCTTGGTCTTGTAGTGGATGTAGAGCGCGGCCGGGCTCATTCCGGCGCGGCTGGCGATGTCCCGGGTGGTGGTGGCGTGGTAGCCGCGCTCCGCGAAGGCGTGCACGGCCGCGCTCACCAGCCGCCGGGCGGCGTCGGGTGTGATGTCGCCCCAGGGCTCGGCCTTGCCTCCGGTGTTCTTCGGCTCCGCGTCCATGGCGCACACCCTACACGGAGAGTGAGCAAGCGCTTAGCCGCCTCCGGCGGATGCCCTCCCCTCCCCGGTCCCGGGGGCTCCGCTCCCGGACCCCCGCCCCGCGGCGGGCATAGGATCGGCCCATGCCCCCTCTCGTAGCCGTCAACTACCGCAAGTACGACGGCACTCTGCACTGGAACCTGCGGATGCGCAGGCTGGGCGAGGACGACCACGGCGTCTGGCTGGGGCTGCCCGGCGGCGCCGTCATGCGCAAGGGGTTCGGCCCGATGGTGCCGATCCCCTGCGCGCATGTGATCCTCCTCCCGCGCGACGCCTGGTGGACCGCGGTGTTCAACGCCCCGCCCCGGGCGACCGAGATCTACTGCGATATCGCCACGCCTGCCCGGTGGCTCTCCTCCCACGAGGTCTCGATGGTGGACCTGGACCTGGATGTGCTCCGCAAGCGGGCGGACGGCTCGACCCTGCTGGTCGACCAGGACGAGTTCGCCGAGCACCAGGTGCGGTACGGCTATCCGGCGGACGTCATAGCGGAGGCCGAGGCGGCGGGGCAGTGGCTGATGGACGCGGTCGACGGGCGCGCCGAGCCGTTCGGGGACGCCTCCAGGGAGTGGCTGGGCATGGTCGACGGCGAGCGGTCTTAAGGCCAGCCCAGCTCACCGTCGCCCCGAGACCGTCTCACCGTGCCCTGAGACCGTCTCACCGTCGGCTCACCGGGATTGCCGTCCCGTGCCCCGCGACGCCGAGGACGACTCCTCGGTACGCCGCTGCTCCGGCACCGGCCGGTCCCCGGAGGGTTTCGCGGCCGGGCCGCCGCGCAGCGGCCGTACGGCTATCGCCGCCGAGATCAGCAGCAGTCCGCCCAGCATGACGAAGGGCGCGGCGGTGCCCGCGAGCCCCGCGAGCACACCGGCGGAGGCGGGCGCGGCCACCTGGCCGAGCCGGTTGCCGGTGAGCCGCAGTGCGAGGGCGGTGCTGCGCGCCCCCTCGGGGGACGCCTGGACGACGGTCGTCATCGACAGCGGCTGGCCGACGCCGAGGCAGAAGCCGAGCCCGGCCAGCAGCGCCCCGAGCGCCCAGGCGGGCACCGGCAGGGCGATGCCCGCGCACAGCAGCGCGGCGCCCAGACAGCTGACGGCCATCAGCACGGTGCGGCCCATCAGCCGGATCATCGGGGTCATGGCGATCCGGCAGGCCACGGTGGCGGCGGCGCGCAGGCTGAGCAGCACACCGACAACCGTGGGTGAGATGCCGCGCTGTTCGCCGACGACCGGCAGATAGGCGGTGAGGATGTCGGTGGCGGAGAGCACCGCGAGGCTGATGAACATGCCGGAGGCCACCCCGCGGGTGGTCAGGATGGACCGCACCGGGACCTTGCGGGCCGGGGCCTCCTCGGCGGGCCCGGCCGCCGCCGTACCGTCCGGGCGGCGCTCGATGCGCCACAGCGAGGTGACGGAGAAGGCCGCGAGGGCGGCGGCGATGAACAGCGCGGCGGCGCTGGTGCGGCCCATCGCGCCGTCGTGTTCTGAGACCACGAGACCGGCCGCGATGGGCCCGATGAGCTGGCCGAGCGAGGCGCCGATGGTGAAGTGGCCGAAGTTGCGGTCCTGGTCCTCGGGCGCGCTCTGACGGGCCACGATGGACTGGGCCCCGATGACGAACGACAGATGGCCCAGCCCCATCACCCCGCTCCAGGCGGCCATCGCGGGCAGCGATCCGGCCGTCCCGCTGAACCCGCAGCCGGTGGCGATGAGGACGACCCCGACCGGCAGCAGCGGGGCGCACCGCCCGTGATCGGTGCGCCGTCCGAGGGGTACGGCGGCGAACAGCGGCAGCAGGGCGTAGATTCCGGTGATCACACCGATGGCGCGGGCGTCGGCACCGAGCGCCAGCGCCCGGTAGGAGACGGCGGGCCGCGCCATGCTCACCGCCCCCTGGGTGAACGAGAAGGCGATGACCAGGCGCAGCAGCCAGCCCCTGCCGGGCTTACCGGGCTTTGAGATCGTCACGGGTCAGATGATGCCGAACGCGAGACCGGCGGCGAGCACCACCAGCGAGGTGAGCGCCGCCCATTTCACGGTGAACCGGGTGTGGTCGCCGAATTCGACCTTCGCCATGCCGACGAGCACGTAGACGGCGGGGACCAGCGGGCTCGACATGTGCAGGGCCTGTCCGACGAGCGAGGCGCGGGCGATCTCCAGCGCGGAGACCCCGTGGGCGGCCCCGGCCTCGGCGAGGATCGGCACGATGCCGAAGTAGAAGCCGTCGTTGGACATGAAGTAGGTGAGCGGGAGGGACAGCACACCGGTGACGACGGCCATCTGCGGCCCCATGCCCTCGGGGACGCCGTCGACCAGCCAGCGGGCCATGTGCTCGACCATGCCGGTGCCGGTGAGGACGCCGGTGAAGACGGCCGCGGCGAAGACCATGCCGGAGACGTTGACGACGTTCTCGGCGTGTGCGGCCACCCGCGCCTTCTGGTCCTTCATATTCGGGAAGTTGACGGTGAGCGCGACCGCTGCGGCGAGCAGGAAGAGGACCGGGATCGGCATGGTCTCGGTCACCATCAGGGCGAGCAGTGCGACGGTCAGCGCCGCGTTGAACCAGTAGAGCTTTGGGCGCAGGGTGGCGCGCCGGGGGTCGAGCCCCTTGAACTCATCGTCCTCATCGTCCTCGTCGTCGCGGGAGGCGTCCGAGGAGGAGCCGGACCCGTGTGCGGACGGGGCCTCCACGTCCGTTCCCGCGTCCGTTCCCGCGTCCGGTCCCGAGCCCCCGCCGCCGGTCAGCACGCCCTTGCCGCCCTTACGGCCCTTGGCCCCCTTACCGCCGGAGCCCGCCCCGACCAGCACCTGCTCGGGGTCGCCCGCGGTGACCTCGTCCAGCGTCAGCACGCCGAGCCGCTTGCGCTCCCGCAGGCCGAGACCGTAGGAGAGGGCGATCACGAAGAGCAGGCCGACCGCGAGGGCCGGGATCATCGGCACGAAGATGTCGCTGGCGTCGACCTTGAGCGCGGCGGCGGCGCGGGCGGTGGGGCCGCCCCAGGGCAGCGTGTTCATCACGCCGTTGGCCATGGCCGCTACACCGGTCATCACCACCAGGCTCATCTTCAGCCGCCGGTAGAGCGGCACCATGGCCGACACGGTGATCATGAAGGTGGTGGAGCCGTCGCCGTCGAGCGAGACGACCGCCGCGAGGATCGCGGTGCCGACCACCACCCGCATCGGGTCGGCCTTGCAGAACCGCAGGATGAGCCGGACGATCGGGTCGAAGAGGCCGACGTCGATCATCACCCCGAAGTAGATGATCGCGAACATCAGCATGGCGGCCGTGGGCGCTAGTTCGCCGACTCCCTTGAGGACGTAGTCCCCGAGGTGCGCCCCCTTCCCGACCAGCACACAGAACAGCGCGGGGATGAGCACCAGGGCGCCCATCGGGGACATCTTCTTCATCATGATCAGGACAAGGAATGTCGCGATCATGACGAAGCCAAGGATGGTCAGCATGGTTGGCTACCTCACGTTCGCCTTTGAACTCCCCCGGATTTGGCGGTCGAGGCGACGTTAGGTGCGGCAACTTTCCGTTAACAAGGTCTTGACGCGTGAGCAATAAGCGCAAAACCCCAGGTCAGTGCCGTAGCGAGGGTGATACCCGCACCGGGTGGCCATTGAGCACCGCCGTCCCCGAGAGCGGATCCAGCCGTGAACCGTCGAAGAGCTGGTTGACATTGACCCCGGGCCGGGCCCCGGCCACGGACAGCCGGACGCCGGGGCGGGCGTGGCCCCAGCCGTGCGGCAGGCTCACCACCCCGGCCCGTACCGCGTCCGTCACCTCGACCGGCACCTCCAGCTCCCCGCCCTCGCCCTTGACCCGGGCCAGACCGCCGTCGGCCAGGCCGAGCCGGACGGCGTCCTCGGGGTGCACCTGGAGCGTGCAGCGGTTGCTGCCGCCCATCAGGGTTGGGACGTTGTGCATCCAGCTGTTGTTGGAGCGCAGATGGCGGCGGCCGACCAGCAACAGCCCCGAGGGCCGGTCGGCCAGCGACCGGCGCAGCCGCTCCACATCGGCGGCCAGCGGCTCCGGGCAGAGCTCCACCGTGCCGCTGCGGGTCTTGAGCAGCCCGGGGACGCGGGGCCGCAGCGGGCCCAGGTCGATGCCGTGCGGATGGGCGAGCAGCTTCTCCAGGCTCAGCCCGTCGGGGTCGGCGCCGAAGCCGTCGCCGTACGGGCCCAGCCGCAGCATCATGTCCAGCCGGCGCTCGGGGCCGTCCACCCCGGTCAGCAGCGCGGCCAGCTCGCCGGGCTCGCGCCCGTGCACCGGCGAGGACGGGTCGGCGACCTCCTTGCTGAGGGTCCCCTGGATCGCCATCGCGTCCACCGCCTCCGGGTCGGCGCCGCCGTTCCCGCTCGCGCACAGCACCAGCCGCGCCAGGATGGCGCTCTCGCTCGGCCGGTCCGGCTCCAGGGGGATGGCCGGGCGGGTGTAGCGGACCTGGTTGCGCACGGCCAGGCCGTTGAAGGCGTAGTCGAAGTGGGGGCTGCGGCTGGGCGGCGGCGGGGGCAGCACCACATGGGCGTGGCGCGAGGTCTCGTTGAGGTACGGATCGACGCTGACCATGAAGTCGAGCCCGGCCAGCGCCCGGTCCAGGCGGTCGCCGTCCGGCGCGGAGAGCACGGGGTTGGCCGCGAGCGCCAGCACCGCCCGGATCCGCCCCTCGCCCGGGACCTCGATCTCCTCCGCCAGCGCGACGGCGGGCAGTTCGCCCTTGGCCTCGGGGTATCCGCTGACCCTGCTGTGCCAGCGGCCGAGCGCGAACCCCTTCCCCGGCCGCGCCGGGCGCTCCCGGCGGCCGGTCGCGGCGAGCGGGAACATCGCGCCGCCGGGCCGGTCCAGCTGCCCGATGAGCACGTTGACCACATCGACCAGCCAGCTGGTGAGGGTGCCGAACTCGACCGTGGTGGAGCCGACCCGCCCGTACACCACACCGCTGGACGCGGCGGCCAGCTCACGGGTGAGGGCGCGGATCTCCTCGGCGGGCACGTCGCACGCCCCGGCCACCGCCTCCGGCGGGAAGCCGGCGGCCAGCCGCCGCACCTCCGCCACCCCGCTGATGTGCTCGGCGAGCGGGCCGGGCGCCACCAGGTCCTCTGCGAACAGCACCTGCACCATGGCGAAGAGCAGCAGCGCGTCGGTGCCGGGCCGGATCGCCACATGGCGGTCGGCCAGCGCGGCCGTACGGGTGCGCCGGGGGTCGACCACCACCAGCCGCCCGCCGCGCCGCCGCAGCGCCCGCAGCCGCCCGGGGAAGTCGGGGGCGGTGCACAGACTGCCGTTGGAGTCCAGCGGGTTGGCGCCGAGCATCAGCAGATGGTCCGTACGGTCCAGATCGGGCACCGGAATCGCGTTCGCGTCCCCGTACAGCAGCCCGCTCGAAACGTGCTTGGGCATCTGGTCGAGGGTGCTGGCGCTGAAGACGTTACGGGTGCGCAGCGCGCCGAGCAGCAGCGGCGGGTAGAGCCCTCCGGCCACGGTGTGCACATTGGGGTTGCCCAGCACGACCCCCACGGACTGCGGCCCGTGCTCGCGCAGCAGCGGGGCCAGCCCGTCCGCCACGGCGGCGAACGCCTCGTCCCAGCCGGTCTCCACGAGGCGCCCGGCACGGCGGACCAGGGGGCGGCGCAGCCGGTCGGGGTCGGCGTCGAGCTGCCCGAACGCGGCGCCCTTGGGGCAGATGAAGCCACGGCTGAAGACGTCCTCGCGATCGCCGCGCGCCCCGGTCACCCTCCCCTCGCCGATGGTGAGGGTCAGCCCGCAAGTGGCCTCGCAGAGCGGGCAGATACGCGGGGCAGTGCTGCTCATCGGTCTCTCCCAGGGACGGCGGCGAGGCCGCGATGACGCGCCGGACCCGCCCACCATACCGACTGGTTGGCATGTCGGGGAGGGTTCCCGGTGTATCCGGTGGACCTTTGGGCCCAAGGGCCCGGGGATCCGGGGCCCGGGAACCCGAACGACCCGGGGATCCGGGGGCCCGGGAGCCCGAAGAGCCGGGGGCCGGGAGCCCGAAGAGCCGGGGAGCCGGGAGACCCAGGGACCCGAAGAGCCGGGGAGCCGGGAGACCCAGGGACCCGAAGAGCCGGGGAGCCGGGGAGCCAGGGACCCGAAGAGCCGGGGGGCCGGGAGACCCAGGGACCCGGGAAGCCTGAGGAACCGGGGGCCCAAGGCCCAGCTCTCGGGAGGTCCTGAGGCCGGGGGTCCGGGAGGCCCTGAGGGACCTGGGGCCAGGGACCCGAGGCCCGGGGGCACCCGGGGGGTTGTGGGTCAGTCCAGGACCCGGGCCAGATACGCCCGCAGCAGTTCCTTCGTCTCCGCCACGATCGCCGGGTCGCCCTCCGGGTCCATCCGGAACGCCAGCCGCAGCAGTGCGTCCGCCGCCTCGACCGCGAGCAGGAAGGCCACCCGCAGCCGCTCCTCGGTCGCCCGGTCCCCGCCCGTTCCGAGCCGGTCGGCGAGCAGCGTCCGCAGCCGGTCGGCCACCAGGTGGTTGGGCTGCTGCGGCGGCGCGGTGGCCGGGACCGGATGGCCGAACTCGATGAGCGCGAAGCCCGGTGCCCCGCGCTTCATCGCCAGATACTCGTCCACCACGACGTCCATGGCCTCCCGCCAGCCACCGCCCCCGTCGTCCGGCCCGGAGTCCGAGGCCCAAGCCGGGTCCGAGGCTGAGGCCGAGTCCACGGCGGCCAGCCGCCGGGTGATCCGCTCGGCGTACTCGTCCAGATTGCGGTGGGCCAGGGCCTCGGCCATCGCCCGCTTGTTGGAGAAGAAGCGGTAGACCGAGCCGATGGGCACGTTGGCGCGCTCGGCGACGGCCCGGGTGCTCAGCTCTTCGTAGCCGATCTCGTCGAGGAGTTCGGCGCACGCGTCGAGGATCCGGCCGAGGCGCTCGGCGCTGCGGCGCTGGACCGGATGGCGGCGGAGGGGCGGTATGGGCACGCCACCATCCTGCCCGATCGTTGACGAGGCCGGGTTTCGATTCCTATCGTCTGACATAGGAATTAGATGAAAGTGGAAGCAGTGGTGTGCGGCGGAGCGGTGGGAGCGCGCGATGGGCGACGGCACGGGGATCCAGCACGGCAATCAGCAAAGCAATCAGCAGGGCAATCAGCAGGGCGATCGGCAGGGCGGTCAACACAGCGGTCGGCGAGGACGCGAGCAGGCGATCGAGCGGGCGCGGAAGACGGCCGAAGAGCTGGTCTACGCCTCCGGTTTCGGCAATGAGCACAGCAGCGAGGCCGTGCCCGGCGCGCTGCCCATCGGCCGCAACTCCCCCCAACGCGCACCGCTCGGGCTCTACGCGGAGCAGCTGAGCGGCAGCGCGTTCACCGAGCCGCGCGCCACCAACCGGCGCTCCTGGCTGTACCGCATCCGGCCCTCCGCCGCGCATCCGCCGTTCATCCGCGTCGCGGACGGCGCGCTGCGCGGGGCGCCCTTCACCGAGGCCGTGCCCGACCCCAACCGGCTGCGCTGGGACCCGCTGCCTGAGCCGCCGGAGGGCACCGACTTCCTGGCCGGGCTGTGGACGCTGGGCGGCAACGGCGACGCCACCCAGCGCACCGGGATGGCCATCCACCTCTACGCGGCCAACGCGCCCATGGCCGACCGGGTGTTCAGCGACGCGGACGGCGAGCTGTTGATCGTTCCCGAGCGGGGCGGGCTGCTGCTGCACACCGAGTTCGGCCTGCTGCGCGCCGAGCCGGGGCATGTGGCGCTGATCCCGCGCGGGGTGCGGTTCCGGGTGGAGCCGCTGGAGCCGTCCGTGCGCGGCTATGTGTGCGAGAACTACGGCCGCCCCTTCACCCTCCCCGACCTCGGCCCGATCGGCGCCAACGGGCTGGCGAACCCCCGGGACTTCCTCGCCCCGGTCGCCGCGTACGAGGACGTGGAGCGCCCGGTGGAGGTGGTCAACAAGTTCTGCGGCAATCTGTGGGCCGCCACCTACGACCACTCGCCGCTGGACGTGGTCGCCTGGCACGGCACCCATGTGCCGTACGCATACGACCTGCGCCGGTTCAATGTGCTCGGCACCATCAGCTACGACCACCCGGACCCGTCCATCTTCACGGTGCTCACCTCGCCCTCCGACACCCCCGGGCTCGCGGGCGTGGACTTCGTGGTCTTCGCCCCGCGCTGGCTGGTCGGGGAGGACACCTTCCGGCCGCCGTACTTCCACCGCAATGTGATGAGCGAGTACATGGGGCTGATCGAGGGCGCGTACGACGCGAAGACCGGCGGTGCGGGGGGCTTCGTACCCGGCGGTGGCTCACTGCACAACATGATGTCCGCGCACGGCCCGGACCATGAGACGTTTCAGCGGGCGAGCGCGGCCGAACTGGCGCCGCACAAGCTGGACGACGGGCTGGCCTTCATGTTCGAGACACGCTGGCCGGTCACGGCCACCCGGCAGGCGCTGGAGGCGGACCACCTCCAGGGGCGCTATGACGACGTGTGGCAGGGCCTGGAACGCCACTTCCGCCTGTGAACGCCGCCGTGCGGCCGTGTGACGTGACTCGTGCGGCCGCTGCCGTGAGCCGTGCGGCCGCCTGATGTGACTCGTGACCGGAGACCGTGTGACCACCTTCGCCCCCGACTCCCTCGCCCTCAACCGCAAGTTGCCGCTGTGGTACCAGGTCTCGCAGTCGCTGCGGGCCTCGATACTCGGGCGGGCCCCGGACGATCCGCTGCGGCTGCCGACCGAGGACCGGCTGGCCGAGCACTACGGGGTCAGCGTGCTCACCATGCGGCAGGCGCTGAAGGAGCTGGAGGCCGAAGGGCTCATCAGCCGCCACCGGCGCCGTGGCACCTTCATCGAGCCGAGCGCGCGACGGGCCGCGCCGGTGCGGCTGCTGGGGTCGGTGGACGCGATCGTGGCCCAGCAGTCGGGTGAGCGTACGACGGTGCTGGAGCACGGCCCGGCACCGGTACCGGCGGCGCTCGCGGAGTACTTCCCCGACCTGGACGAGGCTGCCGCCTTCCGGCGGCTGCGCCGGGACGGCCGCAGCGGTGAACCCACCAACTGGGCGGAGAACCTGGTCCGCCCCGAGCTGGCCGACCGCATCGACCTCGCGGACCTCGCGCGCTGGCCGATGACGAAGGTGCTGCGGGACGTTGTGGGGGTGCGGATCAGCCGGATCACGGACACGGTGGAGGCCCGCCTCGCCGACCCCGAGACCTCCCGGTTGCTCCAGGTGCCGCTGCTCAGCCCGATCCTGCACTACACGGGGGTGACGTACGACGAGAGCGGGCGCGTGGCGGACGTGGCCCGCATCCACTACCGGGGCGACCGGTTCTCGTTCTCGGTCACGGTCGAGGCCGACTAGAACTCGACGCCTGCGGCGGGCTGTTCCCCTCCCCGCCCCTTCCCGAAACTGGGGCGCTGCCCCAGCCCCCAATCCGGGGCTCCACCCCAGCCCCCGATTCGGGG
>NZ_LAKD02000146.1 GCF_000968685.2 Streptomyces antioxidans
CCAACTCACCAGCCAACCCCAACCCCGACCCCGACCCCGACGACCCACCCACAGCAACCCGCCGCCGCACACGACCAGACACCAACTCCCGCAACACCCCCGGAAGCCCCTCACCACCCACCCCACCAGCCGGATCGACGGCTGCGGCGACGCAAAAGGAGCTGCCCTGCGCGCAGGCGGTATCGAGCAGGCCCAGGGCCTTATCGTTGGACATCTCGATGATGCCCGAGCGGGACATCCGGGCCCGGTCCTTCGCGGCGAGCTCTCCGGTCAGCTCGCTGGACTGGGCCCACAGGCCCCAGGCCACCGAAAGCCCCGGGAGACCGTGGGCCTGGCGGTGGGCGGCGAGGGCATCGCAAAAGGCGTTCGCCGCAGCGTAGTTGGCCTGGCCCGGGCTGCCCAGGACACCGGCGGCCGACGAGAACATCACGAACAGGGACAGCGGAAGGTCGGCCGTGGCGGTGTGCAGATGCGCCGCCCCCATCGCCTTGGCCGCCCATACCCGGGCCAGCCGCTCGGGTGTCTGGGAGGTCACCACCGCGTCGTCGAGCACCCCCGTGGCATGGATGACACCGGTCAGCGGGTGGTCGGCGTCGATCCCCGCCACGAGCTCGGCCACCGCCGACGCGTCAGTGACATCCACGGCGGCGACCCGCACATCCGCACCCAACTCCTCAAGACGCGCGGCCAGTTCGCTGGCGCCCGGGGCGTCCGGCCCGCGGCGGCTCACCAGGAGCAGATAGCCGACCTGCCAGGTGCGCACCAGATGTTCGGCCACCAGACCGCCGAGGGTGCCGGTTCCGCCCGTCACCAACACGGTGCCGTCGCGATCGAGCGCCACCGGGGTGCCCCGTACCTCCCGACCGCTGTCGGCGGAGGCACGGATCAGGCGTGGCACCCACGCCCGTCCGCCCCGCACGGCCAGCTGGGGCTCCTCCAGGTGCATCGCCCGCACTACGGCGTCCCGTACGTTGTGTACATTGCCCGCGCTCGTATCGACCGTCGAATCGATGTCGAGGTCGAAGTCGAGGTCAAGCAGCAGAAAGCGCCCCGGGTTCTCCGCCTGCGCGCTCCGCAGAAGGCCCCAGAGCGCGGCGGCGGCCACATCCGTACCGCTCTCGGCACTGGCAACGGTGACCGCGCCACGCGTCACCACGACCAACCGGGCGTCGGCCAGCCGGGGCTCGGCAAGCCACTTCTGCACCAGCTCCAGGGCTCGCTGCGCCATCGCCAGACCGCCAGTCGCCAGGTCAGCCACGGCATCTGCCTCGGCACCGGCACCGGCACCGGCACCGGCCTCAGGGTGCGAGAACTTGGCGAACACCACCGCCGGGACCGGCTCCCCGTCAGCCAGCCGTGCGAGCAACGCCTCCGCATCCGGGCCAGCGCTCTCCTCCGCCAACACCGCCCAGCCGTCGCCGTCGGCCACCGGCCCGCCGGTCCCCGTCGGCTGCGGCAGCGGGATCCAGTCGAGGACGAAGAGACCGTCCACACCGCGCGTTGCCCCGGCCCGCAACTGGTCCACGGCCGCCGGTCGCGTCACCAAGGAGTCGACCGTCAGAACGTGTTCGCCCACGGCATCGGCCACCACCAGCCGCAGCCCGCGTTCGCCCTCGACCCCGTCCCGATGCGGGGACAGCCGTACGCGTACGGTGCTGGCTCCAGCGGCCCACAGCGACACCCCGTTCCAGGCGAACGGCAGCCACACCCGGCCACCGTCCAGTCCCCGGTCGGATCCGGTGTCGAGCAGGAGGGCCGGGTGCAGGGTCGCGTCGAGCAGCGCCGGGTGGATGCCGAACCCGTCCGCGTCCCCGGCAGCCTCGGGCAGCGCCACCTCGGCCAGCAGATCCGCGCCATCCCGCCACACCGCGCGCAGCCCCTGGAAGGACGGCCCATACGCATAGCCCGCCGCCGCGGAGCGCTCGTAGAAACCCTCCAGATCAACCGGTTGCGCACCCGCCGGAGGCCATGTGCCGCCCAGCCCCTCGGCCGTCGGGCCCACGTCTTCCGGTGCCGGGCCCAGCACCCCCTCGGCGTGGCACACCCAGCCCACGCCCACGCCCGCGCCCGAGTCGGCCTCGCCATCGGGGCGGGAGTAGATCCGCACCTCGCGCCGCCCGTCCTCCGCCGCGGTGCCCACCGCCACCTGGATGCGCAATCCGCCGGACTCGGGCAGCGTCAACGGCATGTGCAGCGCCAGCTCCTCGACCCCACCACAGCCGACCTCGTCGGCCGCTCGCAATGCCCACTCCACCAGTGCCGTGCCCGGGGCCAGCGCGGCGTCCGCCACGATGTGCTCACCGAGCCAGCCGTCACCGCCACCGGCCGCGATACGCCCGGTGAGCAGCTGGGCGCTGCCATCGGCCAGCTCCACGGCGGCGCCCAATAACGGATGGTCCGCGGCGACCAGGCCGAGGCCGCGGGGGCCACCGGCCGTGCCCGAGGCGTTCATCCAGTAGCGCTGGTGTTGGAAGGCGTACGTGGGCAGGTCGACGGTACGGGGGGTGGGGTCGGCCGGGAACGCGGGCCGCCAATCCACCTCGACCCCGGCGGTGAACGCCCGGGCGAGAGAATCGAGGAGCTGGGCCTGACCACCATGGTCGCGACGCAGGGTCGGTACGGCGACCGCCTCCACACCCGCCTGCTCGAAGGTCTCCTGCATGCCGACGGTCAGCACGGGATGGGTACTTGACTCGATGAACACCCGATGCCCATCCGCCAACAACGCCTCAACAGCATCGGCGAACCGCACCCGCTCCCGCAGATTCCGCACCCAGTAGTCCGTGTCCAGGTCAGCCGCATCGACCCGGCCACCAGTCACCGTCGAATAGAACGCCACCTCATCCCCGCCACCGACGACCGGGCGAACACCGGCCAGAACCTCGCCCAACTCCTCGCGGATCTCCTCCACTTGAGGGCCGTGCGAGGCGTAATCCACCTCGATCAGCCGCGCCCGCTCCCCCGCCTCCTGACACGCCGCCACCACAGCGGCCACC
>NZ_LAKD02000147.1 GCF_000968685.2 Streptomyces antioxidans
GGGCCGTGTGGGTCTTTGCTGTCGCGGACGGGTACGTCGGCGTAGCCTCGCGCCACTTCGAGGCATTCGCCCTGGGGCGTACTTCCCCCGCTGTAGCTGGACTTGTGCCACCCGGTGAGGGTGGACGCGTCTGAGACGGTGCGCTCACTGCTGTCCATGTGCGTGTTCCTCCGCTGCCGCTCTGACGAGGGCCACTGACTCCTGTTGCGATAACGCGTCGCTCAGTGCAAGAGCGTAAGCCGTATGACTGGCGGCCACCAGCGCCGGATCGTCCATCAAGTTGCCGGTCAGGAAACCTTCGACGTAGGCCACCGGAGGCGATTCCTCGAAGCTCATGAGGGTGAGCAGACTCTCCATGAGGGCGTGAGCCCCGACGCCGTTCGGCAGTACATGCAGCCGCAACCGCCCCGCCTCGGCCAAGTCGGCGATCTTGCATAGCTGTTCGGCCATGACCTGTGGCCCGCCGACACGGCGCCGCAGTGCGGCCTCGTCGAACAGCGTCCAGACGACCGGCCTCGGCGAGCCGTCGAGAATTCGGGAACGCCTTGTTCGGATGACAACGGCTTCATCAAGCTCCTCCGCCGTGTGGTTCGGTCGGTACGCGCGGAACAAGGAACGCGCGTAGTTGTCGGTCTGGAGTACACCAGGCACCAGCGTCAATGCGAACTGCTGGATCAACGTGGCCTGCTGCTCCAGCTCGGCCACGACCGCGAAGTGGTCGGCGAACTTCGACTCTAGATCCTCCAGCCATCGCGCGAAGAACCCGTCTGTCCCCAGCGCCTGGTCGATCCGCTGTGCGTCGTCTGGCCTGGGAAGCCGCCTGCCCGCCTCGAAATGGCTGATCAGCGTTGGCGAGCACACCACGCGTTCGCTCAGCGCCTCCTGCGTCATATCGGCCGCCGTGCGCCGGATCCTCAACTCCTCCCCGTACTTCTCCCTTGGAGTGCGTGGCCTTCGGTCCATCTTCATGGGCTGACTCCCCGAGTTGAAAGGTGCGTTGTCAGGCGCGCCCTCCTTCCAGCGTAGTCAGAGCGACCCCCACTCTGTGAGGAAAGCGCCACACAGCGTGAAGAAGCGCAAGACCCTCGCGACCGGGGTGCACCGGCCCGAGGGCGTGGCCCACCAGCTGATGGGAGCTGATGAACGTGAGCAACCCTAGGGAGCGGTTCCTCGCCCGCGTGAGTGCACTTCTCGCCTTATTGCCGTCCTGCCACACGGCCGTCCACCGGGCCATGGAGGTGTCCGGATGAGCGCGATGACCGGTACCGGTCTGCGCCTGCTGCCGTGGACGGACCCGGACGGCAAGCCGTGTTATCTGTCGTCGGACGACGGGAACAGCCCGCTGAGCCGACGTGCGGACGCGATCGAGGCCGTACAGCTCTCCATGGGAGCGGAACTCCTCCGGCACGCCCGGGCGTTGCTGGACGCCCCCAGGGCGGACGCCCGGGAGCTGCGCTACCTCGCGGACCGGCTGTGCGAGGCGCTGTGCGACGTGTTGCGGGTCGCCGAGAGCAGGGGTGCCCGCCTGCCCTCGTACGGCGGGGACGACGACCCGGCCGTGGGCACGGCGCCCGGCAGCGCTGTGGGGACGTCGTGACCGACTGGCGAATCGGCCCCGTTCCGGGCCGGGGCCTGCACCGGGCGAACGGTGCGGAACTCGCGTTGCCGCTCCAGATCAGCAGGGGCGGGCGGCCTCTCACGATCGCCGAGCTGGAGCTGACCCTCGCGGCGGCGGAGCAGCTGCACGCGGCCCTGTGCTACGCGCTCGGTGAGCGGCCCCCGCCCCCCGATGCGCCCGAGTGCCGTCAGCCCGTCCGCTACCCGGGCGGCCGACAGCGGTACTGAAGAGGGCCGCCCTCGGGGCCATTCGCGAGGCGCCGTCCCGGCGGGGATGCCGCCGGGACGACGCCCGCGTGCCGTACGGCCGCGCTCAGCTGCAGTACTGCTCCTCCTTGCCGATCGAGCGGTACATGCAGTCCGCGTTCTCCACGAGTTGGAGCACCGCGTCGCGGTTGCGGCTGGTCTCGCGGTCGATGACCTCGTCGGGCGGGTAGAAGCCGCCCGCGCCGGAGGAGGTCGGGTACATCTCGAAGGTGTAGGCGAAGACCTTCTGGGTGCCCCACAGGTAGTCGTCGATCGCGCCGTCGGTGATGTAGAGCTCGCTCGACTGCTCGGGGGTGTAGCCGTTGCTCGCCGCCATCTTCTTGCCGACCGCGGCGAAGGCGTCGTAGTCGTCCCGCGTCATGCCGGTGGTGGTCTCGTCGTACGTCCAGCCGAACGGCCACAGCACCAGTTCGCTGTAGGTGTGGAAGTCGATCGCGGCCTTGATCTGCTGCTCGCCGCCCACGACGCGGCTGTGGGCGAAGTCGGCGACGACCTTCACCTCGGGGGCCGAACCGGCGCTGGCGCCGCGGTAGGTCTCGGACGCCGGGGAGCCGGAGGAGCCGCCGCAGCATCCCCACTTGAAGTCCCAGTTGCGGTTGAGGTCGGTGCCCACGGCGGACGAACCGGAGTTGGGCTGGCGGTTCTTGCGCCAGCTGCGGTAGGAGCCGGTGGCGATGTCGTACTCGCCGCCGTCCGGGTTCACATCGGGGACGATCCAGATCTCCCGGCCGTTGACCGCGTCCGTGATCCGGGAGTCGCTGCCGTAGCCCTCGGTGAACTGCTTCAGCAGATAGAGCGCCATCTCCACCGTAAGGTGCTCACGGGCGTGCTGATGGGCGGTGAAGAGGACCTCGGGCTCGTCCTCGTCCGTGGCCACATTGTCGCTGATCTTGAGGGCGACGATGTCGCGGCCCTCGTACGACTTCCCGATGACGCGCTTGCTGAGGATGGAAGGATACGTGGCGACCGCCGCGTTGATCTCGGCGTTCGCTTCGGCGTAGTTGTGGTACTTCGCGTCGGCCGACGGGAAGTCGAACGGCTTGGCCGCCCTGCCCCCGGCGCGGTCGGGCGGGCCCTGGAGCGCGGTGAGCCGGTAGCCGAGCGCGCGCACCCGCTCGGCCTGCGCCGGGTCGGCGGTGACGACCAGGGAGCGGGCGTCCACCTCGTCGATGGAGACCCCGGTGGCGGCGACCGCGGAGCGGTCGGCCCGGGAGGCGGGGCCGGAGACCGCGTACTGCCGCACGCTCTCGTCGGCGCCTCGGGCAGTGGGTGATGCGGTGCGCTCGGTGCCGGGCCGTGGGCTGGGATCGTCGGCCTGAGCTGCCATGGGTGCGGCGAGTGCGAGGGTGAGCAGCGCGGTGAGGGCGGTGGCCCGTCTACCGCTGATGCGACGTCGCATGACATCTCCTGGGGGGTGAGGGGCGAGCGACTGCCGCGCGCCAGTGTTCGGCCATGCGCATGACATGCGCAAGGGTGGGAAATGGTCGAAGCCGAAGGAACTTCTCATCGAGGGAAGGAACCCCCCGCATGAACAGATCTCTCATCGGTGCGCTCTCGGCCCTGTTGCTGGGCGGAGCGACCCTCGTCGGCGCGGGTGCGGCACCCGCGGCGGCCGCGTCGCCCGCCAAGGCTCCCGCCGAGGCCGCCGCCCCGGCTCCCGCCAAGGCCGCCGTCAAGGCCCCGAAGGCGGTCGACTTCGCGGGCACCGTGGCGCTCAGCAACTGCTCCGGCTCCGTCGTCCGCACGCCGGGCTCGGCCGACAGCGACCCCGCGCTCGTCCTCTCCAACGGACACTGCCTGGAGAGCGGCTTCCCCGGCGCGGGAGAGGTGATCGTCGACCAGCCGTCCAGCCGGAGCTTCACCCTGCTGACCGCCTCGGGCGGCCAGGCCGGAACCGTCCGGGCGAGCAAGGTCGCGTACGCGACGATGACCGACACCGATGTCTCGCTGTACCAGCTGACGTCCACATACGCGCAGATCCAGTCGTCATACGGCATCAAGGCGCTGCGGCTGTCGGACAGCCACCCGACCCAGGGCTCCGCCATCAATGTGGTCTCCGGCTACTGGAAGACGATCTACTCCTGCAATATCGACGGATTTGCATATCGCCTTAAGGAGGGCGACTGGACCTGGAAGGACTCGGTCCGCTACACCTCCGCCTGTAACACGATCGGCGGAACGTCGGGCTCTCCCGTCGTCGACCCGGCGTCCGGCGAGGTCGTGGCCGTGAACAACACGGGCAACGAGGACGGCGGCCGCTGCACCGTCAACAACCCCTGCGAGGTGGACGAGAACGGCACGGTGACGGTGCGCCAGGGCATCAACTACGGCCAGGAGACCTACGGCATCACCCAGTGCGTGACCACCGGCAACAAGATCGACCTCGGTCTGCCGGGGTGTGCGCTGCCCAAGCCCTAGCGAACACCCGTACGCCGGTGTGCCCCGCTACGTAAGGCGGGGCGCACCGGCGTACGTCGAACTGCCGTTCGCGATCCAGGGGCCTACAGCCCGTGGACGTGCGGGCCGACCGCCTTGGACCAGGCGTTCCCGCTGGCCGCGTCCCAGTTGGTGGACCAGGTCATCGCGCCACGGATGCCGGGGTAGGTCTTGGACGGCTTGAAGGAGCCGCAGCCGGAGCCCTTGGCGAGGCAGTCCAGGGCGTCGTTGACCACGCCCGGCTCGACATAGCCGGAGCCCGCGCCGCTGGTGGAGGCGGGCACGCCGATGCCCACCTGGGACGGGTCGAGGCCGTTCTCCAACTGGATGCAGGCGAGGGCGGTGAGGAAGTCGACCGAGCCCTGGGAGTAGACCTGGCCGTCACAGCCCTGCATCGAACCGCTGTTGTAGTACTGCATGTTGACCACCGTCAGGAAGTCCTTGATCCCCAGGGCGGTCTTGAAGTACTCGGTGGACGCCGACTGCATGTCGATGGTCTGCGGCGCCATGGTGACCACGACATCGCTCTTCTCGTCGTGGATGGCCTTGAGGGCCTTGGTCATGTACGTGGAGTTGACGCCGTTCTCGAGGTCGATGTCCACGCCGTTGAAGCCGTACTCGTCCATCAGGCCGGTGATGGAGGAGGCGAAGGCGTCCGCCGAGGCGTCGTCGCTGACCGAGATGGTGCCCTTCTCGCCGCCGACGGAGATGATCACGGACTTCCCGGCCGCCTGCTTGGCCTTGATGTCGTCCTTGAACTGCTGCTCGTCGCCGTAGCCGGTGGCGGGGTCGAGGGTGAAGTCGACCGCTCCGGGGGAGCCGGTGGCGTCCGCGAAGGCCACCGCGATGATGTCGTAGTCGTCCGGGACGTCCGAGAGCTTCTGCTTCGTCGCGCCGTTGTCGAAGTTTTGCCAGTACCCGGTGACGGCGTGTTCGGGGACGGCGGCCGCGTGCTGCCCCGCGTCCTGGTGCTCCTCGGACGCGTTGGCCATGCCCGTGGATATCAGCCCTCCTGCGGCGAGGGCGACGACTGCGGCGGCTCCGAGCAGCCGCTTGGTGAACTGTGCGCGTACCACGACAGCCTCCGTACGTGGGGGATGTGGGGGGAGGTGGTGCCAGTGCGCGTTCAGGGGCCCCTGTGGCGTGCGTATAAGGTGGTCCAGACCAATAGCGTTGTCAACCCCGCGCGGCATCCTCCCCGCACATGAGGGTGAAAAATGCGGATGAGGGGGCCAGGAGCGGTTGCGCCCCCGGCCCCCTCCGGCCCCTCTCGGTGAAGTCCCCCCGAAAGGGGGCGCGTCACGCCCCGCTCAAGAGGCCGCGTCGCGCTACGGCAGACCGTGGACCTTGGGGCCCACCGCGTTCGACCACGCGTTGCCCGCCGTCGCGTCCCAGTTGGTGGACCAGGTCATCGCGCCGCGCAGCCCCGGGTAGGTCCTGGCCGGTTTGAAGGAGCCGCAGTTCGTGCCGCGGGCCAGGCAGTCCAGGGCGTTGTTCACGACCGCCGGGGAGACATAGCCGCTGCCCGCGCCCCGCGTCGAGGCGGGCAGGCCCAGGCCCACCTGGGACGGTGAGAGGCCGCCCTCCAGCTGGATGCAGGCGAGGGCGGTGAGGAAGTCGACCGAGCCCTGGGAGTAGACCTTGCCGTCGCAGCCCAGCATGGAACCGCTGTTGTAGTACTGCATGTTGACCACGGTCAGGATGTCCTTGATGTTCAGCGCCGTCTGGAAGTAGGCGTTGGACGTGGACTGCATGTCGATGGTCTGCGGGGCCATGGTGATCACCAGGCCGGATCCGGCCTTCGCCGAAAGGGAGCGCAGCGCCTGGGTCATATAGGTGGCGTTGAGGCCGTTCTCCAGGTCGATGTCGACGCCGTTGAAGCCGTACTCGTTCATCAGGGCGTAGACGGAGTTGGCGAAGTTGTTCGCGGAGGTCGAGTCATTGACCGAGACCGTGCCGTTCTGACCGCCGATGGAGATCACCACGGACTTCCCGGCCGCCTGCTTGGCCTTGATGTCGTCCTTGAACTGCTGCTCGCTGCCGTAGCCGACGGCGGGGTCGAGGGTGAAGTCGACCGCTCCGGGGGAGCCGGTGACGTCCGCGAAGGCCACCGCGATGATGTCGTACTGGTCCTGGACCTCGCGCAGCTTCTGTACGGCCGCGCCATTGTTGAAGTTTTGCCAGTAGCCGGTGACCGCGTGCTTGGGCACGCCCCCGCCGCCCCCGCCGCTTCCGGCCGAGGTGGTGCCCGTGACGGCGGCGGACCTGGGCGACTCGCCCGCCGCGTTGGTGGCGGTGACCTGGAACCGGTACGAGGTGGACGGTGACAGCCCGGTCACGGTCGCGGAAGTGCCGCCTGCCGACCGCACCTTGGAGCCGTCGCGGTAGACCTCGTAGCCGGTCGCGCCGGTGGCCGGGGACCAGGACAGATCGATCGAGGACGAGGTGACGGCGCCGGTCCGCAGCCCGCTCGGCGCGGCGGGCACCGGGTCGCCGGGATCGCCGGGGCCGCCGCCGGGGCCGGACAGGCTGATGTCATCGGCGTAGTAGGCGGGCTGCCCGTACCAGCCGTGGGTGTAGACGGTCACCGAAGTGGTGCTGGCGCCGGTGGTGAAGCTGGTGCTGAGCTGCTGCCAGCCGGTCGCGGAGGGCGTCCAGGCGGAGACGTCGGTGGTGCCGGTGCCGCTCGCGCCGAGGTACACATAGCTGCCCTGGACCCAGGCGCTGAGGGTGTACGAGGAGTTGGGCTGGACGGCCACGGTCTGGGCGCAGCGGGCGTTGTCCGAGCCCGCCGGGGTGGCCTTGAGGGCGGCCGAGCCGCCGTGCACGGGACTCGCGACCGGGGTGCCGCTCGCCGCCGAGCAGGTCCAGCCGCTGAGGCCGGACTCGAAGCCGGGGTTTTGGGCGAGGTTGGCGGCCGCGGTACGTGAGGCGGCGCTGCCCTCGGTGGCGCGCGAGGTGGATCCCGAAGTGGCGCCCGCGGCGGGGCCGCTCAGGGCGACAAGTGCCGTGGCGCCCAGCGCGGTCGCGGCGAGCGCGCCGGTCAGCCGGGCGACGCCGCGTCTGAGTCGGGTGGGGCGGGGGTGCGGGGCACGGTCCATGACTGCCTCCGTGGGGGAATCCGTTGGGAAGCCGGGGTGAAGGAGGGGATTGCGGACGGTGGCCACCGTATGAACGTAAAGTGGTCCAGACCAATGCCCTTGTCAAGGGGATGCGCGCACTGAAGGATCGGGCCTGGTGTGCGTAACCCAGAGGAACTGTTCTCTCACGCCGTTTTCGTAGATAAAGTGACGACGCACCAGGACAGGGGCAGTAAGAGACAGGGCAGTAAAGACCTGCGGCCGCCGCCGCTCGGCGCCGATGTGAGACGGGGTAGCCGACGTGCCCACCGCGATAGCAGTCACCGGCCGTGAGCTGGTGCTTCCGCCGCCCGACGGGCAGACCCCGTCGGCCGTCGTGCTCCGCCCGCCGGACGCACAGTTACTCGACGACGCCCTCGCCGAGGTCGGGACCCTCCTCGACCAGCAGGGCTATCTCGTCGTGCTGTACCCCGCCGCGACCCCCGCGGCCGTGGTCCGCAGGCTCCACACCGTGCGCTCCGTCCTGGAGACCGACCGGATGGCGCTGCTGCCGCTCGAACTGCCCCCGCTGGCCGTCGCCGTGCTGGCCCGTCAGCTGCGCCAGCTGTCCGTATCCGACTTCAGCCCCGGCGTGCTGGCGTGCGCCGCCCGGCTGCTCTCCCACTACATCCACGCGGGCGCCCTGCTCGGCAGCGTCGCCAAGCTGGACCGGGTCCCGGTCAGCCTCACCTCGCACGTCAAGTCCTGGATGCCAGGGGCACACTTCGGGGTGCTCGCCCACCCCACCCCGCACCTGGTCAAGGTCGGCGGCGCGACCGAGCTGCCCGCCCCGGGGTACGCCACCTCCATGACCGTCGCCCGGGGGCAGCTCAGCAGCCATGGCTTCGGCGGCGGCGCGGGCCACGACGACTGGGTCACCGGCGCCCTCGCCCCCGCCTGGGGCGTACGCGCGGTGGAGGAGGTGCCGTTGCCCGCCGAGTCGGCGCGCTGGTGGGGCACCCCGAAGCTGATCGAGTTCGCCGCGGCCATCCCCGACCTCTCGGTCCTCTACCAGCTCGTGGCGTCCGTACGGAGAGAGGAATGCCACTGGTGCGGCTTTGAACTCATCGGCGACCGCTGCGCCTTCTGCTCCTGCCCGGTGGCCCGCGGCGATGAGATCCCCGCACTGCTCATGTCCCAGCGTCCCGCCCTGACCAGCCGGTAACGTCCCCGAACGAGGTTGTGCGACCCATGAATTCACGCCAGCGCCGCGGAGTCATCCTGCTGCTCCTGTCGGTCCTGTGTGCCGTCGGCGCCTTCGCCGGAGTCCTCTCCGTCGTCAACGACGTGGAGTCGAAGGTCGGCCCCGAGACCACGGCCTACAAGCTCACCTCGGACGTCAAGCCGTACAAGGCGCTGGACGCGGGGGAGTTCGAGAAGGTCTCGATGCCCAAGCGCTATGTGCCCGCCACCGCCGTCACCGATCTCGACGAGCTACGCGGGAAGATCGCGGTGACCCAGCTGACCAAGGGGTCGCTGCTCCAGCGCGACATGATCGTGAACCGGCCCGCCCTGAAGCCCGGACAGCAGGAGATCGCGATCATGGTCGACGCGGCGACCGGTGTCGCGGGCAAGATCACCCCGGGGGCGCGGGTCAATATCTACGCCACCTTCGAGGGCAGCACCCAGGGCGAGAAGCCGGTCTCCAAGCTGATCGTCGCGGGCGCCGAGGTGCTCGACCTCGGCAAGATCACCGCCCTGGAGCCGGACCGGGACGACAAGCGGCGGATCGACGAGGCCGTGCCGATCACCTTCGCGCTCGACACCAGGAACGCCCAGCGCGTGGCCTACGCGGAGTCGTTCGCCTCGCATGTGCGGCTCGCGCTGGTCGCGCCCGGCGGGGGACCCTCCATAGACCCCGACGACCGCACCTACACCCTCGACGGCGACAAATGAGTGAGGAGGTGCCGCGGTGACGATCAGGATTCTCCCCGCCGTCGGCGACCCCGACGCCGCCCACTCCCTGAGCGGGCTGCTCGGCCAGCTGCCCGGTGCCGAACCGTCGGCGCCGGTGGGCGACTCGACCCTGCTGCTCGACACCCTCGCCTCGCTGGCCGCCGCCTCCCTGGAGGAGCTGCCGGAGGTCGTCCTCGTCCATGAGCGCATCGGCCCGGCCCCGGCGCTCGAGCTGATCCGCGAGATCGCGCTGCGCTTCCCCGCGGTGGGCGTGGTGCTGGTGACCGCCGACGCGGGGCCCGCGCTGTACTCGGCCGCCATGGACGCCGGGGCCCGCGGCATCGCCGGGATACCGCTGGCGTACGAGGAGCTGGCGGCCCGGGTGCAGGGCGCCGCCCAGTGGGCCACGGGCGTGCGGCGCCATCTCGGGGGCGGCGGTGACCCCTATGCCGCCGGGCCCGGCGGGAAGCTGGTCGCGGTCGCGGGCGCCAAGGGCGGGGTCGGCACCACCGTGACCGCCGTACAGCTCGCGCTCGCCGCGCGGGCCGCGGGCCGCAAGGTCGCGCTGGTCGACATGGACCTCCAGTCCGGGGACATCGCCTCGTACCTCGACGTCCAGTTCCGGCGCTCGATCGCCGATCTGGCGCAGATCAACGACATCTCGCCGCGGGTGCTCCAGGACGCGGTGTTCACCCACCAGACCGGGCTCGGGCTGCTGCTCGCGCCGGGCGAGGGCGAGCGCGGCGAGGAGGTGACCGACCGCACCGCCCGGCAGGTCATCGGCGCGCTGCGGTCGCGCTTCGAGGTCGTGATCGTCGACTGCGGTACGCAGATGACCTCCGCGGGCGCCGCCGCCGTGGAGCTCGCGGACATCGCGCTGCTGGTGACCACGCCCGACGTGGTCGCGGTGCGCGCCGCCAAGCGCATGGTCCGGCTCTGGGACCGGCTCCAGATCCGCAAGGCGGAGGAGACCGTGACCGTGGTCAATCGGCACACCCGCAGCGCGGAGATCCAGCCGCAGCTGGTCCAGCGGGCCACCGGCACGGTGGTGGCCCGTACGGCGGTCCCGGCCGGGTTCAAGGAGCTCCAGCCCGCCGTCGACTCGGGCCGGATGCACGACCTGGACGCCAAGTCGGCCGTCAAACAGGCGTTGTGGGGGCTGGCCGGTGAGCTGGGCCTGGTGGAGGCGGCACCCCCGGGCGGTGGCCGCCGCGCCAACCACCGGGGTGGCCACGCGGCCGGGGGCGGCGGCGAGCGCGTCCTGCCGGGGCTGCGGCGGCGCCATGCCATAGAGGCGGGCGGCGACCCGGCGCAGGGCAGCGTGGGCGACGGCACCGACGCGCTGAACGAGCTCGCCCCGCCGTCCACCAGGGGCTTCCTGCGCAAGCGGGGCGGCGGCGACCGGGGCCAGGTGACGGTCGAGTTCCTGGGCGTCCTGCCGCTGGCCCTGACCGTGCTCGCGGTCATCTGGCAGCTGGTGCTGGTGGGTTACACCTACTCGCTGGCGGGCAACTCCGCCGACAAGGGCGCCCGCGCGGGCGCCGCCAAGGGCGCGGGCGCCTGCCAGGACGCGGCGGCGAAGGACATCCCCGGCTCCTGGACCGCCGACATCGACTGCGGCGGCGGCGACGGCACGGTCTACAAGGCCACGGTCAGGCTCCACGTGCCGATCCTCTTCCCGGGCGCCGCCGACTTCCCCTGGACGGTCACGGGCACGGCGGGCGCGGCGGACGAGACCGACCTGGCGGGCGGAGGAGAGTGACGTGACCCGAGGCCACCGCACCCCCGCGCGGACCGCCCGCGCACACCCCACGACGACCCCCCGCGACCCAGGCCGCCCTGCGGCGGCAACCACGCCGGGCGATGGCCCCCCGCCCGCCGCCGCGCGGCCCGGGAGCCGGGGCTGGGCACCGGGGGGACCCCGCGGCGCGGCGGCGGCCACTGTGCGGTGGAGCCGCCGGGGGCGGGGCGACGGTGGGTCGGCGTCCATCGAGTTCCTTGGGTTTCTGCCGGTCCTCATCCTCGTCGCGCTCGCCGCCGTACAACTCGGCATCGCCGCGTACGCCGCGCAGCAGGCCGGGACCGCGGCGCGGGCGGCGGCGCGGACGGCGTCGCTGGACGAGCCGCGTACCAGCCCACAGGCCGCCGGGAAGGCGGCGATGAGCGGGTGGCTGGCTGACGGGGCGAGCATCGGCAGCGGGGGCTGCGGGGGCGGGGAGGCGCGGGCCACCGCGACCGTGGAGATCCCCTCCGTCATCCCCGGCTTCGACTTCGGCAGCGCCGAGAAGAGCGCCACCATGCCCTGCGACGAAGGGGGCGGCGGTACGGGCGACTTGGCGTCGCACGCGTCGGGCGCGTCGCACGCGTCGGGCGTGTCGGGCGTGTCGGGCGCGCTGCGGGGCTCGGCCGGGTCGGGAGGCGGACGATGAGCCTGCGGGCCCGTATCACCGCACCCGAGGGGCCCGGCGAGGGCGGCGGGCGCCAGGACGGGCACCTCGTCTCCGCCTACCGCGCCAAGCTGCTGGAGGAGATCGACCTCGCCGAGATGTCCTCGCTCTCCACCGCCGAGCGCCGCTCCCGGCTGGAGCGGGTGCTCGGCCACATCATCAGCCGCGAGGGCCCGGTGCTGTCCACCAGCGAGCGCTCCCAGCTGATCCGCCGGGTGGTGGACGAGGCGCTGGGCCTCGGGGTGCTCGAACCGCTCCTCGAGGACACCTCCATCACCGAGATCATGGTCAACGGCCCGGACCAGATCTTCGTGGAGCGCGCGGGCCGGGTCGAGCTGGTCCCGGTCCGCTTCGCCTCCCAGGAGCAGCTGATGCAGACCATCGAGCGGATCGTCTCGACGGTCAACCGCCGGGTGGACGAGTCGAATCCGATGGTCGACGCCAGGCTCCCGTCCGGTGAGCGGGTCAACGTGATCATCCCGCCGCTCGCCCTCACCGGCGCCACGCTCACCATCCGCCGCTTCCCCCGCGCCTACACCCTCCATGAGCTGATCGGCATGGGCACGCTGGACGAGCAGATGCTGATGCTGCTCGCGGCGCTGGTGCGGGCCAAGTTCAACGTCGTGGTCTCGGGCCCCACGGGGTCCGGCAAGACCACGCTGCTCAACGCCCTCTCCGGGCTGATCCCCGACGGGGAGCGCATCATCACCGTCGAGGACGCCGCCGAGCTCCAGCTGCAGCAGACCCATGTCATCCGGCTGGAGTCCCGGCCGCCCAATGTCGAGGGCAAGGGCCGGATCACCATCCGCGACCTGGTCCGCAACTCCCTCCGGATGCGCCCCGACCGCATCATCGTCGGCGAGGTGCGCGGCGGGGAGACGCTGGACATGCTCCAGGCCATGTCCACCGGGCACGACGGTTCGCTGGCCACCGTCCACGCCAACAGCGCCGAGGACGCGCTGATGCGGCTCCAGACGCTCGCCTCCATGTCGGACGTGGCGATCCCCTACGAGGCGCTGCGGGACCAGATCAACAGCGCCGTGGACTGCATCGTCCAGCTCGTCCGGCAGGCCGACGGCTCGCGGCGGATCAGCGAGATCGCGCTGCTCGACAGCCACGGCCACGAGGCCTACCGCATCGCCACCGTCTGCCGCTTCGACGCCCAGCCGATGGGCGCGGACCGGGTGGTGCACGGGCGGTTCCGCTACTTCCCGCTGCCGGAGCGGGTGGCCGAGCGGCTGCGGATGGCCGGTGAGTCGGTGCCGCCCGCCTTCGGCGTGGCCGCCTTCCCGGCGCAGCTGGCCACCCGCGCGGCCGGATACGACCCGTACGACCGGCCGCCGTACGACCGGCCCCCGTTCGGCGGCCCTCCACATGACCGGCCGCCGTACGACCGGCCCTCACCCGACCGGCCGCCGTACGACCGCCCTCCACCCGACCGGCCGCCGTACGACCGACCCTCGTTCGACCCCAGGGACCGGAGGTAGCAGGGCCCATGGACCATCTCGCGACGGCCGCCCTCGGCGCGACGCTGGTGTGCGGCGCGCTGGGCGTCGTGGGCGTGCACACCTACGCACGCGGCAAGGAGCAGCAGCGCGCGCTGATCGACCGGCTGTCGGAGACCGGCCCGCTGCCGGGCACCGCCCGCGCGCGCCGCTTCTCGGGTGTCGACCGGCGGCTGCGCACCACCTCCCTGGGTCGGAAGCTGGAGCTGCGGCTGGCGGCCACGGGCCTGGAGATCACCCCGGGGGAGTTCTTCGTCTACACGGCGGGGGCGGCGGCCGGGCTGTGGCTGATCGCGGCGTCCTTCCTGGCGGCGTTCTTCGGCCCGATAGCGGCGGTGGTCGCCGTCTGGGGGTCCTTCGCGTTCCTCAACTGGCAGCGGCAGAAGCGGATAGAGCGCTTCATCAACCAACTGCCCGAGCTGTCGCGGATCCTGGCCAACGCCACCCAGGCCGGGCTGGCGCTGCGCACCGCGCTCGGCATGGCGGCGGACGAGATGGAGGCCCCGGCGGGCGAGGAGCTGGGCAAGGTCGCGGCCAAGCTGGCGGTGGGCCACTCGATCGACGACGCGCTGGAGGAGCTGGCCGAGCGGCTGCCGTCCCGGGAGCTGGTGGTGCTGGTCACCACGCTGGTGCTGTCCAACCGCGCGGGCGGCACCGTGGTCAGCTCGCTGCGCAACCTGACCCAGACGCTGGAGGAGCGCAAGGAGACCCGGCGGGAGGTGCGCACCCAGCTCTCGCAGGTGACCGTCACCGCCTATGTCGTCCCGCTGCTGGGGATCGGGACACTGCTGCTGATGAACCGGATCTCGGCCGGTTCGCTGGACCGGATGACCTCGTCCTTCTGGGGGCAGGCGGCGGTGGTCGTGGCCTTCTGCCTGTACGGGATCGGCTTCTTCCTGATCCGCCGCATGTCCAAGATCGACGTATAGCGACCGACGTACGAGCGAATCCAGGAAGAGGGGACTCAAGGGAGATGGCACTGCTGCTGGCGCTGGCGGCCGGGCTCGCGGTGGCGGGCATCGCCTACGGCATCGCGCTGTACCGCAGCGAGGCCAAGCTGCCCAGCGATCTGGCGGTGGCGCTGGAGGTCGGCTCCAGCCGGACGACCGTGGTCGGCTCGGCCGTCGACCGGCTGGGCATGCGCTACGCCCCGCTGGTGCTGCGGCTGATGGGCGAGAAGCGGGTGGCCCGGGTCCGCCGCCGGATCGATCTGGCGGGCAACCCGGGCGGTCTGACGGTGGATCGCTACGCGGCCCGCCGGGCCGTCTACGGGGCGCTCGGCTTCGTCGGGGCGCTGGTGATGCTGCTCAAGGGCCAAGTGCTGCTGGCGCTGCTGCTGGTGGCGTTCGGGCTGTTCTGGATCGAGGTGGGCATCTGGGCGGCGGTGCGTGAGCGCAAGGACGCGATCGAGCGGACGCTGCCGGACTTTCTGGATGTCCTGGCCGTCGTGGTGAGCGCGGGTTTGAGCTTCCGTCAGGCCCTGGACCGGGTCGCAGAGAAGTATGAGGGCCCCTGGGCGGATGAACTTCGCATCACACTTCGGCAAATGGACATGGGGGTCAGTCGTCGTCAGGCGTTCGAGGAACTACGTAAACGTAATGACTCGGAACAGGTCGCGCAGTTCGTCACCGCCCTTCAGCAGGGCGAGGAGCTGGGCGCTCCGATTGTCGAAACGCTGATCGCCATTGCGAATGACATGCGCCGTACGGACGCCCAGAACGCGCGGCGGCGCGCGGCCCGCGCGGTGCCCAAGGCGACCATGGTCATCACGACCTTCATGGTGCCCGGAACGATGGTGCTGCTCGTCGCGGGGTTCTTCATCGGCTCCGGCACCGACTTCGGCTCGGTGACCGGGGACTGACGGTCTCTTTTGCGTGAAGCGCCTTCGCGGATGCAATTGAATATGGGACAGTCGTCGATGGAGGGCTCCTCGGTGCCGGGAGGGGGTGAGACGGATGCGCGGCCGGGGTTGGTCGTCACGTCTACGGTTCGAACGTGGTGAACGGGGAAGGCAATGCTTCCTGGGGCACTGTTCCGAGACGGCTGTTTCGGCGTACTTTGCTCGTGTCGCCAGCGACACCACGGGGGTTGAGTCGCCGGACCACAGAGGGACGGCAGCCCATGGAGGGGAACACAATGGGGAAGCGCGTCATGCGGAACGATCGGGGGCAGACCTCGATCGAATATCTGGGCATCATCGCCGTGGTGGTGGCCATCGTGCTGGTCCTGTCGACCACGGACTTCGGCAGCATGATCGCGAACGCCATCTCCGACAAGATCTCGCAGGTCGTCGGCATCTGACCGGTCTCGTGACAGCGCGCCGAGATTTCAGGAGCGACGCGGGGCAGGCGTTTCCGATCTACATCACGGCGGTGGCGGGCCTGCTCTTCCTGGCGCTCGCCCTCTTCGCCGTCGGCCAGGCCGGAGCCACCCGCAACGGCGGACAGACCGCCGCCGACGCGGCGGCCCTCGCGGCCGCCCAGGACTACCGCGACCAGCTGCGCAAGGGGTTCCTTGAGGCGATCGCGAACGGCAGCGCATGGGATGACCTGCTGGACGGACGGGGACTGGGCGGCACCAACGCCTGCGACGAGGCGCAGTGGTTCGCCGACCAGAACGGGGCGGATGTGACCGACTGCCGCGGGCCCGACTTCCTGCCGACGTCCTTCACCGTCAGCGTGAAGACGCACAAGCCGGTGGGCAAGACCGTCATCCCCGGTACGGAGGGCCAGTACGGGGAGGCGACGGCGAAGGCGGTCGTCACCCCGCGCTGCACGGCCGCGCCGCCGTCCGCCCCGCCGACGGGGCGGCCCGACGGCGGCGGTAAGGACGACGGCAAGGGCGGGGACGGCGGTAAGGACGACGGCAAGGATGACAAGCCGCCCATCGACCTCCGCTGCGATGGGATCGACCTGACCATCGACCCGACGCGGCTCGATCTCTTCCCCGACGCCAAGGACCTCTTCTCCGTGCACCTGGCCGACTGACGAGCGAACGAAGAGCGAACGAAGAGCGAACGAAGAGCAGAAGAGCAAAGGACAGCGAGCGATGAGCATTCGGCACACGACGAAGGCCCGGAGGGGGGCCGTCGCGACGGCGCTCGCCGCGGCCCTGGCCCTCGCCGTGGCCGGGTGCGGCAGCGGCGATGGCGATGGCGACGGCGACAAGAAGCCCGACGGCGCCGCGGACCGGACGTCGACCGCGGCCAAGAACGACGGCGACGAGCAGGAGCCCGCGGCGGACTCCTCCAAGACCATCGGCGAGATGAAGGGGCCCGGCGGGGTCGTCGTCACCCTGCACTCCGCGGTGCGCGACGACGGCGGGTTCGTCACCGTCAACGCCACCGTCACCAACCGGGGCAGCCGACTCTTCAACGCGATCGACTGGCGCTCGAAGGAGACCGAGGTGAAGTCGCTCTCGTCCGTCTCCGGTGCGTCCCTGGTCGATGAGAAGGGCAAGAAGCGCTATCTCGTCCTCCGGGACACCGATGGCCAATGCCTGTGTACCACGGGGCTGTCCGGGATCAAGCCCAATGAGAGCCGACCGCTGTTCGCGCAGTTCCCGGCCCCGCCGAAGAGCGTCAAGGAGCTCGACTTCCAGATCCCGACCATGCCGTCCGTCAGCGTCACCCTCTCCGGGTGAGCCGCGCCATGACACCGCAGACCATGCCGCCGCGGACGACGGGCCGTCCCGTGCGCCGCGGCCCCGTGCTGGCCGCGCTGGCCTCCACCGCGCTCCTGGTCACCCTCACCGCCCCGGCGCCGCCCGCCCACGCGGACAGCGGCCCCGGCGCGCCCGCCGACACCACCCCGCCGGTGGAGATCGACGCCAAGGACTCCGATCTGAAGATGCCCGAGGGCGCCAAGCTGGCGCCCGGCCGGGTCCTGGACATCAAGTCCGTGGTCGAGACGGACGACGGCGACGAGCGGCGCGAGGACACCAACGCCAAGGTGAAGTTCGCCCTCCAGGCCGAGGTGCTCTTCGGCAAGGACAGCGCCAAGCTGGGCGGCGACGCGCGGACCCGGATCAAGGAGATCGCCTCCGAGGCCGAGCGCCAGAACGCCGAGACTGTCCGCGTCTTCGGCTTCACCGACGACCTGGGCTCCGCGGGCCACGGCATCGTGCTGTCCAAGCAGCGGGCCAACGCGGTACAGCAGGCACTCGCCGAGGACCTCGACCCTTCCGTCAACTACGAGATCCGGGGCTACGGCGAGCAGTACCCGATCGCGGACAACGCGACCGAGGAGGGCCGCAAGCGCAACCGCCGAGTAGAGGTCAGCTTCCCCAGAACCAGCTGACCTGCGGGTGATCCGGCGGATTTTCCCCACCCCGCCCCTCCCCGAACCTGGGACTCTGCCCCAGCCCCCGAACCTGGGACTCCGCCCCAGGCCCCGGAGCGGGGTTTCGCTCCAGCCCTTGGACGGGGGCTTCGTCTCTGCCCGGAGCGGGGCTTGCACCAAACTCCGGGCCGGGGCTTCGCCCCAGGCCCTGGACCCGGGCTCCGCCCCAGGCTCCGGGGCGGGGTTTGGCTCCAGC
>NZ_LAKD02000148.1 GCF_000968685.2 Streptomyces antioxidans
ATGGGTTGCCGGTGACGGTGAACGGGAAGCTGGATCGGCGGGCGTTGCCGGTGCCGGACGGAGGTGGGAGGTCGGAGTACGCCGCCCCGAGGGATGGGTTCGAGGAGCTGTTGTGTCGTTTGTTTGCTGAGGTGTTGGGTGTGGAGTGGGTGGGGGTTGAGGATGGTTTCTTTGATTTGGGTGGTCATTCGCTGTTGGCGACGCGGTTGGTGTCGCGGGTGCGGTCTGAGTTGGGGGTTGAGTTGCCGGTGGGGGTGGTGTTTGAGGTTCCGACGGTGGCCGGGTTGGCGCGTAAGCTGGCCACGGATGTGGGAGGTCAGTCGGGCTGGGAGCGGCCTGAGCTCGTGCGGTGTGGTCGGCGGCCGGAGCGGTTGCCGGTGTCGTTCGCGCAGAGCCGGTTGTGGTTTTTGTATCGGTTGGAGGGTCGGTCGGCGACGTACAACATTCCGCTGGTGGTGCGGTTGTCGGGTGAGGTGGATGGTGAGGCGCTGGGTTGGGCGCTGCGGGATGTGGTGGGTCGGCATGAGAGCCTGCGGACGCTCTTCGCCGAGGTGGAGGGGGTGGTCTGTCAGCGGGTGTTGTCGGTGGAGGAGGCGGGCCAGCGGTGGCCGGGACTCGAGACGGCTACGGTCCACGACCGTGGTCAGGCCGAGCGGGCGGTGGGCGAGGTGGTGCGGTACGCCTTCGATTTGGGGGAGGAGCTGCCGTTGCGGGCGGTGATGGTGCGGGAGTCGGCGTCGGCGGGGTCTGCATGCACGCTGGTGTTGGTGATGCATCACATTGCTGCGGATGGGTGGTCGTTGGGGCCGTTGTGGCGGGATGTGGTTCACGCTTATGTGGCGCGGCGGGAGGGCCGGGCACTCGGTTGGGCGCCGTTGCCGGTGCAGTATGCCGACTACACGCTCTGGCAGCGGGAGGTACTGGGCTCCCCTGATGTGCCGGGCAGTGTGCTGGCCGATCAGCTGGAGTACTGGCGCACTCATCTGGCTGGTGTCCCTGAGCAGCTTCCGCTGCCTGTTGATCGGTCGCGTCCTGTGGTGGCGAGTCATCGGGGTGCGACGGTGGGGTTTGTGTGGCCGGGGTGGTTGCATGGTGGGTTGGTGGAGGTGGCGGGTGCGGAGGGTGTGACGTTGTTTATGGCGTTGCATGCGGGGTTGGTGGCGGTGTTGAGCCGGTTGGGTGCGGGTGAGGATGTGGTGGTGGGGTCGGTGATTGCCGGGCGTGGGGATGAGGTGCTGGAGGATCTGGTTGGGTTTTTTGTGAACACGTTGGTGTTGCGGGTGGATGTGTCGGGTCGTCCTGGGTTTCGGGAGTTGTTGGGGCGGGTGCGGGCGGTGGATCTGGAGGCGTACGCGCATCAGGATGTGCCGTTTGAGTATCTGGTGGAGGCGTTGAATCCGGCGCGGACGTTGGCGCATCATCCGTTGTTCCAGGTGATGCTGGCTCTGCAGAACACGGCACACACTGGCTTTGATCTGCCGGGTGTGGAGGGCAGGGTGGAGCAGGTCGGTGCGGGTACTTCCCGGATGGATCTGCTGATCAGTGTTGGCGAGCGTCATGCGGATGATGGCGGGCCTGCGGGGTTGGACATCACGGTGGAGTTCAACACCGACATCTTCACCGAGTCGACGATCGAGTCGGTCATTCAGCGGTGGCGTCGTCTGTTGGAGACGGCCCTGACTGACCTCGACCTGCCGG
>NZ_LAKD02000149.1 GCF_000968685.2 Streptomyces antioxidans
GTATGTGGTGGATGGTGGGTTGGGTTTGGTGCCGGTGGGTGTGGTGGGTGAGTTGTATGTGGCGGGTGTGGGGTTGGCGCGGGGGTATGTGGGGCGTGCGGGGTTGACGGCGGAGCGGTTTGTGGCGGACCCGTTCGGCGGGGTTGGGGAGCGGATGTATCGGACGGGGGATCTGGTGCGGTGGGATGCGCGGGGCCGGTTGGTGTTTGTGGGGCGGGTGGATGATCAGGTGAAGGTGCGGGGTTTTCGGATTGAGTTGGGTGAGGTGGAGGGTGTGGTGGCCGCGCATCCTTCGGTGGGTCAGGTGGCGGTGGTGGTGCGGGAGGACCGTCCTGGGGATCGGCGGTTGGTGGCGTATGTGGTGCCTGGTGAGGGTGGGTGTGATGTGGGGGTGGTGCGGGAGTTTGTGCGGGGGCGGTTGCCGGAGTTCATGGTGCCGGGTGTGTGGGTGGTGGTGGATGGGTTGCCGGTGACGGTGAACGGGAAGCTGGACCGGCGGGCGTTGCCGGTGCCGGAGGGAGGTAGTGGTTCGGGGTACATCGCGCCCAGGGATGGGGCGGAGGACCTGCTGTGCCGTTTGTTCGCTGCGGTGTTGGGTGTGGAGCGGGTGGGGGTTGAGGATGGTTTCTTCGATCTGGGTGGGCATTCGCTGTTGGCGACGCGGTTGGTGTCGCGGGTGCGGTCTGAGCTGGGTGTTGAGCTGCAGGTAGGGGCGGTGTTCGAGGCGCCGACGGTAGCCGGGCTGGCGCGTCGGGTAGCCGGGGGTGCGGGTCAGTCGGGCCGGGAGCGGCCCGAGCTCGTGCGGTGTGATCGGCGGCCGGAGCGGTTGCCGCTGTCGTTCGCCCAGGGTCGGTTGTGGTTTCTGTACCGGCTGGAGGGCCGGTCGGCCACGTACAACATCCCCTTGGTGGTGCGGTTGTCGGGTGAGGTGGATGGTGAGGCGCTGGGTTGGGCGCTGCGGGATGTGGTGGGTCGGCATGAGAGCCTGCGGACGCTTTTCACCGAGGTCGATGGGGTGGCGTGTCAGCGGGTGCTGTCGGTGGAGGAGGCCGACCGGCGGTGGCCGGGGCTGGGGGCGGCCACGGTGGGTGGTCGGGCCGGGGCCGAGCGGGCGGTGGCCGAGGTAGTACAGCGAGCCTTTGCCCTGGAGGAGGAGCTGCCGTTGCGGGCGGTGATGGTGCGGGAGTCCGCGTCGGAGTCCGTATGCACGCTGGTGTTGGTCGTGCATCACATCGCTGCGGATGGGTGGTCGTTGGGGCCGTTGTGGCGGGACGTGGCCGGGGCGTATGCGGCGCGGCGGGAGGGCCGCGTACCCGGGTGGCAGCCGTTGCCGGTGCAGTACGCCGACTACACGCTCTGGCAGCGCCAGGCACTCGGTGCGGCTGACACGCCGGGCAGTGTGCTGGCCGGGCAACTGGACTACTGGCGCACCCACCTCGCGGGCATTCCCGAACAGCTCCCCCTGCCCACGGACCGGCCCCGCCCGCCGGTGGCCAGCCACCGAGGGCGTTGGACCGCGTTCGAGATCGGCCCTGAGACACACGGCAAACTGGCCGCCCTGGCCCGTGCGGCCGACGCGAGTGTGTTCATGGTGCTTCAGACGGCCGTGGCTGCCCTGCTGACCCGTCTGGGAGCGGGCACGGACGTTCCGATCGGCAGCCCCGTCGCCGGACGGCCCGATGAGGCGCTGGACGACGTCGTCGGCTTCTTCGTCAACACGCTGGTGCTGCGTGCGGACACCTCCGGCGACCCCTCCTTCCGGACGCTGCTCGAACGGGTCCGCGACACCGCCCTCGCGGCCTACGCGCATCAGGAGCTGCCGTTCGAGCAACTGGTCGAGGCGCTCAATCCGGAGCGTACGCTCGCCCGCCACCCGCTGTTCCAGGCGTCCTTGGCGTTGCAGACCGCGTGGGACCAGGACTTCGCCCTCCCGGGCACCACGGCCACGGTGGAATGGCCGGAGGCCCGGACGGCCAAGTTCGACTTGGCCTTCATGGTCAACGCACGCCCAGACCACGGTGGGACGCACACCGGACTCGACGGGGTGCTGGAGTACGCCGTCGACCTCTTCGACCGGGAGACCGCCGAACGGCTCGCGGACCGCTTTTCGCGGATGCTGGACGAGGCGGTGGCGCGCCCGGACGCGCCGATCAGTCGGATCGACATACTGGACGCCGCCGAGCGGCACCGGACCCTGGTGGCGTGGAACGACACGGGACGGCCGGATCTGCCGCGGCTGTCGTTCGGAGCGCTCTTCGAGGACAGGGTGCGCACATCACCGGAGGCTCTCGCCGTGGAGTGCGGAGCGCTCCGTCTGTCGTACGCGGAGCTCGACGCCCGCGCCAACCAACTCGCCCACCACCTCGCCCAGCGCGGTATCGGGCCGGAGTCCCGCGTGGCACTGGCCTTCGGCCGCTCCGTGGACATGGTGGTCGGGGCACTCGCCGTGCTGAAGACCGGCGCGGCGTATGTGCCGGTCGACCCCGCCTATCCGGCGGAGCGGATCGCCTTCGTCCTGGCCGACAGTGCGGTGAGCGCGGTGGTCACGCGGAGCGCGTTCGCGGAGTCCCTGCCCAGCGCCGCCGTCTCCACCGTGGTGGCGGACACGCCGGAGACGATGTCCGACATCCGTCGGCAGCCGACCACCTCCCCGGCGGTGTCGGTGCCCCTGACCGCCGCGGCCTACGTGATCTACACATCGGGGTCGACTGGACGTCCC
Source organism: Streptomyces antioxidans (assembly GCF_000968685.2). GTDB lineage: Bacteria > Actinomycetota > Actinomycetes > Streptomycetales > Streptomycetaceae > Streptomyces > Streptomyces antioxidans. Next base: position 2,720 of record NZ_LAKD02000149.1, read on the forward strand.
AAGGGCGTGGTCGTCACTCACTCCGGCATCGCGGGGCTGGCAACCGCCCAGGTGGAACGGTTCGCTCTCGATCCGTCCGCGCGGATCCTGCAGTTGGCGTCGCCGAGCTTCGATGCCTCCGTGATGGAGTTCCTGATGGCATGCGCCTCGGGGGGTGCGCTGGTCATTCCGGAGCGGTCGGGGGTCCTGGCGGGCGAGGAACTCGCCGAGGTGATCCGCCGACGCGGGATCACCCATGCGTTGATCTCGCCGACCGTTCTTGCTGGCATGCCGACCACCGAACTCCCCTCGCTGCGAACGCTGTTGGTCGGCGGCGAGGCATGCGGCCCCGAGCTCGTCGGGCGGTGGGCGCCCGGGCGGCGGATGGTGAACGCCTACGGCCCCACCGAGGCGACGGTGTGGGCCACGGCAGGTGCCCTGGAAGCCGGACGCGAGGTACGGGCCGGTGGCGCGCTCACCATCGGGGTACCGGCCATCGATGCTCAGGTGTATGTCCTGGACGCGTGGCTGCGACCGCTGCCGACCGGAGTGGCGGGGGAGCTCTATCTGGCCGGGGCGGGCCTGGCCAGGGGGTATCTGGGCCGTCCCGGGCTGACGGCCGGGCGGTTCGTGGCGAACCCCTTCGCCGGGCCCCGGTCTGCCTCCGGCGAAGGGGGCGGGGCGCGGCTGTACCGCACCGGGGACCTGTGCCGATGGCGGTCGGACGGTTCCTTGGAGTACGTGGGGCGGGTGGATGATCAGGTGAAGGTGCGGGGTTTTC
>NZ_LAKD02000015.1 GCF_000968685.2 Streptomyces antioxidans
GGTGTGTGAGCTCCTACAACAGTCCTAGTGCGGGGCCCCGACCGCTGGAGCGGTCGGGGCCTCGTCGGCTTTACTGGCGCGGTGGCGCGGTGGCGCCAGGGTGGGGGGGCCGGGGGTGCGGGGGATGGGATGACGGGGGGTCTTCGTGTTTCACTCTCGCAAACGAATAGCTTGCACAGGCAAAGTTGAGCGGGCCGACCGGCCTGTACGACGAGGAGTGACGGGCGATGAAGGACCGCCGCAAGGTCAGGGCCGGTTTCGTCGCGGCGGCGCTGTGCGCGGTGGCCGCGGCACCGGGGACGTCCCTCGCCGACAGCGCCGACGGGGCCCGGGCGTACGAGACCCGCGGCACCCGGATATCCGGCTCCGACGGTGAGGCGGGCGCGCCTTCCCTGGCGCCCGGCGGCACCTACGTCGACAGCGTCGGGCCGGGCGAGAAGCGGTACTACGGCGTGTCGCTCGACACCACGTCAGCCGCCTATGTCTCGGCGGTCGCGGCACCCCGGCCGGGCGCGCAGGTGACCTCGTACCGCGATGGCGTGAAGGTGACCCTGGAGAGCCCCGACGGAGCCGTCTGCGGCACCGCTTCTCCGAAGATCGAGACGAGCGGCGTGGCCTATCCCCTGGCCGACTACGCCTCCCGGCAGATCGATTCCGGCCCGGCCTCCTGCCACCAGGCGGGGCGCTATGTGGTGACCGTGGAGCGCCAGGACGGGGCACCGGACCCGGAGCGCTGGCCGCTGGAGCTCCGGTTGATGGTGGAGCCACCGGTCAAGGGCGGAGCCACGGGGGCGGCACCGGAGGGGAGTTCGAGCTCGCCGCCGCCCGAGGCGCCGGACGGCACTCCGCTGCCGAGGCGCGGCGGGCGAGGGTTCACCGACGCGCCGACCCTGGGGACCGGGGTGTGGAGGGACGACGTCACGCCGGGGGAGACCCACTTCTACCGGGTGCCCGTGGACTGGGGGCAGCGCCTCTCCGCCGTCGCCGAACTGTCCGCCGACGGCAAGGACCAGAGCACCCGTCTGCTCGACCGCGCACTGGCGCTGCACGCCTACAACCCGGCGCGCGGGCTCGCGAAGCGGGGCACCCCCGCGGCGCAGGACGGCGAGTCGCCCCGCACCCAGGTGGCCACCGCGCCGGTGGCCTACGGAAACCGGTATGCGAACACCGGCTCCACGGTCCGCGCGATGAGCGTCAGCGGTGGGTACTTCCTGGCGGTCACCGTCAACCCGCCGCAGGTGGCCCCGCATCTGAACGGTGAGGTGCCGGTCGTGCTGCGGGTACGGGTCGCGGGCGAGGCGCGCGGCGGGCCCACCTACGACGAGGACCCGGTCAAGGCGGGGTTCGGCCTCACGGCGGCCGACCGGCGGGCGGCCAAGCGGCATCCGATCGCGACGGACGGCGACCCGATAGGCCGTTCCGCCTCCGGCGTCACCGACTCGAAGGACGTGCTCCGGGCGGTGGGGTACGCGGGGATCGGCACCGGGACGGCGCTGGTGCTCGGGCTCGGGGTGTGGACGCTCACCGCCCGGCGCCGGGCCTCGGCTCGGCAGCGGTACGGGCCGCCATCTGCCTGGTAGTCGGGGGCTGTTGCGGGCTGGGGTCTGGGGCGGGGTCAGCCCGCGGCCACGAGCGCCCATGCGCCGATGGCGAAGCACAGCGCCGCCACGGCCAGGATCGTGAACGTGGCCCTCCGGGACGGTCCGGGGCGCCGCCGCGTCGTGGGGGGAACCCGCGGCCGCTCCGCGGTGTATGGACGAGTAGAAGGAAAGTCACGCGGGAGCGGTGTCGGTGTCGGTGTCGGTGTCGGTGCCGGTGCCGGAGTCGGGGTCGGCGTGGGTGTCGGTGTCGGCGTGGGAGTCGCGTTCGGAGCGGGAGCGGGGGTGGGCGTATGCGGGTGCGGATGCTGCACCGGCTGTACGGAGTGTGGGGGCTGCTGTTGTGCGTGGTGCGGGTGGTGCACGGGCGGCTGAGGGGCCGGTGGTATCGGGGCCGCCGTCGAGGGGGTCGGCGGGGTCAGCGGGTGGGGTATCGGTGGCCGCTGGACCGGCGGGGGCGGAGTCGCGGGCTGGGCGCTCGGCGGCGGGGGCGTCGGCGTCGGTGGACCCGCGGGCTGGGGTGGTGGGGTCCGGTTCAGCGGCGTCTGGGCGTGCGGGAGTTCGGGGTGCTGGGCCTCGGAGGGCGAGGCGCCGTCAGCGGGCGGCGCGCCGGAGGACGGCGTCCCAGGGGCTCCAGGAGCCCCTGGGGGCTCGGTGTGCGTGGCGCGCGGCTGGTCGTTCCGGGGGAGCGGCGGCGGGAGGGTGAAGCTGCCTGTGTCGGACATGGACGGCTGCGGAGCGGCGGGCTGCTGGGGAGCGGCAGCGCCGGGTCCGGTAGCTACCGCGCCGGCGGGGTCCGGGTCGGCGGCGGACTGGGGCCGGGACGGCGCCGGGCCGTTGCCCGGGGGCGGGTCGGCCTTCGCATGGCGGCGGCGCGGCCGGGTGGGGCCGTCGGGGCCGAATCCGTCTGGCAGCGGACCGAGTTGGTCGAAGACCTCGATGGCATCGTCGTCCAGGTCGGTCTCGGGCAGCAGGTCGACCGCCGTCGCCAGCGCCTTCCGCGCGCCGGTGGCGGTGCGGAAGCGGTTCTCGGGGTCCGGCTGCAGCAGTCCCGCGATCACCTGCCACAGCGGTTCGGGCACCGCGGTGGGTGCGTTCGGCACCCCCTGCTCGAAGAGCTTGACGAGCGCCTCCCCGTCCGGCTTCTGCCCGGTGATGAGATAGAGCGCCACCAGTCCGACGGCGAAGAGGTCCGCCGGGAAGTCGGGATCGTCGCCCATCATCTGCTCGGGCGCGAAGTAACCAGGCGTGCCCATCACGTAGTTGGCCTCGGTGAGGCGCGGCTCGCCCTTGGTCAGCGCGATGCCGAAGTCGGACAGCCGGACGTGCGGCCGCCCGGTCCCGGTGGATTCCAGCAGGATGTTCGCGGGCTTGATGTCCCGGTGCACCACACCCTCGGCGTGCACCGCGGCCAGTCCCGAGAGCAGCTGGTCGATCAGGGTGCACACATAGCGGGGCGGCAGCGGGCCGTAGTCCCCGATGAGATGGGCGAACGAGCCGCCGCCCACCAGGTCCATGGTGAACAGCACCTTGTCGTCGTCGGCCGCCCAGCTGGCCGGTGCCAGCACATGGGGGTGATCGATCCTCAGGGCCTGTTCCCGGACGAAGCGCAGCAGCGTATGGGCGTCACGTTGCTGGAGCACCTTCGCTGCCACGTACCGTCTGCGGCGGTGGTCCCAGACGCGCCATACCGCGCCCACGCCCCCACGCCCGATCGGGTCCACCAGCTCGTACCGGCCCGCGAAGATCTCACCCATCGCGCCGTGCCCGCCCCGTCATCGACTCGTCAGCAGTTCAGCCCGTCAGCTCTGGTGCGCCTCGTAGTGGGCGACCGCGTCGGCGGTCCGCCCGGCGCCGTACACACGGAGAAACTCTGCCAGTTCGGGGTGGGCGGGGGCGAGGGAGTCGGCGGCATCGATGATGTCCCCCGCGGCCGCCACGGACCGCAGCAGCGACTGGATCTCGCGCACCACTCGCCGTACGGTCGGGGCGCCCGTGCTCGCCGTGGTCTGGGTGGAGTTGAGGACCGAGCCGCCCGCCGACTTCTTGATCTCCTCCATGCGCTCGGCGGCCTCGGCGGCGCTGACCCTGCCGTCCGCCGCCTGGCTGGACAGCTCCTGCAGCGCCTGCACCCGCTGGACCACGGCGGGGTTGCCGATCTTGGCGCGCTGGCCGCTCATGAGCTGCGAGAGCATGGGCGCGGACAGACCGAGGACGGCGGCGAGACGGGCTTGGTTCAGGCCGAGATCGTCGATGAGACGGCGAAAGAGCGCCCCCAGCGGCTCCCCGTACCAGCTGCGCTGCAGCTCCCGTGCGCGCGCGGTGGCATCCTGCTGTGTTGCGTCCATCTCGCTCTCCCCTTCGCTTCGCTGCCGCGAATCTTGCGTGGCATCCTACGGAGAGCGCTACGCACGAGCGATACCCGGTCGGGAATGGTGGTCGGTACCAGGTATCCTGATCGGCGAAGGGGCCTTAGCTCAGTTGGTAGAGCGCCGTCTTTGCATGGCGGATGTCAGGAGTTCGACTCTCCTAGGCTCCACCCCTGATGAGACGCCCTCCAGATGATCATCTTGGAGGGCGCTTCCGTGGTTAGAGTCCCCATAGAGTCCACAACCCCAGTGGGATCACCTAAATGAAACAGGTGTGACCCTGGACTATCGGGTACGCACTTCGTACAGCGAGACCCCGAGGGGCGACGCTGCTCCCAAACCGGCGCTGCGGATTCCGCCTCAGTAGAGCCCGGGGTCCCCGCCCGGGAGGGCCACACCACGGGAGGGCCCCCGTCGCGAGTGTCCGCGGGGCCGCCTGCACGTAAACGTGACCGCCGCCCGACGGTCTTCCGCCCTGTATTCAGCAACACCGCTGGGCCGTTGGGCAACGGCCCCGCACTCTGCGCCTCGAGAAGTGGCTCGCCCCCTCCGGCCCGCAGGGGGGCGCACGTATCAGAGGCGTTGGCGGTCCGGTGTGACCGGCGCCCGACACGAGCCCCTGGTGTTGCCACTCTTGTCATTGCCCGGCGCAACACCCGCGGGATGCTCCAGGGTGTTTTCCACAACTCGGGCAGATCGCCCGGGAGTCGTCTGATCGGCGCGGTGCGCCGTACAGGGGGACACGATGGGTGAGCTGCATCCGCTGGGCGGGAACCTGCCCGAGGAGTGCCGGGCGTTCGCTGTGGAGCTGAGGAAGCTGTTCCTGGGGCTCGGGGTATCGGTGCGCAGATACGCGGTGCGCAGGCACCGGGATCCGAGCACCATCTCGCGGTTTCTGAACGGCACCCGCATCCCGCCGTGGGAGTTCGTCTTCGATCTGTTCACCGATCTCGCCGAGCGGCGGGGCGTCGCCCCCACCCCGGCCGCCATCGAGCTGGTGCGGGAGCTGCACCGGGCCGCGGTCCGCACCAGCCGCTCCCCCGGGCATGCCATGGAGATCCTGCAGATCCAGCTGGCCGACGCCGACCGGGACGCCCGGGTCTCCATGGCGCACCAGGACGTGCTGGGCGAGGCGCTGCTGGACCTCAAGCACCGCATCGCCGATCTCGAGGTGCGGCTGAACCAGGCCGAGGCGGCATGGGCGACGGAGCGCGCCCGGGCGGACGCGCTGGAGCGGGACATCCCGGACCGGGAGGAGCTGATCAAGGAGCGGGATCTGCTCCGGCGGGAGGTGCGGCGGCTCACCGAGGAGCTGGACGAGGTGCGACTGCGGGGGCGGCTGGCGGAGGAGCGCTGTCTGGTCCTGGAGCGGCAGCTGGCCATGGTGGAGTCCCAGCGCCCGGCGGCGGTGCCCCAGCAGGAGGAGGAGCCCATGGGACGGGAGGGGCCCGTGGTGTCCCAGCGGGTCATGGGGCCGCGGCCGAAGATCCTGGTGGTGGACGACCAGCAGAACAATCTTCTGGCCATGGAGGCCGTGCTGGCCACGCTCGACCAGGAGCTGGTGACCGCGACCTCCGGGCAGGAAGCCCTCAAGGCACTGCTCGACCACGACGACTTCGCGGTGATCCTGCTGGATGTGCAGATGCCCGAGATGGACGGCTATGAGACGGCGGCCCACATCAAGCGCCGCCCCCGTAACCGCGACATCCCGATCATCTTCCTCACCGCGATGGGCTCCGATCCCGAGCACTCCTCGCGGGGCTATGCGGCCGGTGCGGTGGACTACATGGCCAAGCCGTTCGACCCCTGGGCGCTGCGGGCCAAGGTCTCGGTCTTCACCGAGATCTTCCTGGAGCGGCGGCAGCGTCGATCCCAGGGGGAGGACCCGGCAGCATGAGTCGGGCCGGAGCCGAGCCAGAGCCAAGCCGGAGTCGGGCCGGAGGAACGGGCCGGAGAAAGACGAAGGGGCGGGAGATCGGCTGATCTCCCGCCCCTCGTGGAGGGCTCGCGCCGGGCGCCGCGAGGCGGCGCCGGCAGCGCTGTCAGCGCTCGTCGTCCCTGCGGGCCTCGGCCTCGGCCTGCTTGGCCTGCACCTCGGGGTCGAGGGAGCCCTGGTCACTGCCGTCCACCGCCGAGAGCCGCTCGCGGTCGCCCACCTCGGTCGCCGCCGGGGGCTCGACCAGCCAGTCGGGGTTGGCCTGCCTGTCCCACCACTTCCACGCGGCGAAGACGCCCGCGCCGATCAGCCCGATGACGGTCGCCCGCTTGGCGAAGCGGGCGGCCCGGGCCCGGCGGCGGTGCTTCCGGGCGAGCTTCTCGATCTCCGCGGCCGTCACATGGGTGCGCAGCGCCGCGATGGCCGCCGCCGTGCGGACGGCCGCCTCCTCGCGCGCCGGTCCCGCCGCGGCGCGCACCCCGGCCATCGCCTGCTCCACCCGCGGTCCGGTGTAGTCGGCGGCGTGGCGTGCGGCCTTACGGGTTCGCTTGGCGGCCCGTGTGGCGGCCTCGTCCACCTTCGGCGGCAGGGTGCCGCGGGCCTGGTCGAGCCGGGGCGCGATATGGGTGTGGTACTGAGCACCGGCCGTGCACCGGGCCTGGTGTGCCGCGGTCGAGACCTTCGGCGCCAGCCGGACGCGGGCCTCGTGCGCGTAGCGCGTCGCGGTGTCCTTGGCCGTGCCGGCATAGGGCGCCACCGCCTCCGCGGCGTGCAGGACGCTGCCCTTGGCTGTGCCGGTCGCGGCTCGCACGCTGTCAATGCGGGTCACGGGATCCTCCTCCTCGGTGGCGTGGGTCAAGCTCCGGGGTTCAGAGTCGTGCGTTCTCGTTGCGCGCTCTATTTGCCCAGTTTCGTGTTTCCATCCCAAGAAAGATCATGCCTGTTTGTGGAGATCATGCCCGTTCGCAGCATGGCCAGCATGTGTGACCGGGCATCTGGGTCATAGGGAGGATTCTCGTGGAAACCGCGCGGATCGGCGCGCCCGGGGCCGCTTCAGCGGCTACTCGTCCACCTTGCGTCCGTGCGAGGATCAGGAGACGTAAGTGAAAACGATGGAAGGTTGATCGTGGCCGAGCAGCTATACGCCACCCTGAAGACGAACAACGGCGACATCGTGGTCCGGCTGCTGCCGAATCACGCGCCCAAGACGGTCAAGAACTTTGTCGAACTGGCCGAAGGCAGTCGCGAGTGGACCCACCCAGCCACTGGCAAAAAGGCCAAGGAGAAGCTCTACGACGGCACCGTCTTCCACCGGGTGATCAGTGGCTTCATGATCCAGGGCGGTGACCCACTGGGCAACGGGACCGGTGGCCCCGGCTATGAGTTCGGCGACGAGTTCCACCCGGACCTGGCCTTCAACAAGCCGTATCTGCTGGCGATGGCCAACGCGGGCCCGGGCACCAACGGCTCGCAGTTCTTCATCACGGTCGCCCCGACCGCGTGGCTGACCGGTAAGCACACCATCTTCGGCGAGGTCGTCGACGAGGGCAGCAAGAAGGTCATCGACGCGATCGCGGGCACCGCGACCAACCCGCGCACCGACCGTCCGCTCCAGGACGTCGTCATCGAGTCGGTGGTCGTGGAGACGCGCGAGGGCTGACCCCGTACCGGGGAACTTTCAGGCCCCGCTTGTCCGTGTGAACAAGTGTCCGTGTGAACAAGCGGGGCGGGGGAACGCCCGATGAGAAGTGGACAAGGGGCGAGGGGACACCATGGAGGACCAGGCGGTCTGTTGCTACCGGCACCCCCAGCGGGAGACCGGCATCAGCTGCACCCGCTGTGAGCGCCCGATCTGCCCCGAGTGCATGATCAGCGCGTCGGTGGGGTTCCAGTGCCCCGAGTGTGTGAGCGGACGGGCGTCCGCCGGGTCCGGGGCCTCGGCCGCCGGTCCCCCGCCGCGTGCCGCTCAGCCGCGCACCCTGGCCGGCGGCACGATGGCCTCGGATCCCCGGCTGATCACCAAGATCCTGCTGGCCATCAACATCGCGATATGGCTCGCCGCGCTGTCCGCGGGCGACCGGCTGGTGAACGATCTCGACCTGGTCGGCCGCGCCTACGACCCCGGCACGGTGCAGGTCGTCGGCGTCGCCGAGGGCCAGTGGTGGCGGCTGGTGACCTCGGTCTTCCTCCACCAGCAGCTGATGCACATCGCCTTCAACATGCTCTCGCTGTGGTGGATCGGCGGCCCGCTGGAGGCCGCGCTCGGCCGGGTCCGCTTCATCGTGCTCTACATGCTGTCGGGGCTGGGCGGCAGCGCGCTGTCGTATCTCCTGGCCGCGCAGAACCAGCCGTCGCTGGGCGCCTCCGGCGCGATCTTCGGTCTGCTCGGCGCCACCGCCGTGCTGATGCGCCGGCTGAACTACGACATGCGGCCGGTCATCGCGCTGCTGGCGCTGAATCTGATCTTCACCTTCACCTGGTCCGGCATCGCCTGGCAGGCCCATGTCGGCGGCCTGGTCGCGGGCACGGTGGTGGCGTACGGAATGGTGCACGCGCCCCGGGAGAAGCGGGCGCTGGTGCAGCGGGGGACCTGCGTCCTGGTGCTGCTCGCAATCGTCGCGATGGTGTGGATCCGGACGGTGCAGCTCACCGGCTGAGGCTCACCCCGGTCAGAGCCCACGGGCCACCCCGGTCGGAGCCCACGGGCCACCCCGGTCGGAGCCCACGGGCTGGGGTCACCGGCTGAGCCCCTGGGTGGTGAGGGGCCGCCGGGCTGGAGCCCACCGGCCGTAGCCGCAGCCCCTCGGCTGAGCGGAGTGGCCGACCGATGAGCGGTCGGCCCTGGGCCACTTGGGATGAGCCCGACCCGCTCAGTTGTCCACAGCGCGTGGCGGATCTTACGCAACCTGTGGAGAACTTGCGTACGCCCCCCGACTGACCTGCGTTTTCGCAGGAAGGCGGGGGTATGAACGATCGAACAGACGTCCCTAGCCGGTCACACCGGCGTCAACACGGCAGAGGTTATCCACAGATCTTCTGAGTTTTCCCCGGCTGTGGATAACTCTGTGGACAACCTGGGGACGAAGCTGGGGACGAGCGTGGGGACCGCCGGGTCACTTCCACTGGGTGGAGACGACGAACCCCGCGGCGATGAAGCCGAAGCCGACCACGATGTTCCAGTTCCCCAGTGATTCGACCGGCATGTCCCCCGTGGTCACGTAGAAGATGACGATCCACGCGAGGCCGATCAGGAACATGGCCAGCATCAGCGGCGCCACCCACCGGCGGCCGCTGTTCAGACTGATGCTGGTCGCCGTCTTCGCCGGCGGCGGCGTGAAGTCGTCCTTCTTGCGGATCCGTGACTTCGGCACGAGGAACTCTCCTGTCGATGCGCTGCGTGACCGCGCGGGGATGTGTACGGACGGCGCCGGGGCGGGACAGCGACGGGGACCACGTCCCTCCCCCACACGTCCGTTAGCGTAGTCCTTCCGCGGCGTCGTAAGGAGTAAGGGTACGTTGAGCAATTCCGCTGACTCCCCCGCCCCGGCGTCCCGCCGCCCCCGGTTCCGCCCCGTACGGCTGCTGACCGGAGCGGTCTTCGCGCTGGCCGGAGTGATCTTCTGGACCAGTTTCAACACCGCCCAGGGCACCAATCTCCGCAGTGATGAATCGATGCTGCGGCTCTCCGATCTCATCCAGGAGCGCAGTCGCAAGAACGGCACCCTGGGCGACAGCACCGCCAAGATACGCTCCGAGGTCGACGCCCTCGCCCGGCGGGACAACGGCAGCAGCCAGGCCGAGCGCCGCAAGCGGGCCGAGCTGGAGAAGACCGCGGGCACCAAGAAGCTCACCGGCCCCGGGCTCACCGTGACCCTCACCGACGCCCCGCCGAACGCCACCCCGCAGATCCCCGGCGTCCCCGATCCCCAGCCCAACGATCTCGTCATCCACCAGCAGGATCTCCAGGCCGTGGTCAACGCGCTGTGGCAGGGCGGCGCCGAGGGGATCAAGGTCATGGACCAGCGGCTGATCTCCACCAGCGCGGTGCGCTGCGTCGGCAACACCCTGATCCTGCAGGGCCAGGTCTACTCGCCGCCCTACAAGGTCACCGCCGTGGGGGACCGGGGCAGGCTGAGCGCCGCCCTCACCGCCTCGTCCGCGATCCAGAACTACCGCAGCTATGTCGACGCGTACGGCCTCGGCTGGAAAGTCGACCAGCACGACACGGTGACTCTTCCCGGCTACTCCGGCACAGTGGATCTGCACCAGGCACAGCCCATCGGATAGCACCGGCGCCCCGCCGCGGCACCGCGTCGGCGGGGCGGGCAGGGGCGGACAGTGGGGGCCGATGAGAACGCGGCTGATCGTCAGGACGCTCAGTGAGATCTGTGTCACCCTCGGAGCCCTGATCATCCTTTTGGTGGTTTACGTCCTGTACTGGACCTCCGTACGGGCCGACCGCGCGATGGACGGCGAGATCGACCACCTCCAGGACCGCTGGGCCACCGGCACGGTCAGCACCGGTGCCGAGCCGCCGTCCCGGCCCCGCCGCCATGAGCCCGGCGCCTCCTTCTCGATCATGTACATCCCGCGCTTCGGCGCCGACTGGGCCAAGCCCGTCCTCGAGGGCACCGCCACCGGCACCCTGAAGAAGGGCCTCGGCCACTACGCCCGCACTGCCCGCCTCGGCGCCCTCGGCAACTTCGCCGTCGCCGGGCACCGCCGGACCTACGGCGACCCCTTCAAGGACTTCCCCCAGCTCCGTCCGGGTGACGCGGTGGTGCTGACCGACGGCACCACCTGGTTCACCTACCGCGTCGACCGGCGGCCCTATCGCACCCTGCCGACCGACACCGGGGTGATCGATCCGGTGCCGCGGGCCTCCGGCTTCCGCCGCCCCGGCCGCTATCTCACGCTGACGACCTGCGAGCCGGAGTGGGGCCACAGCCACCGGCTGATCACCTGGGCACACCTCGACGCGACCCAATCCGTAGCCCAAGGCAAGCCCAAGGCTTTGTACAGCTGACCCTCCGGCCACACCCCTCGCCCCTTACTCTGGTGCTGCACTCCGGTGCTGCAATCGACTTCGTCATCGGTGAGTAGGGATGGCATGTACGGCTGGATCTGGCGGCATCTGCCGGGTAACGCATGGATGCGGGCGCTGATTTCGCTCGTACTGGTGCTGGCGATCGTCTTCGTGCTCTTCCAGTACGTCTTCCCCTGGGCGGAGCCCCTGCTGCCGTTCAACGACGTCACGGTCGACCAGGGGATGGGGGGTCCGCGGTGAGCGCGCGCGTCCTGGTCGTCGACAACTACGACAGCTTCGTCTTCAACCTCGTCCAGTACCTGTACCAGCTCGGCGCCGAGTGCGAGGTGGTGCGGAACGACGAGGTCTCCCTGGGCCACGCCCAGGACGGCTTCGACGGAGTCCTGCTGTCCCCCGGGCCCGGCACTCCGGAGGAGGCGGGCGTCTGCGTCGACATGGTGCGGCACTGCGCGCGCACCGGCGTACCGGTGTTCGGCGTCTGCCTGGGGATGCAGTCCATGGCCGTCGCGTACGGCGGAGTCGTCGGACGGGCCCCGGAGCTGCTGCACGGCAAGACCTCGCTGGTGACCCATGAGGGAGCCGGCGTCTTCGGCGGACTGCCCACCCCCTTCACCGCCACCCGCTATCACTCGCTGGCCGTGGAACGCGGGACGGTACCCCCCGAGCTGGAGATCACGGCCTGGACGGAGACCGGCATCGCCATGGGTCTGCGCCACCGTGAACTGCGGGTCGAGGGCGTCCAGTTCCACCCCGAGTCGGTCCTCACCGAATGGGGTCACCGGATGCTCGCCAACTGGCTGGTGGAGTGCGGGGACACGGATGCCGTGGGGCGGTCCGCGGGGCTCGCCCCGGTGGTCGGGGCGGTCGGCGGTAAGGCCGGCGAGTGACCGGACCGCGCCCCGAGCGCGAGGGCGCCGCCCAGGGCGCCCGAGAGCCCGCCCCGTACGCGCCATATGCGCCGTACGGGTCTCATGAGCAGCATCCCGCTCCTGGTGCGCATGGCACCCAGGGGGACCCGGACGCGTTCCCGGCGGCGGCCGCGGAGGGGCTGTGGGACCCGCAGCCGGACTCCGCCCCGGCCGGGCCGACGGGGCGCTCCCTGGGCACCGCGTCCCTCGCGGTGCCGCCGCCCACAGGACGCAGGCGGCGCGCCCGTCCGGCCGCCGCGGGGCCGGAGGAGGGAGCTGAGGCGGCCAGTCCGCCCACGGGGCGCAGACGCGCCCGTAGGCTCCCCTCGGGGGCGGAGGAGGCCGCTGAGGCCGCCGGGCCGCCCACCGGGCGCCGCCGCGCCCGTACGGTCCCCACGGGGCCCTCAGGGCCCGCACACGCCCCTCAGACGCCCGCCCGCGCCCCGGGACCGCCCCCACGCCCACGGTCCGGCGAGGCGTACCCACGCCCTGGCGAGGCGTCCGCACGTGCCCCGGAGGCCGCCGAGACGGCCGTCCTGCCCCCGGTGCCGCCCCGGCGCGACGACGAGACGGTGGCCCTGCGCGCCGTGGAGCCACCGCCCGCCGACCAGACCATGCTGCTGCGCAAGGTCGGGGCGGACCGGGACGGCGATTCCGAGCCCGAGCCCGCGCCCGGCGGCCGTGCCGCCCGCCGTAGGGCCGCCCAGGAGGCCGGGAAGCATGCCGGAAAGCGTGGCTCGGGCGCTACCCGGGCCGCCGAGGGCGCGGGGAGCGCCGGGGACGCCCGGCCCCGCACCCGTATGGAGGCCAGGCGCGCCGCGCGGGCGCGCAAGGACAGCCCGGGGGTGGTGGCGAGCCGGGTGGTCGGCGAGCTGTTCATCACGCTGGGCGTGTTGATGCTGCTCTTCGTCACCTATCAGCTGTGGTGGACGAACATCCTCGCCCATCAGCAGGCCGACGGCGCCGCGAACAACCTCCAGAAGAAGTGGGACGAGAGCGGCGACGAGCGGAACCCGGGAACCTTCTCCCCCGGACAGGGGTTCGCGATCATCTACATCCCCAAGCTGGATGTGAAGGCCCCGATCGCGGAGGGCATCGACAAGCACAAGGTCCTCGACCGCGGCATGGTCGGGCACTACGGCAAGAGCCCGCTGAAGACCGCCATGCCGTGGGACAAGAAGGGCAACTTCGCGCTCGCCGGGCACCGCAACACCCATGGCGAGCCGTTCCGTTACATCAACCGCCTCAAGCCCGGCGACGAGATCGTCGTCGAGACGCAGAGCCGGTACTACACCTATGCGATGAGCAGCATCCTGCCGCAGACGCCGCCGTCCAACACGGGCGTCATCAAGCCGGTGCCGCCCGGCTCCGGCTTCACCAAACCGGGGCGGTACATCACGCTGACCACCTGCACCCCGGAGTTCACCAGCACCTACCGGATGATCGTCTGGGGCAAGATGGTCGAGGAGCGGCCGCGTAGCGAGGGAAAGCCGGACGCGCTGGTCGAATGAGCGGGAACAGCCGGGTAACCAGGAAAAAAGGGGTACGACGCGGTGGCACGGACCGACCACGATGAGCGGCGGGACCAGCACCCCGGCCCGCCCGCAACGCCCAGCCGCCGTACCGGCCGCGGCCGGGTGGCCGCGGCCATCGCCGTCTTCGGCGAGCTGCTGATCACCGCGGGGATCATCCTCGCCCTGTTCGTCGTCTACTCGCTGTGGTGGACCAACGTCCTGGCCGACCGCGAGGCGAAGAAGCAGGGCGACCAGGTGCGCAGACACTGGGCGCGGCAGGGGCCGGGCAAGCTGGACACCAAGAGCGGCATCGGCTTTCTGCACGTGCCGTCCATGCACAACGGTGAGGTGCTGGTCAAGAAGGGCACCCGTACCGAAACCCTCAACGACGGCGTGGCCGGTTACTACACCAAGCCGGTCAAGTCCGCGATGCCGTGGGCCGAGAAGGGCAACTTCAGCCTGGCCGCGCACCGGGACGGGCACGGCGCGAAGTTCCACGACATCGACAAGGTCCACGAGGGCGACCCGGTGGTCTTCGAGACCCGTGACACCTGGTACGTCTACAAGGTCTACGCGACGCTGCCGGAGACCTCGAAGTACAACGTGGACGTGCTGGACGCGGTCCCGAAGGAGTCGGGCCGTAAGCGGCCGGGCCGCTACATCACGCTCTCGACCTGCACCCCCGTCTACACCTCCCGCCACCGCTACATCGTGTGGGGCGAGCTGGAGCGCACCGAGAAGGTCGACGCGCGCCGCACGCCCCCCAAGGAACTGCGCTAGCCCCGGCAGACCCCTGAGCACGCACGCAGACCCCTGAGCACACACGGGGAAGCCCCCGGCCCCTCTGAGGGTGCCGGGGGCTTCCCCGTGCCACACGGTGCCCGGAGGCTGGCTAGAAGCCGTTCTGGCCGCCGATGATGCCGCCGTTGTCACCGCCGCCGTTGCCGCCCTGCCCGCCGACCGTGATGAGGTTCACGGACTGGCCCTTGGGCACCTGGGTGCCCGCGCCGGGCTGGCTGGCCACCACGGTCGCGTTGTCGTCCTGCGGACCGGCGATGTTGCCCACGTTGAGGCCCAGGTCCTGGAGCGCCTTCTTGGCTTCGTTGAGCTTCTTGCCGCCCAGGTTGGGCACCGGCACGTTATCGCCGTCCGCGGGTGCCTTGGCGACGATCAGCGTGATCGTCGAGCCGGGCGGGACCTCCTGGCCGCCCTTGGGGTTCTGGTCGGTGACCGTGCCGGCCTCGACGTCGCCGTTGTCGGCCTCCTGGGTCTGGACCTTGAGGCCCTTCCCCTCGAGCGACTTCGTGGCGTCCTCGACCTTCTTTGTGGTCACATCCGGCACGACGACGTTCTCCTGGGCCTTGGCGACGGTCAGGGTGACCGTGGTGCCCTTCGCGACCTTCTTGCCGCCCTTCGGGTCCTGGTCGATCACCTTGCCGGCGGTCTGGTCCGACTGCTCGGTCTTCTGTTCGACGTTGAAGCCCTTGGCCTCGAGCTGTTGCTTGGCCGATTCGTACTGCACGTTCAGGACATCGGGAACCTCGACCCTGGCCGCGGGCTTGGGGCCCTTGGACATGGTCAGCTCGACCGTGCCGTACCGCTTGACCTCGCTGCCGCTCTTGGGGGTCTGCTCACAGACGGTGTTCTTCTCCGCCTTCTCGCAGAACCTGGAGCCGACGTTCTTGACCTTGAAGTCGCCGTTCTCCCCCTGGCTCTTGGCGTCCTCGAACGTCTTGCCGACGAGGTTGGGAACCTGGACCATGTCGTCGTTCTTACCGCCGGCGAACAGCGACTTCCCGATGAAGATCGCACCGACCAGCACCAGTATCCCGGCGATGATCAGCAGGATCGTCGACAGGTTGCTCTTCTTGTCGGGGCCCCCGCGACCCCGACCGCGGTCCGGTCGCTCGTCGTAGCCGAAGCCGCCGTCGTCCTCGCGCATCGGCGGGAGCATCGAGGTCTGCGCCCCGGCGCCGGAGCTCTGCGGCCGCAGCATCGCGGTGGGCTGGTCGTCCGAGCCGTAGCCGACCGCGCCCAGGGCGGCGGTGGCGGCCACCGGCCGGCCCTCCAGGGTCGCCTCGATGTCGGCGCGCATCTCGTCCGCCGACTGGTAGCGGTAGTCAGGGTCCTTGACCAGTGCCCGCAGGACGATGGCGTCCATCTCCGGGGTGATCTCGGGGTCGTAGGTGCTCGGCGGCTGAGGTTCCTCCCGCACGTGCTGATAGGCGACGGCCACCGGGGAGTCGCCCACGAACGGCGGCCTTACGGTCAGCAGCTCATAGAGCAGACAGCCGGTGGAGTACAGGTCGCTGCGTGCGTCGACGGTCTCGCCCTTGGCCTGCTCGGGGGAGAGGTACTGGGCGGTGCCGATGACGGCGGCCGTCTGCGTCATGGTCATACCGGCGTCGCCCATGGCCCGGGCGATGCCGAAGTCCATCACCTTGACCTGGCCGCTCCGGGTGAGCATGACGTTGGCCGGCTTGATGTCCCGGTGGACGATGTTGTTGCGGTGGGAGTACTCGAGGGCCTGGAGGATGCCGATGGTCATCTCCAGCGAACGCTCGGGGAGCAGCTTTCTACCCGAGTGAAGGAGCTCGCGCAGCGTGGAACCGTCGACGTACTCCATCACGATGTACGGGATCGAGACGCCGTCGACGTAGTCCTCGCCGGTGTCGTAGACCGCGACGATCGCGGGATGGTTGAGCGAGGCGGCCGACTGGGCCTCTCGGCGGAACCGGGCCTGGAAGGACGGATCGCGGGCGAGGTCCGCCCGGAGCGTCTTCACAGCGACAGTACGGCCGAGGCGGGTGTCGTGCGCGAGGTAGACCTCCGCCATGCCACCGCGGCCGAGCACTGAGCCCAGCTCATACCGGCCGCCGAGGCGACGCGGCTCTTCCATAGCTACTCCAGCCCTCTTCCGTGGTTCCCGGCCGCACAGTGGGCCGGCGAAGTGCTGCTCGCGCATACGGTACCCGGCACGTCTTACGGGACCCGGCCCCAGTGGCTATCTGATACCGGACCGGTACGGCGACGTGCGGGATTGATATCCGGACGTGACGGGGGTCACTTGTCGCTCTCGGCCGCCAGTACGGCCTGCATCACGTGCTTGGCGATCGGGGCGGCCAGCTTGCCGCCGGCGATGTCGCCGCGGAGGGTGTTGGACCCCTCGATGACGACCGCGACCGCGACCGGCGAGCCGTCCTCCCCCTTGGCGTAGGAGATGAACCACGCATAGGGGTTCTTGCTGTTGGCGACGCCGTGCTGCGCGGTGCCGGTCTTGCCACCGACCGTGACGCCCGGGATCTGGGCGCTGGTGCCGGTGCCCTCCTTGACCACGGTCTCCATCATGCTCTGGAGCTTCTGGGCGTTCTCCGAGGTGAGCGGCTGGCTCATCTGCTCCGGGTCGGTCTGCTCGATGGTGTTGAGGTTCGGGGCGCGCAGCGAGTCGACCATGTACGGCTTCATCAGCTTGCCGTCGTTGGCGACGGCGGCGGCGACCATCGCCATCTGCAGCGGGGTGGCCCGGTTGTCGAACTGGCCGATGGCCGACATCGCGTTGCCCGGCCGGTCCATGTCCTCGGGGTAGACGCTGGCGTAGGCGCGGACGGGGGTGTCGACCGTCTCGTTGAAGCCGAACTTCTCGGCCTCCTCCCGCACCTTCTCCTGGCGGAGGTCGTCACCGAGCTTGCCGAAGACCGTGTTGCAGGAGTAGCGGAGTGCCTGCCGCAGCGAGGCGTTCTTGCAGGGGATGTTCCCCTCGTTGGGCAGGTTCTGGCTGGACAGCGGGAGCTTCCAGGGGTCCGGGGAGTCGGTCGCCGCGTCGATGTCGGTGTACTTGCCGTTCTCCAGCGCGGCCGCGGCGGTGACGACCTTGAAGGTCGAACCGGGCGGGTAGGTCTGACGGAGCGCCCGGTTGAGCATCGGGTCGTCCTTGTCCGTCTTCGGCTGGAGCCCGAGCCACGCCTTCTTGTCCTTGGAGGTGGCGCCCGCGATCTTCGACGGGTCGTAGCTCGGGGTGGAGGCGAGGGCGAGGATCTTGCCGGTGCGCGGGTCGAGCGCGGCGACGGCGCCCTTCTTGTCACCGAGGCCCTGGAACGCGGCCTCCTGGGCCTTGCGGTTCAGGGTGGTGATGACGTCGCCGCCCTTCTGCTTCTTGCCGGTGACCATGTCGATCGTCCGGTTGAAGAAGAGGCGGTCGTCGTTGCCCGTAAGGATGCCGTCCTCGATGTTCTCGATCTGGTTGGCGCCGTACGCCTGTGAGGCGAATCCGGTGACCGGCGCCCACATGGGGCCGTCCTTGTAGGTGCGCTTGTACTTGAAGTCGATGCCGTTGGTCTCGGCGGATCCGGTGATCGGCTGTCCGTCGACGATGATGTTGCCGCGCGGCTGGCTGTAACGGGCGATCAGGACCCGGTGGTTGCTCTCGTGGTTCTTCAGGTCGTCGGCCTGGACGTACTGGATCCAGTTGTCCCGCACCAGCAGGGCGAGGACGAGGAGTCCGCAGAAGATCGCGATTCGGCGCAGGGGCTTGTTCACGGTCGGACCACCTGGGTCATCTCGGCGTCTGTGGTGGGGGCTGGCATCGGCGCCGGGCGGCGCGCGGTGTCGCTTACCTTGATCAGAATGGCGACGAGCGCCCAGTTGGCGATGACGGACGAACCACCCGATGCGATGAACGGCATGGTCATACCGGTCAGCGGGATGAGGCCCATCACACCGCCCGCGACGACGAAGACCTGGATGGCGAAGGCCGCGGACAGGCCGATGGCCAGCAGCTTGCCGAACGGATCACGGGCGGCGAGGGCGGTGCGCACACCACGCTCCACGATCAGGCCGTAGAGCAGCAGGAGCCCCATGGTGCCCGCGAGCCCCAGCTCCTCGCCGACGGTGGCCAGGATGAAGTCGGAGTTGGCGGCGAAGCCGATGAGGTCGGAGTTGCCCTGGCCGAGGCCGGTGCCGAAGACGCCGCCCGAGCCGAAGGCCATCAGCGCCTGGGCGATCTGGTCGCTGCCTCCGGCCTTGGCCACCGCGAAGGGGTCGAGCCAGGCGTCCACACGCGACTGGACGTGCGGTTCGAAGGTGGCGACGCCGACCGCTCCGGCCGCGGACATCAGCAGACCGAAGACGATCCAGCTGGTGCGCTCGGTGGCGACGTACAGCATCACGACGAAGAGGCCAAAGAACAGCAGCGAGGTGCCCAGGTCGGTCTCGAAGACCAGGATGAGGATGCTGATCCCCCAGACCACCAGGATCGGGCCGAGGTCGCGCCCGCGCGGCAGGTACAGGCCCATGAAGCGGCGGCTGGCCAGGGCGAGCGCGTCCCGCTTGACCATCAGATAGCCGGAGAAGAACACGGCGATGATGATCTTGGCGAACTCACCGGGCTGGATGGAGAAGCCGCCGATGGTGATCCAGATGCGGGCGCCGAAGCGGGCCGGGAAGAACATCGGCAGGATCAGCAGGATCAGCGCCACCACCATGGAGATGTAGGTGTAGCGCTGGAGGAGACGGTGGTCCTTGAGCAGGATCAGCACGCCGACGAAGAGGGCGACGCCCAGCGCCGAGTAGATCAGCTGGTTGGGCGCCGAGGGCGAGAAGACCGTATGGGCGTCCTCCGCCCGCTGGGCCAGCCGCCTGGACTGGTCGAGACGCCAGATGAGCACCAGCCCCAGCCCGTTGAGGAGCGTGGCGATCGGCAGCAGCAGCGGGTCCGCGTACGGCGCGAACTTCCGGACCACCAGATGGCCGACCCCGGCCAGCAGACCGAGGCCCAGGCCGTAGCTGAGCATGCCGGAGGGCATCTCGTCGCTGAGCGCCAGACCCGCGTTGGCGTAGGCGAAGACCGGGATGATCACCGCGAAGACGAGCATGGCCAGCTCGGTGTTCCGCCTGCTCGGCGGCCCGGCCGTACTGATCGTCGTCGTGTTGGTCGTACTACTGCTCATGCGTGGACGGCCCCTTACGGCTTCACTGCTGGGTGCTGCTGCACTGCGGGACCAACTTCTTCTCCTCCTCCGAGAGGGTGGGGCCGGGCTGCGGAGTGGGAGATGCCGTCGGCGTGGGCTTGCTGGTGGCCTTGGCTGCGTGCGCCCCGAGCTGGTTCTCGTTCTTCTGGTCCCCGGGCTTGCCGCCGCTGCTCTGGGACGGGTCGGCGCTGCTGGAGCCACCTCCGCTGGGCGCCTTGTCGTCCTTGTCCTTGCCCTTGCCCTTGTCGCCGGGGGTGAGGTCCTTCTGGCTCTCCTCGGCGCTCTTCTGGGCGTCGGCCTTCTTGCAGGCGCTGGCGAGGGTGGCGAGGTCCTTGGTCTTGTCCTGGGCCTGGCCCAGTCCGCTGACCGTGATGGTGTCCTCCACACGGCCGCGCTGGTCGGCCGGGAGGTACTTGAGTTCGATCTCGCGGTGGTCCTCATGGACCTTGTTGAGCTTGATCCAGGCCAGATCCTGGCTGATGCCCTGGTAGATCGCGACATGGTCGCCATTGGAGCCCACGTAGTACTGCGTCTGGGTCCAGCGATAGCCGCCGTAGAGGCCGCCACCGATCACGGCGAGGCCGAGCACGATGAAGAGCGACCGCTTGGCCCATGTCTTGCCGCCGCCCTTCTTGGTGAAGTCGCCGTCGGCGTAGTCGCCGTAACTGCCATGCGGCATACCGCCGATGGCCGGAGCGCCGCTGCCGGGCGGTCCGAAGCCGCCGTGCGCGTCGCCCTGCTGCGGCGGTACGGACCGGCCGAGCTCGGCGGCCCGGCCCGCGGGGGTGTGCGCGGCGCCGCCGTCCCCGAGCGGGACCTGGTTCTCGGCGACCGCGCCCACGATCACGGGGGTGTCGTTGAGCTGGGCGGCGAGGGTGTCGGCGCCGTCGACGTCGAGGACGTCCGCGACGATGCAGGTGATGTTGTCGGGGCCGCCGCCGCGCAGGGCGAGCTGGATCAGCTCCTGCACGGTCTCGTGGGGGCCCTGGTAGCTGGCGAGGGTGTCCTCGAGGGTCTGGTGGCTCACGACGCCGGACAGGCCGTCGGAGCAGATCAGATAGCGGTCACCGGCCCGGACCTCGCGGATGGAGAGATCGGGCTCCACATGGTCGCCGCTGCCCAGCGCGCGCATCAGCAGGGAGCGCTGCGGGTGGGTGCCCGCCTCCTCCTCGGTGATCCGGCCCTCGTCGACCAGGCGCTGCACCCAGGTGTGGTCCTGGGTGATCTGGGTGAGCACCCCGTCGCGCAGCAGATACGCGCGCGAGTCGCCCACGTGCACCAGACCGAGCCGCTGGCCGGTCCACAGCAGGGCGGTGAGCGTGGTGCCCATGCCCTCCAGCTGCGGATCCTCCTCGACCATGACGCGCAGCTGGTCATTGGCCCGCTGTACGGCACTGCCGAGGGACGTCAGGATGTCCGAGCCCGGGACGTCGTCGTCGAGCTGGACGAGGGTGGAGATCACCTCGGAGCTGGCGACCTCACCGGCGGCCTGCCCGCCCATGCCGTCGGCGATCGCGAGCAGCCGGGGACCGGCGTAGCCGGAATCCTCGTTCCCCTCCCGGATCATGCCCTTGTGCGATCCGGCCGCGAAACGCAGTGACAGACTCATGCGCACCTCGCCCGTCGGCTCCGGGTACAGCCCCTTGCCAACCACGCTGCCCACCCTCCGGTCGTCATGGTCCTACTACTTCCGCAGCTCGATGACGGTCTTGCCGATACGGATCGGCGCACCCAGCTGAATCGGTGTCGGTGTGGTGAGTCGGGTCCGGTCGAGATAGGTGCCGTTGGTGGACCCGAGATCCTCGACGATCCACTGGCCGTCACGGTCGGGGTAGATCCTGGCATGCCTGCTGGAGGCGTAGTCGTCGTCCAGCACGATTGTTGAATCGTGCGCACGGCCGAGGGTGATGGTCTGCCCCTGCAGGGCGACCGTGGTGCCGGTGAGCGTGCCCTCGGAGACCACCAGCTTGGTGGGGGCACCGCGGCGGCCGCGGCCCCCGGACTGCTGGCGCTGCGGCGGCGGCGCGCTCTGCTGCCGCTGTTGCTGCTGCTGCGCTTGCGGCCGGTCCGGGCCGCCGCGCCGCGCGGAACCGCGCTGGGTCACGCGGGTCCCGAACAGGTCGCTGCGGATGACCTGGACGGCCACGATGACGAACAGCCACAGTACGGCGAGGAAACCCAACCGCATGACCGTGAGGGTCAGCTCTGACATTGCCCCCGCTTCACCCTTCGGCTTGCCGGTAAACGATGGTGGTGCTGCCCACGACGATCCGCGAGCCGTCGCGGAGCGTAGCGCGCGTGGTGTGCTGTCCGTCCACCACGATGCCGTTCGTCGACCCGAGATCCTGGATGGTCGGTGGGGTTCCGACCCGGATCTCACAGTGTCTGCGGGAGACACCGGGATCGTCGATCCGCACGTCAGCGTCGGTGGAGCGGCCCAGGACCAGCGTGGGCCGGGAGATCTGGTGGCGGGTGCCGTTGATCTCGATCCAACGCCGGGTCTGACCCTGCGGCTGGACTCCGGCTCCGGCCGCCGCTCCGCCGCCGCGGGGCGCCGGACGGGCGGCGGGGGGCGCGGACGGCATCGGCGGGGCACCGGCGGGCTGGGCGGGGTAGCCGTAACCGCCGGGGCGCTGCTGCGGGGCCACTCCGGCACCGGCGCGGCCCGCCGCGGGCTGCTCCGGGCTCTGGGACTCGCTGGAGGCCAGGGTCCGGCTGCGCACCCGGTACAGGCCGGTGTCGAGGTCATCGGCCTTCTGCAGATGGACCTTGATGCCGCCCATGAAGGTGTATCGCTGCTGCTTGGCGTAGTCGCGGACCATTCCGGCCAGCTCGTCGCCGAGCTGGCCGGAATACGGGCTGAGCCGCTCGTAGTCGGGCGCGCTCAGCTCGACGATGAAGTCGTTGGGGACGACCGTCCGGTCGCGGTTCCAGATCGTGGCGTTGTTGTCGCACTCGCGCTGGAGCGCACCGGCGATCTCGACCGGCTGGACCTCGGACTTGAACACCTTGGCGAAGGTGCCGTTCACGAGGCCCTCGAGACGCTGCTCGAAGCGTTTCAGTACTCCCACCGGGCACCTCCTTCCTCAGTCGTGCTCTGGGTCGTCCTGGTACTGCTTACTGATCGTATCCACGCGTCGGGAAATCGGGTGGTTCCCCTTCCTGGCCCTGTGGAGCAGTGTCACCCCTCACAGGGATCGTAGAGGTGCCCTGACGACAGTGTCCCGCAACCGTGACGCTCCACGGACGGGTGGGTGCGGGGGCCCCGGTAACGGGTGTGATCGCACCCCAGGGGGCGTGCTAGTGTTCTGGATGTCGGAAGGCGCTCCACACGGACCGGGCGGATCACGAAGATCGGATCGGGGAGCGGGGCGAGTGGCCGGACGGCGGCACCCATGCGCGGGTGGCGGAATAGGCAGACGCGCTGGATTCAGGTTCCAGTGCCCGAAAGGGCGTGGGGGTTCAACTCCCCCCTCGCGCACCAGTCGGAGCGGGTCTCTCCGGAGTGACGAAAGTCGCTCGGAGGGGCCCGCTTCGCGTTTGTCCCGGACTTCCTCAGAAAGCGGCAGGGGCCTCCCCGAGGAGGGGAGACCCCTGCTGTCTGGGCCGTCTGAGCCGCCTGAGGTCAGGTAGGACCGGAGCGGGCTGGTTGGGCGGGTCGGGCGGAACGGTCGGATCGGGCTGGGGCGGGCCGGTCGGATCAGGCGGCGGCGAAGCGCGTGGCGAGCTCCTTGGCCTTGGCCGCGGCGTCCTCGTGGGCCTTCGTCTTGGAGGCGTCAGCGAGCTCGATCAGATCGGCCATGGCCGGATTGGTACGGGCCAACGTGAGTTCCGGCACAACGAAGGTGACATCGAGGCCGAGGCCGTCTTCGCCCAGGGCCTTCCCGAGGTAGTTCGTCACGAACTCGAAGCTCTCCCGCGGGGTGCCCGGGCCGTAACCGCCGCCGCGGCTGGCGACGACGACCGCCGGGGTGCCCGAGGTGGTGGTCTCCCCGCCGCCCGAGGTGCGGCCCATGATGATCACGTGGTCCAGCCACGCCTTGAGGGTGGAGGGAATCGTGAAGTTGTACATGGGGGCGCCGATCAGGACCACGTCGGCCTGCTCGAGCTCCCCGGCAAGGGTCTCCCGGAGGGCGAAGGCGGCGTGCTGCTCGGAGGTGCGCTGGTCGGCGGCGGCGAAACCGGCGGCTGCAGCGAGGCCGTCCAGGTGTGGCAGCGGCTCGGCGGCCAGGTCGCGATAGATCACCGTGCCGCTCGGGTGCTGGGCCTCCCACTCCTTGCGGAAGGTGGCCGTGACCGAGCGGGAAGCGGAGGCTTCGCCGGGGAAGACGGAGGTGTCGAGGTGCAGAAGGGTCGGCATGGATGCCTCCAGTGACAAGGTTCGGGAAGGAGCCAGTAATACCTACGTACCTACAGAAGGCACAGTAGCTTACTTTTTCGTAGTCCCGAACCAGAACGCAGTAGTCTGTATTCCATGGCGAAGGATCGTGGGGACCACAACGAGCAGGCCTGCAAGCAGGTCGACGGCGAGATGACGCGGTTCTTCGAGCTGTTCGGCAAGCGATGGACGGGACTGATCGTGGCCGTGCTGACGGAGCAGGGGGCGTACTTCGCCGAACTGCGGCGGGCCATCCCGGGGATCAGCGAGCGGATGCTGTCGGACCGGCTCACCGAGCTCACCACGGCGGGCCTGGTGGTGCGGGAGGTCGACGCGGGGCCGCCGCTGCGGGTGGCCTATCGGTTGACGGACGCGGGGAGGGCGCTGGAGCCCGCGCTGAAGGAGCTGTCGCGGTGGGCGGAGAACCATCTGCCCTCGGGCGGTGAGGACTGTCCGAAGCAGTTCCGGGGCTGAGCCGGAGCGCTTTTTGATCCGGGGCCTGCCCGCTTCTTGATCTGGGGCCCGCGTTCTGATCGGGGACCGCGTTCTGATCTGGGGTTTTGCCATGATCGTCAAGGTTTTCCACAGGCTCTGACGGGGTGGGTCGACAGGGGGTACGGTCGGCTCAGTCGATTCAGTCGATGTCGTGTGCGAGAAGGGCGGGGGCGCGATGACGGACGACCGGAGCGTTCAGGGCGGCGGAAGCGGCGGAAGCGGCGGAAGCGGCGGAAGCGGCGGGCGCCGGGGTGACGGCGGCGGTGAGCGGGGGCCGGGCGGCGGGGATGCCGCGGGCGGGGCGGTCCGGCGGCTGCCGCCGGTTCCGGGCTTCGCCGTATGGCGGGGCGAGGGCCCCTCTCCCCGGCAGCGGGGCAAGGCGCTGCGCAAGAGCGTGCCGCGCTCGGCGCATTCCGAGCCGCCGAGGGACACCGGGCGGCCGGACCCGGTGGCGGCGGTCGAGCGGTCCAACGCCGGGCGGCTGCCGGAGCTCACCCCGATCCGGGTGGGGCGGATGGCCGCGAACCCCTTCTCGTTCCTGCGCGGGGCCGCCGGGCTGATGGCGCATGACCTCACGACCACGCCGGTGACCGGCATCGGGGCCCAGCTGTGTGGCGATGCCCACGCCGCCAACTTCGGGATCTACGGGGATGCCCGCGGTGGCCTGATCATCGATCTCAACGACTTCGACGAGACCGTCCACGGTCCGTGGGAGTGGGATGTGAAGCGGCTTGCGGTCTCGCTGGTGCTGGCGGGCCGGGAGGCGGGCGCCGACGAGGACACCTGCCGGGTGGCCGCTCAGGACGCGGTGGGCGCGTATCGGCGCACGATGCGGCTGCTGGCCAAGCTCCCGGCGACGGAGGCGTGGAACGCGATCGCGGACGAGGAGCTGGTCTCCCACACGGACGCCAAGGACCTGATGGGCACGCTGGAGCGGATCTCCGAGAAGGCCCGGCGGAACACCAGCGCGCGGTACGCCGCCCGGGCCACCGAGCCCGTGCCGGGCGGGGAGGGCTCCTCCGGGCGGCCGGAGGCCCGGCGCTTCGTGGACGCGCCTCCGGTGCTGCGGAGGGTGCCGGACGAGGAGGCGGCGGCGGTGGCCTCCTCGCTCGCCGGGTATCTGGGCACCCTGCCGGAGGACCGGCTGCCGCTGCTCTCGCGGTACGAGGTGCACGATGTGGCCTTCCGGGTGGTCGGCACGGGCAGTGTGGGCACCCGCTCCTATGTGGTGCTGCTGCTCGACCACCGGGGCGAGCCGCTGGTGCTCCAGGTGAAGGAGGCGCGGCCCTCCGCGCTGCTGCCGCATCTGCCGGAGGCCGGTTTCGAGGTGCCGGACGTCACACACGAGGGGCGGCGGGTGGTGCTCGGCCAGAAGCGGATGCAGGTGGTCAGCGACATCCTGCTGGGGTGGACCACGGTGCGGGGGCGGCATTACCAGGTGCGCCAGTTCCGCAACCGCAAGGGGAGCGTGGACCCGGCGGCGCTGGCCGCGGACCAGATGGACGACTACGGGCGGATGACCGGGGCCCTGCTGGCCCGGGCGCACTCCCACAGCGCGGACCCCCGGATGCTGGCCGGTTACTGCGGCAAGGGGGAGGAGCTGGACGAGGCGGTGGCCGCCTTCGCGCTGGCGTACGCGGACCGCACGGAGGCGGATCACTCCGCGCTGGTCATGGCGGTGCGCAAGGGACGGATAGCGGCCGAGATGGGGGTGTGAGGCACAGGCGGAGTGGGGGTGTGAGGCACAGGGCGGGGTGTGACCTCCATCGCCGATCACCGCCGGACGTAGTCTGAGCGGGTGACGAATCCGGAAGCGCAGCAGCAGGGACGGCAGTCGATGTCGGACGCGGAGGCCCAGGCGGAGTCGCACGACCGGTCGCCGGAGCCGCCGGAGTCGCCGGAGTCGCCGGAGTCGCCGGAGGAGACCCAGGCCGCCGAGCGGCTGGAGCGGGCGGTGCGCGCGGCCGAGCAGGCGCTGATCGAGTTCGAGATAGCGGTGGAGACCTTCCGGGTGGAGGTGGAGAACTTCTCCCGGCTCCACCACCAGCGGCTCGGGCCGATGTACTCGCGCCTCGACGAACTTGACGCGCTGATCGCCGAGGCGCTCGCGGCCCGGACCGGTGATCCGGAGGACCTCCGCAAGGCCCGTGAGGCGCGGGGGCTGGTGCAGCCGATGCCCGGGGTGGAGGAGCTGTTCCACGGCTGGATCGACTCGGACGGGCTCTCGCCGGAGGCGGCCGCGATGCTCACCGAGCGGCCCGTGCAGCCGCCGCCACGGGTGCGGCCGAGCGAGGAGGCCCGCCGGATCTACCGGGACCTGGCCCGTAAGGCCCATCCGGATCTGGCCGAGGAGGAGGCCGAGCGGGAGCGGCGCGGTGCCTTCATCGTGCGGGTCAACGCGGCGTACGCGGCCGGGGACGAGGAGGCGCTGCGGGCGCTGGCCGAGGAGTGGGAGGCCGGTCCGCCGCCGCCGGAGCGCCGCGCGAGCCGCAGCGAGGAGCTGTACGCCCGGCTGGAGTGGCTGGCCGAGCGCAAGGAGATGCTGGCCGCGGTCGCCGCTGAGCTGGAGTCGAGCGCGATCGGCGCGATGATCAAGATGGCGCCCGAGGACCCCGATGGGCTGCTGGACGAGATCGCCGAGCAACTGCTGGCCCAGGCCTCGGAGAAGGAGGCCCGGCTCGCGGAGCTGGTGCGGTAGTAGGTTTGCCGCAGCTGTCGATGTCGTGTGAGAGGTGTGTCCGATGCATTTTGCCCAGCTTCCCCAGGTGGAGGCGGCGGCGGTACCGGCCGATGGCCTTCTGCTGGACGTCCGGGAGGACGACGAGTGGGCGGCCGGGCATGTCGAGGGTGCGCTGCACATCCCGATGGGCCAGGTCGTGGCGCGGTTCGACGAGCTGACCGCGGCGGTAGGCGAGGGGCGCCGGGTGCATGTGATGTGCCGGGTCGGCGGCCGTTCCGCGCAGGTGACGCAGTATCTGGTCGCACAGGGGCTGGACGCGGTGAACGTGGACGGCGGAATGCTCGCCTGGGACGCGGCGGGCCGGTCGGTGGTGAGCGGCCCCGACGGCACCGCCGAAGGGGCCTTTGTGCTCTAGAGGTTTCCCTAATGATCTTGACGGCTGGGCTTCCCCGCTGACCGGTGGCGCGCGCGGTTCCGCTCAGCGGGCGGCGTCGGCCGGGCGGCGGGCGATCAGCCGAGGGGGTGGGCGGCGAGGAGTTCGCCCAGTGCCTCCTCATGGGCGGCGGCGGATCCCAGTGAGAGCTCCAGCTGTTTGCCCCAGGCGTGGTAGCGGTGCAGCGGGTAGTCGGTGACCGCGCCGAAGCCGCCGTGCAGATGCTGGGCGGTCTGGACGACGCGGCGCACCCCCTCGGCGGCCCAGATCTTGGCGACGGCGACATCGCCCGCGATGGGCAGCGCCCCGCTCGCCGTGGGCCGTGCCTCGTCCAGGGACAGCCGCCAGGCCGCCTGGCACAGCGTGGCCTCCATGGCCCGCAGATCGATATAGCGGTCGGCAGTCTGCACGGCGACCGCCTGGAAGGTGGCGAGCGGGAAGCCGAACTGCTCGCGCTGGCTCACATAGGAGCTGGTGAGGTCCAGCACCGCCGAGCCGAGGCCCAGGGTGAGGGCGCAGACGCCGGTGGTGAGAAGATCGCGCAGCCACTCCCAGGCGCCGTCGGCGGTCAGCACCTCGCGGTAGGCGAGCCGCGCCCCGTCCAGCCGGACCTCGGCCTGCCGCTCACCGCTGGTGGAGATCTGCTCCTCGAGGGCGACGCCCTCATGGTCGCGGGGGACCAGGGCGAGGACCGTAACCCCCTCACCGGTGTGGGCCGGGACCAGCACACGATCGGCGCCGTGGGCCCAGGGGACCGCGGTCTGGACGCCGTCCAGCACCCAGCCCTCGCCGTTCCGCCGTGCCTGGACGGCGAGTTCGGCCGGGCCATGTCCGGTGCGGCCGCTGGCCGCCACGGTGAGGACCAGCTCACCGCGGGCGGCCCGGGGCAGCACCTCGGCACACAGCTCGTCTCCGCCGTAGCGCTGTACGGCCAGTGCGGCGGCGCTGGACTCCAGCAGTGGCACCCGGGCCAGCACCCGGCCGCATTCCCGCAGCACCAGGCAGAGGGCGAGCGGATCCAGGCCCGAGCCGCCGTGCCGGGGGTCGAGGGTCAGGCCCAGCAGATCGCCCTCGGCGAGCTTCCGCCACAGCGCGCGGTCGAAGTCGTCGGCGACGGCCCCCGCGGTCAGCGCGGGGCTGGGCACGCTGTCCGGTGTGACGGAGGAGAAGACGGCCTTCGCAGCCTCGACGGCCGCCTGCTGCTCCTCGGTGAAGGTGAAGTCCACTGTCCGTACCTCCCGCGCCGCGGCTATATCTGACGGCCCGTCAAGATAGAACAGGTTCTACAAGAAGGGAACGCCGGTGCCGCGCCCGGGGCCGGTCAGCGGTCGAAGTCCAGCTCCACCCGCTCGCCCACCGGATGGGACTGACAGGCCAGCACATAGCCCGCCGCCACCTCGTCCGGCTCCAGCGCGAAGTTCCGGTCCATCCGCACCTCGCCCGAGACCAGGAAGGCCCGGCAGGTGCCGCAGACCCCGCCCTTGCACGCGTACGGCGCGTCGGACCGATTGCGCAGCACGGTCTCCAACAGCGGCTCCCCGTCCTGGACCGGCCAGGTGCCCGAGCGGCCGTCCAGGGTCGCCGTGACCGAGCTGTGCGAGGCGGCCGAGGCGGGGCCCGGTGCGGGGACGCCCTCGGCGGGGGCCGCGTCCACATGGAAGATCTCCTGGTGGACCCGGCCGCGGGAGACCCCGAGGCCGCGCAGCGCCCGCTCGGCGGAGCGCACCAGACCGTAGGGCCCGCACAGGAACCAGCCGTCCACCGAGGCGACTGGCAACAGCGCCGGGAGCAGCCCGGTCAGCCGCTCCTCGTCGAGCCGCCCGGACACCAGCCCGGCCTGCTGCTCCTCCCGGGAGAGCGCGCACACCAGTTGGAACCGGTCGGGCCAGCGGTCCTTGAGGTCGGCGACCTCCTCCAGGAACATCGTCGAGGCCGCGGTGCGGTCGCTGCGGATCAGACAGAAGCGCGCCTCGGGCTGCCGACTGAGCAGTGTGGCGGCGATGGAAAGCACCGGGGTGATTCCGCTGCCGCCGACGACCGCCGCGAAGTGGCCGGGACGGGGCTCCAGGACGAAACGGCCGGCCGGGGCCATCACCTCCATGACCTCGCCGACCGCCAGCTCCTTGAGGGCATAGGTCGAGAACTCACCGCCCTCGACCAGCCGCACCCCGATCCGCAGGAACTCCGGGCCCTCCGCGCCCGGGGCCGGGGCGCAGAGCGA
Source organism: Streptomyces antioxidans (assembly GCF_000968685.2). Classification (GTDB taxonomy): domain Bacteria; phylum Actinomycetota; class Actinomycetes; order Streptomycetales; family Streptomycetaceae; genus Streptomyces; species Streptomyces antioxidans. The sequence goes on from NZ_LAKD02000015.1 coordinate 29,546, forward strand.
GTACGTCCGCCGGATCTCCGCGCCGTCGGCGAACCGGCGCACCGCGATGTGCTGCCCCGCCGCGAAGCGGAACGTCTCCCGGAGCGCGGGCGGCACCAGGAGGGTGACCGCCACCGCGTCATCGGTGAGCCGGTCGACCGCCGCCACCCGCAGCGGGTGGAACGCGCCGTGGCGGGGCGTGACCCGCTTCACCGCCTCCGCGGCCATCACAACTCCTTGAAGTGGTCGAACGGTTCGCCACAGGCCGCGCAGCGGCGCAGCGCCTTGCAGGCGGTGGATGAGAAGCGGCTGAGCAGCTCGGTCTCGGTCGAGCCGCAGTGCGGACAGCGCACGGCCAGGGCCACCGGGACCGGACCGCCCCCCGCCGCCGCGTCGAGCGGTGCGGGCGGCGCTATGCCGGACTCCGCCAGCTTGCGGCGGCCCTCGGCGCTGATCGCGTCCGTCGTCCAGGGCGGGGAGAGGACCGTACGCACGGCGACCTCGGGGACGCCATGGTCATGGAGCACCCGCTCGATGTCGGTAGCCATCGTCTCCACCGCCGGGCAACCGGTGTACGTGGGGGTCAGCTCGACCTCGACCCGGCCCGGCCCCAGCAGCCGCAGCCCCCGCATCACCCCCAGCTCGGCCAGGGACACCATCGGCAGCTCCGGGTCCGGCACGGCTCCGGCCAGCCGCAGCAGCTCCTCCTCCAGCGGGGTGAGGCCGGTGCCGGACGCGGACGGCGTGGGCGCCGCGGGAGGTGTGGGGGGCGTGGGTGCGGGGGAGGGCCCGGGCGTCACCATGTCGCCCCCGGGTGGCTGCGGTGGAGATGCTGCATCTCCGCGAGCATCCGGCCGAACGGCTCGGTGTGGATGCCCTGGCGCCCCGCGCCGGCCGCCCAGCCGCCGCGCCGCGGCCCCTCGGGCAATGCCAGGGTGGCGCGCTCCAGGACCGAGGTGATCCGGGTCAGCCAGGCGTCATGCAGGGTGGGCCACTCCACCTCGCACCCCTCGACCGGTTCGAAGAGCTCACCGGTGAACCGCCAGAGCGCGTCCAGCCCCCGCCGCATCCGCTCATGGCTCTCGTCCGTGCCGTCGCCGAGCCGCAGGGTCCAGTGCTCGGCGTGGTCGCGGTGGTAGGCCACCTCCTTGACCGCCTTGGCGGCCAGCGGGGCGAAGGGGCCGGTGCCGCGCGCCAGCCGCTCGTACAACAGCTCCTGGTAGGTGGAGAAGTAGAGCTGGCGGGCGATGGTGTGGGCGAAGTCCCCGCCTGGCTGCTCGACCAGCTGGACGTTGCGGAACGCCCGCTCCTCGCGCAGATACGCCAGCTCGTCCTCGTCCCCGGCGAGGGAGAGCAGCACCCGGGCCTGGCCGAGCAGGTCCAGAGCGATATTGGCGAGCGCCACCTCCTCCTCCAGCACGGGGGCGTGCCCGGCCCACTCCCCCAGCCGGTGGGAGAGCACCAGCGCGTCATCGCCCAGGGCGAGGGCCGCGGTCATAGGTGCCGCACCCCTTCCGGGATCGCGTAGAAGGTGGGGTGGCGGTAGGGCTTGTCGGCGGACGGCTCGAAGAACGGGTCCCGCTCGTCCGGGGAGGAGGCGGTGATCTCGGCGGACGGCACGACCCAGATCGAGACGCCCTCGGAGCGGCGGGTGTACAGATCCCGCGCGTTCCGCAGGGCCATTTCCGCGTCGGGGGCGTGGAGGGACCCGGCGTGGGTGTGCGACAGTCCGCGCCTGCTGCGGACGAACACCTCCCACAGCGGCCACTCGGCGCTCGGGCTGCCGCTCATGACTGTGCCTCCCCATGCTTGGCCGCGTACGCCACGGCTGCCTCGCGCACCCACGCGCCTTCCTCATGGGCCCGGCGGCGCTGGGTGATCCGCTGCTCATTGCACGGCCCGTTTCCCTTCAGCACCTCGCGGAACTCGGTCCAGTCGATCGGGCCGAAGTCGTAATGCCCCCGCTCCTCGCTCCACCGCAGCTCGGGGTCGGGGAGGGTGAGGCCGAGGGATTCGGCCTGGGGGACGCAGATGTCGACGAAGCGCTGGCGCAGCTCGTCATTGGAGTGGCGCTTGATATTCCAGGCCATGGACTGGGCGGAGTGGGCCGAGGCGTCGTCCGGCGGGCCGAACATCATCAGCGACGGCCACCACCAGCGGTCCACCGCGTCCTGCGCCATGGCGTGCTGGGCCTCGGTGCCCCGGCTCAGGGCCAGCAGCAGCTCGTACCCCTGGCGCTGGTGGAAGGACTCCTCCTTGCAGATGCGGACCATCGCCCGTGCGTAGGGCCCGTAGGAGCAGCGGCACAGCGGGACCTGGTTGGTGATCGCGGCGCCATCCACCAGCCAGCCGATGGCGCCGACGTCGGCCCAGGTCAGCGTGGGGTAGTTAAAGATTGAGGAGTACTTCTGACGGCCGCTGTGGAGCTTGTCCAGCAGCTCGCCCCGGCTGGTGCCCAGGGTCTCCGCCGCGCTGTAGAGATACAGGCCGTGGCCCGCCTCGTCCTGGACCTTGGCCATCAGGATCGCCTTGCGCCGGAGCGAGGGGGCGCGGGTGATCCAGTTCGCCTCCGGCTGCATGCCGATGATCTCGGAGTGGGCGTGCTGCGCCATCTGCCGCACCAGCGTGGCCCGGTACTCATCGGGCATCCAGTCACGCGGCTCGATGCGCTCGTCCGCGGCCAGGGCGGCGTCGAACACCGCCTCGTACGCCCCCGCGTCCGCCGCCATCGTCGTCATGCGAAGCCCCTCCGCCATCCGTCTCCGCCGACCGGCCAGCCGACCGACCGATCGTTCGGTTCAATGGTGTGCTGAGGAACGTAGGGTGTCAACCCTGTGGATAACAGCCCTGTGGATAACGCTGAGGACGCTGTGCCGAGTGGTTCCGCATCGGTACGGTGCCGGGGGCGCGGGGGCCACGGGGGCGTACGGCCGACCGGCCAGTGCGAAGACCTGGACCATCGGGAGCGGGGCGGGGCATGGCGGACACGGAGCCGGAACCGGCGGGACGGGAGCCGACGGGACCGGAGCCGCAGCAAGGGGAGCCGGCGGGACCAAAGCCGACGGGCCCCGAGCCGGGGGAATCGGAGCCGGCGGAGCCGACGGCCCCGGCGCCCGACGGCGACGCGGCGGAACCGCTCACCACCCTCTCCCTGCCCGCACAGCTGATCATCGCGGTGGCCATCGCGGTCGCCGCCGTCGCCGCCGCGATCCATCTCTCGGCGGCCTTCCTGAACGTCTCGCCGCCCAACACCCTCACCAAGCGCCACGGCGCGGCGATAGACGACTACGTCTACCCGGAGTTCGAACGGGTCTGGAAGCTCTTCGCCCCCAACCCGCTCCAGCAGAACATCGCCGTCCAGGCCCGCGCCCAGATCCGCACCCCCGAGGGCGGCACCGCGACCACCGGCTGGCGCGACCTCTCGGCCCAGGACGGCGCGGACATCCGCCACAACCCGCTGCCCAGCCACACCCAGCAGAACGAGCTGCGCCGCGGCTGGGAGTTCTACGTCGGCTCGCACGACGCGAAGGAGCGGCCGCAGGGGATGCGCGGCAACCTCTCCGAGCAGTACGTCCGCCGGATCGTGGCGCTCCGCCTCGGCCGCGAGGAGGACGGCGGCACCGTGGAGCGAATACAGGTGCGCTCCGCGACCACTCCGGTGGCCCCGCCGCCCTGGAGCGACGAGAAGATCGACACCAAGACGTTCTACCGCACGCTGCCGTGGTGGACCGTGACCTCCGCTGACCTCCCGGAGGCCAAGCGCCCGTGACCCCCTCCGCCCGCCTCCAGACCGCCGTGGCGCGTGGCTACACGCGCGTCACCGCCTCCGCGCTCGGCCCCCGGCAGAGCGCCGTCGTGCGCATCGGCTTCTCCTTCACCTGGCTGCTGTTCCTGGTGCGCGAATGGCCCCACCGCCGGGAGCTGTACGGGCCGGACGCCCCGTGGAACTGGGACATGGCCGCCCGGCTGATCGACGGCAACCGCGCCTTCAGCGCGCTCATGTGGTCCGACAGCACGGTGTGGTTCGAGATCGTCTACGCCCTCGCCATCGTCTCCAGCGCGCTGCTGCTGGTGGGCTGGCGCACCCGCACCATGTCCGTGCTGTTCATGATCGGGGTGCTGTCGCTGCAGAACCGCAGCATCTTCGTGGGGGACGGCGGCGACAACCTCATCCATCTGATGTCGATGTATCTGGTGCTGACCCGGTGCGGTCAGGTGTGGTCCCTGGACGCGCGCCGGGCGGCCCGGGGCGGGGCGGACCGCGCGTGGCCGCCGCGCGACACCACGGGGATCGTGCTGTGGGCCGTCACCGGGACCGCTCTGCTCTGGGCGCAGCTGTTCACCGACGCCCGGCTGTACCTGACCGCCGACGGCCCGCTGCCCGGGCTGGGCTGGGGCACCGTCCTGTGGGGGCTGTGGCTCGTCCACGCCGGATGGTGGTTCGTCAGGCGTTACGCGCCGGGGGAGCCGCGCATCGTCATGGACGCGCTCGCCAAGGTGGCGCACAACGGCGCCCTGTTGGTGATCATGGCCGAGGTGTGTCTGCTGTACGCCTCGGCCGGGTGGTACAAGATCCAGGGTTCGCGTTGGCAGGACGGCACCGCCCTCTACTACCCGCTGCATCTGGACTACTTCTCGCCCTGGCCCTGGCTGGCCGACATCGTGGCGTCCAGCGGCACCCTGGTGATGGTGCTGACCTACGGAACGGTCATCGTCCAGGTGGCCTTTCCGTTCACCCTGCTCAACCGCCGGGCCAAGAACGCCATGCTCGTCCTGCTGATGCTGGAGCACCTCGGCATCGCCGTGCTGCTCGGGCTGCCGTTCTTCTCGCTCGCGGTGGTCGCGGCGGACGCGGTCTTCCTGCCGACGAACGTCCTGCGCTGGGCCGAGGCCCGGCTGGGCCGGGCCCGGGACCGGCTGGCGGCGCGCTCCGTATGGCTGCCCGGGCAGCGGGCGCGGGAGAGCGACGAGGTATCGCCGGACGGCACCCTCGTACGCTGAGGGGATGATCGATGACGAGTCGGCGCGGGCCGTACGGCACTGGCGCGCGACGGCCCCCGACACCGTGCTGCTGGACGGCTTCCACGCGCTGAAGCACGCCCTGCGGTTCGGCGCGGAGGTGCGCGCCGCGGTCACCAGCGACAGGGCGGCCGCCGTGGGGCTCGCCGAGGACCTGGCCGACGACCTCACCGAGGTGATCGGGGACCTTCTGGTGGAGGTCGATGCCGGGACCCTGCGCGATCTGGTGCCCAGGGTGCATCCCACCCGGGTCGCCGCCCTCGCGGTCCGGCGGGGCCGCCAGACGAACCTGGACGAGCTGTCCCGGCGGCCCCGGCAGGCCCCGGTGGTCGTCCTGGACAATCCCCGCAACCTGGGGAACGTCGGGGCCGTGGTCCGGCTCGCCGCCGGGTTCGGGGCCACGGGCGTGGTCACCACCGGCGATATCGACCCCTGGCATCCGAACGCCGTCCGCTCGGGCGCCGGGCTTCACTTCGCCACCGCGGTCGAGCGGCTGCCGGGTGACGCGCTTCCGGAGGGGCCGCTGTACGCCCTGGATCCGGAGGGGGAGGACATCCGGTCCATGACCGTCCCCGATGACGCGCTATTCGCCTTCGGCTCCGAGCGGCACGGGATCTCGCCGGAGCTGCGGAAGCGTGCCACGAGGCTGGTGGCCCTCCCCATGCGGCCACAGGTGTCCAGCTACAACCTGGCCACCAGCGTGGCCATGGCCCTCTTCCACTGGGGCGGCCCCGCCCACCCGGCCTAGGCCCGGCCCGTCCTGCCTCCAGGCCCGGCCCGTCCTGCCCAGGCCCGATGGGTGGGGCGGAGTGCGCGGTGACCGGCCCCGAGCCGCCCCGCCCATCGGGCCCGCTACTCCGCCGGGCGGCGGACCTCGACCATCCGGAAGCGGCTGGCCACGAACGCTCCGTCGCACAGCGCGGCATTGGCCGACCGGTTGCCGCCCGTGCCGTGGAAGTCCGAGAACGCCGCGGTCTGGTTCACATACACCCCGCCGGTCAGATTGAGCGACAGCTGGGCGCACTCCTCCAGACACGCCTCCTCGATCAGCCGCTCCGCCTCCGGCGAGGTGGTGTACGCCCCGACCGTCATCGCGCCCTTGTCCCGGGTGGTCCGGCGCAGCAGCGCGACCGCGTCCTCCGTGGAGGCGACGGCGACGGCGAAGGAGACCGGGCCGAAGCACTCGGCCAGATAGGGCGCGTCCGCGTCCGCCCCCTCCCAGAACTTCCGCGCGCCGTCCGCCTTGACCATCAGCGGTGTGCGGACGGTGGCGCCCGGGAAGTCGGGGTGGGTCACCGTACGGGAGGCGAGGGCGACCGCGCCCAGGCCGGGGGCGGCCTCCAGCCGCTCCTGGACCCGCGGGCCCACGATCGCGCCGAGCAGCGCGCTCGCCCGTGCGTCGTCGCCCAGCAGCCCGTCCACCGCCGCCGCCAGGTCGGCCACCACCTCGTCATAGGTCTTGGGACCGGCGTCGGTGGTGATGCCGTCGCGGGGGATCAGCAGATTCTGCGGGGTGGTGCACATCTGGCCGCTGTAGAGGGACAGGGAGAACGCCAGATTGGCGAGCATGCCGTGGTAGTCGTCGGTGGAGTCGATCACCACCGTGTTGACCCCCGCCTTCTCCGTGAAGACCTGGGCCTGGCGGGCGTGGGTCTCCAGCCAGTCGCCGAAGGCGGTGGATCCCGTGTAGTCGATGACGCGGATCTCGGGGCGGACGGCGAGGACCTTGGCGATCCCCTCGTCCGGCCGCTCGGCCGCCAGCGCCACCAGATCCGGGCTGAACCCCGCCTCCTTCAGCACCTCCCGCGCCACCTGGACCGTCAGCGCCAGCGGCAGCACGGCCTGGGGGTGCGGCTTGACCAGCACCGGATTGCCGGTGGCGAGCGAGGCGAAGAGACCCGGATAGCCGTTCCACGTCGGGAAGGTGTTGCAGCCGATCAGCAGGGCGACACCGCGCGGGACGGCCGTGAACGTCTTGCGCAGCCGCAGCGGGTCGCGCTTGCCCTGAGGCTTGGACCAGTCGGCGGCGCCCGGGGTGCGGGTCTGCTCGGCGAACGCGTACGCCACCGCCTCCAGACCGCGGTCCTGGGCGTGGGGGCCACCGGCCTGGAACGCCATCATGTACGCCTGGCCGCTGGTGTGCATGACGGCCTGGGCGAACTCATGCGACCTGGCGCCGATCCGGGCCAGGATCTCCAGGCACACCATGGCCCGCGCCTCGGGACCGGCGTCCCGCCAGGCGGGCATCCCCGCCCGCATCGCCGGGAGAAGCACCTCGATGTCCGGATGCGGATACTCCATGCCCATCTCCGCTCCGAACGGAGAGACCTCGGAGCCCGCCCAGCCGTCGGTGCCCGGCTGCTCAAGCTCGAAGCGCTTGCCGCGCAGCGCCTCGAACGCCGCCTGGCCCTCGGCGACGCTCAGGCTCGGCCGCCCGCCCTGGCCCTCGCCGCCGTAGGCCTTCGGGTGCTCGGGGTGCGGGGACCAATAGGCGCGGGTACGGATCGCCTCCAGGGCCTGGTCGAGGGTGGGGCGGTGCTCTTGCGTCAACTGCGCGGTGGTGAGTGCGGCGGTCACGACTGACCAACTCCTCGTCGAGCTGGGGCTGGGCTGGATTGGGCTGGGGCTGGGCTGGATTGGGCGACAGAGTTAGAGTAACCGAACGATCGGTCGGGACAAGAGGGCCTGGCGAACCTGTGGATAACTTCGTCGAAAAGGATCTGCGGCATGACTGCGATCGACCGTGGCAGCGACCGCGCCGGCCTCGTCGCCGTCGTCGGCACCGGCACGATGGGCCAGGGGATCGCCCAAGTGGCGCTGGCCGCGGGCCATCCCGTGCGGCTCTACGACGCCGCGCCCGGCCGCGCCTCCCGGGCCGCCGACGCCATCGCCCACCGGCTCGGCCGACTGGTCGCCAAGGAACGCCTCACGGCCGCCGACCGCGACGCCGCCCTCGGGCGCCTCACCCCCGTCGCCGACCTCGCGGACCTGGCCGAGGCGGAGCTGGTGGCCGAGGCGATCCTGGAGGAACTCGGCGCCAAGCAGCAGCTGTTCACCGCGCTGGAGTCGGTGGTGTCCGACGGCTGTCTGCTCGCCACCAACACCTCCTCCCTTTCCGTCACCGCCGTCGCGGGCGTCCTGCGCCGCCCCGGCCGCCTCCTCGGGCTGCACTTCTTCAATCCGGCCCCGCTGATGCCGCTGGTGGAGGTGGTGCGCGGCGCCGCCACGGACGAGGCTGCCGCCGACCGTGCCCAGGCCACCGTCGCGGCCTGGGGGAAGACCCCGGTGCGCTGCGCCGACACCCCCGGGTTCATCGTCAACCGGATCGCCCGCCCCTTCTATGCCGAGGCGTTCCGTGCGTACGAGGAGCGCGTGGCCGACCCCGCGACCCTGGACGCCGTGCTGCGCGAGTCCGGCGGCTTCCGGATGGGCCCCTTCGAGCTCACCGATCTGATCGGCCAGGACGTGAACGAGGCCGTCACCCGATCCGTCTGGGAAGCGCTGTTCCACGATCCGAAATTCACCCCGTCCCTCGCCCAGCGGCAGCTCGTCGCCTCCGGGCGGCACGGGCGCAAGACGGGCCACGGCTGGTACGACCACTCTGAGGGCGCCGGGCGGCCCGCCCCGCACACCGCGGAGCCGTGCGAGCCGCCCGGCAAGGTCGTCCTCCACGGCGACCTGGGGCCCGCGCAAGGGCTGGTCGGCCTCCTCGAGGAGGCGGACGTCCCGGTGATCCGCGAGCCCATCAGGGGCGCGGGCACCCCGGTGACCGGCGAGCCCGTCGGGGCCCATCTCGCCCTGCCCGACGGCACCCGCCTGTCCCTGGCCGACGGCACGACCGCCACCGAAGACCCCTTCGCCGCGTCGGTCCGCTTCGACCTGGCGCTGGACTACCGCACCGCCACCCGCGTCGCCCTGGCGCCGTCCACAGCCGCCCCCGCGGAGTCCCTGCGGTCCGCGGTCGGCCTGTTCCAGGCGCTCGGTAAGGACGTCAGCGTGGTCCAGGACGTCCCCGGCATGGTCGTGGCCCGTACGGTCGCGATGCTCGTGGACTTCGCCGAGGACGCCGTCGCCCGCGGGGTGGCGAGCCCCGAGGACATCGACACCGCCATGCTGACCGGCGTCAACTACCCGCGCGGACCGCTGGCCTGGGGGCGCGCGCTCGGAGCCCGCTGGGTGCGCGACACCCTGCGCAACCTCCACCACGCCTGTCCGACCGGCCGCTACGCCCCTTCCCAGGCGCTGATCCGGCGTGCGGCCGCCGATGGGAGGCTGCTGTAATCATGACCATGGCCAAGCGCGACACCTACACGCCCGAATCGCTGCTCGCGGTCGCCGTGGAGGTGTTCAACGAGCGCGGCTACGACGGCACCTCCATGGAGCACCTGTCCCGGGCCGCCGGGATCTCCAAGTCCTCCATCTACCACCATGTGAAGGGCAAGGAGGAACTGCTCAGGCTGGCCATAAGCCGTGCCCTGGACGGGCTGTTCGGCATCCTCCAGGAGCCCGCCGCGCGCGAGGGACGGTCGATCGAGCGGCTGGAGCACGTGGCCCGGCGCACCGCCGAGGTGCTGATGGACGAGCTGCCCTACGTCACGCTGCTGCTGCGCGTCCGGGGCAACACGGACACCGAGCGATGGGCCATGGAGCGGCGCCGGGAGTTCGACCACCAGGTGGCCGAGCTGCTCAAGCGGGCGGCTGCCGACGGCGACCTGCGGTCGGACGTGGACGCCCGGCTGGCGACCCGGCTGCTCTTCGGCATGATCAACTCCATTGTGGAGTGGTACCGGCCGGGCCGCGGCGGGGCCGCGACCTCCCAGGAGGTGGCCGAGGCCGTGGTCCGTACGGCCTTCGCGGGCCTGCGCACCCAGACCTGACGCACGGCGCCCGCGGGGCGGTACGCCCGCGCCCGGCCCGGGCTACCGCGCGGCGCCCGGCCCGGCCCCCGCTACGGCTCCGAGTCCAGGTCCGTCTCCTCGAAGACCAGCAGCGTCCGGGTGCTCAGCACCTCCGGTATGGCCTGGATCCGGGTGAGGACCAGCTCGCGCAGCGAGCGGTTGTCCTCGGTGTGCACCAGCAGCAGTACGTCGAAGTCCCCGCTGACCAGGGCGAGGTGGGTGGCCCCTGGGAGCTGCCTGAGCTCTTCGCGCACGGTGCGCCAGGAGTTCTGGACGATCTTCAGCGTGATGTACGCGGACGCGCCCTGCCCGGCCCGCTCCTGGTCCACCCGGGCGCTGAAGCCGCGGATCACTCCGTCGTCGAGCAGGCGGTTGATCCGGGCGTAGGCGTTGGCGCGCGAGACGTGCACCTGCTCGGCCACGGAGCGTATGGAGGCGCGGCCGTCCATTTGGAGCAGACGCAGGATGTCGCGGTCGATGCCGTCCAGCGGGCGCGCCGGGGGTTTGCCGTCCGGATTGGCCATCTGTTCGCCCGCCATATCGTCCTGCCTCCCCTTCATGGACGTCCTGTCCTCATCCCAGGGGCTGCAGAACCGTTTGTCCACAGGCTTGGGTCGCCTGTAGCCAAAATGCGTCAACGACCGAACAATCGGTAGGGGAGGGCGATGCCGCCCGGCACGCCCCGCCCTCCCGCCGTACGCCACGCCCAGGAGGTCGCGCCATGACGGTCCTTGAGCAGCCCGGTGCCTACCGGCCCACTCCCCCGCCCGGCTGGCAGCCCCGCGCCGACGCAGCGCCGCTGCTGCCCGACGCGCAGCCGTACCGCCTGCTGGGCACCGCCGCTGCCGCCGACATCTCCCCCGATCTGCTGACCCGGCTCCACCGCGAGCTGGTGCGCGGCCGCCGGTACAACACGCAGGCCACCGCCCTCACCAGGCAGGGCCGGCTGGCCGTCTATCCCTCCTCCACCGGTCAGGAAGCCTGCCAGGTCGCGGCCGGGCTGGTGCTGGAGGACCGCGACTGGCTCTTCCCCAGCTACCGCGACACCCTGGCCGCCGTGGTCCGCGGGCTCGACCCCGTCGACACCCTCACCCTGCTCCGCGGCGACTGGCATTCCGGCTACGACCCCCACACCCACCGCGTCGCCCCGCTGTGCACCCCGCTGGCCACCCAGCTGCCGCACGCCGTCGGGCTCGCCCACGCCGCCCGCCTCAAGGGCGACGATGTGGTGGCCCTCGCCCTGGTCGGCGACGGTGGCACCAGTGAGGGCGACTTCCACGAAGCACTCAACTTCGCGGCCGTATGGCACGCCCCGGTGGTCTTCCTCGTCCAGAACAACGGCTTCGCGATCTCCGTCCCGCTCGCCAAGCAGACCGCCGCGCCCTCCCTCGCCCACAAGGCGGTGGGATACGGGATGCCCGGCCGCCTCGTCGACGGCAATGACGCGGCCGCCGTTCACGAGGTCCTGGCGGAGGCGGTGCGCAGGGCCCGCGGCGGAGGCGGCCCCACCCTGGTCGAGGCCGTCACCTACCGCGTCGAGGCGCACACCAACGCCGACGACGCCACCCGCTACCGCCCCGACTCCGAGGTCGAGGCCTGGCGCGCCCACGACCCGATAGCGCTTCTGGAGGAGGCCATGCGGGACCGCCATCTGCTGGACGACGAGGAGGCCCGGGCCGTGCGGGAGTCCGCGGAGCGGTTCGCCGCCGATCTGCGGACGCGGATGCACCAGGACCCGGTCCTCGACCCCATGGCGCTCTTCGAGCACGTCTACGCCGACCGGACCAGCCAGCTGCGCGAGCAGGCGGCCCAGCTGCGCGCCGAGCTCGACGCCGAGGCCGCGGACGCCGGGAAGGGGCAGTGATGACCACCGCCGTCGGGGCCGACACCGCCCGTAAGCCCGCCACCATGGCCCAGGCCCTCGGCCGCGCGCTGCGCGACGCCATGGCCGCCGACCCGTCCGTCCATGTCCTCGGTGAGGACGTGGGCACCCTGGGCGGCGTCTTCCGGATCACCGACGGGCTCACCGAAGAGTTCGGCGAGGACCGCTGTACGGACACTCCGCTGGCCGAGGCGGGGATCCTCGGCACCGCCGTGGGCATGGCGATGTACGGGCTGCGGCCGGTGGTCGAGATGCAGTTCGACGCCTTCGCCTACCCGTCCTTCGAGCAGCTCATCAGCCATGTCTCGCGGATGCGCAACCGCACCCGGGGCGCGATGCCGATGCCCATCACCGTCCGGGTGCCCTACGGGGGCGGCATCGGCGGTGTCGAGCACCACAGCGACTCCTCCGAGATCTACTACATGGCCACCCCCGGGCTCCATGTCGTCGCCCCCGCGACCGTCGCCGACGCCTATGGGCTGCTGCGCGCCGCCATCGCCTCCGACGACCCGGTGATCTTCCTGGAGCCCAAGCGGCTGTACTGGTCCAAGGCCGACTGGTCGGCCGACGCCCCCGAGGAGGTGCCGCCCATCGGCCGCGCGGTGGTCCGCGGCCCGGGCAGCGGCGGTCGGCGCGGCGCCACCCTGATCTCCTACGGCCCCTCCGTGCCGGTGTGCCTCGAAGCCGCCGAGGCGGCCCGGGCCGAGGGGTGGGATCTGGAGGTCGTCGATCTGCGCTCGCTCGTCCCCTTCGACGACGAGACGGTGTGCGCCTCGGTGCGCCGCACCGGCCGCGCGGTCGTCGTCCATGAGTCCACGGGGTTCGGCGGGCCCGGCGGGGAGATCGCCGCCCGGGTCACCGAGCGCTGCTTCCACCATCTGGAGGCGCCCGTGCTGAGGGTCGCCGGATTCGACATCCCCTATCCGCCGCCGATGCTGGAGCGGCACCATCTGCCCGGTGTGGACCGGGTGCTGGACGCCGTCGCCCGGCTGCAGTGGGAGTCGGAGTGGACCGAGGGGAGCGCGGTCTGATGGCTGTCGTCAGGGAGTTCACCCTGCCCGATCTGGGCGAGGGGCTGACCGGCGCCGAGATCGTGCGCTGGCTGGTCCAGGTCGGCGATGTGGTCGCGGTCGACCAGCCGGTGGTCGAGGTCGAGACGGCCAAGGCGATGGTGGATGTGCCCTGCCCCTACGGCGGGGTGGTGACGGCCCGTTACGGCGAGGAGGGGGCGGAGGTGCCGGTCGGGGCGCCGCTGATCACGGTCGCCGTGCCCGAGGGCTCGGACGGCGGCGGATCCGGTCCGCCGGTCACCGAGAGCGCGATCGACGGCGCGTCGGGCAATGTGCTGGTCGGCTATGGCACGGCCGGTCCCGCCGCGCGGCGCCGTCGCGTCCGGCCCTCCCCCGGGACGCTGCGCGAGATGCCCATGGCTGCCTCGGGCGGACCGCTTCCCGGGACGGCGGCGGCCCCTGCCGCGGCCGTGGGCGAGAAGGCGGCGGGAGCCCCTGACGCGGCGCAGGCGGCGGCCCCCGTTGCGGCGCAGGCGGCGGCCCCCGTTGCGGCGCAGGCGGGAGCCTCCGCCGGGCCGGTGGGCGAGGCGGTGACGGCCCCTGCCGGGCCTCTTCCGGTGATCTCGCCCCTGGTGCGGCGGCTGGCCCGGGAGCATGACGTCGATCTGCGGCAGCTCAGGGGCTCGGGCCCCGAAGGGCTGATTTTGCGGGCGGATGTCGAACGAGCGGTCGCGGGCAGGGCGTCTGCCCCCGTCGCGCCCGCGCCCGGACCCGCGGCACCCGCGGCACCCGCCGCACCCGTAGCGTCCGCCGCCCCCGTTTCCGCGGCCCCCGCCCCGGAGGGGGAGCGGGTCGCGCTGCGAGGGGTGCGGGGCGCCGTCGCCGACAAGCTCGCGCGCAGCCGACGTGAGATCCCCGACGCGACCTGCTGGGTGGACGCCGACGCGACCGAACTGCTCGCCGCCCGCGCGGCGATGAACGCCGGGGGCGGGCCCAAGGTCTCCGTGCTCGCTCTTCTGGCCCGCATCTGCACGGCGGCCCTCGCGCGCTTCCCCGAGCTCAACGCCACAGTGGACATGGGCAGCCGGGAGATCGTCCGGCTCCCCGGCGTCCACCTCGGCTTCGCGGCCCAGACGGACCGGGGTCTGGTGGTCCCGGTGGTGCGCGACGCCCACACGCGGACCATAGAGGGGCTTTCCGAGGAGATCGCCCGGCTGACCGAGGCCGCGCGGACCGGCACCCTCGCCCCCGCCCAGCTCACCAGCGGCACCTTCACCCTGAACAACTACGGGGTGTTCGGGGTCGACGGCTCGACGCCGATCATCAACCACCCCGAGGCGGCGATGCTCGGGGTCGGGCGGATCGCCCCCAAGCCCTGGGTGCACCAGGGCGAGCTGGCGGTGCGCCAGGTGGTGCAGCTGTCGTTCACCTTCGACCACCGGGTGTGCGACGGGGGCACCGCCGGCGGATTCCTGCGGTTCGTGGCCGACTGTGTGGAGCGGCCCATGGTGTTGTTGCGGCGGCTCTAGCGGATGCCCCGCGGCGCCATACTCATGGGGTGACTCCAGGTGCGTATGACGCGGTGATCCTGGCCGGGGGTGCCGCCCGGCGGCTCGGTGGGGTGGACAAGCCCGCGCTGCGGGTGGGCGGGCGGGCTCTGCTCGACCGGGTGCTGGACGCCTGCCGCGGGGCCGGGCGGACCGTCGTCGTCGGCCCGCGCAGGCCCACGGCGCGGCCGGTGCGGTGGGCCCGGGAGGAGCCCCCCGGCGGCGGCCCGGTGGCGGCCGTCGACGCGGGCATCCGGCAGACCGCGGCTCCGGTCGTCCTCGTGCTCTCCGCCGATCTGCCGTTCCTCACCCACGAGACCGTCGCGACCCTCCTCACCGGTCTCCAGGGTGCCGAAGGGGCCGTGCTCATCGACCCCGACGGCCGCGAGCAGCCCCTTGTTGCCGCCTACCGCGCCGAGCCGCTGCGCCGCGAGATCGCCCTTCTCGCCACCGAACACGGCGGCCTCGGCGGGCTGCCCCTCCGCCTCCTCGTCTCCGAGCTGGCCCTGGCCCGCCTCCGGCACCCCACCGCGTCGTTCGACTGCGACACCTGGGAAGACATCACCACGGCTCGAGCGCGCATCAGGGAGCATGGACACGTGTTGGACGAATGGATTGCCGCAGTCAAGGCCGAGCTCGGGATCGATCTGGATGTCGACACCGCGGCCCTACTCGATCTGGCCCGTGACGCCGCACATGGCGTCGCCCGGCCCGCCGCCCCCCTGACCACCTTTCTCGTCGGCTACGCCGCGGCCCAGAAGGGCGGCGGACCCGAGGCGCTGGCCGCCGCCACCGAGAAGGCCGCGGCGCTGGCGGCCCGTTGGGCCGAGGAGCAGTGACACCTCGCCACCCCCGGGACGGGGATCCGCTCGACCGCGAGGTCGACGAGGCGCTGGCGCTGGCCAATGAGTCGCCGCCGCAGGGCCCGGAGCCGCCCGGCACGGTATCGGAGGAGGACTGGGCCGATGCCGCCCTCAGCCTGGCCAACGACCGCCCGGCCCAACCCACCAGGGGGCGCGGCCCCGGCGACACCGACGGCCCCCGCGACATCGACGGCACGCGCGACGCCGACGGCCCCCGCGAGACCGGTGCCACCGACGGCACCGGCCATACGGGCGCCACCGACGGCACCGGCCGTACGGGCGCCACCGACGGCACCGGCCGTACGGGCGCCACCGACGGCACCGGCCGTACGGGCGCCACCGACGGCACCGGCCATACGGGCGCCACCGACGGCACCGGCCATACGGGCGCCACCGCCGATACCGCCGACCCGGCCCGTACGGACTGGGTAGAGGCCGCGCTCGACCTGGCG
The DNA here is from genome assembly GCF_000968685.2 of Streptomyces antioxidans. Classification (GTDB taxonomy): domain Bacteria; phylum Actinomycetota; class Actinomycetes; order Streptomycetales; family Streptomycetaceae; genus Streptomyces; species Streptomyces antioxidans. Next base: position 45,196 of record NZ_LAKD02000015.1, read on the forward strand.
AGGGAGACGGCGGAAGAGCCTGCGGTGGTCCTGGATGCCCAGGGTCACGTACGCCGAAGGCCAGAGGTGTATTCGAGGAGCCGATCTTCGGGTAGTCCGACAGCGGAGGGCACTGGCACCAAAGGCACGCGGTCCAGGGCCCCCGCCCATCAGGCCCCGACCCCGCACCCGCAATCCCACCCGAAACGCACCCCCGGCGCACCGACGCCCCGCACCGGCGCACCGACGCCCCACCCGCATCCCTCCATGAACCCACCGCCCCCCAGCCCCACCTCCTGGCCCGACGCCCGCGCCATCGCCGCCCGCGCCGCCGTCAAGGAGGCCGCCCACGCCGCCCCGGTGATGCGGCCGCTGTCCGATGCGCTCGGCCAGGTCCTGGCCGCGCCGCTCGCCGCGCTCACTGATCTGCCGCCCTTCGACACCTCCGCCATGGACGGCTGGGCGCTCTCCGGCCCCGGCCCCTGGCGGCTGCCACCCGGTACGGAGGGCCAGGACCAGCAGGGCATCCTCGCCGGACACGGCGGGACGGCGTCCCTCCCCGACGGTCACGCGGTCCGCATCGCCACCGGCGCCCGCGTCCCGTCCGGCGCCACCGCCGTACTGCGCAGCGAGTACGGCACCGACGCGGGCGGTGGCTGGCTGCACGCGTCGGCCGCCCATCCCGTCGTCCTCGGCCAGGACATCCGCACCCGCGGCCAGGAGTGCCGCAGCGGCGATCAGCTGCTCCCCGCCGGGACCCTGGTCACCCCCGCCGTCCTGGGCCTGGCCGCGGCGGCCGGGTATGACGCGTTGCCGACGGTGCGCAGGCCGCGCGTCGAGGTGCTGGTCCTCGGCGATGAGCTGCTGACCGAGGGGTTGCCGCACGACGGCCGGATCCGGGACGCGCTGGGGCCGATGGTCGGGCCGTGGCTGCGGGCGCTCGGCGCCGAGGTCTTGGCCACCCGGCGGCTGGCCGACGAGGCGGAGGCGGTGTACGCGGCGGTGGCCGAGTCATCCGCCGACCTCGTCGTGACCACCGGGGGGACGGCCGCGGGCCCCCTGGACCACGTCCACCCCACCCTGCGCCGCCTGGGGGCCGAACTGCTGGTGGACGGGGTGGCGGTGCGCCCCGGCCACCCGATGCTGCTGGCCCGCCTCGCCCGCAAAAGCCGCGAAGGCCAAGAGAACCAAGAGGACCAAGAAGGCCAAGAAGGCCAAGAGGACCAAGAAGACCAAGAAGACCGCGAACATGCCCCCAAGAACGCCGCAACCCCCGAGCGCCCCTCCCGCCCCGCCCGCCATCTGGTGGGGCTCCCGGGCAATCCGCTCGCGGCGGTGTCCGGTCTGCTGACCCTCGCGGAGCCACTGCTGCGCACGCTGACGGGCCGCCCGGCCCCCGACCCCGGCCCGGCCCCGCTGGCCGAGGCCGTGCAGGGGCATCCGCGGGACACCCGGTTGGTCCCCGTGGTCTTCCGGCAGGACGCCGCGGTGCCGCTGCGCTTCAACGGCCCGGCGATGCTGCGCGGCATCGCGGTGGCCGACGGCCTCGCCGTGATCCCGCCCGGCGGGGCGAAGCGCGGCGCGGAGGTCGACGTGCTCGATCTCCCCTGGTCGGCGAGCGCTGCGGGGCAACCGGGCCACCCGGACCAGGCCCGTCACCCGGACCAGGCCCGTCAACGCACCGGCCAGGCGGTCGACGGCGAGGACATATCCCCCCAGGAGGGCCCGGCGTGAAGCTGCCCAGCCATGACGCGGCCGCTCGCACGCCAGGGGACGGCGTCCACCGCGTCCATCTGCCGCACTTCCCCGCGGGCCCGCTGCGCCAGGTCGTCCGGCGGCTGCTGCTGGCGCTGCTGGTGCTGGTGCTGACGGTGACCATCGTGTACGTGGACCGCGCGGGCTATCACGACAACGCCGACGACCAGGTCGACTTCCTCGACTCCGTCTACTACTCGACCGTCACGCTGTCCACGACCGGATACGGCGACATCGTGCCGTACAGCGAGAGCGCGCGGCTCAGTAACATCCTGCTGGTCACGCCGTTGCGCGTGATCTTTCTGATCATCCTGGTCGGCACCACCCTGGAAGTGCTGGCCGAACGCACCCGCGAGCAGTACCGCCTGAACCGCTGGAGGTCGGCGTTGCGTGACCACACCGTTGTCATCGGCTTCGGTACGAAGGGGCGGTCCGCGGTGCAGACCCTCTGTGCGACCGGGCTGCCCAAGAACCGGGTGGTCGTGGTGGACCCCAATCAGAAGGTGATCGAGGCGGCGAACGCCGACGGGTTCGCGGGGGTGGTCGGCGACGCGACCCGCAGTGATGTGCTGTTGCGTGCGGAGGCGCAGCGCGCCCGCCAGTTCGTGATCGCCACGCAGCGCGATGACACCGCCGTCCTGGTCACGCTGACGGCCCGGCAGCTCAACCGGGGTGCCAACATCGTGGCGGCGGTGCGCGAGGAGGAGAACGCGCCGCTGCTGCGCCAGTCCGGGGCCGACTCGGTGATCACCAGCGCCAGCGCGGCGGGCCGCCTGCTGGGCATGAGCGTGCAGAGCCCGACGGCCGGTGCGGTGATCGAGGACCTGATCCAGCAGGGCACGGGCCTGGACCTGGTGGAGCGCACGGTGGTGAAGGCCGAGGTGGGCAGGTCGGTGCGGGACACGGAGGACCTTGTGGTGTCCGTGCTGCGCGGCCATCGCCTCCTCGCGTACGACGACCCCGCCGCCAGCCCGCTGCAGGCCGCCGACCGCTTGATCACGATCGTTCGTGCGCCGATGGTCGAGGAGTAGCCTCGCGGCCATGCATGCGATCACGATTCCCGAACCCGGTGGCCCGGAAGCCCTGGTATGGGCGGAGGTCCCCGATCCCGTGCCCGGTGAGGGCGAGGTCCTGGTCGACGTGGCGGCCGCCGGCGTCAACCGCGCGGACGTGCTCCAGCGCCAGGGCTTCTATCCACCGCCGCGTGGTGCCTCGCACTACGTCGGTCTGGAGTGCTCGGGCCGGATCTCGGCGCTCGGCCCCGGCGTCACCGGCTGGGCGGTGGGCGATGAGGTGTGCGCCCTGCTCGCGGGCGGTGGATACGCCGAGAAGGCGGCGGTTCCCTCGGGCCAGCTGCTGCCCCTCCCCGAGGGCGTGGACGTGGTCACGGCCGCCGCGCTGCCCGAAGTGACCGCCACGGTCTGGTCCAACGTCTTCATGATCTCCCATCTCCGGCCGGGCGAGACGCTGTTGGTGCACGGCGGATCGAGCGGCATCGGCACCATGGCGATCCAGCTCGCGAAGTCGGTCGGGGCGCGGGTCGCGGTGACCGCGGGCGGCCCGGAGAAGCTGGCCGCCTGCCGGGAGCTCGGCGCCGACATCCTGATCGACTACCGCGAGCAGGACTTCGTCGAGGAGGTCCGCCGGGCCACCGACGGCGCGGGCGCGGACGTCATCCTGGACATCCTCGGCGCGAAGTACCTCGCCAGGAACCTGGAGACGCTCGCCCTCAACGGACGGCTGGCGATCATCGGGCTCCAGGGCGGGGCGAAGGCCGAGCTGAATCTGGCGACCCTGCTGTCCAAGAGCGCCGCCGTGACGGCCACCGGGCTGCGGGGCCGCTCGCTGGCCCAGAAGTCGGCGATCATCGCGGCGGTACGGGAGCACGTCTGGCCGCTGATCGGGGGCGGCCGGGTCCGCCCGATCGTGCACAGCACCGTCCCGATGCGGGAGGCCCCGGAGGCCCACCGGCTGCTGGAGTCCAGCACTCATGTGGGCAAGATCCTGCTGACGACCTGAGGACCGCGGGTCCGTACGGCTACGGCTGAGGGCCACGAGCCCGTACGGCGGCGCCGCCGCGAACCTTACGGCGTCGCCGCGCGGCCCCTATGGCGCTGTCGCAGCCCTTACGGCGGGCACCAGGGCCGGCCTGAGCCCCTTACGGCGGGACCGCGCCCCTTACGGTCGCCCCGTGCTCCGTACGGCCGCGTCCAGGGTGCCCGGCTCGTACCCTCATGTGACGCTGATCCCGTTACGCAACGGTTCGGCACGGGAGGGTGACCACCGTGAACCCTGCGACGCTTCGCACACTCCCCGCGGCGGCCCTGCTGGCGGGCACCGCCCTGGCCACGACCCCCGCCGCGTCCGCCAGCCCCGCTGCCCCAGCCCCCGCCGACGACGGCGGCGGGCTCGCGGGCACCCGAGCGGGCGAGGGCCGTGCGCACCCCGGCCGCAGCGCGACGCCGACCCCCTCGTCACCGGACGGGGACCCCTCGGCCGACACGGGGGACGACGAGGGCACCGGGCGGTTCTCGGTGGTGCCCGAGTGGACGCCGACCTCCCTCCCCGTCCCGCAGCGGCCGGACCGGCGCCAGGCGCGCCAATCGCTTCCGTCCGGACAGCCTTACGGTGCTCAGCGGACCGCCGCAGAGCCCAGCGGGCGGGCGATGCGGGTGCTGCCGCTGGGCACCGGTCTCGCGCTCACCGGTCTCGGCCTCGGCATGGCGTTCTTCGGCCTGCGGCTGCGCCGTCGCTGAAACCTCGACCCTCACCCGCCGTACCGGGTGCCGGTGCGGAACAATGGGGGTATGAACCAGCCGATGAACGAACGAGCGCAGGAGAGCCCGCACGTCCTGGTCGTCGGTCCGGACGGCATGGCACTCGGCGGCGTCGCTCCTGCTTCTGGCGAGGGCAGTGGCGACGAGGAGTCGCGCGAGGTTCCCGTGACGGACATGGTCGAACAGCCGGCGAAGGTCATGCGGATCGGCAGCATGATCAAGCAGCTTCTGGAGGAGGTCCGCGCCGCACCCCTCGACGAGGCCAGCCGGGTCCGGCTCAAGGAGATCCACTCCAGCTCGGTGAAGGAGCTGGAGGACGGGCTGGCGCCCGAGCTGATCGGGGAGCTGGAGCGGCTGTCGCTGCCCTTCACGGACGAGGCGGTGCCCACCGAGGCGGAACTGCGCATCGCCCAGGCTCAGTTGGTCGGCTGGCTGGAGGGGCTGTTCCACGGCATCCAGACCACCCTGTTCGCCCAGCAGATGGCCGCGCGCGCCCAGCTGGAGCAGATGCGCCGGGCGTTGCCGCCGGGGATCGGCGGGGGCGAGGAGGACGAGGCGGTGCCCCAGCAGGGCGGTGCCCGCTCGGGGCCGTACCTCTGAGCCGCTGAGCCTCCGGACACCCACACCGGACACGACGAAACGACATCGCGGGCCTTATCCTCCGAAGGATTCGGAGGATAAGGCCCGCGATGCCATTACGCCGCAAGCGCAATGAGAGTGAGCGTGAGCCGCCCCTGGCGAGCGTGAGCCGCCCCTACTCCGGGTTGCCGGTGGAGACGGTCAGCTCAATGGTGTCCGTCTTGGGGTCGTACGGCTCGTAGTTCCGGTACGTGTAATTGATGATGGTGCCCTTGCCCCACAGATTCTCGTCCTGGGGCACCACGCGGTACTTCCAGCCAGCAGCGCGGATGCACTTCTTCACCGAGTCGATGTAGAGGTTCTGGAAGTCGGGCACCGAGTACGTGCCCTTCTCGTCGCTGTTCTCGTACGCGTCGGTGCACTTCTTCGGGTCGATGGTCTTGGTCTTGTCGCCCATGCGGAAGCCCGCGGCGGTGTCGGAGGACGGCGACGTCTTGCCGCCATGGCCGCCCTTGCTCTCGTCCTTGGAGCCGTCGTCGCCGCCGCTGAGCGCGATGACCAGGATCACGGCGATGACCGCGATCGCCGCGACGACGGCCGAGCCTATGATCACGCGCTTGTTGCCGCCGCCACCGCCGCCGCTTCCGGACGGCGTCGACGAGGGCGAGATGCTGTACGGCGGCGGGGTGCTGGCGCCCTGGTACGACGCCGTCGGGGTCTGGTACCCCGCCTGCCCCAGCGGTGCCGTGGCGGGCGAATGGCCGCCCGGGGGCGGCGGGGTGGACGGGCCGAAGGCGCCGAACTGCCCGGGGGAGTGCTGCGGCTGGTACGGCGTCTGGACGCTGCCGGGTCCGGGCGCGGGCGTCTGCTGGTCGACCGGCGGGAAGACCGCCGAGCCGACACCGGAGCCGCTGCGGGCCGGGGGGCCGCCGCTGATGATGATCGGGGACGCGCCGGTCTGCCCGGTGCGGGTGACCCGCGCGCATTCGTCGCGCATGGCCTCGGCGGTCGGGAAGCGCTCGTTCGGGTTCTTCTTCAGGGAGCGGGCGACCAGCGCGTCCACCGCCGGGGGAATGGACTGGTTGATCGAGGAGGGCGCGACCGGCTCCTCCTGGACGTGTGCGTAGGCGATGGCCAGCGGCGAGTCGGCGTCGAAGGGCAGTCGGCCGGTCAGTAGCTCGAAGAGCAGGATGCCGACCGAGTACAGGTCGCTGCGGGCGTCCACGCCGCGGCCCAGCGCCTGCTCGGGCGAGAGGTACTGCGGGGTGCCGACGACCATGCCGGTCTGGGTCATGGAGGTGACCCCGGACTGCATGGCGCGGGCGATGCCGAAGTCCATGACTTTGACCACATTGCGCTTGGTCATCATCACGTTACCCGGCTTGATGTCGCGGTGGACCAGCCCCATCTCATGGCTGATCTCCAGCGCCGCCAGCACATCGCTGGTGATCTTCAGCGCCTTTTCGGTCGGCATCGCGCCGTACTGCCGTACATCGACGTCCAGAACCGAGCGCAGCGGCTGCCCCTCGACGTACTCCATGACGATGTACGGCATCAGCGAGCCGTCGACGGAGTCCTCGCCGGTGTCGAAGACCGAGACGATATTGGTGTGCGTGAGCTTCGCCACCGCCTGGGCCTCGCGGCGGAACCGCTCGCGGAAGGACTGCTCGCGCCCCAGCTCGGTGTGGAGCGTCTTGATCGCCACCTGGCGGTCCAGCACGGTGTCATAGGCCAGGTGAACGGAGGCCATGCCACCCTCGCCCAGCAGGTCACGCAGCTGGTACCGGCCGTTCGCCAGAGAGTGGCCTTGGTACCTGCCCGATGCGCCGTACTGGCTCATTTCGTACTTCCCCCTTGGCGCACTCACTACTCTGACGCGCACGTTCCGACGCATGGATCTTGATGTTGTGGATATCGTGGCCAAGTCTGCCCCAGGCCACGGACACGTCAAGCCGCGTTGCCCGTTCCGTGACCGGATGCGCAAGAACCCGTCACGCGATTTGCATCGCTTCACCGTCAACAGGTTTGATGGCCGGTCCATCACCAACCGATACACGGCGCGAAGGCTGTAGCGTGCCTAGCGGGAACCGTACCGCCCGTGGGCGGGGCGGACTCGACCCGACCCCCACCGAGAACGAGACGGCGAGGACCGATGGCACAGACCCAGGGCGCCCATGGGCCCTCCGAACCTGACGCCAGCGGATCCGGAATGCCGGACATGCCGGAGGCGTGGGGTAACGGGGGACTTGTCGGCGACGGTCGATATCGGCTTACCAGCCGGCTCGGCCGCGGCGGTATGGCGGAGGTGTTCGCCGCCGAGGACCTGCGGCTCGGCCGTACGGTCGCCGTGAAGCTGCTCCGCGCCGATCTGGCCGAGGACCCGGTGTCCAAGGCCCGCTTCACCCGCGAGGCACAGTCCGTGGCCGGGCTGAACCACCATGCCGTGGTGGCGGTCTACGACTCCGGCGAGGACACCGTCGGCCAGAACACCGTGCCGTACATCGTCATGGAGCTGGTCGAGGGCCGGACCATCCGCGATCTGCTGCTCAACGCCGAGGCGCCGCCGCCCGACCAGGCGCTGATCATCGTCTCCGGGGTGCTGGAGGCGCTGGCCTACAGCCATCAGCACGGCATCGTGCACCGTGACATCAAGCCCGCCAACGTGATCATCACCCACGGCGGCGCGGTCAAGGTCATGGACTTCGGCATCGCCCGCGCCCTGCACGGGGCGCAGTCCACGATGACCCAGACCGGCATGGTCATGGGCACTCCGCAGTACCTCTCGCCGGAGCAGGCCCTCGGCAAGGCCGTGGACCACCGCTCCGACCTCTACGCCACCGGCTGCCTGCTCTACGAGCTGCTGGCGCTGCGCCCGCCGTTCACCGGGGAGACCCCGCTGTCGGTGGTGTACCAGCACGTCCAGGACACCCCGGTGCCCCCGTCGGAGGCCTCCGGCACCGTGCCGCCGGAGCTGGACGGCCTGGTCATGCGCTCCCTCGCCAAGGACCCGGACGACCGGTTCCAGAGCGCCGAGGAGATGCGCGGACTGGTCCAGTACGGGCTGCAGATGCTCCACGAGGCGGGCGGCCACACCGGCATGTGGAACACCGGCCCGGTCACCCAGCACCTGGGTGCCGCCACGCCCGCCATGGGCATGCCGGGCGTCGGGGCCACCAGCGCGCTGCCGCACCCGGGCCACGGCGAGACCTCCCAGCAGCCGGTCGTGACCGGCCCCGGTGGCGGGGGCGGCGGCTACCACGGCGGTTCCGGCCGCCGTAAGGGGCGCGGCAGGATGTGGCTGATCGCGATGCTCGCGGTGATCGCGGTCGCGGCGGGGGTCGCCTTCGCCCTCCAGGCCGGGGACAAGGGCGGCGGTAAGCACCCGAACAAGCACCAGACCTCGGTCACCCAGGAGAAGACGGAGAAGCCGTCCGACGAGCCGAGCGACGACTCGGGCGACGAGACGGTCCCGAGCGACGAGGACGCCACCTCCGGGGACACGGGCAGCGACTACACCCCGTCCGAGGACCCGACGCCGACGGACACGGACGACCCCACGGACGAGCCGACGGACCCGGAGACGGATCCGGGCACCGACGAGCCGACCGGCGATCCGACCACCCCGGGCGGCGGCGAGCAGACCACGCCGCCGACGGACCCGGAGACGGACCCGGGCACGACCGAGCCCACCGGGGGTACGGCGGGCGCCACGGACGGCGGTGCCGGTACCCCCTGACGGCAGGGGCCCCGGCGCCCCCTCGGCCTCAGCTGTCATCGGCGTTCATTGGCTGTCATCGGCCGTAAGAGGGGCCCCTTCCCGTGGGAGGGGCCCTTCAGCCGTAGGACGGCCCGCTCCGGCCGCCGCGGGAACGCCCTCTCCGGCCTCGGACGGCGCCCTCGTCTGGGCGTGGGCGGAGCCCGCCGAGCCGCGCCGAACTCCGCCCGGCCCCGGTCACCCGCAGAAGGCGTCGCGGACCGCGTCGTACTCCCGGGTCCACCACACCACCAGCGCGGCGGCCGCGGGGAACTGCGGATCGGCGCGCCGGTCCCCGCGCTGGTAGCGCCAGCGCAGCATCCAGAAGTCGTTGAGCCGTTCCCACCACACCCGGTGTACGGCCGCGGCCATCTCTGAGGTTCCGGCCCCCGCCGCGCAGCGGTACGCCCGTGCGTAGGACCGCACCTTGGTGAGCTCCAGGGTGCCGTCGGGCCGTACGAAGAAGATCGCGGCGGCCCGGACCGCCTCCTCGGCGCGCGGCCGCACCCCGAGCCGGTCCCAGTCGACGATGGCGGCCGGTTCCGTGTCGCGGTAGAGCAGGTTCAGCGGGTGGAAGTCGCCGTGCACCCAGCCCGCGACCGGGACGGCGTCCGCCTCCGGGCGGCGATGGGCGTGCCGCTCCAGCAGCGCCCGCCGCTCGACCAGCCGGTGCTCGGCGAGTTCGTCGAAGGTGTCGCGGTTCCGGCGGCCCCGGACCAGCGTCAGCAACGCGTCGATGACGGCGGAGGTGTCCTCGGGGTCGGCGGCGGCCTCCACGGGCGGCCTGCGGTCGCCGCCCGTACGGGCCCGCATGACGCGTTCCAGACAGGTGTGAACAAGCCCGAGCAGCCCGCCGAGGCGCCAGCACTGCGGGGCGGTCAGCTCACCGCCGTCGCGGTGCCGCCCGTCGATCCAGGGGTGTAACGCGTAGCAGCGGCCGCCGATGACGGCGACCGTACGGCCGTCGGCGTCCGGGACCGGCGGGGCGACGGGCACCCCGAGCGCCTCCAGCCGCTGGGTGACGCGGTGCTGGCGGGCGATGGCGCCGCGGTCGCCGTCGAGGTGGTGTTTGAGGAAGAACCGGCCGCGGGTGGTGGCGAGGTGGTAGCCCCGGTTGAGCAGCCCCTGGGTGAGCGGTTCGCAGGAGACGGCCTCACCGGCGGTGTCATAGCGGCGGAGCAGGGCGCTCAGGGTTTCCCCGTCGGGAGCGGCCTCGGCGGAGCGTACATGTGAGCGCGGCACCTGCCAGATGTTAGATCACCGGGCATCGTCGCTAGCGCGCGCCGGGATGGGGGACGGTGGGGTGGGGCACGGCCGGTTGACCGCGCTGACGTGGCGCCTGCGGCGGGCTGTTTCCCCTCCCCGCCCCTTCCCGAAACTGGGGCTCCGCCCCAGCCCCCACATCCGCCGGATCGGGGTTGCGCGGCCAGGATCCGCACCCTTGGCTTCGTCCGGGACCCCCGTACGCGTGGCTCCGCCCAGGCCCGGATCGGGGTTGCGCGGCTAGGCCCCGCCGCCGGGGCTCCGCCCAGGATCCGCACCCTTGGCTTCGTCCGGGACCCCGTGCGTGGGGCTGCGTTCCAGAACCCGGAGCGGGGCCCTCCCGCAGACCCCAGACGGGGGCTCTGCCGCAGCCCCCGGCCGCGGGGCCGCTCCGCCCCCGTACGCGGGGCTCCGCCCCAACCCCCAGATCGGGGCTCTGCCCCAGGTCACGGGCGGGGGCTTCGGCCCCGGCATCCGGGGCCAGGGGTCAGCACCCGGGGTCCAGGGGCGGAGCGCCTGGTTCGTGGTCGAGCCGTGGCGGGGGTGTTGTGCCCGTCGGCGCTAGCGCTTCTGTGTTGCCTGCATGCGGGCGACGTATGCCGCTGCCTGGGACCGGCGCTCCATGCCCAGTTTGGAGAGCAGGCTGGACACATAGTTCTTGATCGTCTTCTCGGCGAGGTGCAGCCGCTCGCCGATCGCGCGGTTGGTCAGCCCCTCGCCGATCAGCAGCAGGATCCGGCGCTCCTGGTCGGTGAGGGCGGCGAGCTGGTCGTCCGGGCGGGCGGGCGGCTGGCCGCGCAGGCGCTCCAGTACCCGGGCGGTGGCCACCGGGTCGAGCAGCGACCGGCCCGCGGCCACGTCGCGGACGGCGGCGAGCAGTTCATCACCGCGGATGTCCTTCAGGACATAGCCGGAGGCGCCCGCGATGATGGCGTCGAAAAGCGCCTCGTCATCGGCGAAGGAGGTGAGCATCATGCAGCGGACGCCCTCCCACCGGGCGCGGATCTCCCGGCAGACCTCGACCCCGCTGCGGTCGGGCAGCCGGATGTCCAGCACGGCGACGTCCGGGCGGGTGGCCGGGATGCGCGCCAGCGCTTCGGCCGCGGTGCCCGCCTCGCCGACGACCTCCATGTCCGGCGCGCTCGCGAGCAGGTCTCGTACGCCGCGTCGGACGACTTCATGGTCGTCGACTAGGAAAATCCCTATTTTTCCTTCTTCGCGCACGGATCCAGTCTCACACACGAAGTCTTCCCGCGCCGTTGTCCAGCGGGATACCGTGCGCTTGTCCGGCGGCCTGCGGGGCTGTGACCAGTGGAAGTTTCACCGCCCACGCGATTTACTTGGAAATCCAAGCAAAATTGCAGGTCAGGTGGGGTTTCGCAGACATGCGACGCACTGGGTAACGTGCCTTGTGTAGGGCCAGCCGCCGGGAACCTGTCACGCCCGGTCACGCTCCGGCGCACCCACCCCGTGCGCCGCGGCGGAACGGGCGAGCCGCAACTGGCCGCCGGCGGATCCCGGAGGCCGGACAGACGGAGGAGCACACGTGACCGTGGAGAGCACTGCCGCGCGCAAGCCGCGCCGCAGCGGAGCCAAGCGCAGCACCAGCGCGCGGGACACCAAGAAGCAGCCTGCGGGCCAGACCGAACTCGTACAGCTGCTGACCCCCGAGGGCGAGCGTGTCGAGCACCCCGAGTACGCCATCGACCCCACCCCGGAGGAGCTGCGCGGTCTGTACCGGGACATGGTGCTGACACGGCGGTTCGACGCCGAGGCCACCACCCTGCAGCGCCAGGGCGAACTGGGCCTGTGGGCCTCGCTGCTCGGCCAGGAGGCGGCGCAGATCGGCTCCGGCCGGGCGCTGAACGACGCCGACTACGTCTTCCCCACCTACCGCGAGCACGGAGTGGCGTGGTGCCGGGGTGTCGACCCGACCAATCTGCTGGGGATGTTCCGTGGGGTGAACCACGGCGGCTGGGACCCGAACAGCAACAACTTCCACCTGTACACCATCGTGATCGGCTCGCAGACGCTGCACGCGACCGGCTACGCGATGGGCGTGGCCAAGGACGGCGCGGACGCCGCGGTCCTGGCGTACTTCGGCGACGGCGCCTCCAGCCAGGGCGATGTCGCCGAGTCGTTCACCTTCTCCGCGGTCTACAACGCCCCGGTCGTCTTCTTCTGCCAGAACAACCAGTGGGCCATCTCCGAGCCCACGGAGAAGCAGACCCGGGTGCCGCTCTACCAGCGCGCCCAGGGCTTCGGCTTCCCCGGGGTGCGGGTGGACGGCAATGACGTGCTCGCCTGTCTGGCCGTCACCAAGGCCGCGCTGGAGCGGGCGCGCACCGGGCAGGGCCCGATGCTCATCGAGGCGTTCACCTACCGGATGGGCGCCCACACCACCTCCGACGACCCCACGCGCTACCGCTCGCCCGAGGAGCAGGAGCTGTGGGAGACCAAGGACCCGATCCTGCGGCTGCGCACCCTGCTGACCCGCGAGGGCCTGGCCGACGACGCGTACTTCGCCGAGCTCGAGCGGGAGAGCGACGCGCTGGCCAAGCGGGTACGGGACGCCGTGAGGGCGATGCCCGACCCCGAGGACATGGCGATGTTCGAGCACATCTACGCCGACGGGCACGCGCTCGTCGACGAGGAGCGGGCGCGGTTCGCCGAGTACCAGGCTTCGTTCGTCACCGCTGAGGAAGGCATCTGACATGGCCGCCGAGAAGATGTCGCTCTCCAAGGCGATCAACGCGTCCCTGCGCACGGCCCTCGAGGCCGACCCCAAGGTCCTGATCATGGGCGAGGACGTCGGCAAGCTGGGGGGCGTCTTCCGCGTCACCGACGGGCTGCAGAAGGACTTCGGCGAGGACCGGGTCATCGATACCCCGCTCGCCGAGTCCGGCATCGTGGGCACCGCGATCGGGCTCGCGCTGCGCGGCTACCGCCCGGTGGTGGAGATCCAGTTCGACGGTTTCGTCTTCCCCGCCTACGACCAGATCGTCACCCAGCTCGCCAAGATGCACGCACGCTCGCTCGGCAAGGTCAAGCTGCCGGTCGTCGTCCGCATTCCGTACGGCGGCGGCATCGGCGCGGTGGAGCACCACAGTGAGTCGCCGGAGGCGCTGTTCGCGCACGTGGCCGGTCTGAAGGTGGTCTCGCCCGCCAACGCCTCCGACGCCTACTGGATGCTGCAGCAGGCCATCGACAGCGATGACCCGGTGATCTACTTCGAGCCCAAGCGCCGCTACCACGACAAGTCCGAGGTCGACACCGCCGCGATCCCCGGCCCGCTGCACACCGCCCGGGTGGTGCGGCCGGGGGCGGACCTGACGCTCGCGGCCTACGGCCCGATGGTGAAGGTCGCCCTGGACGCCGCCTCGGCCGCCGCCGAGGAGGGCAAGTCGATCGAGGTCCTGGATCTGCGGTCGATGTCGCCGATCGACTTCGACGCGATCCAGCGTTCCGTGGAGCGGACGGGGCGGCTGGTCGTCGTCCACGAGGCACCGGTGTTCCTGGGCACCGGGTCGGAGATCGCCGCGCGCATCACCGAGAGGTGTTTCTATCACCTCCAGGCCCCGGTGCTGCGGGTCGGCGGCTTCCACTCGCCGTACCCGCCGTCACGGCTCGAGGACGAGTACCTTCCGGGGCTGGACCGGGTGCTCGACGCCGTAGACCGCGCGTTGGCGTACTGAAGGGCTTGAGGAGATCGTGACGATGACCGCAGTCGAACAGCGCTTCCGTGAGTTCAAGATGCCCGATGTGGGCGAGGGGCTGACCGAGGCCGAGATCCTCAAGTGGTTCGTGGCGCCGGGCGACACCGTGACCGACGGCCAGGTGGTGTGCGAGGTCGAGACCGCCAAGGCCGCCGTCGAGCTGCCCATCCCCTTCGACGGCGTGGTGCACGAGCTGCGCTTCGACGAGGGCACCACCGTGGACGTGGGCACGACGATCATCTCGGTGGACACCAACCCCGGGGCGGGGGAGGCGGCGCCGCAGGCCGCTCCGGCCGCGGGGAAGGCCGCCGCCGGGGAAGCCGCAGCCGCCGTGGCCGAGCCCGAGGAGAAGGAGGGCCGCCAGGCCAATCTGGTCGGCTACGGGGCGGCGCCCGCCTCCACCAAGCGCCGTCCGCGCAAGCCGCAGCCGGGCCGGTCCGAGCCCGCGGCCTCCGCCGGGGCGCCCGCGCCCCAGGAGCCCGCGCCCGCGCGCCCCGAGGCCGCGCCCGCACCCTCGCCCGAGCTGAACGGCAGCGGGCGGACCGCCCGGCCGCTGGCCAAGCCCCCGGTCCGCAAGCTCGCCAAGGACCTGGGCATCGACCTGGAGACGGTCACCCCCAGCGGGGCGGACGGGATCATCACCCGTGAGGACGTCCACGCCGCCGCCGAGGCCGTCCAGGCGGCCCGGGAGACGCCCGTAACGGCCCCGTCCGAGGGCGTCACGGCCGTCGGGGGCCGGGAGCGCCGGGTGCCCGTGAAGGGCGTACGGAAGGCCACCGCGCAGGCGATGGTCCACAGCGCCTTCACCGCCCCGCACGTGACCGAGTTCGTGACGGTCGACGTGACCCGCACGATGAAGCTCGTGGCCGACCTCAAGCAGGACCCGGAGCTGTCGGGGCTGCGGGTCAATCCGCTGCTGCTGGTCGCCAAGGCCCTGCTGGTGGCCATCCGGCGCAACCCGGACGTCAACGCCACCTGGGACGAGGACAACCAGGAGATCGTCTACAAGGACTACGTCAATCTGGGCATCGCGGCGGCGACACCGCGCGGGCTGATCGTCCCCAACATCAAGGACGCCGACGCCAAGACCCTGCCCCAACTGGCGTCCGCCCTCGGCGAGCTGGTCACCACCGCCCGTGAGGGCAAGACCACCCCGGCGGCGATGTCCGGCGGCACGATCACCATCACCAATGTCGGCGTCTTCGGCATCGACGCGGGCACCCCGATCATCAACCCCGGGGAGTCCGCGATCCTCGCCTTCGGCGCCGTCAAGCTCCAGCCGTGGGTCCACAAGGGCGAGGTCAAGCCGCGCCAGGTGACCACGCTGGCGCTCTCCTTCGACCACCGGCTGGTCGACGGCGAGCTGGGCTCCAGGGTGCTCGCGGATGTCGCGGCCGTCCTGGAGCGCCCCAAGCGCCTCATCACCTGGGCCTGATGCGGCCGTAGCCACCATCCCCCGTCCGCATCGCGGACGGGGGATGAGTGCGCATGCATCTTGTATCTATGATGTGCGCATCATGAGTCCCGCCGATACGGCCACCAAGCCGCCCCCTGCCGCCGAACGCGTCTACCACCACGTCAAACAAGCCGTCCTCGACCGCCGCTACGAGGGCGGCACTTTGCTGAGCGAGGGCGAACTCGCGGACGCCGTCGGGGTCTCCCGCACCCCCGTCCGGGAGGCGCTGCTGCGGCTGGAGGCCGAGGGGCTGCTCAAGCTCTATCCGAAGAAGGGCGCCCTGGTGCTGCCCGTCTCCTCCCAGGAGATCGCGGACGTGGTCGAGACCCGGCTGCTGGTGGAGCAGCACGCGGTCGCCAAGGTCGTCCCGGCCGGAGGGCGGCTGCTGACCCGGCTCGAGGAGCTGCTGGAGGAGCAGCGGGCCCACGCCGCGGCCGGGGACCTGGTCGCGTTCGCCGCCGCCGACCGCTGCTTCCACGCGTCGATCGTCCGGGCGGCGGGAAACGCCATCCTGGCGCAGCTGTACGACCAGCTGAGGGACCGCCAGCTGCGGATGGGCGTGGCCACCATGCACGCCGAGCCCGACCGCATCGCCAAGAACATCACCGAGCACACGGATATCCTCCGGGCCCTGCGCGCCGGGGACGCCGGTTTCGCGTCCGGGCTGGTCCAGCGCCACATCAGCTGGGTGAACAACCTCGCCCGGGGTGAGGTGCGATGACCTCGGCCCAGTTGCCCGGTGATCCACCCGGCGGACGTCGTGCCGTCGCCGTGTGGGGCCTGGGCGTCGCCGTCTACTTCGTCGCCATCACCTATCGCACCAGCCTCGGTGTCGCCGGTATCGACGCCGCCGAGCGCTTCCACATCAACGCCTCGGCGCTGTCGACCTTCTCCATCCTCCAGGTGCTGGTCTACGCCGGGATGCAGATACCGGTCGGGCTCATGGTCGACCGTCTCGGCACCCGTAAGGTGCTCATGCTCGGCGTGGTGTTCTTCACGCTGGGGCAGTTCGGCTTCGCGCTCTCCCACTCGTACGCGATGGCGCTGGTCTCCCGGGCGCTGCTCGGCTGCGGTGACGCGATGACCTTCATCAGCGTGCTGCGGCTCGGCTCGCGCTGGTTCCCGGCCCGCAGGGGACCGATGATCGCCCAGGTCGCCGCGCTGTTCGGGATGGCGGGCAACCTGGTCTCCACGCTGGTGATCGCCCGGGCGCTGCACAGTGCCGGGTGGACCACGACCTTCGCGGGCAGCGCGCTCGGCGGGGTGGCCGTCTTCGTGCTGGTGCTGCTCTTCCTCAAGGACCACCCGAAGGGCTTCGAGCCCGCCCCCGCCTCCCACCGGGGCGCCGACTACGTCCGCCGGCAGATCGCGGACGCCTGGCGCGAGCCCGGCACCCGGCTGGGCATGTGGGTGCACTTCACCACCCAGTTCCCGGCGATGGTGTTCCTGCTGCTGTGGGGGATGCCGTTCCTGGTCGAGGCCGAGGGCCTGTCCCGGGCGACCGCGGGCCAGCTGCTCACCCTGGTGGTGCTGTCCAACATGGCGGTCGGCCTGGTCTACGGCCAGGTCATCGCCCGGCACCACGCCGCCCGGGCCCCGCTGGCCCTCGGTACGGTCGGCGCCACCGCGCTGCTGTGGGGCTCCGTGCTGCTCTGGCCGTCCGCCCACGCGCCCATGTGGCTGCTGATCGTCCTGTGCGTGGTGCTCGGCGCCTGCGGGCCCGCGTCGATGATCGGCTTCGACTTCGCCCGGCCCGCCAATCCGCCCGGGCGGATCGGCACCGCCTCGGGGATCGTCAACATGGGCGGCTTCACGGCCTCGATGACCACGCTGCTGGCCGTCGGCGTCCTGCTGGACCTGACGGGGCAGAACTTCCGGATCGCGTTCGCCTCGGTGTTCGTGCTGCAGGCGCTCGGCGTCGCCCAGATCCTGCGGCTGCGCGGACGGGCGCACCGACTGGAGCGCGAGCGCGTGGTCGCGAGCCGCGTCGAGGCGGTGCACGTACCGGCGTGACGCCGTGTCCCTCCGGCCCCCGGGGCGACGGGCCGTGTCCCTCCTCCGGCCCCCGGGGCGGCGCCATGGCCCCCCGGCCCCGGGGCGCTACGGCGTGACCGCGAAGTTCTGGAGGATCGCGTCCGCCAGCCGCTGGTCGCCCTCGGTCTTCAGCCGCTCCGCGACCGCCTCCGGCCGCACCCGCCCACAGGCCAGCCGGACATAGCTCTCCCAGTCCAGGGTGAGGGTCACCGTCGGCCCCAGCGAGACGCTGCCGTCGATGGTGCCCCGGCCGTCCGCGTCGACCCGGACCGTCCGCATGAACTCGACGGGGCCGTGCACATCGAAGACCACGGCCGACTGGGGCGCCGCGCCCGCGTCCTTGGCGACCACCTTCGGCAGCCCCGACAGCAGCTGGTCACGGGTGATCGTGGCGCCCGGCGAGTCCAGGTTGCCCGGCTTGTTCAGGGCCCGGCGCAGATCCTGTTCGTGCACCCAGAGGTCGAAGGCCCGCCGGCTCAGGGCCTCCCCCAGCGCCACCTCGGTGCCGCCTGGCCAGCGCACCATGGCGTCCGGCTCGCGCTTCTCGTTCCGCAGCTGGCGGCCCCGCCGGATGACGGTGTACTCCAGCTCGGAGGTCATCTCGGGCGCGGTGTGGCAGCGCCGCACATCGACCTGGACCTCCATGTACCGTGACAGCTCGTTGGTGACGTGGTAGAGGTCGCGCGGCAGGGTGTGGATGGGGCGGGGATCGCCGAGCATCTCGCATTCGAGGCCGATCACATGCGAGACGACGTCCCGCACCGACCATCCCGGGCACTCGGTGGGGCGGTTCCACTCGCTCTCCGCTAGCGGGTTGACCAACTCCGTTATCGCGTCGATGGAGTGGGTCCAGGCATCGATGGAGGTCTGAAGGCTGGGATGGACGGTCACGGGACCCCTCGGGCGGTTGGTGCGCGGGCTGGGTGCTGGTGTGTGCGTTCAAGTTACGCTGCCCACGAGCGCACGGGCAGTGCTTTCCGGTCTGATCGTAGGCCCGGATCGGCGGCTCGCGGCCTGCCCGCGATGGCAGTGCGCGCCCGACCCGGCCCTATCTCCGGACGTACCCGTACGCACGGGTCGAAAGCCTCCGGGGGCCGGGGGAATGGTGTGGCCGGGGCTGCTGTTTCATGGGGATATGGCTTCACGTGCACGCGTCCGCGCCCCCGAGCTGATCGGCCGGGGCGGCTGGCTCAACACAGGCGGTACCGACCTCACCCTCACCGAGCTGCGGGGACGCATCGTCATCCTCGACTTCTGGACGTTCTGCTGTGTGAACTGCCTGCATGTCCTGGACGAGCTGCGCGAGCTGGAGGAGAAGCACCGCGACACCGTGGTGATCGTCGGCGTGCACTCGCCGAAGTTCGTCCACGAGGCCGAGCACCAGGCGGTGGTGGACGCGGTCGAGCGGTACGAGGTGCACCACCCGGTCCTCGACGACCCCGAGCTGGCCACCTGGAAGCAGTACGCGGTCCGTGCCTGGCCCACCCTCGTCGTCATCGACCCCGAGGGCTATGTGGTCGCCCAGCACGCGGGCGAGGGCCACGCCCACGCCCTGGAGACTTTTGTGGCGCAGCTGGAGGCCGAGCACGCCGCCAAGGGCACCCTGCGGCGCGGCGACGGCCCCTTTGTGCCCCCCGAGCCCGTCCCCACCGAGCTGCGCTTCCCCGGTAAGGCGCTGCTGCTGCCCGGCGGCACCTTCCTCGTCTCGGACACCACCCGCCATCAGCTGGTGGAGCTCGCGGCGGACGGCGAGACCGTGGTACGGAGGATCGGCGCGGGCGAGCGCGGCCTTACCGATGGCACGGGCGAGCGGGCCCGGTTCAGCGAGCCCCAGGGGCTCGCCCCGCTCCCCGACGGCACCGTGGCCGTCGCCGACACCGTGAACCACGCGCTGCGCCGCTACGACCCGGCCACCGGCGAGGTCACCACGCTCGCCGGGACGGGCCGCCAGTGGTGGCAGGGGTCGCCCACCGAGGGGCCCGCCCGCGAGGTCGACCTGTCCTCCCCCTGGGACGTGGCCTGGTTCGCCGGCCGGCTGTGGATCGCCATGGCGGGCGTCCACCAGCTGTGGACGTACGACCCGGAGGCCGGGACCGTACGGGCCGCCGCCGGGACCACCAATGAGGGCCTGGTCGACGGGCCCGCCGGGGAAGCCTGGTTCGCCCAGCCCTCCGGGCTCGCCACGACCGGGGACCGGCTGTGGATCGCGGACTCCGAGACCTCCGCGGTGCGCTACCTCCAGCGCGACGGTGAGGACTTCACGGTCCGTACGGCCGTCGGCACCGGACTCTTCGACTTCGGCCACCGGGACGGCGCCGCCGAACAGGCGCTGCTCCAGCATCCGCTGGGCGTCACCGCGCTGCCCGACGGCTCGGTGGCGATCTCGGACACCTACAACCACGCGCTGCGCCGCTACGACCCGGCCACCGACGAGGTCACCACGCTCGCCACCGATCTGCGCGAACCCTCCGGCGCGGTCCTGGCCGACGGGGACATCGTCGTGGTGGAGTCCGCGCGGCACCGGCTGACCCGGCTGCGGCTGCCGGAGGAGGCCGTAAGGGTCGAGGCGGTGGCCCACCGCACCCAGCGCGCCGCGACCGGCATCGCCCCGGGGAAGCTCCGTCTTGACGTGGTCTTCCAGGCGCCCGAGGGGCAGAAGCTGGACACCCGCTACGGTCCCTCCACCCGGCTGCTGGTCAGCTCCACCCCGCCGGAGCTGCTGGCCGGTGGCGACGGCGCGGGGACGGACCTGAGCCGTGAGCTCGTCCTTACGGAGGGCATGACCGAGGGCGTGCTGCACGTCTCGGCGATGGCCGCCTCCTGTGACGACGACCCCGCGAACGAGTACCCCGCGTGCCATGTGCACCAGCAGGACTGGGGCGTCCCGGTGCGGATCACCGAGGGCGGCGCGGACCGGCTGCCGCTGGTGCTCGCCGGGATGGACGACACGTCCGGCTGAGAAGCGGGAACGCCCCTTGAATTCGCCTTCGCCGAGGAGCCGTTCTGCGGGCCGGGTGGCCGCGGCGGAAGCGGCTACCCGTTCTCTGTGCGGCTCACCACTTCTGGGCGTCGGAGGCGCTGCTCTGCCAGTAGGTGACCTTGGTGTGGTGGACGTACTTCGCGTGGGGGAGGTTGACCGTCTTGCTGCCCTCGCCGTGGTGGTAGGACACCGTGACCTTAGTGGCCGCCTTGCCTGGCTTGTCGGATTCATCGCCGACGCCAATGATGGCCGCGTAGGCGAACTGACCGGGCTTGAGGGTGACCACGGTCTGCGGTTCGGTCTCCTCGAACGAGACGGACTCCTGCTCGGTGTCGAACCTCAGGGACGGGTAGCCCTGGAGCGTGCAGACCAACCCGGCCCGCTGGGTGACCTTGAGCAGCAGGCGATCGGACTTGTTGCCGGGCTTGACGCCCACATCCAGGATGTCGACATCACAGGGCTTGGCCTTCTCGGTGCCCACCGCCCGGGACTTGTCCGTCGTTCCGCTGCCGGCGGAGGACTTGCCGGAGTCCTGCGAACAGTCGCCGGTCTTGGCACCCGCGTCGGCGCCGCCTTCGGTCGCGTCCTTCTCGCCGTCGGACTTGCTGTCGGAATTCTGCTCGGCGGGGGCGGAGGCCGAGGTGTCGGCCTTGCCGTCCGTCTTGCTGCCGGAGTCGCCCTTGTCGCTGCAGGCGGTGACGGCGAAGCCGGCGACGAGGACGGTCAGGCCGGCGGTGGCCCGCAGGGCGAGGCTGCGGCGGGTGGTGGAGCGGGTGCTCATGCGGGTGCTCATTGGCACAGCGGTCCCTCAGTTGAATCGGGCGGTTCGGGGTACGACCTCGCCTGGCCCAACTGTGGTTTGACTGACGCCCCGCTGACGCATCGTTGACCCGCCTGACCTGCCTCGCGACGGGTGGACGAGGCTTCCGGTCCAGGAAGCGGAGGGACGGCCCCCGCCGCAGCGGGGGCCGTCCGGGGCAGACGGCCGGGGGGAGGCGGCTATCTGCCCGGCTGGGTGGCTCGGAGTCGAGCGGTCAGCGGAGCGGAAGGTCTGGGGCGATCGCTGGATGGGGCGGTCACCGGGGGCACCGGGTGGGGCGGTCACCAGAGCAGGGCGTCGGAGGCGTCGCTCTGCCAGTAGCCGACCTCCGCCCCGCGGCCGACCTCCACCGAGTCGCCGGGGAGGTCGACGGAGCGGCGGCCGTCCCCGCCGTGGAGGGAGACGGCCAGCCCGGTGGCCTTACGGCCGTCGGCGGGGTCGTCCGCCGCGGAGGTGGTCAGTCCCGCGTAGCCGCTCTCGCCGGGGGCCAGCGTGACGGCCGTCTGGGGCCGGGTGTCCGCGGCCCCCGGCACGGCCTGGCCCGCGTCGTCGAACCGCACCGTGGGGAAGCCGGTGAGACGGCAGGTGGTGCCGGACTGGTTGGTGATCTCCAGCAGGAGGTGGTCGGCCGGACGGGGTACGGAGGTGACGCCCACCGACATCGTGTCGAGACGGCAGACCCCGGCCTCCTCCTCGACGGCGCTGTCGGCCCGCAGACCGCCCTGGGCCCCGGCGTCGGCCCCGCCCGCCGCCGTATCCCCCGCGACCCGCTGAGCGCCGTCCTGGACACCGTCCTGGACGCCGTCCTCGTGGGCGGTGGGGACGGCCGGGGCGACGCTCTCCGCCGCGCCTGCCGTCCGTACGCCCGACGCGTCGGCGGTGCCGCACGCCGCGAGGGTGATGCCCGCGGCGATGACCGTCAGTCCGGCCGCGACCGAGCGCAGCGTGGTGGCGCGGTGAGCGGGGCGAGCGGTGGTGAACGGCATGGCGGGTCTCCCCTCAGCGAGCGTTCGGGCGTTTTCCGGTACGGCTCAAGCCTGTCCGGCGCCGCTGCCGTTCGGCTGCCGAACGGCTGCCGCCCACTAACGCCCCGCTAACGCCCGGCTGTTCACTTCTGCTCAGCCTCGTTGCGACAGACCGTCAACCGCCCGTCGATGGGCCCACCGGGGCCCCCGGGGGGGCGTTTCGCCCGGGAGTTGCGGTGTCTGCTGCTAACGCCCACTGTTGGCTGCTGTTGAGCCGCGTTGTGACGGTGCGCGGGGGCTGTCGCCAGTGGCTCCGCCGGTGGGCGCACCGGGCAGCTTCGTGGGGTGTCTCGTGCGGGGAGTCGCGATCGCTGCCGCTAACGCCCGGCTGTTCACTTCTGCTCAGCCTCGTTGCGACAGCCCGTCAACCGCCCGTCGATGGGCCCACCGGGGCCCCGGGGGGGCGTTTCGCCCGGGAGTTGCGGTGTCTGCTGCTAACGCCCACTGTTGGCTGCTGTTGAGCCGCGTTGTGACGGTGCGCGGGGGCTGTCGCCAGTGGCTCCGCCGGTGGGCGCACCGGGCAGCTTCGTGGGGTGTCTCGTGCGGGGAGTCGCGATCGCTGCCGCTAACGCCCGGCTGTTCACTCCTGCTCAGCCTCGTTGCGACAGCCCGTCAACCGCCCGTCGATGGGCCCACCGGGGCCCCGGGGGGGCGTTTCGCCCGGGAGTTGCGGTGTCTGCTGCTAACGCCCACTGTTGGCTGCTGTTGAGCCGCGTTGTGACGGTGCGCGGGGGCTGTCGCCAGTGGCTCCGCCGGTGGGCGCACCGGGCAGCTTCGCGGGGTGTCTCGTGCGGGGAGTCGCGATCGCTGCCGCTAACGCACGCTGTCCGCCGCTGCTCAGCCGGTAACGGCTCGCCAGGCGCTCCGCCGGGGGCGTCGCCAGACCGCCCCTCTCCGGCAGCTCTGCCGGATGCCTAGTCCGGGGAGTCGCGGTGGCCGCCGCCAACGCCCACTGTTGGCTGCTGCTGAGCCGCGTTGTGACGGCTCGCCAGGGCGTTCGCCAGTGGCTCCGCCGGTGGGCGCACCCACGGCTTCGCCGGATGCGCCTGGGGAGTCGCTGTCGCCAGCGTCCCGCTTCTCGCTCAGCCGCCTTGTGACGGTTCGCCCGGGCTTCCGCCAGGCGCTGTGTCGGTGGGGCCGCCCGCGGATTCGCCGGATGCCTTGTCCGGGGAGTTGCGGTCGCTGCCGTCGCCCTGGGCGAAGAGCTTCACCAGTTCGCTCATCACGTAGCGGTTGGTGGCCTCCTCGTCCAGCAGGTGCATCTCCGCCAGCCGCTCAAGGGAGTCCTGGATCAGCTCCGGGTCCGCGCCCGACAGCGCGGCCGCCTCGGCGGTGTTGACCTCCCGCGCGAAACCGGCGCCCAGGGCCCGCAGCAGCTGTGCGTCGTCCGCCGAGAGCCGGGCCACGGAGTTGCGCAGCGCGGCGGCCACTCCGGTGTCCTCCGCCGACAGCAGCGCGAGCCGGCGGCGCTCGTCGCGCAGCGCGGTGGCCAG
Organism: Streptomyces antioxidans; assembly: GCF_000968685.2. Taxonomy (GTDB): domain Bacteria; phylum Actinomycetota; class Actinomycetes; order Streptomycetales; family Streptomycetaceae; genus Streptomyces; species Streptomyces antioxidans. The sequence continues at coordinate 68,827 of NZ_LAKD02000015.1, forward strand.
CCGGGCCAGCCGCCAGCGGGGCCGGGCCATCAGCTGGGCGGAGGCGGCGCGCAGCGCCAGCGGCAGCCCGTCGCACAGGTCCACCAGCTCCCGCGCGGCCTCCGGGTCCTCGGCGACCCGCGCGGGCCCCAGCAGCGCGCCCAGCAGGCCGACCCCGTCCTCGGGGCCGAGGGCGTGCAGCCGTACCGGGCGGGCGGCGTCGGTGGCGATCAGCCCGTCCAGCCTGCTGCGGCTGGTGACCAGCGTGGCGCAGTGGGGGCCGCCGGGCAGCAGCGGGCGTACCTGGGCGGAGCTGCCCGCGTTGTCCAGCACCACCAGCAGTCGGCGGCGGGCGGCCAGCGAGCGGTACAGCGCGGCCGCGGCCTCGGGCGAGCCGGGTATCTGCTCGGCCGGGGTGCCGAGGCCCAGCAGGAACTCGCGCAGCACCGCGGCGGGCGCCACCGCCTCGCCGCCGCTGAAGCCGCGCAGATCCGCGAAGAGCCGTCCGTCGGGGAAGGCGGCGGCGTGGGCGTGGCCCCAGTGGACCGCCAGACCGGTCTTGCCGACTCCGGCGGGCCCGGTGAGCAGCGCGATACCGCCCGCCTGGGGGTAGCCGCCGGGATCGCCCGCGGCGCCGCCCCGGGCCGGTTCGGCGGTGCCCAGGGTCAGCCGGGTCAGCTCGGCCAGCTCCGCGCCCCGGCCGTGGAAGCCCGCCGGGGGCCGGGGGAGCAGCTCGGGCACGGGCGCGGGCGCGGGGGCCGGGGCGCCCGCGGACAGCGGATGCTGCGGAGTGGCCGCGGCCGACGGTGTGCCGGGCTGCCCGGCGACGCCCGGCTGCCCCGCCACGCCCAGCTGGCCCCCGGCGCCCGGCTGTCCCCCCGCACCCTGCTGCTGCCCGGCGGCCTCGGCACCGCCCCGCGGCCCGTCCGACGTGGGGGCCGCCCGCAGGATCTCCTGGTACGCGGCGCTCAGCCGCTGGCCCGGGTCGACCCCCAGGTCGTCGTCGAGCAGCTGTCGGGTGCGGTGGAACCAGGCGATCGCGTCGGACTGCCGCCCGGAGCGGTACAGCGCCAGCATCAGGGCGGCGATCAGCCCCTCGCGCAGCGGATTGGCGACGGCGGCGGGGTGCAGTGCGCGCACCGCCTGCTCATGCTCGCCCAGGCCCTCATGGGCCCGCGCCAGGGCCTCCACGGCGCTCAGCCGCCGCTCCTCCAGGGCGTGCGCGGCCGCCGCGAACGGCGGGCTGGCCACGGTCCCGGTGAGCGCCGGGCCGCGCCACAGGCCGAGCGCCTGCCGGAGCAGCTGGACGGCCTCGCCGGGGGCGGACTCCGGGCTGGCCCGGGCGGTCAGCTCGTCGAAGCGCTGGGTGTCGATCAGGGATTCCGGGATGCGCAGCAGATAGGCGGAGCTGTGGGTGGCCAGCTCGACGCCGTGGTCCTCGGCGCCGCCCTCGGCCAGGGCCGCGCGGAGCCGGGAGACATGGCCCTGGATGACGGTCCGGGCGTGCTCGGGCGGCTCGTCCTCCCACAGGCTGGATATCAACTGCTCCACGGACACGGTCGCGTTGGGCCGCAGCAGCAGCATCGCCAGCACGCTGCGCCGTTTGGCGGGCCCCAGCGGAAGCTCGACGGGCGCTGCTTGCGGACCCGCGGTGACGGTCACCGGGCCCAGCAGAGAGAAGTCCAACTCAAGCCCCCAGAAAGGCGTGCAGTGCCATGGCCAGCAGCCGCGGGTCCTGTGCTCCGCACAGCTCACGGGCCGAGTGCATGGACAGGATCGCGATGCCGATGTCGACGGTGGCGATTCCGTGCCGGGCGGCGGTGATCGGGCCGATCGTGGTGCCGCACGGCATGGAGTTGTGGGAGACGAAGCTCTGCCAGGGGACGCCCGCGCGCTCGCAGGCGGCGGCGAAGACGGCTCTCCCGGCGCCGTCGGTGGCGTATCTCTGGTTGACGTTCACCTTGAGGATCGGGCCGCCGTTGGGCCGCGGGTGGTGGCCCGGCTCATGGCGCTCGGCGTAGTTGGGGTGGACGGCGTGGCCGGTGTCGGAGGACAGGCAGACGGTGCCCGCGAGGGCGCGCGCCCGCTCCTCGTACGCCCCGCCGCGGGCGAAGACCGAGCGCTCCAGCACCGTGCCGAGCAGTGGTCCGTCGGCGCCGGTGTCGGACTGGCTGCCGTTCTCCTCGTGGTCGAAGGCGGCCAGCACGGGGATGTACGGCAGCTCCTGCTGCGTGGCGGCGGCGATGAGCGCGGCCGTACCGGCGTGCACGGAGACGAGGTTGTCCATCCGGGGCCCGGCGATCAGCTCGCGGTCCCGGCCCAGGTGGGCGGGCGGCTCGACGCTGTGGGCCATCAGGTCCCACCCGGCGATCTCCTCGGCGGCGACCCCGGTCTCCTCGGCGACGAAGCGGACCAGGTCGCCCTCCTCGACCCCGCCGAGCCCCCAGACGGGCGTCATATGGCGCTGTTTGTCGAGCTTCAGGCCGTCGGTGTTGACCGATCTGTCGAGGTGCACGGCCAGCTGGGGCACCCGCATCAGCGGCCGGTCGACGGTGACGAGGTGGTGGGAGCCGTCCCTGAGGGTGATCCGGCCGGAGAGCCCGAGGTCGCGGTCGAGCCAGGTGTTGAGCAGCGCCCCGCCGTAGATCTCGACCGCGATCTGCCGCCAGCCGTGCGCACCGGTGTCGGGAATGGGCTTCACCCGCAAATTGGGAGAGTCGGTGTGAGCGCCCACAATCCGGTACGGAGTGGCGGCCTCCGCCCCCTCGGGCACGTACCAGGCGATGATCGCGCCACCGCGCAGCACGAACCGTCCACCCGCCGCCCCGTCCCAGGGCGCGGTCTCCTCGACCCGGCGGAACCCGGCCTTCTCCAGCCGCTCCGCGGCGCTCGCCACGGCGTGGTACGGCGATGGGCTGGCGCGGAGGAAGGACATCAGGTCATCGGTGTGGCCGCGGTCGATGCCGGGTTGTGCGCTCATGTGCTCAGCATAGATTCGCCGGGGGTCGGCCCGCCCTGGTGCGGCAGTGGCGGCCATCCGTGGGCTCACGTTGATCCAATCTGATGAAAGCACGTCAGCTAAGGCGAGAAGTCGGGCGAATCGGTCGATATTCCCCGTGACCGAGCAACGTCGCACTGAGTCGTAACTCGAGGGGATACCGGATGCGCGTTCTTCGACACCTGCTTGTCGTCCTGGGGTCGCTGCTGCTGCTGTGCGCCGGCGGACCGGCCATGGCCAGGCCCGTCACGGACTTCACCGCGGGGCTGGCCCCCGTGGCCTCCCCGGAGCCCGCGGCGGCGCCCTCACCCGGCCCGCGGCCGGGAGGCGGCGGGGACAGCGAGGGCAAGGGCCACCCTCCCTGTCCCACCACGAACCGCACCGGGGGGACCAACACCGCACCGAATCCTCCGCTCGACCGCTACTACCAGGGCGACTGGCGGCTCGGACCCGCTCAGCTCCCCCGCTACGGCGAGATCGGGCGGATGCTCGAAGGCTATGAACGGCTCGACGACTTCCGCACCGCCTCCTCGTTCCTCGACTGTTACTGGAACGAGCGGACGAACGGCTGGTGGTACCCGCACCCCGACGGCTGGGTCCTGCTCAACGGGTCGCCCCTGCACAGCACGGTCCAGCTGAAGGCCGGTCAGAAGGTCGACTTGTTCGGGAGCGGTTTCGGCCACTTCCTCGCCCCGGCGGGCACCCCCTACGCGGAGCGCGCGCTGCCGCCGAGCAACCTCAACACCCTCGACCCGGCGTATCCGAACGGCTATCACCTCTACGAGGTCACCGAACCCTTCCTGGTCGAGGCCGGTCCCATCCGGTCATGGTTCGGCCAACCCGGTTACGGGCTGCAGTATCTGACCGGGCCTTCGATTCCCCAACTCGTCGCGGCCGGTAATCTCCGTCCGCTCAACTGAGGGCGGATCCTGGACCGGTGGACAGAACGGAACTCGTCCGGACCCTCCGCGACGAGCAGGTGCCGGACGCGCTGTACGACATCCCGGGCGTGCAGGACATCCCGGTGCAGCCGGACGCGTACTACTACCTGCGGCCCGCTCCGGACGGCGGCTGGGAGACCGGCCTGCGGGAGCGGTCCCTGGACCGGGACACCAGCCGGTTCGCCACCGAGGACGAGGCGTGCCGGGATCTGCTGGAGAAGCTGAGGGCCCGCCCGCGCCCGCCGGAGGGCGGGGGCGAGTCGGTCGACGAGCTCCTCGCCCAGGGCGATGAGCTCAGGCGGTGGGCCCGCGAGGAGGTCGAACGGGCGCTGCGGGAGCGGCGGTCCGAGGACGACGAGCGGTGACGATGAACGGTCGCTATGTGAGCGCGCACAGTCCAGGGGGCCGGCCGCCCCGCCGGAGGATGGGACGGCCGGCCCCCTGGACGCTATGAGGGAAGCCCTCGCGCGGCGTCCGGCGGACCTTTCCCTCCGCCGGGCCGGACGGCGCTACTTTCCCAACACGCCCTAGAAAGCGGCTTCGTCCAGGTCCATCAGCCCCTTGTCGATCGACTCGGCCAGCGAGCGCTGCACCGAGACGCCCGGCAGCACCTCATGGGCGAAGAACTTCGCCACAGCGATCTTGCCCTCGTAGAAGGACTTGTCCCTGCTGGAGGCCGTGCCCAGCTTCTCGGCGGCCACGGCCGCGCCCTTGAGCAGCAGATAGCCGATGATCACGTCACCGGAGGCCAGCAGCAGCCGGGTGGAGTTGAGCCCGACCTTGTAGATCGAGCTGACGTCCTGCTCGGTGGCGGCCAGGTCGGTGAGCATCGCGCCGACGATCGCCTCCAGGTCCACCGCGGCCTGGGCGAGCTGGTCGCGGGCGGGCTCCAGGTCCTCGCCCCCCGCGGCCTCGGCCAGGAACTTCTTGATCTCTTCCGAGACGGTGGTCAGCGACTGGCCCTGGTCCCGGACGATCTTGCGGAAGAAGTAGTCCTGGCCCTGGATGGCGGTGGTGCCCTCGTAGAGGGTGTCGATCTTGGCGTCCCGGATGTACTGCTCCAGCGGGTACTCCTGGAGGTAGCCGGAGCCGCCGATGGTCTGCAGGGACTGCGCCAGCTGCTCGTACGCCTTCTCCGAGCCGTAGCCCTTGACGATGGGCAGCAGCAGGTCGTTCAGGCGGTTCACGGCGGAGGTGTCCTCGCCCGCGGCCTCCTTGACCAGGACCTCGTCCTGGACCGAGGCGGTGTAGAGCACCAGCGCGCGCAGGCCCTCCGCGTACGCCTTCTGCGTCATCAGCGAGCGGCGCACATCCGGGTGGTGGGTGATGGTCACCCGCGGTGCGGTCTTGTCGGTGAAGGCCGCCAGGTCCGGGCCCTGCACCCGCTCCTTGGCGTACTCCAGCGCGTTGAGGTAGCCGGTGGAGAGGGTGGCCATGGCCTTGGTGCCGACCATCATCCGGGCGAACTCGATGATCTTGAACATCTGGCGGATGCCGTCGTGCTTCTCGCCCAGCAGCCAGCCCTTGGCCGGGTGGTCGGCGCCGAAGGTCAGCTCGCAGGTGTTGGAGACCCGCAGCCCCATCTTGTGCTCGACGTTGGTGGCGTACACGCCATTGCGCGTCCCGAGCTCACCGGTCTCCCAGTCGAAGTCGTACTTGGGGACGATGAACAGCGAAAGACCCTTGGTGCCGGGCCCGGCGCCCTCGGGGCGGGCCAGCACGAAGTGGATGATGTTGTCCGAGAGGTCGTGCTCACCGGAGGTGATGAACCGCTTCACACCCTCGATGTGCCAGCTGCCGTCCTCCTGCCGGACCGCCTTGGTGCGGCCCGCGCCGACGTCGGAACCGGCGTCCGGCTCGGTCAGCACCATGGTGGAGCCCCACTGCTCGTCCACCATCAGCCGGGCGATCTTCAGCTGCTCCTCGGTGCCCTCGTCGTGGAGCACCCCCGCGAAGGACGGCCCCGAGGCGTACATCCAGATCGGGGCGTTGGAGCCGAGGATGGTCTCGGCCGAGCCCCACAGCAGCGAGCGGGGGCAGGCGGTGCCGCCGAGCGACTCCGGGACGCCCAGCCGCCACCACTCGGCGTCCATATAGGCCCGGTAGCTCTTCTTGAACGACTCGGGGAGCGGTGCCGTGTGGGTCTTGGGGTCGTAGACGGGCGGGTTCCGGTCGGAGTCGGCGTAGCTTTCGGCCAGTTCCTGCTCGGAGAGCCGGGATATCTCGGCGAGCACGCTCTTGGCGGTGTCGACGTCCATCTCCGCGAACGGGCCGGTGCCGTACACCGTGTCGCGCCCGAGCACCTCGAAGAGGTTGAACTCGATGTCGCGGAGATTCGACTTGTAGTGCCCCATGGCGACGGCTCCGTAAGGGATCGGGAGGCCAGGACCTCTGCGTTGACGCGTATCAGATCAGCTGATGCCATGATGCTACCCGTGGGTAATAAAGGGCAACCCTCTACCGGGTAACTGTGACTCAGTACGCTTCTGCGCATGTACGGCTACGACCAGAACGCGAGCGCAGGGCAGGGCTACGCCGCTCCGCCACCTCCGCCGCAACAGCAGCCGCATGCGTCACATCACGCGGCGGGTGCGGGGTACGGCCAGCAGCCGCTCTACCCGGAGCCCTCCCCGCCGTCGCTCGCCGACGCGGTGCGGGCCTTCACCACCGGATCGATGGCGGCCGAGGACTTCCAGCAGATCTTCGCCGGGTCGAAGGTCTACTGCCCGCGCGGTGACAACCCCGGCTTCCTGGCGCTGCACAACACCCAGCAGCCGGTGATCCCCATGTTCACCACGCTCAAGGAGCTGCGGAGGTACGCGGGCAAGGAGTCCAAGTACTTCGTGATCACCGGCGCCGAGGTGATCGACCTGCTGCCCACCGGCTATGGCTTCGTCCTCGATATGGAGGGCGAGCACCGGATCGTCTTCGACGCGAAGGCGGTGGAGCAGATGGTCGACTTCGCCATGCGCCGCATGTACGGCTAGATCGGCATACGTCCGGATATAGCCGGTCGCCTCAAGGGGCGCTCGGGTGGAAATAAAGGCCCTCTTGCGAGTCGTTCACCCTTCAATTAAGTTGAATGGTGAACGACCGAGGAGGCCGTCATGCCCGCAGTGACCGTAGAGAACCCGCTGACCCTGCCGCGCGTCGCGGCACCCGCCGAGGCACGACCCCGCCCCGTGCTCGCCGTCACGACCGCCCCCAGCGGTTTCGAGGGCGAGGGCTTCCCGGTGCGCCGGGCCTTCGCCGGCATCGACTACCAGCACCTCGACCCGTTCATCATGATGGACCAGATGGGCGAGGTGGAGTACGCGCCGGGCGAGCCCAAGGGCACCCCCTGGCACCCCCACCGCGGCTTCGAGACCGTCACGTACATCATCGACGGGATCTTCGACCACCAGGATTCCCACGGTGGGGGCGGCACCATCACCAACGGCGACACCCAGTGGATGACGGCCGGCTCGGGGCTGCTCCACATAGAGGCGCCGCCGGAGTCGCTGGTCACCTCGGGCGGCCTCTTCCACGGTCTGCAGCTGTGGGTGAACCTCCCGGCCAGGGACAAGATGATGGCGCCGCGCTACCAGGACATCCGCGGCGGCAATGTGCAGCTGCTCACGACCCCGGACGGCGGCTCGCTGCTGCGGGTCATCGCCGGTGAGCTGGACGGCCACCAGGGCCCCGGGGCCACCCACACGCCGATCACGATGATCCACGCCACGCTGGCGCCGGGTGCGGAGATCGTCCTGCCGTGGCGGGAGGACTTCAACGGCCTCGCGTACGTCCTCGCGGGCCGCGGCGCCGTCGGCGCCGAGCGCCGCCCCATTCAGCTGGGCCAGACGGCGGTCTTCGGTAGCGGCGGCTCGCTGATCGTCCGCGCGGACGAGAAGCAGGACTCCCGCACCCCGGAGCTCGACGTCGTCCTCCTGGGCGGACAGCCCATCCGCGAGCCGATGGCCCACTACGGCCCGTTCGTCATGAACACCCGCAAGGAGCTCCAGCAGGCGTTCGAGGACTTCCAGAAGGGACGGCTCGGCACGATCCCGGCCGTGCACGGGATGTCCGAGGGCGGACTGTAAGGCTCGCCCGGGCCTCGCCCGGGCCTCGCCCGGGCCGGAGCCGACCGGCGGCGACGGTCAGGAGGTCCCCGGTGCGGATCGCACACCTTTGTCGGGGTTTGTAAACCGCTTACCGGGGAGGGTCGCGGCGCCGGTAGGCTTGGCCGGAAGCTTCCCGAGGGTACGTACGCCTCCCGATCGACACGACTTGGATGAATGATGCATCGGTACCGGTCCCACACGTGTGGTCAGCTCCGCGCCGCTGACGTCGGCACCGACGTCCGGCTCTCCGGATGGCTCCACAATCGACGGAACCTGGGCGGCATCCTCTTCATCGATCTCCGCGACCACTACGGCCTGGTCCAGCTGGTGGTGCGCCCCGACACCCCCGCCAACGAGGCGCTGAGCTCCATCAGCAAGGAGACCGTCGTCCGCGTGGACGGCCGGGTCATCGAGCGCGGCGCGGACAACGTCAACCCCGAGCTGCCGACCGGCGAGGTCGAGGTCGAGGTCGGCGACGTCGAGGTGCTCGGCGCCGCCGATCCGCTGCCCTTCACCGTCTTCCCCGAGGACGGGGTCGGCGAGGAGCGGCGGCTGGAGTACCGCTTCCTGGACCTGCGCCGCGAGCGGATGCACCGCAACATCATGCTGCGCTCCGCCGTCATCTCCGCCATCCGGCAGAAGATGACCGCCCAGGGGTTCAACGAGCTGGCGACCCCGATCCTGTCCGCCACCTCGCCGGAGGGCGCCCGGGACTTCCTGGTCCCCTCCCGGCTGCACGCGGGCAAGTTCTACGCGCTGCCGCAGGCGCCGCAGCAGTTCAAGCAGCTGTTGATGATCGCGGGCTTTGACCGCTACTTCCAGATCGCGCCCTGCTTCCGCGACGAGGACGCCCGCGCCGACCGCTCGCCCGGCGAGTTCTACCAGCTCGACGTCGAGATGAGCTTCGTCGAGCAGGAGGACGTCTTCGGCGTCATCGAGAAGGTCATGACCGAGCTCTTCGAGGAGTTCGGCGGCGGTCGCCACGTCACCTCGCCCTTCCCGCGGATCCCGTTCCGCGAGGCCATGCTGAAGTACGGCTCCGACAAGCCGGACCTGCGGGCCCAGCTGGAGCTGCGGGACGTCAGCCACATCTTCGAGGGCTCCGGCTTCAAGGCGTTCGCCGACAAGCACGTACGCGCGCTGGCCGTGCCGGACACCGCCGAGCAGCCCCGGAAGTTCTTCGACCAGCTCGGTGAGTTCGCCGCTCTGCAGGGCGCCAAGGGGCTGGCCTGGGTCCGGATCGGGGAGGACTCCAAGCTGACCGGCCCGATCGCGAAGTTCCTCACCGACCAGGACGTCGAGAAGCTGATCGCCGAGGTCGAGGGCAAGCCCGGCACGTCGGTCTTCTTCGGCGCGGGCGACTTCGACGAGGTCTCCAAGATCATGGGCGCGGTGCGGGTCGAGGCCGCCAAGCGGGCCGGGCACTTCGAGGAGAACGTCTTCCGCTTCTGCTGGATCGTGGACTTCCCGATGTTCGAGCGGAACGAGGACACCGGACAGGTCGAGTTCTCCCACAACCCCTTCTCCATGCCGCAGGGCGGCCTGGAGGCGCTGGAGACCAAGGACCCGCTGGACATCCTGGCGTGGCAGTACGACATCGTCTGCAACGGTGTGGAGCTGTCCTCCGGCGCCATCCGGAACCACGAGCCGGACGTCATGTACAAGGCGTTCGAGATCGCGGGCTACTCCCGGGACGAGGTCGAGCACGAATTCGGCGGCATGCTGCGCGCGTTCCACTTCGGCGCCCCGCCGCACGGCGGTATCGCCCCCGGCGTCGACCGCATCGTGATGCTGCTGGCCGATGAGCCCAACATCCGCGAGACCATCGCCTTCCCGCTCAACGGCAACGCACAGGACCTGCTGATGGGTGCGCCCAGCGAGGTGGACGAGGCGCGGCTGCGCGAGCTCCATCTGTCGCTGCGCAAGCCGCCGCAGGTGAAGCAGGCCGAGAAGCCCGCCGAGAAGCCCGCCGAGTAGGCGGGGCCGGACGGGACCCACGGGGCGGCGGGTCATGGTGACGGGCGGCGCGGCGGTCGCGGCGGCGGGCCTGGGAGCGGCCGTCGCCACCACCGCCTCGGTATCTGCGCGGTACCCAGCTGACCGACCGGCACGGCTTCGTCGAGTTCACCACGGTCTTCCCCGGCTGGTACCAGGGTCGGTGCGTGCACATCCACACCAAGGTGCACGTGGGCGGCAAGATGACCGACTCCGGCTACGAGGGCGGCCACGCCTGCCACACCGGTCAGCTCTTCTTCGCCGAGGCGGCGGTGCTCGACTCGGTGAGACTAGCCCCGTACAACACCAGCACCACCGAGCGCACCACCCTCGACGAGGACGGGATCTACCCCGGCAACGGGGCACAGGGCGGTCTGCTGCACCTGAAGTACCGCAAGGGAAAGATCGAGAAGGGCGTCGCCGGCTCGCTGACCCTCGGGGTCGACCCCAACGCGACGAACGACGGCACCGGCATGTGACGGTGGCTCCCGGGAAGCTCGTGGGGGGCTCTCCGGGGGTTCCGGTTCCGGCTTCGATTCAAGTCCGGTTCCGGGCACCACCGGCCTAGGAGGGCCGACATCAGCCGTCAGTACGCCCGGGGAGGTCACAGTCAACACCGTACGGCCGCTCAGTGACATCGCGGGCGGCCGTTTCGCTGGCAGCTACCGGAGGTCCCTGAGCATCACCGCGTAGTGGGGCGAGTCGTCGTGTGACGTGGACTCGTCCACCTTTCGGTACCCCCAGCTCTCGTAGAGCCGCACGACCTTCTTATGTGCGATCTCCGCCTGAAGAGACACCGCCCTCGCATCCACGGGAGCTATCAGTGCGTCATGGATTATCTTGGCTCTGCCAGTCCCGCGCCACTTGGGTAGCACCATGAGTTCAGACAGCGCGAACACGGGGCCTCGTAGATCACTGGGCCGGGTGCTGCCTTGCCACCAGCCACCGGGCGCGAGGACTGAGCCGTAGGCGTAGCCGACCGGGCCGCCGTCCTCCCAGCCGGATACGCACCTCCAGTTCTTCCGTGAGGACCACAGGTCCAGGAAGTACGTGAAACGCTCACGAGAGTGGAACGGGTCGGGGTCGCCCGCATACACCTCGTCGTGGATGTCCAGCAGCATCGAACGCACGTCTTGAGCGTCGACGTGACCGTACCGCCTCAAATCCATTGTCGAGACTCCTCAGTCCACCCCGTTACCTCAGGCGTCTTCGATCCGGAGGCGATGAGCAGTTCGCGCCCCCTGGCCAAGGTCTTGGCAGTCCTTCGTGACCCAGAGCCGGGAAGCAGCAGGGCTGATGCCTTCCTTGCGGTGGCGCAGCCCAATTCAAGCTCACCCTGCCTGACCTGTGCCAGAGATAGGTGCGCGGTGAACAGCGCTCTGTCGCGGACCATGCCCTCGGGAATGGCCGACAGCGTTCGGTGCAGACAGAACTCCGCCCGGCCGTGCTCCCCGACCGCCGTCCATACGTACGAGGACAAGGCGTCGAACTCGGCGACCCCATAGAAGCTGATCCAGTCTGAGCGCACAGGCTGAGCGATGCGGCCGAAGTGCTTCTCTGCCAGTTCGAGAGCGCGTAGGGCGTCTGTGTGCTGATCCAGTCGGGCCAGCGCGTTGGCATTGCGCATGTGCCCGAGAGAGGCAAAAAGAGGATCACACCGTGCTGCTGTCGAACGCTTCATCACATCGGCAGCAGCAGCAGCCTCAGCATGGTTCTCTCGCATGCTCGACGCGAGCATCAGGTGATCCCACACGCGGTACCTCGTCTGGCTATCCCGCGACAGGCCGGCCAGGGTCATGGCCTTGTCCAGGTGCGCGCGAGCCCGCTTCGGGGAGCTTGCGTCGAGGGCGGCAAACGCCGCAGCCGCCATCGCGTCGGCAGCAAGACGATGCAGCATGTCCCGTACACGATTGGAGACCGCCCCGGTGGTGAGCGCGGACTGGACCCGCGTAGCAAGCTCGATGGCCAGGTTCTCCACCCGCCTCGTGCCTCCCACAACCCGGTCTTCCTGGAGGATCTGTACGTAGTCCTGGTGAAACCTATCGACGTCACTGACACCTAGCCGTCTCTGCCTTCCCCGCGGAGTAGCGAGGCCCAAGCCTGCTCCGCCTACTGCATTAACGAATGCGCGACGCTGCACGGGCCCGTCCTCCGATGGTGCACGACTCTTCCTGCGTCGGGGGATGAACCCTAAGTCCTCGGACGAGGCGTCGAGCACCTCTTCGATGCACAGCCGGATGCGGTCTTGCGGCCACTTGGTCTCGTAGCGCAACCAGCGGCGAACGTCTGTGTCAGTGACCGAGCCATGAGAGCCGGTCAATCGTTCGACCGCAAGGTTAATTTCCCTGGCCAAACCGGCTTGGGAGAAGCCGAGTTGTTCGATCCGCGCTTCCAGCTTGGCGTTTGCGTACACAGGATGAAGGTAGCGCTCCGCGATCAGGTCACGACAGCGTGAAAGTAAAAATCACCGGGGTCATGCCCTGTAGTTCCACATGGTTCCACCTGTCGCCGCTGTCGTGCCGGTCGTTCACTGGGTGTCGCCTGGAGTCACCCCCGAACCCGAAGGTGAGGAGCGGCGTGAGCACGATGACCGAGCCATCAGCAACGGGCGTCCCCGCGTGCAGCGAGACGATGCGCCGGGAGCGGGAATCGGCAAGCGCGGCGCGGGGACTGGTGTCGTCGTCGCTGCGGGTGTGGGGCCTGGAAGACGTCGAGGACGCGGCCCGGCTGGTGGTGACCGAGCTGGTCTCGAACACGGTCAAGCATGCGCGGCTGGAAATGATCCGGGTGAAGGTGTCGAGGGTCGGCCTCAAGCGCGTGCGGATCGCGGTCACCGACCGGTCCCGCAAGCTGCCCACCCTGTGCGACGCGGGGGCGGACGACGTGAACGGCCGGGGCCTGGCGATAGTCGCCGCGATGTCCGAGAAGTGGGGCGTCGATCCGCTGCGTTGGGGGAAACGCGTGTGGGCCGAGTTGGAAGTCAGTCCGTGACGCCCCGCCGTGCCCAGGTGCTCTACGTCCTGGCGGTGTTCGCCGTGATGGCCGCCGTCGGCTACGCCATCGCGACGTCGCAAAAGCCCCCTCTGCCGGGCCGGGAAGGCTCGGTGAGGGGCGAGACGGCCCTGGGCCCGATACATCCAAGTGCGGGAACAGGCTCCCGCCCGCTGATCCCCGGCCCCCGGTCGTGCTGCGTGACGTCGGCCGGCCGGCAGCCGGTTTCCACCCGAGTTCCACGGAGGCAGGCATGACCGCACGACCGATCATCACTGGCGAACAGGCCGCGTCCTGTTACTTCCGCACCACCGTTGACCATCCCCACCGCAAGGCTCTGATCCAGGTGTGCGAGCCGTGCAACGAAAAGTGCGCCCACTGCTTCGTGTCCGCGACGAAACGCGGCGACTACATGCTCCTCGACGGAGTCCGGAAACGGCTGATCCCACAGCTCGCCGAGGCCCGGGTGAACCGGGTGACGCTCACCGGCGGGGAGCCGTTCATGCATGCCGACCTGCTCCAGATCACGGCCGACTTCCGTGCGGCTGGCATGGGCGTCGGCCTGTGTACCAATGCGACGATGGTCACCGACGAGCAGATCCGTGAACTCGCTGCGCTCGACGCTCACATGAACGTCAGCCTGGACGGGTTCTCTGCCGACTCGCACGGGAAGTTCCGGGGCCGACCCGAAGGCTTCGACGAGACCGTGGAGACGGTGAAGCGGTTCGCGAAGGCGGGCATTCTCCAGGGATTGCTGTGCACGCCGAACAACCTTGCACAGGACGAGGAGTACCGGGAGCTGTGTGCGTTCGCCCGGGACCAGGGTGCGAAGTACGTACTGATGAACCCACTCGGCGAAATGGGCAGAGGCGCGAACTCGTCGCGGAAGCTGCGTCGCCCGGACGATCACATGCGGCACATTCGCGATCTGACGATGCCGTTCGTCGACGATGGCGTGGACATGGTTCACATTCGGTTTCCGAATGACGGCAAGCCTCTCTCCGGGTGTGAGGCGGGGACGATCATCTACGTCTTCACCAAGGGTGAGGTCGCAGTCTGCCCCTACCTGGCGTTCGCCGCTCGCACGAAGGTCAGCCAGCACCCGGACACCGACTTCCTCGTTGGGAACGTGTGGGAGCACGACGACGTGGCCGCGCGACTCGACGCCTACGGCCGGTTCGGCGACCGGTGGGACCTCGGCGGGAACGACACGTGCGGCGGATGCGCCATGTCGAGCCGCTGCGGGAAGGGCTGCCCCGCAGCCGTCGTCGCCGCCGGTCAGCGCATCGGTGCCGTCGACAGCGAGCAGTGTCCTGTCATGCCGCACCAGCCCCGTGCGCTTCCCGTGGTGGGTGTGTCATGACCGGGATGTTCGTGACGATCGACGGGCCGGGCGGCGTCGGCAAGTCCACCGTGACGGCTGCCGTCGTCGCCGAGCTGCGCGCCGCCGGCGTGGCGGTACACGCCACAAGGGAGCCCAGCGACACCGCACCGGGGCGGCTCGCACGGCAGGGCACCGACGACTACCGCGGCATGGCGATGGCCTGCCTGATCGCAGCCGACCGGTATCAGCACCTTGAAGGTGAGATCCGACCTGCGGTGGCGTGCGGCGACGTCGTCGTGTGTGACCGCTACGTCGCCTCCTCGCTGGTGCTACAGGTGATGGACGGCGTCGGCCGTGACCTGGTCTGGGAACTCAACAGGCACGCCGACATGCCCGACCTGGCCGTCATCATCAACGCTCACGCCGACGTGATCGAGAAGCGTTTGACCGAGCGAGGCGCGCACAGCCGCTACGAGCGGGAGCCCGGCAGCAGCCAGCGGGAATGCGCGGCGTTCCGCGAAGCGGCTAGGTTCCTCATGGCCGCCGGCGTGCACGTCGTCCAGTTCGACGCGACCACCGAAGGGCCGGAGAAGATCGCTCGCGACATCGTCGCGGAGATCAGGAACCGTGGATGAGGTGCAGCTCATGACCAGCCAGGCGAGCACGCTCGACGTGCTGACGTTCAACCTGAACAACCCATCCAGAGAACGCGCCGAACGCCAGCTCGTGTACCTCGCGGCGCGGCCCGAGCAGGTGCTTGTGCTGACCGAGACGGTCGACAACGCTGGCTGCTCCTTCCTGGCCTCCCAGTTCGGTGACGCCGGATACGCGGTCATCTTTCCCCGGCCGGAACGCGGCGAGCGCGGCGCGATGATCGTGAGCCGCCTACCGACCCAGCAGGGGCCGGCCTCCGTCGGATACCTGCCGCACCGCGCGGTGTCGGTGACCGTCGCGACCGATGGAGGCCCGCTCGACATCACCGGCCTGTACGTGCCCTCTCGGGACGCGTCGGAAGCGAAGACCACGCGGAAGCGGACGTTCCTCGAACGCTGCCGTACGGGCCTGCCACGCGGTGACGCCGGGTTGGGGCTGGTGCTCGGCGACTTCAATGTGCTCGAGCCTGAGCACAGGCCCGCGTACCGGTTCTTCCAGCCGTTCGAGTACGGGTTCTACAAATGGTTGGGAGAGACCGGGTACCGCGACGCGTTCCGCGCGCTGCACCCGGACACCGCCGAATACTCGTGGGTGGGCCGGACCGGCGACGGCTACCGCTACGACCACGTGCACGCCTCGGCCAGCCTGGCGGCCGAGCTGCGGGCCTGCTCCTACGTCCACGAACCGCGTACGGGTACGGACCGGCTCACCGACCACTCCGCGCTCACCGTTTCGCTCGCTCTGCGCCCTGCGAGGACGCTGCCGGTAACCGATCCCACTGAGGCCGCCGAGCGGGTACCGGCGCTGTTCTGACCCCGGAGGACTGTGATGGATGAGACCTGGAAGACCGTCGAGCGGTTGCGTGAGTGGCTGGATGCGGAGAGCCCTCTTGCGCCGGACGTGACGCGGATCATGCGCGTACTCAAGATCACCGAGGAGGCCGGGGAGGTCGCCGAGGCGATGCACGGGATGCTCGGCTCGAACCCGAGGAAGGGCGCGAGCCATACCGAGGACGACGTCCGCAAGGAGCTGTGCGACGTGATCCTTACGAGCATGGTCGCGCTCGCCTCGTTCACGCCGGACGCCGCCGGCGTCTTCGACGAGCGGCTGCGGCAGATCGCTGACCGCTCGTTGAGTTGAGAGAAGCCCGACGCCATCAGGGGTCGGGCTCCTCGCCCGTCCAGAGCCGGGTGCGCACCCGGTGCACCAACTGGCGGATCGCGTGCGGCTGGTGGGGAGGTCCGGGCTGGGACGGGACAGGGCGGGCCGGTTCGCCACAAAGGTCAGAGCGTCGTCGCAGGTGAGACTTCGGTAGCGGTTCCGGTTCCGCGTACGACATGATGCGCTGAGCGTCAGTGCGGGAACAGACCGGTCAGCCGCCTCATAGCCTCCGGTCCACGCCGCACGGGGTGGACCGGTCCGCGCGGGCGGCCCGGTGCACCGCGCGCAGCAGCCGCTTCGGTGTGGTCCGGTGCTGCCACAGGACGGCTTGGACGCCGTACTCCATCACCGCCATCAGCTCCGTCTCCCGGAGCTCGCCCGCGATCAGCACCACCCGCTGCCGACCGCCCCGCACCAGTTGGCGCAGCTCCGCCCCGGCGCGGTCGTCCAGGCGCTCGGCGAGCATGACGGCGACGGCGCCGCCGGGTTCGTCGCCGAGCGGGCACGGCCGGTCGACCAGCTTGACGCTGGGCTGATGCTGCAGATGACGCACGACCCCGGCCCGGCTGAGCGGGTCGGGGCCGTGGACCGTCACCGTGACACGCGCGTCCGGCACTGTGTTCCTCGATTTCCCGGTGGCTATGGACTCCACAGGGTCATCGAGGGGACTAAACGAACGGTTGCCGCGCGATCAACACGTATGCGAGGGGGCGCCGTTCCCGGCGGGGAGGGGAGTGGTCCGCCGCAGGCGTCACCGTCCGCCGGACACCCCGGCTACGCGGCGCCGTTCCCGCTCCGCTCCTCGTCGCCGCCGAAGCGCTGCCGGAAGGACTCCAGGTCCTCCTCGGTGATCTTCCCGAAGAGCACCGGGGGGACGGTGAAGGCCGTCCCCGCCGGGACCGACGCCAGCGCCCTCGCCTCCTCCTGGCCAGCCCAGGTGGCGGTGTCCCCGCCCAGCGCGAACGCCGACCGCATGGCCCGCGCCGAGGCCGGGATGAACGGCTCGGAGACGATCGCGTAGAGGTGGATCAGGTTCATCGCCGTACGGAGGGTGAGGGCCGCGGCCTCTTGGTCGGTCTTGATCTCCAGCCAGGGGGCCTTCTCCTCCAGGTAGGAGTTGCCCGCGCTCCACAGGGCCCGCAGCGCCGCCGCGGCCTTGCGGAACTGGAGCGCGTCCATGTGCTCCTCGTACTCCGTCAGCAGCCGCGCGATCTCCTCGCCCAGGCGCTCCTCCGCCTCCCCGGCGGCCTTCCCGGCCGGGACCTCGTCGCCGAACCGCTTGCGGGAGAAGGACAGCACGCGGTTGACGAAGTTGCCGAGGGTGTCGGCCAGGTCCTTGTTGACGGTGGCGGTGAAGTGCTCCCAGGTGAAGGAGGTGTCGTCGGACTCCGGGGCGTTCGCCATCAGGAAGTAGCGCCAGTAGTCGGCGGGCAGCACCTCGAGCGCGGCGTCGGTGAACACCCCGCGCTTGGCGGAGGTGGAGAACTTCCCGCCGTAGTACGTCAGCCAGTTGAACGCCTTGACGTAGTCGACCTTCTTCCAGGCGTCCCGGGTGCCCAGGAGGGTGGCCGGGAACATCACCGTGTGGAACGGGACGTTGTCCTTGGCCATGAACTCCGTGTAGCGCACCGTCTGGTCCACGTCGTACCACCACGACTTCCAGTCGCGGTGCTCCGCGTCCGTGTCTCGCGCGGCGTCCGCCCACTCCTTGGTGGCTCCGATGTACTCGATCGGGGCGTCGAACCAGACGTAGAAGACCTTGCCCTCGGCCGCCAGGTCCGGCCAGGTGTCGGCGGGCACCGGTACGCCCCAGTCCAGGTCACGGGTGATCGCCCGGTCCTGGAGCCCCTCGTTCAGCCACTTGCGGGCGATCGAGGAGGCCAGCGTCGGCCAGTCCTTGCCGTGCTCGTCGACCCAGGCGGCGACCTCCTCCGCCAGCTTGGACTGGAGCAGGAAGAGGTGCTTGGTCTCCCGGACCTCCAGATCGCTGCTGCCGCTGATCGCGGAGCGGGCGTCGATCAGATCGGTCGGGTCGAGCACCCGGGTGCAGTTCTCGCACTGGTCGCCGCGGGCCCGGTCGTAGCCGCAGTGCGGGCAGGTGCCCTCGATGTAGCGGTCGGGGAGGAAGCGGCCGTCGGCGTTGGAGTACACCTGGCGGATCGAGCGCTCCTCGATGAAGCCGTTCGCCTTGAGCTCACGCGCGATCGTCTGGGTGATCTGCACGTTCTGCGGGGAGGAGCTGCGGCCGAAGTAGTCGAAGGCGAGGCCGAAGCCGTCGTAGATCGCCTTCTGCGCGTCATGCTGCTGGGCGCAGAACTCGTCGACCGGCAGCCCGGCCTCCTTGGCGGCCAGCTCGGCCGGGGTGCCGTGCTCATCGGTCGCGCAGATGTAGAGGACGTCATGGCCGCGCTGGCGCAGATAGCGGGCGTAGACATCGGCCGGGAGCATGGACCCCACCATGTTGCCCAGGTGCTTGATCCCGTTGATGTAGGGAAGGGCGCTGGTGATGAGGTGTCGAGCCATTGCAGGCTGCTCCCGAGTCGATACGGTGGGTGACTTTTCGCTCTGTCGAGCCGCCCATATCGTATCCGAGCGAGGGGGGCCACCCGCGCGGCGTTTTCCGCTGCGGATGGCCCCCGGGGTGGCGCCGGTGCGGCGCCCGGTCGGCTGGGGTCGCTGGTCAGCCCTGCTCGCGGGCGGCCAGCCAGCCCGGGAACTTCTTCAGCAGCTCCCGGTACAGCTCGGCGTCGGCGACCGTACGGGGGTCGAGCCCGGCGTGGAAGAAGCCGGTGTTGTCGACCGCCCGCTTCCCCGGAACGGCGAGGGCGGGCGAGGTGTCCAGCTTCCGCAGGAAGTCGAACCCCTTCGCCTCCGGATCCCCGAACGCGAGGAACTGCCAGAACAGCGGCAGCCCCGCCGCCTCGCACAGCGCCTTCTCCGCGGCGGTCTTGGCGGTGGGCGCACCGTCCGTCTGGAAGATCACGAACGCGGGGTCGGTGGTGCCGGACGCCTCGTAGTGCTCGATGACGGCGTTGACGGCGGTGTGGTAGTTCGTCCGCCCCATGTGCCCGAGCGAGCCGTGCAGCTCCTCGATCCGGCCGGTGTGCCGGTCCAGCTCGAGGTCGGCGGTGCCGTCGATGTCGGTGGAGAAGAACACGACGGGCACGGTGCCGCTGGTGTCGAACTGCGCGGACAGGGCGAGCGCCTGCTCGGCGAGGTGCTGGACGGTGCCGTCCTTGAAGTACCCCCGCATCGACCCGGACCGGTCCAGTACGAGGTAGACAACGGCCCGCCGCCCGCCCAGCCCGCTCTCCTGAACGACCTCCCCGGCCGCGCCATACGCCCCGACGAGCCCAGGCGCCCGCGAGGTGAGGTCGGCGAGGGAGATGGCAGCCGTGCCCGCGTGGGCCCCGGCCGCGGTGGCTGCTTCCACCTTGGCCGCGGTGGCGGCGGCAGGTGCGGCCACGACGGGCTCGGCCTCGGGCTCGGGCTCCGACTCGCTCGCGGACGCGGGCTCGGCCCCCGCCCCGGCGCCCTCGTCGTCGGCCTCGGGCTCGGCGTCAGCCTCTGTGGCTGCCTCAGCCTCGGGCTCGGGGGCCTCTGCCGCCGCCTCGGCTTCGGGCTCGGTCTTGGCCGTGGACTCGGGCGTCGCAGTGGGCTCCGGCTTGGGGTCCTCCGCACCCTTGACCTGGGACGTGGCGTCGGCCTCGGGCTCAGCGGCGCTCGTGGCTGCGGGCTCGGCCTCCGCCTCGGCGGGCTTGTCGTCGGTCTTGGCCGCGGGGGCGGCCTCGTCGCCGGCCTCGTCGCTCGTCGCCTCCGCCGCCGGGGCCTCGGCGGCGGAGGCCGCCTCGGGCGCGGTCGCGGGCCCTGCGCTCGCCTTGGGCTCCGCCTCGGCCGTCGCTTCGCCATCGGCCGTGGCCGCCGTGGTGTCGTCGCTGGCCGCAGGCGTGGGCTCGGCGTCGGCGGCAGGCGCGGCCGTGGCCTTCGGCTTGGCGGCGGGTGCTTCCTTCTCGTCGGCCTCGGCAGCCGCCTCAACCGGAGTCTCTTCGCCGGGCGTTGACGTGTCCTCGTGCGACGGGGACTCCAGGATCTCGTCGAGGGACTTCAGCGGGGCGGACAGGGCCGGGTCGGGCCCGGATTCATCGCCCCGGGAGTCCGGGGCCGGGGCCTCGGCCGGAGCCTTGACGTCCGCGTCATCGGTCGGCTCAGCCTTCGGCCCAGGCTCAGGCGCAGCCTCCGGCGTGGGCTCGGGCTCGGTGTCCGGCTCGGCCTTCTGGTCCACTGTCGGCTCCGCCGACTCGCGCTCCGCGGACTCGCGCTGGGGCTCCGGGGCAACCGTCGCCTCCGGCGCAGCGGCAGCATCGTCCACCCCCGTGGTTCGGGAGCGGCCGAAGACTTTGCGCAGTAGGTCCCGTATGCCCATGGGAGATACCCCTCACGTGTCGAGTGCGGTGCATGGCGGTGCATGTCCGTGGTGCGGAAAGGCTAGCGGGCCGTTCGGCGGCCCTCTTCCGCCGATTCCGCTCGCGCTTCGTTCACCTCTGGTTCAGGCGTTCGTCGCCGTCTTGCGGTTCTACGCCCATAGCTTCGCCGCCAAAGGATCCCGACGTCATGTCGGTCCGGACCGCGTCGGCGTACTGCCCATGCGGGCCCCGGCGAAGCACCTACGCGAACACCCTTACGGAGGGGAAGACGTGCGCAACCTCCTACCGCTCATCAGCTCACACCCGGGCGGGCGTTCGGCGCTGACATGCCGGTACCGCTGTGGGGACGCCTGCCTGCACGAGACGCCGAACACCAGCGACAACGCCTATGTGGGTGATGTCATCGCCGGTGCCGCCTCGCGCCGTGCCCTGCTGCGGGCCGGTGCCGTGGTGACCGTGGCGGCCGCGACCGGCGCCGTGGCGGTGGCGCGTGCCCCGCAGGCGTCCGCCGCGACGGGCGGCGCCACTGCGGAGCACAAGGCCACGGCGCGGCACAAGGCAGCCGCCAAGGGCAAGGCCGCCCGCGGCCTCCGCTTCGCACCGGTGGCCCCCAACACGGAGGACACCGTGGTCACCGCCGACGGCCACGACCAGAACGTGGTGATCCGCTGGGGCGACCCGATCCTGCGCGGCGCGCCCGCGTTCGACCCGGACCGGCAGAGCGCCAGGGCCCAGGCGGGCCAGTTCGGTTACAACAACGACTACATGGCGGTCCTGGACGTCCCGGGCGAGCGCGGCCACCAGCTGCTCGTGGTCAACCATGAGTACACCGACGAGGTGCTGATGTTCTCGGGTTACGACCCGGAGAACCCCACCCGCGAGCAGGCCGAGATCGGCTGGGCCGCGCACGGTCTCTCCGTGGTCGTGACGGCCGAGGAGCGCGCTCTCGGGCGACTCAGCGCGCTGCCCCGCCACCACCTCAACCGCCGTATCACCGCGACCACGCCGTTCGAGGTCACCGGCCCTGCGGCGGGCAGCGAGCTGCGGCGCACCTCCGCCGACCCGACCGGCAGGCGGATCCTCGGCACGCTGAACAACTGCGGCGGTGGCATCACGCCGTGGGGCACGGTGCTCTCCGGCGAGGAGAACTTCAACCAGTACTTCGCAGGCGGCGATGCGGTCACCGACCCGGCCACCGCGGCCCGCCTCAAGCGCTACGGCATCACCGGCGCCGCCTCCGAGCGCAAGTGGGAGCGGTTCGACGACCGTTTCGACGTCACCAAGGAGCCGAACGAGACCAACCGCTTCGGCTGGGTGATCGAGATCGACCCGTTCGACCCCGATTCCACCCCGCGCAAGCTGACCGCGCTGGGCCGCTTCAAGCACGAGGCCGCCGAGCCCCGGCTGACCACGGACGGCCGTCCGGTCCTCTACATGGGCGACGACGAGAAGTTCGACTACTTCTACAAGTTCGTCTCCGCCAAGCGGATGATGAAGGGCAACAGCCGCGTCGCCCGCGAGCACAACCGCTCGCTGCTGGACGAGGGCACGCTCTACGCCGCCAAGTTCACCGGTGACAGCCCGTCCGCCGAGATCGACGGCTCCGGAGAGCTGCCCGAGGACGGCGAGTTCGACGGCGTCGGTGAGTGGATCCCGCTGGCCTGCGGCGACCGCTCCTTCGTGGACGGCATGACCGCCGAGGAGGTGTACGTCTTCACGCGCATCGCCGCCGACAAGGCGGGCGCGACGAAGATGGACCGCCCCGAGGACGTCGAGCCCAGCCCGCGCACCGGCCGGGTCTACATCGCGCTGACCAACAACACCGACCGCGGCAAGGAGGGCAAGGCCGCCGCCGACGAGGCCAACCCGCGCAACGGCAACAAGCACGGCCAGATCCTGGAGCTGACCGAGCGCTGGAACAACGCGGGCTCCACCCGCTTCACCTGGCGGCTGTTCCTGGTCTGCGGCGACCCCGAGGACCCGAGCACCTACTTCGGCGGCTTCCCCAAGGACCAGGTCAGCCCGATCTCCTGCCCGGACAACATCACCTTCGACGCGTACGGCAATCTGTGGATCTCCACGGACGGCAACGCGCTCGGGAACCACGACGGGCTGTTCGGCGTGGCCACGGCGGGCAGCCGCCGCGGTGAGGTCAAGCAGTTCCTGACCGTGCCGAACGGCGCCGAGACCTGCGGTCCGATCGTGCAGGACCGGCGGGTGCTGGTGGCCGTGCAACACCCGGGCGAACTCGACGGCGCGAGCGTGGAGAAGCCCGCCTCCACCTGGCCCGACGGCCCGGGCAAGCTGACCCGGCCGTCCGTGATCAGCGTCTGGCGCCGCGACGGCGGCGACATCGGCGCCTGACCCGCTCCGGCAGTCGGCCTCAGCCCTCGGCCTTCGCGAGCCGCTTCAGCCGCTCGCGGGGCCCGCGCAGCGAACGGCCCCTGGTGTCCGTACGGGCCCAGGGGTCGTCCGCGAGCCGTTCGCCGACCGTCCGCAGCGTCCAGCGGTCGGCCCTCAGCTCCGGGTCGTCCAGCTCCCGCGCGTCGATGGGCGTGGCCACGGGGGCTCCCGGCCGGGCGCGCACCCCGTACGGGCTGACGGCGGTCTGGGCGTAGGCGTTGCGCTGGGTGTCCAGGTAGAGCCGCCCGCGCCGGTTGGCCTTGCGCGGCTCGGTGGTGAGCCGGTCGGGGTGGCGGGCGGCCAGCAGACCGGCGGCCTCGTGGGCGAAGGACCGCACGGTGTCGAAGTCGGCGCGGCGGTCCAGCGGGACGATGACGTGCAGTCCGCGGGAGCCGGTGGTCATCAGCAGTCCCGGCAGCCCGAGCTCGCCGAGCAGTCCGCAGCAGAGGCGGGCCGTCCAGCGCACCTCCTCGAAGCCGGACTCCCCCGACGGGCCGGACTCCCCCGACGAGGGCGGATCGAGGTCGAAGACCAGCCGGTCGGGGTGGTCGGGCCGGTCGGCCCGGGAGAGCCAGCGGTGCGGGGTGACGCACGCCTGGTCGGCGAGGTAGAGGAGGGTCGCGGTGTCGTCGCAGACCACATGGGTCACCTCACCGCCCTCCTTGGGGAGCACGGCGCGGTGCACCCAGTCCGGAAAGTAGTCGGGTGCGTTCTTCTGCATCAGCGGCTGGCCGCCGATTCCGTCCGGATGGCGCTCCATCATCAAAGGGCGGCCGCGCAGCTGCGGAACGATGCGCCGGGAGACCGAGCGGTAGTACTCGACGAGGTTCCACTTTGTGATCCCGTCGTCGGGAAAGAGTTTCTTTTCCGGGCGGCTGACCCGTACGGTGTGGCTCCCGGTCCTGACGTTCCGCGCATCGGTCCGCTTCTCGCTCATATCGGACCCGGGTAACCAGATGGATCGCTGACTAAACTCTGGAGTCAGGCAAACGGGAGAAGTGGAAAAATCGGGGGAAAACATGGTGAGACCAGGTTCACTCGGCCCGCCGATGAAGGATCGGCGCGGCCGCTGGGCACAGAGCCCGCTCGCGCTGATGGACACCACGATGGATCAGCTGCGCACTCTGATCATGGTCCATGAGGCCGGTACGGCGCTCGGCGCGGCACGGATTCTGGGCCGCGAACAGTCCAGTGTGCAAAAGCAGATCGACACCATGAACCGGAACTTTCGCGAGCTTTGCGGCGAACCGCTCATCCTCAAGCAGGGGCGGGGCAAGGACGTGCTGTTCACCGGCACCGGAGAAGCCCTGGTCGAATTGGCGCGCGGAACTCTCGGCGACTGGCTGGACGGCATCCACGAGTCGCGGCGCCGCCTGGGAAAAACGCTGATGGTGGGCACCACCCGTTTTACCCTCAGCTATCTGGCGGGTGCCGGGGAGCGGGTCGCCGAGGACTTCCGGCAGCGCGGTATCGAGCTGAAGGTCGGCCATGTGCGTACCCGGGACGTGCTGGCCAAGCTGCGCACCAAGGATGTGGACCTGGTGTGCGGCTCCGTGGTGACCAGGCCCGAAGGCGACGATGAGCTCGCCGCCTTCGATGTGATGGAGTGGCGGCGCAGCGGGGTCTCGCTGCTGACCAATCTCTCCGAGGCCGAGCTGCCCGGCCACACCGCGCCGACCAGCGCGCTGCGCACCCTGCCGCTGGTGGTCTCGGCGAGCGGGCTGATGGCCGGGGTGCTGCACACCTGGTTCGGCGGCGACTACCGCAGCAAGCTGCGCATCGCCGCCGAGATCGACACCGTCAACTACGGCTTCGAGCTGCTGCGTTCCGGACTGCTGCGCGGCTGCATGCTGGTCACCAAGGGGGTGGCGGACGCGGCGGGCGATCCTCGGTTGGTGTACGGGCGCGGGCTGCGCGCCGTCGAGCTGGTCAATGACACCGGTCCCCGGCTGGAGGTGCTGCTGGGCGCGTTCACCCGGAGCGGGGAGCGCGCGTCGTATGACCCGGCCCATCCGCTCAATCTGCTCTGGGACGCGCTCGCGCAGGAGAACGCGCGCTGGCAGCGGGAGCAGCGCTGGCCCACGGCGGGTCTGGAGCCCGATCCGTTCGAGTTGGCCAACACCTACAACCCGAGCGAGAGCTGAGCACCGGCCAGCGCTTCGGCCCGTGAGCCCTGGGCCCGTGAGCCCTCGGGCGGCGCCCGAGGCCCCGGCCGGCCCTCAGCCCTGTGGCCCGTACAGGTCAAGCTCCACCAGCAGCGCCCGGTGGTCGGTGTGCGGCAGATCGAGGAAGCGGGCCGTGCGCGGCCGCAAGCCCCGGCTGGCCAGTACGTGGTCGATCTGCGCCCCCAGGGCCGGGGCGGTGGCACTCGGCCAGCTGGGCGTGCGGGACACCCCCGCGGCCCGTGCGCTGTCCCGCAGCCCGGTGTCCAGGACGGCCCGGAAGGCGGCGTGGTCCTGGGTGGCGTTGAAGTCGCCCGCGATCAGGGTGGGTGCCTCGCCCCGCCCGTCCGCGTAGGCCCGCAGCCGCCCCAGCTCGGTGCGCCAGAGGTCCAGCCGCCCCGGCACCGGCGGCATGGGATGGGCGACCTGCATCCGCAGCCGCTGTCCCGCGACCCGGACGACCGCCCCCGGCATCCGCAGCGTTCCGCGCACCCCGTCGGCCCGGGTCAGCGGATGGCGGCTGAGGATCGCCGAGCCCGCCGCGGCGCTGTCGCCGAGGGTGACGTTCCGGTACGGGTAGGCGCCGCGGACGGCGGCCGAGTCCAGCGCCGCCGCGCACCGCGCATCGCACTCCTGCACCGCGACCAGGTCCGGCCGCTCCCGGCGCAGCGCGCTCAGCAGCCCCTCCCTGGCCTGGCCGAACTCGAGGTTCGCGGTCATCACCCGCAGCCGGGCCAGGACCGGCCCGTGCGGCTCGGGCGGGGTGCCGCCGTCGTACGGCTGGATGAACCACCCGGTGGCCGCCGCTGCCGCCAGCGCCCAGCCGC
Organism: Streptomyces antioxidans; assembly: GCF_000968685.2. GTDB lineage: Bacteria > Actinomycetota > Actinomycetes > Streptomycetales > Streptomycetaceae > Streptomyces > Streptomyces antioxidans. Next base: position 94,786 of record NZ_LAKD02000015.1, read on the forward strand.
ACCCCAGCGGCCAGCGCGCGGCCGTGCTCAGCAGGAGCCCGAGCGCCGCCGGGACCAGCAGCCAGGGCAGGAATGCCAGCAGCTGCGGTAGGGGGGTGATGCCGTCGGTGTCCGCGGCCCGGCACAGCACCACCGCGCTGACCACGGCCAGGAGCGGCACCGCGCACCAGGCCGCCCATCGGCGGCCCCGTCCGCCGGGGAGCCGCAGCAGCCGGGCGGCGGCGCGCAGCGGCCGGGCGAGGGTGCCCCGGGCGCCGCGCGGTGCCGGTGGGCGGCCGGGGCCTGCGGCTTGGTCCTCCGCGACTGTCGTCTCCACGCTGGGCCTCTCGATCGGGGCGGGGCGCACATTCTCCTATGTACGGAAGGTCTAGACCTTGACGTGTTCATGAGCTAACTTCCGGAGCACCACAGGAGTTCATATCGGCATCCGTTGTTCACACATAGGAACACAGAAGAAAACCCGCGAACTCGACGTCAGGAGAGCCGCCCCCATGCGCACCAGAGCCCTGTACCTCGCCCTCGCCACAGCGCTGGCCGCGCTGTTCGCGGGCATCCTCAGCGGCCCGGCCACGGCCGGGCAGGCCCAGCGGTCGACCGCGCCGCCCAAGGCCGCCACCGCGGCAGCGCCCAAGGCCACGCCGAAGGCCGCCTTCACCCACCCCGGCGTCCTCGTCAGCCGCGCCCAGCTCGACTTCGTCCGCTCCAAGGTGAACGCGGGCGCCCAGCCCTGGAAGGGCGCGTACGACGCGATGCTGGCGAGCCCGTACGCCTCGCTGTCGCGCACCCCCAAGCCCCGCGCGGTCGTCGAATGCGGTCCGTACTCCGACCCCAACATCGGCTGCACCGATGAGCGCGAGGACGCGCTCGCCGCCTACTCCCTCTCGCTGGCCTGGTACGTCACCCGCGACAGCCGCTACGCCGAGAAGGCCATCCAGATCATGGACGCCTGGTCGGCCACCATCAAGGACCACACCAACAGCAACGCCCCGCTCCAGACCGGCTGGGCCGGGTCCTCCTGGCCCCGGGCGGCCGAGATCATCCGCTACACCTACGACGGCTGGTCCGCCGCCTCGATCGACCGCTTCAAGACCATGCTGCGCACCGTCTACCTCCCGAAGGTCATCGGCGGCTCGAACTCCAACGGCAACTGGGAGCTGGTGATGGTGGAGGCCGCCTCCGGCATCTCCGTCTTCCTGGACGACCGGACCAGCTACGACAAGGCGATCGCGAAGTTCCGCGGCCGCGTCCCCGCGTACGTCTACCTGGAGTCCGACGGCTCGCTGCCCAAGACCGCGCCCGGCAGCGGCCTCGACACCCGCGACAAGATCATCAACTACTGGCAGGGCCAGTCCACCTTCGTCACCGGGCTCACCCAGGAGACCTGCCGCGACTTCACCCACACCGGATACGGCATCGCCTCCATCGCGCACGTCGCCGAGACCAGCCGCATCCAGGGCCAGGACCTCTACCCCGAGGTGGGCGAGCGGCTGCGGCAGGCGCTGGGCTTCCAGTCGAAGTACGAACTGGGCGAGGCCCCGCCGTCCTGGCTGTGCGGCGGCAGCGTCAAGCGCGGCCTCGGCCCGATCACCGAGGTCGGCTACAACGCGCTGCACAACCGGCTCGGCATCGCCATGACCAACACCCAGAAGCTCACCGAGCGGCAGCGCCCGGCGGGCACCAACAGCCTCTTCCTCGGCTGGGAGACCCTGACCCACGGGGACAACCCGTCCTGACCCCGGCTGAACCCGGACCGACCCCGGACCGCCCCGCGGCCCGGGGTCCTGAGGGCCCTCGGGGCGTGGGGTCCCGAGGGCCCTCGTTCAGCCGCCGCGCAGCGCCAGTACGGTCTCGACCGTGTCCGACTGGTCCGCCGGTTTGTCCTCCCGGTAGCGCAGCACCCGCGCGAACCGCAGGGTGACGCCCGCCGGATAGCGGGACGAGCGCTGCAGCCCGTCGAAGGCCACCTCCACCACCAGCTCCGGCCGCACCCGCACCACCCAGCCGTCGTCGCTGACCGCGATCCCCAGCAGCGCCTCCGTCTGCCACTCCAGCATCGCGTCGGTCAGCCCCTTGAACGTCTTGCCCAGCATCACGTACGTACCGTCCGGCGCCCGGGCGCCCAGATGGAGGTTGGACAGCTTGCCGGTGCGGCGGCCGTGCCCCCACTCCGCCGCCAGCACCACCAGGTCCAGCGTGTGCACCGGCTTGACCTTCAGCCAGGACGCCCCGCGACGGCCCGCTCCGTACGGCGCCTCAAGACCCTTGACCAGCACCCCCTCATGCCCCCGGGCCAGCACGTCCGCGGCGAACTCACCGGCCGCCCGCCGGGTCTCCGGATCCGCCGGGTCATCGGCCACCAGCCGCCGCACCCGCCGGGGCCCCGGGGCGATCCGGGCCAGTTCGGCATGGCGCTCGCGGGTCGGGAGGTCGAGCAGATCGCGGTCGTCCACCACGAGCAGGTCGAAGAAGACGGGGGACAGCGGCAGCGCGGCCGACGCCCCGGCCACATCGAGCCGGGAGCCGACCCGGCCGGAGGTCTCCTGGAACGGCCGGGGCCGCCCCTCCGCGTCCAGCAGGATCACCTCGCCGTCGAGGATCGCCCGGTCCACCGCAAGCTCCCGCGCCGCCGTGACCACCTCCGGCAGCCGCTCGGTGATCTCGTCGAGGGTGCGGGTGTAGATCCGTACCTCCTCGCCGTCCCGGTGCACCTGCACCCGGATCCCGTCCAGCTTCTCCTCGACCGCGCACGGCCCCAGCCGGTCCATGGCCTCGTCGAGGTCCTTGGCGCTCTGCGCGAGCATCGGCAGCACCGGCCGCCCCACCTCGAGCCGGAAGTCCGCCAGCGCCTCCGGGCCGCGCGCCAGCAGCGCCTCGGCCACCGCGCCCAGCGAACCGCCCAGCATCACCGCCCGCCGCACCTCGGCGGCCGGTGCGCCGACCGCCTCGGCCAGCCCCTCCGCGGCCAGCCCCTCCAGCGCCCCCTGCCGCAGCTCCCCGCCGATCAGGCCGAGCAGAAAGCCCTGCTCGTCCTTGGTCGCGGCGGACAGCAGCTCGCCCACCAGCCGCTTGCGGGCCGCCGTCGCACCGGTGCCGGAGACCGCCGCGACCCGGCTCAGGGCCTCGTCCACATCGAGCACCGCGAGCGTCGGCTCGGCGGCGGGCTCCCGCCGGTGGCGCAGGGTGGACCAGCCCACTCCGGTGCGGCGCTGGGGCAGCTTGCCCGCGAGGTAGGTGATCACCACGGCCGCCTCGGCCGGTTCCGTGCGGCGGAACAGCCGGGCCAGAGCGGCGATCTTCTCCGAGCGGGCGGCGGTGGCCGCGACCTGGCGGGAGGTCAGCGCGACATCGGCCAGCAGCATGGCTCCAGCCTGCCCCGCGCCCTGCCGGGAAACCGCCGTGCCGGGAATCCAGGCATCGCGCCCCTCAGGCGGTGCGTCCCGTATCGGGCCCGCCCATATCCGTGCGTCCGGTGCCGGTGCCGGTGCCGGTGTCGGTGTCCGTGCGTCCGGTGTCGGTGTCCGTACGTCCCGTGCCGGTGTCCGGACGCCCGGTACCGCTGTCCGTACGTCCCGTTCCGCTGTCCGTACGTCCCGCGGTGCTCTCCGCGCGGCCCGTGTCGGTGTCCGTACGTCCCATGCCGCCGTCCGCGCGCCCCGCGCCGCTCTCGGCACGGCCCGCGCCGCCGCGGCTCGGTCCGGCGCACAGCGCCCAGATCACCAGGGCGTCGATGATGAGCAGCACCGTGGCCCAGAGCGGGTAGTACGGCAGCCACAGGAAGTTGGCGATGAGCGCGAGACCCGCCAGCACCACGCCCACGACCCGGGCCCACATCGCACCGGTGAACACCGCGAACCCGGCGATCAGCACGGCGATCCCGAGGGCCAGGTGGACCCAGCCCCATCCGGCGAGGTCGAACTGGAAGATATAGCTCTGCGTCACCAGGAAGACCCGGTCGGTGCGGATGGCCGAGATGCCCTGGAGCAGGTTCATCAGCCCCCCGAAGATCATCATGACCCCCGCGAAGACAAGCCATCCGCTCACCGCCCGGTGCATATGGCCGGGAGCGGCCCCTGTCTGAACTCCACCGGCGTGACTGGCCATGTCGGGCTCCTTCGTCCGGCGCGATCGGCGCCGCCACGACACCGATTCGCGGCAATAAGGGTGAATTACCCTTTTCTCAGATTTGCATAGACGCCCGCCTTCGGCACTTCGCCCACCGCGGGCCGTTCGCCATCGGAACGGAAGGTCGCCCCCCATGTGCGGAAGGTGATGACGCCTTGCCGCCGGAAGTGGAGATTCGCCTTCCAAGAATTCCCGGTGTAGATGTATGGGTATGGCCCGGTTTATGGGTCGATCGTGGGCTGCCCGCATGTTCCCCGGTCGGCGCCCACGGAGTCGGCGGCGGGAGCGCCCGGAGGTGGCGGGCCGGCGCTTTCGATCGTGGCTGAACGTCCGCAGCGTCGCCGGGCAGGTCTTCATCCTCCAGCTGGTGATCGTGCTGCTGCTCGGCGCGGCGGCCACCATCGCCCTGGTGCTCCAGGTGCGGCACGACGCCATCGAGGAGGCCCGCGGCCGGTCCGTCGCGGTCGCCGAGTCCTTCGCCAACTCCCCCGGGATCGTCCAGGCGCTGCACAGCCCCGATCCCACCAAGGTGCTCCAGCCGAAGGCCGAGGCCGCCCGGAAGAGCTCCGGGCTCGACTTCGTCGTGGTGGTGACCCGGGAGGGCATCCGGCTCACCCACCCCAAGCCCGACCGGATCGGCAAGCACTTCATCGGCACCATCGGCCCGCCGCTGCGGGGTCACCCCATCACCGAGAGCGGCCCCGGGACCCTCGGCCAGGCCATGCAGGCGGTCGTCCCGGTCTTCGACCGCCATCACAAGGTCATCGGCCTGGTGGGGGCGGGGATCACCATCCAGAAGGTGAGCGGGCTCGCCAACCGCCAGCTGCCGCTCCTCGTCGGCGCCGTCTCCGCCTCGCTCGTCCTCGCCACCGGCGGCACCGCGCTGGTGAGCAAGCGATTGCGGCGTCAGACCCGTGGCCTGGACCCGGTCGAGATGACGCGGATGTACGAGCACCATGACGCGGTGCTGCACTCGGTGCGCGAGGGCGTGCTGATCGTGGGCGGCGACGGGCGGCTGGTGCTGGCCAACGACGAGGCGTCCCGGCTGCTGGACCTGCCGCCGCGGCCGGAGGGGCGGCTGGTCGACGACCTGGGCCTGGAACCCCATGTGGCCGACGTCCTGGCGGCCGGGCGCGATGTCACCGACGAGGTGCTGGTGGCCGGGGACCGGCTGCTGGCCATCAACAACCGGCTGACCGACCGCGACGGCGGCCCGCCGGGCAGCGTCGCCACCCTGCGCGACTCCACCGAGCTGCGCGCCCTCTCCGGCCGTGCCGAAGTGGCCCAGAAGCGGCTCAAGCTGCTCTACGACGCCAGCGTGGAGATCGGCACCACGCTCGATGTCGCCAGGACCGCGGAGGAGCTGGCACAGGTGGCGGTGGACCGCTTCGCCGACTTCGTCACGGTCGACCTGGCGGAGCCCGTGGCGCGCGGCGAGGAGCCGCTGGCGATGGGCGGTGTCGAGATGCGCCGGGAGGCGGCGCACGGCATCCGGCCCAACCACCCCTTCTATCCGGTCGGCAAGGTGTTCTCGTTCGTTCCGTCCTCGCCCCAGGCGTTCGGCCTGAGCGGGGGCGAGCCGGTCGTGGAGGCCGACCTCTCCGAGGCCGCGGGCTGGCAGGCCCAGGACGCCGAGCAGACCGCCCAGATCCTCGAATACGGCGTCCGGTCGCTGGTCACCGTGCCGCTGCGGGCCCGGGGCGTGTTGCTGGGCGTGGTCAACTTCTGGCGGATGAAGCAGCGCGAGCCCTTCGAGCAGGAAGAGGTGTCCCTGGCCGAGGAGCTCGCCTCGCACGCCGCGGTCTGCATCGACAACGCCCGCCGCTACACCCGTGAGCACACCATGGCGGTGACCCTCCAGCACAGCCTGCTGCCGCGCGCCCTGCCCAGCCAGAGCGCCCTGGACGTGGCCTTCCGCTATCTCCCTGCGGAGTCGGGGGTGGGGGGTGACTGGTTCGATGTCATTCCGTTGCCGGGGGCGCGGGTGGCGTTGGTGGTGGGGGATGTGGTGGGGCATGGTCTGCATGCGGCGGCCACGATGGGGCGGTTGCGGACGGCGGTGCACAACTTCTCCACGCTCGATCTCCCGCCGGATGAGATCCTTTCCCACCTTGACGATCTGATCGCGCGGATCGACCAGGACGAGGGTCCGGGCGGGCCGGACGGCGACGGCAGCAGTGGCGGCGGTGGCAGTGAGGGCATCACGGGGGCGACGTGTCTGTACGCGATCTACGATCCGGTGACGCGGCGTTGCACGATGGCGCGGGCCGGTCATCCGCCGCCCGCGCTGGTGCGTCCGGACGGTTCGGTGGAGTTCCTTGACCTGCCCGCGGGGCCGTTGCTGGGCCTCGGCGGGCTGCCGTTCGAGACCGCCGAGGTGGAGCTGGCCCAGGGCAGCCATCTCGTCCTCTATACGGACGGGCTCATCGAGGACCGCCGCCGGGAGATCGACACCGGTCTGGAGATGCTGCGCCGAGCCCTGTCCCACCCCGGCCGGACCCCCGACCAGATCTGCACCGAGGTGCTGGACGCGCTGCTGCCCAGCAATCCGAGCGATGACATCGCCCTGATCGTCGCCCGGACCCAGGTCGTGGGCGCCGACCGGGTGGCCTCCTGGGAGGTGCCGTCCGACCCCGCCGCGGTGTCCGGGGTGCGTGCCGAGGTCATGCGGAAGCTGGCGGAGTGGGGGCTGGACGAGGCCGCGTTCACCGCCGAGCTGGTGCTCAGCGAGCTGATCACCAACGCCATCCGGCACGCCACCGGCCCGATCCGGGTGCAGGTCCTCCGTGACCGCGCGCTGATCTGCGAGGTCTCCGACACCAGCAGCACCTCCCCACATCTGCGGTACGCGGCGACGACGGACGAGGGCGGCCGGGGGCTGTTCCTGGTCGCCCAGTTCGCCGATCGCTGGGGCACCCGCTACACCGCGGACGGCAAGGTCATCTGGGCGGAGCTGGCGATTCCGTAGCGTCGCCGGGGCCGACGGCGGTGGCGCAAGAGGGTAGGGGCAAGAGAGCGGGCAAGAGGCGGCGCAAGAGCCGGGGCATAAGGCGGAGCAAAAGGTGGCGTAAAAGGCGGGCGTAAAAGTCGCGCGCAAAAGGTGGCGTAAAGGGGGCGACGTCATATGCGTCCGGAACATGACGCTGCACAGCGCCTCGATTTGACGGGCCGTCATGATCTGTGTGCGGGGAGGGCCCGGTCAAACTGACGTGACTCTACTAACATGTGGCGCCCACGGCTTGATGTCCGCGTGGTCCAGTCAAAAACCCTCAACGCGCCCATGAGGACCTGATAGATGTCAGCACACATATCCAGCCATCCGTACAAAGGGCCTTCGGTGACGCGCGGGGCCCTGACCGTCCCCCTGCTGGCAGCCGTCGTCGCCGCCGGAGCGGGACTGTGGGTGACCACCGCGGTGCCATCCGCCCAGCGCGCCTTCGTCGCCGTCTTCTGCGCCGCCGCCGCCGTGGCGATCGGGGTGGCGCTCGCCGTCGCCGCCAGCCGTTCGCGGACCATCGGCCGTCTCCAGGAGCGGGTCACCTCGCTGGAGACCGCGGCCGCCGCGCAGGAGATCGAGGCCACCCGGCTCGCCGAGGAAACGATTCCGTCCGCGGTGCGGCAATTGCGCGAGGGCGGCTCGGCGGAAACCGTGATCACCCGCATGGAGCGGCCCACCAGCCGCGGCCATCAGTATCTGCTCCGGACCCTGCTGCGCGAGATCGGCGACGGTGAGCGGATGCGCGCCTCCGCGATGGCCGCGTGCGCCAACGCCGCGGGCCGCGTCCAGGCGCTGGCCACCAGCATGCTGGCCGACCTCAGGGAGATGGAGAACCGCCACGACGAGACGGTCCTCGGCGATCTGCTGAAGCTGGACCACACCACTGCCCAGGCGGGCCGTATCGCGGACAGCATCGCGGTGCTGACCGGTGCCCGCTCCGGGCGCCGCTGGACCAGGCCGATCGTCATGGAGTCCGTACTGCGCGGTGCGATCGGCCGGATCAGCGCCTTCCAGCGGGTGCGGGTCCACTCGACCAGCAACGCCGCGGTGGCCGGTTACGCGGCCGAGGGCGTCATGCACGCCCTCGCCGAGCTGATGGACAACGCCGCCAGCTTCTCGCCTCCCACCGAGGAGGTGCACGTGTACGTCGAGGAGACGCACGCGGGCGTCGTGGTGACCGTCGAGGACGGCGGCCTGGTGATGGGCCCGGCCGCCCTGGACCGCGCCCAGCAGGCGGTCTCCTCCGAGAGCCTGGACCTGATGAGCCTGTCCGGCACCCGGCTCGGCCTCGCGGTCGTCGGCTGTCTGGCCCGTAAGCACGGGCTCACCGTCTCCTTCCGGCCGTCCGCGCGGGGCGGCACCGGCGTCGTGGTCCTGATCCCGCAGCAGCTGGTCACCCACGTCAACCAGGACGCCGTCGTCCTCGACTCGCCGGGCAGCGTCCGCACCGGGTACCCCCGGCAGACGCCCGCCGCGTCCACCGCCACGAGCGCGTCCACCGCCACGGTCGCGCCCGCCCCGGCCGACTCCCCGCCCACGTCCACGTCCACGGCCACGCCCGCGTCGACGGAGACCGCCCCGTCCACGGCCCCCTCGGCGGAGCCCTCCGCACAGCCCTCACGGGTCAACGGGCTGCCCAAGCGGCGCCGCGGCGAGACGCTGGCCGCCGCCACCCGCGCCGCCGCCCAGGCGGCCGAGGCGGAACCCAAGTCCAAGACCAGCCGTCCACGACCCGAGGAGGCCGGAGCCCGCTTCGGCGCCTTCCGCCAGGCAGCCCGCGGTGCTTCTGCCGCCGGTGCCCCGTGTGACACCGAGCCTTCGGTATCCGCAGATCACACCGAGTCCGCCGAGTCCGCCGAGCCTGCCGAGAACGACAAGCCGTGACAGAAGGAACGCCGATGAACACCACCGACCGCAGCTTGGACTGGCTGTTGGAGAACCTGCTGGAGAAGACCCCGGGCTCGCGGCACGCCCTGGTGCTGTCACGGGACGGCCTCAAACTGTGCCTCTCCTCCGGGTTGTCCGTGGACCAGGCCGATCAGCTGGCGGCCATCGCGTCGGGCATCCAGAGCCTCGCCCACGGCGCGTCCATCGAGTTCGGCGACGGAAGCGGCGGCGTACGACAGTCGATGACGGAGTTCCACGGGGGAATTCTGTTCATCGTCGAGGCCGGCGAAGGCGCCCACCTCGCCGTGGTGGCCCTCGATGACGCCGATGTCGGCATCATCGGCCACAACATGAACGAGCTGGTCGAGCAGATCGGCGACCATCTGCGGGCCGCTCCACGAGTGGAAGCGGGCAGCAGCGGCGGCGGGGCGAAGGCATGATCCGAGGGCCACTGGACAAGGAGGGTCCTGACCGGCTGTACACCGTCACCGGCGGCCGCAGCCGGGCCGACGAGAGCCGGTTCGACATGGTCACGCTGATCGTCAGCGAAAGCGATCCCACCCCGGGGATGCAGTCCGAGCACGTCAAGATTCTGCGGATGTGCCGCCGCCCCCTGTCGGTCGTGGAGATCTCCTCGTATCTGGAACTGCCCGTCAGCGTGGTCAAGATCCTGCTGTGCGATCTGCTGGACACCGGCCGGATCACCGCGCGCCATCCGCATGCGGCCCGCTCCGGCGGCAGTCTGCCCGGGCCCGAAACCCTGAAGAAGGTGCTCGTTGCACTCCAGAATCTCTGAGACCACCGTCAGCACCCCGCTCCCCGGCGGCGCCGGGCACGCCCCGCTGCGGGAGAGCGCGAGCAACGGTCTGAAGATCGTGATCGTCGGCGGGTTCGGCGTCGGCAAGACGACGATGGTGCAGACCGTCAGCGAGATCCGCCCGCTCAGCACCGAGGAGACGATGACGCAGGCGGGCATCGGCATCGACGACGCCTCGTTCGTGCGCCACAAGACCACCACCACGGTGGCCTTCGACTTCGGCCGGATCAGCCTGGACGAACAGATGGTGCTCTATCTGTTCGGCGCGCCGGGCCAGGAGCGGTTCTGGTTCCTGTGGGACCGGCTGTTCTCCGGGACCCTGGGCGCGGTCGTCCTGGTGGACACCAACCGGCTCGCCGACTCCTGGTACGCGCTGGACCGGCTGGAGCACCATGGCACCCCGTTCATCGTGGCCCGCAACAACTTCACCGAGCCGCAGCACACGCTGGAGGAGGTGCGGGAGGCCCTTGACCTCCCGCCCGAGGTCCCGATGATCGAATGCGACGCCCGCAAGCGCGACTCCAGCAAGGCCGTACTGGTCGCGCTCGCCCGCTACCTCTACTCCCTGTCCACCAACGGCGCCGCCGGGGAGACCACCGCGTGACCACCCCTGACCCCATGCCCCCGCCGGACGCCCTGCCCGGGGCCGCGCCCCAGCCGGTCTTCCCGTCGGCCCCCGCGCCGTCCGAAGGGGTGGTGCCGCCCGGGTCGGTGTCGCTGGACTACCAGCGGTTCCGGGACGAACCGATGGAGCTCTACCGCGAGTTGCGCCGGGACCACGGCCCGGTCGTGCCCGTCCTGCTGGACGGCACGATCCCCGTCTGGACGGTGCTGGGCTACCGCGAGGTGGTCCGGGTCACCACCGACCCCAATCTGTTCGCCCGTGACTCCCGCCGCTGGCACTCCTGGCATCTGGTGCCGCCCGACTGGGAGTTGACGACCTTCGTCGGCTACCGCCCGACCATGCTGTTCAGTGAGGGCGCCGACCACCAGCGGCGGTCCGAGGCGGTCTGCGACGGCCTGGCGTCGGTGGACCAGTTCGAGCTGCGCGCACAGTGCGAGCGCGTCGCCGACCAGCTGATCGACACCTTCGCGGGCAGCGGCCGGGCCGATCTGGTGGCCGAGTACGCCAGCCAGATCCCGCTGCGGGTGGTGACCCGGCTCTACGGCCTGGACGACACCGAATCCGCCGCCCTCCAGGACGATTCGCTCCGCCTCACCGGGAATGACGCCCCCATCGCCCTGCAGAGGATGCAGACCCGGATGGAGGCGCTGATCAAGCGGGTCCGGGAGAACCCCGACCAGACCAACGTCGCCGCCCATCTGGTGTCCCACCCCGCCGGGCTCACCGACGACGAGATCATCAACGATCTGCTCGGCTCCATCTACGCCGTCCAGCAGCCCACCAGCGACCTGATCGGCAACGCCCTCCGGCTGATGCTGACGGACGAGCGGTTCGCCATCACCTTCTCCGGCGGCCGCCGCAGCGTCGGCCAGGCGCTCAACGAGGTGCTGTGGGAGGACACCCCGGTCCCGTTCTGGATCGGCCGCTGGGCCGCCGAGGACACCATGCTCGGCGGACGCCGCATCAGAAAGGGCGACTGCCTGATGCTGGGCCTCGCCGCGGCCAACGCCGACCCCGACGTCCGCCCGGACTTCCAGTCCGGCGCCGGTGGCAACCAGGCCCATATGGCCTTCAGCCACGGCAAACACGGCTGCCCCCCGGCCGCCCGCGAGATCGCCGAGGTCATCGCCACCGCCGCCGTCGAGGTCCTCCTCGACCGCCTCCCGGACGTCACCCTCTCCGTACCCGAGGACGCCCTCGAATGGCGCGTCACCTTGATGATGCGCGGCGTCTCCGCCCTCCCCGTCAAATTCACCCCGGCCCACCTGCACTGACCCTTCGTTCCCCGGTGGGCGCCGTGCCACCGGGGGGGCCGGGACGGCCGCGCCGGGTTCAACGCCGCCTGCGGTCCGTTCGGCATCGTGGCGGGTGAGGCAATGGGCTTCGCCCGTTGTCGTAGTCGGCTGCCAGGGTGTTGGCATGGACAACATGTACCGGATTCACGTCGTGCACGCGGCGGCCTCAGGCGGGCCGGTGCGATTGCGGGTGCTGCTCGTTCATCATGAGCCATGGTGGGACCAGACCAGGCTGTTGCCGTACGACTCCGGGTTCTTCCTGCAGGTGCTGCGGGAAGCGGCGGACGGCGAGGCCGGCCGACCCCGGGGGCCGTTGGCCGGGGAGGTCAGTGAGGCGCAAGCGCTGGACGCCGCATTCGTCCACGCCAACGCCCACCGCTTCATCGAGCGCGTCGAACCGGTGGCTCTGCGCCATCACCCTGTTGACGACGCCCTGGCCGTGTACTACCGCAACGCCTACGACACCCTTGATCACCTGTACTACGCGGGGACGTTCAACGGCGGCTACCGTCCTGGGGAACACCGCCCGTTGGAAGAACGTCTCGTCCAGGCGGAGTACGACATCTGGCCCACCGACCCGCGCTGGACACAGACCCTCCGAACCGGCCAGTGCTGGGGCACCGGCGCATGGGGCCCGATCTCCGAAGCCGAAGCCTCGGTACGTCTCGGCTGGCTGCTGTGGGACGACGACCCCGACGGCGCCGCAGCCGCGTTCCGGCACGCCATCGAACTCGAACACGGCGATCCCTACGCCAAAGTGAAGGCCCGTCTGGAACTGGACGTCCTACTGACCGGCCAGGACAAGTACACGGAACAAGATCAAGATTCGAACGTTCCTCTGGAGTTGGCCTTTCGACTGCACGCCGAAGGACGCGAGGAGGAAGCCCGAGCGGCCTACGCGGAGGCGGTCTTCCGAGGCGACTTCTCCATAGGTGACATTTTCCTCGGCGGTGCTTCAGCCATCGCCGAAGCACGCCAACGGGCGGGAATGGAGAGCCCAGCCGAATACGGATACCGCTCGGCACGAGCGGGTGACCTGTCACGGGCAGCGGCGGAGCTGCGCAAGATCTACGACGACGGTTCGGCCCAGGTGGCCACCTTCGCGCTGGCCCTCTTGGAAGGGGACTTCGACCGGGCCGATGAGATCTCGGGAGGAAGCCTCGCGGGGGACCTGGCGCGAACATGGATGGGCCAGTTCGCGATGGACCTGGCCTTCGTGCACGCCCGCGCCGGGAACACCGGCACGGCCCGCCTTCTGGCGGATCTGGCCGATGAGGGGCACGACAGCGGACCTTTCCGGTACGCCTTGGCCAGCGGCTCGGCCCGCCCGGCGGAGCTGGCCATGGAGATGGGGACCGCGCTGGTCGACAAGATCGTCAATCCAGCGTGGGACGACGGCATCGAAGCCATCGTCGACGTGGCATGCGAGTACCTCCCCGAGTTGGCGGCGTACGCGTGTCGTGCCCAGGCCACCTGCGAGTCCGTGCATGGACAGGAGGAGAACGCCGCCCGTTGGAGGAAGCGGCTGACGGACCTGGAGCCCACCGGCCCCTCCTGATTCCCCCAACCCGAGGATGCGCCTCGCGGTGCTTGGAGGACGCGCGGATAGGCGGGGCGGCGTCGACCGCATAGTGTCCATGGTGGCGCTGCCCAACCTCGCAGGCGTGATAGCCGCGCTGCGCCCCGGTGGGCGCCTGGTGACCACGCTCGCCCGTATGAACGTGATCGTCACGGCCGACAAGGACGCGGACGGCGGCGCGAGCGGGGTCGTCGAGTGGGGCCGGGCCGGGCTCATGGGCACCCGCACCGGTGCCGACTACCCGCCGGGGACGGAGGAGCCGTTCGCGGCCGTACGGGACCGCGAGGGCGAGCAGGTGATCGAGGGCCGCTATCCGGTGCTCGATGTCGCGGAGGCGTGGGACGTGCGCGCCATGCTCGAGCTCGCCGTGCCCGGCGTCGAGGCCCACTACGAGGAGCGCGGCGAGCAGCGCACGGCATGGCTCGTGCGCCCCGACGGCTCGTGGGCGTGCGCTTCTGCGATGTGGATCGACCCGCCCACCGTCCACCAGGGCGGTCCGCGGCGCCTGTGGACGGTGCTCGAACGCATCCGGCACCGGTTGAACGCCGAGGGCGGCCTACCGATCTACGGCAGCCGCGTGCACATCACGCCCGACGGCGTGTGTCACTTCACGCGCGGCAAGTGGTCGGCCTCCTACGGCTGAGCTCCCTCGACCGGCGGGGGCAATGATTAGCCGAGTGTGATCGGCCAGGGGCTGAAGGCCGGGGAGAGAGAAGAGGAGCGTGCTGGACCTTCCTTCCCCTCGTGAGGAAGGTCCGGCAAACTCTGCGCCCCGTTTTTCCTAATGCGCTGTCGCGCGCATTAAGTAACGGGTGTCACACTAGCGAGGGGCGTGTACGCCGTGCAATGGGTTACCGGGCGTTCCGCGTCCCGGATGTCGTGAAGATCTGGTGCTCACGAGGGTGGAGGGGCCGTAGAGTCGGCGCGTCATGACAGAGCGACCACCGCATGGGTCGGCTCGCCCCGGGGGGCGTACGGCCCGGACTCGGGCCGCCGTGTTGGCGGCCGCGTACGAGGAGCTCGACCGCGACTCGTTCGCCGCGCTCACCCTCGACCGGCTCGCGCGGCGGTCGGGGGTGCATGTGTCGACCATCCGGCGGCGCTGGCGCACCGTGGAGGGGGTGGTCGTCGATCTGCTGGCCGAGCGCAGTTCGACGCTGCCCACTCCGGACACCGGGGACTTCCGGCGGGACCTGAGCGAACTCACCCAGGCCATCGCGGACTTCAACAACACGATGCGCAACCGCAACCTCATGCAGGGCCTGATCGCGGCGGCCGCGCACGACCCCCGGGTCGAGGACATCCTGCGCACCGCGTTCGTACGGCGGACCGAGGAGGTGACCCTGATCGTGCGGAACGCGGTCGAGCGCGGGGACATCCCCGAGGCTACCGACGCCTGGGAGGTCATCGCCACGCTGGGGGCGCCCCTGTACTACCGGGTGCTCATCCTGCGCGGGGCGATCGATGAGCGGCTGGTGCAGACCACCGTCGAGACCACGTATCAGGCGGCCAGGGCCGGGGTGTTCGTGCGGGAGGCGGGGTGATGGCGCCCCTCGGCCCGTAGGACCCGTAGAGCCCGTAGAGCCCGTCGGGTTCCCGTCGGGTTCCGTAGGCCCCGCGGGTTCCGGGGGCGAGGGGCGCCATCGGCCCGGGTTCAGGAGGACGCGCCGCGCGCCTTGAGCATGTCGGCCATCAGCTGGATCTCCGACTGCTGGCCCTGGACCATCGTCCGCGCGAGATGCTTCTCGGTCGGGTCCTTGACCAGCTCGACCGCCCCCTTCGCCATCCCGACGCCGCCCTTGTGATGGGCGGTCATCAGCTTGAGGTAGAGCACCTCGGCCGTCTTGCCCTTGGCCTTGCGCAACGCGTCGAGCTGGCTGTTGGTGGCCATGCCCGGCATCAGCGAGCCGTCGTGCGGCTTGTACGTGGACCCCATGCCCTTCATCGAGCCGTGGTCCATGCCCTCCATGCCCTCCATGCCGTCCGACGACGCGTGCTTCATCCACGTCATCGGCGGGTCCTCGGACGTCTTGCCCAGCCCCCACATGTCCAGCCAGCCCTGCAACATCCCGGCCTGGGTGGCCTGGGTGCTGGCGATGTCGAACGCCAGCCGCCGCACCTCGTCGTCACCGGTGCGGTCGCGCACGATGAACGACATCTCCACCGCCTGCTGATGGTGGACGGACATATCGCGGGCGAAACCGGCCTCGGCGGAGGTGTCCTCCGGCGTCCCCGGGTCCGTCGAGCCCTCCGAGCGGTCGCTCGTCAGCCACACCACCGCCACCGCCACCAGCGTCAGCAGGGCGAGGGCGGCGGCGATCCCCGCCACCAGCGGCTGGCGGGCGGCGCGGCCGACGGCGGTCCCTTCGCTCACGAAGACTTCCCGTTGGTGCAGTAGGCGCCGGGCTCGGGCGTCTGCTT
This sequence comes from Streptomyces antioxidans, assembly GCF_000968685.2. GTDB lineage: Bacteria > Actinomycetota > Actinomycetes > Streptomycetales > Streptomycetaceae > Streptomyces > Streptomyces antioxidans. Next base: position 110,530 of record NZ_LAKD02000015.1, read on the forward strand.
GCCCTGGACGAACTTCTTGAAGAACGCCGCCACCCGCGGGTCGGACGCCTTCTCGACGTCGAGCTGATTGCCCCAGGCGTTGAGGACGATCGGCGAGTCCTGGTCCTGGTAGGGGCTCATCAACGAGTACGGGGTCTTCTTGACCCGCGCCGAGAGGGCGGCGATGTCCTCCTTCGACGCCTTGTCGGTGTACGTCACCCACACCGCGCCGTGCTCCAGCGAGTGCACCGCGTTCTCCTTGGTCAGCGGCTTGGTGTAGACATCGCCGTTGCAGTTCTGCCAGACCTGGTTGTGGTCGCCGCCGACCGGCGGCGACATCGCGTACTTCACCGTGCCCTGGACATGCGTCCGGCCCAGGTTCTTCCAGGTCCTCATGCCCTTGAACTCACCGGTCTTCACCACCGACGAGGTGACCTTGGCCTCCTTCTTCTCCTTCTTGTCGCCCGCGTCGACGAGGAAGTAGCCCCCGACGGCCAGCCCGGCGACGATCACCGTGACCGAGGTGATGGTGATGATCCGGTACCGGCGCTCGCGCGCCTTCTCGGCGCGGCGCAACTCCTCTATCTTCGCGCGGCGGTCGGCCGCGCCCTTCGTCTTCGATCCCTTGGAACCCATGGCTGTCCTCAACCTCGCAATTGGCGCAGTTCGCGCTCGTTCGCACACTGGATGGGTGGAGCGGTGCATCGCGGTGACCGGCGTCGGCCTAGGTCCGAAGTACTTGGAGTTGATGGAGGCCGAGGCCGCGGACGGGACGGTCCGGCGGCGCCCGGGCGGGGTCCGGGCTCCGGGAGCCGCCCGGCGGCGGAACCTCGCCGAGGGAGGGCGGGGGTACGGGCGTGGGCACCAGGGCCTGGACCACTCTCCGGGGGCCCGCGACACAGTCGTCGCTTCCGCTGCCGGAGCCGGTGGTGTCGAACGGCCGGTGCCCCGGAGCCGGATACGTGACCGGCTCCTCGTGCGGGGGCTGGGCAGACGCGGTCTCCGCCGGGCGGTGCGGGCACCTCGTCGACAGGGCGCCGGGCCCGGCGGCGGGATGGACGCACGAGGGCGCCACCCACAGCGCCGCGGCGAGCAGCAGCACGGCACGGCAGAGGACGGAGGGCACGGTGCCGCGCACCGGGTCCCTCCGTATCTGGCCCCTCTGTATGTGGCCCCTCCGTTTGCGGGCCTCTCCGCCGCGCTGCCCACTGCCCATCGCGCCAGATCGTAACCACTGTGACTGCCGCGGCTGAATGGGTCCAAGGCGGAACGCGGCAAACGCCTGGTGGCGGAACGCGGCAAACGCCGGTCAGTAGACGCCCTCGATCACGACCTCGTCGTCGAACATCGCCACCGGCCCCACATCGGCCACCGAATCCCCGACCGCGCCCTCCGGCGCCGGGACGCGGATCGCCAGATCGCGCTCCAGGTTGTTCGGCAGCAGAGCGGACTTGCTGACGTGGTTCATCACCACCCGGCCGCGCTCGCCGTACGCCACCGGCGCCCCGCTCACCGGGTCCACCACCGAGAAGGTGACGAACGGCGTACGCGGATCGAAGACACACGGCTCGTCCGGGCCGAGCCCCAGCCGCTCGGTGGCACCGCCGAGGATCATGGTGTTGCCGTAGGTGCCGTACAGCTCACAGCCGGGGAAGACCTCGGTGCGCAGCAGATCGCGGGTGTCGGCGTCCATATGGGCGCCGCCCCACATGATGCCCCTGACCTTCTCCCCGATCAGCTCGATGAGGTCATCGTGCCGGGCCAGCCGCTCCAGCAGCGGCGGGGTGGTCATCAGCACCCCGATGTCCTGGGTGCGCAGGACGTGCGCCGCCTGCTCCACCAGGTGGTTCACATAGGCGTCGGTCTCCTCGGCCTTCCCGGCGGAGATCAGCTTCTTGACCCACCGCGGATCCATGTCGACGCGGAACATCAGCCCACCGTGCCGGGCCGCCGTGGCCGCGACCATCTCGCCGACCATATGGGGGCCGCTGGGGGCGATGGCGAGCCAGTCCGCCCCGCGCGGGATGCCGAGCCCGTCGAGGTCGGCGCTCAGCCCGTGGGCGAGGCGGTCCAGCCAGTCGCGCAGACACACGATCCGCTTGGGCGCGCCGGTGGTGCCGCCGCTTTCGAAGACCCCGACGATCCGGGCGTCGGCCCCGTACCCCTGGGGGATCAGATCGCGCACCGGCACCTCGCGCAACTCGCCGGTGACATGGGGGAAGAGCGCGAGATCGGCGACGCCCCTGACGTCCCGCCGCGGATCGAAGTGCAGCGTCTCCGCCTTCCGCAGCCAGAACGGGGAGCCGGTGTCCGGGCCGAAGTGCCACTCCATGGCGGCGCGGATGTACTCATCGGGGTCGGGGCGCTCGTCGAAGGGGATGTCGAGCACCGAAAGGGACGCTGTCGGCACGGGATGCTCCTCGCGGATGGCGGCGGTGGACTCAGCGGCGGTGGGACCCAGCGGTGGAAGCTCATGGGGTCGGTCAGCCGCGGATGACGGCCTTCGTGCGCATCAGGAACTCGCCGAGATACGCGTCGTGCGGGATGCCCGGGGCGATCCAGTGGGTGGGATGGCCGCCGATGTAGAGGTTCTTGATGGACGGCTCGGCGAGCAGCCCGTCCAGCAGCGCCTCGTCCCCGGTGACCGCCGTGACCACCAGGCTGTCCCGGAGCGCGGCGACCCCCGCCTCCCGCGTCCAGGGGGCCACCCAGACGCAGGGGAACGACAGCTCCACGCCCAGCCGCGGGTCCAGCGGATCGTCGAGCTGGAGGACGGCGGGGCGCAGGGCCGCGCTGCCGTCGCCGAGGTCGTCCACCACGCCGTCGCCGCCCAGCCACGCCCGGGCGCCCGCGGCCTTGCCGAGCAGCAGGCGTTCGAAGCCGCGCGCGACCTCGAGCGGATGGACCGGCAGCACCGCCTTCTCGTCCTGCGGCGGCAGGCTGGGGAGGGCGGCGAGCCGTTCCGCCAGCGCCTCGGCGACCGGCGCCGGATCGCCCTCGACGAGGACGGCGGTGGCGTTGACACACGCGGTGCCGCCGTGGCGGGCGATGGAGTCGACCATCACATCGAGGTGGTCGCGCCACTCCCGGTCGGCGGTGATCAGGATCTTGGAGCGGCCGGGCCCGTTGGGCAGTACGGCCGGATCGGCGGCGTAGCGGTCGATGACCTCCTGCCCGCCGTAGACCATGGAGAGGTCCGCACCGTGCAGGATCTCCCCGGCCGCGTCGTGGTCGGTGGGCAGCAGCACCACCTGATCCGTCCCGAAACCCGCCTCGCGCAGGGCGCTGACCAGCCGGTACGGGGTGAGTGGTTCACGGCGGGAGGGGCGTACCGCCACCCGGTAGCCCAGCGCCAGCGCCTCCAGCCACAGGGCGTGCACGGCGGGGTGGTTGCCCGCGGCGTGCACCGCGAAGACATCGCCGCGCCGGATCCACACCGCGGTGCCGCTCCGGGCGTACGGATCGCGCCAATCGCCCACCGCCCCCACCGGGCGGGCCGCCTGGACGCTGCGGTACGCCTCGGTGGCGCTGAGCCGTATCGCCTCCACGGCGATCCGCACATTGGCGAGCGGGGTGCCCGACATCCGGCACACCGCGCCCTCGTACGCCTCGGCGGACATCCCGGCCACGGTGCCGGTGGCGAACAGCTCCCCCGCCCGCTTCAGCGCGGCCAGCCGCTCCTCCAGCGGCGGGGTGTCGGCGGCGCGCAGCGCGGCCAGCGCCCGGGTAACGAACAGCCGGGGGACCAGGGAGAGTTCGGCCATCGGCGCGCCGGTGACATCGTGGACGGTGAGGCGGTGGCGGGAGCGGTAGGGCCCCTTGGGCCCCAGCGCGTCCAGCGCGTCCGGGGCATCCGGGGCATCCGGGACGGCCAGGCTGTCCGGGGCGTTGGCGGGCTGGGACACGCTGACTCCTTCGCGGGTGCGGGACACACCGGCTCCTCGGCGGGCGCGGCGGGAAAAAGGGTGAACCAGACCAATCCCACGGCGCCGACGGGACGGAGTCAATTGGCCCAAAGGCCATGCCCCCGTGCGCGCGTCCCTTGATGCGGTCCGCGCACGGACGCCGGGGCACGTACCATGCCGGGCCGGAGGTGATGCGGACATGGCAGCCACGGACAGCGGTCGCGTCCTGGTGACGGATGACGACGCGGCCATCCGGCGGTCCCTGGAGCGCGGGCTGCGGCTCAACGGGTTCGCGGTGACCCTCGCGGACGGCGGCCACGCCGCGCTGGCCGCGATGCGCGACGGGGCGCCCGATGTGGTGGTCCTGGACATCTCCATGCCCGACCTGAGCGGGATCGAGGTGTGCCGCAGCCTGCGCGCGGACGGCAATGACGTGCCCGTTCTGATGCTGTCGGCGCTCGACGAGGTGGCCGACCGGGTGGCCGGGCTCCAGGCCGGGGGCGACGACTACCTCGTCAAGCCCTTCGCGCTCCAGGAACTGGTGCTGCGGCTGCACGCCCTGCTGCGCCGCCGTCCGCCCGCCGCCACCGACCGGGTGCGGGCCGGTGCGCTGGAGATGGTGCCGGAGGCGCGGGAGGCGTGGCTGGACGGGGCGCCGCTGCGGCTCACCCGGCGCGAGTTCGAGCTGCTGGACGTGTTCGCGCGCAACGCCGGGATCGTCCTCACCCGCGACCAGCTGCTGGACCGCGTCTGGGGCTATGACTTCGAGGTCCGTACGGACGCCGTGGACACCTTCGTCAGCTATCTGCGCCGCAAGCTGGAGGCGGGCGGCCGCCCGCGGATGCTGCACACGGTGCGCGGCGTGGGGTTCGTCCTGCGGCCCACCGAGGCGCGGTAACTCCGGTCCACGACTGCGGTCCACGACTGCGGTCCGCAACTCCGGTCCACGACCGCGGTCCACAGAGTTTCCACAAAGAAGGTTCCTAGGGTTTTTCCCAGTCCGGGACGGCCCGGCCCCTCCCGGCCGTCCGGCTCCAAGGGGCTCCAAGGGAAGGAACAGCACCATGCACCGTGGAAAGAGCGTCCTCGTGGCGTGTGCGGTCACCGCCGCCGTGCTCGGTCCGGTGGGCATCGCGGCGGCGGACGGCGGCACCACGGCCTCGACACCGGCCGCCTCCCCGAGCGCGCAGGCGAAGGCGCCGAAGGGAGCAGGGGACGGCTCCCGGGGGCTGTGCAAGCGCGCCGAGAAGATCGACCGGCGGCTGGACCGGGCGCTGAGGCGGCTCAAGGGCCCGGCGGCCGTCCGTGGGTCCGTGGCCCGGCTGACGAAGCGGATCGAGCGGGCGAAGAAGGCGGACCACACCGAGGTCCAGACGTTCCTCAGCCACAAGCTCACCTTCCGCAGGTCCCTCGTGCCGACGCTCGAGCAGCGGCAGAAGGATCTGTCGAAGGTCCAGAAGTGGTGCACCGCGCGCGGCGAGGACTCCGGCAGCGGTAAGGAAGCGGCGAAGTGAGGCGCGGCCCCTGGGCCGTGGCGGCCACGGCGCTCCTCTGCGCCGCGCTGGCCACCGGCTGCGGCGGCGGCAAGGGCGGTTCGGACGGTTCGGACAGCTCGAAAGACGCGAACGGCTCATCGGGCGCGTCCGCCCCGTCCACCACCGCCCCGTCCGCCACCGCACCGGCTCCGTCCGGCTCCGAGCTGGATGAGCTGGACAAGCTGGTGGACGACGCGGAGTCGGCGGCGAACAGGGCGGACTCCGACGCGGCGAACGACAACTGACCACCACGACAACTGACCACACGGCGCCGCCCGGGCGTGCCCTCGCCGCGCCCGGGCCGGTCCGTCAGTCGTCAGTCGTCAGACGCCAGACGCCAGACGATCGCGACCGGGGCGATCAGACCCGCGGTGGATCCGGCCGGTACGGGGCTGGCCTCGGCGCTGACCAGATCGCCGTCCTCCATGACCCCGGAGCCACTGACGTCCACATGGACCCGCAGCCCGTAATTGTCCCCGGGGATCAGCTCACCGGCGACGGTGACGCTGAACGGGACATGGCCCCCCGGACTCAGTGGCACATCGGTGAGGACCTGCGCGGCCACGATCGGTTCGGGGGTGTCGGAGCGGGACACGTTGCGCACCTCCACCACCACCCGCGCCGCCCGCCCGGCGGGCGCGTCGGGGGGCAGGGTGACGATGCCGCTGAGGACACTGCTCATTCCGAGATGGCTTCCCCCGGCGGTGGAAGTCTTGTTCCGCCATCCGAGTGGTGCGGTGCGAAGCGGCACCCAGCGGTGCGGTGCCGGGCGATGTCGTCAGCCCGCGCAGGGGCGGCCGTTCAGGGTGAAGGAGCCGGGCGGCCGGTTGCCGTCGCTCCAGGAGCCGAGGAGGCCCATGGAGAAGCTGCCACCGGCCCTGACCCGCTTGTTGTAGTCGGCAGCGGTGGCGGTCACCTTCGAGCCGTGCTGGGTGAACTCCCCGTCCCACATCTGCGTCACCCGCTGGGAGTCGGGGAAGGTCCAGGTGACCCGCCAGTCGCCGAGGGATGCGCGGGAGGTGAGGGTGACGGCGGCCTGGAAGCCGTTGGGCCACTGGTCGACCAGCTTGAAGCGGGCCGTGCAGTCGGCGTCGTCGCCGGGCTTCCGGCCACCGGAGGGCGGTTTGCCGCCGTGGCCGGACGCGGAGCCGGAGTCGCCCTCGGAGGAGGAGGACGAGGGGGACGAGGGGGACGAGGAGGGCGGGCCGGAGGAGCGCCCGGGCTCCTTCTGATGTCCCTCGCCGGACCCCTTCCCGTCCGTCCCGCCCCTGCTCTTCGAGGGGCCGGGGGAGCCGGGGGCGCCGGGGTGGTACGGCGAGGAGGTGGCGGGCACCAGGCCGCCGGGGGCCGCTTCGGGGCTCATCGGGCCGCCGGTGCGGTCGTCGGAGTCCGCGGCGGTTCTGGTCATCCCGACCAGTGCGGCGAGGGCGACGACTGCGATCACCGCCAAGATGACCGTCGCACTGGCTCCGCGTAACCGGCGGCGGGCGGCGCGGCCCCGGACGACCCGGTGCGCCCCGGAGCGGGCCCCGCTGCCGTAATCGGCCCCGCCCCCACCGGCTCTACGCCCCCCACCGGCTCTGCCACCCGCGCCGGCTCTACGCCCCGCACCGGCTCTGCCCGCCAGGCCACCGGCCCAGCCGCTCCGCCACGCCCCGATCGTGTCCAGGACCCGGTCGCGCAACTGCTCCCACAGCGGCGCGCGGACCGCCTGCGCGGTGGGCGCGGCGGGGCGGGCGCTCGGTGCGGCACCCGGGGCCCGCTCGGCCAGCGCACGGCGCCGCTTGAGGTAGAGGTGCGCGCCCCAGCCGATGACCCCGCCCGCCAGCGCCCCGGGCAGCCCGGCGCCGTCCACATACATGCAGGTGGCGGCGTCCCGGCAGGTCCGGCAACGGGCGAGGTGCTGCCATAGGTCGGCGGGTGAGCGGGAGTCGGGCGCCCGGGTGGCGGCGTCCAGCAGCTTGGCGTAGCTGCGGCACTCCTCGGCGGTGAGGGTGTCCACATGGGCGCGCTGACACCGTTCGCGGAAGGCCGTGCGGACCCGGACGATCTCCTCGGTGGCCTGCTCCGGGTCGTACCCCAGCTGCCGGGCGACCGCCTCCGTGGACCGCGCCTCCACCTCGACCAGCCACAGCAACTCCCCGTCCACCTCCGGCAGGTCCCGCAGCGCGCGCAGGGCGAGCGGCTGGTCGCGGGGCGGTGCGGCGAACCGGGTGGCGAGGTCGGAGGCCAGCCAGATCCGCAACTCCGGGTGGAGCCGGTCCCCGTGCCGATGGGCGTCCCAGTCGGCGGCGGTCTTCCGCACGGAGGTCAGAAAGAGCGGAAGCCACGGCAGGCGCTTGCCGAACCCCCGGGTGCGGCGGTTACGGGTCTCCCGAATCCCCCGCCGGAACGCCTCGGTGGCGAGCCGCATCCCGTCTTCCGGAGTGGTGGTGCACAGCTCCGCGTAATCGGCGACCGCGTCCCAGTACGCGCCCAGCAACGCCGTGGCGAACGCCGCGCCATCGACATCCTCGCCGGGCGTCTCGGCGACCCCACGGCGCGTCGGGGAGCCGTCCCCGGGCGACTGCCCGGGCGATGAGTGGTCGGACATGGAGGCAATTCCTCACTCACGAACAGCGGCGCCCCCGCCGGGGCAACCCTCTCACAAACGGGCTGTGGGGTGGTCGGCCAACAGCACAGTGAAACATCGGAGTTGCGGATTCCCCTTTCGGGGCGCGCCGAGCTTTTCACGCCGGTGACCTGGCTGACAAGGGAACGAAGAGCGGTCCCCGTTTCGGATTATGGGCCATGCCCGCCGTCTCGGGCGACATAAGCACCACAATTGCTAAAGGTGTAGACCACGCAGTTCGCGCCGTGAACTCCCGTGCGTTCTCGGCGACTTCCGGAGAGTTGGCGGACTGCATTAATTGGCGCATGACCTCCCTAAATGCATGGTTCGGGCGCTAAGGTTCACTTCGCTCACGCGATATGTGCAGCGCGTCACGCATCGCCATGCGGAGGCCGCTCGGGGGGTCCGAGGCGGCTGTCTTTGGGGGGCAACCATGCGGGAGATGATCAAGGGTGGCAATGTCGGCCTGGCCGCTCTGAGCGAGGACACGGGATCCGTGATCCTGAGCCTGAATTGGAGCTCGGCGACCGGAGACGGGGACGCCGACGTCTCCGTGCTGCTGCTGAACGGTGACGGCAAGGTCCGCGGCGACACGGACTTCTACTTCTACAACAACCCGGCCGCCGCCGATGGCAGTGTGCAACTGCTGGGCAAGACGCCGACCGCTGAGGGGAACGAGGACCGCATCAGCCTCGATCTGACGGCGGCACCCGCGGATGTCGAGCGGATCGTCGTGGCGGCCAGCCGGTACGGCGGCGCCAGGTTCGGCGATCTCGGTGACCTACGGGTGACCCTCGTGGACCGGGCCGGCGAGACCCTGCTGGGGTTCTCGATCGAGGACGCCGATGTGGAGAGTGCGTTCATCTTCGGCGAGCTCTATCGCCGGGGCGAGGAGTGGAAGTTCCGGGCCGTCGGGCAGGGGTACGAGTCTGGACTTGCCGGTCTGGCCACGGACTTCGGCATCGACATCGACGATGACGCGGCCGACGAGGAGACGGTCGACGAGAAGACCGCCGACACGGTGACGGCTGACGAGGTGGCGGACGCGGCGCCGGAGCCGGTGGAGCAGGCGCCCGCGCCCGGGGTCGACGGGACGCCCGGCTCCCCCGCGCGGACGGCGCGGCCCCCGGCCCCGATGGAGGGCGAGGAGTCCGCACCGGCTCCAGCCCGCCGCCCCCGTACGGCGAAGAAGAAGGTCACGCTTCCCAAGGTCGCCAAGACGTCGCTGGCGGAGAACGAGTCGTGGCGGACGGCTCGGCTCTTCCCGGTTTCCTCGCTCAGATACGACCGGGAACGGGAAATGCGGGCCACATCGGTCCTGTTGTCGGTGATGACGCAGGTGCCCGAGTTCGGGCGTCGGCTCACCGCGGCCTTCGGCGCGCCCGCCGGCCGTATGGAGACCTTTACCGAGGTCTCCCTGCCGCACGGTGGCAACGCCCCCAAGCGCCCGGACGGCGTGATCCGCGTCGAACGGGCCGGGAAACTCTGGACCGCCCTGGTGGAGACGAAGACCAACGGCAATCCGCTCAAGTCCGAGCAGGTCCAGGACTATATGGACATCGCCGCCCGACGGGGCTACGAGGCCGTGATCACGCTGTCCAACGACGTCGCTCTCGAAGGGAGCCCACTGGTCGACGTCAAGGTCGACAGACGCCGTAAGCACAAGGTGGCGCTCTGGCATCTGTCCTGGGCCGAGGTGGCCCACCACGCCCAGATGCTGATCCGCCACGAGGGCGTCGGCAACACCGCGCACGCCTGGCTCCTCCAGGAACTGCTGCAATACCTCCAGCACGAGAACTCCGGCTGCCACGGCTTCCAGAACATGGGCCCGGCCTGGGTGCCGGTGCGCAACGGCATCGACAACGAGACCCTGTGCCAGGGGGACCAGCGCGCCATGGATGTGGTCGAGAGCTGGGACCGGCTCATCCGCCAGGTGTGTCTCCGGTTGGGAGGCGAACTGGGACAGAAGGTCCTGCCCGTTCAGCGCGCCAGACGGGGGACCGACCAGAGTTCCCGTCGTGCAGCCATGGCCGACCGGCTCTGCGAGGAGGGCCGTCTCTACGCCGAGCTGCGCATCGAGGGCACCTCCGGGATCCTCGCGATCGTCGCCGATCTGCGTACCGGCAAGCTGCGCACCGCCATCGAGATTGCCGCCCCGGACCAGGGCTACCCCCTCACCTGGGCCAAGCGCCTGGTCCGGCAGCTCGCCGGGGCCCCGGCCGACCTCCATGTGGAAACCCTTGTCGAGGGGCAGGGTGGCGGCCCGCGCGGCACCCTCGAGCGGCTCCGCCCCGAGCCGGGCGACATGCTCCCCAAGGGTGGCGCCCGGATAACCGGGTTCCGGCTGTCTCTCTTCAAGGGGATGGGCAGCGCCCGAGGCAATGCCGAATCCGGCTTCATACGCAGCGTCGATGACGCGGTGGACCGCTTCCACTCTGGTGTTGTCGCCCATCTGGGGAGCCGCCCGGCTCATCGGCCGTAGGGCCTGAAGGGGTGGATCGGGCAACTGTGGAGTGTGACATTGCACTGCTATCGTTGAAACGCCAAAGAACATAAGGACAGTTGCCTGGTCCCCTCCCCCAGGAGGTTCCGCATGCCCGATCTCTCCGTGCCCTGGCGTGGCGTTCATGTCGCCACGGCGCTTCCGTTCCATGACGATGACGAGCTGTCGGTCGACTACGAGGGCTACGCCGCCCATGTGCGGTTTCTCGCCGAGCACGGCTGTGACGGGGTCTGTCCCAATGGGTCGTTGGGGGAGTACCAGACCCTGACGGACGAGGAGCGGGCGCGGGTGGTGCGGGTGGCGGTGGAGGCGGCGCCCGAGGGGTTCGGGGTGATGCCGGGGGTGGCGGCGTACGGGGCGCTGGAGAGTCGGCGGTGGGCGGAGCAGGCGCGGGCGGCCGGGGCGCGGGCGGTGCTGGCGCTGCCGCCCAACGGCTACCGCGCCGAGCGGGAGGCCGTGGTCGGCCACTACCGCGAGGTGGCGCGGGCCGGGCTGCCGGTGGTGGCGTACAACAACCCCCATGACACCAGGGTCGACCTCACTCCGGAGCTCCTGGCCGAGCTGTACGGGGAGGGGCTGATCGGCGCGGTCAAGGAGTTCAGCGGGGATGTGCGGCGGGCGTACGAGATCGCCGAGCGCGCCCCCGGTCTCGATCTGCTGGTCGGCGCCGATGATGTGCTGCTCGAGCTGGGGCTCGCCGGGGCCGTGGGGTGGATCGCCGGGTATCCGAACGCGATTCCCGACGCCACCGTGGAGCTGTACCGGCTCGCCACCTCGGGGGCCGGCGAGGATCTGGAGAAGGCGCTGCCGCTGTACCGCGCGCTGCATCCGCTGCTGCGCTGGGACTCCAGGACCGAGTTCGTGCAGGCCATCAAGGCGTCCATGGACCTCGCCGGGCTGCGCGGCGGAGCCTGCCGCCCGCCGCGTTCCCGGCTGACCGGGGAGGTGGCGGCGCGCGTCGTCCGGGAGACCGAGACGGTGCTCGCGCTGGGGTACCGGTGAGGGCCGTGGGGGTGCGGACGGATCCGTTGAGGGGGCGCCGGTGAGGTCGCGGCGGGTCCTCCACACCGTGGAGTCCCACACCGAGGGCATGCCCACCCGGGTGGTCACCGGCGGGGTGGGGACGCTCCCGGGCGCGACCATGGCCGAGCGGCGGCAGTGGTTCATCGAGCACCGGGACGATCTGCGCACCCTGCTGATGTACGAGCCGCGCGGCCACTCCGCGATGAGCGGCGCCATCCTCCAGCCGCCGACCCGGCCGGACGCGGATCACGGCGTGCTCTTCATCGAGGTGTCCGGGGTGCTGCCCATGTGCGGGCACGGCACCATCGGCGTGGCCACCGTGCTGGTCGAGACCGGGATGGTCGAGGTGCGGGAGCCGGTCACCACCATCCGCCTGGACACCCCGGCGGGCCTGGTGGTCGCGGAGGTCGCGGTGCGCGACGGGGCCGCCACCTCGGTGACGATCCGCAACGTGCCCGCGTTCTGCCCGGCCACCGACCGTACGGTGCGGGTGCCCGGCTTCGGCGAGGTGCGCTATGACATCGCCTTCGGCGGCAACTTCTACGCCATCGTGGAACTGGACGCCCTCGGGCTGCCCTTCGACCGGGCGGCGGGGCAGGAACTGCTGACCGCCGGGCTGAAGATCATGGAGGCGGTGAACGCGCAGGACCCGCCGCACCACCCCGAGCGGCCGGACATCACCGGCTGCCGCCACGTCTACCTCCAGGCCCCGGGTTCGACCGCGCGCCACTCCCGCCATGCGATGGCCATCCACCCGGGCTGGTTCGACCGCTCCCCCTGCGGTACCGGCACCTCCGCGCGGATGGCCCAGTTGTACGCACGCGGTGAGCTGGGCCTCGGCGAGGAGTTCAGCAACGAGTCGTTCATCGGGACGCGGTTCATCGGGCGGCTGCTGGAGGAGACCACGGTGGCGGGGCTGCCCGCCGTCGTGCCCTCGATCACGGGGCGGGCGTGGGTCACCGGCACCGCACAGTTCCATCTCGACCCCGGCGATCCGTTTCCGGCCGGGTTTCTGATGTAGGCCCGGTCTCTGATGTGGCCGGGCTTCTGACGGAGAGGCCGGGTTTCTGATGGAGAGGGGGAGAGCTCCTGATGCGGAGGGGGGAGAGGGGAGATCGATGCACCAAGAGTTGCCGCGTACCGCCGATCTCGTCGTCATCGGCGCCGGTGTCGTCGGCGCGGCCGCCGCCTGGTTCGCCACCCTCGCCGGGCTGCGGGTCGTGGTGGTCGACCGTGGTGGCATCGCGGGCGGCACCTCGGGCGCGGGCGAGGGAAACGTCCTGGTCTCGGACAAGGAGCCGGGCCCTGAGCTGGAACTCGCGCGGTACTCGCGGCAGGTGTGGGGCGAGGACCTGGGCCCGTACGGCGAGCGCTGGGAGTTCGAGCGGAAGGGCGGGCTGGTGGTCGCCTCCACCCCCGCCGCCCTGGGCGCACTGCGAACGCTGGCCGAGCGGCAGCGGGCCCGCGGGGTCGTCGTACGCGAGGTGTCCGGGGCCGGACTCCCCGCCCTCGAACCACGGCTGACCCACGAGGCCGCCGGGGGCGCCCTCTATCCGCAGGACGCCCAGGTCCAGCCCATGCTGGCGGCGGCCCAGCTGCTGCGGCTCGCGCGGCAGCGCGGAGCGGTGGTGCGGACGCGGACGGAGGTGGTGGGGTTCCTCCGGCGTCGGGGAGGGCGGCGTACGGGTGCTGCCCCGGCCACCGGAGGGGACGTGGGTGGCCGCCCGGTCGTCACCGGCGTACGGACGCCCCACGGCACCGTCAGCGCCCCCGCCGTCCTGAACGCGGCGGGCACCTGGGCCGGTGCGGTGGCGGAGCTCGCGGGCGTCGGGCTGCCGGTGCTGCCGCGCCGGGGGTTCGTCCTCGTCACCGAACCACTGCCGCCCGCGACCGTACGGCACAAGGTCTACGCGGCCGACTACGTGGACGCCGTGGCCAGTTCGGACGCGGAGCTCCAGGCGTCGCCGGTCGTGGAGGGCACGGGTGGCGGCACGGTGCTGATCGGCTCCACCCGGGAGCGGGTCGGCTTCGACCGGCGGCCGTCCCCCGCCGCCGTACGGGCGCTGGCCCGGGGCGCGATCGGGCTGTTCCCGATCCTGGCGTCGGTGCGGGCGATGCGCGTGTACGCGGGTTTCCGGCCGTACTGCCCCGACCATCTGCCGGTCATCGGCCCCGACCCGCGCGCCCCCGGGCTGTGGCACGCCTGCGGCCACGAGGGCGCGGGGATCGGCCTGGCGGCGGGGACGGGGAAGCTGATCGCGCAGGCGCTGACGGGGGAGGCGACGGATCTGGACCTGGCGCCGTTCGCGCCCGAACGCTTCGAGGAGGGTGGATGGTGCGGATGAGTCGCGCGGGGAGTGAGGAGCGTACGGGGATGACCCTCGCGGGGAGCCCGGGGCCGTCGGCGTACCGGCTGACCTTCGACGGTACGACGGTCACCGCGCGGCCCGGGCAGAGCGTGGGCGCGGCGCTGGTGGCCGCCGGGATCGTGGCGTGGCGGACCACGCGGCGCGGGGGCAGACCGCGCGGGCTGTTCTGCGGGATCGGGGTGTGCTTCGACTGTCTGATCACCGTGGACGGACGCCCAGGCCAGCGGGCCTGCCTGGTCCCGGCGCTGGACGGGATGCGGCTGTCGGCGGAGGGTGGTGGCGGTACGGATGAAGGGGGCGGCGGTGACGGTGACGACTGATCGTGGTGGTGGCGATGACGACTGATCGGCCGACGTACGACGTGGCCGTCGTGGGCGCGGGCCCCGCCGGGCTCGCCGCCGCCGTCGGGGCCGCCGAGGCGGGCCTGGACGTGGTGCTCATCGACGCCGGGCGCCTGCCCGGCGGCCAGTACTGGCGCCACGACGAGCACGCGGCGCCCCCTCGCCACCACCACGGGCGGCTCTTCACCCGGCTCAGCGCCCGGCTGCGCCACCAGCGCCGCCTCGGCCGACTCCACTACCTCCCCGGCCACCAGGTCTGGCTGATCGACCGCCTCCGCCCGGACAGCGGGCCGTTCACCCTGCGCCTGAACGGTCCGTACGACACGGCCCCGGTCGAGCGGGACCGGGTGCGGGCCCGTGCGCTGGTGCTCTGCTGCGGTGCGTACGACCGTCAACTGCCGCTCCCCGGCTGGGAGTTGCCCGGGGTCATGGCGGCTGGGGGCGTCCAGGCGCTGCTGAAGGGGCAGCGGGCGGTGGCGGGCAGCCGTGCGGTGGTCGCGGGCACGGGCCCCTTCCTGCTGCCGGTGGCGACGGGCCTGGCCCGGGCGGGGGTGCGGGTCCTCGCCGTGTGCGAGGCCAACCCGGCGCACGGCTGGCTGCGCCACCTGGACGGTGCGGTGCGGGCGCCCGCCAAGTCCGCCGAGGCGGTGCGGTACGCGGCGCTGATGGCCCGCCACCGCATCCCGTACCGGACCCGGGCCACGGTCACCGAGATCCTGGGCGAGGACCGGGTGCGCGGGGTGCGGATCGACGGCGGCGAGGTGCTCGAGGCCGATCTGGTGGCGCTGGGCTGGGGGTTCACCCCCGCACTCGAACTGCCCCTGATGGTCGGCGCCGACACCCGGCGCGACCTCGACGGCTCCCTCGTCGCCGCCGTCGACGCCCGGCAGCGCACCACCGTCCCGGACGTCCTGGCCGCGGGGGAGACCACGGGCGTGGGCGGGGCCGCGCTGGCCGTCGCCGAGGGGCGGCTGGCCGCCCTGTCGCTGGCGGCGGCCCAGGGGCTGCCGGTCGATCCGCGTGCCGTACGGCGGCTGCGCACCGCGATCCGCCACGGCCGGGCCTTCGCCGCCGCGCTGCACCGCACGTACCCCGTGCCCGACGGGTGGACCGACCGGCTGACCGAACGCACGGTGGTCTGCCGCTGCGAGGAGGTCACCTACGGGGAGCTGTGTCACGCCCGCACCGAGCTCGGGGCCGAGGACCCCCGCACCATGAAGCTCCTGGCCCGCACCGGGATGGGCTGGTGCCAGGGCCGGATCTGCGGGTTCGCGGTCGCCGCCGTCACCGCGTCGCTGACCGGCCGCCCGGCCACGGCGGAGGATCTGCGGCCGCTCGCGGCACGGCCGTTCGCGGCGCCGGTGACGCTGGGGGAGCTGGCGGAGCTGGGCGAGGAGCCCTGATCCGCCACGCCGTTCCGGTCCGCGCGACGCGCAGATGCCAGCTCCCGTGCTCGAATCGTTGGACAGATACCGCCTGATCGTCATGTACCGGCTCGCAGCTGCGGCGCTACCATCGGCGGATGCATACGTACCGGATCGGTGAGGCCGCGGCCCTGATGGGGGTCAGCGTGGACACCCTGCGCCGCTGGGTCGACAGCGGTCGGCTGGCCGCCGAACGGGACGAGCAGGGGCGCCGGATCATCCCGGGCCCGGCACTCGCCGCGTTCGCCCGCGAGGTCGCCAGCGGCACGGACCGCGAGCACCCCGGCTCCTCGGCCCGCAATCGGTTCTCGGGGATCGTCACCGAGGTGATCCTCGGCGATGTGTCCGCACAGGTGGAGATCCAGGCGGGCCCGTTCCGCGTGGTGTCCATGATCAGCCGGGAGTCGGCGGAGGAGCTGAAGCTGGAGCCGGGCGTTCCCGCCGTCGCCGTGATCAAGTCGACCAACGTGGTCGTGGAAACGCCGTGAACACGCGCGGCGAACGCGTACGCCGTGAACACGTACGCCGTGAACGCGTACGCCGTGAACACGCGCGGAACACGCGCGCCGAGGGCGGCACAGGCAGCAGTCGCAGAGAGGGAGAGACAGACCCCATGACGACCCGTTCCGTATCCGGTTCCGGATCCCGGCCCCGATCCGGGCCCCGTTGGACGCTGCGTGTGGTGGGCGGTTTCGCGCTCGCCGCCATGGCGCTCACCGCCTGCTCCTCCGGTGACTCCGACGACTCCGGTGACTCTTCCAAGAAGTCCGACTCCAGCTCCTCCTCCGAGAAACTGTCCGGCACGGTGACCGTGTTCGCGGCGGCCTCGCTGAAGGAGAGCTTCACCGCGCTGGGCAAGACCTTCGAGAAGGAGCACCCCGGCACCAAGGTCTCCTTCAACTTCGGCGGCAGCGACGCCCTCGCGGCCAGCATCACCTCCGGCGCGCCCGCCGATGTCTTCGCCGCCGCGAGCCCGAAGACCATGAAGACCGTCACCGACGCCAAGGACGCGAAGGGCGCCCCGGCCACCTTCGTCCGCAACCAGCTCGAGATCGCGACCCTCCCGGGCAATCCGAAGAAGATCAAGACGCTCAAGGACCTCACCCGCTCCGGGCTGAAGGTCGCGCTGTGCGCCAAGGAGGTGCCGTGCGGCGCGGCGGCCCAGAAGGCGCTGACCGCGGCCAAGCTCAAGCTCACGCCCGTCTCGTACGAGCAGGACGTCAAGGGCGCGCTGACCAAGGTGCAGTTGAAGGAGGTGGACGCCTCCGTCGTCTACAAGACCGATGTGAAGTCGGCGGGCGGCAAGGTCGCGGGCGTGGAGTTCCCCGAGTCGAAGAAGGCCATCAACGACTACCCGATCGCCCTGCTGAAGAACGCCCCCAACGCGGAGGCGGCCACGGCCTTCATCGACCTGGTGAAGTCCGCACAGGGCCAGAAGGTGCTCGGCCAGGCCGGTTTCCTCAAGCCGTGACGGAGCGGAACGCCGGGCCTGGGCAGGGGTCCGGGGCGGAGGCGGGTGCCGGGCCGAACTCCGGTGCCGGGCCGAATCCCGGAGCCGGGCCAGAGGGGCCGACCGGCCCCCGGGAGGTGCTGAGCGGCGGCAGCAAGGGGCGCCGCCCCGGCACCCCCCGCCCCGGCACGCGCTTCCGCACCGCCCGCCTCCGCACCCCCCGCCTCCGCGCGGGCGTCCCACTCCCCCTCCTGCTCCCCGCCCTCCTCGGCCTGGCCTTCCTGGTGCTTCCGCTGGTCGCGCTGCTGGTCCGCGCGCCCTGGCGGAGCCTGCCCGGCCAGCTGACCAGCGTCGCGGTGTGGCAGGCGCTGCGCCTTTCGCTGATCACCGCGACGGCCGCCACCGCCGTGGCGCTGGTGCTTGGCGTGCCCCTCGCCTGGCTGCTGGCCCGCGCCCGCTTCCCCGGCCGTCGGCTGCTGCGCGCCCTGGTGACCCTGCCGCTGGTGCTGCCGCCGGTGGTCGGCGGCGTGGCGCTGCTGCTCGCGCTGGGCCGTAACGGGATCGTGGGCCGCTGGCTGGACTCGGCGTTCGGCGTGACCCTGCCGTTCACCACGGCGGGGGTGGTGGTCGCGGAGGCCTTCGTGGCGATGCCGTTCCTCGTGATCAGCGTCGAGGGCACGCTGCGGGCCGCCGACCCGCGCTACGAGGAGGCCGCCACCACCCTCGGCGCCTCGCGCTTCACCGCGTTCCGGCGCGTCACCCTGCCGATGGTCGCGCCCGGTGTGGCCGCGGGCGCGGTGCTGGCCTGGGCGCGGGCGCTGGGCGAGTTCGGCGCCACCATCACCTTCGCGGGCAACTTCCCCGGCCGTACGCAGACGATGCCGCTGTCGGTCTATCTCGCGCTGCAGAGCGACCCGGCCGCGGCCATCGCGCTCAGCCTCGTCCTGCTCGCCGTCTCCATCGCGGTCCTGGCCGGGCTGCGCGACCGCTGGATGGCCGCCTCATGACCCGTACGGACGCCTCCCCCACCGAGGGCGCCGCGCTGCGCACCGACGGCCTCGACGCCCGGCTCGTCGTCGACCGGGGCGGCTTCCGGCTCGACCTGCGGCTGACCGCCGCGCCCGGCGAGGTGGTCGCGCTGCTCGGGCCCAACGGCGCGGGCAAGACGACCGCGCTGCGCGCCCTGGCCGGGCTGACTCCGCTCACCGAGGGGTCGCTGCGACTGGACGGCCGGACCCTGGAGGACCCGGGGAACCGGCTGCGGGTGGCGCCCGAGGACCGTCCGGTCGGCGTCGTCTTCCAGGACTATCTGCTCTTCCCGCACCTCAGCGCGCTGGACAACGTGGCGTTCGGCCCGCGCTGCCACGGGGTGCCGAAGGCGGAGGCCCGTGCCCAGGCGGCCGAGTGGCTGGACCGGATGGGCCTGACCGACCGCGCGGGCGCCAAACCCCGTGCCCTGTCCGGCGGTCAGGCCCAGCGGGTCGCCCTCGCCCGCGCCCTGGCCACCCACCCCCGGCTGCTGCTCCTGGACGAGCCCCTGGCCGCGCTGGACGCCCGCACCCGCCTGGACGTACGCGCCGGACTCCGCCGCCATCTGGCCGCCTTCGAGGCGGTGGCCGTCCTGGTCACCCATGACCCGCTGGACGCGATGGTGCTGGCCGACCGGCTCGTGGTCGTGGAGGACGGCGGTATCGTCCAGGAAGGCGCCCCGGCGGACATCTCCCGCCGCCCCCGCACCGACTACATCGCCAGCCTGGTCGGCCTCAACCTCTACCAGGGCCGCGCCGAAGGCCACACCGTGACGCTCGACGGCGGCGCCACCATCACCACCACCGAGGACCTCACCGGCCCGGTCTTCGTCGCCTTCCCACCCGCCGCGGTCACCCTCCACCGCGACCGCCCCGACTCCAGCGCGCGCAACCTGTGGCGGCTGGAGGTGGCCGGTATGGAGTCCCACGGCGACCAGATCCGCGTCGACCTCACCGGCGAACTCCCCCTCCTGGCCGACCTCACGACGGCGGCGGTAGCCGAACTGTCCCTCCACCCGGGCCGCACGGTCTGGGTCACCCTGAAGGCCACCCAGACCCATGCATACCCGGCGTAAGCTGCCCCCGGCGCACCTATGCGTGCCCCAGCCGGGTCGCGTTGGGGCATGCTGGGCGCATGAGGCAGGGGGAGCCCGGGGAGGGCGAGGGGTATTCCGGGCGGGGCGGGAGGCGTCGGTTTGTCGTCGCGTCCGTGGTGAGCTGTGTGGCCATCGCGGTGGCCGTCACCCATGTGCTGGCGCCGGAGTTGAAGATAGACAACGTCACCGTGGCGCTCCTGGTGGTCGCCGTCGTGCCGTGGCTGCGCGATCTGCTCAACAGCATCGAACTGCCGGGCGGGGTACGCCTGGAGTTCAAGGAGGCGGTCGAGCGGCGCATCGAGGCCGCCGAGCGGATCGCCGACGCCGCCCTGGTGGGGAGCGGCGACGACGGGCCCGGGGCCGACGGCGCGACGGCGCTGAGGGAGGTGCGCCGGCTGGCCGCCGAATACCTCGAGGTGCGGGGGTCGATGGGCAGTGGGTCCGCCCGTACGCAGCGCATGAACGGCGTCTTCGCCCGGCTGGTGCGTACCACCCAGCGGCTCACCGACCCCGACCTGGACCGCTGGCTCACTTCGCCGGACGGCGGTCTGCGCCTGGCCGCGTACGCGCGGCTGTACGCGGTGCCGGACGCGGACGCGCTGGCCGCCCTCACGGACGCCGTGGTGAAGGAGCCGCTCGCCTTCAGCCAGTACTGGGGCATCCACGCGCTCGACAAGGTCGTGGACGCGGTCGGGGTCGAGGACGTGCCGCCGGGGGTCGTCCGGCGACTGGAGGACTGCCGACCGCGCGGCGGCGACCGGGTGGCCCTGCTGCGGAGGCTGACCGCCAAGCTGCACGGACTCCCGTAACGGTCCCGTCCCCTGACGGCCGGGGCGCCGATCAGGCGGTGAGCGCGGGGTAGTCGGTGTAGCCCCGGTGGTCGCCGCCGTAGAACGTGGCCGGGTCGGGGGCGTTGAACGGGCCGCCCGTGGCCAGCCGCCGCGGCAGGTCGGGGTTGGCCAGGAAGAGCGCCCCGTAGGCGACCATGTCCGCGGTTCCGTCCTCGATCAGCTGCAGCGCCTCGGGCCCGGTGGCGTCCGGGTGGGTGAACGGATTGATGATGAACGCGCCGGGCCACGACTTCCGCAGCCGCGCGGTCAGGTCACGGTTCGGCCCTTCCAGCAGGTGGAGATAGGCCAGGTCCAGACCGGCGAGCCGGTCCAGCAGGGCGAGGTAGACCTGGTCCGGGGCGTCCTCGGCGATGTCGTTGTACGGGTTCCCGGGCGAGATCCGCAGGCTGACCCGGTGGCTGCCGATCGCCTCGGCCACGGCCGTGGCGACCTCGACGGCCAGGCGGATCCGGCCCTCGGTGCCGCCGCCCCACGCGTCCGTGCGCAGATTGGAGTTGGGTGTGAGGAACTGGTGGATCAGATAGCCGTTCGCGCCGTGGATCTCCACTCCGTCGAACCCGGCCGCGACCGCGTTGCGGGCCGCCTCGGCGAAGTCGGCGATCGTCCGCCGGATGTCCGCCTCGCTCAACTCCCTCGGCGTCACGAAGTCCTTCGGACCCTCATGGGTGTAGACCTGACCCTTTGCGGCCACGGCCGACGGCCCCACCGGCACCAGTCCGTCGGGCAGCAGGCTCGGGTGGCCGACCCGCCCGGTGTGCATCAGCTGCGCGAAGACCACGCCGCCTTCCCGGTGTACGGCGTCGGTCACCGCTCGCCACGCCCGCACCTGCCCGGGCGTGTGCAGACCGGGGGTGTCGGGGTAGCCCTGGCCGACCGGAGAGGGCTGGATGCCCTCGGTGACGATCAGCCCGGCACTGGCGCGCTGCGCGTAGTACGTCGCCATCAGCTCCGTCGGCTCCGCGCCGGGCCCGAAGGCGCGGCTACGGGTCATCGGCGCCATCGCGACGCGGTTGGCCAGGTGCTTGCCGCCCAGGACGATCGGATCGAAGGGGGTGGTCATGGCTCCTCCTTGTTGGGCTGAGAGGTGATGCCTGTCTGGACAAGTAAATCACCTAGCCGAACAAGTAAATACCGAAGAGCCATTCCTGGGGCTTAGTGTGAGGTGGGTTACATGCCGCTAACTGGCCGTACGGGGATGGATGCTGAAGGGCCGGGTGAATGCGCCGCTCGGGAGGTACGCTCATCCTGCCCAAGCAGGGAAGTGAGGATGAGATGACGCACTCCACGCCGGAGGCGGGGAAGGGGCCGGGGAAGGGGGCCGCGGGCATGGGGCGGGAGGCCACCGTCCCGGTGCCGACCGCGGCCGGTGGCGGGCCGGTCAGTCACGCGATCTTCCGGCTGGCCCGGCTGCACCGCATGCTCGCCGGACAGCTGCTGCGCCGCATCGGCCTGCATCCGGGCCAGGAGCTGGTCATGATGCATCTGTGGGAGCTCGGCCCGCAGCGCCAGACCGACCTGGTGCGGCTGCTGGACTCCGACGCCGCCACCATGACCCGCACGGTCCGGCGGCTGGAGCAGGCGGGTTTCGTCCGCCGCAGCCCCTCGCCCACCGACAGGCGCGCGACGATCATCGAACCCACGGTGGCCAGCCAAGCCCTGCGCCGTGAGGTCGAGCGGATCTGGAGCCAGCTGGAGGACATGTCGACGGCGGGCCTCTCCGATGAGGAGCGCACCGCGGCCTTGCGCACGCTGGAGCGCCTGGAGGGAAACCTGGTCCAGGCCGCGACCGACTCCGCGGGGGCGGCGGAGCCGGAGCGCTGACCTGAGGTGCCTGAGGTACCCCAGGTACGTTCCCGGCTGGTGTGCTCGGCCCCGCCCGGGGCGTTCCTCGTCACTCGTCCGTGATGACCACCTTCCCGAAGTGCCCCCGCGCCGCGAAGTACCGGTACGCGGCGGGCGCCTCGGCGAACGGGAAGGCGCGGTCGATGACGGGGCGCAGCCGGTGGTGCTCGATCGCGCGGTTCATCTGCTCGAACATCTCGCGGCTGCCCACGAACATCCCCTGCAGCGTGACGCCCTTGAGCAGTACGGAGGACGGGTCGGCCCCGCCGTCCCGGGACAGTACGCCGATGAGGCTGATCCGCCCGCCGACGCGTACGGCCTCCAGCGACTGCGGCAGGGTGCCCGCGCCGCCCACCTCCACGACGTGGTCGACACCGCCGCCGGTCGCCTCGGCCACCACGCGGCCCCAGTCGGGGGTGCGGGCGTAGTTCACGCCCTCGGTGGCGCCGAGGGCGCGCAGCCGCTCCAGCTTGGTGTCGTCGCTTGAGGTGGTGAGCACCCTCGCCCCGCCGACCGCGGCGAACTGCAGGGCGAACAGGGACACTCCGCCGCTGCCCAGGGTCAGCACCGTCTGGCCGGGGGTGAGCCCGCCGGTGACCGCCACCGCGTGCCAGGCGGTCACCGCGGCGCACGGCAGCGTCGCGGTCTCGGCGAAGTCGAGGTGCGCGGGGGCGGCGACCAGGGCCTCCTCGTCGAAGAGTACGTACTCCGCGAGCACCCCGTCCGCCGGGCCGCCCAGCGCGCCCGCCGTCTTCCGCGCGGCGGACGGACCGGACAGCCAGCCGGGCATGAAGATCCCGGTGACCCGGTCGCCCTCCCGCCACCGGGTCACCTCGGAACCGGCGTCCACCACCTCGCCCGCGCCGTCGGACAGCGGTACGACATCGGGCTTCAGGGCACGTCCGTACGTGTCCGACGCGATCATCAAATCCCGGTAGTTGAGCGACCAGGCCCGCATCCGGACCAGTACCTCGCGAGGCCCGGGGGCGGGTACCTCGCGCTCGTCCAGCCGGAGGGCGTCCACGCCGGTGAGGCGCGGCAGGTGGTAGTAGCGCGTCTTCATCACACGGCTCCTCTTCTCACGCGGTTCGCGGGTCCGTTCCCTGCCCGGTCCGCGGGATCGGGACGGCCTGGCCGCTGACCCGCGCCCGGGGGTCGTCGGGCGTGATGTCGAGCAGCAGGTCGCTGGGGCGGCCCATGTCCTCGCCCTGGCGGATACGGACCCTGGTCGGGCCGTCGACCAGGCCGAGTACCCGCAGATAGCCGCCGAAGGCGGCGGCCGCGGCGCCGGTGGCCGGGTCCTCGACCACTCCGCCGACGGGGAACGGATCGCGGGCGTGGAAGACCAAGCCGCCCGCGGCCCCCTCCGCCGTCTCGCGCCACACCAGCTGCACCGTCGTCCAGCCGCGCCGCCGCATCACCGCTCCGAGCGCGTCGAAGTCGTAGTCGAGGTCCGCCAGGCGTTCGCGGGTGGCGGCGGCGAGTACGAGGTGGTCGTTGCCCGCGAAGGCGACATGCGGGGGCAGGGCCGGGTCCAGGTCCTCCGCGGACCAGCCCAGCGCCGCCAGCGTCGGCTCGATCTCCGTACCCGGGTCGGCGGGGCGCGACCGCGTGGGAACGCTGGTGAGCGTGGCGCGGGGAGGGCCGTCGCCGTCGGCCGTGGTCTCGACGCGGATCTCACCCGCGGCCGTGTCGAAGACCAGCCCACCCGGGCCGTCGCGCTCGGCGAGGGCCACGGCCGTGGCGATGGTGGCGTGTCCGCAGAACGCGACTTCCGCGAGCGGGCTGAAGTACCGCAGCCGGTAGCGGCGCGCGGCCTCGTCCCGCTCGGTGATGAACGCGGTCTCTGAGTAACCGATCCGCGCGGCGACGGCGGTCATGGCCGCGTCGTCGTCCGCGAGGGCCGCGGCGTCGAGGACCACACCGGCGGGATTGCCGCCGTCGGGGCGGGTGGTGAAGGCGGAGTAGCGCAGCACGTCGACATCCGGGGCGGACGCGGTGGGCGCGGCGGACGCGGTGTGCGTCGTGGCCGTGGCGGACGCGGCGGGCGTGCCATGCGTCGCGGACGCGGCGGATCTGGCGGTGGGCGCGGTAGCGGACCCGGTGGCGGACGTCGTGGGTTCGGTGGGTGCGGTCATGCCGTCCACCGTTCCACCGCCCGCTCCATCGCGTCCAACGATTCCTGTCGCTTGAGGCGATCGAGAAGTCCTATGAGGGCAGGTCGGAATCCTACTATCCTGACCGTCGTGGACACACGACTGCTGAAGACGTTCGCGGTACTGGCGAGAACCCGCAGCTTCACCGCGACCGCCACCGAGCTCCATCTCGCCCAGTCCACCGTCACCGTCCAGATACGCACCCTGGAACGAGAGCTGGGCACCCGCCTCTTCGACCGGCTCCCGTCAGGCGCCCTGCCGACCAGCGCTGGCCGCCGACTGCTGACGGAGGCCGAGGAGGTCCTGGAGGCCGAGGCCCGGCTGCGCGCGGTGGCGGCGGCCGGAAACGGCGACGGCGCGGGCGGCGCGGTACAGGGCCCGGTCGCCCTCGGCGCGGGTGAGTCGCTGTGCGCCTCGCACCTCCCCCGTGTGATCGCCTCGCTGCGCCACAGCCACCCCGGTATCGACCTCAGCCTCCACCCCGCGGGCAGCGCGGCGGCCGTCGAGGGGCTGCGTACGGGACGGCTCGACCTCGTCCTGCTCCTCGAGCAGGACGTGACCGACGCCGACCTGGTGGCCCGCCCCATCGCCCGGGAACCCCTCGTCTACCTCGCCGCCCCCGGCCATCCGCTGGCCGGACGCGAGGCGGGCTGGGACGAGCTGGCCGGGCAGAGCTTCTTCGTCCACGAACAGGGCTGTTCGTACAGCGACCACCTCGTCCGCACCCTCCTCGCCCTCCCCGGCTCGGCACCGCGCCTCACCCGCTTCGGCAGCATCGAGGCCGCCCGCGCCTGTGTCGCCGCGGGCCTCGGCCTGACGCTGCTCCCCCGCGCCACGGTGGAACGGCAGCTCGCCGAGGGCGACCTCGCCGAGGTCCACGGCCCGGCCATCCCCCCGGTCCCCGTCCAGCTCACCCGCCACCGCCGCCGCTGGACCAGCCCGGCGGCACGGGCGGTGGCGGACGAGCTGACGCGACTGCTCCCGGCGTGAGCTTCGCCCCGTGAGCCCGTGAGCCCGTGAGCCCGGGAGCCCGGGGCCTGGGGGGGAGCCCCAGCTGTGGGAAGCGGCGGGGAGGGGAACAGTCCGCCGCAGGCGTCCGCAGCCCGCCCGACCTGGCCCCCCTAACGAACCTCGACCGCGCCGTCGTCCGCCCCGCCCCGCCGCTTCGGCTCGCCCCGCCCGGCCTCGTTCTCCGCACCCGGGGCACCCATATTGCGCCGCACCGAGTCCAGGATGGTCAGCCCCTGGCCGACCAGGCCCGCCGCGATCTCGCCCAACCCGTCCGCCCCGTTGAGGACATTGACGTTCGCCCCGGAGAGCCCGGAAGCGGCCTCCTTGACGATCTGCGGCAGTTGGTCGATGAGCATGCGGTCGAGCGCGACCCTGCCGTGTGAGGCCGCCGCCTCGGCCTGTATCTTCATTCGCTCCGCCTCGGCCAGCGCCACCACCCGGATCCGCTCGGCCTCCGCCTCCGCCGGTTTCACGATCTCGGCCACCAACTGCTGTTGCCGCAGATCGGCCGCCCGCTGGGCCAGCTCCGTGCGTGCGGAGAGCACTTCCTGCTGAGCGTGCGCCTCCGCCAGCGGCCCGGCCTGGGCGGCCTGCGCCTGGGCGCGGTCCACCTCGGCGTTGTACTGGGCCTGCACCACCGCCGTCTGCCGCGCGTACTCCGCTTGGTTGCGCGCCGCCTCCTGCTCCGCCTCGGCTGACGCCTGGCTGGCCTGCGCCTGGGCGATCTGGGCCTGCCGCTGGATGGCGGCCTTGTGCGGGGCGGACATGGCGTCTATGTAGCCGGTGTCGCCGTCGTCGATCGACTGGATCTGCAACGAGTCCACGATCAGACCGATCTTCGCCATCTCCGACTTGGAGGTGTCCAGCACCTCGGTGGCCAGCTTCTGCCGCTCGGTGATGAGCTCCTCGACCGTCATCGAGCCGATGATGGCCCGCAGATGACCCGCGAAGATCCGCCCCGTCAGCACCGCCATCTGGTCCTGGTCGGAGAGGAACCGCTGCCCCGCGTTGACGATGGACTCGTTGTCATTGCCCACCTTGAACGCGATCACGGCGCGCACCGTCAGCGTGATGCCCTGCTTGCTGACGCACTTCTCCTCGACCTCGGCCTCACACATCGCCAGCGTCAGGAAGCGGACCTTGCGCATGACCGGGAGCACGAACTTGCCGTGCCCGGTCACCACGCGAAACGGCGCACCCCCATGTCCACGCCTGCCACCCGAGATCAACATCGCCTGGTCGGGTGCGGGTACGCAGTAACCGAACATCCTCTGTCTCCTCAACCTGCGCCGTCGGCCCCGCCGGACGACGCGTTCAATGGATCGGTCCACTCGATGACGTCGACCTGGCGGAAACCGCGGAAGTCGATCACGAGGACGGACGCGCCTTGCGGCAGCGGGTCGGAGGACCAGGCGAGGAACGTCTCCGAGCCGCCTCTGACGCGCACCAGGACCTCGCCGGGACCACTGGCACCACGGGTGCCGAGAAGTAGCACCCCGGTGCGACCGATCACAGGATCATCCGGTGTCATGCGGCAGCTGCCCCCCGTCGTTCCGCTGCTGACGTCCGACGTTAGACCGTTTTCACGGCGCCGGATACGGCTGTGCGCGGCGGGGCGGCGGTGTCCGGGCGAACGGGCCGCTACGAGGTGGTGTCCTTGGCGTCGGTGGCCTTGGCCCCGCCGTCCACCGAGTCCTCAGAGCCCTCGGAGCCCTCAGAACCTTCCGAGCCCTCAGAGCCCTCCGAGTCCTCGAAATACGCGTCGAGCACCGCGTCCAGCTCCGCCGTCCAGTCCTTGAGGAGCTTACGGGCCGGTGCCTCGACATCGGCGGTGTACCAGCGCCGGTTGGTCGTATAGACGGTGATCCCGAAGCGCTTGCCGAACCGCGGGGTGTCGACCTCCACCGCGCCGATCTCGTCCCACCCGAAATCGGCCTTCTCGCCGTCGAGTTCGAAAGCGACGCCTCGGCGCCCGGCTCGTATCGCACCGCGCCGGTCGGACACCTCGAAGACGGCCCCGCCGTCCTCGTCCGCGTCCTCGTCCTCCTCGTCCTCCTCGTCCTCCTCGTCCTTCTCGTCGTCCGCTTCCCCGTCGGACGCGACGCCGTCCTTCGACGCATCGGCCTCGCCGTCGGACTCCGCCTCGGCCTCGGCGCCCTCTTCGGCGTCGGGCTCCGGCTCGTCCTCGGCGGTGACTTCCTCCGGCGGTCGCTCCGCCGCTGCCTTGTCCGGGGCGTCCTCCTCCACATCGGCAGGGCGCGGGGACGTCAGGCCGGGGATGTACCCCGGATCCGTCCCGGCGGTGTGCATGGGCGGGATGATCGGTCCAGTGCTCTGCTCCACGGCCGGAAGTATTGCCGATAAACCTGTGCCGACGACAGGCAACCCAGGGCCCAATCGAGCCGACGCGGGAAAGCCGCAGGTTAGGACGGCGCGCCGGTCAGGATGACGGCCGGACCGACGGACGGTCCGGCCGTATGGAGAACGCCGTGTCCCCGGCCGTCGCCACGATCGCGTCCTTGACGAACACCACCCTCGGCTCCGCGTCCTGCGCCGCGGTCCCGGGGTCGGTCAGCGCGGCCGTGCGCCACGCCTCCTTGCCGTCGTCCACGTCCAGCGCCAGCAGACGGCCGAAGCGGTTGACGAAGTACAGCTGCCCGTACCGCTGGGACCGCACCGGCTCGGACAGGTTCTCCGTGTCCGTCGCCCGCTGCCACAGCTCCCGGCCGCTGTCCGCCGCCACCGCGGTGACCGTTCCGTTGGGACGGACGAAGTAGACGGTGCCGTGCAGCAGGGTCGGCTTGCCGAGCACGGGACGCCGCAGCGGGATCCGCGTGACCTCGCCGGTGTGCGGATCCACCCGCACCATGGCCTTGTACGGGCGCTCGTACCCCGAGTCGTACACCTCCTTCGAGGTCTGCGGGATCAGGAACAGCGGCTTGTCCTGGACCGCGCCGAGGGTCAGCGTCTTCTTCGGGAGGGTGGTGAGGGTGTGCTGGGTGCCGTCGGCGGGGTCGAACCGCAGCAGGTCGTACGGGCCCTCGGCGGCCAGGCCCTCGGAGCCGGTGGGCGCGCACAGGGCGTACGGTGCCCCGCCCAGCGTCGTCGGCTCGCAGAACTTCCCCCTGGGCGCGGGCGACCGCCACAGCTGCGCACCCGACGGCCCGTAGGCGACGAGCTCCCGGGCGTCCGGCGACAGTGTCAGCACCCCGCCGGTGAACATGCGCACCGCGGCGGAGCCGCTGATGCTCCTCTCCCACCGCAGCTTCCGGGTGGTGACGTCGAGGGCCACGACAAACCGCTCGCCGCCCTCCTCCGGCACCCGGTAGGTGTAGACGATTCCGTCCCGCACCCCGATCGGCCGTGCGAGCTGCGGGCGGGTGCCCCACCGCCACTGGACGTGGCCGGTGGCGGCGTCGACCCTGGCGACCGTGAACCCGCTGCCGCCGCAGTACAGGGCCCGGCCGTCCTCCGGGGCGCATCCGGACTCGTCGTAGACCAGGGGCGGCCCGTCGCTCCCGACCCGCAGGTCCGCCCGCCACGGCCGCCAGCCCTTGGGGAGCGAGGCGGGCGGCTGGGAGTGCGCGGCGTCGGAGGTGGCGGACGCGTCGCCCGAGGAGTCCTTCATGTCCGGGGCGAAGACCGCCGCGGCGACGGTCAGCCCGGTGACGGCCAGGGCCACCCCGGCGGTGGTGACGACCAGCCGCCGCCGGGCGTCTCGCCCGGGTGCGGTGCGCTGAGGGGCGTGGGCTGGGATGGGGGTGTGGGCCGGTGCCGGTGCCGAGGGGACGGGAGGACGTCCCGTGGCGGATTCCGCGGACCCACGGGTCGTCGCGGAGCCCTCGACCGCCGCCGGATGAGCCGCCGGATGAGCCGCCGGATGAGCCGCCGGATGAGCCGCCGGATGAGCCGCCGGAGAAGCCGCCGGAGACGCTGCCGGAGAAGCCGCTGGAGACGCCGCCGGGAAGTCCGACAGCTCGCGCAACATCCGGTGCAGCTCGTCCAGCTCAGGCCGGGCCTCCGGCTCCTTGGCCAGACAGCGCTCGGCGATGGGCCGCAGCGGCTCCGGGACCCCCTCCAGCGTCGGGTGCTCGTACATCACCTGGTAGCCCGACAGATACGGGCTGTCGGACTCGAACGGGCTGCTGCCCCGCGCCGCGTACACCAGCAGCGAGCCCAGCGAGAAGATGTCGGACGCCGCCGTGACGCCCCGGGGGCTGCGCAGCTGCTCCGGTGACATGAACGGCGGGGTGCCGAGCACGCGCCCGATGGTGACGGTGAGCGTCTGGCTGTCGGCGGCGCGGGAGATGCCGAAGTCGATGACGCGCGGACCGTCCTCGGCCATCAGGATGTTGGCCGGTTTCAGGTCCCGGTGCACCACCCCGGCCCGGTGGATGTCGCGCAGCGCCTCGACCAGTCCGAGGCCCAGCGTCCGCACCTCCCGTCCGTTCAGGGGGCCGTTCCTCCGTACGACCTCGGAGAGGGTGTGCCCCGGCACGTACAGGGTGGCCATCCACGGCCGGTCGGCCTCCGGATCGGCGTCCACGACGGGGGCGGTGAACGCCCCGCTCACCCGGCGCGCCGCCGCGACCTCCTGCCGGAAGCGGGTGCGGAACTCCTCGTCCTGCGTGTACTGCTCATGGACCAGCTTGATCGCGACCCGCCGCCCCGAGGCCGCCCGCCCGAGGTAGACGACGCCCATGCCGCCCGCCCCGAGCCGGTCGAGCAGGGCGTAGCCGCCTATGGATTCCGGATCCCCGGTGGCCAGCGGCATCGCCGATCCCCTCTCCCGCGCCTCTCTCGCGCTGTTTTCCGCGCTGCTCTCCGCGCTTCGAACGGTCCCTGCCGGAGACCTACATTAGGTCGGCGGGGCCTCGGCGGACCATGCCGTCCAGGACGTGGCGGAACGGTGACGTGCGCCACGGTGCCGGGCGGGGCGAACGGGGCGGTGTGGGCAGGGGAGTTGTGTTAGCGGGGCGTTAGCGGAACGGCTTCGGGACGGCAGTGATACGCCAGCGGGACACGGAAAGCTCATGGCCATACCGAGGGCCGGTGCGGAACACCGGCCGGACCGCCGACCCCCTGGGGGAGCCCGCCATGAACGTCACCGCTTACCGCCGCGGCCGCACCGTCCGTTCGATCGCCGCCACCATCGTGGCCGCCGCCGCCCTGAGCCTGACCGCGGCGTGCGGCGGGGGCGGGGACGGCGGCTCCGACCACGCGGACAAGGCGAATTCCTCGGCCACGGCCCCCGCGTCCTCGACGGACGGACAGGGCGCGGGCAAGTCCGAGGCCGGTAAGGGGAACCAGGCCGCCAAGGGGTCCGGTAAGGAGAACCAGGCCGACGAGGGGAAGCAGGGCGGCAAGGAGGGCGCCGCGGGCGCCGAGGACGCCAAGTCGCAGACGTCGCAGACCCAGAAGTCCGGGGGCGGCTCCGAGGCCGAGCCGGTCGGCGACTGCGACATCAACAAGACGGCCATCACCGTCCAGCACGTCAAGAACCCCATCAACCACATGCTGCTCAAGGTGACCAACAAGGCCGGGGTGGACTGCAAGCTGGTCGGCTACCCGGGTCTGAAGTTCGGCGCCGACGCGCAGGCCGCCACTCCGGTGAACGAGGACAGCAAGCCGCAGGCCGTGGTCATGCTCGCCCCGGGCGAGAGCGCCTACGCGGGCATCACCACCTCCGCGGCGGACGGCTCGGGCGCCGAGGGCGGCAAGGTCGACTCGCTCGAGGTCTTCATCGACGGCAACGAGGACCCCAAGCCGGTCGCACTGCCCGGCGGCTCGGTCTACGTCGACAGCGGGTCGCAGGTCACCTACTGGCAGACGGACGCGCAGACCGCCCTGACCTGGTAACACACCCACAAGCACCCCTGTGCCACGCACGTCCACCCATATGAACCCTGTCTTGCATAGAAGACAGGTCCCGCTGGAGGATGAGGCGGCGCCGCCGACGCGGGCGCACAGGCCACAGGCACAGGGGTGGGGAACGGATGGGCATCGGCTCCGCGGCGCTGCTGGTGTCGGCCGGCGTGGCCTCCGGGCTCGCCGGTTCGATCGCGGGGCTGGCCTCGCTGTTCAGCTATCCGGCGCTGCTGGCGGTGGGACTGCCGCCGGTGGCCGCGAATGTGACCAACACGGTGGCGCTGTTCTCCAACACCGTCGGCACCGCGGCCGGATCCCGCCCCGAACTCCGTGGCCAGCGCGACCGCCTCCTCCGGCTCGCCGCCCTCGCGGCACTGGGCGGAGCGGTCGGGGCCGCCCTGCTGCTGGGCACCCCGTCCTCCGCCTTCGAGGCCGTCGTACCGTGGCTCATCGCCCTCGGCTCGGTACTGATCCTGGTCCGCGACCCGCTCCGGCGGCTCATGGCCTCCCGCTCACGCCCCCCGGCCCACACCGCCCGCCCCACCCTCCCGCTGGCGTGCGCGGTCCTGCTGGTCGGCCTCTACGGCGGCTACTTCGGCGCGGCCTCGGGCGTCCTGATGCTGGCGGTGCTCTCCCTGACGGCCACGGAACCCCTCCCGGTCACCAACGCCGTCAAGAACATCGCCACCGGCGCGGCCAACGTCACGGCCGCGGTCGCCTACGTGGCCGTCGCCCCCGTCAACTGGCCCGCCGCCGCCACCCTCGGCCTGGGCGCCCTGCTGGGCAGCCGACTGGGCCCCGCGGTCGTCCGCCACCTCCCCGAGACCCCCCTCCGCATCGCCATAGCGCTGGGCGGTCTGGGACTGGCGATCTCCCTCTGGCGCTGACCCCGGCCGCGTGATCAGCGGGCGAGCAGGGGCTCCACCCGGGACAACGTGTCCAGGATGTTGGCCTCGGTGATCGCCATCCGTGCCTCGTCCGGCGTCAGCCAGCGCAGCGGCGCGTCCGGGTTCTCCGGCCGTACCGCCTCGGGAGCGCTGGTGGCCAGCACGAAGCGCACATCGGCGTGCTCATGCGCCGGTTCCCTGCTGTTCGCCGGGACCGGGACGATCACCAGATGGCGTACCTCCGCGTCCGGCCACGGGGCCAGGTCGGGCAGCCCCGTCTCCTCCTGTCCCTCCCGCAGCGCCACGGCGAGCGGGTCGTACTCACCCGGGTCGCCATGCCCGCCGACCAGCAGCCACGACTGGTGGCGCTGGTGCCAGCGCAGCAGCACCCGGCCGCTGTCGGGGTGCACGATCAGGGCGGAGGCGGTGATGTGGAGGGGACTCGTCCGGTCCCAGGGCGCACCCGCCTCGAGGACGTCGCGCACCCGCTCGACGTCGGCGTATTCCGCGGAGGTCTTCGGCCGGTAGCCCGCAAGGACATGGAGGACTGAGTGATCGGCTGTGGCCATGCGCGGATCCTAACGACGCGAGCCCGCCCGGGGCGCGCGGTTTTCCGCACTCCAGACCCGGGCCCCGTGCCCGTGAACGCGAGGGACGGGCTGGCTGGTTCGGACGGACGCCCTGTTAACACGGCGTTAGTGGCGCGGCAGTGGATCGTCAGCGCCGACGGACAGTCTTGTTGTCACGGCCCCGGAGGACGGGGTCGAAGTCCACGACAAGAGGGGGACTCATGTCGCACCGCACCATCACTCTTCGCCGTACACGCAAGGTCGCCGCCGCGGCGGTCGTCGCTGTCGCCGCGTTCGGACTGACCGCGTGCCAGGACAACACGGACGCCAGCGGAAGCTCGCCCTCCTCGGCCGCGAGCGAGTCCTCGGACTCGGGCTCGTCGGGTTCGTCGGACGGGGGCTCCTCGGGTTCGGCCGGAGGCGACCAGGGCAACGGCGGTGCGGGTGGCAGCGGTGGCGGCGCCGGCGCCTGCACCACCTCCCAGCTGGGGTTCAGGAGTTCGCACGGCATGGGTGAGGGCACGCTGATCGTCGACCTCAAGAACAATGGATCCGCCCCCTGCACCCTCCAGGGCTTCCCCGGCGTGGACCTCAAGAGCAAGAACGGCTCGATCAGCGCCGAGCGCAGCGGCCTCGCGGCGCCGAAGACCAAGGTCAGCCCGGGCGAGGAGACCCGCTTCACGCTCCACTACCCGCCGAACGACTCCGGCGGCAGCGGCGAGACCTTCACCACCCTCGTCGTCACCCCGCCCAACGAGACCCACTCCCACTCCCTCCCCGTGAGCATCAACGTCCCGGTCACCGACGGCTCCGGCTCCGCCATCAAGGTGGACCCGGTGGGCACCGGCAAGTAGCCGCGCACACCGCCGCAGGGATCTCGACAACGGCAGACAGCAAAGCTTCCCCGGGCCGCTGGCCTGGGGCTTTGCCATGAGCAAGCACTCCGCATGACCGATCGAACGTTCAACCTCTGGCGCACCGGCGTGCGCCCTCACCCATGACGGCCGACCCTGGATGACGGGGGCGACAGCGGGATGGCGGGGGGCGGCAAGGCGCGGACCGGACCGGGAACTGGAAGGTGAACGTCACGATGGAAACACCCCCGATCGTTTCGGCGCAGGAGTGGGAGGCCGCGCGGCAGCGGCTGCTCGGGGAGGAGAAGCGGCTGACCCGCGCCCGTGACGCACTGGCCGCCGAGCGCCGGCGGATGCCGTGGCTGGCGGTGGAGAAGGCGTACGCGTTCGACGGACCCGAGGGCAGGGTGAGCCTGCTCGACCTGTTCGCGGGGCGTCGGCAACTGATCCTCTACCGCGCCTTCTTCGAGCCCGTCGTCCACGGCTGGCCCGAGCACGCCTGCCGCGGCTGCTCCATGGTCGCCGACCACGTCGGCGACCTCACCCACCTCAACGCCCGCGACACCACCCTCGTCTTCGCCTCGCGCGCCCCGCAGCCGGAGATCGAGCGGGTGAAGGCGCGGATGGGGTGGACGATGCCCTGGTACACGATCACCGATGACTTCGACGCCGACTTCGACGTGGACGAGTGGCACGGCACGAACGCGTTCATCCGCGACGGCGACCACGTGTTCCGCACCTATTTCACCAACGCCCGCGGCGATGAGGCGCTGGGCAACACCTGGGCCTATCTCGACATGACCGCACTCGGACGGCAGGAGACGTGGGAGGACTCGCCCGAGGGCTACCCGCAGACCCCGCCGTACGAATGGTGGAACTGGCACGACGCGTACGGCGAGCCCGAACCGGCCCCGGAATGGCTGGCCCAGACCCGCCGCGGCCCCCGGGGCCAGCCCGCCTGACGCCGCCGTCACCACGCACGTGTGTTGACCCCCGTATGCCGCACTCACACTGTGGAGCCATGGGCCACGACCACCACATCCGACCCGCGACGGCCGCCGACGCCGACACCGTGAAGGCCGTGATCGACGCGGCATACCGCCCCTACATCGCGCGGATCGGACTCCGCCCGGCCCCCATGGACGCCGATCACGCGGCGGACATCGCGGCGGGCCGCGTCTTCGTCACCGGCGATCCGGTCGTGGGCGTGCTGGTCCTGGTGGCCGGGCCCGGCCACCTCGTCCTGGAGAACATCGCCGTACACCCCGACGCCGCCCGCCA
Source organism: Streptomyces antioxidans (assembly GCF_000968685.2). Taxonomy (GTDB): domain Bacteria; phylum Actinomycetota; class Actinomycetes; order Streptomycetales; family Streptomycetaceae; genus Streptomyces; species Streptomyces antioxidans. The sequence goes on from NZ_LAKD02000015.1 coordinate 145,114, forward strand.
GGGCGTGGGCAGGCACCTGCTCGCCTTCGCCGAAACCCACGCACGCGCCCTCGGCCTCCCGGAGATCCGGCTCTACACCAACGCCCTCATGTGGGAGAACCAGGAGATCTACCCGAGGTACGGATACGAGGTCACCGAACGCCGCCAAGACGGCCCGTACGACCGCGTCCACTACCGGAAGCACATCCGTCCCTGACCCGGAGCCAAGGAGAGCCCCCGATGACCGACTACGCGAGCCTGCCGTCCGATCTGCCCGTACCCGAGGACGACGGCGCGGCAGCGCACCTGCCGGGGACGTCCGCGCCGCCCCTGGAGCTGCACGGCACCGGCGGTACGACGGTCCGTCTGGACGCCCTCGGCCCGGGCCGGACGGTGATCTACGTCTATCCGCTCACCGGCCGCCCGGGCACCGATATGCCCGAGGGCTGGGACGCGATCCCCGGGGCGCGCGGCTGCACCCCCGAGGCGTGCGGCTTCCGCGACCACCACCAGGAACTGCTCGCGGCCGGTGCGGTCCGGGTGTTCGGGCTGTCCAGCCAGGAGACCGACTATCAGCGCGAGGTCGTCGAGCGGCTCCGCCTGCCGTTCGAGATGCTCTGCGACCCCGCGCGGAGCCTGGCGCAGACGCTGGGCCTGCCCACGTTCGAGGTGAGCGGGCTGACCCTCTACAAGCGGCTGACGCTGGTCATCCGCGATGGCGTCATCGAGCACGTCTTCTACCCGGTCTTCCCGCCGAACGAGCACGCCGATCAGGTGCTGACCTGGCTGCGGAAGAACCCTCTGCGGGCCGCGGAAAACCCTCTGTAGGCGTGGAGGAACCCTCCGTGGGCTAAGGCCGCTCCAGGATCCCCCTCTCCATGGCCACCACCACCGCCCTCGTCCGGTCGTTCACATCCAGCTTGGCGAACAGCCGGAGCAGATGCGTCTTCACCGTGGCCTCGGCGATCACGAGGCGTCGTCCGATCTCGGCGTTGGTGAGACCGTCCGCCACGGCGTTGAGGACGTCCGTCTCGCGGTCGGTCAGCGGGTCCTGAACGGGCCGTCGCATCCGCGCCACCAGCTTCTCCGCCACCCGGGGAGCGAGCACCGTCTCGCCCCGTGCCGCCGCGTGGATGGCGTCGACGAGCTGTTCGCGGGTGGTGTCCTTGAGCAGATAGCCGATGGCGCCGGCCTCCACCCCGCGCTCGATCTCCGTGTCGGTGTCGTACGTGGTCAGGATCAGCACCCGGGTGCGCGGATACCGGGCGACGATCTCGGCCGTCGTCGCCACCCCGTCCAGTACGGGCATCCGCAGATCGACCAGGGCCACATCGGGGTCGTACCGCTCGACCAGTTCGAGCGCCGCCCGTCCGTCCCCCGCCTCGCCGACGATCTCGATGCTGTCCTCTGCGGCGAGCAGGGCGATCACTCCGGCCCGCATCACGGTGTGATCGTCCACGACGACGATCCGCAGCCCTCCGACCCCCTCGTCCGCCATGCTCCTCATGCCTCCACCTCGCCCGCCACGGGAACCATCGCCAGGATCCGCGTCCCGTCGCCCACCGAACTCGTCACCGTGAGCCTCCCGCCCAGCTCCGCCAGTCGCTTGCGCATGCCGTCGAGGCCGAAGCCCGTCGACTCCCCGACCAGGAACCCGGTCCCGTCGTCGGTGATCTCCAGCTCCACCCCGTGCGGACGCCGCGCCAGGACCACGCCGACCATGGACGCGCCCGCGTGTTTGCGCACATTGGCCAGGGACTCCTGGGTGCAGCGCAGCAGCGCGATACGGGTCTGCTGATCGCATTCGAGGTCCGCCAGATCGGCGTCCACCGCCAGCCCGGTGTCCTCCGTGAAGCGGTCCAGCGTACGGCGCAGGGTCTGCGCCACCGAACCGCCCGCCACCTGGCCGGGGCCCGGCTGCCGCGCCGAGCCGACCAACTCCCGGGCCTCGGTGAGGTTCTCCCGGGCGGTGGACTCGATCGACCGCAGTTGCTGGGCGCTGGTCGCCGGATCCTGGTCGATGCCCGCCTGGGCCGCCTCTGCGAGCACGATGATCGACGCGAAGCCCTGCGCGAGCGTGTCATGGATGTCCCGAGCGATGCGTTCCCGTTCGTCCGCCGCGCCCTGCCGCTGGTGGGCCTCGGACAGCTGCGCCTGGGTGCGCTCCAACTCCTCGATCAGCCGCGCCCGTTCACTGCTCTGCGCGACGATCGAGTGCGCCCACAGGCCGATCAGTACGCCCACCGCGACCACGATCAGGGTGGACACCAGCGTCTCGCCGAAGAACTCCGCCGTCCAGCCCTGCCGGACCAGACTCCCGGCCAGCGTGGCACCGGTGGCCAGCCCGAGGAACCCCATCGAGACCCGCGGGGTGCGCCCGAACATCCAGTAGTGCGGCAGCGTCACCATGAACAGCGCCGCATAGCTGCTGCCCAGGTAGGCCAGCCCGCCGAGCGCGAGCACCAGCGCCGAGAGATAGACCCGCGGCCGTACGACGCGGTTCCCGGGGAAGCGGTCGAGCACCGCGTAGCACAGCACCACACAGCTGAGCAGCGCGAGCGCCGTGTGCTTGCCCCCGCCCGCCGGGACCGTCGTCACCAGGCCGATGGCCATCGCACCGAACAGCACCCAGCACACGGCGTTCCACCGGCGCAGCGATGTGGCCCAGAAGGCGTCGGCCAGGGGTGTGGTGAGAGCGGTCATACCGATCAACGTACGTCGACCGCCGGCCGTCCGTCGGCGGTGTCGGCCGAAGCCGCCCCCCATTCTGTCGCCCGGCCCGCCGCCCGTGACGGCCACCAGCTCGCCTCACCGAGCAGCAGCATCGCCGAAGGAAGGACCATGATCCGGACGATGAAGGCATCGAGCAGCACGGCCGCCGCGAGGACGAAGCCGATCTGCTTCATCTCGATGATGTGGAGGAAGACGAAACTCACGAAGACGGTCGTCATCACCACCGCCGCACTCGTCACCACGCTCGCCGACCTCCGGATGCCGTCCAGCACGGCCTGCCTGGTGGACGCGCCCGCGAGTACGGCCTCCCTGATCCGGCTCACCACGAACACCTGGTAGTCCATCGAGAGCCCGAAGAGGATCACGAAGAGGAACAGCGGCACCCGCGATCCGATCGAACCGGTGGAGTGGAAGTCCAGCAGCCCCTCGGCCCAGCTCCCCTGGAAGACCAGGACGAGCAGACCGAGCGCGGCCGCCGCGGACAGCACGTTCAGCAGGACCCCGAGCAGCGCCAGCACCAGCGAGCGGAACGCGTACGCGGTCATCGCGAAGGTCACCAGCAGCAACGCCCCGAGGACCAGCGGGAGCTTGCCGTTCTGGTGCGCGGGATAGTCGGCGTACCGGGCGACATCGCCACTCACGCCGAACTCCGCCCCGTCGACCCGGCCGACGGTCGCCGGGAGGTAGTCCTCGCGGAGGTGGTCGAGGGAGTCATACGCCTGGTCGGAGTTGCCCAGGTGCGGCACCCTCAGCTCGAGCGTGCTGATCCGGTGGTCGGCCGAGGTCCGCACCCCCGACTGCGAGGCGCCGGTGAACAGCGGGTCGGCGTCGGCGCGCCGGGCCAGCTCCCGCAGCGCCCCGCCGACCTCGCCGGAACGCGCGGCGTCGGCGCGTACGACGACCTGGTGGGTGACCCGCTGGTCGGGGAACGCCGCGTTGAGCCGGTCGTACACCCGCATGGCGGCGATCTCGCGGGAGTGGGTGTCCCGGCTCATCTCCGTGATCTTCAGCCCGCTCAGCGGGAGGACGAGCGCGAGCAGGGCGAGAACGGAGATGCACAGGGTGGCCAAGGGGTGTCGGCTCGCGGGCCGCAGCAGGGCGGCCCACACCCGGCCACCGCCGTCGGCCCGGGCCCGGCGCGCGGGCTTGCCCCGCGCGGCACGGCGCCGCGCCCGGCGCTCCTCCCGCTCGGCGAGCTTGACGAGCATCGCGGGCAGCGCCGTCAGGGAGCTGGCCACCGCGACCAGGACGACCACGATCGTGCCGGTGGCCAGCGAGGAGAAGATGACGTCGGAGGCCAGATACAGCGTCGCGGTGGAGGCCACGACCGCGAGCCCGGAGACCACGACGGCCCGGCCCGAGGTGGCCGCGGCCAGTTCCACCAGCGCCTGGGAGCTCAACCGCCCGCCCGAGCGGGCGCGCTCCTCGCGCTCCCGCTTGAGGTAGAAGAGGGTGTAGTCGACGCCGACCGCGAGGCCGATCATCAGGATGACGTTCGTGCCGACCCCGGCGTCGGGGGACACATGGGAGGCCACCATCGAGAGTCCGATGGCCGCCGCGATCGACGACAGCGCGAGCAGCAGCGGCACCCCCGCCATGGTCACGGATCCGAACACGACCAGCAGGGTGATCAGGGTGATGGGAAGCGTGATCTCCTCGGAGAGCGCCAGGTCGTCGCCGCGCTGCTGGTCGACTCCCTTGCTGATGGAGGGGCTTCCGGTCTCCTCGAGCCGCAGCCCCGGGTGCGCCTTCGCCACGGCGGCCGTCTGCCCGGTCAGGGCGTCGACCTTGTCCTTGGCGTCCCGTTCCTCGCCCTTCAGCGCCACCTGGATCATGAGGATCCGGCGGTCCTCGGACAGCAGCGGATCGGCGACGCCCGCGACCTCGGGCAGCCGCTTCATCCGGGCGGTCAGGTCCCCGGCGGCGGCGTCGGCCGCGTCCCGGTCGAGGGGGCCCGACCGGGCGGAGATCAGCACCTGTTCGGTGGCCCGGCGCTCCAGACCCCCCTCGGCGGCCAGCGCCTCCGCCTGCCCCGCCTCGCCGACCCGGTAGTCGGCCGTCGTCGCGCTGTGTGTCCCGACGGCGCTGCCGACCCCCAGGCACAGCGCCACGAACACCAGCCAGCCGACGATGGCCCGCCAGGGGTGTCGACCGCTCCAGCGCGCCATGCGCACAGTGAGTGATTTCATGCGCAAGAGCCTTGCTGGCCGGTGCGACTGGCCGACAGAGGTACCCGGTTGAACTTCCCGTCAACCGATCGGTTGACCGGGACGCCGCGCAGGGACAGCCACCGCCAGGCCCCAACGCCGGGCGCCGCCGGTGCCCAGAGGACCGGCGGCGCCCAGGAGCGGTGTGGTGGTCAGGAGCAGGACTCGTAGAACTGCTTCCAGCCGTCGCTGGGCATGGCGGGCGGCTCGGCCGTGGTCCCGAACTCGCCGTACTTCTCCTTCAGTGCGTAGTCGAAGTCGCCCGGGCCGCTGCCCGCGTTCGACAGACGCACATCACGGTCCAGCTGCCCGTCACCGGAGTTGTTGAGGATCGCGAGGTCCGGGTACGCGTCATCGCCGTAGTTGGCGATCCGCAGCTCCTGGACCTCCCCGTGGTCGCCGATGTCGGAGTGGCGGGCCTTGGCGGAGCCCAGGTCCGACCGCTCGAGCGGGCCGGGGCGGTACTCCGCGACGCGCGCCGTCGAGGGGTCGTCCCCGCCGGACGGCTCGACGATGTTGACGACCATGTCGAGGGTGCCGTCGTTCTGGAAGTCGGCGACCGCCGCCGTCGCGACCTCGCCCTCCTTCGCGCCGAGGAGGTCGCTGACGGACTGCTTCGCGCCGAACGAGCCGTCGGCGGCGCCCCACTGGATCGTCATCTTGGTACCGGTGTGCCCCGGATTCGCGATCTTGTCCGGGTGGCCGTCGCCGTCGAGATCCCCGACCAGCGTCGTGGCATCGGCCAGACACGGGCCCGCCGCCTTGGCGACCTTCCCCGACTGCCCCGAGCCGCCCGAGGGCGAAGACCCGGCGGCACTGGCCTGGTAACCGGCGAAAGCCAGACTCAGGGCGACAGCCGCGATCGGCGCGGCGATCAGACGTGACCGTTTGCGAAGCATCTGCGAACTCCTAACGTCGGTGCTACGAGAGAACCGCGGCGCGGCGCCCAGCTTTTACGGGTCACTGGTCCGTCCCGCCGAACCGGACGGCGTCCGCCGCGGAGCTGTGGTCTTCGGGTTCACCAGGGCATAGGCGGCCGTTCCTCTTGCCCAGCGTGGGCGGAGTACTGCGCCCGGCGGCGCTGCGCCCGGTGTGCCACTCACCCTGCCGGTGCCCGCTACCGTTCCATTAGCGGCCCACTAACGAACGGCTGACGCGACGTCACCCACCTGCCCCCCGGCGGGCCGCGCGGGTCACTGAGACGCGGGGGGAGGACCGATGAGGTCGATGCCGCACAGGGCGGCGAGGTCTTTGGCCGCTGAGGTGAGTGGGGTGCGGAGTTCGGCGAGTTCCGCGCGCATTTCGGCGGCTCGTTTCCACTGCCGTTCATGTTCGACCGGGCTGGTATCCGTAGGGCGGTTGGCCTCGTGCTCCTGAAGGGCCGGGTGCCAGGCGGCCAGGAAGGGGCGCAGGTGCTGGTTGGTCATGGTCGACGCGATGGTCGGCAGGGTGAGCGGGCGGGCCGATTCGGCGGCCACGCGGTGGAGCACGTCGCGTGTGGTGGCGAACAGCGAGTACAGCGAGGTGAGCGCTTCCCGGAGGGACCCTTCGTCCGGGGCGAGCGGCTGTACCCCGACCCTGGTGACCAGCTCGATCTGCAGGTCGAAGGCCGCGGCGCATTCGATGGGGCCGGGCGCGGCGGGAGGTGTCGGAGAGGGGGGAGGCACGGGGGGAGTGGGGATAC
>NZ_LAKD02000150.1 GCF_000968685.2 Streptomyces antioxidans
ATGTCGGCCATCTGGTCGGCCTCGTCGAGGACCGCGATCTGCACCTTGTCCAGGGACGCGGCACCGCGCTCGATGATGTCGCGCAGTCGGCCCGGGGTGGCGACCAGGATGTCCACGCCGCGCTCCAGCGCGTAGATCTGATTGCCCATCGAGGTGCCGCCGCAGACGACCTTGAGCTTGAGACCGAGAACATCGCCGTACGGCTGCAGCGCGTCGCTCACCTGCATCGCGAGCTCGCGGGTCGGGGTGAGGATCAGCCCGCGGGGGCGCTTCTTCTCGGTGTGGCCGCCTGCCAGCGTGGTCAGCAGCGGAAGGCCGAACGAGAGGGTCTTGCCGGAGCCGGTACGGCCGCGGCCGAGGATGTCGCGTCCGGCGAGGGCGTCGGGGATGGTCGCGGCCTGGATCGGGAAGGGCGTGGTGACGCCGTTCTGCGCAAGCTTGCGGACGATCTGCTCGGGGAGGCCGAGGTCGGCGAATGTGATGTCGGGCGCCTTAGGGGTGTCGGGGGCTTCCGTGGCGGCTTGCTCGGCCGGGGCGGTCAGCTCGCTCGTCTCGCTCGTCTCATCGAGGGCGGGCATGACGGCGTGATCAGTGGAAACGGACATGCGAAATGCGAAACCTTCCGGAGTCTCGGCACGCGCCCAAACTCCGTGTGTTGTCGCAAACGACCGCCTCTATGCGGTCAGCCACGGGATGGCAAGGAACGCGCCTCGCGGCGCACTTCTACGAGGCGCCGGGCAAATGGGATCAAACGATCTACCACCATACGCACCTCCACCCCTCAAGAGCAAATTCACTCCGTCCGCGCCCGACCAGGGGCGACGGCGGCCCTCGTACGGGACCTGTGCGCCCGTACGGGACCCGTGCCCTCGTACGGGACCTGCGCGGTCGTACGGACCCATGCGCTCGTACGGGACCTGCGCGTACGAGCCCTACCCCGCGGGCTGGTCCGACGGAGAGGCGGGCGCGGTCGGGGGCTCGGGGTTGGTCGGCTTCGGGTCCGGCGCGCTCGGCGGCGGACTCGACGGCCGGGGCTCGGGCGGCTCGTCGGACGGGGCGGCGCCGCCCGGCTGCGGCGGGTCGGAGGGGGCCGGGTGGTGGTGCGAGTCGCCCTTCTTCCCGGGCGGGGCCGAGGGCTCGTCCTCGGGGCCGGCCGCGGACGCCGAGGCCGAGCCCTCCTCGCCGTCCTTCTCCTTGCCCTTCTCGCCCTTCTTCCCCTTCTTCCCCTTCCCGTCCTTCTCGCCCCGGCCGGAGTCCACGTACGGGCGCCCCCTGCCGTCGGAGCGCACCACGGCGTCCCCCGCGTCCCCCGCCTCGCCCTTCTCGTGGGAGCCGCGGTGCTTGTCCGGCTGCTCGGAGTCGTCGGAGATGCTCATGCAGCCGCTGAGCGCCACGGCGACGGCCACGAGGGCCGCGACCGCCGCCCCGCGCACGGCGGCACGAGGCGCGCGCTGAGAGGTACGCGAAGTCCGGGCGGTACGGGAGGTCCGGGGAGAACGGGCGGTGCGAGGAGCAGGGGATCCGGGCACGGGGGATCCGGGCATGCGCGGGACACCTCCAGACGGTGGGGATGTGACGCCCTGCCCAACTGGCCCCGCCCCGCCCAGGACACGCCTGCGGTGCGGACCCGGCCCGTCGCGTAGACCGCGCGTCCGACGTCGGTCGTAGGCGAAGGCGAGGGCGGAGCCGGAAGCGAATGCGGGCGGAGGTGATGGGGTAGCGGACCCAGCTGGCGCCCGCGACCGGGCCGTAGCCGAGGATCAGCCGCGCTTCGGGGTGTGGCTACCCCGGCGTAGCCGCACCCGCCACACACCCAGGATCAGCCGTACCCGAGCGCGTGCAGCCGCGCGTCGTCGATCCCGAAGTGGTGCGCGATCTCATGGACCACGGTCACCTCGGTCTCCTGGACGACGTCCTCCCGCGTCTCGCTCAGCCGGAGCGTCGGACCCCGGTAGACCGTGATCCGGTCCGGCAGGACGCCCGCGTACCACTCACCCCGGTCGGTGAGCGGCGTCCCCTCGTAGAGCCCGAGCAGCTCGGGATCGTCCGTCGGCGGCTCGTCCTCAACGAACACGGCGACGTTGTCCATGAGTCGTGTCAGCTCCGGCGGAATCCGGTCCAGCGCCTCGGCGACCAGTTCCTCGAACTCCTCGCGCGTCATCTCCAGCACGAGGCCATTGTCAGGCAGCCGGGCCCGGAAAGGAGCCGTCGGCGCCGAGGTAGTCGGCGTCAACGTAGTCGGCGCCGAGGTATCCGTGCCGGACGCCTCCGCCCGCCCGGCGCACCATCACCGGGCGCGCCCCCCACCCCCGTGCGCCCAGGCATACGCCCCCGCGCGGCCAGGCATACGCCCCCGCGCGGCCGGGCATACGGGACCAATGGCCCGCGAACCGCTCCGGCTGCTCCGTGCCACCGCTCAGCGCGCGGGCACCGCGGCCGTCTCCCCCCTTCGCCGCTTCCGCCGCCCTTCCCTTCTCCGCCTTTCCCGCCTTCTCCGCTTCCGCCGCCCCGTGCCGTCCCCGTCCCCCTCCCC
>NZ_LAKD02000151.1 GCF_000968685.2 Streptomyces antioxidans
CGGTCCTCGACGAGGCCGACCAGATGGCCGACATGGGCTTCCTGCCCGAGGTCACCGAGATCCTCGACCTGGTGCCGCAGGGCGGGCAGCGGCTGCTGTTCTCCGCGACGCTCGAGAACGAGATCGACACCCTGGTCAAGCGCTACCTGGTCGACCCGGTCACCCACGAGGTGGACCCGTCCGCGGGCGCCGTCTCGACCATGACCCACCATGTGCTGGTCGTGAAGCCGAAGGACAAGGCGCCGGTCACCGCCGCCATCGCGGCGCGCAAGGGCCGCACCATCATCTTCGTACGGACGCAGCTGGGCGCCGACCGCGTCGCCGAGCAGCTGTGCGACGCGGGCGTACGCGCCGACGCGCTGCACGGCGGCATGACGCAGGGCGCGCGCACCCGCACCCTGGCCGACTTCAAGGACGGGTACGTCAATGTGCTCGTCGCCACGGACGTCGCCGCGCGCGGTATCCACGTCGACGGCATCGACCTGGTGCTCAACGTGGACCCGGCCGGTGACCACAAGGACTATCTGCACCGCTCCGGCCGTACGGCCCGCGCGGGCCAGAGCGGCACCGTCGTCTCGCTGGCCCTGCCGCACCAGCGCCGCCAGATCTTCCGGCTGATGGAGGACGCGGGCGTCGACGCCTCGCGCCACATCGTCGGCGGGGGCGGAGCCTTCGACGAGGACGTGGCCCAGATCACCGGCGCGCGTTCGCTCACCGAGGTGCAGGCGGAGGCGGCCTCGAACGCGGCCAAGCAGGCCGAGCGCGAGGCGCAGGACCTCACCCGGCAGCTGGAGCGGGCACAGCGGCGCGCGACCGAGCTCCGCGAGGAGGCCGACCGGCTGTCCGTGCGGGCGGCGCGCGAGCGCGGCGAGACCGTGGCACCGGCGGAGTCCGCTACCACGGCTGAGGCCGGGGCCGGAGCCGGGGCGGAGCCAGTGGCCGAGGCCGCCGCTGTGACGCTTCCGACGCAGCGTACGGCGGAGACCGCGACCGCGTCCGCCGTGCCCGCCGTGAAGGGCGCGGAGGCCGCTGCGGAGGCCGTCCAGGGCGCGGGCGACGGCGAGGCGCCGCGCCGCTCCTCGTACTCCTCGTACGACCGCAGGGACAACGACCGGGGCCGTGGCTTCAACCGTGACCGGCGCGATGACCGCCGTGACGATCGCCGCGACGACCGTGGCGGCTTCAACCGCCGCGACGACCGCGGTGGCCGTTCCTCCGACCGCCGGGACGGCGACCGTGACCGCGGCTTCAACCGCGACCGGCGCGATGACCGCCGTGACGACCGACGGGACGACCGTCGCGACGACCGCTTCGGCCGGGACCGTGACCGCGACCGCGACCGTCGGGACAACGACCGCAACGACCGTGGCTTCGGCCGGGACCGCCGCGACGACCGCTCGTTCGGCCGCGACCGCCGGGATGACCGTGGCGGCTTCAACCGCCGGGATGACCGTGGCGGCAGCCGTCCGTACGAGGGCCGTGATGACCGTGGTGGCCGTTCCTTCGACCGCCGCGACAACGACCGCGGTGGCCGCTCGTTCGAGCGCCGCGACCACAACCACCGTGGCGGGGACCGTCCGTTCAACCGGGACCGGCGCGATGAGCGTCCGGGCCGCCGTGACGACCACCGGGGCGGTGCCGCCGGCGGCCGTTCGTACGAGCGCTCCCACAGCTCGCACGACCGGTCCTTCGACCGCCGCGCCGACAAGCCGCGCTGGAAGCGCAACGGCTGATCGGTCCGTGCCGAGGGCCGTGCCGAAGGACGTGCCGAGGGTCGTGTTGAGGGCCGTGCAACACCGCGCTGTTGCACGGCCTTTCGCCCCCGGAGGGTATTGGCTCGGGTGTTGGCCCCTCGCCGAGCTATGCTGCGGGGGTGCGGGTCATTAGCTCAATTGGCAGAGCAGTGGACTTTTAATCCATTGGTTCAGGGTTCGAGCCCCTGATGACCCACATCGGAAACCGCGGGCGCCATCGGCGACCTGCGGTTTCCTCGTTTCTGAGGGTCCCGCCGCACTGTCTCCGGCGACCCCGGATCGGGAGGTTCCCCCTCCCGTCGCACAGAAGATCGAGTCTCACTCGACCGGCGCTTGAGCAGATGCCGATCGGTACTCGAGCGCAGAGCCTGAACCTGCTGCGTCTGGCCCGCTGCTCGGAAACGCGTAAGGAGACTGCTCGTGCGACTCGCGACAACGATCCGGGGGTTGATCCCCGTCATGGCGCTGGCGGTATCGGCATGGGCGGTCTCCGCTCCGGCGTCCGCCGAAGGAAAGGGAGGCGGTGGAAAGGATGGTGAAAAGGCGGCCCCGGTGCCCTGCGGAGACGCGGCGGCGCTGGTCAACGCGGTGAGCGAGGCCAACAGCTCGCCCTCGGGAGGATCCGTCGTCCTGACCACGGGGTGTGTGTACACGCTGGGTTCCGCGGCGTACACCGGGCCCAACGGCGCTGATGGACTGCCGCTCATCACCCGTGACGTGACCATCAGCGGCACCCTGGCGACCATCAGGCGCAGTGCGTCCGCGGCGGACTTCCGGATCGCGGAGATCGCGCCCGGTGGAAGCCTTACGCTCAACGGCGTGACCTTCTCGGGCGGCCGGGCGACCTCGGGGGCGGGCACCGACGGCGGTGGCATCCTCGACGGGGGCTCGTTGCGGCTGATCCAGTCCACGGTGACGGGCAACACCGCGAGCAATGTCGGCGGGGGCATCGAGGTCGCCTCGGGCGGCTCCGCGGTGCTTTCGGCCACGGATGTGACGCACAATTCCGCGGGGGACGGCGGCGGTATTCACATCAATACGTCGGCCACTCTCGGCGTCTCGGGCGGCAACATTTCGGACAATACCGCGGACAGCTCGGGCGGTGGCGTCAGCAACTTCGGAACGACGCTGCTGGGCGCCGTCGAGATCGCGCGGAACAGGACCACCAACTTCGAGGGCGGTGGCATCTCCACCGCGATCGGCGATCTCACCCTCAACGGCAGCCGGGTGACCGCGAACACCGCGGGCAGTTTCGGTGGCGGTATCGCCAATATGGGCAGCGCGCTGCGGGTGCTGGCCACCACCGTGTCCGGGAATACCGCCACGCTGAACGGCGGCGGTGTGTTCCAGCACGCGGGCACCACACAAATGACCGGAGACACCGTCACCGGCAATACGGCCAATGGCGGTCAGGGCGGCGGGATCTTCACCGACGGCGGCTCGATCGCGCTCTCCGCGACCACGGTCACGGGGAACAACCCGAACCAGTGCGTACCGGCCCTCGCCGGATGCTGAAAGCGGCTCACGGCCGCTGAAACGATGCGGCCGAACGCCGCGGCGCCCCCGGAAGCCGGTCTTCCGGGGGCGCCGCCTGCGTGACCGTGTGCTCTGCCGTCAGTGCTTGCAGTCCTTCTTCTTGGCCTTGACCTTGGCCTTGGCCTTGTGCTGCTTCGTCGCCTTGTGGGCGCACTTGTCCTTCTTGTGCGGAGCCTTGGCCTTGTGCACGGTCTTGGCCTTGTGCGGGTCCTTGGCCTTGCGCTCCTTCTTCGGCGGGTCCTTGTGCACGACCACGACCGGGTCCGGCTCATCGACGGCGATGTTCGCACAGTCGGAGCCGATGTTGACGTCGCCGGTCGGGGCGGTCACGGTAGTGATAAGAGTGGTGCCGGTGGCGGTGTCGCACTCATTGGACTGGGAGACCGAACCCACCCCGTTGCTCGTGAAGTTGATGCAGTCCGAGCCGAGGTCGATGTCGCCGGTGGGGGCGGCGGCGCCGGTGTTGGTGGTGGCGCCGGTGGCCGTGTCGCAGAGGTTTCGCTGAGCCCCGCTGGACTGCGGGAAGAGGCCGTGGGCACTCGCGCTACCGGCCCCGCCGACCACCATTGTGCCCGCGGCCGCCGCGGCCATGAGAGCTGCCTTCTTACCGATCTGCATTTTCCTGGTGCCTCCATATCGGGTTCTCCGCGAATAAATCCGCAGACACCCGTTGAACGATATTTCCGGAGGCCTGGATCCGGGAATAATCGAAGCATCACCCATCCGCCACAGTAAAGGTATATTCCAGCAAGCGAAAAGTGTTACGTCCGTGGAAACGAAAAAATGAGCGCGGCCCCGGGGAGAATTTCCCCAAGGCCGCGTTCATGGCGAGCGGATGTCTCCGGAGCCCGCTGACGGGTTCCGGAGGCTCGGTGCTTCAGGACCGCTGACGGTTTCCCTGACCACCGCTCTTACCGCTCTTCGTGCCGTTCGCGCTCTTCGCCCGAGCCTAGTTCCCGGGGTCGGCGCCCGCGGCATTGACGCAGTTGGTCTCGTTGGTGACCTCGGCGCCGGGGCCGATCGTGATCGGGCCCGTCACTGAGGTGGTGCGGCAGTCGTTGCTCTGCTCCGTGACCCCGCCCGACTCACTGACGTTGACGCAGTTGGTCCCGTTCTTGATCTCGGTCCCGGGAGCCAGCGCCACGGTGATCGGACCGACGACGGAGTGGGTGCGGCAGCGGTTCTCCTGCGACGTCACGCCCGATTCGGCGCTGTTGACGCAGTTGGTCTCATTGCTGATCTCGGTGGGACCGGCGGCCACGGTGATGTCACCGATGACGGAACTGGTGGTGCAGTGATTGCTCTGCTTCCCGCCGTTGGCGTCGGCCGAGCGGCTGGGATCGGGGCCGGTGGCTTCGGCTCCGCCCGCACCGCCGATGAGCAGCGCGCCCACGGTCGCCGCAAGAAGCGCCGTCCTTTTGCGCATGTGCATAAAGAGCCTCCAATCGGGATTTCGGCACGGCACGCTCATCGCCGTAACCGGAAACCTCTTTCATGGCAGCGGCCCTGGAAGGGAGGCTTCCAGGGCCGCGATTCCCAACGGGGGGATGCCTCATGGTGCTACCGCGGGCGGGAACACCATGAAAGGGTCAGCGACTCAGTGAGTGACGCTGTCGTCGACGGCGATGTTCGTGCAGTTGGAGCCGACGTTGGTGTCGCCCGTCGGAGCGGCCGCACCGGTGATCAGCGTGACGCCGGTGGCAGTGTCGCACTCGTTGGACTGGACGACCGAACCGCTGCCGCTGCTGAAGTTGACGCAGTCCGAGCCCACGTTGATGTCGCCGGTGGGCGCGGCACCGCCGGTGTTGGTGGTGGTGCCGGCAGCCGTGTCACAGCTGTTGAGCTGCACGATGAAGTCGTCGTTGTTGTTGGCCAGGGCCCCACCCGCGCCACCGATGACCAGAGCGCCGGCGGCCGCGGTAAGGAGAACTGCCTTCTTGCCGATGTTCACTTAATTCCTCCGTCTGGGTTGCTCCGCGAATTCACGGACGCATGACACAACGAAGCTCATCAGTTAAGGCTTCGGGCCGCCAGTCAGCTTCACCCATCCGGCATAGTGTGGCTCTTCCGGTGCGTGTTATCCGAGAATCCCGCTAAGGGGGACCAATGCGAGCTCCATTTGGCCCAGCGGAATCCCGATCCCTTTTATGAGGAGGGGAGGAGAGCGGTTCCCGGGCGGCTGCCGGACGGCTGCCGGGCCTCGGCGGGGCCGCGGTGTGGGGCCTTGGTGGGGCGGGGGCGAGGCGGCCTTACGGCGACCGGCCGGGGCGCCCTGCCCCGCGCCCGGACTTGTTCGACCGGTCGGACGAGTGATACATCCAGGCTCTACGACGCAGGAGTGAGTGAGGCACAGTCACACCGACAGCTTCGCGGAACCGCGGCGCGGCGTGTGTTCACGCCGCTACGCTAAGTGCGCGGAGTGGTCGCCCGGGGGGCGCGGCGAATCGACGCCGGGAGGCGGGAGGAGAGACATGGGGCACTCACGAGGGGAAGGGACCCCTGCCGAGCTGATGGACGGGCTGCTCGCCCGTGCGCAGAACGGCTTCGAGATCGGTGAGGCAGTGCTGGCCCAGGCGCGGGGCGCCCTGATGCACCAGTCCGAGCTGCGGTCCTGCCGACAGTGCAATGAGCGGTGCGGCCAGCTCGGGTACAGCACCTATCGGCATGTCTTCCTGCTACCCGACGGCAGCAGCCTGCTGCTGTGGGAACTGGAACACAACACGGGCGAGGGCAACCGCCCGCTGTACGAGCTCTACGCGGACGAGGACGCCCTGACGCTGGCTGAGCGCCGCGTCCACGAGCGTCTCGGCGGCGCCCGCTGGGAGGAGCTCGACGGGTTACCGCTGTGGCTCCCCGACCAGTTGCTGCACACGGCAGAGCCCGTGGAGAGCACCCGTGCGTATGTGGCCGACAATTCGGCCGACCACGCCCGACGCGTCCTGCGCCGCGCGGAGAACCCCGACCGTCCGGGCGAGGCGACCGAGCGGCTGCTGGCCACCGCGTTCGCCCATGACATCGCCCTCGCGCCCAAGCCCCGGCGCCGCTCCGGCGGTCCCGACGCGACCTGGTGCCGCTTCTATGAGCACGCCTTCCTCCTCACCGGAGGGGACGAGGTCGTGCTGTGGGAGCTGGAGCACAATCTGACCAGGGACGGTCGGCTGGTCTGCGAGGTCTACCTCGACGAGGTCTCGGCGGAGCTCGCTGCGGACCGCCACGCCCGCGCGCTGGGCGTCGACCTCTGACGTACGCGGGACTTCGGCGAGACGTCCCCGTACGGTGTCCAGCACCCGCTTGGCCGACACCGGCTCGCCTGGCGGCCCGTCAGCCGGAAGCCTTGTCATGGTGGTGATGCCGTGACGACGGTGACGCCGTGACGCTGTGACGGCGGCGGTACGCGGACAGGGAAGCGAGAGAAGCCGGTGCGGGTGCGAGGGAGCAGGGCTCGTACGGGCGCCCGTACGCAAGGCCGTACGGAGGGTCGTACGGAGCGGCGTACGGCCTGGCCCCTGCTGACCCGCC
This sequence comes from Streptomyces antioxidans, assembly GCF_000968685.2. Taxonomy (GTDB): domain Bacteria; phylum Actinomycetota; class Actinomycetes; order Streptomycetales; family Streptomycetaceae; genus Streptomyces; species Streptomyces antioxidans. The sequence goes on from NZ_LAKD02000151.1 coordinate 6,810, forward strand.
CGCGCCCCCGCCGCCGCCCCTCCACCCGCGTCCGTACGCTCATCGACATCGACGCCGCGGCCGGTGCCGCCGCCGACGCGTCCACCGGGTCCACCGCGGTGCCCGCCCCGGCCGAGGAGAGCGGTAAGGAGGCCGCGGGGCGCCGATTGGCGCGCTGGGCACCCGCCGTTCTGATCCTCGGCGGCATCGCCTTCGACCTGGCCTCTCCGTCCAGCTACACCGCCTCGCCGTTCTTCGCCGCCGCCCCTTTGGTCGCCGCGGCGCTCTTACCGCTGCGGCAGACCGTCATCATGGCCGTCATCGCCGTCCTCGCCACCTGTCTGCTGGCGGAGTTGCACGGTGTGCAGGACCCGACCCAGGCGGCCACCGAGATCATCACGGTGGCGACCGTGACCGTGCTTGCGGTGGTGATCAACCGCGTCGTACGCCGCAGCTACCACCGGCTCGCCTCGGCGCGCGGTGTCGCGGAGGCGGCCCAGCGCGCCGTCCTGCCCGCGCCGCCCGCCCGGCTCGCCGGGCTGGAGATCGCCGCGCGCTACGTACCGGCGGAGAAGTACGCGGCCATCGGCGGTGACCTGTACGCGGTCCAGGACACCCCGCACGGCGTACGGCTGACCGTCGGGGACGTGCGCGGCAAGGGTCTTGGGGCCGTGGAGGTCGTGGCGATCCTCCTGGGCTGCTTCCGGGAGGCGGCGGAGCAGGAGACGACCCTGGAGGCGCTTGTGGGCCGCCTGGAGCGGGCGCTGCAGCGCGAGGGCGCCCGGCGGGCCGACCTGGAGGTGGTCGAGGGGTTCACGACGGCTGTGGTGGCCGAAATTCCGCGCGGCGACTCCACCCTGCGGCTGATCAACCGCGGCCATCCGGCGCCACTGCTCCTGACGGAGGGCGGCGCGGTGCGCGCCCTGGAGCCGGAGGCGTCGGCGCTGCCGGTGGGGATGGGGGAGTTGGCGGGCTGGCCGGACCGGGTGATGGAGCTGGGCTTCGCGGAGGGCGAGACGCTGCTGCTGTTCACGGACGGGGTGACGGAGGCCCAGGACCGCCATGGGGAGTTCTATGACCCCGAGGAGCGGCTGCGCGGCCACCGCTTCGCCGATCCGCAGGAGCTGCTGGACGCGTTGGTGGCCGATGTCGAGCGCCATACGGGTGGCGAGACGTCGGACGACATGGCCCTGCTGGCGGTCCGCCGAACCCCGGCCCGCGGCAACGGCCGGGACAACGGCTACGGCCGGGACAACGGCGAGGGGAACGGCGGGGCGGACCCCACTCCGCCGTAGGCATCCGCACCGCGCACGGTGCGTAACCGACCGTGCCCCCTCCGCATAACAATTGACGCACGATCGATCCGTACGCGGTTTTGCCAACTCTTGCCCAGTCCGCCGACTCGCCCCATCTGTCCCTTCTTGGGCGCTAAGTTCATGCCAAAGGTGCGTGGATTCCTCGGAACAGCTTGGAATCACATCGCGCTCTCTATTAACGTTCGATAACGCAGCGCGGTCGTCACAACCGCCGCAAGGGCGGCACCGTGCGCCGTCGCCGAATCCCATACGCACCGCGGCAGCACCGCACCACCAGCACCACGGCAACACCAGCAGCACCAAGGGAACCGGGGAACCAACAACCTTGGGGTGAATCGGGTCGAACCTGACCCGTAGGAGACCTTCCTGCTCCGAACCCGTCAGCTAACCCGGTAGGCGAGAGGGAAGGAAAGGAGTGCGCCTCCGTGGCGTCCAACAGGTCTGCCCTGGACGAGGCCCCGTTTCGCACACGGGGAGGCGGTTTGGGGACCGCCACCGCCTACGGCCCCGGCTTTGACGCCGACGCCGGGATGAGCTCAGGGGACGGCCGTTTCGCCCCCGACGACCCTTATGCGTTCGCCCCCGACGACCGCTTCGCGGACGAGGGCGCCCCCGAGGGCCCGGGTGCCGGATTCGAGGCCGAGACCTGGGAGGAGTGGAACCCCACCGAGGAGTCCATCGCTCCCGTACGCGGGCGGCACCGCGTGGCCAAACAGCGGGGGGGAACCATGGCGCGCAGCGGCGCCGTGCTCGGGGTCGGTGTGATCGCGGCGGTCGGTGCGGGCGGTATGGCCAGTGCCAAGGACCGTCCCGCGCTCCCCATATCCATGCCGGACCTCGGCCACGTCGCCGATGAGGTCAAGGCCAACCTGCCCGCCGCGAAGGACCTGCCCGGCATCGGCTCCTGGGCGTCGGACGACAGCGGCGGCGCGCAGACCGCCGCCGCCCCGCTCTCCCAGGCCGGTCTGACCAGCGAGGACCAGCAGCGCGGCACCACCGACGCGGGCGAGGCGCTCCGGGCCCGCATCCTCCAGCAGGCCGAGAACCAGCAGAACGCGGCGGACGAGGACAGCCGCACCGCCGCCGCGAAGGCCGCCGCCGAGGACGCCAGGGCCTCCGCGGACAAGGCCGCGGAGGCGGCCGCCAAGCGGAAGGCGGAGGAGGCGGCGGAGAAGAAGGCCGCCGAGCAGCGGGCGAAGGAGGCGGCGGAGAAGAAGGCCGCGGCCGAGCGCCAGGCCAGACTCGCCGCCGCGTACAACCTCCCCGTCGGCTCGTACACCCTGACCGCCAGCTTCGGCCAGGCGGGCGACATGTGGTCGGCCGACCACACCGGCCAGGACTTCGCCGCCCCGACCGGCACCCCGGTCAAGGCGGTGCACGGCGGCACCGTCACCCAGGCGGGCTGGGCCGGTTCGTACGGCTACCGCATCGTGCTGACCCTGAGCGACGGCACCGAGCTGTGGTTCTGCCACCTGTCCTCGATGGTGGTCACCTCCGGCAAGGTGTCGACGGGCGATGTCATCGCCCGCGTCGGCGCCACCGGCAATGTGACCGGTCCGCACCTCCACCTCGAGGTCCGGCCGGGCGGCGGCTCGCCGATCGACCCGATGCCCTGGCTGCGCCAGCACGGGCTGAACCCCTGAAACTCCGGCGGCCCTGGCGCTCTCTCCCCCCTTGACGCCAGGGCCGCCGGTTACTTCTAGGCGGTGCCGCCCTTAAGGAACGCATCTAGGCGGTGCAGCCCTTAAGGAACGCACGCGGGAACAAGCGGGCCGGACCAAGCGGGAACGGGCAGCCCGGAACGAGAGGGCCGGAACAACCCGGTCCGGCCGACCGTTGCAAAAATATATGGCTGACAACATGCACAAGATCGGCGCCCTGTCCGTCTTCCCGCTCTCCCTCGGTGGGAACGTCTTCGGCTGGACCGCGAACGAGGCCGAGTCCTTCCGGGTGCTCGACGCCTATGTGGAGGCGGGCGGCAACTTCATCGACACCGCCGATGTCTACTCCGTCTGGGTGCCGGGCAACGAGGGCGGCGAGTCCGAGACCGTCCTCGGCAACTGGTTCGCCTCCCGCGGCAACCGCTCCGACATCGTCCTCGCCACCAAGGTGGGCGGCGGCTCACCGGAGCCGCGGGGTCTGACCTCGTCCGCCATCAAATCGGGCGTCGAGGAATCCCTCCAGCGGCTGCGCACCGACTACATCGACCTTTACTACACCCACTACGACGACCCGTCGGTGCCGGTGGAGGAGATCATCAGCACCCTGGACGAGCTGGTCCGGGAGGGCAAGGTCCGCGAGATCGCCGCGTCCAACATCGGCGCGGACCGCCTGGAGGCCCTGCTGACCTTCTCCACCCGGGAGAACCTGGCCCGCTACGTCGCCCTCCAGCCGCACTACAACCTGGTCTCGCGCGACACCTTCGAGGGCGAGCTGTCCGAGGTCGCCGCCCGCCACGACCTGGCGACGATCCCGTACTACTCCCTGGCGTCCGGCTTCCTCACCGGCAAGTACCGCCCGGGCGTTACCGTCGACAGCCCCCGCTCCACGGGCGCGGCCAAGCACCTGGCGACCGAGCGCGGCCAGAAGGTCCTCGCCGCCCTGGACGACGTCGCCGCCAACCACCACACCGAGCCCGCCACGGTCGCCCTGGCCTGGCTCCTCGCCCAGCCCACGGTCGTGGCCCCCCTCGCCAGCGCCAGCTCCGTCGACCAGCTCCCCGCCCTCCTGGCCTCGGTCGACCTCAAGCTGACCCAACCGGAACTGGACCTGCTGACGTCGGCATCGCACTGACCCGAAGACGGCGCGAGAGCGAACCGCACGGCGGGCGGGCAACAACTCCCGCCCGCCGAAGTTCGGGTTACCCGAGCTGGAACCCGGTGCCGTCGGGCCAGATCACCCTCGCGCCCGACCCGTTGCAGAGGTCGATCAGGTCTTGTTGTGGGCGTGCGGGCAGCAGTACGGCGAGGGCCGGTGTTGGCGTGATGTAGCGGCGGTAGTCATAGAGCTGCCCTATGGCCATGCGTACCGCTTCACGGGTCACGCTGCCCTTGGCCTCGACCAAGACCTGGTCGGTGGTGTCGAAAAGGTCGGTGTAGAGGGCTCTGACCTCTCCGGCCGGGATGATCTTCTTACGTGTGACGGTGTGGCCCTGTTGCTGCAGGTGGTCGCGATAGGCGCTGACCAGCGGTGCCTCGCGCCGCTCTGCCTCGCGCTCCTGGACCTTTGAGTTGACGAGCATGCGCTCCGTCTGGTGCTTCTCGATCTCGACATCCTCAACGACGTCCTCGTCGCGCGGAGTGAAGGCGAGGTCTTCACCGAGCTTCACCACGGCACCGGTGGGCTTGATGCGGAACATGATCACGCTACGGGTCTCGCCCTCCGCGTCCGGCGCATCCCGGTAGTACCACGGGGTATCCGTGGCCAGCGCGAACTCCCCCATGTAAGCCACGACGCCCCGGGCCACTGAGTCGAACAGATGCAGGGCGCGCCCTTCCTGCACATGGTGGAGGATGGCCGAGTTCCCCCGGGTCATCGTCTGATCGCCTGTCTGGCCTTCTCCGGTGTAGTGGTAACAGCCGTCCGTTCCCCAGCCGTCGAAGTAGCCCACCTGATGGCCTCGGCCGGGATTGGAGAACAGGAGCACGTTGGGGCTCTTGCGCGAGGGCGCGATGCCTCCCTGCCGACTGCCGCCGTAGAGGTCTTGTATCGCCGTACGCTTGCGCTTCTCGCCAGGCGCTATGTCCAACATGGGTCCCCGAAGATCCAAGAATCATGGTTGACCCAGAGGTTAGCCCTATAAGCGTATTAATTTGGGGAGGGCCGCCCCCCACGGCATGCCGGGGCGGCCCTGATGGCGCGAGTGCTCGCCTCGTTGAGCGGGGTCAGTGCAGGGCGCTGAGCTCTTGCCAGGTGGGGTACGGGAGGTTCCAGTCGCCGAAGCCGTTGCCGGTGGAGACGGTGGCGCGGGTGGAACCGGTTATTTGGACGATGTCGCCTCGGGTGGCGCGGTTGTAGAACCACTTGCCGTCGGCGAGGGACATGCCGACGCAGCCGTGGCTCATATTGGTCTGGCCGAAGTAGCCAAGGCCCTCGTTCCAGGGGGCGGCATGGGCGTAGGTGCCCGAGGTGGTGAGGTGGACTGCCCAGGGGACGTCCTTGTCGTAGGGGTCGGCTATGCCGACGGATTCGCTGGTCATGTTGACCATGGGGGCCTTGTCGAGGACGACCATGGTGCCGTTCCAGGTGGGGTAGGAGGGTTGGCCGGCGGATATGGGGATGGTCTTCTGCTTCTGGCCGTCCTCGTAGACGGTCATCGTGTGCTTCTTGATGTCGACCTTGGAGATCCGGGGCGTGCCGATGGTGAAGGTCGTTGAGACATCGCGGCGGAGATAGCGGGAGTCGCCGGTGTTCACGCCGCTGAGGCGGGCTCGGAGGGTGACCTTGGCGTCCTTGTGCCAGTACGACTTGGGGCGCCAGTCGACCCGCTCGGTGCCGGTGAGGGGGTCCTTGACCCAGCCCCAGGAGCCTTCGACCTTCGGGCTCGTGGAGATGGAGAGCTGGCGCTCCACCGCTGCCTTGTCGGTAACGGGGTGGTCGAAGGCCAGGGAGACCGGCTGGCCCATGCCGACGGTGGCGCCCTTGGACGGGGTGACGGTAACGCCGTTGGTCTGCTGGGCGGCGCGGGTGCGGAAGGTGGAGTGCTGGACGGCGGTCTTGCCTGCGGCGTTGGTGGCCGTGGCCTCGACGGTGTAGGTCGTGCCCGGGGTCATCGTGCGGTTGGAGCGCCAGCTGGTCTTGGAGTGGGAGAGGGCGCCGGTCACCGTGACGGCCTGGGAGCCGGCGCCGTCCGGGGTGATGCGGACCTTGGTGAGGGTGCCGTGGGAGGCGGTCACCTTGACCGGGGCCTCGGGGGCTATCGCCGCCGAGTCGCTGCCCGGGGTGATGGTGATCCGGGCGGGCTTGGCGTCGACCGGGTCCACCGAGGCGGACTTCGACGCCGACTGGCATCCCACGAGCAGGGCGACGGCGATGGCGGGCACCGTAAGGGTGCGCAGGGAACGTACGGAGAGCACGGCGGACCTCTTGCGGGAGTCGTGAAGGGTGGTGGTGGGAGGGCAGGAGTGGGTCAGCAACGCCTCTTCACCTCCTCGGGGTTGGCCCGGTACGGGCCCCGGGGAGGCGGTGGCGGCGGGGTCGAGGCACCACAGCGAGACCGCTACGCAGTAGGCGGAGGGGCCGTCGGTGTGGCCGCCGGATGGGCTGCCGACCGGGGCGAGATCAGGGAGATCGGAGGGCGGGCCATGGCGGAAGTGGGCCCGCATGCGGTTACGGGCGCGGCGCCGGGAGCTGACGGCGGGACGCAGGGCGACGGTGCGCGCCCATGGCGTGCCCGCGGCCATGAGCCGCTTCGCCGTAGCCGTGTAGAACTGGTCGAAAAACTGGTCGAAATTGGATGGTGTGGTGGAAGGTGATGGTCTTGACATGAATCCCCCGCGCCCCCGCATGCTCCCCGCTTCTATGTAGGAACACGTCTGAAAGGGGCGGGAGGTTACAGACGACTTTCCGGGCCGCCGGATCCGTAGGGCAGGGGGGAGGCGTGCGGCGTCGCCGAGTTCGCGGGCGGCTGCGGGCTCCCCGGTGATTCCGGGCTCCGTGGTGGTTGCTGGGCCTGCGGAGTGCGCTGGGTCTGCGGTGGTTGCTGGGTCTGCGGTGGCTGCGGTCCGCGCTGGAGCGGGGCGATCCACGGTGCGTAGGTCGGATGGGGCCCGTACTGCGCCTGGGCGCCGGAGCCGGGGTCGTGGCCGGACCCGGGACTGCCGTAGCCGGTGCCGGACCCGGGACTGCCATAGCCATACCCGTAGCCGGACGCCGGGCCGTCGTAGCCGGATGCCGGGCCGCCGTAGCCATAGCCGTAGCCCTGACCGCTTCCGTAGCCGTACGCGTGCCCGCCGCCGTACGGCCCCGCGGGCCAGAACGGTGCGGGCATCGTGCCCGGTGCGGGCCGGGGTGCGCGGCGGGGCCGGGGGAGCGGTACCGACAGCGCCGCGTGGGCCAGGGCGGGCTGGGCCGTCTCCCGCCGCTCCCACAGACGGTCCAGCAGCTTCCTCTCGTCCGTGGTGAAGTCGGGCCCCGCCATACCCCGGTACGCACGCCTCCGCAGAAGGGCCAGCGAGGTCGCGAAGGCGGTGTACTCGCCGACCGTACGGGCCGCCGCCGCGCCGTGGGTGCGGCGGGCGAGGTCGCGGGCGATCCCGCGGGCGCGCATCGACGACAGCGCGAGCGGTTCGGGCGGGGTGAGCCAGCCCGTGGCCTGGTAGGCGGTGAGCTGCTCCCGTATCGCGCGCAGCTCCCTGGTGCGGGACAAGATCGTCAGCCAGGTCAGCATCCCGAACACCGGGACCATGAACAGGGCGTAGACGATGAGGAAGCCATAGCCGCCGAGGGCCGCCGAGCCGTTCCAGAGGCCGTGCAGGAGCATCGCCATCAGCAGCATGACGACCGGCATGAGAACGCGGCGGATGCGCTGGTGCCGCGCCGCCGCGGCGGCTATGCCGAAGCCCACACCCGTCATCGAGGTGAACAGGGGGTGTGCGAAGGGGGACATCACGGCGCGGATGAAGAAGGTCGCGGCCGTGGTCGACCGGATGCCGGAGTAGCCGAGCGTCTGATCGCTGACGAACGCGGAGCCGAGATAGAGGATGTTCTCGGTGAAGGCGAAACCGGTGGCGGTGATTCCGGCGACGACGACCCCGTCGACCACCCCGTTGAAGTCACGGCGGCGGAAGAGGAAGAGCAGTAGCACGGCCGCCGCTTTGGCGCTCTCCTCCACGAACGGCGCGACGAAGGTGGCGCCCCAGGTGTCGGCGTCGGCCTGGCCGGTCGGGGACGAGGAGTCCACGGTGGTCATCAGCCACTCGGTGGCGAAGCCGTTCGCTATCAGCGCGACCAGCGTGGCCGCGCACGCCCCCCAGGCGAAGGCGAACAAAAGGTTTCGCCAGGGCTTGGGGTCCACGCGGTCCAGCCACCGGAAGCCCGCGATGATCAGCGGTACGGGGAGGACGGCGAGGCCGAGCCCCACCAGGAAGCCCTTGGTCCCCGTCTGCTCGCGCACCAGGGCCAGGATGATCAGGCCGGAGAGCGAGAGCAGACCGATGAGCGCGGTGGCCCGGAGCGCCTTGTTGTGCCATACCTGGGCCAGGCGGCCGCCCGGGCCCCACAGCCGCTGGCGGGGCGGTCGCGGCCAGCCCGCCGGTGCGGCGCCGGTGTCGAACCACGGATGCCGGTCACCGTAAGGAGCGCCGTAGTAGGGCATGCCGTACGGGGCGCCGGGGTGCGGCGCCGCCTCGCCGGGGTGCGGCGCTGACTGTGCCGCTTCGTACGGTGCGTTGGGTGGAGCCTCAGCCCCGTGCGGGGCGTCCTGCGGTGTCCCGTGCGGCGCGGCGTGGGCTGCCTCGTGCCGCGCTCCTTGTGGTGCCTCGTACGGCGGCGTGGCCGGGCGTGGTTCGGGCGGCTCTTGCGGGGGCGGGGACTGATGCACTCAACCGACCCTAACGAAAGGGGGAGGGGGACTCAGGGGTTATGCCCAGCCCCTCGGGGTCGTTATGTGTCGTTGCGACGGAAGATCAGGTCATGGACGAGGTGTCCCTTGTCCAGTCCCTGGCCCTCGAACTTGGTGAGTGGCCGGAAGTCCGGGCGCGGGGTGTAGCCGCCGTCGGCCTGGGAGTTGTCGAAGGCGGGGCTCGCGGAGAGGACCTCCAGCATCTGCTCCGCGTACGGCTCCCAGTCGGTCGCGCAGTGCAGCAGTGCGCCTGGCTTCAGCCGGGTGGCGGCGAGCTCGATGAACTCGGGCTGGATGAGGCGGCGCTTGTGGTGCCGCTTCTTGGGCCAGGGGTCGGGGAAGAAGACCCGCAGTCCGGAGAGCGAGGCGGGGGCCAGCATCTCGCGGAGCAGGATGATCGCGTCGCCGTTGGCGACCCGGACGTTGTCCAGGCCGTTGCGCTCGGCGAGCGCGAGCAGATTGCCCTGGCCGGGGGTGTGGACGTCGGCGGCGAGGATGCCCGTGCCGGGGTCGGCGGCGGCCATCTGCGCGGTGGCCTCCCCCATGCCGAAGCCGATCTCCAGGACGACGGGGAGCTCGGGGCGCGGGCCCGCCTCTGTGGCGAACACCTCACCGAGGTCGATCCGGCTCAGCCCGTCGATGTCCAGGCCCCACTGCGGCCAGAGGCGGCGCAGCGCCTCGCCCTGGCCCGGGGTCACCCGGCCGCGGCGGGGGCGGAAGGAGCGGATGCGGCGCTCGTGGTGCGAGCCCGCCGGGTCGGCCGCGGGGCCACCTGGGAACATCGGCTCGCTGCGGTCACGGGGGCTGCCGTCACGCAGGCTGCCGCGGTCACGGGGGGCGGGCAGGGCGCGCTCCACGTGGGGATCGGGGGTGGTGGGCTTCTCGGACACAGTGCTTCGATTCTACGGGCGGGGACGGAGGACGGGGCGGGCGTGGGCGTGGGGCGCTGGGGAGGCTCGGCCGCGTACACATCGGCGGGGGCTGGCCCGTACGGCTGCGGCTGGGCCCGGTCCGTACGGTCGCGGCGGGCCCGGCCTGCACCTCCCAGCGCTTCGGCAGCGGTCCCGGCCCGTACGGCGGCCGTGGGCCCCGCCTCCACCCCGACCTCGTCCGCTCCCCCGACGCCACCCGTCCCGTCACCCCGTCCGCAGGGTCCCCAGCACTCGGCGGGCGACCTCGCGGCCGATCGGCAGGGAGGCCGTGGCCGCGGGCGACGGGGCGTTGAGCACATGGACGATCCGGGGCGACTGCGAGATCAGGAAGTCGTCCACCAGCGTGCCGTCCGGCAGCACCGCCTGCGCGCGCACGCCCGCCGGGGCCGCTATGAGGTCGTCGGCCGTCACATCCGGGAGCAGACGGCGCACGGCGTCGGTGAAGGCGCGCTTGGACAGGGAACGCCGCAGCTCACCCGCCCCGTACCGCCAGTGGCGGCGGGCGATCCGCCAGGAGCCCGGATACGCCAGGGTGCCGGCCAGCTCCTGCGGGCGCACCGTACGCCAGGCGTACCCCTCGCGGGCGAGGGCCGGGACCGCGTTGGGCCCGATGTGGACGCCGCCGTCGATGCCGCGGGTCAGATGGACGCCGAGGAACGGGAACGCCGGGTCGGGCACCGGGTACACCAGACCGCTCACCAGCGAGGCGCGGGAGGGCACCAGCTCGTAGTACTCACCGCGGAAGGGCACGATCCGCATGCCCGGGTCATCGCCCGCCAGCCGGGCGACGCGGTCGCAGTGCAGCCCCGCACAGTTGACCAGGGCCCGCGCGCGCAGCACCGTGCCGTCCGCCGTGCGCACCGCGACCGCGGAGGGGCGCCGGCCGATGGTGCGCACCTGCGCGCCGTACCGCACCGAGGCGCCCGCGTCCTGGGCCAGCCCGGCCAGCCGGGCCGCCACCGCGCCGAAGTCGCAGATGCCCGTCGTGCCGACATGGATCGCGGCGAGGCCGCGCACCCATGGTTCGTACTCCGCGATCTGGGCGGGGCCCAGCTCGCGCACCGGAATGCCGTTCTCCCTGCCGCGCTGGACGAGGCCGTGGAGCCTCGGCAGCTCGGAGCGCTCCGTGGCGACGATGAGCTTGCCGGTGACCTCGTGCGGGATGCCGTGCTCGGCGCAGAACTTCACCATCTCCGCGGCGCCGCGCACCGCGAACCGCGCCTTGAGTGACCCCGGCCGGTAGTAGATCCCGCTGTGGATCACGCCGCTGTTCCGCCCGGTCTGGTGGCGGGCCGGGCCCGCTTCCTTCTCGAGCACGGTCACGCGGGTGCCGGGCGCGGCGCGCGTGATCGCATACGCCGTCGACATGCCGACGATCCCGCCCCCGATCACCAGCACGTCGCAGTCCAACGCCGTCACGCCATGTCACCTCCCCACGCGCCACACCGTCCAGTCGCCCGACCGTCGATCCCTATCATGACCTGCGCCACTGACAACCGCCCGAAACCCGTGCGAGGACTAGGGTCCGGGCTAGGTCCACCGGTCATATGGATCGATTCACGCCGAGCTCCCCATTCCGGGCGACCCGCCCCTGAACCGCTCATTCCGGGCTGCTCTCGCCTCACCGCTCATCCCCGGCCGTTCACCACTCACCGCGGTCGCACGCACCCGCTCCCGGGCTGCTCACGCCGGGGTCACCAGCAGCGGCCGGGCCTGTTCGCGCAGCTCGGCGACGCGCGGCTCGTCGCGGTACGCCTCGAGGCGCCGCATCAGGTCGCGGACGTACTCCGTGGTGCGCGCGGACGAGATCCGGTTGGCGACCTCCACGGCACGGGCGCCCGCCGCACAGGCCGCGTCCAGATTGCCGGACTCCAGTTCGGCGACGGCGGACACCACGAGCCGCAGCCCGTGCGACCGCACGAACTCCTCCGTCGGCCGGGCCAGCGCCTGCTCGGTGAAGCGCCGCACCTGGCGCGGCAGCCGGAGGTCGCGGTAGCACTCCGCGGCGTCGGCCGCGAACCGCTCATGGCTGTAGAAGTCGAGCCAGGACGGATCGGGGTCGCCCGCCCGTGAGCGCTCCAGCCAGCCCTCCGAGGACTTCAGAGCCGCCCCGCAGGCGGGCCCGTCCCCGGACTTGGCCTGGGCGCGCGCCTCCACGAGCCGGAAGAAGCTCATGGTGCGGGCGGTGGCCAGGCCGCGGTTGCGCTCCAGGGCGGCCTGGGCCAGGTCCACGCCCTCGTCGGCGAAGCCCCGGTAGGTGGCCTGCAGGCTCATCGATGCCAGCACATAGCCGCCCAGGGGGACGTCGGCCGCGGCGCGGGCGAGGCGCAGCGCCTGGATGTAGTACCGCTGTGCGGCCTCCTGTTGGCCGGTGTCGAAGGCCATCCACCCGGCGAGCCGGGTCAGTTCGGCGGTGGCGCCGAAGAGGGAGCGGCCGACCTCGTCGCTGTACGACCCGAGCAGCAGGGGCGCCGCGTCCACCCGGAGGCACTCGGGGACCATGGAGGAACGCCAGTCGCCGCCGCCGTACTTGGAGTCCCAGCGGCGCGCGTCCTCGGCGGCCTCGCGCAGCTTGGTGACGTCGCTGTGGCCGACGCGCTGCGGCGGTATGGCGTCCGCCGCCGCCGCGCCCGTGGCGCTCGCGGCGGTGGTTCCGTCCTCGGCGTCCGTGGCGTCCTTGGGGTCGCGGGCCACCGAACTGTCGGCGGGGGATATGAGCCAGCGCGAGGCCGGGGTGGCGTACGCGCTTACTGAGAAAGATCCGGCCAGGCTCTGCCAAATGCCGACGCCGCCGCGCCGACCCGCGAGATCCAGCCGGTAGAGCTCGGTCGCGGAGCGGACGGCCTGGCCGATGTCGCGCGGGAAGGCGAGCCCGACCTCGGGGGCCGGATCGGCATCGGCCAGGCCGATTTCGTGCAGGGGGACGGGACGGCCGAGTTTGCTCGCGATCGCAGCCGCAATGAGGTGTGGCGCGGCGCCTTGGGGCACCATGCCCTTGGACACCCAGCGCGCGACGGACGTCTTGTCGTAGCGAAGCGTCAGGCCACGCTGGGCGCCGAGGTCGTTGACTCTGCGCGCGAGCCCGGCATTGCTGATCCCAGCGAGGGCGAGAACGGTGCCGAGCTTTTCGTTCGGCCCGCGTGGCTCCCTGGACATGCGCACCCCTCGACAGCACCGACGGCCGCCCCGGCATAAGCGCGGGGCATTCGTAAACCCAGCGTAGTTCGCCGCATCCCGACCGTTAAGAGGTGGTGTACCGGATGGCGAGATTCTTGTACGAACGGGCGTGCGGAGCGTGACGTGTGCTCCCGGTGTGTGTGGCTGTGCGCCCGTGTGTGCGCTCTGTCTCCGTCGCGGCGGTGACGTTTCGATGGGTCCTGCGTGGGTCGGCCCGCTGTACTGGATCCAGTGGGCTGGGGGACGCCGCCGCCTCATTCCCCGCGGGCGGCGGAACGGTCCGGGAGGCGAATGCCGCCTCCCGGACTGTCGTGTCGGGAGGCGCGAGAGGCGGAAGTTGAGTCCTTACAGGCCGTCCGCAAGACCAACGAGAGCGCCACGGCAATTTGGCTGAATGTCGACCCTCACGGCCGGGTTCCCGCGTCGGGCCGGGGAGGGGGAGGCCCGACGCGGGAAGCCCTCTTCCGCGTGGATCGCGTCCGGATTCGGCCCGGATTCCGCCCAGTTCTCCCCCGGAGCGGTGAGCCACTTAGCACATGCCGCGGATGCCGCCGCGCGCGGATGTCGGCGTACGGGATGTCGGTGCACGCGGATGTCGGCGCGTGCAGTGGTCGGTGCGCGCGGTGGTCGCCGCGGCGGCGCGGAGGCGTAAGTCCCGTACGTGGGCGGCGGGTTGGCACTCGTACGGCGCCCTTTCCGTGCGCCCCTTCGTGCGCCTCTTATGCGCCGCTCCGCACACTCATCGATGCCCTTGCGCTCTTGTGCGCCCCAATCGTGGCAGCATGGGCCACGGCGGAACGGCGGGTCGCGACCGGCGGTGGTCCCCTCGATGGGCTCCTTACGGATGCCTTTATGAGAGGCGCCACCCCCTGGGATCAACTCTGCGATTCCTGCGGTCATCTGTGGTCACAGGACATGCAGGAGATCCATGTTGTTGTCCGGTTCGATGCCGAAACCGTCAACATGCTGTGCATGATGGCACCTACTTCTTGGTTGCCCTGGATGCCCACAGCCTGTGGAGGCGGCGATGCGGTGGTTGGTGGGGTGGAGCAGTACCGCATTCGGCCCGGTCTCCCCGGAGGGCCGTGCGATCCAGCCGGTCGGCGCCCAACTCCTGTGGTCCGACCCCGATCCGCTGTGGGCGGTCGGCGACTGGCGGCCCGATGAGGTGCGCGTCGTCCAGGCCGATCCCTTCACCCGCCTCGCCGTCTTCGGCTGCTGCGGCGCCTCCGACGAGGAGCTGCGAGTGGGCCTGTTCGCCGCCCGCGGCGGCGCCCTGCGCCATCTGACCGCCTGGTCCGGCAGCTACACCGCCGTCGCCCAGGTCGGCCGCCGCGTCACCATCGTCGGCGACCTCGCGGGCGCCCGGCCCGTCTTCCACACCGACTGGGCCGGCGGCACCGCCTACGCCACCGCCGCGCTCCCGCTGGCCGACCTCATCGAGGCGCAGCTCGACGTCGGTCACCTCGGCGCGCTGCTCGCCTGCCCCGACTCCCCGGAGGCCATGGGCGACGGCACGCCCTATATGGGCGTCAGACGCGTCCCCCCGGGCCATGCGCTGATCCTGCGCGACGGCGCCCGCGACATCACCGGCTACGAGCCCACCGCGTCCCTCGCCGTCGCCGCGCCCCCACTCGACCAGGACAAGGCCGTGGACGCGGTCCGGGACGCCCTCGTGGAGGCCGTACGGGCCCGGCTCACCGCCCCGCGCCACGCCCCCGAGACCGATGACCTCGACCCCGGTCCGGTGCCCGGCATGGGCCCTGCCGAGCGGCGGGCGGCCCGCGGCGCCCCGGCCCCCGGCATCGGCGCCGATCTGTCCGGAGGCAGCGCCTCCGCCACACTCGCCCTGCTCGCCGCCGGTCTCCCCGGGATGCCCGGCACCCTCTTCGGGCACGGCACCGAGGCCGGTGAGCGGCTTCTGGCCGTCACCTTCAACGACCTCGCCACGGCGGGCGGCGCCCGCACCCGCGAGGCCGAACTCGAACGGGCCGGGGCCATCGCCGCCAATCCGCGGCTGCACCATGTGGTCGTCGCCGCGGGCGAGGACGCCCTGCCGTACGCGGGCCTCGACACCGGCGCCCTTACCGACGAGCCCGGCCCCTCCGTCGTCATCGCCGAACGCCACCGGCGCAGGCTCGCCGCGGGCAGCGCCGACCACTTCATCGGGCACGGCGCCCGCCAGGTGCTCGACGCCCACCCCGCGCGCCTCGCGGACCTGCTGCTCGACCGCCGCAGACGCCACCTGCTGCGCCCCGCGACGGCGCTCGCCAAGGCCGACGGCCCCTCCGCGCAGTCCTTCTTCGTGCCCTTCACGGTCTACCGCGCGGCCCGACGGCTGGCCCGCACCTCCTACCGCGACGGCGTCCAGGAGGCCGCCGCGCGCCTTATGGAGCGCCACTTCACCGACGAGCAGGCGCTACGCGGCCCCGGCGCCGTATCCGCCTCACTCGCCGCCCTGACGTGGTGCCGTCCCGGGCCCGCCGCCCGCTGGCTCACCGGCGAGACGCTTGCCGAGGTGTCCGTACGGTTGGAGGAGGCGGCCGTGCGCCCCGTGCTGCTGCGCCGCCCCGGGGAGCGCCGTGCCGACGCCGCCCTCGCCCGCTACGCGGCGGACCACCGCGTCTTCGAGCAGGCCGCCGAGATCCGCAGCCAGCGCCTGCACGCGCCCTTTCTCGACAACCAGGTCGTACGGGCCTGCCGCGCGCTCCCCGAAGCGCTTCGGGTGCAACCGGGGGCGCGCGCCGCGGTGCTGCGGTCGGTCCTCGCCGGGGCGGGGATCCGGGAGCTTCCCCCCGGCTGGGGAGCCACCTCCCACGCCGCCCACACCGCCGCCGTACGGACCGGCATGCGCACCTGGACGGGCGAGTTGATGAACCTCTTCGACGCGCCGCTGCTGGCCGACGCGGGTCTGATCGAGGCCCGTGTCGTCCGTAAGGCGCTGCGCGCCGCCGCGCAGGGGGAGCGGCTGCCCCTGGACGGCCTGGCCGAGCTCGTCTCCACCGAAGTATGGCTGCGGCGCCTGCTGGCCCGCCGCGGCACCTGCTGGACGGGCACGGCGGCGCCACGGCAGCGGGCGGTGGCGGGCGGAGTGGTGCCGCGGCCGAGCCTGTGACGGCTTCCGCACCGGGGCGGCACGAGGCCGCCCTGTGACACCTCACCCCGGGGAGTCCTACGGGACACGGCCCTTGACGCCCCAGGGAGCAGGGGCGCCTGGCCATGACGCCCAGGAAGCCGGAGTGCTTGTCGCGCGCGCTCAGGGAGCCGGAGTCCGTGCCGCGCGTACTTAGGGAGCCGGGACGCTTGTCGCGCACCGGAACTCGGCGTTCTCACGGGGCACGGGAAGCTGGTGTTCTTACGGCGGACGGGAAGCCGGTGTCCTTACGGCGGACGAAAACGAATGGACCCCTCCGCCGCCGCTCCGCACCATCTCCCCAGCGGCGATCCGCGACCTAGGAGAATGGCTCCTGTGCGGTATCTGATCCTCGGCAACACCGAAGCGCGCGACGACCACGGCGACCCGCTCCCCCTGGGCGGCCCCCGGATCCGCGCGCTGCTCGCCGCGCTCGCCGTAAGGGCCGCACGCACCGCCCCGGCCTCCGTAGACGTCCTGATCGACGAGGTGTGGGCCGACGACCCTCCGCATGACGCGCCCGCCGCGCTCCAGGCGCTCGTCGGCCGGTTGCGCCGGGCCATCGGCAGGGACGCCGTCATCTCCTCACCCGGCGGCTACCGGCTCGCGACCGCCGTGCCCCAGGACGACATCGACCTGCTGCGCTTCGAGCGGCTGACGCACGAGGGCATGCGCGCCCTGGACGCCGACGACCCCGAGACGGCCGCCGCCACCCTCCGTAAGGCGCTCGCCCTGTGGCGCGGCCCGGCCCTCGCCGACCTGCCGGACCGGGACGCGGCCGCCGCACGCGCCGAGGCGCTTCGGCTGACCGCGCTGCACCGCCGCATCGACGCGGACCTCGCGCTCGACCGCCCTACGGATGTCATACCGGAGCTGCGCGAGCTCGTCGCCGACCATCCGCTCGACGAAACGTTCCATGCCCAGCTGATCCGCGCGCTGCGGGCGGCCGGGCACTCCGCCGACGCCCTCGCCGCGTACGAGGACGTCCGCCGGATCCTCGCCGACCGCCTCGGCACCGACCCGGGAGCGGAGCTCAAGGAGCTCCACAGACGGCTGCTGACGACGGACGCCGCTCCGGCCCGCCAGGAGCGGCGCGGCGGGGGGCACACCGCGCAGGCGGCCCCGCCGGGAGCCGACGGCCATGGGGGGAGGGGCGGAACCCGGGCGGACGGTACGGCGTCCGACGGCCGCCGGGCGGCCAGGGGCGCGTCCGACGGCCGCGGCGCGACCAGGGGCGCGTTCGACCGCCGGGCCGGGGGCGGAGGAACCGACGGTGGGGCGGGAGGCCGCGCCGACGGCCGCGAGGCGGGCCCGCGCACCGCCGTGTCCCCTCTGCCGCACGGCAACCTCAGGGCCCGCCTCACCAGCTTCGTAGGCCGCCAGGAGGAGATCGGCGACATCCTCCGCGACCTGGAGGGCGCCCGGCTGGTCACCCTCACCGGCCCCGGCGGCTCCGGTAAGACCCGGCTCTCCGAGGAGGCCGCCGGGGCCGTCACGGACGGCTACCCGGACGGCGTCTGGATCGCCGAACTCGCCCAGCTCGACCAGCCCTCCGCCGTCCCCGGTGCGGTCCTGAACGCGGTCGGCCGCCGGGAGACCATGCTGCTCGCCTCCGGGCTCGAGAGCCGCGCCGCGGGCGCGGACGGCGGGGATCCGACGAGTCGGCTGGTCGAATACTGCGCCGACCGCCGGCTGCTGCTCCTGCTCGACAACTGCGAACACGTCATCGACACCGCGGCCCGGCTCGCCGAGACCCTGCTCGCGCACTGCCCGGGGGTGACCGTGCTCGCCACCAGCCGGGAGCCGTTGGGGGTGCCAGGCGAAACCGTAAGGCCGGTGGAACCGCTGCCGCCCGCCCCCGCCCACCAGCTGTTCGCCGAGCGCGCCGCCACCGTACGGCCCGGCTTCGACCCGGCGGCGGACCCGGACACGGCCGCGGCGGTCGCGGAGATCTGCCGCCGCCTGGACGGGCTGCCGCTGGCGATCGAGCTGGCCGCGGCGCGGCTGCGGCTGCTGACCCCACGCCAGATCGCGGACCGGCTGGACGACCGCTTCCGGCTGCTGACCAGCGGCAGCAGAACCGCGCTGCCCCGCCAGCAGACCCTGCGGGCCGTCGTCGAGTGGTCTTGGGACCTCCTCGACGAGCGCGAGCACACCGTGCTGCGCCGTGCGTCGGTCTTCGCGGGCGGGTGGACCCTGTCCGCGGCCGAGGCGGTGTGCGCGGACGGCCCGCCCGGTGCGAGCCCCCTTACGGATGGCACGGACGGTACGGATCGTATGGACGGCCCGGACGGCCCGGACGGCCCGGACGGCCCGGACGGCCCGGACGGCGGCCCGGATGCCGATGGCGTCATTCCGGACGGCGGCGTCGGCATCCATGACGCTCTTACGGACGCCACGGCGGGCTCGCCGACGCCGGGCGGCACGGCTGAGTACGCCGAGACGCACGCCCACACGCGCTCTCATGCGCGCCCGCAGGCCAGGATCGCGCCCGCAGAGGTGCTGGAACTGCTCGGTGCGCTGGTCGACAAGTCGCTGCTGATCGTCGACCATCCGTCGCACGGTTCGGCGGCGGAGTCCTCCGGCCCAACGGGCGGTGAGCCCCGCTACCGGATGCTGGAAACCATCAATGAGTACGTCGGCGAGCGCGCCACCCAGGACGGCGCGGCCCGTGCCGACCACAAGGCCGCCGTGGCCCGTCACACCGCCCACTTCCGGGAGTTCATCCGCACCGCCGAACCCCGTCTGCGCTCCGCGGGACAACTGCCCTGGCTGCGCCTCGTCGAGACCGACCTCGACAACATCCGGGCAGCGCTGCACCGTTCCCTGACCACCGCGGACGAGGGCAGCGTCTTCGCGTTCATCCGGGACTTGGCGTGGTTCTGGTGGCTGCGCAACTACCGGGACGAGGGCGCCGCATGGGTCGGCCGCGCCCTGGCCCTGGAGGGCCGCCCCCTCGCCACGGACGGCGAGACGGACCGGGCACCGGGCGGCAGCCATCCCCTCGACCAGTTCCCGCTCATCCCGGCCCGGGTTCCGGACGGCGAGGACGGCGTCGACGGGGAAGCCACCCGGTACTGGCAGTTCATGGACCTGCGGCTGCTGCTCTTCTTCCTGCTCGCCGAACAGGGCACCGGCCCGGATCTGAGCGACCCCGAGATCCGGAGCGCCGCGATACGCATGCGCGACGCCTATGCGGGCCATCCGGGCCCCCGCAGAGCGTGCTTCCCGGGTCTGCTGTGGCCCTTCACGGCCTTCGTCATCGAGGGCTTCAGCGGCGAGATACTGCCGCTCATGGACCGGACCGTGGCCGACTGCCGGACCCACGGCGACGACTGGGCGCTCGGTGTCTCGCTGATGTACCGCACCCACCTCGCCATCGACATGCCGGGCGGCGTGGAGAGCGCCGACGACGACCTGGCCGAGCTGCGCGAGGTGGCCGCCCGCGCCGGCGACCGCTGGGTGCTCGCCCAGGTGGAGGGCGCGCACGGCGAGATCGCCACCCATCGCGGCCGGTTCGGGGAGGCGAGGGCCGCCTATGAGCGGGCGGCGGGGCTCGCGCAGGAGCTCGGCGCCCACACCGAGGTGCCGTTCCTCTACACCCGGCTCGCCGACCTCGCCGTCCACGAAAGGGACGTGGAGGGCGCGCTGAGGCTGGTGGCGCGCTCCGCGGAGGAGGCGGAGCGCTGCGGCACCCAGGACGTGCTGGCCTTCAACTACATCGTGTGCAGCGAGGCCGAGCTGGCACGCGGTGATCTGGCGCGGGCCAGGACGTATTGCGACGCCGCGCGGGAGTGTGCGCTGCGCGGCACCTCACCACCGCAGTTCTGGGTCGTGGCCAACGGCCTGGACGCCCGTATCACCGGTCTGGAGGGCGATCTGGCCGATGGACTGCGCAAGCTGCGGGACACGCTGCGCGAGGGCCTTGCGGTGAACTCCATGGAGCTGCTGTTGGCCCATCAGGCCGAGTCGGCGGCCGAGCTCTTGGTGGGAAGCGGACAGGAACGGCTCGCCGCGCGGCTGCTGGGCGCGGCCGACGGCTGGCGCGGTCGGCTGCCGCGCTCCCCGCTGGTGACCGGGGACGTCGGCGCGACCGCGGCGCGCGCGAGCGAGGCGCTGGGCCAGGACGCGGTGGCGAAGCTGCGCACCGAGAGCACGGCCCTGACCCCCAAGGGGGTCCTCTGCCTGCTCGACGAGGCGCTGAGCTCTCTCAACGCCGTTGCCGCCGATGCCGATGCCGATGCCGACGACGACGCCAATGCTGATGCCGCTATCCCTGACGCCGCCGATGACTAGGCCGACCCGGCCGGAACCGTCAACCCGGCCGAAACCGCCGACCGGGACGCGACCGCCAACCGGGGCGCCGCCCCGCCGATCCGCCCGCTGACGCGGGCATGAGCGGCAGGTACAACGCACCGGCCGACCGTCAAATGCCGTCACTCATACGGAGAAGGCGAGACGCGCCGTTCACCCGCTGAAACCGATGCCGGAGACGCCGGAGACACCGGAGACGAGCACATGTCTCGCCCCGGGACCGAGGTCCGGGACCGACGCCCCGGCACCGACGGCATCACCCCATGGGGCGCGGCCGCAGCCCGTCCAGCAGGATGTCCAGCAACCGGGCCGACGCCGCCGCCTGCTGTGCCGCGTCCGGCAGCGAGGGCGCCGCCGTGGCGATCACCAACAGCACATCGGCGACCGTCACATCCGGGCGCAGCTCGCCCGCGGCCCGTGCCCGCTCCACCAGTTGCCCGACGACCTCCAGCAGCACCGCGGCGCCCGCGTCGTCCGCCTCGTCCTCGGCGACCATCGGCCGCTCGACCAGCCGGAGCTCCGGCTGAGCCGGTGCGGCTAACGCCGACTGCCGCTGCTGCGGCAGCCGGATCTCGGTCTCCACGTCGACCCCGACCCGCAGCACCTGCGGCGGCAGCAGCCGGCCCGCGCCGGACGCCACCGAAGTGCGCAGGAACCGGGCCAGCGCCGACCACGGCTCGTTCTCCTGCCCCAGCGCTGCCCGCGCCTGATCGGTCAGCCTTGCCGTCTCCTCCTCGGCTATCCGGCGCACCAGCACGTCCTTGCTGGGGAACCGCCGATAGACGGTGCCCACCCCTACCCGCGCCCGGCGTGCCACGTCTTCCATCGGAGCCCCGTATCCCAGCTCACCGAAGACCTCGCGCGCCGCCCGCAGGACGTGCTCCAGATTGCGCTGCGCGTCCACGCGCAGCGGTGTGTTCCGTCCGCCGTTCCCGTCCGACGACGCGACGGCTGTGGACCATGACGAACCCTGAAGGTGCATAAGTGATCCCCCGGTAATGATGTCTCCCCCCGGAGACTCCCCGCCCAGACTGTCGGGGCAGTCACAACCCCGACGAACTACGAACATAGTTGAGCGCAGGTCAAGAAAGAAGAGGGTAGCTCGGGACAGAACGCCCCCCGATCAGAGCAGCAGACCACCTCTTTCCGGCTATCCGCCCGCTTGCCCGCACCTATCCCGGTGCTGACCTGCGGACATTTCGTACGTGTAACCGATTCCGCGTCTCGGGGCCGAGAGAGCCGTCCGGTCACACAATTCGTCGGGCCTGTGGACAAACCGCGGTCGCACGTGCCTCATGGGAGGGTGAAGGAACCAGCGCGCATTCTCGTTGTCGGTGGTGGCTACGTCGGGATGTACGCCGCGCTGCGCCTCCAGCGAAAGCTGAAGCGGGAGCTGAGGCACGGCGGCGTGCAGGTCATCGTGGTGGACCCCGAGCCGTATATGACCTACCAGCCGTTCCTGCCCGAGGCAGCGGCCGGATCGATCTCGCCCCGCCATGTCGTGGTGCCGTTGCGGCGGGTGCTGCCCGACTGCACGGTCGTCATCGGCGAGGCCACCGCGATCCACCACGGCAAACGCACCGCGACCGTGAGAACCCTCGCCACGGAGGAAGAGGGCACCGGCACGGTCGACATCCACTACGACGAGCTGGTGCTGGCCCCCGGATCCGTGTCCCGCGCCCTCCCGGTCCCCGGTCTCGCCGAGTTCGGCATCGGTTTCAAGACCGTCGAGGAGGCCATCGGCCTGCGCAACCACGTCCTCGAACAGCTGGACATCGCCTCCTCGACCCGGGACCCGGACGTCCGCGACGCGGCGCTGACCTTCGTCTTCGTCGGCGGCGGATACGCGGGCGTCGAGGCGCTCGGCGAGCTGGAGGACATGGCCCGGTACGCCGTCCGCTACTACCACAACATCGCGCCCGAAGACCTGAAGTGGATCCTCGTCGAGGCCACCGACCGGATCCTTCCGGAGGTCGGCGAGGAGATGGGCAAGTACGCCGTCCGGGAGCTGCGCGGCCGCAATATCGACGTGCGGCTGGAGACCCGCCTGGACTCCTGCGTCGGCCGGGTCGCCGCACTGAGTGACGGCTCGCGCTTCCCCACCCGCACGCTCGTGTGGACCGCGGGCGTCAAAGCGCACCCGATCCTCGCCTCCACCGATCTGCCCCTGAACGAGCGCGGCCGGCTGAAATGCACCGCGGCGCTCCAGGTCGAGGGCGTGGAGCACGCCTGGTCGGCCGGGGACGCCGCGTCGGTGCCCGATCTGACGGCAGACCGGCCCGGTGCGGAGTGCGCCCCCAACGCACAGCACGCCGTGCGCCAGGCCAAGGTCCTCGCCGAGAACGTGGCCGCGGCGCTCGCGGAGCAGCCGCTCACGGACTACG
This sequence comes from Streptomyces antioxidans, assembly GCF_000968685.2. Lineage (GTDB taxonomy): Bacteria > Actinomycetota > Actinomycetes > Streptomycetales > Streptomycetaceae > Streptomyces > Streptomyces antioxidans. The sequence continues at coordinate 29,606 of NZ_LAKD02000151.1, forward strand.
AGCACAAGTACGCGGGCTCCGTGGCCTCCCTGGGGCTCCACAAAGGCGTCGCTCACGTCTACGGGCGCAAGTTGAAGGGCTACCCGGCGTGGTTCATGCACCGCGTCTACCACCTCAGCCGGGTGCCGACGTTCAACCGTAAGGCACGCGTGCTGGCCGAATGGATCCTGTCAGGGCTGTTCAAACGCGAGATCGTCTCACTGGGGTCGCTGGAGAACCCGCGCGCCGAGTTCAAACTCGCCGCGGACACCGGACGCCATCCCGGGGCCAGTTGAGCCGATCGGGGCGGAGCCGGGAACTCCCCTCCCGCGATCGGCGTCTCACGGATGTCAGTCCGGTCGGCCACACTGGTCGTGTGACCATGGGTGGGCTCGTATCTGCAAAGAGTGACAATCGCGAGGATTCGGAAGTTTGCTGCATTCCCCTGGGGGTCGTCCCCCGTACCCGCACCCCTCTCCCCGATCCCGCGCCGGCGCGCCGCTCAGCCACCACCCCACGAGGTAATCCGCAGTGAACTTCACGCGCTGGAGCGCCCGGCTCCCCCGAACCCAGCGACGCATCGCCGCCCGGGCAGACCGCGGTGCGCGACGGCCGAAGCCCGCGGCCGCCGCGGGCGGCGGCTCCGTCCCGGCGGCCCGGGGCGAGAGTGCCGAGCCTCCGGGGCGCGGTGAGCCTCCCGCCGCCCCGTCCGACGCCGCGCTTCCCGCGGCCGTCCCGACCCTCGACGGGCTGTCCGCCCATGACCTCCTCGGCCAGGTGCCGGCGCTGGTCGCGGTGGTCTACGGCCCCGAGCACCGCATCGCCTATCTCAACGACACCTATGTCGGGCTCTTCGGCTCCCGGACCTCCGGCGCACCCGCCGGCCAGGCCCTGCCCGAGCTGAGAGAGCTGGGGCTGCTGCCGCTCATGGACCAGGTCCTGCGCAGCGGTAAGCCCCGTACGGTCAAGTCCCGGCGGGTGCCCGCGGGCGGCCCGGCGACCGCGCCCGGGCCGCGGGAGGAGGGCGCGGCCCCCGGGCCCGGCCGGATCCGCCACGGCTACTACACCTTCACCTGCTCCCCGATCGAGATGGCCGCGCCGAAGGCCGCCGCCCCCGCGCAGCGGGCGGACGAGCGGGCGGGGGAGGGGGCCGTGGACGGAACGCCGGTTGACGGAACGGCGGTGGACGGCTCGGCCCGGGACGGCGCCATCCGTAAGGCCGTCGCCGCACCGGAGACGGTCGCCGCAGAGACCGCCGACGCCGACACCGACGCCGGCTCGCTCACCGAGCCGGTCCGCGGTGTGCTCGTCTTCGGCGCCGACGTCACCGACCAGGTCGAATCCGCGGAGCGGCTGCGCGCGAGCGAGCGCTTTCAGCGCGAGGCGGCCGTCACCCTCCAGCGCAGCCTCCTCCCTCAGGGGCTGGAGCAGCCCGACGATCTGCGGGTCGCCGCCACCTATCAGCCCGGCGGCACGGACGCGGCGGTGGGCGGCGACTGGTACGACGTCATCACCCTCGGAGCCGGCCGTACGGCCCTCGTCATCGGCGACGTCATGGGCCGCGGCGTACGGGCGGCGGCCGTCATGGGCCAGCTGCGCACCGCCGTCCGCGCCTACGCCCGGCTCGACCTCCCCCCGCATGAGGTGCTGCAGCTCCTCGACGGCCTGGCCGCCGAGATCGACCCCCACCAGATCGCCACGTGCGTCTACGCCGTCCACGACCCCAATGAGAACCGCCTCGTGTACGCCTCCGCGGGCCATCTGCCGATCCTGGTCCGCGACCCGGACGGCACCGTGCGCCGCGCCGCCGAGCCCACCGGACCGCCCCTCGGCACCGGCGGCTGGCTGCACACCACAGGCTCGGTCCCGCTCGGCCCCGGGGCCAGCGCGGTCCTCTACACCGACGGCCTGGTGGAGCGGCGGGACAAGGACATCTACGACGGTGTGGCCGCGCTCGAGCGCGTCTTCGCGGGCGCGACCGGCTCGCCCCAGGTGATGTGCGACCGCCTCATCAGGGCCCTGGGCATCACCGCGGAGCACGACGACGATGTGGCGGTGCTGGTTCTGCAGCACCCGGCCCGTACGGGTCATGACGCGGAGCTGTTCCACAACGCCGCGCTGGAGCTCCTGGGCGGCGTGGAAGCCGCGCCGCGCGCCCGGGCCTTCGCCTCAGGCGTCCTCGCCAGCTGGCGCTTCCCCATGGAGCTGCGCGATCTGGGCGTGCTCGCCGCCAGCGAGCTCGTCGCCAACTCCCTCCAGCACGGCACACCGCCCATGCGGCTGCGGCTGCGCCGTACCGACCGCCGCCTGATCATCGAGGTGACGGACGGCGATGAGCATCTGCCGCGCCGCCGCCGGGCAGAACCGGTGGACGAGGCCGGACGCGGCATCTCGATCGTCGCGACCATCGCCTCGTCCTGGGGCTCACGCCGCACCCCGGGCGGCGGCAAGGCGGTGTGGTGCGAGTTCGCCCTGCCGACGGGCTAGCTTCGCGGGGCACGGCGGCACGGTCCGACGGGGGCCCGACAGCCCCAGGGGGGGCACGGTGGCACGGCCCTGAGCGGAACCCCGACCGCCCCCGACCGACAGATCGCCCTGGCACGGCGGAGCCGACTGGCTCCCTCGCCGCGCCGGGGCGATGGCGGAGTGGCCGGGCGGCTCAGGCCGCGGTGGCCACCTTGTCCGACGAGGCCGCCCGCGGCGCGGGCACCGCGGCCCCGGCGACCGCCCGCAGCGGATTGTCCTGCTCGGCCGTGAGCCGCCTGCCGAGCATCAGCGCGAGCGCGGTGATACCGAGCGAGCAGACGATCAGCGTCACGATGTACGCCCCGTACAGCCCGGCGCCCGCCATCAGCCCGCCTGCCGCCGGGCCCACCGCCAGGGCCAGCTGCTTGACCAGCGCGAACGCCGAGTTGTACTGACCGAGCGCCGACGGCGGCGCCAGATCGGCGACCAGCGGCGCGACGGTCGGCGACAGCATGGCCTCACCGAGCCCGAAGAGCGCGTACGCCGAGATGATCGCGGTGACGCCGACGGCCTGGCTCCCGGGTATCAGCCCGGCGGCCCCCGCGGCGCACCACGCCACCATCCAGACCAGCCCGACCAGCGCCATCACCCGGCTGCGCCGCCGTCGCTCGACCAGCTTGAGCACGACGAACTGCGCCAGCACGATCGCCGCCGTGTTCGCGGCCAGGGCGATGCCCAGCATTGACGGCGATATCCGGGCGACATCCACCGCGAACGCCGACAGCCCGGACTCGAACTGGCCGTAGCAGGCGAAGAACATGACGAAGCCCAGTGCACACAGCTGCACCATGGCGCGGTGACCGAGCAGGGCACGCCAGCCGCCCGAGCCGCCGGACCGCTCATCGACGGTCGGCACCGGATCGTCGAACACCGGAGTCCGCTCCAGCCTTACGGTCGCCACCGCCGCGCCGAGCACCAGGAACATCACCGCGTCGATCGCGAAGAGCCGCACGAAGCTGGAGGCGGCGGAGGTGTCCACCAGCAACCCGCCGAGCAGTCCGCCGACGCCGAGGCCCAGATTGCCGAGGAAGAACTGGGTGGCGAAGGCCCGCGACCGGGTGATCGGCGTCGAGCACCAGACGATCAGCGTGGCCAGTGCGGGCTGTACGGCCGCTATGCCCGCGCCCAGCACTCCGGCCGCGGCGATCACCAGCGGCTCGCTCGCCGCAAGCCCGAGCCCCATCGACCCGACGGCGGCGGCGACCGCGCCCGCGACGACAACGGACAGCGGCCCTCGCCGGTCGATCACCCGACCGATGAAGGGCAGCACGGCAAGCGCGGCCACGGCGAACGTCGCGAGCACCATGCCCGCGGTGTTCGCACCGAGGTCCCGCACCTGCGCCACATAGACGAAGAGGAACGGGACCGTGAAGCCGTTGCCGAACGCGCTCAGCGCGTTGCCCAGCTGGATACGGCGCAGCGCTGCGCCCATCGCGGTGGTCACACTCACCTACCTAGGTCGGGAAGGAATCCAAGAACAACGGGCCTGACCTGCGGGTCGGCCCGGAGGTTCGATGTCTGAAGACTTCGAACCTAAACTTCAATGCTTAAGAGTACAGAGCGAAGGACTTCAGCGCCAATGAGTTTCGTGTCATACTCGTCATATGGCGGAGACCCCCGACCCGGACGACCTGCTGAGCCTCGAAGAGCAGATCGCGGCCTACCAGCGCGAGTTCCAGGACCTGGACCCTCAGGTGGAGCAGGTCGTCAGCGCGCTCAGCCGGCTCACCCGGCGAATGAACGTCGCCTACGGCCGCCAGTCGGCCATGCTGGGGATCAGCAACTCCGAGTGGGAGGTCCTCAAGGTGCTCGTCCTCTCCGGGGCTCCCTACCGTCTGGGCCCCGGCGACCTGGCCAAGCAGCTGGGCCTCACCCCCGCAGCCATGACCCACCGCATCGATCGCATGGTGAACGAGGGACTGGTCACCCGGGAGCGTGATGCGGACAACCGAGTGCGCGTCATCGTCGAGCTGACCCCGGACGGCCGGGAGAAGTGGCTCGAGGTGATGCGCCGGGCCACGGTCTTCGAGTCGGACCTTCTGCAGGACCTCTCCAGCCAAGAGCGCGGCGCCCTGGGCGAGATGCTCACCCGCGTGCTGCGCCGGGTGGAGGAGGCCCAGCCCGACGCCGAGGGGCGGCTGAGCGGCCTCGGCTGAGGCATTTGGCCCAGCCGAGGTTGACACGGGTCAGGGCCATCCGTAATGTACTCCGAGCTGCCACGGAGCCTTAACGGTTCTCCGTTCAGCACTCGAGCCGCACCGGCGGCAAACCACTACTGTACGGCCCCTCATCGGGATGGATTTCGGCGTGCCCGGAATTCGGACCGGGGAACTCGATTATGAGCATCCGGGGGAATCCGCTAAAGTGGTGGACACGCCGGAAGGCGCGAAAGACCCCGCTCCAGCAGGGGGGCCGGAAACAGAATTCGGATCGGAAGCGGTCGGAAATCGGGTCTGGTAAGGTTGGAAACA
>NZ_LAKD02000152.1 GCF_000968685.2 Streptomyces antioxidans
GCGCCGCCGGGCCCTCGCGCCACTCGGCCGACGGCCGGGATGGCGGCGGGCGGGCCACATCGTCCAGGGCGCCCGCATCGCCCGGGCCCCCCGCGCTGCACGGTCTCGCGTTGCTCGGTTCCGCCGGGCCCTGTGGGGGGCTGGGGCGCGAGTGGGGCTCAAGGGGGATGGGGGAGCATGAGGCTCCAGGCTTCGGGCAGGACCGTCCAGGTCCGGCTGCGGACCGGGCCGTGGGTCAGCGCGTCCGCGTGGTAGCGGAAGTCCGGGCCGGAGACGGTGACGGCGCGTGCCCGGGTGCGCAGGGGGCCGCCCGCCGCATGGGGGTGGACCACGATCTCGGCCAGCCCGGCGCCCGGTGCGGCCGTCGAGACCGAGACCCGCTCCACCGGCCGGTCCAGATCGGTCAGCAGCACCCCGTCCGCCTCGATCCGCAGCCGCTGCGGCGGTGGATGCGCCGGGCGCCGGGCGCCGCCCGCCAGGCCGATCACCGGGAGCGAGAGCAGCGTCAGCGCGGTGCGGGCGGTGCGGGCCGCCGGGCTCCACCACGGCCGGTGGCCATCGCCCTCCCCGTCGGGACCCTCCCGGTCGTGGCCGGGAGCGCCCGTGCCGCCGTCACGGCCGTCCGCGCCATCCTCGTCGCCCTCGGCACGGCGGCGGTCGTGGGCACAGGGGTCGCAGCCGCAGTCCCGGGCCCTCGTCCCGTCGCCGTGCGGCCCCGGGCCGTGCCCGTCCGCCCCTTCCGCCCCGTCTGCCCCGTCCGCCGCGCCGCAGCCGCCGCCCGGCGTCCCGTCGTGCCCACCGTGACGAGCGAATCCGGAGGGGATCCGCAGACCGCCGAGGACCACCCCGCCGCTCTCGTCCACCAGCAGATCACGCGGGCGCGCGGCCCCGTCGAGGACCGTACGGGCCGCGGTGACCGCGTCCGTCGGCACCCCGAGCGAATGGGCCAGGGCGACCGTGGCGGAGCCGCCGACCGGGATCACCGACAGCGCGGCGTCCGTCAGCTCCCGCCGCCGGTGCAGCAGCTCCACCATCCGCAGCAGGGCACGGTCGTCGCCCACCAGCACCGGCCGCCGGGCGCCCCGGCGGGCCAGCGCCCGCTCGACCTCCTCCGGGCCGTCCGGCAGGCAGACTTTCGTCTGTGCGCCCGCACACAGCACATCCTTCGCGATCCGCACCGACTCCCCGTCCGTGCGGCGGGCGTTGGGGTCGATGACCATGAGCAGCGGGCGCCCCCGGGCGGTGTCCGGCGCAGGGGGCCGGGGATCTGGAGCCGACACCTCGGTCCTTCCTCAGGTAATCTCTCGGTGCAAGAGCCCCTGTCGCTGTTGCGCCAGGGGCTTCGTCTATCCGGGGCACCGGTTCGACGGCTCTTGTGGTGGCGCGCGTCACCATCGCACGTTGGACATGCCCCGCCCGGAAGGGGTGTACGCCTGTGCCCGCACTTGTGCTGCTCGGTGCTCAGTGGGGTGACGAGGGCAAGGGAAAGGCCACCGATCTGCTCGGTGGCTCCGTGGACTATGTAGTGCGCTACCAGGGTGGTAACAACGCGGGCCACACGGTGGTGGTCGGCGACCAGAAGTACGCGCTGCACCTCCTCCCGTCCGGAATCCTCTCGCCCGGGTGTACCCCGGTCATCGGCAACGGCGTCGTCGTGGATCCCGCGGTCCTGCTCTCCGAGCTGAGTGGTCTCGCGGACCGTGGCGTTGACACGTCCAAGCTGCTGATCAGCGGTAACGCCCATCTGATCACGCCGTATCACACGACCCTCGACAAGGTGTCGGAACGATTCCTCGGCAAGCGGAAGATCGGCACCACGGGCCGCGGCATCGGCCCGGCCTACGCGGACAAGATCAACCGGGTGGGCATCCGGGTCCAGGACCTCTTCGACGAGTCGATCCTGCGGCAGAAGGTCGAGGCGGCCCTGGACTACAAGAACCAGGTGCTCGCCAAGCTCTACAACCGCCGCGCCATCGTCGTCGACCAGGTCGTCGAAGAACTGCTGGGCTACGCGGACCGGCTCGGCGGCTATGTCGCCGACACCACCCTGGTGCTCAACAACGCCATCGACCAGGGCCAGGTCGTGCTCTTCGAGGGCGGCCAGGGCACCCTGCTGGACGTCGATCACGGCACGTACCCCTTCGTCACCTCCTCCAACCCGACCGCGGGCGGCGCCTGCACCGGCACCGGAGTGGGCCCGACGAAGATCAGCCGCGTGATCGGCATCCTGAAGGCGTACACCACCCGCGTCGGCGCGGGCCCGTTCCCCACCGAACTCCTCGACGAGGACGGCGAGAAGCTGCGGACGATCGGCGGCGAGCGCGGTGTGACCACCGGGCGCGACCGGCGCTGCGGCTGGTTCGACGCGGTCATCGCGCGCTACGCGACCCGGGTCAACGGCCTGACCGACTTCTTCCTCACCAAGCTGGACGTGCTCACCGGCTGGGAGCGGATCCCGGTGTGCGTGGCGTACGAGATCGACGGCAAGCGCGTCGAGGAGCTGCCGTACAGCCAGACCGACTTCCACCACGCCAAGCCGGTCTACGAGACGCTGCCGGGCTGGTCGGAGGACATCACCCAGGCCAAGACCTTCGACCAGCTGCCGAAGAACGCGCAGAAGTACGTCCAGGCACTGGAGGAGATGTCGGGCGCCCCGATCTCGGCGATCGGCGTCGGACCGGGCCGTGACGAGACCATCCAGATCAACTCGTTCCTCTGACCCCTCGGGGGGAGCGCGGGCCTCGGCGGGAGCGCGGCCCGCGCCTCGGCGTCACAACTACGCCGAGGGCGGGCCGAACACCCCGGCGGGCTGCTGCGGCTGGCCGACCGGCTGCGCGGCCCGCCGCTCCTGCATCTTGGTGATCCGCCGCACCACGGTGATGGCCAGCAGCGCCGCCATGATGCCGATGGAGTCGTCGACGATGCTGATGATGACGCTGGGCCGCTGTTCCCGGACGTTGTCGCCGACGGCCTCACTGATCCCGTTCACCGGGAACATCAGGAACATGAGCACGAAGAACGTCCACCACCAGTGCAGCACCGCGCGTCCGCCGCGTCCGGGCCCCGGGGGAGCGCTGGAGGTCCACACGTCGTTGGCGATCTGCTTGGGCAGCCACAGCTGGGCGACCGGGATGAACCAGGCGCCCACCGAATAGCCGCTGCCGAACCGCTGCTGCCCGGGGCTGAGCACCGTGGAGTTGAGGTAGGCGGTCCGGAACCAGACCAGCCACAGCACCACGAGCACCAGCGCGGCGACCCCGGTGCCGCTGTCCATCGCCTCGACGTCGCTCCGCCTGCTGTAGAGCAGGTCCTTGGAGACCGTGCCGGTGTCGAGCGCGGAGTACCTCTCGAGCAGCGAGATGTTCAGCGCCATGTCGAGGAGCGTCAGCACCAGCCAGATGCCGAACATGCTCATCAGCGCGGTGGCCAGACCCCGGATCGGCCTCAGCCGCGTGCCCGGGGCGGAGTAGCCCATCGGCGTCTGATAGCCGCCCTGCCAGGGCTGGGTGGCGGCCTGGGACATCTGGTACCCGGGACCCCCGGCCGCATGGGCGTGGGGCGCCGCGTACGCGGACGGCGTGGGCGCACCGTACGCGGAGGGGCCCGGCGGGGTGTGCGCGGCGGTCTGGGGGTGGCCGTACGCCGACGGGCCCTGCTGCGTCGCCGCGGCGTCCGGCTGTGCGTTCTCGGCCTCCACCTCCAGCAGTTGGAGCGCGTCCCGCCCCAGCCGGGCGAGCAGTCCGCCCGGCAGCCAGGGTTCGCCGTCTTCGGTCACCGGCTGGGTGGCGGCCACCAGCTCGTCCACCGACGGCCGCTTGGCCGGGTCCTTCTGCAGGCACGCGGTGACCAGCCCGCGCGCGCCGTCGGGAAGCCCCACCAGATCGGGCTCCTCCTGGGCTATTCGGTACATCAGGGCGTGGATGCCGCTGTCCAGGCTGCCGAAGGGCTGACGTCCGGTGGCGGCGAAGGCGAGCACCGAGCCGAGGCAGAAGACATCGCTGGCGGCGGTGACCGGCTCACCCCGCACCTGCTCGGGCGACATAAACCCGGGCGAGCCGACGACCGCGCCGGTCATCGTCAGATTGCCGCCCGTGGTGGTGCCCACGGCGTCCAGGGCGCGCGCGATGCCGAAGTCGATGACCCGCGGACCGTCGATGGTGACGAGGATGTTGGACGGCTTGAGGTCGCGGTGGACCAGCCCGGCGCCGTGGATGTCGCGCAGCGCGAGGGCCAGTCCGTTCGTCAGGATCCGCAACGAGCTCTCGGGCAGCGCCCCGAAGTCCTCGGCGACGACGCTGTGCAGGGACGGGCCGCCGATGTAGCCGGTGGCCACCCACGGCACCTCGGCCTCGGTGTCGGCGTCGAGCACCGGCGCGGTCCACTGCCCGCCGACTCGTCTCGCCGCCTCCACCTCCCGCTTGAAGCGGCCGCGGAAGTCGGCCTGGCGTGCGAGTTCGGCCTGTACGAGCTTCACCGCCACGGTGCGGCCGCGGGCGGAGCGGGCGAGGTAGACCCGGCCCATTCCGCCCTCGCCCAGCTTGCCGAGCAGCCGGTACTCGCCGATCCACCGCGGGTCCTGGGCCCCGAGGTTCTCCATCGCGGTGTGGCTCCTGTCCCTGTGCTGTGCCGATAGTCCCTCTGCCGATCGGCCGATCAGTCGAGGCGGGTGAACGTCTGTGTCATCGTCTCATCGCTGAAATCGTCCGGGTCGTCATATTCGACACGCAGCTTGTCATGTCCGGAAGAGGTGAACGTGAGTGACGTGCCGGGTCCGCAGAGATTCTTGGGGGTGCCGCCGGTGAACTTCGAGGGGCTGAGGACCAGTCCCTTCTCCACCGAGGCGAGGATCCGGTCACCCTCGCAGTGGTACTTCTTGCTGTCCGCGACCTCCTGGGCCACCACGGAGCCGATCGCGCCCTGTTTGACGGTGATCTTCAACGTGGCGTCGGGCTTCCCGAACGCGTCCTTGGCCAGCCATGTGCCCACGTATCCGGAGGGGATGGGCTCGCCGCCGCTCTTGGAGGGGCGCAGCATCGCCTCGGAGGAGCCGTCCGTGGTGCTCCAGGCGAGGGTGCCGTCGTTGCCGATCCGCAGCGTCTGCTCGCCGACCGCGCTGCAACTGTCCTCGGGGACGCTGGTGGCCACGTCCTCGTCCTCGATGAGGAGCAGGCTGTCCGCCGACTTGAGCTTGGCCGAGTCCTGGCAGAACGAGTCCGAGTCGGAGGTCAGGGTCTCGGCGACGGCCGCGCCGACCGGCCCCTGCGAGAGCACGACCCGGCGGATCTTGCCGGTCGACTCGCCGCCCTCCTTGATCTCGCCCTCCCAGGCGCCCAGGTACTCGGTGGGCACGTCGCCGGAATTCTCCGGGTTGGTCGCGGACGGCTCGGGCCCGTCCGAACTCCCCGAGGGCCCCTTGGAGTTGCCGCCGCCCGATCCGCCCGATCCGCCCGATCCGCCCGGGTTGGGCGGGGTGTGGGTCATCTTGTCGTGGTCGTTCTTGGCCCGGTCGCCCTTGTCGTCGTTCCCCTTGACGATGGCGAGCGCGGCGACCCCGGCTATGAGGGCGGTGGCGACGGCGGCGGAGACGACGATGAGCGTCTTGCGCCGCCGGTTCGGGCCCGGGGGCGGCTGCGACGGGCCGCCCCCGGGCCCGCCCGGCGTACCGGTTCCGCCCGGTCCGCCGAACCCGGCGGAAGGCGACCCGGTGGCCGCCCCGAACGAGCTGACCGCGGGCGGCCCAAAACCCTGCGCTGGCGCCGGCGGCTCCCCTTCCGCACGGGCCTGCGGCGCCTGCGGGGGTGTGGCGTGCGACGGGTACCCGTACGCCCCGGGGGCGTAGGGCCCGCCGGAACCGGGTGGGTTGGCCGCGGCGGCCCCCGCACCGGCCTGCGGCGGTGCGCCGTGGCCGGGCGCGCCCGCGTTGGGCGCGGCGGAGGGTGCGCCGGGTGTGGCGGCACCGGGTGGGTTGGCCGCGGCGGCCCCCGCACCGGCCTGCGGCGGTGCGCCGTGGCCGGGCGCGCCGTGGTCGGGCGTGGCCGCGTGTGGTGCGGCGGGTGTGGCGCCACCGGGCGTCTGCGGTGCGCCTGCCTGCGGCCCGGCACCTGCGTGCGGTGTGGCGGGCGGGCCGCTGGGCGTTGCGTGCGGGGCGTCGTGGCCCGGGGCGGCCGCACCCGATGCGTTGGGTGTGGCGGGGGAGCCGTCCGCCGCCTCGGATGGCGCGGCGGCCTGCGGGGCGCCGGACGGTTCGGCGGACGGTTCGGCGGACCGGCGCGGGTCGGCCGACGGCGTGCCCGGCTGGGGACTGGCGGCCACGTCGGCGTTGCCCTGGTCCCCGCCCGGCTGTGACTGGGCCGGGTCGTCCTGTGCCGCGCCCGTCGAGGGCGGAGTGGACGGCGCCGGGGGGAGCGGGGCCGCCGAGGGGCGGGGCGGAGTGGTCGGTGGCGGCGGTGTGGGAGGTTCCGCCGGGGCCAGGGGGTACGAGGTGGCCGACGGCGGCGCGGAAGGCGGCGGCGGTACGGCGGGGCCCGCCACCCCGGCCACGGGCGGTACGGCGGGCCGCGCGGGTACCCCCGGACCGGCGGGCGTCTCCACCTCCAGCAACCGCACCGCGTGCCGCCCGAGTTGGGCGACGAGCGCGCCGGGCAGCCACGGTTCGGTGTCGTCGTCCGCCCCGGCCGTACGTTCCAGCAGCGCCTCCAGCGAGGGCCGGTCGTCCGGGGCCTTCTTCAGGCAGTCGGTGACGAGGTCGAGCAGCCCCTCCGGCAGCCCCTCCAGGTCCGGTTCCTCCTGCGCGATGCGGTACATCACCGCGTGCACCCCGCTGTCGGCCGTGCCGAAGGGCCGACGGCCGGTCGCCGCGTAGGCGAGCACCGAGCCGAGGCAGAAGACATCGCTGGCCGGGCTGACCCGCTCGCCGCGCACCTGCTCGGGCGACATGAAGCCGGGCGATCCGACGACCGCGCCGCTGCGCGTGAGGAGTCCGTCGGTGACGGTCTCCAGCGCCCGCGCGATGCCGAAGTCGATGACGCGCGGACCGTCGATGGTGACCAGGATGTTGGACGGTTTGAGGTCACGGTGGACCAGACCGGCGTCGTGGATGTCGCGGAGCGCCTGCGTCAGGCCGTGCGCCAGGATGCGGACGGTCCGCTCGGGCAGACGGCCCGACTCGGCGACGACCGCGTGCAGGGAGGGTCCGGCGATATAGCCGGTGGCGACCCAGGGGGTGGCGGCCTCGGTGTCGGCGTCCAGCACCGGCGCTGTCCAGGCGCCCCCGACCCGCTGCGCCGCCCGCACCTCCTGTTTGAACCGCCGCCGGAATTCGGCCTGTTGGGCGAGCTCGGTCTGGACGAGCTTCACCGCCACCGTGCGCCCGCGCGAGGAATGAGCCAGGAACACCCGGCCCATGCCACCCGCGCCCAGGCGTCGGAGCAGCCGGTACTCACCGATCCAGCGAGGGTCCTCGGCCCCCAGGTCTTCCATGCGTCGATCGTCCCTTCCCCGTGATCCCCCTGATCAGCTCCCCGGAGAGAATAAGGGCGGCTGAGAGCGAAGTGGACGACGCGGACGATCCGTTATCGGTTCCGTATCCGTCCTGTGTCACTCCCGAGCCGGAGAACGGAACCCCGCGAGCCCCGAAGGGGACGGCCGGGAGCGAAATCCGGACAGCCGCGCCTGATCACCTGGGCCCGGGCAGAGCCCTGACAGGGGCCCGGCAGGGTGTCGCCACCGGGCCCGAAACCCCGACAGCCTGTCGGTGCCCGGCCAGGGCCCACGGTCCGTACGCTGGTGCCGCCCCGACCCGCGAGCGATCCGAGGTACGAACGTGTCCGTGCAGCCCAGCCCCGACCACGCGGTCGGCGCCGCCGTCAAGGCCGCCGACCGTGCGCATGTCTTCCACTCCTGGTCCGCGCAGGGCCTGATCGACCCCCTCGCCATCGCGGGCGCCGAAGGCTCGTACTTCTGGGACTACGACGGCAAGCGCTACCTCGACTTCTCCTGCCAGCTGGTGAACACCAACATCGGCCACCAGCACCCCAAGGTCGTGGCCGCGATCCAGGAGCAGGCCGCGAAGCTGTGCACCATCGCGCCGGGGTTCGCCGTGGACGTGCGGTCCGAGGCGGCGCGGCTGGTCGCCGAGCGCACCCCCGGCGACCTCGACAAGATCTTCTTCACCAACGGCGGCGCCGAGGCGGTGGAGAACGCGGTCCGCATGGCGCGGGTGCACACCGGCCGGGCCAAGGTGCTCTCCGCCTACCGCTCGTACCACGGCGCCACCGCCGCCGCGATCAACCTCACCGGTGACCCGCGCCGCTGGGCCTCCGACACCGCCTCGGCGGGTGTGGTGCACTTCTGGGCGCCGTTCCTCTACCGCTCGCCCTTCCACGCCGACAGCGAGCGGCAGGAGTGCGAGCGCGCGCTGCGCCACCTCGAGGACACCATCGCCTTCGAGGGTCCGCAGACCATCGCCGCCATCATCCTGGAGACCATCCCCGGCACCGCCGGGATCATGGTCCCGCCGCCCGGCTATCTGGCCGGGGTCCGGGAGATCTGCGACCGCTACGGCATCGTGTTCATCCTGGACGAGGTCATGGCGGGCTTCGGCCGCACCGGCCACTGGTTCGCGGCCGACCACTTCGGCGTCACCCCGGATCTGCTGACCTTCGCCAAGGGCGTCAACTCCGGCTATGTGCCGCTCGGCGGCGTCGCGATCTCCGCCGAGATCGCCGCGACCTTCGACCAGCGCCCCTACCCGGGCGGGCTCACCTACTCCGGCCACCCGCTGGCCTGCGCCTCGGCCATCGCCACGATCAACGCGATGGCGGAGGAGGGGATCGTGGAGAACGCCGCCGCGATCGGGGACAACGTGATCGGCCCCGGGCTGCGGGAGATCGCCGAGCGCCACCCCTCGGTGGGCGAGGTGCGCGGCCTCGGCGTCTTCTGGGCGCTGGACCTCGTCAGGGACAGGGAGACCCGTGAACCGCTCGTGCCGTACAACGCGAGCGGAGCGGACAACCAGCCGATGGCGGACTTCGCGGCGGCCTGCAAGCGCGGCGGTCTGTGGCCCTTCGTGAACATGAACCGCACCCATGTCGTGCCGCCGTGCACCGTCACCGAGGCCGAGGCCAAGGAGGGGCTGGCGATCCTGGACGAGGCCCTGAACGCGGCCGACGCCCATACGGCATAGCCGCTCCGGTGTAGACCACTGCCGCACTCTGCGTGTTCCGCGCAACGGCCCTCGCATATCGTGATGCGAGGGCCGTCCGCTTTCTTAGACCGACGGCCGTGGAAGGAGACGGTCCTCGATGCCCGTGCCCGGCACCAGCCCGGTCAAGCGGAACACCCTGCGGCAGCAGATCGCCGACGCGCTCTGTGACGAGGTGCTCGCGGGCAGGCTCCCTGCGGGGCGCCAGTTCACCGTCAAGGAGATCGCCCAGCAGTACGGCGTCTCCGCGACCCCCGTTCGGGAGGCGCTGCTCGACCTGTGCTCCCAGGGGCTGCTCGATGTCGAGGAACACCGGGGCTTCAGGGTCCACGAGTTCACCATCGACGACTTCCGGCACATGGTGGACGCCCGCACGATGGTGGTCGAGGGCGTCTTCCGGCACTACGGCCAGCGGGCGCTGAGCACCATGACCAAGCAGGCACTGGCCTCGGTGCAGCGCCGGGCCGAGGAGGCCGAGCGGGCCGCCCGCTCCGGTGACCTGGACATCCTCATCGGCTACGACCTGCGCTTCTGGCGGGAGATCTGCGGGCTGGTCGGCAATCCCTACGTATCGGACTTCCTCCAGCGGCTGCGGGTGCAGACCTGGGTGTTCACCGTGCCGTACCTGCGGCGCGTACCCGATCTGCGGGGTGAGCTGTGGGCGGGGCACTGCGAGCTCACGGCGGCGGTCACCCGTGGGGATCCCCATGACTCGGAGCGGCTCATAGCGGCGTACAACACGCATTTCCGTGCGCTGATCGAGCGGTTGGTGACGGAGGAGGAGACTCGCGCGCGGAACCGGACGGGGGCCGCGCCGGAGGTCAACTCCCCCTGATCTTCCGCCCGGTCCTCCCCCGGCCTTCCCCCATCTCCTACTGAACTCTCCTTCTGAACTCTTCGCGAACTCCACCTGATCCGTGGGCCGGTCCCCAGGGCCCGGTGTCTTGCACTCTTCGCGCCGCGTACGTGGGGCATTACGCTGGGCCGACCATCGACCGTACGGATACGAGAGTGAGATCGCGTGGCATGTGACCTCTGGCTGGTCCCCCTCGTCGATGTGCTGTGCCACAGCCCCGACAACCCCTTCGCCGAAGAGATCGCCGCCTACGACAAGGCGCTCAGCGATGCCGGTCTGCCGCCCGTGCCCGTCTTCAGCTATATGCCGGGTCTTTCGGGGGATGTCGCCCCGGTGGCCGGTTTCGACTACGACGCGCTGCACTTCCTCCGCCGCGCCTATCTGCTCCAGCTGTGCGGACTCGCGGTGACGCCGGTGGACGAACTCGGCGGGGACTACGAGCAGTTGCTGGAGATGTTCGAGCCCACGGCCCAGCAGTCGCATCTGGTGTGGCACTACGACCACGCGGGCGCGTATGTCCCCGTCGACTTCCAGGGTCCGCTGTCCAACGACGAACTCCTCGAGGGCGGCGGCCCGTTGGGCTCCAGCCACGGGCTGCTGCGGGAGCTGGAGGCGGTCGCCCCGGCGCTCGGCATCGACCCGTCCAACCCCCCGGCCGCCCCCGCGCCCCCGGCCCGCCCCACGAGCCTGGAGGAACCGGCGGCGTCGGTTCCGTACGAGGACAGCCCCTTCGCGCGGGAGCGCCATGTGTGGCTTGGCCTGCACGCGGCGGCGACGCGCAGCCTCGGCCAGGGCTCGATGATCGTCTTCAGCTGACCACCGAGGTCAGCTAGAACCGAGTTCAGCTGAAAACCGAGTTCAGTCCACCACCGACCTCAGCTGACCACCGAGGTCCCCGTCGGCCCCGCGGCGTCATCAGCGGGGCGGCTCGGGAGGACGCTGCCGCGGCATATTGGGCCGGGCGGGGCCCGGCGGCAGCGGAAAGCGGCTCGCGGGGCTCCCGCTGTCCGGACGGGGGCCCTGGGCCATCAGCGACTGCGTGACCAGCGGCGCGGAACCGGATCCGAAGTCCACCATCCAGCCCGCCGTCTCGGCCCGCACCAGCTCCGACACGTCCTCGCAGAACCGCCGCAGCACCGCCAGACACCGCTCCACGGCCTCGCTCGCGGTGCCCTCGGTCGGGCCCAGCACCTCCCGCACGCTCTCCGACGCCCAGTCGAACTGCAGCGCCTCCAGCCGCCGCTGCACCGCCTGCGCCGTGGCCATGTCCCGCATCCAGCCGGACGTCAGCCCGAAGAACCGGTCGCCGCCCACGCACGCGACCGCCAGCAGCAGCGCCAGCGCCCCCCACCCGGCGCCGCCGTCCAGCGTTCCGTTCAGATCCAGCAGCGGCAGCACGGCCCCCACGACCCCCGCCACCGCGGCTCCCACCCGCAGCACCCGGGCGGCCCGCCGCTTCCACACCCGGTCGGCGAGGTACCACCCGGCGACCTCCAGCGCGCCCTCCTCGACCCACTGGTACAACTCGTCGAGCCGCTCCGCCGGCTCCCCCCAGTCGCCGTGCGGGAAGGGGCGTCCGAGCAGGTCACCCTGGATCCTCGCTCCCTCCTGCCGAGGGAGCCCCTCGGGCTGCATCTCCGGCTGACTCACCGTGCGACTCCCTCTGCGGCGGCGTCTGTGCTGCGCGCGGCTGACGCGCGACCACCATTCCTACCGCCGAACGGCTGGCCACGAGGACCCGATCACCGGATTTCAGTCCGTAAGGGCAGCCCCATCGGGTATAAGACCGCCCACTCCTCACCCAAAAGAGTGCCCCCGCTCACGGCGCGGAGGTATGCGCGGGGCTCCCGCCGCCCCCGCCGCACGGGGCCCGCCGCCCCAGGCAATAGGCTGCCTACCGTGAAGGTCCTCGTCATCGGCGGCGGCGCCCGCGAACATGCCCTGTGCCGCGCTCTCTCCCTCGACCCCGACGTCACCGCACTGCACTGCGCCCCCGGCAACGCCGGTATCGCCGAGGTGGCCGAGCTGCACGCGGTCGACGCGCTCGACGGTGCGGCCGTCGCCGACCTCGCCGCCTCCCTGGGGGTGGGCCTGGTGGTCGTGGGGCCGGAGGCCCCGCTGGTGGCGGGGGTGGCCGACGCCGTGCGCGAGCGCGGGATCCCGGCCTTCGGGCCGTCTGCGGAGGCCGCGCGGCTCGAGGGCTCCAAGGCGTTCGCCAAGGACGTGATGGCGGCGGCGGGCGTGCCCACCGCCCGCGCCTATGTGTGCACCAACCCCGCCGAGGTCGACGAGGCGCTGGACGCCTTCGGCCCGCCGTACGTCGTCAAGGACGACGGCCTCGCAGCGGGCAAGGGCGTCGTGGTGACCGAGGACGTCGAGGCCGCCCGCGCCCACGCGCTGGCCTGCGGCCGGGTGGTGATCGAGGAGTTCCTGGACGGCCCCGAGGTCTCCCTCTTCGCGATCACCGACGGCGAGACCGTGGTCCCGCTCCAGCCCGCCCAGGACTTCAAGCGCGCCCACGACGGCGACGAGGGTCCGAACACCGGCGGCATGGGCGCGTACTCCCCGCTGCCCTGGGCGGACCCCGCCCTGGTGGACGAGGTCGTGGCCACGATCTGCCAGCCCACCGTCGACGAGCTGCGCCGCCGCGGCACGCCCTTCTCCGGGCTGCTGTACGCGGGCCTGGCGATCACCTCGCGGGGCGTGCGCGTGATCGAGTTCAACGCGCGCTTCGGCGACCCGGAGACCCAGGTGGTGCTGGCCCGGCTGAAGACCCCGCTGGCCGCGGTGCTGCTCGCCGCCGCCACCGGCCGTCTGGAGGCCGAGCCGCCGCTGCGCTGGAGCGACGGCGCCGCGGTGACCGTGGTCCTCGCCTCGCACAACTACCCGGGCACCCCCCGCACCGGCGACCCGGTCACCGGGCTGGACGAGGTGGCAGAGAAGGACGGCCCCAAGGCGTACGTCCTGCACGCGGGCACCAAGCGGGACGGCGCGTCCGGTGCGGTGGTGAGCGCGGGCGGCCGGGTGCTCTCCGTCACCGCGACCGGCTCCGACCTGGCGAAGGCGCGCGAACGGGCGTACCGCGCGATGGGCCGGATCGGCCTGGAGGGCTCCCACCACCGCTCCGACATCGCGGCGAAGGCGGCGGCCGAAGCGGTTTCGTGACCGGAAACCCGAGGCGGCTGGGTCATCCCCGGCGTCGCCATCGCGAAGTTCCCGGTTCTGCCCAAGGCCATTCCATCGAGTGAGCGGTTCCGCATCCTGCTGACGCACGCCCCGCCCCCAACTAGTGTGCCGCTCAGGCGAGGTGCGGCAACTGGCCCACCGGCATTGCGGAGTGGGCGGCCGGTGCGACAGTGGGTGGGGAGAAAACAACGCCGCCGTCGTCCGCTGTTCAAGCACCGGCCGGACAGTAGGGGGTGATGAGAACCGTGGCTGGTCCCGAAGCAGGTGCCCTGGCGGCGCGCGCCCGCGCCCTCGCGGTACTGCGCATCCGGAGCACCGCGCTCGCCGTCGCGCTCCTCCCGGCCGCCGCCGCCGCCGTCGTGCTGCTGGCCGGAAGCGCCACCGGCAGCGTCGGCGGCTCCCAGGACGAGGGCTGGACGGCCCTGCGCTGGTCGGTGACCGGGGGCGCCCTGGTGGTCCTGCTGCTGGCGGCGGCCGTGGCCGCCGTTGTCGTCCGGGCCAGACCCGCGCTCACCCCGACGGTCCCCATCGCCGAGGAGACCGCCCCCGACCTCTACCAGCTGGTCCGCGATCTGGCCGAGCGCCTGGAGGTCCCGGCGCCCTCGGCCATAGCGCTCACCCCCGACTGCGACAGCTGGCTGGAGGACCGTACGCATCCGGCGCACGCCCACCGCCGGGAGCACCGGGACCGCGGCGCCCTCGCGGTCGAGGAGTCCCGCCCGGTGCGCGGCGCCGGAGGCCCCGGCCCCGAGGCCCGCGCGGACCGGGTCGTGGACCGCCCCGACCGGCGCGCCCCGCGGGCCCCGGTGCTGGTGATCGGCTCGCCGTTCCTGTGGTGGATGCGGGTCGCCGAGCTGCGTGCGCTGCTCGCCCCGGTGGTCGCGGGCACCGGCCCGTCCGTCCACCCCGACATAGCCTCAGCCCGCCGCTTCGTGCGCGGTCTCGACGCCGCCGTGGCCGTCGCGGCCCGTGGCGGCGAGTCGTCGTCCGGGCCCGTGCCCGCCCTGGTGGCGGTGGTGCGGCGGCCCGCCTTCGGCTTCGTCGGCTGGGTCGCCCGGCTGCTGCTGCGCGGCTGCCGGGACCACGCGGCCGAGATGGAGCGCGCGGTCGCCGCGGCCGCCTCCGAGCGGGCCCAGACGGTGGACTACGGGCTGCGGATCGTCGCCCAGGAGCAGGTGGGCCTCGCCTACGCGGGCTGGGACCGGCTGCTGACCCGGGTCGCGCTGCCCGCCTGGCGGATGGGCCGCTGGCCCTCCCGGCTGGACGCGGGCGTCGTCTCGGCGCTCACCGAGCTCTCCCGCCGCGACCGGCTCGCCGAGGGGTTCGCCTCCCGGCTGAGCGAGCGCCCGGCCTGCGACCTGCTGGAGGAGCCCGGGGTGATCGACGAGGCCACCTCGTTGCTGGCCGCCCGCCTCTTCCACGGCGGCCCGCCGGAGCCGGGACGCGACTGGTCCCCGGTCGACTGGGGCGCGTATCCGGAGGAGGTCGTGGACCGCAAGTGGCGGCAGGAGGCCGCCCGGCTGAACCGGCTCCTGGACGAGCGGGACGACGCCCATGAGTCCGTCGCCGCCGCCCCGGCCCGCACGAGCGGGCCGGCCCCGGCCACCCTGGCCCGGGTCATCGACCGGCTCACCGCCGACCCGGCCGCCCCAGCCGACCCCGCTGACCCCACCGACCCCGCTGACTCCACGGTCGACGCCGACTCCACCGACGGCGTCGCCCCCCGCCTGGCCGCCCGGCTCAGCGTCGAGGTGGCCCGGGAGGAGGCCGCCGCCACCCGGGCGCACGGCAAGGGCGCCGCGGCGGGGGCGGAAGGGCCAGCGGGCCCGGGCGCGGAGGGGCCAGCGGGCGGTTCCGGCGGCGACCCGTGGATCGACGGCTTCGTCCCGGCGTTCCCGCTCCAGCCGCCCCGCACCGGCCGTGAGCTGCTTGCCGACCATGTCACCGCGATGGTCTGCTGCGCCGCCGTGGACACCGCGGGCGCGGCCCCCGGCCTCGACTGGCTCGACGGGCCCGCGCTGCTCGTCGGCGGGCGGCGGCGGGCCGATCTGGCCCATCCGGTGCTGAGCCTGGTGGAGGACGGCGACGACGGGCCGCTGCGCGCCTGGCTCGGCGAGGTGGGGATCCGCCCGGAGAAGCCCGTCCGGCTGGTGTAGCGGCGCGGGCCCGCCGCATACCGCTCCTATGTCCACCCTTGTCGCCGTTCGGTGTCTGTTCCAGCAATTTAGCGACTATCGGTGATGGAGTGGGTGCGTAATGTGATGTGCTTGGACCGGTCGCTGTCGCCCGGCCCAGGAGTTCCGGCCCAACCGGCCCGAACCGCAGGACCGTTCCCGCAGCCCGGCCCACAAGGCCGGACCCGCTGCGGTGCGGTGTGCGAGGACAGCGAGGCGTGGCGCCGCCGGGTACGCAGGGGAGGGGAACAGTTGTGGGGACGGACCAGATCCGGCGCTGGGAATCGGGAGCGCTCGCTCACGCGGTGACGGATCCTTTCGGCCAGGGCCCGCTGCCCTGGCTGCGCGACAGTGAGAACTACTTCGACGACACCGGCCGGGTGGTCCCGTGGTACGTCGACCACGGCCATCTCTCCGGGGCCGACGCCGGGGTCTCCGGGGCCGCCGCCCGGGCGGCCGAGCGGACCGGCGCGAGGCGCCCCGGCAGGGCCCCCGGCAGGATCCCCGGCCCCCGCACCGCCGACGATGTCCACCGGCAGATCAAGGGCTTCCCCTCCACCTCCGCTGCGGCCCCGGGCGAGGCCATTGACTTCCGGATCACGGTGGACCCGCCCCAGCAGTTCAGCGTGGACATCTACCGCATCGGCTACTACGACGGCACCGGCGCGCTGAAGATCACCACCAGCCCCCGGCTGTCCGGGATCGTCCAGCCGCCCCCGCTCACCGCCGACCGCACCGTCTCCTGCCACCACTGGTGGCTGTCCTGGCGGATGCAGATCCCCTCGTACTGGAAGCCCGGCGCGTATGTCGCGGTGCTGACCACCCTGGACGGCTACCGCAGCCACATCCCCTTCACCGTCCGCGACAGCCGCCCCGCCGACCTCCTCCTCGTCCTGCCGGACCTCACCTGGCAGGCGTACAACCTCTATCCGGAGGACGGCCGGACCGGCGCCAGCCTCTACCACGCCTGGGACGAGCGGGGAAGGCTGCTGGGCGAGTCGGAGGCGGCCACCACGGTCTCCTTCGACCGGCCGTACGCGGGTGCGGGACTGCCCCTCCACGTGGGGCACGCCTACGACTTCATCCGCTGGGCCGAGCGCTACGGCTATGACCTTGCCTACGCCGAGATGCGCGATCTGCACGCGGGCGGCGTCGACCCCACCCGCTACCGGGGGCTGGTCTTCCCCGGCCATGACGAGTACTGGTCGGCGCCGATGCGCCGCGCGGTGGAGGCGGCCCGCGACAGCGGTACCTCACTGGTCTTCCTCTCCGCGAACACCATGTACTGGCAGGTCGAGCTAGCCCCCTCGCCCGCCGGCCCGGCCCGGCTGCTGACCTGCCGCAAGCGGCGCGGCCCCGGCCGCTCGGCACTCTGGCGGGAGACCGTGCCCGAACAGCAACTGATCGGCATCCAGTACGCGGGCCGGGTGCCCGAACCGAGCCCGCTGATCGTGCGCAACGCGGGTCACTGGCTGTGGGAGACCACGGGTGCGGAGGAGGGCGACGAACTGCCCGGCCTGGTCGCGGGCGAGGCCGACCGCTACTTCCCCCGCACCGCCCTCCCCGACCACCTCCGCCGCATCCTCCTGGCCCACTCCCCGTACGAGGACACCGAGGGAGCCGTCCGCCACCAGGAGACATCCCTGTACCGGGCCCCCAGCGGCGCGCTGGTCTTCGCCTCGGGAACCTTCGCGTGGTCGCCCGCACTGGACCGCCCCGGCCATACGGACGAACGCGTCCAGAAGGCCACGGCGAACCTGCTGGACCGCATCTGCAAACGGGCCGAGGCAGGCGCGATCCGCCCCCTCGAGCGGGAGTGACCCCCGTGGGGCGTCCGGCGAACGCGGCGGAGCCGCACATCGACACTTCGCTCCCCCTCCAGGGGCTCCGCCCCTGGAGCCGGGAGTTAAGCGGCGAGGCCGCATGCCCCGGCGATGCCGTACATCGGCGCCCGGCTTGCTGCGGGCGCGGTTCGCCTGGTGGCTGGTGTGGGGTTCTGCCCCGGCAGCGTCTGGGTCTCGGGGCGGGGTCTCTTCGGGGGTGGCGGTGTTCGGCTTGCTGCGGGTGTCTCGACGGTTGGGTGCCGTTTGCCCGGTGTGGGGTTCTGCCCGGGCAGCGTCTGGGTCTCGGGGCGGGGTCTCTTCGGGGGTGGCGGTGTTCGGCCTGCTGCGGGGGTCCCGGCCGTTGGGTGCCGTTTGCTCGGTGGCTGGGTGTGGGGGTTCACGCCGGTGTTCGGCCTGCCGCGGGTGTCGCGGCCGTTGGGCGTCGTTCGCCCTGCGCGGCCGGTGCGGGGCACCGCCCGTTCCCGTTGCCCCGGGTTTCGCCTCTAGATGAGTGAGTCTGATGTCCTCAGTGGT
>NZ_LAKD02000153.1 GCF_000968685.2 Streptomyces antioxidans
TGCTGGCGGTGGTGAAGGCGGGCGGGGCGTACGTGCCCATCGATCCGCGCTATCCCACGAGCCGGATCGCTTTCATGCTTGAGGACGCTGCGCCGGAGGTGGTGCTGGCCACGGTGGAGACGGCCGAGCGGGTGCCGGCAGGGAACGGTCTGCGGTTGCTGGTGTTGGACGAGGAGCACACCCTGCAGCTCTTGGCCCAGGCGTCGGCCGTCGATCTGACGGACGCTGATCGCGTGGGCCCGCTTGATGCTGGGCATCCGGCGTATGTCATCCATACCTCGGGGTCGACGGGGGTTCCGAAGGGTGTGGTGGTGTCCCGGGGGGCTGTTGAGGGGTTCTTGGGTGCGGTAGGGCAGCGGGTGGGATTGGGGGTTGGGGATCGGTTGTTGGCGGTGACGACGGTCTCGTTTGATATTGCGACGTTGGAAGTGTTTTTGCCGCTGGCGTGTGGGGCGGGGGTGGTGGTGGCTTCGGATGCCGAGGTGGCGGACCCGGTGGCGTTGTCGGGGTTGGTCAGGCGGTGGCGGGTGTCGGTGATGCAGGCCACGCCGACACTGTGGCAGGCCATTGCCTCCCAGGCCCCGGAGATGCTGCACGCTCTGCGGGTCCTGGCCGGTGGAGAAGCGTTGCCGGGGCAACTGGCCCGGCTGATGACCGATTTGGGATCGAAGGTGGTCAACCTCTACGGTCCGACGGAATGCACAATCTGGTCCACCACTGCCAACCTTGACCCCGGTGACAGGGGTGCACCGCCGTTGGGCCGTCCGTTGTCCAACACCTCGGTGCATGTGCTGGACGGTGGGCTCGGGTTGGTGCCGCCGGGTGTGGTGGGCGAGTTGTACGTAGCCGGCGCCGGGTTGGCGCGCGGGTACGCGGGGCGTGCGGGGCTGACGGCGGAGCGGTTCGTGGCTTGCCCGTTCGCCGAGCCCGGGGCGCGGATGTACCGCACCGGGGACCTGGTGCGCTGGGATGCTCAGGGACGGCTGGAGTTCGTTGGCCGCGTGGATGACCAGGTCAAGGTGCGTGGCTTCCGGATCGAGCTGGGTGAGGTGGAGGCGGCGCTGGCGTCGCATCCGCGCGTGGCGCGGGCGGCGGTTGTGGTCCGGGAGGACCGTCCAGGGGACCGGCGGCTGACCGGCTATGTCGTATCGACGGCTGGGTCCCGTCCGGTGGCAACGGAGCTGCGGGAGTTCCTGACCAATGCCCTGCCCGAGCACATGGTGCCCACGGCCGTAGTCGTACTGGAGCACCTGCCGCTGACGGCGAACGGGAAGCTGGACCGCAAGGCGCTCCCCGCCCCCGACTACACCCCGGCCCCCGGCCGCGCACCGGCCACCCCCACGGAGCAACTGCTGTGCGGGTTGTTCGCCCAGGTGCTTGGTCTGCCCAACGTCCCCGCCGACGCCGACTTCTTCGCGCTGGGCGGCCATTCCCTCCTCGCCATGCGCTTGATGGGCCGGTTGCGCGCGGAGGCCGGCGCCCGCCTGGGCATGCAGGCCCTGTTCCATGCCCCGTCCCCGGCTCGGCTCGCTCGCCTCCTGGACGACGGGGAAAGCTCACACGACTTCGACGCCGTCCTGGCCATCAGGTCCGAGCCGGACACACCCAAGCTGTTCTGTGTACATCCGGCGAGCGGCATCGGTTGGGCCTACCAGGCGCTGGCCGGACACGCGGTCGGCCGTTTCTCCCTCTACGCCCTTCAGGCCCGTGGCCTCGATGTGTCACGGGAGGCGGCGGCGAGCATCGAGGAGATGGCGGACGACTATGTGACCGAGATGAGGTCGATCCAGCCCTCGGGGCCGTACCACCTCCTGGGCTGGTCCTTCGGCGGACTGGTGGCGCACGCCATGGCCGCACGCCTCGAGGCCATGGGGGAACGGGTCGATCGGCTGTTCCTCCTGGATGCGTATCCCATCGAGCGGCAGAGCACCGAACCGCCCTGGTGCCCGTCCCGCAGGGAAGTGGTCGAGGATCTGCTGAGGGTCGCCCGGAACCAGTACGCCCCGGTGGCGGACGACGAACTGTGGCGGCCACCTCCCTTCGAGACCGAGGTGAGCGAAGAGCACGTGGACGGCATCTACCGGGCCTACCAGACGAATCTCGACATGATGACGCGCCACACTCCTCCCGTCCTCAAGGGCGACGTCATCGTCGTGCGGGCGGCGATACCGGAGAGCGACGCGAGGACCGGCGCCCCCCTGGATTGGCGGCCGTATGTAGAAGGGGACATCAGGGTCGTCGAGATCGACTGCACCCACTCGGAGATGCTCGACACCGTGGCGGCGAACGAGATCGGCACCGTCGTCGCTGGCTATATCGGAGCTCGGGAAGCATGAAGAGCACAGGGAACACGCGGCGTACGGGAGTGAAGGCGCAGGTCATGCCGCACGCAGCCGACGGGAGGGGGACCGCACCAGGTGGTCGGGCAGGACCTGGGCGACCTTCAGGGCATGCATGGCCAGCACCAGGTCATGCGTGTGTCCGGGGGTTCCCAGGAGGCGGCAGTTGAGCAGGCTCTCGGCCGCGCGAAGATGGTTGCGGACCGTCTTCAGATGGACGCCGACCTTCTGCGCGGTCTGCTCCACGTTGCCGCCGCAGGCCACCCACGCCGCCAGCGTCCGCCGTAGCTCCCTGCGGTCCGCGTCAAGACGTCCGAGGTAGATCCGGGCCCACTCCTGGGCGCCACCGCCCGCCAGCAGATCGCCGAGGCTTCGCTCACCGGACACCGCCTTCGCCGTATGGGTTGTATGGGCTGTACGGGTGGTACAGGCCGTATGGGCCGTAGCGGGCCTACGGGGAGGCAGGGCCCGGAGCTCCAGCGCGAGGCTGAGCACGGCCCGGTCGGGCAGGCAGGTGAGATCCAGGGCGAGGAGCTCACTGACCTTCGCGATGCGCGCCGCCACCGTGTTGCGATGGGAGCCGGTGGCCCTCGCCACATCGAGGCGAGAGAATCGCAACGACAGATCGATCGTGCGCAGAATGCTCTCCCGTACGGCGGGGGCGAGGGTGTCGAGCGGGCGGAGGAAAGCCTTTGCCCACGCCTGACCGGCGCCCGGGTCGAGGAAGAAGGACAGACCGGGTTCCTCCCGGGCCGCCGTCACCAGCTTCTCCTGACCGTTCCCCGCCATGGTGAGGGCTTGGTGTGCCTCTTGGTGTGCCTCTTCGAGGTTCGCCAGCGGCTTGGGGTGGCTGGCGCCCATCCGGAGCCCCGGAACGTCGGCCACCAGGTCGTGCAGCCGCTGGACAACGCTCCTCCCGTGATCCTCGCCGGAGGAGGGCGAGGACGAGGAGGGGGGTGAGGGCGAGGACGAGGCCCCGGGTGCGGACGGCTGCTCGGGTGTGACGACGAAGAGCTGATCGGAACGGAACGGCGAACGGACGACCAGGGCCTGCTGCCGCAGTGCGTTCTCCAGCTTGGAGGCCGTGGCGTTCAGCTCCCGCTCACCACAGGTGATGAGGTGCACCCGGACCTGATCGGCGGAGAACAGCCCGGGGTACAGCGACTGACCGATCTCCCGGGCGAGTTGGGTGAGGCCGTTCAGCGCCAGATGGAGCACCGCGGCCCGCATCGAGCTCATGGTCTGCTGCAGCCGGTACTGGTCGCTGTCCATCTCCTCCGCGCGGATCAGCAGGCTCAGCAGCACGGTGGAGCGCGCGATGATCTTCTCGGTGGACTCGTTGAAGTCCTGGTCGCGCACCACGATGAGAGCCATATGGGGTGGGTGATAGCCGATCGAGTAGAGCCGCACGCTGTGCTCCCCGTGGTTGATGGACGCGGCTCCCACCTCCCCGCCCACGATGCGTGCCACCATGGCGGCCGGCGGCCTCACCAGCGGGCCCCCCGCGCTCATTTCGGACGTCAGTACGGCCTTGTGCGGGTCGACCAGGCACACCGCCCCCTCCACCGCCTTGGCCAGCCGGTCGAGCAGGATCTGTAGTCTGTGGTGGCCCTGTCTCCCCGGCCGCCGCATCTGGTCCAGCATCTCCTCTAACTGCCGAGCACGGTCCTCGTACTCCCGCAGTCGCTCACGGCTGACAACCTGCGCCACCTCCGAGCCGCAGAGCTCCTCGCCGCTGACGAGCAGTGGCACACCGTGTTCCCTCGCATGCACCAGTACGGTCTCGGGCACGTCCTGCGGAGTGGTGCGCATGAGCGCGAGTCCCGCCGCCCCGCTACGCGCCAGGATGCGGATCCGGTGCTCGGCGGCGGCCGGATCGGTCAGCCACGACTGATCAGCTGCCACGATGACCAGCAGATCGCGCAGCCCGGTGTCCAGGAGCCGAATGTTCCTCTCCGACTCCGGATCGGACAGCCAGACACCCAGCACTGTGCGGGCCCGGAAGGAGTCGCGGTCGACAGCATCAAGGAAACGTAGCCCCAAGGCCGGTTTTTCGCATAGTGAACCCAAACTTGGCACCGATGCTCCCGTGACGAAGATGTTCAATGGTCCATGAAAGGTGCTGCACCGCAGCAGGAAATGATGCGCCACAGCAGCGATGTGAGAGCGCACACGCAGGATGAAGGTGCGCGGCGTACGCCGCGCTGAGGGCGCTGCTCAGGCCGGAGGATGCTCAGATGCCGCCCCTGACGGGCAGCGGCATGGCGGTATGGCCGACAGGATGCCGAAAGCCGCACTGGCGAACTTCCGTGAAGTCCGCCCGACAGCCACTGGTCCCTGGCTGTGGCGGAAAAGGGTCACCTTCATCTCTGGTGAGACTTCATTACTGGCACTGCACACCGCAGCAACCTCCCCGTTAACGCAGCACCGAAATCATTCTGCCGTTTCATGCCGCCTCGGCGCCGTCTCAAGATCCGAGTGGCACTGTCCTGCCGTCGGCCAGTTATGCCCACGGATGCGTGGATGATCAGGGATCGGTGAACGGGTGAACGGGCGGCGCGGCGACCTGGCGGCATGAAAAGGCGCCCCGGTCGCGCCCGCTGACGGGCTCTCGCCGGGGCGCCTGTTCAGGCTCCTCGCGCGTCGGTCACCAGGCCACGGGCAGCGAGGTTAGCCCTCCCGTCAGTACGTTGTTCCTGGATACCAGCTCGTCGAGCGGAACCGCGAGTCGCAGCTCGGGAAGGCGGGCGAACAGCGTCTGGTACAGCACGTCCAGCATGACCCGGACCAGCGGGGCGCCAATGCAGTAGTGCAGGCCGTAGGCGAGCGTCATATGCGGATTCTCGTTCCGCGTGATGTCGAAACGCTCCGGCTCCCGGAAGACGCGGGGGTCACGGTTGGCCGTCTGCGGGCTCAGCGCGATCAGATCCCCTTCGGAGATCCGCGTCCCCTTGTACTCGAAATCCTCCCGCGCATACCTGGTGATGCAGGCGTCCGACGCCGGCGCGAACCGCAGGATCTCTTCTACCGCACGGGGAGCCAGCCCGGGATCCGCCTCCAGTAGCGCCCGCTGATCCGGATTCCGCAGGAACAGCAGGGTGCCATAGTCGGTGAACGACACACTGGTCTCGAAACCGGCGATGATCAGGGTCGATACATACGTCTGAATGGCGTCGTCCGGCGGGAATCCCGTCTCCTGCTGCTTGAGGACCAGGTCGGTGATGACGTCGTCAGCCGGTTCGGCGCGTTTCAGCTCGATGAACTTCGCGATGTACTCGCGCATTTCCAGCATGGCCGTGACGGCGACCTGCTGGTCGCTGGTGTGGAAGGTGCCTTGTGACCAGGTACCGAGCTGCTCACGGTCGGCGAAGGGGATGCCCAGCAGTTCGCTGATGACGAACACCGGAAGCCGCTTCGCGATCTCCTGGTGGAAGTCGGCCGGCTGCGGAAGCTCCTGGAATCGGCTCAGCAGGTCGTCCACCGTCCGCTGGATCCGCGGCCGCAGGGAACGCATCCGCTGGGCGCTGAAGGACGGAATCAGTACCTGCCGTGCCTTGGTGTGGTCGACGACCTCGGTCTCGTACTCGCCCCGCGGGCCGCCGAGAATGACCGCCGCGCTGTAGCGCGGCGCGTTCGGTGGGTCGAAATGCGAGCGGCCCAAACGCGCGTCGGAGATGAGCTTCTTCACATCCTCATGCCGGGTGACCAGCCAGGCCGGATCGCCGACAGGGGTGAGGATCTTGACGATGGGGTCGTTCTCCCGCAGCTCGGCGAACCGGGGCGGCAACTCCATCAGACCGGACTGGTCGAAGGGCAGGCGCGGAATGCTCTCATCGGTGCTCTCGGCGGCAGACATGCGATGGTCTCCTATTCGGCACGGGCCCTCTTGACGCGGGCCTGTCTACGGTTGCTCGATGACGTGGATGCACTGCCCCGGGCACTCGTAGGCCGCCGTATCAACAGCGTCCTGGTCCTCGTCGGGGACATTCGCCTGACATGTCTCGCCGCCCGGTTGGTCCAGCAGCCGATCGTTCTGGCGCACATAGGCGAGACCGTCGTCCGCGATCGAGAACACGCGCGGTGCGGTTTCCTCACACTGTCTGCTGTTGAGGCATCTGCTCTGGTCGATCCACACCTTCATGGCGCTTCTTTCCTGCTCAATGCTGCTCGATCCCCCGGTGCGTCCAGCGCGCCCAGCGCTCCAGTACCACTCCCGTGCTCCAGTGCTCACCATTGCAGCAGGAGGTCGTTGATGCCCTGAATGGCCGCTTTACCAAGGGGAGGGGGTCGGTCCATGACGGCCCCGTAGCGGTACACGGGCGCACCGTTCGCTCAACGGGCCTCTCCATGCTGCCGTGTGTCCGGCCGTGACAACGCATGCGCAAGCCAAATGGCACTCTCCTGCCATCACCCGCGAGGCGCCATACGCCGGGAAAACCATTGAATCCGGCCTATCCAGGCCGCTGTCCGGATCTCTCCCCGGATTTCGGAAGTGGGTGCCCGAGAAGAGGGCCCAAGACCGCTCGCGGCAGCGCGTTCGCATGGCCGTGTCCGCTGGTCACGACTGTCCGTGCCGTATGCACCTGTGCATCCGTGCCATGGCCATCAGTTGGCCTGTGCATAGATGACCCTTTCTCTGGTCGGCGGATGGCTTGTAGCGTCGAAAGCGTTTTTGGGCGGAGGCTGTGAAGCGGGGGTGGGTCCGTTCATCCGAGCCCTTTCGGCTACTGGCATCGGGTTACCACCGTGCGGTCGCCGGAACCGGTCATTGAAGGGATGGAGCACGTGGGTGCAGCCGAGGTACGCTCTGGGCGTTGGCTTCGCCGCTTTCGAAGGGGCGAGTCTCCTGAAGACGTCCGACTGATCTGCTTTCCTCATGCGGGCGGCGCCGCCACCTTCTTCTTTCCCTTCGCAAGAGGGCTGAACGCATCGGCGGAAGTCCTGGCCGTTCAGTACCCGGGAAGGCAGGACCGCCACCGGGACGCGTGCATAGACAGCGTCGAGGAAATGGCCGACCTCATCTTCGAGGATGTGCGGGCCCTCGACGATCGTCCGCTGGCCTTCTTCGGGCACAGCATGGGCGCGGTGCTTGCATTTGAGGTGACGCGACGCCTCGAAGAGAAGGACGGGATCAGTCCGCGACGGCTGTTCGCATCCGCCCGCCCCGCTCCCTCACGACACCGTGACGAGCAGCTGCGGACGGACGACGCCCAGCTCATAGCGGACCTCAAGGCGCTGAACGGTCCGAACTCCGGGATCTTCGCCGATGAGGATGCCCTTCGTGTCATCCTGCCCGCCATCCGCAGCGACTACAAGGCGATCGAAGGCTATGTGGTTACTCCCGACACCAGGGTCACATGCCCTATCTCCACGGTCATCGGTGTCTCCGATGAGCGAGTGACCTCTGATGAGGCGGAGGACTGGGGAAGGCACACCACCGGGGATTTCGAGCTGATGGCCTTCCCAGGCGGCCACTTCTACCTCAATGAGCAACTGCCCGATGTCGCCCGCTTCGTCGCGGAGCGCATCTCTCAGTGAACGAATTCGGTGAAGCAGGCACCTGATTGCGGTCGGAGTCCAGTTGTCCGGCCCTTTTGACACGATCCCCAGATAGTCCGTTGGCCGGTTTCCGGCTGACGACTGGCGGGCCGTGCACATCTGACATGGCGTAATTCGGTTGGCGTTGAAAGGGTTTGTTGTGCGGGATAGGCGAGTACTCACGGATGCTGAGCTGCGCGATCGACTCTCCGCTGCGTCCGAAAAGCGGCAGTTCGAGATAGTGCTCGCCCTGGTACGTGAAGAGATCGCTCAGATACTCGGCGCACGCAGCCCAGAAGACATCGCCGAGCAGGCTTCCTTCCGCTCTCTCGGCGTCTACCGGGAGAAGCGTCAGCAGCTGATCAGCAACCTGACCGAGCGGTCCGGGGTCCGCCTCCCGTCGACGGCTCTCTTCGACTACCCGAACCCGTCCGCGCTGGCGCGCCATGTGAGGTCTCGGATCGTGGGCGACGTCGCGGACGTTTCCCCCGCCGCAACTGGCGCGACGGAGGACGGCGACGACCCGCGCGATGCCGACGACCCGATCGCCATCGTGGGTCTGGCCTGCCGCTACCCGGGCGGGGTGAGCTCCCCCGATGAGCTGTGGGACGTGGTGGCGAACGGCCGGAACACCATCTCGGACTTCCCCACCGACCGCGGTTGGGACCTGGAGAACATGTTCCACCCGGACCCGGCCCATACGGGCACCTCGTATGGGCGGAAGGGCGGGTTCTTGCACGATGCCGCCGACTTCGACGCGGAGTTCTTCGGGATGTCGCCGCGCGAGGCGCTGGCGGTGGACCCGCAGCAGCGGTTGCTGCTGGAGACGTCGTGGGAGGCGATCGAGACCGCCGGAATCAACCCCCTTGAGCTGCGCTCCACCCCGACCGGGGTCTACCTCGGCGTCATTTACAACGACTATGCCTCACGGCTGAGCACCTTCCCTGGTGAACTCGAGGGGTACCTGCTCAACGGCAGTCGGCAGAGTGTCGCCTCCGGCCGTGTGGCGTATGTGCTCGGTCTTGAGGGCCCGGCCGTCTCGATGGACACGGCCTGCTCGTCGTCGTTGGTGGCCATTCACCAGGCCAGTGCGGCGCTACGGCGTGGTGAGTGCTCGATGGCGCTGGCCGGTGGCGTGGCGGTGATGTCCACCCCGGGCCTCTTCGTGGAGTTCTCCCGTCAGCGTGGCATGGCGGTGGACGGCCGCTGCAAGGCGTTCGCGGACGCGGCGGATGGGGCCGGGTTCGGCGAGGGTGTGGGTGTGTTGTTGTTGGAGCGGTTGTCGGATGCTCGGGCGCGGGGGCATCGGGTGTTGGCGGTGGTGCGTGGTTCGGCGGTGAATCAGGATGGTGCGTCGAATGGGTTGACGGCGCCGAATGGTCCGTCGCAGGAGCGGGTGATCCGGCAGGCGCTGGCCAACGCCCGGCTGACGACGGCGGACGTGGACGCCGTCGAGGCGCATGGGACGGGCACGACGCTCGGTGACCCGATCGAGGCACACGCGCTGCTGGCCACCTATGGACAGGGCCGGGAGGACGGACAGCCGCTGTGGCTGGGGTCGTTGAAGTCGAACATCGGTCATACCCAGTCGGCTGCTGGTGTGGGTGGTGTGATCAAGATGGTCATGGCCCTCAACCAGGAAGTGCTGCCGCGTACGTTGTATGTGGATCAGCCGTCTTCGCATGTGGATTGGGATGCGGGTGCGGTGGAGTTGTTGACCGAGCCCGTGGCGTGGCCGCGTGGGGAGCGGGCTCGTAGGGCTGGTGTGTCTTCGTTCGGTGTGTCGGGGACCAATGCGCACGTCATTATCGAGGAGGCGCCGGCGGAGGAGTCTGTTGGTGGGGGTGTGGTGCCTGTGGTGGTGTCGTCTGGGGTGGTGCCGTGGGTGGTGTCGGGGCGTAGTGCGGGTGCGTTGGCTGGTCAGGCGGGTCGGTTGCTGGAGCATGTGCGTGCCGCTCAGGCTGACGGTGATGACGTGGACGCAGTGGGTGTGGGTCGTGCTTTGGTGGGTTCGCGTGCGGTGTTTGAGCACCGTGCTGTGGTTCTGGGTTCGGATGTGGGGGAGTTGACCGCTGGGCTTGAGGGCTTGGTGCGGGGTGAGGTTGCTGTTGGTGTTGGTGGTGGTGTGGTGGGTCGTGTGTGG
>NZ_LAKD02000154.1 GCF_000968685.2 Streptomyces antioxidans
GGTACGGGTAATGCGGCGAGTGTGATTTCGGGGCGGTTGGCGTACACGTTTGGTCTTGAGGGGCCGACGATTACGGTGGATACGGCGTGTTCGTCGTCGTTGGTGGCGTTGCATCTGGCGGTGCAGGCGTTGCGGGCGGGTGAGTGCTCGTTGGCGTTGGCCGGTGGTGTGACGGTGATGGCGACTCCGGCGGCGTTTGTGGAGTTCAGTCGGCAGCGGGGGTTGGCTGTTGATGGGCGGTGCAAGGCGTTTTCGGTGGATGCGGATGGTACGGGGTGGTCTGAGGGTGCGGGGATGCTGTTGGTGGAGCGGTTGTCGGATGCGCGGCGGAATGGGCATCCGGTGTTGGCGGTGGTGCGTGGTAGTGCGATTAATCAGGATGGTGCGTCGAATGGGTTGACGGCGCCGAATGGTCCGTCGCAGCAGCGGGTGATTCGTCAGGCGTTGGCGAATGCGGGTCTGTCGGCGTCTGAGGTGGATGCGGTGGAGGCGCATGGCACGGGTACCAGTCTTGGGGATCCGATTGAGGCGCAGGCGCTGATGGCCACCTATGGTCAGGAGCGTGGGGTTGAGCGGCCGTTGTTGTTGGGTTCGATTAAGTCGAATATGGGTCATACGCAGGCTGCGGCTGGTGTGGCGGGCATTATCAAGGTGGTGATGTCGATGCGGCATGGGGTGTTGCCGCGTACGTT
The DNA here is from genome assembly GCF_000968685.2 of Streptomyces antioxidans. Lineage (GTDB taxonomy): Bacteria > Actinomycetota > Actinomycetes > Streptomycetales > Streptomycetaceae > Streptomyces > Streptomyces antioxidans. The sequence continues at coordinate 693 of NZ_LAKD02000154.1, forward strand.
GTATGTGGAGCAGCCGTCGCCGCATGTGGACTGGTCTGCGGGTGCGGTGTCGTTGTTGCAGGAGTCGGTGGAGTGGCCGGAGTCGGGTCGTCCCCGGCGGGCTGCGGTCTCGTCGTTCGGCTTCAGCGG
>NZ_LAKD02000155.1 GCF_000968685.2 Streptomyces antioxidans
GGTCACGTCCGCTGGAGTGGTGTATCGACGGCCACTCGGTGATCCGTTGTTGAGGCTATGCGGTGAGTTCGGTGGGGAGGCTGGGTTCGTCGGTTTCTGACTCGATCGGGTGGAGGCGGGCCTTGGTGAGGAGTTCGCGGCCCATGTAGCGGCGGGCTTCGGTCCATTCGTCGTTCTGCTCGGCCAGGACGGCGCCGACCAGGCGGATCACGGCGGTGCGGTCGGGGAAGATCCCGACCACGTCGGTGCGGCGGCGGATCTCTTTGTTCAGGCGTTCTTGCGGGTTGTTGGACCAGATCTGGGCCCAGATCTGGCGGGGGTAGGCGGTGAAGGCCAGCAGGTCGTGCTGGGCGGCGTCCAGGTGCTCGGCGGCCTTGGGGAATCTAGTCTCCAGGGTGTCGAGGACCTGTTTGATCTGGGCGTGGACAGCGGTGCTGTCGGGTTGTTCGAAGACGGTCCGCAGGAGGGTGGCGACCCAGGGCTGGGCCGATTTGGGGACCTGGGAGAGGAGGTTGCGGGCGTAGTGGGTGCGGCACCGTTGCCAGGAGGCGCCGGGCAGGGTGGCGCCGATGGCATCGACCAGTCCGGTGTGGGCGTCGGAGATCACGAGCTGGACGCCGGAGAGTCCGCGGGCGATCAGGGAGCGCAGGAAGGCCAGCCAGCCGGCTCCGTCTTCGGCGGTGGCGACGTCCAGGCCCAGGATTTCGCGCTGGCCGTCGGCGTTGACGCCGACGGCGACCAGGGCGTGGACGTTGATGATGCGGCCGCCTTCGCGGACTTTCTGAGTCAGGGCGTCGACCCACATGAAGGTGTAGGGGCCGGTGTCCAGGGGCCGGTTGCGGAAGGCGGCGACCTGTTCGTCTAGGTGTTTGGCCATCGCGCTGACCTGGGATTTCGATAGCTGGGTTACCCCGAGGGAGGCGGCGAGTTTCTCCACCCGGCGGGTGCTGACGCCTAGGACGTAGGCGGTGGCGACGACCGAGACCAGGGCCTGTTCGGCGCGTCGGCGGCGTTCCAGGAGCCAGGTGGGGAAGTAGCTGCCCTGGCGGAGTTTGGGGATGGCGAGTTCGACGGTACCGGCGCGGGTGTCCCACTCGCGGGGGCGGTAGCCGTTGCGGTGGTTGACGCGGTTGTCGCTGACCTGGCCGTATTCGGCTCCGCACAGAGTGTCGGCCTCGGCGGACATCAGCGCGTCGGCGAACGTTTTGATCATTGCGCGCAGCAGGTCCGGACTCGCCGAAGCGAGGTTCTCCTCGGTCAGGTCGTGCAGGGGCACACTGTCAGGTGCGGTCATCGCGCTGATCTCCTTCAAGATCTTGGTCGTTCTCGAAGGATCAGCCGATGGCCGTCTCTCTATGCGGGCATACACCCTGACGCCGGGACAAACACCCGGATCAGGCGGAACCCGTACACCACTTCCCAGGACGCAACCCG
>NZ_LAKD02000156.1 GCF_000968685.2 Streptomyces antioxidans
GCAGGCTCTCGTGGCGGTCGAGCAGCGCCTGCCAGGAGGCCCGCAGCACCGCAGAGTCAAGCTTGCCCTCCAGGCCAGTGATCATCTGCTCGACGTAGACGTCGATGCCCTCCTCGTCGTACACCGCATGGAACAGCAGGCCCTCCTGCAGCGGCGACAGCGGCCATACCCCCACCAGAGCGGAGTCGGTCATCTCAAGCTCCTTCGTCCATCTGCTGCGCTGTCGCTTCGAACTCGTCCAACTCGCTCTGGCTGATGTCCACCAACGGGAAGTCGGAGGGGGTGTGACCACCGATTCCGATGCCGGTGTCGGTGTCCGTGGTGTGGCTGGTGTGCGTGGCCAGTCCGGTGAGCATCGCGGCCCAACCGTCGGCCAGGCTCCGGGCGGCCGACTCCGCGAGCAGCCCGGACGGCCAGGACACGATGAGGGTGAGCTGTGGGCCGTCGGGCAGGTCATGGACGACCCCCATCACCTCCAGAGCGTGGATGACCGGGATACGGTCGCCGCCGCCACCTCGGGCACCGTCTCCGGCGGTCTGCCAGGCGTGGTGTTCGACGGACCGCTGATCCCGATCGCTCTGGTTCTGCTGGCCGGGGAATCGGCCCAGGTAGTTGAAGCCGATCTGGGCGGTGGGCAGCGCGGCGAG
>NZ_LAKD02000157.1 GCF_000968685.2 Streptomyces antioxidans
GTGGGCAGCGCGGCGAGCGCGGACGCGGTCTCGGGGTTGAGATACCGGAGCATCCCGTAGCCGAGCCCATCGCCCGGAACGGCGCGGAGCTGTTCCTTGACGCGCTTGATGGCCCGTCCCGCCGCGGCCCCACCGGAGCGCACGTCCGTCCCGTCGAGGACACCGACGTCGAGCCGTACCGGGTAGCTACTGGTGAACCAGCCCACCGTGCGCGTCAGGTCCGCTCCGTCCGTCAGCGGGACCCGGCCATGGCCCTCGAGGTCCAGCAGGACCCCGGCCGGGTCCTGGCCCCGGCGGCGGCGCCACTCGGCCAGCGCCGCGGTCAGGCCGGTCAGCAGTACGTCGTCGACGCCCGCGTGGAACGCCGTCGGCACACTGGTCAACAGCGCCGATGTGACCTCCGTGGACACCTTCACCGACAGCTGCCGGACGGTGGCGCCGAGGTCACGGTCCGGGTCCACCGGCCGTACGGTCAGGAGGGGGTCGTCACCGTCCAATAGCTGGTCCCAGAAGGGGAGTTCGGCGAGCCGCGGCTGGCCGGTGGCT
>NZ_LAKD02000158.1 GCF_000968685.2 Streptomyces antioxidans
GGCACGACGACCTGCGGCTGATCGACTCCACTCCACTGCCCTGCGCAGCCTCCCGCGAGACCGTCAAACGCTCCGACCTGGCCGGTCACGCCGGATACGGCTACTGCCGCAGCCACTCCCGCTACTTCTGGGGGTTCCGGCTCTACCTGCTCACCACCGCCGAGGGCATGCCCATCTCCTGGTGCCTGGCGAACCCCAAGCTCGGCGAGCGGGAGGTGATGACCGCACTGCTGGAACGCGACCATCACCTCGTCCGCGCCGGACAGGTCATCCTCGCCGACAAGGGCTTCGCCGGGAAGGAGTTCGAGGCATTCATCACCGAACGGCTCGAAGGCCATCTGGTACGTCCGGACCGCAAGGACGAACCCACCCGGCATGGACGCCTGGCCCGATGCCGCCAGTGGATCGAGGCGGTTTTCGACACCCTCAAGGGCCAGCTCAGCCTGGAACAGCACGGCGGAAGAACACCGGCCGGAGTCTTCGCCCGCACCGGCCAACGACTCCTCGCCCTCGCAGCAGCCATCTGGCACAACTGGACCACCGGAGCCGAAGCCAAGCGATCCCTGATCGCGTATGACCACTGAGGACATCAGACTCACTCATCTAG
>NZ_LAKD02000159.1 GCF_000968685.2 Streptomyces antioxidans
GGAGCCGATTGCGATTGTGGGGGTGGGGTGTCGGTATCCGGGTGGTGTGGGTTCGCCGGAGGAGTTGTGGGATTTGGTGGCGGGTGGGACGGATGCTATTTCGGGCTTTCCGGTGGATCGTGGTTGGGATTTGGAGGGGTTGTATGACCCGGATCCGGGTCATGCGGGGACGTCGTATGTGCGGTCGGGTGGGTTTTTGCATGATGCGGCGGATTTTGATGCGGAGTTTTTTGGGTTGTCTCCGCGTGAGGCGTTGGCGGTGGATCCGCAGCAGCGGTTGTTGTTGGAGGCGTCGTGGGAGGCGATGGAGCGGGCTGGGGTTGATCCGGCTGGGTTGCGTGGGTCGGCTACGGGTGTGTTTTTGGGGGTGATGTACAACGACTATGCCTCGAGGTTGGCGGTTCTTCCGGCGGATCTTGAGGGGTATTTGGGGTCGGGGAGTGCGGGGAGTGTGGCGTCTGGGCGTGTGGCGTATGTGTTTGGTCTTGAGGGTCCGGCGGTGACGGTGGATACGGCGTGTTCGTCGTCTTTGGTGGCGTTGCATCAGGCGAGTGCGGCGTTGCGTAGTGGTGAGTGTTCGATGGCGTTGGCTGGTGGTGTGGCGGTGATGTCGACTCCGGGGACGTTTGTGGAGTTCTCCCGTCAGCGTGGTCTGTCGGCCGACGGCCGGTGCAAGGCGTATGCGGAGGGGGCGGATGGCACGGGTTGGGGTGAGGGTGTCGGTGTCCTGTTGCTGGAGCGGCTGTCCGACGCTCGCGCGAAGGGGCATCGCGTTCTGGCGGTGGTGCGTGGTTCGGCGGTCAACCAGGATGGCAAGAGCAGCCAGCTCACGGCGCCGAATGGTCCGTCGCAGGAGCGGGTGATCCGGCAGGCGCTCGCTAATGCGCGGTTGTCGGCGGCGGACGTGGACGTCGTCGAGGGTCATGGGACGGGTACGACGCTCGGTGACCCGATCGAGGCCCAGGCGCTGCTGGCTACGTATGGGCGGGAGCGTGAGGGTGGTCGGCCGTTGTGGTTGGGGTCGTTGAAGTCGAACATCGGTCATGCGCAGGCTGCTGCTGGTGTGGGTGGTGTGATCAAGATGGTCATGGCCCTGGATCGTGAGGTGCTGCCGCGTACGTTGCATGTGGATCAGCCGTCATCGCATGTGGATTGGGATGCGGGTGCGGTGGAGCTGTTGACCGAGCCCGTGGCGTGGCGGCGTGGGGAGCGGGTGCGGCGGGCTGGTGTGTCTTCCTTCGGTGTGTCGGGGACCAATGCGCACGTCGTTATCGAGGAGGCGCCGGCGGAGGAGTCTGTTGGTGGGGGTGTGGTGCCTGTGATGTCGTCTGGGGTGGTGCCGTGGGTGGTGTCGGGGCGTAGTGCGGGTGCGTTGGCTGGTCAGGCGGGTCGGTTGCTGGAGTATGTGCGTGCCGCTCAGGCTGACGGTGATGACGTGGACGCAGTGGGTGTGGGTCGTGCTTTGGTGGGTTCGCGTGCGGTGTTTGAGCACCGTGCTGTGGTTCTGGGTTCGGATGTGGAGGAACTTGAGGCTGGGCTTGAGGGCCTGGCGGAGGGCGGGGCTGCGGGTGCGGCTGCTGGTGTGGTGGCGGGGCGTGTGCGGTCGGGGCGTGTGGCGGTGTTGTTCTCTGGTCAGGGGAGTCAGCGTGCGGGGATGGGGCGGGAGTTGTATGAGGCTTTTCCTGTGTTTGCGGCGGCTTTTGATGAGGTGTGTGCGCGGTTTGACGTGTTGTTGGAGCGGTCGTTGAAGGAGGTGGTTTTTGCCGACGCTGACGCTGACGCTGGTGCTGCTGTTGGTGGTGGTGGGTTGTTGGATCGGACGGTGTTT
>NZ_LAKD02000016.1 GCF_000968685.2 Streptomyces antioxidans
TTCCTTCGAAACCGTTTCACCGGCTTCTCCGGGCACTTCCCTTCGGTGTTTCACACGCTATCAGACCATTTCCAGCTCCCCGTACCCGCGTCTCTCGCAAGGCATGCGAAAGTAGATCCGGGATTTGGATCAAGTAACTGATGGCGCCGCCCTGAACCTGGATGTACACGGAGATGTCCGCAGTGCTTCATCCGGTGGGCAGGGATACGACAGTACAGCGCGCCGCGCGGCCGTGGCAAATCGATTCCTGGCCCGGCCACCCCTCCCGCCTGCGCCACGTGTGCGCGGAATCCGTAGTTCCTATGACTTACTCTTCTGGGCAGTGCGCTGTCCGGGACAGGTGGTGACGGCGCGTGATGAATCTTCACCCCCCGGGAGGCTCCCATGACCAGCGTGACCTCACCGGTCGCCGGCCGCGTGATCGGACTCGAAGCGGTGCCCGATCCGGTGTTCTCCGGCGCCATGGTCGGTCCGGGCACGGCGATCGACCCAGTGCTCGAGCCCTTCGTGGCCGTGGCCCCGGTCGACGGGATCGTCGTCTCCCTGCACCCTCATGCGTTCGTCGTGGTGGACGGGGAGGGGCACGGTGTGCTTACCCACCTCGGCATCGACACCGTGCAGCTGAACGGTGAGGGCTTCGAGGTCCTCATCAACAAGGGCGACACCGTCAAGCGCGGCGAAGCGATCGTGCGCTGGGACCCGGCCACCGCCGTGGCCGCGGGCAAGTCGCCGATCTGCCCGATCGTGGCACTCGAGGCCACGGCCGACGCCCTGTCCGACGTCAAGGAGGACGTCGATGTGAAGACGGGCGACACGCTCTTCAACTGGTGAGCCGGGTGTGTGCCCGGCGGCCGATGGGGACCGGACCGGGCGGCGCACTGCGGGTAGGACATCCACCATGGCGGGGTTCCGCCGTATCGACCGGGGACGGGTGACATGGAGACAACGCTGCGAGGCGTCGGCGTGAGCCACGGGGTGGCCATCGGCGAGGTCCGCCATATGGGGACGGCGGTACTGGAGCCGCCGGCCAGGCAGATTCCGGCCGATGAGGCGCCGCGTGAGCAGGGGCGGGCGCGCCAGGCGGTGGAGGCCGTGGCGGCCGATCTGGTCGCGCGCGGCAATCTGGCGGGCGGCGAGGCCCAGGCCGTGCTCGAGGCGCAGGCCATGATGGCGCAGGACCCGGAGCTGATCGCCGATGTCGAGCGGCGGATCGCCGTGGGGAGCACCGCCGAGCGCGCGGTGTACGACGCCTTCGCCGCCTACCGGGCGCTGCTCGCGGGTGCCGGTGACTATCTGGCGGGCCGGGTGGCCGACCTCGACGATGTGCGGAACCGGATCGTGGCGCGGCTGCTCGGTGTGCCGATGCCGGGGGTGCCGGACAGTGACGAGCCGTATGTGCTGATCGCGCGGGACCTCGCGCCCGCCGACACCGCGCTGCTCGACCCGACGCTGGTGCTGGGGTTCGTGACCGAGGAGGGCGGGCCGACGAGCCACAGCGCGATCCTCGCCCGTGCCCTGGGGGTGCCGGCCGTGGTCGCGCTGCCCGGCGCCGGGGATCTGGTCGAGGGAACCCTGATCGCCGTGGACGGCAGCACGGGTGAGATCTTCGTGTCCCCGAGCGAGGAGAAGCGGGACGAGCTGACGCGGGCCGCCGAGGAGCGCCGGGCCGCGCTGGCTGCCTCCTCAGGTCCTGGTGCGACGTCGGACGGGCACAAGGTGCCGCTGCTGGCGAATGTCGGCGGACCGGCCGATGTACCGGCGGCGGTCGAGGCGGGCGCCGAGGGGGTGGGGCTGTTCCGCACCGAGTTCCTCTTCCTGGACGACAGCACTCAGGCGCCGTCGGAGGAGAAGCAGGCCACCGCGTACCGGCAGGTGCTGGAGGCGTTCCCCGAGGGCCGGGTGGTGGTGCGGGTCCTGGACGCGGGCGCGGACAAGCCGCTGGACTTCCTCACCCCGGCCGATGAGCCCAACCCGGCGCTGGGCGTGCGCGGTCTGCGTACGCTGCTGGACCACCCCGACGTGCTGCGGACACAGCTCACGGCGCTGGCGAAGGCGTCGGAGGGGCTGCCGGTCTATCTCGAGGTGATGGCCCCGATGGTGGCCGACCGGCTGGACGCCAAGGCGTTCGCGGACGCGTGCCGCGAGGCGGGGCTGCGGGCGAAGTTCGGCGCGATGGTGGAGATTCCGTCCGCCGCGCTGCGGGCGCGCTCGATCCTCCAGGAGGTCGAGTTCCTGTCGCTGGGCACCAACGACCTGGCGCAGTACACCTTCGCGGCGGACCGTCAGGTGGGCGCGGTCTCACGGCTGCAGGACCCGTGGCAGCCCGCGCTGCTCGACCTGGTGGCGGCGTCGGCGGAGGCCGCGCAGGCCGAGGGCAAGAGCTGTGGTGTCTGCGGTGAGGCCGCCTCCGATCCGCTGCTGGCGTGTGTGCTGGCCGGGCTGGGTGTCACCAGCCTCTCCATGGGTGCGGCCTCCATTCCGTATGTGCGTGCGACGCTGTCCAAGCACACGCTGGCGCAGTGCGAGCGGGCCGCCTCCGCGGCGCGCGCGGCGGACACCGCGGAGGATGCCCGCCGGGCGGCGCAGGCGGTGCTGTCCGGCGAATGAGCCCGTGAGCCGTGAGCCGTGAGCTTTTGGCTTTTGGCTTTTGGCTTTTGGCCCTTGGCTGTCAATGAGGGCGTCCCGCCGGGTGGCGGGACGCCTTCGGTCATTCCGGGGGGCTGAGCGGAATGCCCGCCCGGTATTCGACGCCGTGCTCCGGAGGGATGGGTTCACCGGTCTCGGCGTCGGTGCAGTACGCGGTGAACACCTCCGCCTCGCTCAGCGGGCGCAGCCAGCCGTCGTTGAGCGCCCAGCCGCGGACCGTCTCCGGGGAGTCCGCCGCGATGGTCCGCAGCACCAGGCCACCGGGGCCGCGCAGGGCGAAGCCGCAGGCCAGGACGGTGCGAAAGACCAGCCCCGAGGGCTCGGCCAGCTTCGGCGGGCCCGCTTCCCTCGCATCGGCGTGGAGCACGGCGACCAGTGAGGTGCCGTCCGCCGGGACGCTGCAGACCAGATGGTGGACGCCCGGTCCGGCCGCCTCGACGACCGCGCGCAGAGCGGCCCCGGCACGGTCGAACGCGACGCGGGCGGTGGTGTCGTCGCGGCACTCCCCGCGGTGGCCCGCGCGGGAGAGCAGCGCCGTGGCGTACTCCCAGGTGGCCTGCTCCTCGGCCACGCCGATGAGCCGTGGCACCAGGCGGGCGATGGGCTGGCCCTCGTAGGTGACGGCGCCGCCAGCGGCGGCCAGCTCGGCCGTATAGCGCGTGCGGCTCGTGGAGGTGTCCGGGTCGAGCCGGGTGTCCGCGCAGAACTCCTCGTAGGCGACGGGGTCGAAGAGGGCGACGGTGGTGTGCACCCCCTGGGCCGCGAGCGCCTTCAGCAGCCCCTCCATCTCCCGTAGATACGCTCCGTGGTCATCGAAGACGAACGACGCGTAGTGCCGCATGGCGGCGAAGTCCCGCTCGTCGGCCAACAGGGCCACGGTGCTCGGCGCCTCCCTGCGGAGGGCGCGCCGGGTCGTCCGCCTCCTTGTGCGCTCCCGCGTCCTTGGCCTGCGTGTCTTCGGCTTCCTGTGCTCGCCCGGGCGGTTCCGGTGGCCTCTGCGTCCGGTGTGCGCCATGACTCCCCCTCAGCGCGGATGTTCCGTGCTCAAGCACGGATGTTCAGTGCTCACTCACCGTAACCGGGGCCACTGACAACGCTCCGTCACCGCGGTCCCGTACCAGGCGGTGCTGGGCGCCGCACATCGCGGCGAGGCCGGCGCCGAGGCCGAGCCAGCCGAGGGGGCCCGCCGCGATCGCCGCCGTCACCGCGAGGGGTCCGACGCTGCGCTGGACGGCCTGGGCCAGGCCGTGCACGCCGAGGTAGGCGCCCTGTGCGGTGGGCGGGGCGAGGGCCACGGACAGCTCCCAGGAGACCGTGGCGTGCAGCATCTCCGCCACGGTGAAGGCGGTGGCGGCCAGCACCAGCGTGACGGCGGCGAACCAGGGTGCGCCGACGGTCGAGGCGGCCAGCGCGGCCCCGCCGACGAGGAAGGCACCGGCCAGTGGCCACAGCGAGGTGCGGGCGGTGTGCGGGGTGGCGCCGAAGCGGGCGAACGGGACCTGGAAGACCACCACGAGCAGATTGTTGAGGACGAGCAGCAGGGGGACGAGTTGATGCGGTGTGCTGGTGGCCGTCACGGCCCACAGCGGCAGGCCGACCTTGAAGACGGAGTCGTCGAGGAAGAGGACGGCCTCACTGGCGGTGTAGGCGAGATAGCGGCGGTCGCGCCAGGGGGTGGGGGCGGCGGTCGTCGTGGTCTTCTCGGGTGCGGGCGCGGTTTCCGTGGATGCGGGTTCCGGGGACGCGG
>NZ_LAKD02000160.1 GCF_000968685.2 Streptomyces antioxidans
GCGCCTGGACCGCTGGTGCTTCCTCCACGATGACGTGCGCATTGGTCCCCGACACACCAAAGGAAGACACACCAGCCCGCCGCACCCGCTCCCCACGCCGCCACGCCACGGGCTCGGTCAGCAACTCCACCGCACCCGCATCCCAATCCACATGCGAAGACGGCTGATCCACATGCAACGTACGCGGCAGCACCTCACGATTCAGGGCCATGACCATCTTGATCACACCACCCACACCAGCAGCCGCCTGCGTATGACCGATGTTCGACTTCAACGACCCCAGCCACAGCGGCTGTCCATCTTCCCGGCCCTGTCCATAGGTGGCCAGCAGCGCCTGGGCCTCGATCGGGTCACCGAGCTTCGTGCCGGTGCCGTGGCCCTCGACGGCGTCCACGTCCGTCGCCGACAACCGCGCATTAGCGAGCGCCTGCCGAATCACCCGCTCCTGCGA
>NZ_LAKD02000161.1 GCF_000968685.2 Streptomyces antioxidans
CGGCGACCGCGAGCCCATGGCGGCGCTGCGCGAGACGCTCGGTGGGCTGACCTCCGACATCCGGTTCGAGCGCGCCCTGGAGCGGCTGCTCGACGGAATCACGCTCGAGATCGAACGCCGCACCGCGTCCGCGGAGGGTTGATTTCCCAACCCCGCAAACGGCCCCCCTAGGGGATTTAAGGGGGGTTTACAGGTCGTGTCCAGGTGCTCTAGGAAGAGCGCTAGTCTCTCGCGGAGGAATTTCCATGCGTATGAAAATGAGTGCCGAGAAGCATGAACGCGACCTCCGGTTCTACAACAAATGGGCACCGACCTACGAGGACGCCAAAGTGCAGGCCGTCCGCGAACAGATCTTCGCGAGAATGCTTGCCTGGCTGGTTGGCCGGAATGTCGAGGCGAAGCGCATACTCGACGTCGGCTGCGGAACGGGGGCATTTCTGCGCATGGCCGCGGAACGGTTCCCCGACGCCGAGCTCGTGGGGGTGGACCATGCGGAAGGCATGATCGAGGTGGCCAACGAGAAGGCCGCCGGCATCGACAGGCTGAGCTTCCAGGTGTCCCCGGCGGAGAAACTGCCGTTCGCCGACGACGAGTTCGACCTCGTGGTCAGCACCATCTGCTTTCACCACTGGCTGAGCCGCCGGGAGGGAGTCGCCGAAATCAGCCGTGTCCTCTCGCGGGGCGGGCATCTGGCGATCGCCGACCACTTCGCGATCGGCTGGCTGCGCCCGATGTTCGCGCTCGGCGGCAGCCGTGACCGCATCCACACCCAGACCGAGATCGCCGCCATGTTCGCGGGCGAGTATCTGTCCGTCCGCGACTGGCAGTTGCTCTATGGCCTGGGCCCGCTGCGGATCGTGCACGGCGTGCTGGCCCGGCGGGTCTGACGCCAGCCGTTGAGAATCCTGGAAAGGCGCTAGTAGTGCGGTGTACGGTTACGTCGTACACCGTACGAAAGACAACCTCGCACGGTCCATCAGACCCGTGCCGAAGGGGCGGACATGACAGTCGGACAGCGGCGCGTCGCCCGGGCGACCGCACACGGAGAAGCGCGGGACGTCATCGAGGTCGCCACCCAGCCGATCCCGGAACTCGGGGCGACCGAAGCCCTGGTCAAGGTCGCGGCGATCACCCTCAACCACTCCGAAATCCTGGCCGTGCGCGGTGGTAAGTACGCCGAGGGCTTGGAGTTGCCGTTCCCGCTCGGCTACGAGGGGGCCGGCACGGTGGTCGCCACCGGCGCCGAGGTCGACCTCGCCGTCGGCACCAGGGTCGCGTGGACACCGGTGCCCGCCTCCACCGCGGACTATGTGGTGGCGCACGCCGGGATGTTGGTCCCGATCCCGGACACGCTGCCACTCGAGGAGTGCGCCCGGGTGCCGAGCGCGGGCATGACCGCGCAGCTGCTCGCCGGAATCCTGCCGCTGTACGGCAAGTCCGCGGTGGTCTGGGGAGCGGCGGGGCCGGTCGGCCGGTTCCTCACCGCCTTCCTCGTGGAAGCCGGTGTCGAGGTCATCGGTGTCGCCAGCGGCGACCGGGTGCGGATCCCCACCGAGCTCGGCGCCACGTACACGGTGGACCGCCGTCAGCGGAACGTGCGGCAAGCGGTCCTCGAACACACCAAGGACCGCGGGGTCGCGGCGGTCTTCGACCCCATCGGTGCCGCCGCCTACCAGGACAACTTGGCCATGCTGGCACCCCAGGGCTGCCTGGTGAACTACGGTCAGCTCTCCGGGGAGCTGCCCACCGTGGACCTCACGGACCTGATGGAGCGCGGTCTGTTCGTCACCAAGCTGGGGGGCGGAAGCGCGTACCTGGACAGCCTCGAGGCGCTCCACCAGTTGATCGTGAACGCGCTGGACATGCTCACGCGCAAACCCCTCGCCCTCGCCGACAGCGGCGGCACCTACACGCTCGACCGCGTCGCCGACGCCTACGAGGCGCTGTCGGCGAACCGCGAAGGCAAGATCATGGTGATTCCGTAAGGCGGCTGACGCTTGTCCAACCGCGACGAGTCACCAGCCCCTGGACCCGAAGCCCTCTAGACCAACGGGAGCCGTGGTGATAGCCGACCTGGTCGCCGCCATCGAGTCACCGGACGCGCGGCCACGCGACTTCGCTTCGCTGCCGGTACCGGAGTCCTATCAAGGCGCCGTGCTGTTCAAGGACGAACAGCACATGTTCGACGGCCTCGCCGTCAGCGACCGGGATCCCGCGAAGGCTCTGCACATCAGTGACGTACCGGCCCCGGAGCCCGGACCCGGCGAGGCCCTGATCGCCGTCATGGCGAGCTCCGTCAACTACAACACGGTCTGGAGTGCGCTGTACTCGCCCGTGCCGACCTTCGCCTTCCTCGAGCGCTACGCCCGTACCGGAGGCTCCGCCGAGCGCCATGACCTGCCGTACCACGTGATCGGCTCCGACCTCTCGGGGGTGGTGCTGCGCACCGGCCCCGGAGTGCGCCGCTGGCAGCCCGGGGACCGGGTAGTGGCGCACTGCCTGTCCGTCGAGCTCGAGGACGCGGCGGGCCACGACGACACGATGCTCGACCCGGAGCAGCGGATCTGGGGCTTCGAGACCAACTTTGGCGGCCTGGCCCAGCTGGCGCTGGTGAAGACCAACCAGTTGATGCCGAAGGCCGCTCACCTGACCTGGGAGGAAGCCGCCGCACCCGGACTGGTCAACTCCACCGCGTACCGCCAGCTGGTCTCACGCAACGGCGCGGGCATGAAGGTGGGCGACAACGTGCTGATCTGGGGCGCGGGCGGCGGTCTCGGCTCGTACGCGACCCAGTACGCCCTGGCCGGAGGCGCCATACCGATCTGCGTGGTGTCCAGCGAGCAGAAGGCGGCGATCTGCCGGGAGATGGGCGTCGAGGCGGTCATCGACCGAAGCGTGGAAGGCTACCGGTTCTGGCGGGACGAACACACCCAGGACCCCAGGGAGTGGAAGCGATTCGGGGGCAGGATCCGCGATCTGACGGGCGGTGAGGACGTGGACATCGTCTTCGAACACCCGGGTCGGGAGACCTTCGGCGCCTCGGTCTACGTGGCCCGCAGGGGCGGAACCATCGTCACCTGTGCCTCCACCTCCGGCTACCGGCACGAGTTCGACAATCGCTATCTGTGGATGCATCTGAAGAGGATCATCGGTTCCCACTTCGCCAACTACCGTGAGGCGTGGGAAGCCAACCGCCTGATCATCAAGGGCCTCATCCATCCCACCCTCTCGCGGAGCTACCGGCTCGCCGAGATCGGCCGGGCCGTGCACGACGTCCACCGCAATCAGCACCACGGCAAGGTCGGAGTGCTCTGTCTGGCCCCGGAGGAGGGCCTTGGGGTCACCGACCCCGAGCTCCGATCCGCCCACGAGCCGGCCATCAACCGCTTCCGGCTCGGGTGAGGCCCGGCCCCCGCCCCTAAACCTCCCTTCCCGGCTGGATCATTGGGGGCGTTTTCGCTATTCGGGGCCGGTAAAGAGAGTGGCCGACTGCTTCTGGCCCGGTGGGTGGTGAGGGGAATGCTCAATTCCGCCTGTTCGGTGCCCGGGATGGGCGGCGCGGGGTTTCAGCCCTCGGGATCCGCAGTTCCCGCAGCGTGCCACCGGGTACCGGTTCTTGACAGTCGCGGGCCGTGGTGGGGTAACGGGCCTCCGCGTTCTTGTCGGGGGCGGATCGGTCTGGTTACGCTTCCTGACGGTGTCTTCGCAACCGTTCGCCACGCCTTTGATATTTCCTCGCATCAGGAACTGGGTGAGCAAGGTGAATCGTCATGGCACGGGAAGCTCTGCGCGGCCGTCGGTCGACCCGGTTCCGCTGTTCCGCCTTCGGGAAGGCATTTATGCCACGGATCTGCTCATCGCGGTGATTGTGGAACTCGACCTGTTCACGTGGATCGACCGAGCGGGCGAGGTGCGCATCGGGGACATTGAGGAGGAGTTCGGACTTGACCCGCGTGCGCTCGATGTCCTGATCACCTACCTCGTCGCCCTGGAGTTACTCGAGCGCGGTCCGGACCAGAGAGTGCGGCTTATGCCGCTGGCTGCCGAGTATCTGGTCGCCGGGTCGCCCTGGGATATGCGGGCGTACTTCGGCTCGCTGAGTGAGCGTCCTGGCTGTGTGGAGATGCTGGCCGCGCTGCGTACGGGGAAGACGGCCTCGTGGTCCAGCTCTCCCGGTGACAGCCGGGACTGGTCGGAGCGGCTGGTCGACCCGGGCTGGGCGCGCCGTGTCGTAGCGGCCATGGACTCCCGCGGCCGGTTTCTGGGGGTGGAGTTCGCCGCCGCTCTGGACCAGTTGACCGGCATCAGCCGGTCGCTGGACATCGGCGGTGATTCGGGTGTGTACTCCTGCGCCCTGGTCGACCGCAGGCCCCGGCTGCGTGCCTCGGTCCTGGAGCGTTCGCCGGTGGACGGGGTGGCACGGGAGCTGCTGGCCGAGCGCGGCTATGCCGACCGGGTGGATGTCATCACCGGGGACATGTTCGCCGGTCCGCTGCCCGCGGGGTTCGACCTGCACATCTACTCGCATGTGCTGCATGACTGGTCCGAGGAGCAGGTCCGCGGTCTGCTCGCGGCATCGTATGCCGCGCTGGAGCCCGGCGGCTGGATCGTTGACCACGATGCGCACATCAACGCGGACAAGACCGGTCCGCTGCCCGCGGCCGAGTATTCGGTGATGATGATGCACGGGACGCAGGGCAAGTGCTGGGCGGTGTCGGAGCTGTCGGTGCTGCTCGCTGACAGCGGGTTCGTCGACATCCGGCACCAGGACACCACCAGCGACCGGAGTGTGGTCATCGCGCGGAAGCCCGCCGGGTGAGGCGACGGGGGGCCCTCGCGCGGCCGGTGTCGGCGGAGGCGCGGGATGAGCCTGCTGGCCATCGGTTCGCGCGGCGTGCGGCCGTGGCCAGCATGGTGGGAGCGGTCTTTGAGTGGTACGACTTCTATCTGTACGGCATAGCCACCGCGCTGGTGTTCAACAAGGTCTTCTTCACGGCCCTGGACCCGGCCGCCGGGCAACTGGCCGCGTTCGCCACGTACGCGGTGGGCTTTGTGGCCCGCCCGCTGGGAGCCGTGTTCGCCGGTCAGATCGCGGACCGGCACGGGCGGCGGCGTGTGCTCATCTTGTCGCTGGTCGTCATGGGCGTGGTCACCACGCTGGTCGGGGTATTGCCGACCTACGGTCAGGTGGGTGTGGCGGCACCGGCGGCGCTGGTGTTCCTGCGCCTGGTGCAGGGGCTGGCCGCGGGCGGGGAGCAGGGCGGCGCGGCGGTGTTCATGGTGGAGCACTCCGGCGCCCGCCAGCGTGGTCTGTGGGGGAGCCTGGCGACCTCGGGGGCGGGGCTGGGACTGCTGTGCGCCTCGGGCGCGTTCTTCCTGCTGCAGCACTTCGTCAGCACGGCGGACATCATGGCCGGTGCGTGGCGTATTCCGTTCCTGGTCAGCCCGGTGCTCATTGTCGTCGGGCTGGTCATCCGGGCGAAGGTCCCAGAGCCGGAGGTCTTCGCGCGCACCCAGGAGGTGAACCAGACCAGGCCGCACGTTCTGGTCGACCTTCTGCGCAACCACCGCAGGCCGCTTGTGCTCGGTATCGGCCTGCGGATCTCGCAGACCACCGCGTCGTACTTCTACACCGTCTTCTCGGTCTATTACGTCGGTGTGGTGCTGGGCAAGTCCTCCTCGGCCGGATCGGCCTCGGTCGCGGTCAGTTCCGCGCTGAGCCTGATCAGTGCCCCGCTGTGGGGAGTGGTCTCGGACCGGGCCGGGCGTCGCCGCTGGTATCTGTTCGGCGCCGTGGGCAGCGCGTTGTTCCTGGTGCCCTTCTTCCTGCTGGTCGATACCCGGTCGCCGGTGTTGATCGGTGTGGGGGTGGTCTTCGGACTCAATGTCTTCCATGACGCCATGTCCGCGCCCCAACCGGCCTGGCTCAGCGAGCTGTTTCCCACCGAGGTACGGGGCAGCGGTGTGGGCATGAGCTATCAGATCGGTGCCGTGCTCGGCGGTGGGATCCTGCCGCTCGTGGCGGCGTTCTTGCTGATGGCGGGCTCTGACCGGCCATGGCTGATCGTGGCCTACTTCGGGGCGCTGTCCGCACTGACCACCACCGCCGCCTGCCTCGCCCCGGAGACCGGTGCCGAAGCGCTCGAACCGCTGGAGCGGGCGGTGTGAACCTCGTCGGGAGAGCGGCGCGTGAGGCCGGGCGCCGTAAAAGCGGCTGCGGCGGCCGCCGGAGCCCATCAGAAGGTCGCCGAGAAGACCTCACTGACGGGGCCAACACCGACACCCCGAATATGTTCGAATATAATGTCGGAAGCGACACCTCTGGTGTAGATTGACGCCCAACCTTGATCTAGGACGGTCAAGGACGCTGTATACCAGCTGGACTGATGCTCACCAGCTGGGCTGGTGAGCACTACGGGGGTTGTTTTGTTAACGAGCATGTCCGCTGCGGCTTTAGTGTGGTGTCTTTTCCCGGAGGCGGATCATCCTGTTCCGAAGGCGGACGATGATCCCGGCGCGGGTGTGCGGCCGTGGACGTGACCACTGTGCCCCTGCCGGACGATGTGCGTGTGGTGCGGCATGCTGCGGCACTTCCTCGGGCGGAATGGGACGCGCTGACGCGGCCGTCCGATGTGTTTTTGTCGTCGCGTTGGTTGGATGTGGCGGAGGCTACGGCTGGGGTGCCGATGGCGTATGTGTGGGTGGAGCGTGGGGGTCGGGTGGTGGCGGGGTTGGCCACCGCTGTGGCGGGTGCGTCGGTGCCGTGGCTGTTGGGCCGTCCCGACCACGTTCTGACCAGGAGTGCCGCGGCAGGGCTGCCTCATGCGGCTGAGTTCCTTGCCGATCTGCCGAAGGAGCCCACCGAGGTCTTGATGCCGTCGTTGGTGGCGGGAGGGCGTCACCTCGGTAACACCCGTGTCTTGTACGGGGCGGAGGCATCGGCCGATGACCTCGACACGCTCCTGGCCGCGGCGGAGGGTCTGGCTCGTACCGCGGGTGCGGCGAGTGTGGCCCTTCTGCATGTGGACGAGTCGGACCGGGAGTTGCGGAGTGTCCTGGCGGGGCGCGGTTACGGGTTCTATGTTTCGGGGCGGTATAGCTCGTTGCGTGTGCCGGCGGGTGGGTTTTCCGAGTACCTTGCAGGGTTTTCGCGTAAGCGGCGGGTATCGATTGCCGCGGAGCGGCGGAAGCTGGCCGAGGAGGGCTGCCGTGTCACGGTTGAGCCTTTTGACGGCCGTGACTTCGCCCGGTTCGCTTCTTTGGAAGCGGAGTTGATGCGCAAGTATGGCATGGAGTGGCGGGATGATCAGTCGCTGCCTACCTATATGCAGATCCGGGAGCGTTTTGGGGAGGACGCTTTTACTCTGGTAGCGCGCGCGGATGGTGTGATCCGCGGGTTTGCTCTGATATTGCGGCACAGTGGCCATTGGTATGCGCGGCAGAGTGGCTTTGATTACGCGTATCAGCGGCGTAAGCGGGTGCCGTTGTATTTTGAGGTCCTGTATTACCGATTGGTGGAGGAGGCCGCTGCGGCGGGAGTCACCACCATTTATTACGGGCACGGCAGCGAGGAGACAAAACGTTCACGGGGGTGTGTGGCTACCGATCAGTTCTGCCATGTGCTGCGCCTGTGAGGCATGAGGGCGGGTGGAACCAGGCCGTTTGAGAGCGTCGAAGGGGGCCGGTGTGTCGCGGGTAAGTAGACGCCGTGTGCTTGTTGTCATTGAGAGTTTTATGGGGACTTTGGGACGTACGCCGCTCGAGGCGGCTCGTGCTCAGGGCTTGCAGGTTGCCTTTGTCACCCGTGATGTCTCCCGTTACACCCCCAACGCCCAGGCCCGTGAGGCGTTCGCGGCGTGTGTGGATGAGGTGATCGAGGCCGACGTCCACGACAGTGCCGCCGTGGTCACCGCTGTGGACCAGGCGTACGGGCGTGGTGAGCTGTGCGGGGTTTACACCACCCTCGATCACTATCTCCCGGTGGTGGCTGAGGTCGCCCGCGTGCTGGGTTTGCCCGGTCTCGATCCGGATGCGGCGGGTGCCTGTCGTAACAAGCTGCGGACGCGGCAGGTGGCTGAGGCGGCGGGCGTGGGTGTCCCGACCTGGGCGTGGGTGCGCTCCGAGCGGGAGGCGGTGGCCGCGGCGGGGCGTGTCGGGTTGCCGTGTGTGGTCAAGCCGATGACCGAGGGCGGGAGTGTGGATGTGAAACTGTGCCGCACTGAGGGGGAGGTGATCGCGCAGTATCACCGTATTGCCTCGGTGCCCACCGACTATTTCGGTGCACCACGCGTTCCCGGGGCGCTGGTGGAGGAGTACCTCGTCGGGTTCGAAGTGAGTGTGGAGTCCTTCACCCTGCGCGGTGAACGCACCCTGATCGGTGTGACCGACAAGCGGCTGGGCGGGCATCCGTATTTCGTCGAGGCCGGTGAACTCTTCCCCTCACTCCTGCCGCACAGCGTCCAAAAGGAGCTGGTGGGCACGGCGTTCGCCGCTCTCGACGCCGTCGGCCACGACTTCGGCTGCGCTCATGTGGAGGTGCGGATGACCGCGGCCGGGCCCAGGCTCATCGAGATCAACGCGCGCATGCCGGGCGGTCAGATCACCCGTCTGATCCGGGAGAGCACCGGTTTGAATCTGCAGCGTGAGCAGGTACGCATGCACACCGGGGAAGAGCCGGATCTGACGCTGCGGCCGGTGGGTGCCGCGGCGGCGCGGTTCGTCGCCGCCCCTCAAGACGGGACGGTGCGCGCGGTCCACGGTGCTGACTTACTCGGGCGGCTGGCGGGTGTGGTCGAGGTGGATGTGCATGTGGCGCCGGGCGATGAGGTGCGGGTTCCGCGGAACAGCGTTGATCTGCTGGGCAGTGTTGTGGCGTGCGGTCAAAACGGTGGTGAGGCCCTTCTGCGGGCTGATGCGGCTATCGGCCAGATAGGGATCGAGGTCGCGTAATGGCACACACGCCCGCTTCCCCCGGCAACCCCCCGTCCTCGCATACCCTCCGCACTCCCGCTTCCTCTCAGCCCTATCCGTGGACCGGGCGTACGGTGGTGGACCTCTTCGCCGAGGTCGCCGAGCAGGCGCCTGACCGGATGGCCGTGGAGGGCGGCGGCATCCGTATGACGGTGGGGGATATCGACCGGGCCAGTGCCCGTATCGCCGCCGAACTCGCCGCTGCCGGCGTCGGCAACGGTGATGCGGTCGCTGTCGTGGCGGACCGCAGTGCGTACCTCCCGGCCGCCCTGCTGGGCGTGATGCGCAGCGGCGCCGCGTTCGTGCCCGTCGACCCCGACTACCCGGCCCAGCGCCGCGCCCTCATGCTCCAGGATGCCCGCGCGCGGGCAACGGTGACCCTGAGCCAGTTCCTGGCCCAGGTGGACCACACCCGCCCGGTCATCCTCCTCGACACACCCCCCACCGACGCTTCCCACACCCCCGACGGCCCCCGCACCTCCGATGACACTTCCCGTGCCTCTCGTGCTGTCCTGCCCGCGGTCCGGCCCGCTGACTTGGCCTATGCGATGTACACCTCGGGCTCTACGGGTCGTCCCAAGGGGGTGGAGATCAGCCATCAGGCCTTCGCTAAGGGGGTTTTGGTGATGGCCTCGGTCGTGAACCCTCAACCGGACGATGTTTGGCTATCGGTTACCTCTCCCTCTTTCGATCCCAGCCTTCTGGATCTGTTTCTTCCCTTGCTGACGCAGGGGCGTATCGTCATCGCGGGCAATGAGCGGGTTGTGGCCGGGGATGCGCTGCACGCTCTGCTGGTCGGTAGTCGGGCCACGGTCATGCAGGCCACGCCGCTGACATGGCGGATGCTGCTTGCGGACGGCTGGGCTGGGCGGTTGCGCCTGGCGTTGTGCGCGGGGGAGGTGATGCATCCCACTCTCGCACGAGCTCTGGGGGAGCGGTGTGGAGAGGTGTGGAATGCCTACGGGCCGACTGAGACCACCATCTACGCCACCGCGCACCGCGTCGGCCCGGTGGACGCGGGGAGCATTCCGGTGGGGCCGCCGCTGCCGGACACCGACGTCCGTATTCTGGGCGAGGACGTGGCGCCGGTGGCGCGCGGCGAGATCGGGGAGCTGTGGATCGGCGGTACGGGTGTCGGCGCTGGCTACCGCGGACGCGAGGACCTGACCGCCGACCGCTTCCGCACCCTGCCCGGCGATCGGTCCGCGGGGCGGTTCTACCGCACCGGTGATCTGGGCCGTCAGCTCGCGGACGGGACGATCGAGCTGTTCGGCAGGGCGGATGACCAGGTCAAGATCAGAGGGCATCGTATCGAGCCCGGTGAGGTGGAGAACCAGCTTCTGGCCCACCCGGGTGTGGAGAGCGCTGTCGTGGTGCCGCGTTCCCTTCCCGGCGCGGCCGGTCTTCAGCTGGTCGCCTACGTCCGTCCCGCACACGGCGGTGAGATCTCCGCCCGCGGACTGCTGGATTTCCTCGCAGAGCGGCTTCCGAAGTACATGGTGCCCTCCGCTGTTGTGGAGGTGGCTCAGTGGCCGCGTACGGCGACCTACAAGATTGACCGTAACCGGCTGCCGGATCCGGGCACCGCTCCCGGCCACATCCCGGCTGGTTCCGCTCCGGGTACGCCGACTGAGCGTGCACTGGCCCAGCTGTGGGAATCAGTGCTGGAGCACCGGCCGGTCTCCCGTGAGGATGACTTCTTCGCTCTCGGCGGGCATTCGCTGCTGTCCATGCAGCTGATCGCCCGCATCCGCGAGGAGATGGGCGTGGCCGCCACGGTCCGCGACCTCATCAGCGCTCCCGTCCTGGCCGACCTGGCCGAGCGCATCGACCACACACCACCGACCCCG
>NZ_LAKD02000162.1 GCF_000968685.2 Streptomyces antioxidans
AGGCGGCAGGCGACACCGAAGCCGCCGGACGGGTCTGGCTGGTGACCCGGGAGGCGGCGCCGGTCGGCGGCCGCTGTGATCCACAACAGACGGCGGTATGGGGCTTCGGCCGGGTCGCCGGTCTGGAGCGCCCCCAGCTCTGGGGCGGCCTCGTCGACCTGCCCGCCGAGGCCGACGAGCGGTCGTTGCGGCTGATGGTCGGCACGCTCACCACCGCCGACGAGGACCAGGTGGCCGTACGCTCCAGCGGCCGGTTCGTGCCACGACTGGTCCGGGCGGGCCGTAAGGACGTCGAGGCGTCGGGCTGGACGCCCCGCGGCACGGTCCTGGTCACCGGTGGCACCGGGGCACTGGGGCGGCACGTGGCACGGTGGCTGGCCACCGGTGGGGCACGACGCCTCGTACTGACCAGCCGACGCGGTGCCGATGTGCCCGGAGCCGATGAGCTGCGGACCGAACTGACCGGGCTCGGCGCCGACGTGGCGATCGTCGCCTGCGACGTGGCCGACCGGGAGGCACTGCGGACGCTGCTGACCGAATACCCCGTGGACGCCGTCGTGCACGCCGCCGCGGCCACCCGGCCGACCCCGATGGGCGAGGCCATGCCCGCCGACGTCGACGAGGTGATGGCGGCCAAGACCCGCGGTGCCGCGAACCTCGACGAACTGCTCGGCGACCGCGAGCTGGATGCCTTCGTGCTGTTCTCCTCCGGCGCCGGTGTGTGGGGCAGCGGCGGCCAGTGCGCCTACGCCGCGGCCAACGCCTACCTCGACGGCCTCGCCGCCGACCGGCGCGCCCGCGGACTGACCGCGACCAGTGTGGCGTGGGGCGCCTGGGAGGGCACCGGCATGGCCGCGACCGACGAGGCCAAGGAGTTCCTTGGCAGGCGTGGCATCCGTCCGATGGGCCCGGACCTGGCGACCGCCTCGCTGCGGCGCGCCCTCGATCTCGGTGACACCGCGGTCGTGGTCGCCGACATCGACTGGGACCGGTTCGTCCCCGGCTACACCTCGGCGCGGCCCCGGCCGCTCCTCGACGAACTGCCGGAGGTACGGCGCGTCCTCGCCGCCGGACAGGAGCCGGTGCCCGTCGGCGCCGAAGGCGGCCTTGCCGCGGAGCTGGCCGGTCTGTCCGAGGCGGAACAGACCCGGGCCGTGCTGTCGCTGGTGCGCAGCACCGCTGCCGCCGTGCTGCGGCTGGACTCCGCCGACGCGGTCGAGGCACGGCGCCCGTTCGCCGAGCTGGGCTTCGACTCGCTGACCGCGCTGGAGCTGCGCAACCGGCTGCGCGACGCGACGGGTCTGAAGCTCTCCGCCACCGTCGTCTTCGACCACCCCACACCCGCCGCGCTCGCCGCCGACCTGCGTACGAAAGTCGGTGGTACCGGTATCGGCTCCGCGCGGCAGACGGTGGCGGTCGTCGCCGACGACCCGATCGCGATCGTCGGCATCGGCTGCCGGTTCCCCGGCGGTGTCGGCTCCCCGGAACAACTGTGGAAGCTGCTCGCAGACGGCCGGGACGCGATCACACCGTTCCCCGACGACCGTGGCTGGAACCTGGACGCCCTGTACGACCCCGACCCGGACCACCTCGGCACCAGCTACGCACGCGAGGGCGGATTCCTCGACGACGCCCCGGGCTACGACGCCGCGTTCTTCGGCATCTCGCCGCGCGAGGCGCTGGCC
>NZ_LAKD02000163.1 GCF_000968685.2 Streptomyces antioxidans
TCCCCGTCCCCCCGTCCCCCGGGTCAGGCCCCGCTCACGGGTGGTACAGCTTGGTCACGGCGGTCGTGGTGGTGCGTTTGAATGCGGCCAGCGGCGCCTGGGCGTAGCCGCCCATCTCGCCCCACGTCACGACGGTGACGGTCCGTCCGTCGCGGCCCACGCCGAAGAGGTGGATGCTGGGCTCCGAGTCCGGGTACGAGGTGTGGACGCCGTAGACATGGGCGCCGTCTTCGGCCGCCACGGCGCCGTAGTCCCGCCATGAGGCGGTGCCCTCCGGGTACTGGCCCTCCCAGTCGGTGGCGCAGTCGCGGATCTTCTTCTCGGCCGCGGCGGCGAGCTTGCGGGCCGCCTCCACCGTGCCGGTCCTGACCACGACCTGGGCGGCGCCGGTGTCGTACTCGGTCCAGAAGGTGCGGTGGGTCGCCCCGGCCGACGGGAAGGTCTTCTCGACGCAGAACGGAGGGGTCTCGGACAGGCCCTTGGTGACATCACTCGCGTACCAGTCGGAGCCCGGACGCGGCGGAAGTTCCCTCGGCACGAGGTGGGCGGGGGTGCGCTGGGGCACGGCCGCCCCCGCCCGGGCCTGGGCGGACGGCGCTTGGGCGGCCAGCCC
The DNA here is from genome assembly GCF_000968685.2 of Streptomyces antioxidans. Classification (GTDB taxonomy): domain Bacteria; phylum Actinomycetota; class Actinomycetes; order Streptomycetales; family Streptomycetaceae; genus Streptomyces; species Streptomyces antioxidans. The sequence goes on from NZ_LAKD02000163.1 coordinate 614, forward strand.
GGTCCCGGTCCCGGCCACGACCGCGGCCACAGCCACGGCGCCGAGCGCGGCGCCGCGTAATGAGTTGCGCATGAGGTGCTTCCCCGTCTCTTCCCGAACTCAAGGTTTGTACATGTCGCCGTCGCGCCGGAAGGCCGCGGCGACAGGGCAAGCCTGTGCGCCAACTGGCCGTTACGGCTAGGACCGGCGGGGCGTTCGGGACGCTGGAACGCCTGCACGTACGCTGACTTGGGGGTATGACAGCACCCTGGAACGCGCTCGTGGGACGCCCTCGGGACGACTCGCGGTGCCGGGGACGACATTGGGGGATGGTGGGCGTGGGAAACGCCAAAGAGGTCGAGGATTTCGCCGAGAGACTGCGGGCGCTGAAGGAGCGTTCGGGCCGCAGTTACGGCTCGCTGGCCACGCGCCTGCACGTCAGCACGTCCACGCTGCACCGCTACTGCAACGGCGACGCGGTCCCGGCGGACTACGCCCCGGTCGAGCGGTTAGCCCGGCTGTGCGGCGCCACCCCGGAGGAGCTGGTCGCGCTCCACCGCCGCTGGATCCTCGCGGACGCCGCCAAGCGCCGCGCGCGCGAGGCCGACCGCGAGAGCGGTGCGGTGTCGGCTCCGCACGGGGGCGAGGACGCGGCCGACGGCCCGGCCGGGGACGTCGGCCAGGCCGGGGACATCGGCCAGGGCCCGGCCGGGGACATCGGCGGCGATCCGGAGGCCGGTGCGCGCTCGCGCGACGCTCAGCCGGGCGCGGCAGCCGATGAGCGGCCCGACACCGCCACCCGGGCCGACGGCACCGGCGCCCAGCCACCCGGCGCGTCCGCGGGCGAGGCCGGACCGGCGACCACGGACGCAGCCACGGCCGAACCCACGGCCACCGGCAAGACCGCATCCGGACCCGAACCCACATCCACCGGCAACGCCGACCCCCCGCCCGCCAAGCGAGCCCGTTTGCGGGCCGTGGCCGCAAACGCCACCGCCGCCGTCACCTCCTCACGCGCACATCGCCGACCATGGGCGCTGCTCGCCGGGGCCGCCGCCGTTGTGGTGCTCGCCGTCACCGCGGTCGAGGTACGGCCGCCCGGCGATGACGACCGTAAGGACACCGCGGCCGTGCCTCCCTCCGCGGCGTCCACCTCCACACCGCCCGCCGGGCCGACCGCCCGGGGCCAGCTGGACCGTCGGAAGACGAAGGGCGACGACAAGGCGTCCGGCGCACCTCACGGCGACGGCGACGGGAAGGGCGGACCCGGCAAGGAGCGGCGAGCCAAGGGGGACGCCTCCGGCTCCCCGGCGCCCGGCGCGACCAAGGGGCCTGGCCACGGTGGATCCACCCAGGTCCCGCTCACCCTCTCCACCCGTTCCCACGTCTGGGAGAGCGGCTGCGGCCACAGCTATCTCATCGACCGGCCACCGTCCCAGGTGGCCCCGCCGCCCACCGAGCAGGACGCGCCGACGTGGGCCGCCGCCCATGACGCGGTGCACGGCGGGAACACCAATGTGGAGGTCACGGTGCAGGGCCGGGCCTCGTCGACCGTCGTCCTACAGGCCCTGCACGTACGGGTCGTGGGCCGCCGCACCCCCCTTGCGTGGTCGTCGTTCGCCATGGACAACGGCTGCGGGGGCTCCCTCACCCCGCGCGCCTTCTCGGTGAATCTGGACGCCGCCCGTCCGCTTGCCCGCCCCACGGACGGCAATGACGCGGGCAAGCCGATCCCCGCCGTCCACTTCCCCTACCGCGTCTCGGCATCGGATCCGGAGGTGCTGCTGGTCAAAGCCCGGACGGCGGGCTGCGACTGCAGCTGGTACCTGGAGCTTGACTGGTCGAGCGGCGGCCGCTCGGGATCGGTACGGATCGACGACCACGGCTCGCCGTTCCGCACCAGCAGCCTCAAGGGGCGCCCGGCCTACGCCTACGACTACGGCGACGGCACCTGGCGCGAGAGCGACTGACCCCCGGGGTCCGGCCGGGTCCCCGGGGTCCGGTGGAATCCCCGGGGACCCGGCCGGGACCCCGCGCCACACCGCCGCCTCACTCCCCCGCCGTCGTCAGCCGCAGCGCCGCGTCCCGCACATCCGGGTGCGGATGGCCGCGCAGCGTGCGCAGCCGCTCCCGCCAGGGCTCCGCCCATGCCGTACGGGCCCCGGCGGCCTCCGTAAGGGTCACGGCGAACAGCCCGGAGGCGTGGCCCCCGTCCTCGTCGAGCTCCCGCGCGGCGCGCAGCAGGGCCGCGTCGGAGCCCGGCCGCGTGGCGGTGTTCAGCCGTCGGCGCAGGGTGTCGGCGGTATGGACAGCGAGCGCGGGGCGGACGGTGTGCAGCCGGGCCAGGCGGGCGAGGGCGGCGGCCAGCGGGCCGGGGCGGGCATTCAGGTCGAGGGCGTTCACCAGCACGTGGGCGGCCTCCTGGACGAACGTCTCGTACCCGGCGAGGAGTTCACCGGCGGCCCGCGCGGTGCGCCGGGTCGCCCGGGGCCGCATCCGGGCCCGGGTGGCGAGCTGGTCGGCGAGGTGCCGGATGCGGCGGTGGGCGGGGCGGTCCCGGTCCGGTTCGGCGTCGGGGCCGCCGGGCCGGGCGTCGGCGGTGGCGAGCGCGGCCAGCGCCCAGGCCAGAGGGTTGTCACCGGGCGATCCATCGGGCGCGGCGGCCATCAGGTCCAGCAGGGCGTCGGCGGCGGGCCGCCAGCTCGCCCGGTTGCCCAGGTCGGTGACGGCCGCCACCAGTACGGCCGCCGCGTCCGGCGCCCACGGCGACCAGCGGGCCAGCGCCCCGTAACCGGCCGCCGCCACCTCGGGGTCCTCGGTGTCGCAGACGGCGCGTATGAGCTGGGCGTAGCGACCGCGGTGGGCCTCGGGGAGGTCCAGCGGGCGGGTGCGCAGCACGGCGTGGCGCAGCTCGCGCCGCCCGCTCGCGGCCGCGGTCAGCAGCTCCCAGGCGCGTTTGGTGTCGAGCAGCCCGGTGGCGAAGGCGACACAGGCGGCCTGCGCGTCGGGGTGCTGGCCGGGCAGTTCGAAGGCGTCGGCGAGCAGCGCGGCGGCGTCGGCCACCGGAAGCAGGGTGGCGGCGAGCCGGATGGCCTCCTTACGGCTGGTGACTTTCGCGGGGACGGGCGGTACGGCGGTGGCGACCCCGTCCGGTGCGAGCATCCCGCGCACCAGCCGCCCCAGCCGTGACGGCTCGACGTATCGGGACGCCCTGGTGGCCGCGTACATCGCCACCCGCGCCCGGTCGTCGCCCGCGTGGGCGAGCAGGGCGGGCAGGGCATCGCCGGGGCGGTCGGTGCGGGCGAGGGCGGCGAGCGCGGTCTCGGCGAGGACCACATCGTCGGTGTCCGTCCAGGTCCGGACGGTGGCCGCGCCATGGCCGGGGATCGGCGCGGCCCCGGCGACGGCGTCCGCCCGCTGCCGCGCCCGCAGGGAGGTGTCGGCGGCGGCCCGGGCCAGAACGCGGGCGGCGGCGGCCTGCTGACGGGGCAGCCATCGGCCGGTGTCCCGTCCGGTGGGCGGCGTCCAGTGGGTGCCGGGGGTCAGAAAGCGCCCGTACGGCGGGGTGTCGCCGAGGACGAGGTCGAGCAGATCGGTGCGACGGCGGGTGAGCACGGCCAGGACGGGCGGCAGGACGGCCGCCGAGGGCTCGTGCGCGAGCAGTTCGGCCACCCGGGCGTCGCGCTCTGTCGGTGGTTCCAGCCACAGCCCGATGGCGGTGCGGGCGGTCGCGTCGCTGCCGAACGAGATGGCCTGCCAGAGGAGTTCCTGGAGCTCGGGGAGTGCGTGGGCGCGCCGCCCGAGGGAGCGGGCGAGGGCGAAGGTCAGCTCGTGGTCGACCCGTTCGGCGCCCGCCTCCAGCCAGGGCCGCAACGCCTCGAACACCGCCTGCTCCTGGCCGCGCCGCAGCTGGTGGTCGAGGCGGCCCAGGTCGGCGGCGCCGACGCTGCCCGCGAGCCGGGTGAGGGTGCGCAGCGCCCAGCCCAGCAGCTGCCGCCGCCCGGTGACGGCGTGTTCGCGCAGCAGCGCCACGGCGAGTCGGCGCAGCGCCTGGCGGGTGGCGGAGGACGAGTCGCGGGCGGAGATCGCGTCGGCGGCGATCCGGTCCAGATGCTCGGCGGCGTCGTCGGTGAACAGCGCCGGGTGGGTACGGGCGAGCGCGCCGAGCGCCGCGGAGCGCACCGGGTCCTGCTCGTTGCGCAACCGCTCGAACTGGCGCAGCAGCTCGGTGAGGGCGTCCGGGTCGCCGGAGCGGGCGACGCACCGGATCAGCAGCGGATGGGCCAGGGCGCGCTCCTCGGCCGAGGAGCGGCGCACGGCGGCCGCCAGCTCCTCGCGCGCCTCCTCGACCGGCAGATGGGCCACCGACTCCAGCACGGTGGTCCACGGCGCACCGCGCTCACGCGCCTGGTCGGCCATCCGGCGGGCCTCGGCCTGACGGCGGGTGCGCGGCAGAACCTCGAGCACGGCGGGCGCGACCACGGAGTGGTCGGACTCGCGTCGGTGGACGGCTCGGTCGTGGCCGACCTGGCCATGGACGGCCCGGTCACGGGCCCCCTGGCCGCGAGTGCCCCGGCCAGCGGCAACCCGGCCATCGGCGGGCCCGTCGTAGGTCACCTGACCGCAGGTGGCTCGGCCGTCCGCAGCCGGACCCTCCGTGGGCCCGTCAAAGGCGACCCGGCCGTCCTCAACCCGGCCCTCAGCGACCCGGCCACCGGTAGCCCGACCGTCCAAAGCCCGGCCATCGGCGGGCCCGTCGTAGGTCACCTGACCGCAGGTGGCCTGACCGCAGGTGGCCTGACCGCAGGTGGCCCGGCCGTCCGCAGCCGGGCCCTCCGTGGGCCCGTCAAAGGCGACCCGGCCGTCCTCAACCCGGCCCTCAGCGACCCGGCCACCGGTAGCCCGACCGTCCAAAGCCCGGCCATCGGCGGGCCCGTCGTAGGTCACCTGACCGCAGGTGGCCCGGCCGTCCGCAGCCGGACCCTCCGTGGGCCCGTCAAAGGCGACCCGGCCGTCCTCAACCCGGCCGTCGGCGGCTCGGCCATGGGCCGCCTGGCCGCGAGTGGCCCGGCCGTCGGCGGCCCGACCGTCCAAAGCCCGGCCATCGGCGGGCCCGTCGTAGGCGACCCGCCCCTCGCTAACCCGGCCATCGGCGGGCCCGTCGTAGGTCACCTGACCGCAGGTGGCCTGACCGTCGGTGGCCCGGCCGTCCGCAGCCGGGCCCTCCGTGGGCCCGTCAAAGGCGACCCGGCCGTCCTCAACCCGGCCGTCGGCAGCTCGGCCATGGGCCGCCTGGCCGCGAGTGGCCCGGCCGTCGGCGGCCCGACCGTCCGTAGCCCGGCCCTCGGCGGGCCCGTCGTAGGCGGGCTGACCGTAGGCGGGCTGACCGTAGGCGGCCTCGCGGTGGGTGGCTCGGTCGTAGGTGGCCTGGTCGTAGAAGGCGGAGCGGTGGGCGGGGGGCAGTGCGGCCAGTAGCCGGGCGAGGGCGTCGGCGTCCGCGTCATGCCGCAGGGCCCGGCCCAGTTCGGCGAGCTCCGGCGGGTCGGCGCGGACGATCCGGCGCAGCACGGCCCGGTCCAGCCGCTGCCGGGTGCCGCTGTGCTCGGGGGCGAGCAGCAGCCGTAGCGTACGGCTCGGATCGGCGGCCACCAGCGCGGACAGCCGGTCCCGTACGGGGGTCGGCAGCGGGCCGTGGCCGTAGTCCTCCAGCAGCTCAAGCACCCGCTCGGGCTCGACGGGCGCGGCGAGCGCGACACAGGGCGCGTAGCGGGTCCACCAGTCGGCGCGCAGCGGCGCGGACAGCGCGGCGAGCTGACGTGCCGCCTCGTCCAGGACGGCCACCGGGTGGCGGGAGACGAGGGGCCGCCAGCCGCGGACGGCGTGGAACAGCCCGGGCAGCAGCCGCGCCACGGTCTCGGCGCCGCATCCGGGGAGCAGCCGGGCGGCCTCGCCGTCGCCCCAGCGCTCCCGGAACGGCTCGATCAGCCGGTCCGCGAGCGCGGTGCGCCGCCCGGCCACGACGGTGCGCGCCAGTGCGCGCCGTACGGTAGCGGGCGCGTCCTCGAAGGCCGCCTCCAGCGCGTCGTCCGGGACCGCGCCGGGGCCGCCGCGGCGCGCGGTGTCCAGGGCGCGGTGCCGCACCACGGGGTCCGGGTCGGCGAGCCGCGCCGCGAGGTGGCCGGTACGCCCGCCCACCGCCGCGGCCACGGCCGCCAGCCGCCGCTCGTACGTCCCGCGCCGCTCCAACTCCTCGATCAGCGCGCCCAGCCGCCCCTCGGCACTGGCCGCCCGCGCCCGCCCGGCCAGCTCCCGCATCCGGCGCGGAAAGGACAGCGGATCGAGGGCCGCGAGCAGCTCATCGGCGTCGGGAGCGCCGAGGGCTTGGGGAGCGCGGGGAGGCTCGGGGCGGCGGTGGGCTTCGGGGCCGCGATGGGCTTCGGACGCGTTGACCATGCCAGGGATTGTGCCGCCCACGCGTCCGCTCACACGTACCGCCCAGAGAAGGTTTCCCGGAACGGCCCTCCCCGGGGCCACCGGGCCCCCGCCCACGTCCCACCGCGCCGTGTCGCCCGCGCCCTCCCCACACCGTGCGAGGGGGACCCGTGCCGCTTACGCTCGGTGTGTGGGCCGGACGGTGCGTCGATGGATCCACCCGGGACCGGCCCTGTCGTCCGAGCCCGGAGGAGCCCATGCCGGAGCTGTTCATCGGCGGCCACTGGACGACCGCCCTCGACGGACACAGCCGTGAGATCCGGTGCCCGGCGGACGGCTCGCTGGTCGCCGTGGTCGACGAGGCGGGGCCGAAGGACGCCGCCGCCGCGGTGGCGGCCGCACGGGACGCCTTCGACCGCGGATCGTGGCCCGGCACCCCGGCCGGTGACCGGGGCGGGCTGCTGCTGCGGGTGGCGGACCTGCTGGAGCGGGAGAAGCCCACGCTCGCCCGGGCCGAGTCCCTGGACACCGGGAAGCGGCTGGTCGAGAGCGAGTACGACCTCGACGACATCGCGAACTGCTTCCGCTACTTCGGCACCCTCGCCTCCTCCGGCAGCGGCGGCCGGGTGGTGGAGGTGGGCAGTCCGGAGATCGACAGCAAGGTGGTGCGCGAGCCGGTCGGGGTGTGTGCGCTGATCACGCCGTGGAACTACCCGCTGCTGCAGACGGCCTGGAAGGTGGCGCCCGCGCTGGCGGCCGGGAACACCTTCGTCCTCAAGCCCAGCGAGCTGACCCCGCACTCCGCGATCCATCTGATGCGGCTGCTGACCGAGGCCGGGCTGCCGGGCGGGGCCGCCAATCTGATCCTGGGTTCGGGGGCCACCGCGGGCGCGCCGCTGGTCACCGACGACCGCGTGGACATGGTGTCCTTCACCGGCGGGGTGGTCACCGGACGCTGGATCATGTCGGCCGTCGCGCCCACGGTGAAGAAGCTGGCCCTGGAGCTGGGCGGCAAGAACCCGAACATCGTCTTCACCGACTGCGACTTCGACACCGCGGTGGACTACGCGCTCACGGCGGTGTTCCTGCACTCCGGGCAGGTGTGCTCGGCCGGTGCCCGGCTGCTGGTGCAGGAGCAGCTGCACGGCGCGTTCGTCGATGAGATCGTCCGCCGGGCCCGGAACATCCGGCTGGGCGGGCCGTTCGACGGACACGCCCGCACCGGGCCGCTGATCTCCGCCGAGCACCGCCAGAAGATCACCGACTATGTGGCGGCGGGGATCGACGAGGGCGCGGTGCTGCGCTGCGGCGGGACCCCGCCCGACGACCCGGACCTGGCCAAGGGCTTCTACTACCTGCCGACCGTGCTGGACGACTGCACCCCGGACATGTCGGTGGTGCGGGACGAGTCCTTCGGCCCGGTGCTCACCGTGGAGCGGTTCCGGGACGAGGACGAGGCGGTGGCGCTCGCCAACGACACGGTGTACGGCCTGGCGGGCGGGGTGTGGACGCAGGACACCGAGAAGGCGCACCGGGTGGCGTCCCGGCTGCGGGCCGGGACCGTGTGGATCAACGACTTCCATCCGTATGTCCCGCAGGCCGAGTGGGGCGGGATGAAGCAGTCCGGTGTCGGCCGGGAGCTCGGCCCGTCCGGGATGCACGAGTACCAGGAGCTGAAGCACATCTGGCGCAACACCGCGCCCCGTCCGCAACGGTGGTTCGATTGACGGCGACCGGGCCGGAAGGACCGCCGCCGGAGCCACGGCCGGAGGGTCCGCACGACGATGATTCGCTCACCGAGCTCGGCTACCGTCCGGAACTCCGGCGCACCCTGGGCAACTTCCACACCTTCGCCGCCGGGATCAGCTACATCTCCATCCTGACCGGCACCTTCCAGCTCTTCTACTTCGGCGTGGCGCACGGCGGCCCGGCCTACTGGTGGTCATGGCCGATGGTGTTTCACCGGGCAGCTGATGGTGGCGCCGTGCTTCGCCGAGCTGGCCGGCCGCTCTCCGGTGGCCGGTTCGGTCTACAACTGGTCCGAGCCTGCTGGGCGGTCCCCATGTGGGCTGGCTGGGCGGCTGGATGATGATGACGGCGACGATGGTGTCGCTGGCCGCCGTGGCGCTCGCCTACCAGGTGACGCTGCCGCAGATCTCGGCGTGGTTCCAGGTCGTCGGCGACGGCTCCACCGGGACCTACGGCCGCCACCGCGGGCCCGTGCCGGTTCCCCTCGGCACCACCGCCTCGATCTCCGTCCGGATCTCCCGCATCACCGCGACGATCCGCTCCTCCCGCCCCCCGGTCAGCCGGGCCGTCGGCACCGAGCAGCTGATCGCGTCCACCGCGGGGACGTCGTACCGCAGGGCGAAGCCGAAGCCCACGATGCCCAGGACCCCCTCCTCCCGGTCGATGGCGTGGCCGCGCTCCCGCACCCGCTTCAGATCGGCGAGGAGGGAGGTGCGGGTTCGGTGGGTGTTGGGCGTCAGCCGCGTCAGCTCCTCGCAGCTCAGCGGGAGTTCGCCGTCGATCCGGTCGGCGAGCAGCGCCTTCCCCAGGGCCCCCGCATGGGCCGGGAGCCGCCGTCCGACGCGGCTGAAGGGGCGCAGATACTCATGCGATTCCCGCGTGGCCAGGTAGACGACATCGCCGCCGTCCAGCCGGGCGAAGTGAATGGTCTCGCCCAGCACATCGGACGCCTCGTCCAGATACGGCCGCGCCGCCCGCACCCGTGGATCGCTGTCCAGATAGCTGGTGCCGGTGAGCAGCGCGCGAATGCCGATGCCGTACAGCGAGCCGGTGACATCGGTACGCACCCAGCCGCGGTCGATCAGGGTCTTGAGGAGGGCGTACATACTGCTGCGCGGGACGCCGAGCTCCTCGGCGAGCTCACGCAGCCGGGCGGGCTGGTCGCCGCGCGCGGCGAGCAGTTCCAGCAGTTCCACGGTGCGGCCCGCGGACTTCACCTCGCGCACCCCACCGGTTTCCGCCATGGCCCACATCGTAGCCGCCGCCGCGCCCGGGCCTACCGCAGGTGAGCCGCCGCGACCCACGGTGACCAGCCGTTTGTCCCGTTTGGGCGGTGTGGGGGGCGGTACTCGGGAGCCATGGTTCGATGGGGATACACGATGATGACCGAGCAGGCCGGACCGCGTCAGCTCGTCGATGACGTGGTCCGGGCCGAGCAGGTCGGGTTCGACTTCTCGGTGACCTCCGACCACTACTTCCCGTGGCTGGACTCCCAGGGGCACGCCCCGTACGCCTGGAGCGTGCTGGGCGCCGCCGCGCAGGCCACCTCCTCGATCCCGCTGACCACGTATGTCACCTGCCCCACCGTGCGCTACCACCCGGCGGTGGTGGCGCAGAAGGCGGCGACGCTCCAGCTGCTGTCCGAGGGGCGGTTCCGGCTGGGGCTCGGGTCGGGCGAGAACCTGAACGAGCATGTGGTCGGGCAGGGCTGGCCGTCGGCGGATGTGCGGCACGAGATGCTGGAAGAGGCGATCGAGATCATCCGGGCGCTGTTCGGCGGTGGCCATGTCACCCACCACGGCACCCACTACGACGTCGACTCGGCGAAGTTGTGGGACCTCCCGGACCAGCCGCCGCCCATCGGCGTGGCCGTCTCCGGGCCGCAGTCCTGCGAACTGGCCGGGCGGCTGGCCGACATCCTGATCGCGACGGAGCCCAAGTCCGAGCTGGTGGCGGACTTCGAGGCCAGCGGCGGTGCGGGCAAGCCTCGGATCGGCCAGATCCCGGTCTGCTACGACCCCGACCGGGACGCGGCGGTCGCCCGCGCCCATGACCAGTTCCGCTGGTTCGGGAGCGGCTGGAAGGTCAACTCTGAGCTGCCGGGGCCCGCCTCCTTCGCGGGCGCCACCCAGTTCGTCCGGCCCGAGGACGTGGCCGCGTCCATTCCGTGCGGCGATGACGTCGAGGAGTTCAGGGAGCTGATCCGGCCGTTCGCGGACGCGGGCTTCACGGATGTGGCGCTCGTCCAGATCGGCGGCGACCATCAGCGGCCGTTCCTGGACTGGGCCGAGAAGCAGTTGCTGCCCGCGCTCAGGGAGCTATAGCCCCCGCGGAGCCCCGGGGAGCCCTCGGAGTCGCGGAGGTGTCCGCGCGCCGTACGAAGAGCTCGTGCAGATCGCGTACGGCGCGCGGCACGGAGCCCGAGCGGCGGCGCTGGATCATCAACAGCACCTCGGTGACCTCGTCCGCGAGCGGCCGGTGGGTGATCGCGCCGCCGCGCTCCAGGGGGTCGCCGATGACGCTGAAGTCGGGGAGCACGGTGACGCCCAGCCCCTCGGCCACCATCAGCTTGCCCATCTCGGCCCCGTCGGTGGAGTACGAGAAGGACGGGGTGCGCCCGGCCAGCAGCCGGTGGATGAGGCGGTGCATCAGATAGCCGGAGCGCATCACGATCAGCGGCTCCCGCCCGTCCAGCAGATCCGCCGCGCTCACCGTCGGCCGGGCGGCCAGCGGGCTGTCCGGGCGCAGACAGACCACCGGGCGGCCGCGCAGCAGCTCGGTGCTCTCCAGGCTGGGCGGAACGTCGTCCCCCCGGAGGCAGTTGACCAGGCCCAGGTCGAAGCCGCCCTCCAGCAGCGCCCGGTGGATCTCGGCCTGCTGCGCTCCCACCACCTCGACCTGGGTCACCGGATGGGTGGCGCGGAACTCCCGTACGGCCGGGATCAGCAGCGGGACGGTCGCGGTGTTGACCGTGCCCAGCCGGATCATCCGGCTGACCCGGTGCTGGTCCCCGGCGGCGCCGCGCAGCCGGTCGACCGCCTCGATGACGCTGGCGATATGCGGCAGCAGCTCCCGTCCCTCCACGCTGATCGTCGCGCCGGAGCGCTTGCGCTCCAGCAGATCCACGCCGAGTTCGCGCTCCAGATTGCGCACGGTCTCGCTGAGCGCGGGCTGGGACAGATGCAGTTCCTCGGCGGCGCGGCGGAGCGATCCGAGGCGGGTGACGGCGGCGATGTATTCGAGCTGTTCAATTCGCACACGCCGCACCATGCCCGCGCGGCCCCGTCCGCTGCAAGGGGATCCCTATCACGGTCTCATGAATACCGACTCACTCCCCGGCCCGTCTCCCGGGTAATCTCGAATCGGGCGCCGCGGAATTTCCGCGGCCCGGCCCGCGCGTCCGGGATATGGAATGGCTCCCGGGCCTTCTTGACCGGCAGGACTTCCCCCTGGTTGGATCGGTGACATGAAGCGACAGGAGCTCACGCGGCGACGCCATGTCGACCTCGCGCGTGTCTCAAGCGCGTCCTGTCGCTGTCCGGTCTGACCCGCCGTACGGGTCCGAGCGAGCCCTGAGGAATCGCCTCCGCTTCGCTCCCCGTCGCCTCCCATGATCGGGAAAGGCTTTTAGCCGCCGCCACCGTGGAATTGAGGGCGCCGCCCCGCCTTCGGCGTCCCTCGGCGCTCCCGGTCTTTCCGCGTCCCGGCCACGGTGAATTCCGCTCACCGCCGGGCGCCGATTCTCCGTGCCCGCAATTGCTCCACCGGGAGTTCCCCATGCCCGCAGCAGAACCCCTCCGTTTCGCCTATTGGGTGCCCAATGTCAGCGGCGGCCTGGTCACCAGCACCATCGAGCAGCGCACCGACTGGGGCTATGACTACAACCGCGACCTGGCCGTGCTCGCCGAGAACAACGGCTTCGACTACGCCCTCAGCCAGGTCCGCTACATGGCCAGCTACGGCGCCGAGTACCAGCACGAGTCCACCAGCTTCAGCCTCGCGCTGCTGCTGGCCACCCAGCGGCTGAAGGTCATCGCCGCGGTCCACCCCGGGCTATGGCACCCCGGAGTCCTGGCCAAGCTGGGCGCCACCGCCGACCACCTGTCCGACGGGCGGTTCGCGGTGAACGTCGTCAGCGGCTGGTTCAAGGGCGAGTTCTCCGCGCTGGGCGAGCCCTGGCTGGAGCACGACGAGCGCTACCGCCGCTCCGAGGAGTTCATCCGGGCGCTGCGCGCCATCTGGACGCACGACCACGCCGAACTGGCCGGGGACTTCTACCGGATACGTGACTTCTCCCTCAAGCCGAAGCCGCTGAGCACCCCCGAGCGCCCGCATCCGGAGATCTTCCAGGGCGGCAACTCCACCGCCGCGCGCGCCATGGCGGGCCGGGTCTCCGACTGGTACTTCAGCAACGGCAAGGACTTCGACGGCGTCACCGAGCAGATCGGGGACGTCCGCGCCTCCGCCGCCACCGTCGGCCGCCCCGCGCCCGGCTTCGGCCTGAACGCCTTCCTCATCGCCCGTGACACCGAGGCCGAGGCACGCGACACCCTCCGCGAGATCGTCGCCAAGGCCGACACCGAGGCCGTGGACGGCTTCCGTGGCGCCGTCCAGCAGGCGGGGCAGTCCACCGCCGACGGCAAGGGGATGTGGCAGGACTCCTCCTTCGAGGACCTGGTCCAGTACAACGACGGCTTCCGTACGGGGCTGATCGGCACCCCCGAGCAGATCGCCGAGCGCATCGTGGCCTACAAGCGGCTCGGCGTGGACCTCTTCCTCCTGGGCTTCCTGCACTACCTAGAGGAGGTCGAGTACTTCGGCCGGCGGGTGCTGCCGCTGGTCCGCGAGCTGGAGGCGGAGCTGCCGGAGCCGGTGCCCGCGCTCAGCTGACCGCCGCCCCTCCCACCGGCTCCCGCCCCACCGCCGCCACCGGCTCGACCGCACCACGAAGGGTTGCTCATGGCCACCGTCCTGTCCCTCTCCGGTTCCCCCTCCGCCACCTCACGCACCGCCCGGCTGCTGCGCCACCTGGACGCCCGGCTGACCGCCCAGGGCCATCAGGTGATCCCGCTCGACGTGCGCACCCTGCCCGCCGCCGCGCTGCTCGGCGCGGACTTCTCACACCCGGCCATCGTCCGGGCCAGGGCACTGGTCGAGCAGGCGGACGGGCTCGTGGTGGGGACGCCGGTCTACAAGGCCGCCTACTCCGGGCTGCTGAAGTCCCTGCTGGACCTGCTGCCGCAGTACGCGCTCGCGGGCAAGACCGTGCTGCCGCTGGCCACCGGCGGCACCACCGCCCATGTCCTGGCCATCGACTACGCGCTGCGGCCGGTGCTGTCCTCGATGGGCGCGGCCCATATCGTCCAGGGCTGGTTCACCCTGGACACGGACATCTCGGTGGAGCCGGACGGCGGGGTGAGCGTGGCGGCCGGGGCCGCCGAGGCGCTGGAGCAGGTGGTCGACCAGTTCTCGGTGGCGCTCGGCCACCCCACCGTCCTGGCCGCGGCGAGCTGACCGTGTCGTCCCTGCCCGAGCCCGCCCATGTCATCGCCGATGACGCCGAGGCGCTGAAGGTGGCCGCGGCGCTGGCCGAGGAGTTCCGGCACGGCGCCGCCGAGCGTGACGCCCGGCGCAGGCTGCCGGGTGCCGAACTGGACCGGCTGTCGGCGTCCGGGCTCCTGGCCATCACCGTCCCGGCCGGGCACGGCGGCGCCGATGTGTCCGCCGTGACCCTCGCCGAGGTGTTCCGGCTGCTCGCCGCCGCCGACGCCAGCCTCGCCCAGATCCCGCAGAGCCACTTCGCGTACGTCAATGTGGTGCGCCGTCAGGGCACCGAGGCCCAGCGGGCGTTCTTCTTCGGCGAGGTGCTGGCGGGGAAGCGGTTCGGCAACGCCCAGTCGGAGGCGGGCACCAAGCACCTCCAGGACATCCGCACCCGTCTCACCCCGGCCGCCGACGGCTCGTACACCCTGACCGGCATCAAGCACTACTCCACCGGTGCGCTGTTCGCCGACTGGATCCCGGTACTGGCCCGCGTGGCAAACGACGATCTCCATGTGGCCTATGTGCCACGGGACGCGCCCGGTCTGACCGTCGTGGACGACTGGGACGGCATGGGCCAGCGGACGACCGCGAGCGGCACCGTCCGGCTGGAGGCCGTACCGGTACCCGCCGACCGGGTGGTACCCCACCACCTCACCTTCTCCGGGCCCCAACTGCACGGCGCGCTCGCGCAGTTGCTGCACGCGGCCATCGACGCGGGGATCGCCTCGGGGGCGCTGGCGGAGGCGGTGACGTTCGTCCGCACCAAGAGCCGCCCCTGGTTCGAGAGCGGCTTCGAGACCGCCGCCGAGGACCCACTGCTGATCCAGCGCTTCGGTGAGCTGGCGCTCCAGGTCCGGAGCGCCGAGGCGCTGCTGTCCGCAGCCGCGCGGGCCGTGGACACCGCCCGTGGCCACCTCGACGACGACACCGCCGCCGAGGCGTCGATCGCGGTGGCCGCGGCGAAGGTGGCGGCGGCCAACGCGGCGGTGGAGACGGGCAGTTCGCTGTTCGAGGTGTGCGGCACCCGCTCGGCCCTGGACGCGCTCGGCCTGCACCGCCACTGGCGGGACGCCCGTACCCACACCCTGCACGACCCGGCCCGCTGGAAGGTCCAGCACATCGGCCGCTATGTGCTGGGCGGTACGAAACCACCCCGCCACGGCCTCCTCTAGTACCCGACCCCGCTGAACGGAGCCGCACCATGTCCCTCACCTTCCACTGGTTCCTGCCCACCAACGGCGACAGCCGCCATGTCGTCGGCGGTGGCCACGGCACCCCCGTCACCTCGGCCGGAGGGGACCGCCCGCCGTCCGTCGGCTACCTCTCCCAGATCGCCCGCGCCGCCGAACACCTCGGCTTCGAGGGCGCCCTGACCCCGACCGGCGCCTGGTGCGAGGACGCCTGGCTGACCACCGCCATGGTCAGCCAGCACACCGAGCGGCTGAAGTTCCTGGTGGCCTTCCGCCCCGGTTTCCTCTCGCCCACCTTCGCCGCCCAGATGGCCTCCACCTACCAGCGGCAGACCGGCGGACGGCTGATGCTCAACGTGGTCACCGGCGGGGAGAGCCAGGAGCAGCGCGGCTACGGCGACTTCCTCGACAAGGACGCCCGCTACGCCCGCACCGGCGAGTTCCTGGGCATCGTCCGCGACCTGTGGGACGGCAAGACCGTCGACCACGCCGGCGAACACCTCCGGGTCGAGGGCGCCAAGCTGGCCCGGCTCCCTGACCCGCTCCCGGAGGTCTACTTCGGCGGCTCCTCCCCCGCCGCGGGCCAGGTCGCCGCCCGCCACTCGGACGTCTACCTCACCTGGGGCGAGCCGCCCGCCCAGGTGGCCCAGAAGATCGCCTGGGTCCGCTCCCTCGCCGCCGAGCAGGGCCGTACGGTCCGCTTCGGCATCCGGCTGCACGTCATCACCCGCGACACCGCCGAGCAGGCGTGGGCCGAGGCGGGCCGACTGCTCGACGGCTTCGACCCGGAGACCGTGCGCTCCATCCAGAACGGCCTCGGCCGCAGCGAGTCCGAGGGCCAGCAGCGCATGCTCGCCCTGCACGGCGGCAGCGTGGACGACCTCGAGATCTACCCCAACCTCTGGGCCGGTGTGGGCCTGGTGCGCGGCGGCGCGGGCACGGCGCTGGTGGGCAGCCACGCCGAGGTGGCCGAGCGGATCGCCGAGTACCACCACCTCGGCATCGACGAGTTCATCCTGTCCGGCTATCCACACCTGGAGGAGGCGTACTGGTTCGGCGAGGGCGTCCTGCCCCTGCTGCGCGGGCAGGGCCTGTGGACCCACCCCTTCCACACGGCCGACACCCCTGAACAGCCCGCCGCCCAGGTCCCGTTCGCGGCGGCGGGCGGCTCCTGACGGCACGGCGGCACCGGGGCCCGCACCTCACGGCTCGGCGAGTTCCGCGCGCAGCCGTACCGTCTCCGCCGGGTCCCAGCCGTCGTGCGGCACCGACGACAGCAGGAGGCGGGTGTACGGGTCCTCCGGGGTGTCCAGGACGCGGGCCGTCGGGCCCGTCTCGACCGCGCGGCCGTGCCGCATCACCAGCGTGTCGTCCGTGATGTGGCGTACGACGGCCAGGTCATGGCTGACGAAGACCAGGGCCACCCCGGTCTGCCCGCGGATGTCGGCGAGCAGCCGGAGGATCTGGGCCTGGATGGAGACGTCGAGCGCCGCCACCGCCTCGTCCAGGACCAGCACTTCGGGCTCCACGGCGAGCGCACGGGCGATGGCCAGCCGCTGGCGCTGTCCGCCCGACAGACCGCGCGGGCGGGCGTCGGCCTCCCGCTTGCCGAGGCCCACCTGGTCGAGCAGTTCCGCGATCCGGCTGGCGACGGACTGCCCCTCGTGGCGGCCGTGCAGCCGCAGCGCGGTGTGGAGGCACTGACGGGCGGTCAGCCGCGGGTCGAGGGATACGTACGGGTCCTGGAAGACGATCTGGATCTCGCGGGCGCGGCCCAGCCGTGCGGCCCGGCGCGCGCCCGGTCCGAGCGGCACCACACCGCCCCGCCGCCCCGGTGTGCGCTCCCGTCCGTTCACCGCGATGGTCCCCGCGTCCGGGCGAACGAGGTCCACCAGGATCCGGGCCACCGTGGTCTTGCCGGAGCCGGACTCCCCGACGATGCCCAGCGAGCCGCCCGCCGGGACGGAGAACGAGACGTCGTCCACGGCCGTGGTCCGGCCGCCGCCCGGGAGCGCATAGGTCTTGCACAGCCCCTGTACGACGAGTGCGGGCTCGGTCATGCGCTGCTCCTCGAGACGAGTTCCAGTCGGCGGCAGGCCGCGGAGCCGTCCCCGGCCGATCCGTCACCGCCGCCTACGGGGACGGCCACCGGCGCCCAGGTCTCGCACTCCGCCTCGGCCCGTGCGCAGCGCGGGAGGAAGGGGCAGCCGGTGAGGGGGTCGGACAGGGAGGGCGGGCGGCCGGGGATGGGCCGCGGTTCGCTGTCGTCACCCAGGCTGGGCGAGCAGTCCAGCAGACCGCGGGTGTAGGGGTGCCGGGGGTCGGCGAACAGCCCGTGGGCGGGCCGCTGTTCCACCACCCGGCCCGCGTACATCACATACACCCGGTCGCAGTAGGCGGCGGCGAGCGGCAGGTCGTGGGTGATGAAGAGCGTCCCGAGGCCGCTTCCGGCCCGCCGCCGCTCCTCCTGGACGGACCGCAGCAGGGCCAGGACCTCCGCCTGGGTGGTCGCGTCCAGCGCGCTCGTCGCCTCGTCGGCGAGGAGCAGATCGGGGTCGGTGGAGAGGGCGGCGGCGATCACGACCCGCTGCAGCATCCCGCCGGACAGCTCGTGCGGGCGCTGCCGCATCCGGCGCTCGGGGTCGGACAGGCCGACCGAGGCCAGCAGCTCCACCGCCTTCGCCAGCGCGTCGCGCCGGGACAGGCCGAGGACCCGGGTGAGCGGATCGGTGAGGAAGTCGCCGATCCGGCGGACCGGGTTCATCGCCGAACGCGGATCCTGGAAGATCATGGAGACGGTGCGGGAGCGGTGGCGGCGCAGCCGGGCCGGGTCCATGGCCAGCACGTCCTCGCCGTCGACCGCCACCGAGCCGGAGGTCCGCGCCCCCTCGGGGAGCATCCGCAGCACCGCCCGTGCCGTGGTGGACTTGCCCGAGCCCGACTCGCCCACCAGGCCGACCACTTCGCCCCGGCCGACCCTCAGCGACACCTCGGCGAGCACCGGCCGGGCGGCGGCGCCGGGCGGCAGTTCAATGGTCAGATCCTCGATGTCCAGCAGCATCGCCGCCTACCTCCCCTTGCCCAGCCGGTCCGAGACCCAGACCCCGACGATGTTGAAGGCCACCACGACGGCGGCGATGGCCGTGCCCGGTACGAGGGCCGGCAGCAGCGCCTCCTGCACCACGGCGTCCTGCCCCTCCTGCACCATCAGCCCCCAGTCGATCGAGGGCGATCCGGCGCCGAAGCCCAGATAGCTGAGGGTGGCCAGGCTCATCAGCCCCTCGCCGAAGAGCACCACGAGGTAGCCGACAATCGCCCCGGCCAGATTGGGCACCAGATGGCGGACGCAGATCCGGGTCCCGCCCATGCCCTGCACCCGGTAGGCGTCGATGTACGGCTGGGAGCGCTCGGCGAGGGCGAGGCTGCGGGTGTACCGCGCGATGGTGGGCGCGTACGCGAGCCCCAGGGCGACGATCGACGTGGTGAGGCCGTCGCCGAAGACCGCGATCACCAGGACCACGAACAGCAGGCCGGGGAAGGCGTACATCACATCGGTCACCCGGGAGAGCAGGGTGTCCACCCAGCCGCCGCGCCACGCCGCGACCGTGCCCATGGTGACGCCGAGCAGCGCGGCCAGCGCGAGCAGCGCCAGGGGCGCCAGGAGGCTCGACCGGGCGCCGTACAGCACCCGGGAGAGCAGGTCCTGCCCCGAGGCGTCGGTGCCCAGCGGATGCTGGGGGGTGGTCCCCGCGAGCGAGGCGGACAGGTCGACCGCGTCGGGCGGGTGCGGGGCGATCAGGGGTGCGCACACCGCCGCCACCACGACCAGGGCGAGGAAGCCGCCCGCGATCATCACCGGTACCGGGCGCCGGGCCCGGACCCGCACCGGGATCAGTGCCCCGGCCGTCAGCGTCGTCATGCGGTCTTTCCCTCCGGCCTCATGTGGTCTTTCCTTCCGGCTTGCTCCGCGGCTGCCCGCCCGGCGCGACCCGGGGATCGATCAGCGGATGGACCAGGTCGACCAGCGTCGTCACCACGACATAGCCGATGACCATCAGCAGCAGCACCGCCTGGGTGACCGGGAAGTCATGCGTGGTGATGGCGCTGACCAGCA
Organism: Streptomyces antioxidans; assembly: GCF_000968685.2. Classification (GTDB taxonomy): domain Bacteria; phylum Actinomycetota; class Actinomycetes; order Streptomycetales; family Streptomycetaceae; genus Streptomyces; species Streptomyces antioxidans. Next base: position 19,622 of record NZ_LAKD02000163.1, read on the forward strand.
GTGAGCCGATCCCGCTGAGTCCGAAGGCGGTCTCGACCACCACCGTTCCGGCGAGCATGCCCGCCATGACGAGCCCGCACATGGTGACGATCGGCCCGAGCGCGTTGCGCAGCACGTGCTGGACGACTATCTGGCGCTCCGACTGCCCGGCGGCGCGGGCCGCCTCCACGTGGTCGGAGGCGTACGCCTCGGCCATGGCCTGCCGGGTGACCCGGCTGATCACGGCGAGCGCGCTGAGGGCGAGCGCGAACGCGGGGAGCGTCAGATGGTGCAGCCGCCCGGCAAGGCCCTCGCCCTGGCCGGTCACCGGGAACCAGCCGAGCCGCACCCCGAACAGGGAGACCAGCGCGATGGCCGCCACGAAGGCGGGCACCGAGGCGGCCAGCGTGGTGCCGCCGACCACCGCCGAGTCCACCCAGCCGCGGCGCAGCGCCGCCAGCACTCCGGAGCCGACGCCCAGCACCACGAAGAACACCGTGGCGTAGCCGACCAGTTCCAGGGTCGTCGGCAGCCGCGCCCCGATCAGGTCGGCCACATGGTCGCGGTACTGGAACGACCGGCCCAGGTCGCCCTGGACGCCGTCCCACAGCCACCGGCCGTACTGGACGACGAGCGGTTCGTCCAGGTGGTGCTCCGCGCGGACCGCCGCCAGCTTCTCCGGGGTGAGCTCCTGTCGGCTGCCGGAGAGGAGGACGGCGGGGTCCCCGGGGGCCGCGTAGACGGCGGCGAAGATGAGGAACGAGGCGGCGAGCAGCGTGGCGAACAGGCCGGCGATCCGCCGCGGCAGTCCGCGGATCATGGTGTCAGCCCTTCTTCGTGCCGAGGTCGGCGGCCCACGGGTAGTACATCGACACCATGGACGCCGGCGGGCCGGTGTACTTGTCGCCGAGCACCATCACCGACGGCACCTCCACCAGCGGGATCCACACCGCGTCACCGGCGAACTTGGACTGCGCTTCGATGACCAGCCGGGCGCGCTCGCGGTCGTCGATGGTCTGCTGGGCCTTGCCCACGAGGGTGTCGTAGCCCTTGTCCGAGTAGCCGAGCCAGTTGTTGGTGCTGCCGGATATGCCGTTGTCGTAGAAGCCCGCCGGGTCGGCCTTGGAGATGTACCAGTCGACCGGGATCAGATCGAAGCCGTCACGGGACCTGGGGTCGGAGAAGAACTCGTCGTAACGGCTCGACGCGATCGTCTTGACGGTGACCCGCAGCCCGATCTTCTGGGCCGCGCCGCGCACCGCGTTGGTGATGACCGTCTGGCTCTCGCTGCCGTCGCTGGAGACCACGATCGGCTCCGGGGGCTCCCCGGCCTGCTCGACCAGTTTCTTCGCCCGGTCGATGTCGTCCGGCGAGGGCGAGACGGCGTAGGCGGTGGAGCGCTCGAGCTCCTTCTGCGCCTTCTGGAACGCGGCCTTCTGATAGCCCCAGGCCCCGGGGCCCACCGGGGTCGCCCAGGGTTCGGCGAGGCCGTTGAAGCCGGACTCGGCGATGCCCTTGCGGTCCATGGCCAGCGACAGCGCCTTGCGCAGCCGGGCGTCCTTCAGGGCACCGCTGTCGGTGGGGCTGAGCGACCAGGTGGTGGTGGACCGCCCGTAGTAGGCGCGTACGCCCTTCTTCTCGGAGAGCACGGCGGCGGGGCCGGTGGCGGTCAGATAGGCGCCGTCCGCGGCGCCCGTGGAGATGGAGTTGACCAGGGCGCTGCCGGAGGCCCAGCGGAAGACGACCTCCTTGGTGAGCGGGTGGACGCTCTTGTCCCAGTAGTCCGCGGCGCGCTCGATGGTGAGCGAGGAGCCGGAGTTCCAGCTCTTCACCCGGTACGGCCCGGTGCAGGCGTCGGGGTGGCCGGGGGTGCCGAAGTCATCGCCCTGCTTCTCCACCGCCCGGCGCTCCATGATGATCCCGGCGTCACCGGCGAGGGCCTTGGTGAACAGGGCGCTCGGCTTCTTGAAGGTGACGGTGACCTGGTGGGTACCGGTCTTGGCGATCGTGTCGACGTCCTCGTACTCGTCGGACTCGTTCATCTCCGGCCTGGCGTGCCGCTTGAGGCTCCACACCACGTCGTCGGCGGTCATCGGGGCGCCGTCGTGGAAGGTGACGTCGTCGCGGAGGGTGAGGACGAGCTTCTTGTCGCCGGTGTACCGGACCTTCTCCGCCAGCCGCGGCGCGGTGGTCAGATCGGGCTTGAGCAGGAGCAGCCGCTCGCACACGTTGGCCATCACGGTGCGGGTGGAGCTGCCGCCCTGGGCGTCGATGTCCAGGGAGGCGGGTTCCTGCTCCACGAGCCAGTTCACCGTGGTGGCCGCGCCGGATGCCCTGGGGGTGGTGTCGGTGAGCTTGAGCTTCGCGGGGTCGACGGACGCGCCGCCGGACCCGGACGTCGCCCCGGAGCACGCTGCGGTGAACAGCAGGGCACCCACGAGGCCGACTGCGGTGGTACAGAGCTTGGTTCTCATGACAGGCTCTCTGGTCGTTCGTGCGGACGGTCGTTCGTGCGGACGTGCGGGAGGCGTCAGTGGGGGGCGTACGGACGCGCGGAGGCGTCAGTGGGGGGCGTGCGGGCCGTCGTAGAGGTTCCAGGGCAGGTGCTGGTACTCGTGGTCGCAGGGGGTTCCGGGGGTCACGTGGTAGTCACCGGTGGTCAGGTCCACGCAGGAGGACAGCAGCGTCGTCCACCACTTGACCTCGGGCTGCCGGGGGTCGGGGTGGGTGCACAGGCCCTCGGGGTGGCCGAGGTGGTCGGACATCGCCTGGTGGATCAGCTTGCGGGACGCCTCGGGCGCGGTGGCCTCGCGCAGCCTGCGCAGTCCGGCCTCGGCCCGGGGCACCCGGATCAGGGAGTCGGAGGACTCGGGGCGGTAACGGGCGGCGAGCTGGACGGGGACGGTGGTCTGGTAGTGGTTGCCGTGGACGAGCAGCCCCTGGGCCGGATACATCCAGCCATGTGCGCCCGGAGTGGTCTCCAGGTCGAGGGCGAAGCCCTCGCGGCAGGTCAGCAGGGCGTTGCTGGCGATGTGGCCGCGGGTGCGGCACAGTACGTCGACCGCGTCGCTGATCGACGCGGTGTCCAGGACCCGGCGCCGGATCACGGTCTGGGGCAGTCCGACGGCGTCGTCGAACCGGCCGCCGAGGCCGTTGGCGTTGAGGGCGATGCCCGCGGAGTTGGCGCCCTGGCGGCCGATCTGCCCGGCCTCCACCTGCATGACCACGGTGGGGTGCGGGGGCTGGACGATCCGGAGCAGCAGGACGGTGTCCGCGACGCCCGCCCGCCAGTCCCAGTTCTGGCCGCAGTAGACGTGGCCGTCGCCGCTCGCCTCGCCCAGTACGGCGAAGGAGGTGCAGCCGTCGGTCATCTCCCGGTCGCCGGTGACATCCGCGATGTCCGTGGCGTCCGCGCCGTCCGTGACGTCCCCGGCGTCCGTGACGTCCGCTGCGGGGTCCGTCCGGGCCCGCATCCGGGCGAAGGTCTGGTCGTAGATGATCTCGCCGCGGGCGTTCAGCGCGAGCACGTCCAGGAGCCCGACGCCCGCCCCCTCGGCGATCCCGGCCATCTCCTCGACGAGCCCGGGGGCGTAGCCGCGCACCGGCTCCAGCCAGCGCTCGGCGCGCGCGGTGACCTGGTCCCAGGTGAGCCCCGAGGATTCGCCGAACGCCTCCTCGTAGTAGGCGAGCGCCCTGCCGATGCTGTCGCGCGCCGCCTCGCCGTACTGGCGGCCGCGCTCGGCCGGCGGGCCGGAGATCTCAACGGTGGGGATGGTGGCGGCTGTCATGGCACTCCTGTGTTTCTGAGGCCCGGACCCACGAGGGGCTGTAATATTTGTTTCAGAAATCAGCGTTCCTGGAACGGTGAGCCCAGATAGTAATGTCCGACACAGGGAAGTCAAGAGCCGTAATGAGCGAACCGAAAAGCGTTACCGGGACGACACGGCTGGCCGCCGCGGTCCGGGATATGTGGGGTGAACTGTCCGCTTCCGAGCGGGTGGTGGCCCAGTACCTGGTCGGCGCCCCGCCGGAGAATCTGCTCTTCGCGAGCGCACAGGAGCTGGGCGCGGCCAGTGGCACGAGCAACGCCACCGTCGTCCGCGCCCTGCAGCGCCTCGGGTACGCCGGTCTGCCCGCGCTCAAGAGGGAGCTGGCCGCCGGATTCACCTCCGCGACCGCGCCCGAGGAGCGGCTCAAGCAGCGCATCGCCCGCGTCGGCCACGACCTGGACGAGATCAAGGACCGGGTCTTCGACGAGGCCGCGGAGCGCCTCGAGCAGTGCCGCCGCCTCCTGGAGACGGATGTGCTGAAGCAAGCGGTGCAAACGCTGGCGGACGCACATGAGGTGGTCGCCTACGGCGTGGGCGCCTCGGAGCTGGGCGCCCGGCATCTGGTGCTGAAGCTGCGCCGGGCCGGGCGCCGGGCCCGCTTCGTCGGCACCACCGGCTTCACCATGGCCGATGAACTGCTGGGCCTGGGCCGGGGGGACGCGGTGGTGATCCTCCACCCCGGCCGCCGGCTGCGGGAGTTCACCGTGCTCATGGACCGGGCGCGGGCGGTCGGCGCGAGCGTCGTACTGGTCACCGACGTTCCCACGGGGCCGCTGGCCACCCACGCCGATGTGGTGATCAGCGCACCGCACACACCCACCGGCATCACCGCGGAATCCCTGGCGGGCGTCGTGGTCATGGACACCCTGGTACTGGCCCTCGCCTCCCTGGACGAGCCCCGGGCGGTCGAGGCGTCCCACCAACTCACCGTACTGAGGGGGCAGTTGATCGACCGGTCCGAACCGCGGCCGCGCAAGGGCTGAGCGGGCGGTGCGTGGCCGGTTGACGGTCCGTCCCGGCCGCCAGGACATCGCCGCAGGACGAGCCCGGACCCGGAACCTCGCTCGGTAGGCTGGACCAGCCAGTCCAGTCGAGCGGTCCCGTCGAGAGGGGTGCGATGCACAAGGAGCTGACGGCGAAGGGGAGGGCCACCCGGAACCGGATCATCGAGGGCGCGGCGGCGGTGCTGCGCGAGAAGGACGTGTCGGTGGCCACGCTCGACGACATCATGGCGCACACCCGCACCAGCAAGAGCCAGTTGTTCCACTACTTCCCGGAGGGGAAGGACGAGTTGCTGCTGGCGGTCGCGCGCCACGAGGCGGACCAGGTCCTGGCGGACCAGCAGCCGTATCTGGGCTGCCTGGACTCCTGGGAGGCGTGGCACCGGTGGCGCGATCAGGTGGTCAAGCGCTACACGGAGCAGGGCGAGAGGTGCCCGCTGGGCTCGCTGGTCCTCCATCTGGGCCGGTCCACGCCGGGTGCCCGGGATGTCGTGGTGACGTTGATGCGGCGGTGGGAGGAGAACCTGGCCACCGGCATCCGGGCGCTCCAGACGGCCGGGCAGCTGCCCGCCGAGCTGGATGTCGAGCAGCGCGCCGCCGCCCTGCTGGCGGGCATCCAGGGCGGCGTGCTGCTCCTCCAGTCGACCGGCCGGGCCGACCATCTGCGGGCCGTGCTCGACCAGGGAATCAGCGATCTGCGGCGCGCGGCGGTGATCTGAGCGCCAACGGTGGGGCGGGCCGTGCGGCGGCCCGCCCGCCTCCCGCTTCTGGACTTGCAAGTCCATTTTTTTCTTCGCACAGTGGCATGGCCCCAGCGGATCCGCGGGGAATCCATCGTGCGGTGACCGCGCGTACGGGAGTGGAGTGCGTGATGAGTGGAACGAGTGGACGACTGCAGGACAAGAGGGCGCTGGTGACCGGCGCGACCAGCAACATCGGGCGGGCGATCGCGGAGCGGTTCGCCGCCGAGGGCGCGCATGTGGTGGTGTCCGGCCGCAGCGCCGGGCGGGGTACGGAGGTGGTCGACGCCATCCGCGCGCGGGGCGGCCGGGCCGATTTCGTACGGGCGGATCTGGACGGAAGCGCGGAGGCGTCCCGCGCCCTGGCCGAGGAGGCGGGGTCCGTTCTGGGCGGGGGCATCGACGTCCTGGTCAACAACGCCGGGATCTACCCCGGGGACAGCACCGCGAACACCGAGGAAAAGGTCTTCGACCAGGTCTACGCGGTGAATGTGAAGGCGCCCTTCTTCCTGACCGCCGCGGTCGCCCCGGCGATGGCCGAGGCGGGCGGCGGGGCGATCGTCAACCTGGGGTCGTGGATCGCCCGGCTGGGCATTCCCATCGGCGCGCTCTACAGCTCCAGCAAGGGCGCGGTGGAAACCCTGACACGGGCCTGGGCCGCCGAGTTCGGCCCCCGGGGCGTGCGGGTGAACGCGATCTCCCCGGGAGTGGTCCACACCCCCGTACCCGGTGAGGTGCACCCGGGCGAGGTCATGATGAACGGCACCCCCGCCGGTGGCGTCGGAAGCCCGGAGGCCATCGCGCACGCGGCGGTGTATCTCGCGAGCGACGAGGCCACGTTCGTCCACGGCATCGTGCTGGACGTAGACGGCGGCCGCACCACGGCGGCCGTCATCGCGGCCTAGCGGCCCATGTGTCTCCGCCGGTGGACATGAGCCTCAGAGACCTTCCCAGCGAGCGCGCCCGCCCCCGCAGGGACTTCACCCCTGGCCCCCGGCGTCTGGGACGGAGCCCCACTCCGGGGCCCACAGAGCCCCAGCCCCGGACACTGGAGCGGCCCCCGGCAGGGGAACTGGAGCGGAGCCCCGAAACGGGGCCTGGACCACAACCCCGGAACGGGGGCTGGGGCGGAGCCCCAGTTGTGGGAAGGGGCGGGGAGGGGAATGGCCCGCCGCAGGCCGCCGGGCAACGCACCCTAGTGAGCTGGTCCGGAGATGCGTGAGCAGT
>NZ_LAKD02000164.1 GCF_000968685.2 Streptomyces antioxidans
AAACACCTCATCGCCTACACCACCACCAACCCGGGCGTTCACCGGGCGACGGACGTGGTGGAACAGCAGGTCGAGGAGTGGCGCGCGGTCTATGACTCCCTCTACGGGGACCGGGCCGCCACTTCGCTGAGTGAGGACTTCGTCGGCTGGGACAGCAGCTACGACCAGCGGCCCATCCCCCTGCGGGAGATGCGGGAATGGCTGGACACGACCGTGGAGCGCATCAGCGCGCTCGGCCCGCGCGATGTCCTGGAGATCGGAGTCGGCACCGGTCTGCTCCTGTCACGCCTGGCCCCGGACTGTGCCAGCTACTGGGGTACGGACATCTCGGAGCCCGCCATCGCCGCCCTGGGCCAGCGAGTGGCGCGGGATCCCGCGCTGGCCAGAGGCGAAGGCCGAGTGACGCTCGAGTGCCAGCCCGCCCATGACTTCAGCACGCTGCCCGAGGGGCATTTCGACACCGTCGTCATCAACTCCGTCGTCCAGTACTTCCCGAACGTCGACTACCTGACCGATGTCATCACCCATGCCATGGCGGCCCTCAAGCCTGGCGGGAAGCTGTTCATCGGAGACGTGCGCAACCTTCGCCTGCTGCGCTGCTTCGCCACCGCGGTCGCCCTCACCCAGGCGCCCGCGTGGACCACTCCGGAGAGTCTGCGCGCCACCGTGGACAACGCCATCCGCCTGGAGCGGGAACTCCTGGTGGATCCGGAGTACTTCACCACCCTCACGTCCGCCGTGCCCGCCATCGGCGCCGTCGACGTCCGCGTCAAGCGTGGTTCGGCGCGCAATGAACTCACCCGGCACCGCTACGACGTCATCCTCACCAAGGGTCCCGTCACGCCCCTCGCCACCGACCGCGCACCGCAACTGCGGTGGGGTGAGGACATCCGTACGGTGGACGAGCTGCGCGACGCGCTGACGGAAGACCGCCGCCCACCAGCGCTGCGGGTGCGTGATATCCCCAACATCCGGCTGACCGGCGAGCTCACGGCCCTGCGGCAGATCGACACCGGTGCCGGCCCGGACGACGTCCGGCACCATCTCACGGCGGCGGCCCCGGCGGCCGGGCGCGACGGCTCGGAGCCGGATCCAGACGAAGAGCCGGACACGGTGCCAGGCACACAGCCGGACGGAGAGCCGGGCACCACACCGGACCCGGAAGCGCTCCACCGGCTCGCCGAAGCGCATGGCTATGACCTGGCGCTGCACTGGGCGACCGATGAGGGGCGTCTCGATGGCGTGTTCATCGACCTCAGCGCCGACCGGCAGAGGCCGGTCTCCGACAAGGCCACCCCCGACACCGCCGCCACCGACGGGCCCACCCTCGGCGTCCCCACTCTCGACATCGCCACACCGCCCTCCACCACACCCCGCCGTCCCGCCTCCGCCTACGCCAACGAGCCCGGGCAAGCACTCGGCAAGGGTACGGTGGTCGCCTCGCTCCGCGCGTACCTCAGCGAGCGACTGCCCGCCCATATGGTGCCCTCGGCGGTCATCGCGCTGGACCGGATGCCACTGACGCCGAACGGCAAGCTCGACCGCGCGGCCCTTCCCGCGCCCGACTTCTCCGCACTCGCTTCGGGACGCCCCGCGGCCACACCGCTGGAAGCACGGCTGTGTGGCCTCTTCGGTGAGGTGCTCGGAGTCCCCGATGTAGGCGCGGACAGGAGCTTCTTCAACCTGGGTGGCGACAGCGTCCTCGCCATGCGGCTGGTCAGCCGCGCCCGCTCGGATGGGCTCATCCTCACACCGGGACAGGTCTTCCAGCACCGGACTCCGGAGGGCCTCGCTTCCGTCGCCCACTCCGGAAGCGGCCCGGCAGCCCCGTCACAGGAGTCCACCTCCGGGGAACCGGAGCCCTTGGTGACCCTCACCCCGCCCGAATACGCGACCCTGTCGGCGGAGTGCCCCGGCCTGGTGGCAAAGGCCACGCACACCGCCGACGCCGACACCGCCCAGCTGCTGCCGCTGACACCTCTCCAGAGCGGACTGCTGTTCCACGCGGTGTACGACGAGGCGGCCCCGGATGTCTATCTGGTGCAGTTCGCCTTCCACCTCGAAGGGGAGGTCAGCGGCGCACGCTTCCGGCGGGCGGCGGACACCCTGCTGCGCCGCCACCCGAACCTGGCCGCGTCCTTCCATCACCACGGGTTGTCCCAGCCCGTGCAGGTGGTGGCGCCCGCGGTCCCCTCCGTCTGGCAAGAGCTGGATCTCGGCGACCTTCCCGAAGAGGAGCGCACCGCCGCGTTCGACCGGTGGCTGACCGAGGACCGCGCCACGCGGTTCGACCTCACCCGGCCGCCGCTGATCCGCTTCGCACTCGTCCATTGGGGCGCGGATCAGTACCGGGTGGTGATGACCAGCCACCACATCCTGCTGGACGGCTGGTCCGTCCCGCTCGTCGTCCAGGAACTGTTCACGCTGTACGAGCGGGACGGGGACGACTCGGGCCTGCCCGCCACCCCGCCCTACCGGGAGTACCTGCGCTGGCTGCGACGGCAGGACCGGGACGCGGCCCGCGCCGCCTGGCGCACGGCGCTGGCCGGTGTGGAGGAGCCCACCCTGCTGGCACCGGCCGATCCGGGCCGTACGACGGTGGCGCCCGACGAGATGGCCGTCGATCTGTCGGCGGAGCGGACCGCCCAACTCGCGCAGCGCGCGCGCCGGCTGGGGCTCACCCTCAACACGCTGGTGCAGACCGCGTGGGCCATTCTGCTAGGACGCCTGACCGGCCGGGACGACGTGGTGTTCGGTACGACGGTGGCGGTGCGCCCGGCGGAGGTGGCGGGCATCGAGTCATTGGTCGGGCTGTGCATCAACACGGTGCCGGTACGTGTCCGGGTGCCGGTGGGCCGTCCGGTGGAGGAGTTGCTGACGGCCGTACAACGCCAGCACGGTGAGCTCTCCGCACACCACCATCTGGGGCTGTCGGAGCTGCGGCCCGCCACCGGAACGGGGCAGCTCTTCGACACGGTGGTGGTCTTCGAGAACTACCCCGTGGGTGCCGGGGCGCATGCGCGGGCGGCCCGCGCCGGGCTGCGGCTGACGGCCACCGATGGCCGGGACGCCACCCACTACCCGTTGGCAGTGGTCGTGGTCCCGGGCGAACAGCTGCGGTTGCGCCTCGGCTACCGGCCGGATGTGTTCGAGGCCCCGGCCGTACGGGCGGTGGCGCAGCGGCTGGTCCGCGTCCTGGAGGCCATCGCCGACGATCCGGGCCGGAACGTCGACCGGATCGATGTGCTCTCGGATGACGAACGGAAGCGGCTGATACCGCGTCGGGACGCCCGTGTCGCGGAGGCCGACCCGAAGGTGTCGTTGTCGGGGTTGTTCGAAGAGTGGGC
>NZ_LAKD02000165.1 GCF_000968685.2 Streptomyces antioxidans
GGGTGCGCCTCGGGAGTGGCCGGGGGCGGCTTGGCGCGGCTTGGGATGGCTTGGGGTGGCTGGGCGCCGTAAGGGCGGGATGTGCGGTCGGTGGTGTGGTGGGTTGGGTGGTGGGTTGGGTGGTGGGTGGCGGATTGGTGGGGCGGCGGTGGGCCGTAGGGTGGCCGCGTGTGTGTGAGACGTGTCTGGAGTCCCCCGGACCCCTGTGACCTCGCGCGTAACCTCGGCGTGCTGCAGCGAGGGCCCGGGGACCCCGCGTTTCAGATCGGTGCGGATGGCGCCTTCTGGCGGGCGAGCCGTACTCCGGCCGGGCCCGGGACCCTACGGATCGCGCGCGAGGGCACGGAGATCGAGGGGCGGGCGTGGGGGCCGGGGGCGGAGTGGCTGCTGGCCGGTCTGCCCGCCCTCCTCGGGGCGGATGACGACCCCTCGGCGTTCGTGCCCCGCCACCGGCTCATCCACGCGGTGCACCGGCGTCACCCCGGCCTCCGGCTCATCCGGACCGGACTGGTCCTGGAATCCCTGATCCCCTCGATCCTGGAGCAGAAGGTCACCGGCATCGAGGCGTACCGGGCCTGGCGGCTGCTGCTCCAGCGCCATGGCGAGCCCGCGCCCGGCCCGGCGGAGGGGATGCGGATGCGGGTCATGCCCGATCCGCGGGGCTGGGCGATGATTCCGTCGTGGGAGTGGCATCGGGCGGGCGTGGACGCCAAGCGCTCCTCGACGATTCTGCGGGCGGTCCGGGTTGCCCGGCGGCTGGAGGAGGCGACGTCCATGGACCTTGCCGCCGCGTCGGCCCGGCTGCGGTTGATTCCGGGTATTGGGCCGTGGACGGCGGCGGAGACGTTGCAGCGAAGCAATGGGATGCCGGATGCGGTAACGGTTGGCGATCTGCATTTGCCGGGGATTGTCGGGTATGCGTTGGCGGGGGTGCGGGGGGCGGATGATGAGGCGATGCTTGAGCTCTTGGCGCCTTATGCGGGGCAGCGGTATCGGGCGGCGCGGCTGATTTTGCTGTCCGGGCGGGTGCCATCTCGGCGGGCGCCTCGGATGGCGGTGCGGGACTTTCGGGGGATGTAGGGCGCGGGGGCGGGGTCGCCTTCGCCTTCGCCGGGCGCGGGGGTGTGGGTGCGGGGGTGTGAGTGCTTGCGGTGGTAAGCCCCCACCCCGCCCCTTCCCGAAACGATGGGGCTCCGCCCCCTCGCTCCCCGCCGGGGCTCCGCCCCGGACCCCGCTCCTC
>NZ_LAKD02000166.1 GCF_000968685.2 Streptomyces antioxidans
AGGATCGGCGTGCCCGGGGTCTCGCTGGTACTGCGGTGGCCTGGGGCCCCTGGGCCGAGAGTGGCATGGCGGCCGGAGACGGCGGCGACCAGCTGGCGCGCCGTGGTCTGCCCGCGATGGCGCCCGGTCTGGCGATGGCCGCGCTGCAGGGGGCGGTCGCGGGTGACGACGGTGTGGTGACGGTGGCCGATGTGGACTGGGAGCGGTTCGCCCCCGCGTTCACCATCGGGCGGCCCAGCCCGCTCCTCGGCGACCTGCCCGAGGTCGTATCGGCCCTGGAGCAGGCCCGTACCGCCGAGGAGAGCCACGCGGAGGGCGGATCGCGCCTGAAGGAAAGGCTCCTCGCACTGGCCCCCGGCGAGCGGGAGCGCGCCGTACTCGACCTGGTGCGCGGCCACGCGGCCGCGGTTCTCGGATTCTCAGGTATGGAAGGCGTGGAATCCGACCGCGCCTTCAAGGAATTGGGGTTCGACTCGCTCACGGCAGTAGAATTCCGAAACCGGCTGAACGCGGACACGGGTCTGCGGCTGCCCACCACCCTGGTCTTCGACTATCCCAACGCAAGGGCCCTCGCGGAACACGTACGGGCGGGCGTCCTCCCCGACGAAGGGACATCCGCCACTCCGCTGATCGCGGATCTGGAAAAACTCGAGGCATCACTCTCCACGGCTGAGCCGGACAACGCCGAGCGAATGGCCATCGCATCCCGACTCCAGATGCTCCTTGCCAAATTGAACGGCGGAGAGGGCGGAGCTACGGAAGCCGAGAGCATTACGCAGCGGCTTGACGAGGCGTCGGACGACGACCTCTTCGATTTCATCGAAAATGAGCTCAGCTAAATGTGACCGCCGAGGTGCAGTTCTCTGGCCTCCTTTCATTCTTCAGTCTTCTTTGACTCGTAATAGGCAAGGTTTTCATGGTGAACGAAGATAGGCTTCGGGACTACCTCAAGCGGGTAACGGCAGATCTGCACCAAGCGCGCCAACGCCTGCGCGAACTGGAGGCGGGAGAACAGGAACCCATCGCGATCGTGGCGATGAGCTGCCGTTTCCCCGGCGGTGTGGGGAGTCCCGAGGATCTGTGGCGGTTGGTGGCCGGAGGTGGTGACGCCATCTCCGACTTCCCGTCCAACCGTGGCTGGGACGTGGACGGGATGTATGACCCGGACCCCGAGCGTTCGGGCACCTTCTACTCCCGTGAGGGTGGTTTTCTCCACGACGCGGGTGAGTTCGACGCGGGCTTCTTCGGTATCTCGCCGCGTGAGGCCCTTGCCATGGATCCGCAGCAGCGGCTGCTGCTGGAGACCTCATGGGAGACCTTCGAGCGGGCGGGCATCGCTCCGGGGTCGGTGAAGGGCCGTCGTGGCGGTGTGTTCGTGGGCGCCGCCACCTCGGGTTACGGGGCGGATGTCGACGGCTTCCCGGAGGAGATCGAAGGCCATCTGCTGACCGGCACGGCCACCTCGGTCGTATCGGGCCGCATCTCGTACACCTTCGGTCTCGAAGGCCCCGCGGTGACGGTGGACACGGCGTGTTCCTCGTCACTGGTGGCGCTGCATCTGGCGGTGCAGGCGCTGCGCCAGGGGGAGTGCGATCTGGCGCTCGCCGGTGGTGCCACGGTGATGTCGACACCGGGCGCCTTCGTGGAGTTCAGCCGTCAGCGTGGCCTTGCCCCCGACGGCCGGTGCAAGCCGTACGCGGATGCGGCGGACGGCACCGGGTGGTCCGAGGGCGTCGGCATGCTGCTCGTGGAGCGGCTGTCCGACGCGCGCAAGAACGGCCATCCCGTGCTGGCCATCGTGCGTGGCTCCGCGGTCAACCAGGACGGTGCGTCCAACGGTCTGACCGCCCCCAACGGCCCCTCGCAGCAGCGGGTCATCCGGGACGCGCTGACCAGCGCCCGGCTGGCCCCGTCCGATGTGGACGTGGTGGAGGGACACGGAACGGGTACGGCCCTGGGCGACCCGATCGAGGCACAGGCCCTCCTCGCCACGTACGGCCAGGAGCGGCCGGAGGGGCGCCCGCTGTGGCTTGGCGCGCTCAAGTCGAACATCGGTCATACGCAGGCCGCCGCCGGTGTCGCCGGTGTCATCAAGATGGTGATGGCCATGCGGCACGGGGTGCTGCCGCAGACCCTGCACGCGGACGAGCCGTCGCGCCAGGTGGACTGGTCGGCGGGTGAGGTGCGGCTGCTGACCGAGGCCACCGTGTGGCCCGAGACCGATCAGCCGCGCCGGGCGGGCATCTCGGCCTTCGGTGTCAGCGGTACCAACGCCCACACCATCATCGAGCAGGCCCCGCCGGTTGACGAGGACGAGGACGAGGCGAGCCCGGCGCCCGGCGGCGACACCGGTGTGGCCACATGGCTGCTGTCGGGCCGTGGCGCGGACGCGCTGCGGGCCCAGGCGGCACGACTGAGGGCGTTCCTGCTCGAGCGGGCCGAGTCGAGCGCGCTGGATATCGGCCACTCGCTGGTGGCGACGCGGTCGATGTTCGAGCACCGTGCCGTGGTCTCCGGTGCGAACCGTACGGAACTCCTCGCCGGGCTCGAGGCCGTCGCCGCGGGCGAGGCCGCCCCCAATGTGCTCCAGGGCGTGGCCGGGTCGGCGGTCAAGACGGCGTTCCTCTTCTCCGGCCAGGGTGCGCAGCGCCTCGGGATGGGCCGGGAGCTGTACGACGGCTTCCCCGTGTTCGCCGGGGCGTTGGACGAGGTGTGCGCACACCTCGATGTGGTGCTGGACCGTCCGTTGCGGGAGGTGGTGTTCGCGGCGGAGGGGAGCGCGGACGCCGAACTCCTGGACCGGACGGTCTACACCCAGCCCGCGCTCTTCGCGGTCGAGGTGGCGCTGTTCCGGCTGCTGGAGCACTGGGGCGTCACCCCGGACGTGCTCATCGGCCACTCCATCGGCGAGATCGCCGCCGCCCACGTCGCCGGTGTGTTCTCACTGGAGGACGCCTGCACGCTGGTGGCCGCTCGAGGCCGTCTGATGCAGGCGCTGCCCGAGGGTGGCGCGATGGTCGCCATCGAGGCATCCGAAGAGGAGGTTTCCGGTTCGCTGGTCGGTCGTGAGGCCGAGGTGAGCATCGCCGCCGTCAACGGCCCGACCGCCGTCGTCATCGCCGGTGACGAGGCGGCGGCCCTGGAGATCGCCGCTCAGTGGGCGGAGCAGGGGCGCAGGACGAGCCGGCTGCGGGTCAGCCACGCCTTCCACTCGCCGCGCATGGACGCGATGCTCGACGACTTCCGGCGTGTGGTGGGTGGCCTGTCGTTCCAGGCCCCCACCCTGGCGCTGGTCTCCAATGTCGCGGGAGAGCCGGTCGGGGCCGACGAGGTGTGCGCGCCGGAGTACTGGGTGCGGCATGTGCGCGAGACCGTGCGCTTCGCCGACGGCGTTCGCTCCCTCGCGGCCCAGGGCGTCACCGCGTATGTCGAGGTGGGCCCCGATGGTGTGCTCTCGGCGATGGCGCGGGACTGCCTGGCGGGAGAGAAGGCTCCGGCCGTGGTGCCGGTCCTGCGCAAGGGGCGTCCTGACGCCCAGGCCCTGATGGCCGCGCTGACCGAGGCCCATGTCCACGGCGTGACGGTGGACTGGGAGCAGGTCTTCGCCGGGCGGGGCGCCCATACGGTCGAGCTGCCGACGTACCCCTTCCAGCGTCAGCTCTACTGGCTCGAGGGCACGAGCGGAGCGCCGAGCGGTACCGCCGCGGACAGCGTGGACGCCCGCTTCTGGGACGCGGTGGAGCGCGAGGACCTGGCGGCGCTGGCCGAGGCGCTGGAGGTCGACGGCGGTGGCTCGCTCGCTGAGCTGCTGCCCGTGCTGTCCTCGTACCGCCGTCAGCAGCGCGACCGGGCCACGGTGGACGGCTGGCGGTACCGGATCTCCTGGAAGCCGGTCTCGGAGACCCCCGGGGCCACGCTCTCGGGAACATGGCTCCTGGTCGTCCCAGCCCCCGCCTCCGGCGACGATGACACGTTCGTGGAGTCGGTGTCCGCCGCGCTCCAGCGGCACGGTGCCGAGGTCGTCCGTGTGGTGGCCGACGAGGCCGACCTCGCCCCCGGTGCGCTGGCCGACCGGCTGCGTGAACTCGCCGCCGGTCCCTCCAGGATCGGCGGTGTGCTGTCCCTGGTGGGTGTGGACGAGCGGCCCTGCACCGAGCACCCGGCGGTCTCCCGTGGCCTCGCCCTGACCCTGACGCTGGTGCGGGCCCTCACCGAGGCCGACGTCCGCACCCGGCTGTGGTGCGCCACCCGGGGTGCCGTCTCGGTGGGCCGCTCCGACCAGCTCACCAGCGCCGCGCAGGCGGAGATCTGGGGCCTCGGCCGGGTGGCCGCGCTGGAGCACCCCCGCCTCTGGGGCGGCCTCGTCGATCTGCCCGGGACGCT
Organism: Streptomyces antioxidans; assembly: GCF_000968685.2. Lineage (GTDB taxonomy): Bacteria > Actinomycetota > Actinomycetes > Streptomycetales > Streptomycetaceae > Streptomyces > Streptomyces antioxidans. Next base: position 4,384 of record NZ_LAKD02000166.1, read on the forward strand.
GGACGAGCGCGCCGCCGCGCGACTGGTCTGGGCGCTGTCCGCCAGGGACGCCGGGGACGGCGGGGGTGTCAACGAGGCCGGGAACGCCGGGCGTGTTGGAGACGCCAGGGACGCCGTACACGGCGAGGACCAGGTGGCGGTGCGCGGCTCCGGAGCGTACGCCCGGCGCCTCTCCCGCATCACGGTGGGCAACGAGTCGGCGGCGCGCGCGTGGCGGCCACGGGGCACGGTGCTCATCACCGGCGGCACCGGCGCCCTGGGCGCGCGAGTGGCGCGCTGGGCCGTGCGCGAGGGCGCCGAACACGTGGTGCTGACCAGCCGTCGCGGCCCGTCGGCCGAAGGTGTCGCCGAGCTCACGGCGGAGCTCGAAGGGCTCGGCGCCGAGGTGACCGTGGCGGCCTGCGACGCCGCCGACCGCGATGGACTCGCCGCCGTGCTGGCCGCCGTCCCCGAGCGGTATCCGCTGAGTGCCGTCGTGCACGCCGCGGGCATCGTGGACGACGGTGTGCTGGACGGCCTGACCGTCGACCAGCTCGCCGCCACCCTCGCCGCGAAGGCCGAGGGGGCGCGCCATCTGCACGAGCTGACCGCGGAGTTGACGCTCGACGCGTTCGTGCTGTTTTCCTCGTTCGCCGGTGCCGTCGGTGGCGCGGGCCAGGCCGCCTACGCGGCGGCCAACGCCTACCTGGAGTCGCTGGCACAGCAACGCCGCGCCCAGGGCCTGGCCGCCACCGCGATCGCCTGGGGCCCGTGGGCCGAGAGCGGCATGGCCGCGAGCGGGCGCGCCGGGGAGCGGATGCGCGGCGGGCCACTGCCCCCGATGGCTCCCCCGCTCGCCCTGGACGCGCTGCGCTGGGCCGCCGGTCATGACGAGGCCGCCCTGGTCGTGGCCGACATCGACTGGGCCGCCATGGCCACCACGCTGAGCGCGGGCCCCAGCGCCCTCGTCAGCGACATCCCCGAGGCGCGCGAGCTGCTGACCGCCGCGGCCGGGGCCACCGGCCGGGCCACACCGGGCCATGAGCTGCGGGGCCAGCTGGCCGGACGGCCGGACGAGGAGCAGCGCCTCCTCCTGCTGGAGCTCGTCCGCACCCACGCGGCCTCGGCCCTCGGCCACTTCTCGGCGGAGTCCGTCGAGCCGGGCCGCGCCTTCCGGGACCTCGGATTCGACTCCCTCACCGCCATCGAGCTGCGCAACCGGCTCGACCTGGCCACCGGTCTGAGCCTGCCCGCGACCCTCATCTTCGACTACCCGACCGCCGAAGCGCTCGCCGACCACCTGTGGCAGGAGCTGGGCGGGGCCACCGCCGTGGCGGCCACCTCGGCGGTGGCGCACCGGGCGCGGCCTCAGGACGACGACCCCATCGCGATCGTGTCGATGAGCTGCCGCTTCCCCGGCGGGGTCGAGACCCCGCAGGAGCTGTGGCGGCTCCTGGCCGAGGGCGGCGACGCCATCGCCGGATTCCCCGGCGACCGTGGCTGGGACGTCGAGGGCATGTACCACCCGGACCCCGAACACCCGGGCACGTTCTACGCCCGCGAGGGCGGATTCCTCTACGGGGCGCCCCAGTTCGACCCCGCCTTCTTCGGGATCTCGCCGCGCGAGGCCGTGGCCATGGACCCGCAGCAGCGGCTGCTGCTGGAGACGTCCTGGGAGGCGTTCGAATACGGGGGCGTCAAACCGGCCGCGTTGCGGGGCACCCGGACCGGTGTGTTCGTGGGCACCAACGGCCAGGACTACTCCACGATCATGCTCGACGCCCCCGAGGACTTCGGCGGCCATGTGGGCACGGGGAGCGCGGCCAGTGTGGTGTCGGG
>NZ_LAKD02000167.1 GCF_000968685.2 Streptomyces antioxidans
GGGCTCGGCGCTCACACTTGGGCAGCAGTGGCTCGATCACCGCCCACAGGACGTCGCCGACTTCCCACGGCTCCGGCCGCGCCGCCCCGCGCCCCCAGAACACCACTCCCGACAGCGATCCAACACCTCCGAGATCAATTCAAGACCAGTGCACCGGCGGCTATGACAGCTGGCGCTTTTGACGCGTCTACCTTCTACGTGACACCAGTCTTGAGAGGATCATGCCGAGATGACGATCGCGGACATTGCCATGGTGACAGGCGCGAACCAAGGAATCGAGCGAGAGGTGGCCCGGCGGCTCGCTGCTGCGGGCATGGTGGCATCGGCGGCACCCGCCCGGCAGTGGAGGAGACCACCGCAGACGATTTCACAGATGTCATGGACGTCAACCTCCTCGGCGCGGTCCGGACGACGCACGCCCTTCTGCTTCTGCTGCACAAGGCCCAGCATCCGCGCATCGTGAACGTGACGAGTGGCCTTCACCATCAACGACGACCCGCAGCGCCTGGAATCCCGGTTGCAGGGCCTGGTCTGCCCCGTTTCAAAGGCGGCCTTGAACATGCTCACATACCAGTACGCGCGTGCCCTGTCCGGCTTCCGCGTCAGTGCCGTCGATCCTGGGTTCACCGCCACCGCACTCAACAACCACACTGGCACCAGCACGCCCGCGCAGAGCGCCGCAACGATCGTGCAGCTCGCCCTGGCAATCGACGGGCCCAACGGTCGACTCTTCGACTCCGCAGGTGAGGTCGGCTGGTGAGACCTGTCGGGCGGTGTTCAGTCGTGTTGTGGGGTTGGTGTGTAGGTGATGATTTCGATGTTTTGTAGTGTTGCTGTTCCTTCGTGTATGAGTTCGGAGAGTTGGGGGAGGAAGTGGCGTATGTGTTTTTCGGTGTCGATGATGGTGATGGTGAGTGGTAGGGAGTGTGAGAGGGAGAGTAGGCGGGAGGTGTGGATGATGCCGTCGGTGCCGTAGCCTTCGATGCCGCGGTGGACGGTGGCTGTGGATAATCCGGCTTTACGGGCTCTGCGGATGATTTCGTGGTAGAGGGGTTGGTGGTTCCATACGTCGTCGTCTTTGGCGTATATCGTGAGTTTGAGTCCGTGGCTGGTTGATGGCATGACGTGTTCTCTATTCTTTGTGCTGTGGCAGTCTGGTGGTCCGGTCCGGTGGCCCGGGTGGGCGGGTCGGCAACTGGACGGGGGGCGTCTCTGTGTGACGCCTCGGCGAGGGGCCCGTCCGGGTGGACATCTTGTCTGGAGGGGGATCCTGTTCGGGTGGATGTCCCGTCCGGGGGTGGGGGATCCCGTTTGGTTGGGTATCCGGCGGAGTTCACGGGCTGCGTTAATTTATCAACGCGTGGTGACTGTCGCAATGCCCCGGGTAACCGCTTGTGTCCGTCGTGGGCGTGTCGGTTGACGTCGGTTCCTGCTGGTGGCCGTTGTCAACTGCCACACCGCTGCCGAACCCGCGGCCAATCCCACGGCTGCCCCAGCCTCAAACCTACGGCTGAGCCTGCGCCGAACCCAGTGCCGGACCAGTCCCATTTGCGGCTGAGCTTGCGGCAGCCAGCTCCAAACTCGGCGCCGAGCCAGCCTCAAACCCGTGGCCGAGCCCGCACCGAACCTGCGCCATTTCCGCGGCGGGCCCAGCGCCGATCCAGTCCCAGACCTACGGCTGAGTCTGTGTCGATCCCAGCGCCGAGTTCAGTGCCGGACCAGTCCCGATCCCGCGGTCGAAGCCGCCTCAAACTGGCCTCAAGCCCGGCGTCGAGCTAGCCCCGAACCTGCGGCTGAGTCCGCGCCGTTTCAGCGGTGAACCCGTGCCATTCCCCGCGCTCGAACCCGCGCCCGTTCCAGCCTCAATCCTAGATTCGAGCCTGTCTCCAACCCACGGCTAGTCCCGCGCCATTCCTACTGCTGAGTCTGTGTCAATCCCAGCGCCGATCCCAGCGCCGGACCAGTCCCGATCCTGCGGCTGAGCCCGCGCCGTTCCCCGGGGGCGATCCCAGCGCCGATCCAGCCTCGAACCTGCGGCTGAGTCAGCGTCAATCCCAGCGTCGAGCCGGTTCCGATCCCGCGGCCCAATCTGCCTCAAACCTGCCTCAAACCCGGCGCCGAGTCAGCTTCAAGCCTATGGCCGAGCTTGTGCTGTTCCCGTGCTGAACCCGCGTCAATCTCAGTGTCGGACCAGTCTCCCCGCCTTGGGTTGAGCCCGCGTCATTCCTGTGCCGATCCCGCGGCTGGGCCCCGCGCTAACCTCAGTCCTGAACCAGTCTTGAACCCGTGCTAACCCCAGTCCGGAACCCGTGTGTGAGTGCGCCTCAAGCCGGTCCTGATCCTGTGCCTGAGTGTGCCTCAGGCCAGCTCCGAACCCGCGGCCGGGTGCGCGCCCTTCTCACGGCCTGGCCAGTCCCGATCCTGCGGTCAATCTCGTGCTGGACCAGTGTCGAGCCTGCGCGAATGCTCATGGTCGAACCCGCGCCGACCGCAGGGCTGAACCCGCAGGGCTGGGCCCGTGTCATTCCTGCGGCCGACCCCAGGCCTGAACCAGGCCCGACCCCGTGGCCGGGCCTGGTCCTGAACTCGTGTGTGAGTGTGCTTCAAAGCAGTCTCGATCTGCGGGTCAATGTCGTGCTGAGCGGGTGCCGGGCTTGTGTGTTGGTTGTTGTTGTGGTGGGGGTGCGGGAATTGGATAAGGGTGGGTCGTAAATCGGATTGAGGTGGGTTGTTGGGGCGGGATAGTGTCGCGTGTCAGCGGGGAGATTTTGTCATGCCCCGGCCGTCGTAGGTTTTATTTCCCGACCGAGGGAGTCAGTGATGGCGTCGAAGGTGTCTGCTGCTGGTGTCCGGGTGCTCGATCAGGGTGCGTTTGATCGTCATCTGAAGGATTTTTGTGAGAGTGCTCCTGTTCTTGAGTATTCGCAGCAGTTCCGCCGGGAGGGGTATGTCAAGCTTCCTGGTCTGGTGTCGGCGGATTTGTTTGCTGAGGTGAGGGATGAGGTTAATGGGTTGCTGGAGCAGCATGCCCAGCGTATTGATATTGAGTTGAAGGAGACGGGGAATTCGCCGCGTAAGATGCATACGGTCAGTGCGGCGGATATTGCCCGCGATTCGCGGCTCATCACCGCGATTTATGATTCTGTGAGCATCCGGGAGGT
>NZ_LAKD02000168.1 GCF_000968685.2 Streptomyces antioxidans
GTCCAACATCGGCCACACCCAGGCCGCGGCCGGAGTCGCCGGCCTGATCAAGATGATCATGGCGATGCATCACGAACTGCTGCCCCGCACGCTGCACGTGGACCAGCCGTCCTCGCACGTGGACTGGTCGGCGGGTGCCGTGGAACTGCTGACCGAGCCGCGGTCCTGGCAGGCCGAAGGACGTCCCCGCAGGGCCGGTATCTCCGCGTTCGGGGTCAGCGGCACCAACGCCCATGTGATCATCGAACAGCCCGAGCCATCGGCGGACCCCGACCTCGTACCCGACGCCGGTCCCGTACCCGACGCAGATCCCGCCGACGCGCGGACCCCGGTCGCGTTGCCGCTGTCCGGCCGCGGCGAGGCCGGGCTACGAGCCCAGGCCGAGCGGCTGCTCGCCCTCGTGGACGACAACGCCGGGCCTGGGGCAGCGGACATCGGCTTCTCGCTCGCCACCACCCGTGCCCAGCTCCCGCACCGTGCGGTGGTCCTCGGCGCGGACCGGGCCGAGCTGCGCCGGGGACTCGCCGCGCTGGCCGCCGGTGAACCGCACCCCGCCGTGGTGCACGACATCGCGGCCGAGGGCCGCTTCGCCGTGCTGTTCAGCGGGCAGGGCAGTCAACGCCCCGGCATGGGGCGCGCGCTCTACGGCGTCTTCGACGAGTTCACCCGGGTCGTGGACGAGGTGTGCGGGCACCTTGACCCGCACCTGGACCGGCCGCTGCGCGAGATCCTGTTCGACGAGCCGGGACCGGACCCGCTCGACCAGACCGTGTACGCCCAGTGCGCCCTGTTCACCCTGGAGGTCGCCCTCTACGCACAGCTGCGCACATGGGGTTGCACACCTGCCTTCGTCGCCGGCCACTCGGTCGGCGAGGTGTCCGCCGCCTACGCCGCGGGCGTGTTGTCCCTGGCCGACGCCTGCACACTGGTGGCCGCACGCGCCACCTTGATGCAGGCCTGCCCCTCCGGTGGCGCGATGCTCGCGGTCGAGGCCGGCGAGGTCGAGGTGGCCGCGCTGCTGGACGGCCTCGCCGACCGGGTCGGCATCGCCGCGGTCAACGGGCCGACCGCGGTGGTGCTGTCCGGGGACGCCGACGCGATCGAGGACGTGGCGGCGCGGTGCGCGGCCGACGGGCGCAGGACCAAGCGGCTCCGGGTCTCCCACGCCTTCCACTCCGCACACCTGGACGGGATGCTGGACGAGTTCGGCCAGCGCATCGCCGGGCTCGACTTCCGGCCCGCCCAGATCCCGCTGGTGGCCAACCTCACCGGCACCGTCACCGACCGGGTGTCCACCCCGGACTACTGGGTGGCGCAGGTCAGGGGCGCCGTCCGGTTCGCCGACGCGCTCGGCCTGATGGCCGTACAGGGCGTGCGGACGTTCCTCGAACTCGGACCTGACGGCGTGCTGAGCGCCATGGTCGCCGACGCCACGGCCGCCACCGCCCGGAACGACACGGGCAACGGAGCCGTCGCGGTGCCCGCGCTGCGGGCGGGCAGGGACGACCCCGAGCAGCTGCTCGCCGCCACGGCCCGGCTGCACACGCGGGGCGTCACCGTCGACTGGGCGGCCGTGCTCGCCGCACACCGGCCCCGCCGGATCGACCTGCCCACGTACGCCTTCCAGCACGAACGGTTCTGGCTCGACGTACCCGCCGGGTTCGCCGGAGATGTCGCCGGGGCCGGTCTGCGCACCGCGGGGCATCCGCTGCTCGGCGCGACCGTGTCCATCGCCGGCGCGGACACCACCGTGCTCACCGGCAGGCTGTCGCTCGCCACCCATCCGTGGCTCGCCGGGCACCGGGTGCGGGGCTCGGTCCTGCTGCCCGGCACCGCATTCGTCGAACTCGCCCTGCGCGCGGGCGACGAGGTCGGCTGTGGCCGGATCGAAGAGTTGAACCTGCAGGCCCCGCTCGTACTGCCGGACTCGGGCGCGGTCGAGCTCCAACTCGTCGTCGGCGCCGCCGACGACGAGGGCCACCGCACCGTACAGGTCCACTCCCGGTCCGAAGGAGCCGACACCGGGGCCTGGGCGCGACACGCGACCGGCCTGTTGTCCCCGGCCGGACCGTCCCCGGCCGAACCGTCCGCAACCGAACCGGAGCTGACGGAATGGCCGCCGCCGGGAGCGTCGCCGGTCCCGGTGGACGGGCTCTACGACCGGCTCACCGGCGCGGGATTCGACTACGGGCCGGTGTTCCGCGGGCTGCGCGGCGTGTGGCGCCTGGGGGACGCGGTGTTCGCCGAGGTGGCACTGCCGGACGACCGGGCGGACGACGCCACCCGGTTCGGGCTGCACCCCGCGCTACTGGACTCCCTGCTGCACGCGCTCGGCGTCTCCGGGTGGCGTGGGTCGGGGTTCGAGGGCGTGCCGTTCTCCTGGACCGGTGTGCGGCTGTTCGCCGCGGGCGCGGCCACCGTACGGGCCCGGCTCACCAGGGTCGGCAACGCGGTGTCGCTGTTGGTCGCCGACGCGGCCGGAGCTGCCGTGGCCGAGGTCGGGTCGCTCGTGCTCCGGCCACCGGCCGCGGCCCGGCCCGAACCCGCCGCCGACGCGATGCTCCGGGTGGACTGGACCGCGCTGCCGGAACCGGGCACCGCCCCACAGCGGGCACCGTGGACGGAGCTCGGCCCGGAGGGTGACCTGCCCACCGGCACTGTCGCACCCGTCGTGGTGTACCGGCCGCCGGTGCCGGACCGGTCGACGCCCGCCGCCGCCCGCCGGGCCTGCAACGCGGTGCTCGACCTGATGCGGCGGTGGCTGGCCGAGGACCGCCTCGGCGCCTCCACACTGCTCATCGCCACCAACGGCGCCGTATCCGCGACACAGGGCGAGGATGTGCCCGGGCTCGCCGGCGCGGGCGTATGGGGCCTGGTGGCCACGGCGCAGTCCGAACACCCGGGGCGGTTCGCCCTCGCCGACCTCGAACCGGGTGCAGACCCCGCGGCGGGGATCGAGGCGGTCGCCGTCGCACTGGACGCGGGCGAACCCAGGTGCGCCGTCCGGGACGGGCAGGTGCTCGTACCGCGGCTCGGCCGGGCCACCGAGGGCCTGCTCAGCGCCCCGCACGGCCCGTGGCGGGTGGACGTCGGCGAGAGCGGCGTACTCGACGAGCTGACGCTACGTCAGAATGAGGCAGCGGCACAGCCGTTGGCCGCCGGGCAGCTCAGGGTCGGCGTACAGGCGGGCGGGCTGAACTTCCGCGACGTCATGATCGGCCTCGGCATGTACCCGGAGCAGGCATCGGTCGGTTCCGAGGGCGCGGGCATCGTCCTGGAGACCGGCCCCGGCGTGACCGGGTTCGCACCCGGCGACGCCGTGATGGGCCTGTTCCCCGGCGCCTTCGGGCCAGTGACCATCGCCGACCACCGCATGGTCGTGCCGATGCCCGCGGGGTGGTCGTTCGCCGCGGCGGCCTCGGTGCCGATGGTTTTCCTGACCGCCTGGTACGCGCTGACCGAGCTGGCGGACCTGCGCGCCGGGCAGACCGTGCTCGTGCACTCGGCCGCGGGCGGCGTCGGCATGGCCGCCGTGCAGATCGCCACCCACCTCGGGGCCCGGGTGCTGGGCACCGCGAGCCCCGGCAAGTGGGACACCGTGCGCGCCATGGGACTCGACGAGGACCAGCTCGCGTCCTCCCGCACCCTGGAGTTCGAGCAGCGGTTCTCCGCCGCCACCGGAGGCCGGGGCGTCGACGTGGTGTTGAACTCGCTCGCCGGCACCTTCGTGGACGCCTCGCTCCGCACCACCGCGCCCGGCGGCACCTTCCTGGAGATGGGCAAGACCGACGTGCGCGACGCCGCGCAGGTCGCCGCCGACCACGCCGGAGTCGCGTACCGGGCGTTCGACCTGCTCGAGGCGGGCCCGGAGCGGATCGGCCGGATGCTCACCGAACTGGTCGCCCTGTTCGACCGGGAGGCGCTGCGGCCGCTCCCGCTGCGGGTCTGGGGCGTGCACCGGACCGTCGAGGCGTTCCGCCACGTCGGACAGGGCAAGCACATCGGCAAGAACGTGCTGGCGCTGCCCACCACCTGGCACGCCCACGGCACCGTGCTGGTGACCGGTGCGACCGGCGGACTCGGCGCCCGGCTGGCCCGGCACCTGGTGACCGAGCACGGGGTGCGGCACCTGGTGCTCGCCTCCCGCTCCGGCCCCACTGCCGAGGGCGCCGACGAGCTGGTCCGCGAGCTGACCGAGCTGGGCGCGCTGCCGCGTCTGATCTCCTGTGACATCGCCGACCGGGACGCGGTGGCGGCCCTCGTCGCCGACTGCGGCCGCGACCGGCCGCTGACCGCGGTGGTGCACGCGGCGGGCGTGCTCGACGACGGACTGCTCGAGGACATGGACCCGGACCGGATCGACCACGTCCTGCGGCCCAAGGCGGACGGTGCGTGGCACCTCCACGAGCTCACCGCGGGACTGCCGCTCACCGCGTTCGTGCTGTTCTCCTCCGCGGCGGGGGTGTTCGGCTCGGCGGGCCAGGCGAACTACGCCGCCGCGAACGCCTTCCTCGACGCGCTGGCCGCACACCGCCGGGCACTCGGCCTGCCCGCGGTGTCGCTGGCGTGGGGAAGCTGGGCCGAGCAGTCCGGGATGATCGGCAGGCTCTCCGGCCAGGACACCCGGCGCGCCGGGCGCTCCGGCGTCACCACCCTGTCCGAACGGGACGGACTGGCCCTGTTCGACCTCGGCTGCGCGCTGACCGAACCGGCGCTCGTACCGGTGAAGCTGCACCTCCCCCGGCTGCGCGAACAGGCCGCCGCCGGTGAGCTGCCACCGCTGTTCCGCACGCTCGCGGGCGGCCCCGCACGCCGCCGCGCCGCCACCGCGGACGACGACCAGGCGTCCCTGGCCGGCCGGCTCGCCGCAGCCACCCCGGACGAGCGGCGGGCCATGCTCCTGGACCTGGTGCGCGGGCAGGCCGCCGCGGTGCTCGGACACGGTGGCGCGGACGCCGTCGCACCCACCGCCACGTTCAGCGAGCTCGGCTTCGACTCGTTGACCGCCGTGGAGCTGCGCAACGGACTCGGTACGGCGACCGGGCAGCGGCTGCCATCAACGCTGATCTTCGACTACCCGAGCCCCGCCGAGCTCGCCGAGCACCTGCTCGGCAGGCTGACCACCGCGGCGCCGACGGCCGCACCGGTGAGGGCGTCCGCGGCCAGGACCGCCGTGGACACCCGCGAGCCGATCGCGATCGTCGGGATGAGCTGCCGGTTCCCCGGCGGCGCAACCGATCCGCGGCTGTTCTGGGAACTGGTGCGCGATGGCGGCGACGCGGTCGGCCCGATGCCCGAGGACCGCGGCTGGGACCTGGACGCGCTCTACCACCCGGATCCGGACCGGCCGGGCACCACATACGCCCGGGAAGGCGGATTCCTCTACGACCTCCCGGAGTTCGACCCCGGATTCTTCGGCATCTCGCCGCGCGAGGCCGTGGCGATGGACCCGCAGCAG
>NZ_LAKD02000169.1 GCF_000968685.2 Streptomyces antioxidans
TGGTCGTCAGGAGTCGCTGTACCGGCTGGACTGGTCCGAGGTGTCCGTTCAGGGTGCGGCTGGGCGCTGGGCGTTGTTGGGGTCCGATGGTCTGGGTTTGGCGTCGGTGGGGGAGCGGTTCGAGACCTTCGCGGATTTGGATGCGTTGGCTGTGGCGGTCGAGTCGGGCGTCACGGTGTTGCCGGATGATGTGGTGGTCGCCCTGCCCGGGAGTTTTGCGGCTCCGCATGCTGGCCCGGGTGGGGTAATTCAAGCCCGTCCGGCGTTTGAGGACACGCCCGGAGGGGGTCTGGGGTCCGGGGGCTTGCCTCCGGTTTCGGGGAGGGGCGGGGCTGGGGAAGGCTCCTCGCCGACCGATACGGTGCACCGCGCCACGACCCGGGCCCTGGAGCTGGTGCAGGCGTGGCTGGCCGATGAGCGATTCGCGGATGCACGCCTGACCGTGCTGACGTCGGGTGCCGTGGCTACCGAGGTCGCCGAGCCCGTGGCGGACCTGGCAGGTGCCGCCGTATGGGGTCTGCTGCGTTCCGCGCAGTCGGAGAACCCGGGCCGGTTCGTCCTGGTCGATGTCGACGGTACGGCCGATTCGCTGACGGCGCTGCCGGATGCGCTGGCGTCGGCCGAGCCCCAGGTGGCCGTACGGGACGGAGTGCTGCGGGCGCCACGCCTGGCCCGGGCCGCAGTGGACACCGAGCAGCCGCTCGATGTCGATGCCCAGGGCACGGTCCTGGTCACGGGTGCGAGCGGCACGCTGGGTGGTCTGCTGGCGCGCCATCTCGTGGTGGAGCGTGGCGTTCGGCGTCTGCTGTTGGTGAGCCGTCGTGGCGGCCAGGCGCCGGGTGCGGCCGAACTCATCGCCGAATTGGCCGGGTTGGGCGCTGAGGCGTATTGGGCGGCATGTGATGTGGCGGACCGGGACGCGCTAGCCGTGACCCTTGCCGCCATCTCCGCTGAGCATCCGTTGACGGCGGTCGTGCATACGGCTGGTGTGCTGGATGACGGTGTGATCGGTTCGCTCACCCCTGAGCGCATGACGCGCGTCCTGCGCCCGAAGGTGGACGCGGCGTGGAACCTTCATGAGCTGACCCGCGACCTGGACCTGTCGGCGTTCGTGCTGTTCTCCTCCGCCGCCGGTGTGTTCGGCAACCCGGGGCAGGGCAACTACGCGGCGGCCAACACCTTCTTGGACGCCCTCGCCCAGCACCGCCGCGCCCAGGGCCTGCCCGCCACCTCACTGGCCTGGGGTCTGTGGGCCGACTCCAGCGCGATGACCGGTGAGCTGGACGAGGCCGATGTGTCCCGGATGAGCCGGGGCGGTGTCGTGGCGCTGTCGGCCGCCGAGGGCCTGGAGCTGTTCGACGCCGGGTACCGCACGGACGAGGCGCTGCTCGTGCCCGTACGGCTCGACCTGGCCGCGCTGCGCGCCGAGGCGGCGTCGACCGGTGTGGTGCCGCCGCTGCTGCGTGGGCTGGTGCGGGTTCCGGCGCGCCGTGCGGCGGAGGGCGCGGTGGCGTCGGGCGCGCTGGCGCGGCGGCTCGCCGGGCTGAGCGAGAGCGAACAGCTCGACGCGCTCCTGGAGCTGGTCCGTACGCAGGTCGCGGCCGTACTCGGCCATGACTCGCTGGACACCGTCGAACCGCATCGCTCCTTCCGTGAGCTGGGCTTTGACTCGCTGACGGCGGTGGAGTTGCGGAATGCGCTGGGTGTGGTGAGTGAGTTGCGGTTGCCCGCGACGCTGGTCTTCGACTATCCGACGCCTGCGGTGCTCGCCGATTTCCTGCGGACGGAGGTCGTGGGGGCTGCGGCTGCGGTGGCGGGTCCGGTGGTGGTGTCGGCTGCGGATGATGAGCCGATCGCGATTGTGGGGTTGGGCTGCCGTTATCCGGGCGGGGTGGAGACTCCGGAGGACTTGTGGCGGTTGGTCGTGGAGGGTCGGGACGCGATCTCCGAGTTCCCCACCGACCGTGGCTGGGATCTGGACGGGCTCTACCACCCGGACCCCGACCACCCGGGCACCTCGTACTCCCGCGAGGGCGGCTTCGTCGACCGGGCGGGCCACTTCGACCCGGCGTTCTTCGGGATTTCGCCGCGTGAGGCGCTTGCCATGGATCCGCAGCAGCGGTTGTTGCTGGAGACGTCGTGGGAGGCGTTCGAGCGGGCCGGGATCGACCCGGCGACCGTACGGGGCAGCCGTACCGGTGTGTTCGCCGGTGTGATGTACCACGACTACGCGTCCTCGCTGCCCGCACTTCCGGAAGGCGTGGAGGGCTTCGTCGGTACGGGTAATGCGGCGAGTGTGATTTCGGGGC
>NZ_LAKD02000017.1 GCF_000968685.2 Streptomyces antioxidans
GTCGAGCTGCCCACGTACGCCTTCCAGCACCAGCACTACTGGCTGGAGGCGGGCAGCCCCGCCGCTGCCGCGGCCACCGCCGCCGACCCCGTCGAGACCCGTTTCTGGGAGGCCGTCGAGCGCGAGGACTGGCAGACCCTCGCGGCCGAGCTGGACATCGACGACGACGAGCGGGTCAGCGCGCTGCTGCCCGCCCTGGCGTCGTGGCGCAAGCAGGCCCGTGAGCGGTCCACGGTGGACGGCTGGCGCTACCGCGTCACCTGGAAGCCGCTCGCCGACGGGCAGCCCGCGCGGCTGACCGGTGCCTGGCTCGTCATCGCCCCGGAGGCGGGGGACGCAGCCTGGCCCGACGCCGTGGCCGGTGTGCTCGCCGAACGCGGCGCCGACGTACGGCGGATCGCCGTGGACACCACCGCCGACGGCCGCGACGAGCTGACCGGGCGGCTGCGCACCGCGCTCGCGGAGACCGACGGCATCCCGTTCGCCGGAGTGCTGTCGCTGCTGGCCCTCGACGGCCGTCCGCACCCCCGTCACCCCTCCGTCCCCGCCGGGGTGGCCGCGCAGCTCGCGCTGGTGCAGGCCCTCGGCGACGCGGAGATCGGCGCGCCGCTGTGGTCCGCCACCCGCGGTGCGGTCTCCGTCGGCCGCGCGGACTCGCTGGACTCCCCCGAGCAGGCACTGGTCTGGGGCCTGGGCCGGGTGGCCGCGCTGGAGCACGGCGAGCGCTGGGGCGGTCTGGTGGACCTGCCCGGGGCGCCCGACGAGCGGGCGCTGGCCCGGCTGGTGGCCGTGCTCGCCGGGGCCGACGAGGAGGACCAGGTCGCGATCCGCGCCACCGGGCCGCTCGTACGCCGTCTGGTGCGCGCCCCGCTTGCCGCCACGCCCGCCGTACGGGCCTGGAAGCCCGCGGGCACCACCCTGGTCACCGGCGGTACGGGCGCGCTGGGCGCCCATGTGGCGCGCTGGCTGGCCCGGAGCGGCGCCGAGCACCTGGTGCTCACCAGCCGCCGTGGCCTGGACGCCCCGGGCGCGGCGGATCTGCGGTCCGAGCTGACCGAACTCGGCGCCAAGGTCACCGTCGCCGCGTGCGACGTGGCCGACCGCGCCCAGGTCGAGGCGCTGCTCGCGGACATCCCCGCCGAGCACCCGCTGACCGCCGTCGTCCACACGGCCGCCGTGCTGGACGACGGGGTGATCGAGGGCCTGACCCCGGACCAGGTGGACCGGGTGCTGAAGGTCAAGGTGGACGCCACCCGCCATCTGCACGAGCTCACCCGCGAGCTGGACCTGTCGGCGTTCGTGCTGTTCTCCTCCTTCGCGGCCACCTTCGGCGCGCCCGGCCAGGGCAACTACGCGCCCGGCAACGCCTTCCTGGACGCCTTCGCCGAGTACCGGCGCGCCCAGGGCCTGCCCGCCACCTCGCTGGCCTGGGGCCCGTGGGGCGAGGGCGGGATGGCCGAGGGCGGCGTCGGCGACCGGATGCGCCGCCACGGCGTCATCGAGATGGCGCCGCGGTCGGCCGTCACCGCGCTCCAGCACGCCCTGGACCGCGATGAGTCGGTGCTGACCGTCGTCGACATGGAGTGGAAGCGCTTCGTGCTCGCCTTCACCTCCGGCCGCTCCCGTCCGCTGCTGCACGACCTGCCCGAGGCGCGGCAGGTCATCGAGGACATGGCCGGGGACGCCGAGGCGGACGGCGCGGGCGCGGTCGCCCTGGCCCAGCAGCTCGCCGGGGTGCCGGAGGCCGAGCGGGAGCGGCTGGTGCTGGAGCTGGTGCGCACCGCCGTCGCGGCCGTCCTGGGCTACGCGGGCGCCGACGGCGTCGAGGCGGGCCGGGCCTTCAAGGAGCTGGGCTTCGACTCGCTGACGGCCGTGGAACTGCGCAACCGGCTCAGCGCCGCCAGCGGGCTGAAGCTGCCGCCCACCCTGATCTTCGACTACCCCACGCCCACCCTGCTCGCGCGCCATCTGCGCACCGAGCTCGCGGGCGGGCAGCGGGCCGCCGTGGCCGCGCTGCCGACCGCGGCGGCGCTCGCCGACGACGAGCCGATCGCCATCGTCTCCATGAGCTGCCGCTTCCCCGGCGGGGTGCGCACCCCCGAGGAGCTGTGGCAGCTGCTCGCCTCCGGGGGCGACGCGCTGTCGGAGTTCCCGGCCGACCGCGGCTGGGACATCGAGTCGCTGTACGACCCGGACCCGGACGCGCAGGGCACCAGCTACACCCGCGAGGGCGGGTTCCTCACCGGGGCCGCCGACTTCGACCCCGCGTTCTTCGGGATCTCGCCGCGCGAGGCCATGGCGATGGACCCGCAGCAGCGGCTGCTGCTGGAGACCTCGTGGGAGGCGTTCGAGCGGGCGGGCATCGACCCGGCCGCCCTGCACGGCAGCCCGTCCGGCGTCTTCGTCGGCACCAATGGCTCCGACTACTCCATCGTCATGCGCAACAACACCGAGGGCTACGAGGGCCACCTGGCCACCGGCAGCGCCGCAAGCGTCGTCTCCGGCCGCCTGTCGTACACCTTCGGTCTGGAGGGTCCGGCGGTCACCGTGGACACCGCGTGCTCGGCGTCGCTGGTGGCGCTGCACCTGGCCGTCCAGTCGCTGCGCCAGGGCGAGTGCTCGATCGCGCTCGCGGGCGGGGTGACCGTGATGGCCACCCCGGGGACGTTCATCGAGTTCAGCCGCCAGCGCGGACTGTCATCCGACGGCCGCAGCAAGGCGTTCTCCGCGGATGCGGACGGCTTCAGCCCGGCCGAGGGTGTGGGCATGCTGCTGGTCGAGCGGCTGTCGGACGCCCGGAAGAACGGCCATCCGGTGCTGGCCGTCGTGCGCGGTTCGGCGATCAACCAGGACGGCGCGTCCAATGGTCTGACCGCGCCCAATGGCCCGTCCCAGCAGCGCGTGATCCGGCAGGCGCTCGCCAACGCCCGGCTGTCCCCTGCCGAGGTGGACGCGGTGGAGGCACATGGCACCGGTACGACGCTGGGTGATCCGATCGAGGCTCAGGCGCTGCTCGCCACCTACGGCCAGGAGCGGCCCGAGGGACAGCCCCTGCTGCTCGGCTCCATCAAGTCCAACATCGGCCACGCCCAGGCGGCGGCCGGTGTCGCGGGTGTGATGAAGCTCGTGCTCGCGCTGCGCCACGGCGTGCTGCCGGAGTCGCTGCACATCGGCGAGCCCACCCCGCACGTCGACTGGTCGGCGGGCGACGTGGAGCTGTTGACCGGGGCGCGGGAGTGGCCCGAGACCGGCCGTCCGCGCCGGGCCGCCGTATCCTCGTTCGGCTTCAGCGGCACCAACGCCCACGCCATCATCGAGCAGGCGCCCGCCGAGGAGCCGGACCCGGCCGAGCCGGTGACCCGGCCGCTCGGCGCGCTGCCGTGGACGGTGTCCGGCAGGACCGAGGCGGCGCTGCGCGCCCAGGCCGCGAAGCTGCTGGCCCATCTCGACGCCGACCCGGCCGCGCGCCCGCAGGACATCGGCCGTGCGCTGGCCACCACCCGCGCCGCCTTCGACCAGCGCGCGGTGCTGGTGGGCACGGACCGGGACGATTTCGTCCGTGGCCTGGACGCCCTCACTAGGGGGCAGGTCCTGCCGAACCTGGTGCAGGGGGCCTCAATCGGGGGCAAGGCCGCATTCGTGTTCCCGGGACAGGGGTCACAATGGGTAGGCATGGCCGTGGAGCTGTTGGATGCTTCACCGGTGTTCGCTGCCCGTATTGATGAGTGTGCCGCCGCGCTCGCAGAGTTCACCGACTGGTCGTTGGTGGATGTGCTGCGCGAGGCGGAGGGCGCACCGTCACTGGAGCGGGTGGACGTCGTTCAGCCGGTGTTGTTCTCCGTGATGGTCTCGCTGGCGGAGCTGTGGCGTTCGCTGGGCGTGCGGCCGTTGGCTGTGGTGGGTCACTCGCAGGGTGAGATCGCGGCGGCGTGTGTGGCGGGGATTCTCTCGTTGAAGGACGCGGCGCGTGTGGTGGCGTTGCGCAGTCAGGCGATTGGGCGGGTGCTGGCGGGCCGGGGTGGCATGGTGTCGGTGGCGCTGCCGGTGGCGGAGGTGCGGGAGCGGATCGTGCCGTGGGGCGAGGAGCGCATCTCGGTGGCGGCCGTCAACGGCCCGTCCTCGGTGGTCGTCTCGGGTGAGCCCGGGGCCCTCGATGAGCTGGTCGCCGCGTGTGAGGCGGACGAGGTGCGGGCGCGTCGGGTGCCGGTGGACTACGCCTCGCACTCGGCTCAGGTGGAACTCCTCCGCGAGGAGCTGCTGGAGTTGCTGGCCCCCGTTGAGCCCAAGACGGCCGAAGTCCCCTTCCTGTCGACGGTGACGGGGGAGTGGGTCGAGGGTCCGGAGCTGGACGCGGAGTACTGGTTCACCAATCTGCGGCGCACGGTTGAGCTGGAGGGCGCCGTTCGCCGACTGCTGGACGAGGGCTTCGGCGTCTTCATCGAGTGCAGCGCGCACCCGGTGCTGGCGATGGGGGTGCAGGAGACGGCCGAGGACGCGGGCCGCGAGGCCGCCGCGATCGGGTCGCTGCGCCGTGACGAGGGCGGGCTCGACCGTCTCTACACCTCGCTGGGCGAGGCGTGGACGCGCGGCGTCGGCGTGGACTGGGCGGCGGTGTACGAGGGGACGGGCGCGGTCCGCGTCGAGCTGCCCACGTACGCCTTCCAGCACCAGAGCTACTGGCCGCAGCCGGCCGACACCCCGGCCGATCAGCCGGGCGTACCGTCCGACGCCGTGGACGCCCGCTTCTGGGAGGCCGTCGAGCGCGAGGACCTGGAGTCGCTGGCCGACACCCTCGCGTTCGGGGACGACGGCGAGCGGTCCTCGCTCGGCGCCGTCCTGCCCGCTCTGGCCTCGTGGCGCAAGCAGGCCCGCGAGCAGTCCACCGTGGACGGCTGGCGCTACCGCGTGACCTGGACCTCGCTGACCGAGGCACAGGCCCCGCGGCTGTCCGGCACCTGGCTGCTGGCCGTGCCCGAGTCCGCCGCCACCGACGACTGGACGCTCGGCGCGGTCCGGACGCTCACCGAACGCGGCGCCGAGGTGCGGCAGATCACCCCGACCGCCGTGGAGTCGGACCGCGCGTCGCTGACCCGCCTGGTGCGCGAGGAGCTGGCCGACGCCGGAGCCGTCTCCGGTGTGCTCTCGCTGCTCGCCTTCGACGCGGGCACCGCGCCCGGCACCGACGGGGTCAGCGCCGGGCTGGTCGGTACCGCCGTGCTGATCCAGGCCCTCGGCGACGCCGGGGTGGACGCGCCGCTGTGGTGTGCCACCCGGGGCGCGGTCGCCGTCGGCCAGACGGACACCGTGGAATCCCCGGAGCAGGCGCTCGTGTGGGGCCTCGGCCGGACCGCCGCCCTGGAGTACCCGGAGCGCTGGGGCGGTCTGGTGGACCTGCCCGGCGCGCCCGACGAGCGGGCGCTGGCCCGGCTCGCCGGGGCGCTCGCGGGGACCGGCGGCGAGGACCAGCTCGCGGTGCGCGCGGCCGGGGTCTTCGCCCGCAGGCTCGCCCACGCCCCGCTGGCCGGTGCTCCGGCCGTACGGTCGTGGAAGCCGTACGGTACGACGCTGGTCACCGGCGGTACGGGCGCGCTGGGCGCCCATGTGGCGCGCTGGCTGGCCCGTAACGGCGCCGAGCACCTGGTGCTCACCAGCCGCCGTGGCCCCGAGGCCCCGGGTGCGGCTGAACTGCGGGACGAGCTGGCCGAGTTGGGCGCCGACGTCACCATCGCCGCGTGCGACGTGGCCGACCGCAAGGCCGTGGAGACGCTGCTCGCCGCCGTCCCGGCCGACCGGCCGCTCACGGCGGTCATGCACGCCGCGGGCGTCCTGGACGACGGCGTCCTGGACGCGCTCACCCCCGAGCGGTTCGCCACCGTCCTCGGCCCCAAGGCCGACGCGGCGCGCCATCTGGACGAGCTGACCCGCGATCTGGACCTGACCGCGTTCGTGCTGTTCTCCGGCATCGCGGGCACCCTCGGCGACGCCGGGCAGGGCAACTACGCGGCGGCCAACGCCTATCTGGACGCGCTGGCCGAACGGCGCCGCGCGGCGGGCCTGCCCGCCACCTCGGTGGCCTGGGGCCGCTGGGGCGAGACCGGGCTGGCCGCGGACGGTGCCATCGGCGAGCGGCTGGACCGCGGCGGTGTCCCGGCGATGGCGCCGCACGCCGCGATCACGGCGCTGCAGCGGGCCCTGGACCACGCGGACACGGTCGTGGCCGTCGCCGACATCCAGTGGGACCGCTTCGCCCACGGCTACACCGCGGTACGCCCCAGCCCGCTCATCGGCGAGCTGCCCGAGGTCAAGCGGCTGCGCGAGACCGGGGGCAGGGCCGGTGAGCCGGGGGCGGCCGCCGACGGGTCCCCGGCGGACGCGTTGCGCAACCGGCTGGCCGGGATCTCCCGGGCCGAGCAGTCCCTGGTCGTCCTGGAGGTCGTGCGCTCGGGCGCGGCCGCCGCGCTCGGCCACTCCTCGACCGACGAGGTCGGCGCCGGGCGGGCGTTCAAGGAGCTGGGCTTCGACTCGCTGATCGCGCTGGAGCTGCGCAACCGGCTGACCGCCGCCACCGGGCAGAAGCTGCCCGCCACGCTGGTCTTCGACTACCCGACCCCGGCGGCGCTCGCCGAGTTCCTGTGCGGCCGGATCGTGGGCGACGGCGGTACGGCCGCGGCGCCCGGGTTCGCGGAGCTCGACGCGCTGGAGTCCGCGCTGTCCGTCCTGGACCCCGACAGCGGGGCACGGGAGGACATCGCGGCCCGGCTGCGGGACCTCGCGGCGGCATGGGCGGAGCCCCGTACGGCCGATGCCGGGGCGGCCGA
This sequence comes from Streptomyces antioxidans, assembly GCF_000968685.2. Classification (GTDB taxonomy): domain Bacteria; phylum Actinomycetota; class Actinomycetes; order Streptomycetales; family Streptomycetaceae; genus Streptomyces; species Streptomyces antioxidans. The sequence goes on from NZ_LAKD02000017.1 coordinate 6,819, forward strand.
CGGCGACGGCGGCACCGTGACGGAGAAGTTGCAGGAGGCGACGCCCGACGAGGTCTTCGCCTTCATCGACAAGGAACTCGGAATCTGAGGATCGACGGGTCCGAGGGCGCAAGGTTTGTGACGAGAAGCATGGGTGAGACTCCAATGGCGGATCAGGACAAGATCCTCGACTACCTCAAGCGGGTAACTGCCGATCTGCACCAGACGCGGCAGCGTCTCCGCGAGGTCGAGTCGCAGGAGCCTGAGCCGATCGCGATCGTCGGAATGAGCTGCCGGTTCCCCGGAGGTGTCACCTCTCCGGAGGAGCTGTGGGAGCTCGTGGCCGCGGGCGGCGACGCCATCGCGGACTTCCCCACGGACCGTGGCTGGGACGTCGACGCGCTCTTCGCCGACGACCCCGACGAGCAGGGCACCAGCTACACCGACAAGGGCGGGTTCCTCGACGGCGCGGGCGAGTTCGACGCCGGGTTCTTCGGGATCAGCCCGCGCGAGACCCTTGGCATGGACCCGCAGCAGCGGCTGCTGCTGGAGACCTCCTGGGAGGCGTTCGAGCGGGCCGGGATCGACCCGGCCACGCTCCGCGGCAGCAGGGCCGGTGTCTTCGTCGGCACCAACGGCCAGGACTACCCGGAGCTGATGCACACGCTGCCGCAGGGCGTTGAGCAGTATCTGCTCACCGGCAACGCCGCCAGCGTCATCTCCGGCCGGATCTCCTACACCTTCGGTCTGGAGGGCCCGGCGCTCACGGTGGACACCGCGTGCTCGGCGTCGCTGGTGGCGCTGCACCTGGCCATCCAGGCGCTGCGCAACGGCGAGTGCTCGCTGGCGCTCACCGGCGGTGTCACGGTGATGAACAGCCCGCGCGCGTTCATCAACTTCAGCCGCCAGCGCGGCCTCGCCCCCGACGGCCGCTGCAAGGCGTTCGCGGACGGCGCGGACGGCACCGGCTGGGGCGAGGGCGTCGGCATGCTGCTGGTCGAGCGGCTGTCGGACGCGCGCCGCCACGGCCACAAGGTGCTGGCCATCGTCCGGGGTTCGGCCATCAACCAGGACGGCGCGTCCAACGGTCTGACCGCGCCCAACGGCCCGTCCCAGCAGCGGGTCATCCGCCAGGCGCTCACCGACGCCCGGCTCACCCCGGCCCAGGTGGACGCCGTCGAGGCCCACGGCACCGGCACCAGCCTCGGTGACCCCATCGAGGCCCAGGCCCTGCTCGCCACGTACGGGCAGAACCGGGCCGAGGGCCGCCCGCTGTGGCTCGGCTCGGTCAAGTCCAACTTCGGGCACACCCAGGCCGCCGCCGGTGTCGCCGGGATCATCAAGATGGTCAAGGCCATCGAGCACGGAGTGCTGCCCAGGACCCTGCACGTCGACGCGCCCTCCCGGGACGTGGACTGGGACGCGGGCGCCGTCTCCCTGCTCACCGAGAACACCCCGTGGCCGGAGACCGGCCAGCCGCGCCGCGCGGGCATCTCCTCCTTCGGCGTGAGCGGTACCAACGCCCACACCGTCATCGAACAGGCCCCCGCCGAGGACCGCGAGCCGCGGCTCCCCGGCGACGCGGAGTGGACCGGCATCGGCGGGCAGCTGCCGCTGCTGGTGTCCGCGCAGAGCGCACCCGCACTGCGCGCCCAGGCCGGGCGGCTCACCGCCCGCGTCCAGGACGACCCGGACCTCGGCCTGGTCGACCTGGCCCATTCGCTGGCCACCACCCGCGCCGCGCTGGACCACCGGGCCGTGGTCCTCACCGGCGAGGGCGGCCGGGACGAACTGCTGCGCGGGCTGGCCGCACTCGCCGAGGACACCCCCGCGGGCGGCGTCGTCCGGGGCGAGGTGGCCGAGGGCAAGGTCGCGTTCCTCTTCACCGGCCAGGGCAGCCAGCGCGCCGGAATGGGCCGTGAACTGTACGCGGCCGTCCCGGCCTTCGCCCGCGCCCTGGACGAGGTGTGCGCCGAGCTCGACCAGCACCTCCGGCGACCGCTGCGCGAGGTGATGTTCGGCGACGACGACGGCTCGCTGGACCGCACCGGTCACACCCAGCCCGCGCTGTTCGCCCTCGAAGTGGCGCTGTTCCGGCTGCTGGAGACATGGGGCGTCAAGCCCGACTTCCTCGTCGGCCACTCCATCGGTGAACTGGCCGCGGCCCATGTGGCGGGTGTGCTCTCGCTGGCCGACGCGGCGAAGCTGGTGGCCGCGCGCGGCCGTCTGATGGAGGAACTGCCCGCCGGTGGCGCGATGATCGCCATCCAGGCGTCCGAGGACGAGGTGGCGCCGCTGCTCACCGGGCGCGTCTCGATCGCCGCCCTCAACGGGCCCACGTCCGTCGTCATCGCGGGTGACGAGGACGCGGCTGTCGCGATCGCCTCCGGTTTCGAGGCGCGGGGCCGTAAGACCAAGCGGCTCGCCGTGAGCCACGCGTTCCACTCGCCCCGCATGGACGGCATGCTGGACGCCTTCCGCGAGGTGGCGCGGCAGGTCACCTACGCCCCGCCGGTCATCCCCATCATCTCCAACCTCACCGGCGGTTCGGTCTCCGCCGACGAGATCTGCTCGCCCGACTACTGGGTCCGGCACGTCCGCGAGGCGGTCCGCTTCACCGACGGCATCCGCCGCCTCGAGGAGTACGACGTCGCCACCTATGTGGAGCTGGGCCCCGACGGGGTGCTCTCCGCCATGGCGCAGGACTGCGTCACCGGCGACGGCGCCGTGTTCGTGCCCGTGCTGCGCGGCGACGGCCCCGAGGCCACCGCCCTGGCCGGTGCCCTCGCCCGCGCCCATGTCCACGGCGTGGCCGTCGACTGGGCCGCGGTCTTCGAGGGCTCCGGCTCCCGCCGCGTCGAACTGCCCACCTACGCCTTCCAGCGCGAGCTGTACTGGCCCGAACCGCCCGGCCCGTGGACCGGCGATGTGACCGCCGCCGGGCTCGGCTCCGCCGACCATCCGCTGCTCGGCGCCGCCGTGTCACTCGCCGACGGCGCCGGATTCCTCTTCACCGGACGGCTCTCCCTGCAGACCCACCCGTGGCTGGCCGACCACGCCGTCATGGACACCGTGCTGCTGCCCGGCACCGCCTTCGTGGAGCTCGCCATCCGCGCCGGTGACCACGCGGGCGCGGACGTCCTGGAGGAGCTGACCCTCGAGGCCCCGCTGGTGCTGCCCCCGCAGGGCGGCGTACAGCTCCAGGTGTCCGTGGGCGCCCCGGACGGGACCGGCCGCCGGTCGCTGACCCTGCACTCGCGTCTCGAGGAGGCCGCCGACGGCACCTGGGGCGAGGGCGAGTGGACCCGCCACGCCACCGGTGTGCTCTCCACCGGCGCCACCACCCCCGGCGACAGCCTCACCGCATGGCCCCCGGCCGGTGCCACCGAGGTCCCCGTGGACGGCCTCTACGACTGGCTCGCCGACACCGGATTCGCCTACGGCCCGGTCTTCCAGGGGCTCCAGGGCGCCTGGCAGCACGAGGAGCGGGTGTACGCCGAGGTGCGGCTGCCCGAAACCGCCCGCGCCGAGGCCGAGCTGTTCGGGCTGCACCCGGCGCTGCTGGACGCGGCCCTGCACGCCGTGGGCATCGGCTCCCTGCTGGAGGACACCGAACACGGCCGCCTCCCCTTCTCCTGGAGCGGGGTCCGGCTGCACGCCGTGGGCGCCGCCACGCTCCGCGTCCGGCTCTCGCCCGCCGGTCAGGACGCGGTGGCCGTGCTGGTGACCGACGAGAGCGGCGCGCCCGTCGCCTCCGTGGACTCCCTGCTGCTGCGGCCCGTCTCGCCCGACCAGGTGCACGCCGCGCGCGGCGCCTTCCACGAGGCGCTGTTCCGCGTCGAGTGGACCCCCGTGCCGGTCCCCGCCAACACCACCGTGGTGGCCGGGCAGTGGGCGGTGCTGGGCGCCGCCGACCACCCCGAGCTGACCGCCGCCGGGTACGCGGAGCTGGCCACCGCCCTGCCCACCGCCGCCGGATACGCCGACCTGGCCGCGCTCGGCGCGGCCGTGGACGCCGGGGCCCCGGTGCCCCAGGCCGTCGTCGCGCCGTTCTTCGCGGCCGACAGCGGGCTGCCCGTCGAGACCGCCGTGCGCGAGGCCCTGCACCGGGCGCTGGAGCTGGTCCAGAGCTGGCTCGCCGACGCCCGCTTCGAGGGCTCCCGGCTGGTGGTCGCCACCCGTGGCGCCGTCGCCGCCTCGGCGGACGCCGACACCGAGGACCTGGCCCACGCCCCGCTGTGGGGTCTGCTGCGCTCCGCGCAGTCCGAGAACCCGGACCGCTTCGTCCTGGCGGACCTCGACGGCCGCGACGAGTCCTACCGGGCGCTGTCCGCCGCCCTGGCCACCGGCGAATCGCAGCTCGCCGTCCGCGCCGGATCCGTGGTCGTACCGCGCCTGGCCAAGGTCGCCGCCGACCCCGAGCGGACCGCCCCCGCCCTCGACCCCGAGGGCACCGCCCTCGTCACCGGCGCCACCGGCACCCTCGGCGGCCTCGTCGCCCGCCACCTGGTGGCCGGGCACGGCGTACGCCACCTGCTGCTGCTCAGCAGGCGCGGGGCAGAAGCCCACGGCGCCGCCGAACTCGCCGCCGAGCTGCGCGCGTCGGGCGCCGAGGTCACCCTCGCCGCCTGCGACGTGGCCGACCGCGACGCGCTCGCCACCGCGCTCGCCGCCGTCCCGGCCGAACACCCGCTGACCGCCGTGGTGCACACCGCAGGTGTGCTCGACGACGGTGTCATCGGCTCGCTCACCGCCGAGCGCGTCGACCGCGTACTGCCCCCCAAGGTGGACGCGGCCGTGAACCTCCACGAGCTGACCCGCGGCAACCTGGATCTATCGGCGTTCGTGCTGTTCTCCGCCGCCGCCGGCACCCTCGGCGGCCCCGGCCAGGCCAACTACGCCGCCGCCAACGCCTTCCTGGACGCCCTCGCCCACCGGCGCCGCGCCCAGGGGCTGCCCGCCACCGCCCTCGCCTGGGGCCTGTGGGCCGAGCGCAGCGGCATGACCGGTGACCTGGACGACACCGACATCCAGCGCATCACCCGCGCCGGAGTGGCCGCCCTCTCCTCCGAGGAGGGCCTGGCCCTCCTGGACACCGCCCTCGCCGTGGGCGACCCCACGCTCGTCCCCATGCACCTGGACCTGGCGCCGCTGCGAAACGCCGACGCCACCATGGTCCCCGCGCTGCTGCGCGGCCTGGTGCGGGCCCCCGGCCGCCGCGTGGTCGAGGCGGGCGGCGCCTCCGCACCCGGCGGGCTCGCCGACCGGCTCCTCGGGCTGTCCGTCCCCGAGCGCGACCGGCTGCTGCTGGAGGTCGTCTGCGGTCAGGTGGCCGCCGTCCTCGGCTACGCGGGCCCGGAGGCCGTCGGCGCCGGGCGCGCCTTCAAGGAGCTGGGCTTCGACTCGCTCACCGCCGTCGAACTGCGCAACCGCCTCGGCGCCGTCACCGGCGTACGGCTCCCCGCCACCCTCGTCTTCGACTACCCCACGCCGACCGCGCTGGCCGGTTTCCTGCGCACCGAAATCCTCGGCGACCAGGCCGACGAGGCCGCCGCGGCCCCGGCCGCCACCGTGGCGGTCGCCGACGACGAGCCCATCGCCATCGTCGGCATGAGCTGCCGCTACCCCGGCGGGGTCACCAGCCCCGAGGAGCTGTGGCAGCTGGTCACCGGCTCGGTGGACGCCATTTCCGGCTTCCCGGCCGACCGCGGCTGGCAGCTGGAGGGGCTGCTGGGCGACGACCCGGAGCAGGCGGGCACCAGCGCCACCATCGAGGGCGGATTCCTCTACGGCGCGGGCGAGTTCGACCCCGACTTCTTCGGCATCAACCCCCGCGAAGCCCTCGCCATGGACCCCCACCAGCGGCTGCTGCTGGAGAGCTCCTGGGAGGCGTTCGAGCGGGCCGGGATCGACCCGTCGACCGTGCGCGGCAGCAGGACCGGCGTCTTCGCGGGCGTCATGTACCACGACTACCTCTCCCGGCTGACCGCCCTGCCGGACGGCCTGGAGGGCTACCTCGGCACCGGCACGGCGGGGAGCGTGGCCTCCGGCCGGGTGGCGTACACCTTCGGCCTCGAGGGCCCGGCCGTCACCATCGACACGGCGTGCTCGTCGTCGCTGGTGGCGCTGCACCTGGCCGCGCAGGCGCTGCGCAACGGCGAGTGCACCATGGCCCTCGCGGGCGGTGTCACCGTCATGTCCACCCCGGACACCTTCATCGACTTCAGCCGCCAGGGCGGCCTTTCGGCCAGCGGCCGCTGCAAGTCCTTCTCGGCCGGGGCGGACGGCACCGGCTGGGCCGAGGGCGTCGGCATGCTGCTGGTGGAGCGGCTGTCGGACGCCCGGCGCAACGGCCACAAGGTGCTGGCGGTGGTGCGGGGCACGGCGGTCAACCAGGACGGTGCGTCCAATGGTCTGACGGCACCGAACGGTCCCTCCCAGCAGCGCGTCATTCGTCAGGCGCTGGCGAACGCGGGTCTGTCGGCGTCCGAGGTGGACGCGGTCGAGGCCCACGGCACGGGGACGACGCTGGGCGACCCGATCGAGGCGCAGGCGCTGCTGGCCACGTACGGCAAGGAGAAGACCGAGGACCAGCCGCTGTGGCTGGGCTCGATCAAGTCCAACGTCGGCCATACGCAGGCCGCGGCCGGTGTCGCGGGCATCATCAAGATGGTGCAGGCCATGCACCACGGCGTACTGCCCCGGTCGCTGCACCTCGACGAGCCGTCGCCGCACGTGGACTGGGCGGCGGGCGCGGTGTCGCTGCTGAGCGAGGCGCGGGAGTGGCCGGAGACCGGGCGGTCCCGCCGGGCCGGGGTGTCCTCCTTCGGCGTCAGCGGCACCAACGCGCACGTCATCATCGAGCAGGCGCCGGAGCCGGAGGAGGCCGGGCTCCCCGCGCTTCCGGCCGTCCGGCCGTCCGTACTGCCGTGGACCGTGTCCGGCAAGAACGCCGACGCGCTGCGGGCGCAGGCCGAGCGGCTGCTCGCCGACCTGGAGCGGCGGCCGGACGTGTCCCCGACCGACCTGGCGTACTCGCTCGCGACCTCCCGCGCCGCGCTGGACCACCGCGCCGTCGTGGTCGGCGCGGACCGTGCGGCACTGGTCTCGGGCCTGGAGGCGCTGGCGCGCGGCGAGTCGGCCGCGGGGCTGGTCCAGGGCTCGGTGGCGGAGGGCAAGGTGGCCTTCCTCTTCACCGGGCAGGGCAGCCAGCGGCTCGGCATGGGCCGCGAACTGTACGACGCCTACCCGGTGTTCGCGGAGGCGTTCGACGCCGTCTGCGACGCGCTGGACGTACACCTTGAACGGCCGCTGAGGACGGTGGTGTTCGGGGACGACGCCGAGGAGCTGGACCGGACCGGGTTCACCCAGCCCGCGCTGTTCGCGGTCGAGGTGGCGCTGTTCCGCCTGGTCGAGGCGTGGGGGCTGCGGCCCGACGTCCTCTCCGGGCACTCCATCGGCGAGCTGGCCGCCGCGCAGGTGGCCGGTGTGCTGTCGCTGGCCGACGCGGCGAAGCTGGTGGCGGCGCGTGGCCGTCTGATGCAGGAGCTTCCGGCGGGTGGCGCGATGATCGCGGTACAGGCGTCGGAGGACGAGGTGGCGCCGCTGCTGACCGAGCGGGTGAGCATCGCCGCCATCAACGGTCCGACGTCGGTGGTCATCGCGGGTGATGAGGACGCGGCTGTCGCGCTCGCGTCCGGTTTTGAGGCGCGGGGCCGTAAGACCAAGCGGCTGACCGTGAGCCATGCGTTCCACTCGCCGTGCATGGACGGGATGCTGGAGGCGTTCCGGGAGGTGGCGCAGGGGCTGTCGTACGAGGCCCCGCGCATTCCGATCGTGTCCAACCTGACCGGCGAGCTGGTCTCCGCCGAGGAGATCACGACCCCCGACTTCTGGGTGCGCCACGTCCGCGAGGCCGTCCGCTTCCTCGATGGCGTACGGACGTTGGAGGCCCAGGGCGTCAGCACCTACCTCGAACTCGGCCCCGATGGTGTGCTCACCGCCATGGCCCAGGAGTGCGTCACCGACGCCGACGCGGCCGGTTTCGCCACCGCGCTGCGCAAGGACCGCTCCGAGGCCGATACCGTCGCCACCGCCCTCGCCGCCCTGCACGTCCGTGGGGTGGCCCCGGACTGGGCCGGGTACTTCGCCGGGACCGGCGCCCACCGTGTCGACCTGCCGACCTACGCCTTCCAGCACCGCCGCTTCTGGCTGACCTCCCCCGCGGGCTTCGTGGGCGACGTCGAGTCGGCGGGTCTGGACCGGGCCGACCACCCCCTGCTGGGCGCCGCCGTGCCGCTGGCGGACTCCGACGGCTTCCTGTTCACCGGGCGGCTCTCCCTCGAAAGCCACCCGTGGCTGGCCGACCACGCCGTCATGGGCACCGTGCTGCTGCCCGGCACCGCCTTCGTGGAGCTGGCCATCCGCGCCGGTGACCAGGTGGGCTACGACCGGCTGGACGAGCTGACGATCGAGGCGCCGCTGGTGCTGCCCGAGCGCGGCGCGGTCCAGCTCCAGCTCGTCGTCGGCGCCCCGCAGCGGGCCGGGCACCGCACCCTGGAGCTGTACTCGCGGGCGCAGGACGCGCCCGCCGAGCTGCCGTGGATCCGGCATGCGAGCGGTGTGCTGGTGGCCGGTGGCCCGCGGCCCTCGTTCGATCTGACGGCATGGCCGCCGCAGGGCGCCGAACCCGCCGAGGTCGAGGGGCTTTACGACCACCTGGCGCAGGGGGGTTTCGCCTACGGGCCGGTGTTCCAGGGGCTGACGGCGGCCTGGCTGCGCGGCGACGAGGTGTTCGCCGAGGTGCGGCTGCCGGAGGACCGCAAGGCCGACGCGGGCGGGTTCGGGCTGCACCCCGCGCTGCTGGACGCCGCGCTGCACAGCACGTTCGCCCGCGCGGGCGGCGATGAGCAGGGGCGGCTCCCGTTCTCCTGGAGCGGGGTGTCGCTGCACGCGGTGGGCGCCGACGCGCTCCGGGTCCGGCTGACCCCTGCCGGTGCCGACGGCGTGTCGCTGGAGCTGGCCGACGGCACCGGCGCCCCGGTGGCCTCGGTCGAGCAGCTGGCGCTGCGCCCGGTCTCGGCCGGGCAGCTCGCCGAGGGCCGCTCCGCCGCGTACCACGAGTCGCTGTACCGGCTGGACTGGGCCACCGTGCCGCCGTCCACCGAGGGCCCGGCCGCGTCCTGGACGGTGCTCGGCGAGGGCGCGCCCGCCCCGCTGACCTCCGGCGCCGCCATCCACGCCGACCTGGACGCGCTGGCCGCGGCCGGGGACGCCCCTGCCTACGTCCTGGCGTACCTCGACCCGCGCGGCGCCACCGGGGACGAGGTGACCGCCGCCGTCCACACCGCCACCCAGCGGACGCTGGCGCTGGTCCGGGCGTGGCTGGCCGACGACCGGTTCGCGGCGTCCCGGCTGGTGCTGGTGACCCGGGGCGCGGTGGCCACCGCGGGCGACGCGGGGACCCACGACCTGGCGCACGCCCCGGTGTGGGGTCTGGTGCGCTCGGCGCAGTCGGAGAACCCGGACCGGCTGGTGCTGGCGGACCTCGACGGCACCGACGCCTCCTACGAGGCGCTGGGCGCCGCACTCGCCTCCGGCGAGCCGCAGTTCGTGCTGCGCCGCGGCGCCGTCCACGCGCCCCGACTGGCGCGCACCGCCGCCTCCGGACCCATGGTGCCGCCGCCAGGCGAACCGGGCTGGCGGCTGGACATCCAGGACAAGGGCACCCTGGAGAACCTCACCCTGCTGCCCAGCCCGGAGGCCGCCGCGCCGCTGGAGGCCGGACAGGTGCGGGTCGCGGTGCGGGCCGCCGGTGTGAACTTCCGCGATGTGCTCAACGCGCTCGGCATGTACCCCGGAGACGCGGGCCTGATGGGCAGCGAGGGCGCGGGAGTCGTCCTCGAGACCGGCCCCGGGATCACCGATCTGGCGCCCGGCGACCGGGTGATGGGCATGCTGCCCGGCGGCTTCGGCCCGCTGGTGGTCATCGACCGCCGGATGGTCGTGCCGATGCCGGAGGGCTGGTCGTACGCCCAGGCCGCGTCCGTGCCGATCGTCTTCATGACCGCCTACTACGCGCTGCGCGACCTGGCCGACCTGCGGGGCGGGGAGTCGCTGCTGGTGCACGCCGCCGCCGGTGGCGTCGGCATGGCCGCCGTGCAGCTGGCCCGCCACTGGGGCGTGGACGTCTACGCCACCGCCAGCCGGGGCAAGTGGGACACGCTGCGCTCGCTGGGACTGGCCGACGACCGGATCGCCTCCTCCCGCGACCTGGCCTTCGAGGAGACGTTCCGCGAGGCCAGCGGCGGTCGCGGCGTCGATGTCGTCCTGGACTCGCTGGCCCGGGAGTTCGTGGACGCCTCGCTGCGGCTGCTGCCGCGCGGCGGCCGGTTCGTCGAGATGGGCAAGACCGACGTCCGGGCGCCCGAGGAGGTCGCCGCCGCCTACCCCGGCGTCTCCTACCAGGCGTTCGACCTCACCGAGGCGGGCCTGGACCGCATCCAGGAGATGCTGGGCGAACTGCTCGAGCTGTTCCGGCGGGGCGCGCTGCGGGCGCTGCCGATCACCGCCTGGGACCTGCGGCAGGCCCCGGACGCCTTCCGCTACCTCAGCCAGGCCCGCCACGTCGGCAAGGTCGTGCTCACCGTGCCCGCCCCGTGGAACCCGGACGGCACGGTGCTGATCACCGGCGGCACCGGCACCCTGGGCGGCCTGGTCGCCCGGCACGCGGTCACCGAGCGCGGCGTACGCCGTCTGGTGCTCACCAGCCGCCGCGGTGAGCAGGCCACGGGCGCCGCTGAACTTGCGGCCGAGCTGCGCGAGCTGGGCGCCGAGGTCACCATCGCCGCCTGTGACGCGGCCGACCGGGACGCGCTCGCCGCCGTCCTGGCCGACATCCCCACCGGGCGCCCGCTGACCGCCGTCGTGCACACCGCCGGGGTGCTGGACGACGGGGTGATCGACGCGCTGACGCCGGAGCGGCTGGAGAAGGTGCTGCGCCCCAAGGTGGACGCGGCCGTCAATCTGCACGAGCTGACCCGCGACCAGGACCTGGCCGCGTTCGTGCTGTTCTCCTCCGCGGCGGGCACCTTCGGCGGCCCCGGCCAGGCCAACTACGCGGCGGCCAACTCCTTCCTGGACGCCCTGGCCCGCCACCGCCAGTCCCAGGGTCTCGCCGCCACCTCGCTGGCCTGGGGCCTGTGGGCCGAGGCCAGCGGGATGACCGGTGACCTCGAGGCCACCGACACGTCCCGGATGACCCGCTCCGGGGTGCTGGGGCTCGCCTCCGACGAGGGGCTGGCGCTGTTCGACGCCGCCCAGGAGGTGGGCGACGCGTTCCTGGTGCCCATGCGGCTCGACCTGGCGCCGCTCACCGGCGCGCCGATCGAGATGGTGCCGCCGCTGCTGCGCGGTCTGGTGCGCGGCGGTACGACCCGCCGCACCGCGGAGTCGGGGGCGGCCCAAGACGGCTCCTCGCTGGTGGAGCGGCTGGTGCGGCTGGACGCGGCCGAGCGCGAGCAGACCCTCCTTGACCTGGTGCGCGCCCAGGTGGCCGTGGTACTCGGCCATGACTCGCCCGACGCGGTGGAGGCGAGCCGGGCGTTCAAGGACCTCGGCTTCGACTCGCTGACCGCGGTGGAGTTCCGCAACCGCCTCGGCGGCGCGGCCGGGCTGCGGCTGCCCGCCACCCTGGTCTTCGACTACCCGACGCCGACCGCGCTCGCCGGATATCTGCTGGAGGAACTGCTCGGCTCCGAGGCGGCGGCCGTCCCCGCGCGGGCCGAGGGCCCGGCGGGTGCCGCGACGGACGAGGACGACCCGATCGCCATCATCGCGATGAGCTGCCGCTTCCCCGGGGATGTGCGCACCCCCGAGGAGCTGTGGGAGCTGCTGGCCGAGGGCCGGGACGGGATCGCCCGGCTGCCGGAGGACCGCGGCTGGGACCTGGACGCGTTCTACGACCCGGACCCGGACCGGCCCGGCACCTCCTACGCCCGCGAGGGCGGCTTCACCTACGACGCCCACCACTTCGACCCGGCGTTCTTCGGCATCAACCCGCGCGAGGCGCTGGCGATGGACCCCCAGCAGCGGCTGCTGCTGGAGACCACCTGGGAGTCCTTCGAGCGGGCGGGCCTCGACCCCGGGGCGCTCCGCGGCAAGCAGGTCGGCGTGTTCGTCGGCCAGATGCACAACGACTACGTGTCCCGGCTGCACACCGTCCCGGAGGGCGTCGAGGGCTACCTCGGCACCGGCGGCTCCAGCAGCATCGCCTCCGGCCGGGTGGCGTACACCTTCGGCTTCGAGGGCCCGGCCGTCACCGTCGACACGGCGTGCTCCTCGTCGCTGGTGGCGCTGCACCTGGCGGGGCAGGCGCTGCGCAACGGCGAGTGCACGATGGCGCTCGCGGGCGGTGTCACCATCATCACCACCCCCGATGTGTTCACCGAGTTCAGCCGCCAGCGCGGCCTGGCCAGGAACGGCCGCTGCAAGCCGTTCGCGGCGGCGGCGGACGGCACGGCCTGGGGCGAGGGCGTGGGCATGCTGCTGGTGGAGCGGCTGTCGGACGCCCGGCGCAACGGCCACAAGGTGCTGGCGGTGGTGCGGGGCACGGCGGTCAACCAGGACGGTGCGTCGAACGGTCTGACGGCGCCGAATGGTCCGTCGCAGCAGCGGGTGATCCGTCAGGCGCTGGCGAACGCGGGTCTGTCGGCGTCCGAGGTGGACGCGGTGGAGGCGCACGGCACGGGCACCACGCTGGGCGACCCGATCGAGGCGCAGGCGCTGCTGGCCACGTACGGCAGGGAGAAGTCTCCCGAGCAGCCCTTGTGGCTGGGCTCGATCAAGTCCAACTTCGGCCATACGCAGGCCGCGGCCGGTGTCGCGGGCATCATCAAGATGGTGCAGGCGATGCGGCACGGTGTGCTGCCGAAGTCGCTGCACATCGATGAGCCGTCGCCGCACGTGGACTGGGCGTCGGGTGCGGTGTCGCTGCTGAGCGAGGCGCGGGAGTGGCCGGAGACCGGGCGTCCGCGCCGGGCCGGTATCTCGTCCTTCGGCATGAGCGGCACCAACGCCCACGCCATCATCGAGCAGGTGCCGGAGCCGGAACCGAGGGAGGCCCAGGTTCCGGGGACTCCGTCCGCGTCGCCGTCCGTACTGCCGTGGGTGCTGTCCGCCAAGACCCCGGAGGCGCTGCGCGCCCAGGGGGCCCGGCTGCGCGCCCATGTGGCCGACCGTCCCGGGCTGGCCCTCGCCGACATCGGCCATTCCCTGGTCACCTCCCGGGTGGGGTTCGAGCACCGGGCGGCCCTCGTCGCCCGGGACCGGGACGCCTTCCTGGCCGGTCTCGACGCCCTTGCCGAGGGCCGCACCACGGCCGGGCTGGCCGAGGGCGCGGTGGCCGAGGGCGGCAGGCTGGCCGTCCTGTTCACCGGCCAGGGCAGCCAGCGGCTCGGCATGGGCCGTGAGCTCTACGATGCCTACCCGGTGTTCGCCGAGGCGCTGGACGAGGTCTGCGACGCGCTGGACCCCCACCTCGAACGGCCGCTGAAGACGGTGGTGTTCGGGGATGACGCGGAGCGGCTGGACCAGACCGGCTTCACCCAGCCCGCCCTGTTCGCGGTCGAGGTGGCGCTGTTCCGCCTGGTGGCGACCTGGGGCGTGCGGCCGGACTACCTCTCCGGCCACTCCATCGGTGAACTGGCCGCCGCCCATGTGGCCGGTGTGCTGTCGCTGGCGGACGCGGCGAAGCTGGTGGCCGCCCGCGGGCGGTTGATGCAGCGGCTGCCCGCCGGTGGTGCGATGATCGCCGTCCAGGCGTCCGAGGACGAGGTGACCCCGCGGCTCGGCAAGCGCGTGAGCATCGCCGCCGTCAACGGCCCGACCTCGGTCGTGGTCGCGGGCGACGAGGACGCGGCGCTGGAGATCGCTTCCGGTTTCGAGGCGGAGGGCCGTAAGACCAAGCGGCTCACCGTCAGCCACGCGTTCCACTCGCCCCATATGGACGGCATGCTGGACGCCTTCCGCGAGGTGGCGCTGGGGGTGACGTACCAGGCCCCGCGCATCCCGATCGTGTCCAACCTGACCGGTGCCGTGGTCTCCGCCGACGAGATCATGACGGCTGACTTCTGGGTGCGCCACGTCCGCGAGGCCGTCCGCTTCCTGGACGGGGTGCGGACCCTGGAGGCGCAGAACGTCTCCACGTATGTGGAGCTGGGCCCCGATGGCGTCCTGACCGCCATGGCCCAGGACTGCGTGACCGACCCCGACGCGGCCGCCTTCGCCGCCGCGCTGCGCAAGGGCCGCCCCGAGGCCGAGACGCTGCTCACGGCGGTCGGCACCGCCCATGTCCGGGGCACCGCCGTGGACTTCGGCCCACTGTTCGCGCCGTACGGCCCGCAGGTGGTCGATCTGCCGACGTACGCCTTCCAGCGCCGCCCGTTCTGGCTGGACGCCGGACCGGTGGGCGGCGACGCCACCGCGATCGGCCTCCACGCGGCGGGCCATCCGCTGCTGGGCGCCGCCGTCGAACTGCCCGACTCCGACGGCATCGCCTTCACCGGACGGCTCTCCCTCCAGACCCAGCCCTGGCTCGCCGACCACGCGGTCATGGGCACGGTGCTGCTGCCCGGCACCGCCTTCGTGGAACTGGCCCTGCGCGCCGGGGACCACGCGGGCTGTGACCGCCTGGACGAACTCACCCTGGAAGCCCCCCTGATCGTCCCCGACCAGGGTGCCGTCCAACTCCGGCTCTCCCTCACCGCCCCCGACGACACCGGCCGCCGCGCGCTCACCCTGCACTCCCGCGCGGAGGGCGCCCCGGCGGACGAACCATGGCTGCGCCACGCCACGGGCGCCTTGGCGGCGGGCGCGGTGGAGGGTTCGTTCGACCTGTCCGCCTGGCCGCCCGCAGGGGCGGAGCGCATCGACACCGACGGCCTGTACGAGGGCCTGGCCGAGGCGGGCTTCGGCTACGGCCCGGTCTTCCAGGGCCTGACGGCTGCCTGGCGGCGCGACGACGAGGTGTTCGCCGAGGTGAGCCTGCCGGAGGACCGCACGTCCGACGCGAGCGCGTTCGGGCTGCACCCGGCCCTGCTGGACGCCGCACTGCACGCACTGGGCCTGAGCGCGGCCGAAGGGGACGGCGGCCAGGGCCGCCTGCCCTTCTCCTGGACCGGGGTATCCCTGCACGCGGTGGGCGCGTCGGCCCTCCGTGTGCGGCTGGGCGGCACGACCACGGGCACGGTGTCCTTGGAGCTCGCCGATGTGACGGGCGCCCCGGTGGCATCGGTCGAGGGCCTGGCCCTCCGCACGATCTCCGCCGACCAACTCGGGGCGGCCCGCCCCGGCACCCCGTCCGACTCCCTCTTCCGCCTGGACTGGCTCCCGGCCCCGGCCCAGTCCACCGAGGTAACCCCCAACAACTGGGCGGCGATAGGCCCCGAGAACACCCTGGGCCTCCCGACCCACACCGACCTGGCCACACTGGCGGAGGCGGTGGCCTCCGGCACGCAGCTCCCGAAGTACGTACTGGCCGACCTGACAGCACCCAGCTGGGCAACCCAGGCCGGTGGGGTAAGCCAACCCGGTGGGGCAAATCAAGCCCGTCCGGCGATTGAGGACACGCCCGAAGGGCGCCCGGAGCCCTCGGACTTGCCGCAGCTTTCGGCCGGTGCGGCATCTTCAGCCCGTCCGGCGTTTGAGGACCGGGGCCCTGGGGCGGAGCCCCAGGTTTCGGGAAGGGGCGGGATCGGGGAAGGCCCCTCACCGGCCGACACGGCGCACCGCGCCACCGCCCAAGCGCTGAGCCTGCTCCAGCACTGGCTGGCCGAAGACCGCTTCGCAGACGCCCGCCTCGTCATCCTCACCTCAGGAGCCGTGAGCACCGGCACCGCCACGGACGCCGACCCCGCCCCCGATCCGGCCCAAGCCGCCGTCTGGGGCCTGGCCCGCTCCGCCCAGGCGGAAAACCCGGACCGCATCGTCCTGGTCGACACCGACGGCAAGGGCCAGCCCCAAGACGCCGTGGCCACGGCCCTGGCAACGGGCGAACCCCAAATCGCCCTCCGCGACGGCGCCCCAAGGGTGCCGAGGCTGGCGCGGGCCACCGCAGCGACGGCGGACCAGGAGACCCCCGCGTTCGATCCTGAGGGCACCGTCCTGGTCACCGGTGCGTCCGGCACCCTGGGCGCGCTCTTCGCGCGCCACGTGGTGGCCGAGCACGGCGTACGCCACCTGCTCCTGCTCAGCCGCCGAGGCGAAACCGCCCCCGGAGCTGCCGAACTCACTACTGAACTGGCCGAGTTGGGTGCAGAAGCCCGTTGGGCGGCCTGTGACGCGGCGGACCGGAAGGCGCTCACCGAGGCCATCGCGTCCATCCCGGCCGAGTACCCCCTCACCGCCGTGATCCACGCGGCGGGCGTGCTGGACGACGGCGTGATCGGCTCCCTCACCCCCGATCGCCTGACCACCGTCCTCCGCCCGAAGGCGGACGCGGCGTGGAACCTCCACGAGCTGACCCAGGATGCGGACCTGTCCGCGTTCGTCCTGTTCAGCTCGGCCGCAGGCGTCTTCGGTGGCGCCGGACAGGGCAACTACGCCGCGGCCAATGCCTTCCTGGACGCCCTCGCCCAGCACCGCCGCGCCAACGGCCTGCCCGCCACCTCCCTCGCCTGGGGCCTGTGGTCGGTGCCCGGAGGCATGGGCGGTGAGTTGGACGAGACCGAGATCGCCCGGATCCGGCGCGGCGGCGTCGGCGTACTCACCGCGGAGAGCGGCCTGGAGCTGTTCGATGCCGCGCGGGGCTCGGATGAGCCCCTGCTCGTACCGCTGCCGCTGGACATGGCCGCGCTCAGGGCACAGGCGGGCAGCGACATGCTCCCGGCGCTCTTCCGCGGCCTGGTGCGAGCCCCCGCCCGCCGCGCCGCCGAATCCGCCGCTGCCGCCGCGGCCGGTGCCGAGGCGCTGCGCGAACGGCTCGCGGGGCTCTCCGAGCCCGAGCGCGAGGAGGTGCTGCTTGAGCTGGTCTGCACCCAGGTGGCGGCCGTCCTCGGCTACCCCGGCCCGGAGACGGTCGACCCGGCCCGCTCGTTCAGCGAGGTCGGCTTCGACTCGCTCACCGCGGTCGAGCTCCGCAACCGCCTCAACGCGACGACCGGCGTCCGCCTCCCGGCGACGCTGGTCTTCGACTACCCGACCCCCAACGCACTGGTCGAGTATCTGCGCGGCGAGATCCTGCCGGACGACGCGTCGGCGGTCACCTCGCTGCTCGCGGAGCTCGACGGGCTGGAGAAGTCCCTGGCCCTGGCCGGGGCGGCCGGAGCCGCCCCGGACGACGAGGGCCGGAGCAGGGTCACCGCGCGGCTGCAGGCCCTGCTCGCGCAATGGAATGACAACCGAGGACCGGAAGACGGCGCCGGAGTCGCCGAGGAGTTGGAGTCCGCCACAGACGACGACCTCTTCGACTTCATCGGCAAGGAATTCGGGATCTCCTGAAGTGACCGCCTGGAATGACCGCCTGAAGTGACCGTAACCGGCGCGAAGTGACAAGGCCTTCCGGATTCCTCGAGAGGGAAACGCACGTATGAATGAGGAAAAGCTCCGCTACTTTCTCAAGCGGGTGACCGCCGACCTGCATGAGACCCGGCGCCGCCTGCAGGAGGTGGAGTCGGAGGACCAGGAGCCCATCGCGATCGTCGGCATGAGCTGCCGCTACCCGGGCGGGGTCAGCTCGCCCGAGGACCTGTGGCGGCTGGTGTCCGAGGGCGGGGACGGCATTTCCGAGTTCCCCACCGACCGCGGCTGGGACATCGGGCGGCTCTTCGACGACGATCCGGACGGCGCGGGCACGAGCTATGTCAGGGAGGGCGGTTTCCTCCACGACGCCAACTACTTCGACCCGGCGTTCTTCGGCATCAATCCGCGCGAGGCGCTGGCGATGGACCCCCAGCAGCGGCTGCTGCTGGAGACCACCTGGGAGGTGTTCGAGCGGGCGGGCATCGACGCCACCTCCGTGCGCGGCACCCGTACCGGTGTCTTCGCGGGCGTCATGTACCACGACTACGCCTCGCGGCTGCGCGCCGTGCCGCCCGGTGTCGAGGGCTACCTCGGCACCGGCGGCTCCAGCAGCATCGCCTCCGGCCGGGTGGCGTACACCTTCGGCCTGGAGGGGCCCGCGCTCACCGTCGACACGGCGTGCTCCTCGTCGCTGGTGACCCTGCACCTGGCGATGCAGGCGCTGCGCAACGGCGAGTGCTCGCTGGCGCTCGCGGGCGGTGTCACCGTGATGGCGACGCCCGGTACGTTCACCGAGTTCAGCCGCCAGCGCGGGCTGTCCTTCGACGGCCGCTGCAAGTCCTTCGCGGCGTCGGCGGACGGCACCGGCTGGTCCGAGGGCGCGGGCATGCTGCTGGTCGAGCGGCTGTCGGACGCGCGCCGCCACGGCCACAACGTGCTGGCCGTCGTCCGGGGTTCGGCGATCAACCAGGACGGCGCGTCCAACGGTCTGACCGCGCCCAACGGCCCGTCCCAGCAGCGGGTCATCCGCCAGGCGCTCGCCAGCGCCCGGCTGACCGCCGACCAGATCGACGTGGTCGAGGCCCACGGCACGGGCACCACCCTCGGCGACCCCATCGAGGCCCAGGCGCTGCTCGCCACGTACGGCAAGGAGAAGCCCGCCGAACGGCCGCTGCTGCTCGGCTCCATCAAGTCCAACGTCGGCCACACCCAGGCCGCCGCCGGTGTCGCCGGGATCATCAAGATGGTCAAGGCCATCGAGCACGGCTACGTGCCCAAGTCCCTGCACATCGACGAGCCGTCGCCGCACATCGACTGGTCGGCCGGGGCCGTCTCGCTGCTGACCGAGGGCCGTCCGTGGCCGGAGACCGGCCGTCCGCGCCGCGCCGCCGTGTCGTCGTTCGGCATCAGCGGCACCAACGCCCACCTGATCATCGAAGAGCCCCCGGCCGAGGACCCTGAGGGCGAGGAGGCCCCCGCCGAGGGCACGGCGACGCCCGCCGAGGGCACGGCGACGCCCGCCGAGGAGACGGCGACGCCCGCCGAGGAGACGGCCGCGCCCCGCACCCTCCCCCTCCTGCCGTGGCTGATCTCCGCCAAGGGCGAGCACGCCCTCCGCGCCCAGGCCGCCCGGCTCCACGCCCACGTGGCCGAACGCCCCGAGCTGGACCCGGTGTCCCTCGGCCACTCCCTGGCCACCACCCGCGCCGCCCTGGAGAACCGCGCCGCCGTCATCGCCGGTGACCGCGCCACCTTCCTCGACCGCCTCGCCGCGCTCGCCTCCGGTGAGCCCGCCGCCGGAGTGGTCCAGGGCGTGGAGACCCGTGGCAAGCTGGCGTTCCTCTTCACCGGCCAGGGCAGCCAGCGGCTCGGCATGGGCCGCGAGCTGTACGAGACGTACCCGGCGTTCGCGGAGGCGCTGGACGCGGTGTGCGCCGCGCTCGACCCGCGCCTCGAACGCCCCCTGAAGGACGTGCTGTTCGGGGACGACGCCGCCGCGCTGGACCGGACCGGCTTCACCCAGCCCGCGCTGTTCGCGATCGAGGTGGCACTCTTCCGCCTCGTCGAGTCCTGGGGCCTGAAGCCGGACGTGGTCTCCGGACACTCCATAGGCGAGATCGCCGCCGCACATGTCGCCGGGGTGCTCTCGCTCGACGCCGCCGCCCTGCTGGTGGCGGCCCGTGGCCGGCTGATGCAGCGGCTGCCGGGCGGTGGTGCGATGATCGCCGTCCAGGCGTCCGAGGACGAGGTGGCGCCGCTGCTGACCGAGCGGGTGAGCATCGCCGCCATCAACGGTCCGACGTCGGTGGTCATCGCGGGCGATGAGGACGCGGCTGTCGCGATCGCTTCCGGTTTCGAGGCCCAGGGCCGTAAGACCAAGCGGCTCACCGTCAGCCACGCGTTCCACTCGCCGCTGATGGACCCGATGCTTGAGCCGTTCCGCAAGGTCGCGGAGAGCCTGACGTACCAGGCCCCGAAGATCCCGGTGGTCTCCCACCTCAGCGGCGGCATCGCACCCGCCACGGAGATCGCCACCGCGGACTTCTGGGTCCGCCACGTCCGCGAGGCCGTGCGCTTCCTCGACGGCATGCGTGCGATGGAGGCGCAGGGCGTCACCAGCTACCTCGAACTCGGCCCGGACGGTGTGCTGTCCGCGCTCGGCCAGGAGTGCCTGGCGGGCGAGTCCGAGCAGGTGGCGTTCGTCCCCGTCCTGCGGTCCGGACGCCCCGAGGCCGAGACCCTGACCACCGCCCTGGCCACCCTGCACACCCGGGGCACGGCCCCCGACTGGGCGGCGTACTACGCGGGCACCGGCGCCGGGCGCGTCGAGCTGCCCACGTACGCCTTCCAGCGCGAGCACTACTGGCTGGACGCGGGCACCGCCTACGGCGACGTCTCCTCGGTCGGCCTCGGCACCGCCGACCACCCGCTGCTCGGCGCGGCCGTCTCCCTGGCCGACGCGGAGGGCTTCCTCTTCACCGGGCGGCTCGCGCTGGACACCCATCCCTGGCTGGCCGACCACGCCGTCATGGGCGCGGTGCTGCTGCCCGGCACCGCGTTCGTGGAACTGGCGGTACGCGCCGGTGAGCAGGCCGGATGCGATCTGGTGGAGGAGCTGACCCTGGAGGCCCCGCTGATCCTGCCCGAACGGGGCGGGGTCCAGCTCCAGATCGCCGTGGGCGCCCAGGACGACACCGGCCGCCGCACCCTCGCCCTCCACTCCCGCCCTGATGAGGCCGGAGACGACGAGCCATGGCTGAGGCACGCCGCGGGCACCTTGGCGGCGGGCGCGGCGGAGGGCGCGTTCGACCTGTCCGCCTGGCCGCCCGCAGGGGCGGAGCGCATCGACACCGACGGCCTGTACGAGGGCCTGGCCGAGGCGGGCTTCGGCTACGGCCCGGTCTTCCAGGGCCTGCGCGCCGCCTGGCGCGGCGACGGCGAGGTCTACGCGGAGGTCGCCCTCCCCGAGGACGCCGAACCCGGCGCCGCC
This sequence comes from Streptomyces antioxidans, assembly GCF_000968685.2. GTDB lineage: Bacteria > Actinomycetota > Actinomycetes > Streptomycetales > Streptomycetaceae > Streptomyces > Streptomyces antioxidans. The sequence goes on from NZ_LAKD02000017.1 coordinate 27,805, forward strand.
CTCTTCGGCCTCCACCCGGCCCTGCTGGACGCCGTCCTGCACACCATCGGCCTCAGCGACCTGACCGAGAACCCGGGCCAGGGCGGACTACCCTTCTCCTGGACCGGCGTCCGGGTCCACTCGGTGGGCGCCGACGCCGTACGCGTCCGCCTGTCGTCAGCCGGAAACGGCACGGTGTCCCTCCAGCTCGCGGACGTCACGGGCACTCCGGTGGCCACGGTGGACCGCCTGGCGCTGCGCACGGTATCTCCGGACCAGCTGGGCGCCTCCCGCCCCGGCGGCGCGTCCGACGCCCTGTTCCGGGTGGACTGGGCCCAGGTCCCGACGCCGTCCGAGCCGGTGTCCACGGCCCGCTGGGCGGCCCTGGGCACGGACACACTGGGCCTGACCACATACGCGGACCTGGCGGCGCTGGCCGAGGCCGTCGATTCCGGAACGGCGCTGCCGGAGTACGTAGTGGTGACGTCTCCAGCCCTTCGGACGCCCGAGGACGGGGATCCGGTCGCGGAGCCTTCGGTCGATGTGGCATCTCCAGCCCGTCCGGCGCTTGAGGACCGGAGTCCAGGGGCGGAGCCTTCGGTCGATGCGGCACTTCAAGCCCGTCCGGCGTTTGAGGACCGGGGCCTTGGGGCGGAGCCCCAAGTTTCGGGAAGGGGCGGGCTAGGGGAAGACCCCCCGCAAGCCGCACACGACGCCACCACCCAAGCCCTCGCCCTCCTCCAAACCTGGCTGGCCGACAACCGCTTCGCGGACTCGTGCCTGGTGGTCGTCACCTCCACGGCCGACCCGGCCCACGCCGCCGTCCGCGGCCTGGCCCGCTCCGCCCAGTCGGAGAACCCGGGCCGTCTGGTCCTGGTCGAAACCGACGCGGACACCTCGTTGAAGGCCCTGGCGACGGCCGTCGCAACCGGCGAACCCCAGGTGGCCGTGCGCAACGGTGAGATCCGGGCGCCGAGGCTCGCGCGGGCAGTCGTGGCCGCCGACCAGGAGACCCCCGAGTGGAACCCCAACGGCACCGTCCTGGTCACCGGTGCGTCCGGCACCCTGGGCGCGCTCTTCGCGCGCCACGTGGTGGCCGAGCACGGCGTACGCCACCTGCTCCTGCTCAGCCGCCGAGGCGAAACCGCCCCCGGAGCTGCCGAACTCACCACTGAACTGGCCGAGTTGGGTGCAGAAGCCCGTTGGGCGGCCTGTGACGCGGCGGACCGGCAGGCGCTCACCGAGGCCATCGCGTCCATCCCGGCCGAGTACCCCCTCACCGCCGTGATCCACACGGCGGGCGTGCTGGACGACGGCGTGATCGGCTCCCTCACCCCCGATCGCCTGACCACCGTCCTCCGCCCGAAGGCGGACGCGGCGTGGAACCTCCACGAGCTGACCCAGGATGCGGACCTGTCCGCGTTCGTCCTGTTCAGCTCGGCCGCAGGCGTCTTCGGTGGTGCCGGACAGGGCAACTACGCCGCGGCCAATGCCTTCCTGGACGCCCTCGCCCAGCACCGCCGCGCCAACGGCCTGCCCGCCACCTCCCTCGCCTGGGGCCTGTGGTCCGAGCCCGGAGGCATGGCCGGAGACCTGGACGAGGCGGAACTCGCCCGCCTCCAGCGCGCTGGCATCGCGCCCATCACCGCCGACCAGGGACGTGAACTCTTCGACCTGGCGCACGCCACGGACAACGCACTGCTCGTGCCGATGCCGCTCGACCTGACCGCCCTCCGGGCACAGGCAGGCGTCGGCATGCTGCCGCCACTCTTCCGCGGACTGGTCCGCGTCCCCCCGCGCCGCGCCGCCCAATCCACCGCCGCGGCCGCGAAGGACGGCGCACTCGCCCGGCAACTGGCCGGGGCGGCGTCCGACGCCGAGGCCGAGGCCATCGTCCTCGACCTGGTCCGTACGCAGGTGGCGGCCGTGCTCGGCTACGCCGGGCCGGAAGCGGTCGAGCCCCAGCGCGCGTTCAGCGAGGTCGGCTTCGACTCGCTCACCGCCGTGGAGCTGCGCAACCGCCTGACCGCCGTCAGCGGTGTCCGGCTCCCCGCCACCCTGATCTTCGACTACCCGACCCCCGCCGCCCTCGCCGCGTATCTGCGGGCCGAGGCCCAGGGCGGCCAGGAGGACGCGGCCGCCCCCGTGGCCGCCGCCACCGCACACGACGGCGACCCGATCGCCATCGTGGCGATGAGCTGCCGGTTCCCCGGCGGGGTGACCTCGCCCGAGGACCTGTGGAAGCTGGTGGTCGAGGACACCGACGCCATCACCGACATGCCCACCGATCGCGGCTGGGACATCGAGTCGCTGTACGACGACGACCCCGACCAGCAGGGCACCAGCTACGCCCGCAACGGCGGATTCCTGCACGACGCCCACCACTTCGACCCCGTCTTCTTCGGGATCTCGCCGCGCGAGGCGCTGGCGATGGACCCGCAGCAGCGGCTGTTGCTGGAGACCACCTGGGAGGCGTTCGAGCGGGCCGGGATCGACCCGGCGGCGGTGCGCGGCAGCAGGACCGGTGTCTACACCGGCGTCATGTACAACGACTACGGCACTCTGCTGCACCGCGCCCCCGACGGCCTCGAGGGCTACATGGGCACCGCCAGCTCCGGAAGCGTCGCCTCGGGCCGGGTGTCGTACACCTTCGGGCTCGAGGGCCCGGCCGTCACCGTGGACACGGCGTGCTCATCTTCGCTGGTCACCCTGCATATGGCGGTGCAGGCGCTGCGCAACGGCGAATGCTCGCTCGCCCTCGCGGGCGGTGTCACCGTCATGGCCACCCCCGGCACCTTCGTGGCCTTCAGCAAGCAGCGCGGCCTTGCGACCGACGGCCGCTGCAAGCCCTTCGCGGCCGGGGCCGACGGCACGGCCTGGGGCGAGGGCGTGGGCATGCTGCTGGTGGAGCGGCTGTCGGACGCGCGGAAGAACGGCCACCCGGTGCTGGCGATCGTCCGTGGCTCGGCGATCAACCAGGACGGCGCGTCCAATGGCCTCACCGCGCCCAACGGTCCGTCCCAGCAGCGCGTGATCCGCCAGGCGCTGGCCAACGCCCGGCTGTCCCCTGCCGAGGTGGACGTCGTCGAAGCACATGGCACCGGTACGACGCTGGGCGACCCGATCGAGGCTCAGGCGCTGCTCGCCACCTACGGCCAGGAGCATACCGAGGACGAACCGCTCTGGCTTGGCTCGGTGAAGTCCAACTTCGGCCACACCCAGGCCGCCGCCGGTGTCGCCGGGATCATCAAGATGGTCAAGGCCATCGAGCACGGTGTGCTGCCCAGGACCCTGCATGTGGACGAGCCGTCCCCGCACGTGGACTGGTCGGCGGGCGCGGTGTCACTGCTCACCGAGCGGGCCGAGTGGCCGGAGACCGGCCGTCCGCGCCGGGCCGCGGTGTCCTCGTTCGGCATCAGCGGCACCAACGCCCACACCATCATCGAACAGGCCCCGGCGGAGAAGCCCGAGGCCGCCACCGCGCCCGAGCCCCGCGCACTGCCGTGGATGCTCTCCGGCAGGAGCGAGACGGCGCTGAGCGCCCAGGCCGAGCGGCTGCTGGCCCACCTCGACGCCCATCCGTCCCTGCGCCCGGCCGACGTCGGCTACTCCCTGGCCACCACCCGCGCCGTCCACGACCAGCGCGCGGTGCTGGTCGGCGCGGACCGCGAGGACGTCACCCGCGCCCTGACGGCACTCGCCCGCGGTGAGGCGGCGGCCCAGCTGGTGCAGGGCACCGGGACGGCGGGCAAGACGGCGTTCGTGTTCCCGGGGCAGGGGTCGCAGTGGGCCGGGATGGCGGTGGGGCTGATGGACGCCTCGCCCGTCTTCGCCGCGCGGATCGAGGAGTGTGCGGCGGCGCTGGCGGAGTTCACCGACTGGTCGTTGGTGGAGGTGTTGCGCGGTGCGGAGGGCGCGCCGTCGTTGGAGCGGGTGGATGTGGTCCAGCCGGTGCTGTGGGCGGTGATGGTGTCGCTGGCGGAGCTGTGGCGCTCGCTGGGTGTCGTGCCCGCCGCGGTGATCGGTCACTCGCAGGGTGAGATCGCCGCCGCGTGTGTGGCGGGGATCCTGTCGCTGAAGGATGCCGCCCGTGTGGTGGCGTTGCGCAGTCAGGCCATCGGCCGGGTGCTCGCGGGCAAGGGTGGCATGGTGTCGGTGGCGCTCCCGGTGGCGGAGGTGCGCGAACGCATCACACCGTGGGGCGAGGGGCGGATCTCCATCG
>NZ_LAKD02000170.1 GCF_000968685.2 Streptomyces antioxidans
ACGCAACACATCCGACAACGACCAGTCCACATACACCGACAGCGCCGACTCACACTCACCAACCGCCTCCGCGAACACCGGCGAAGACTCCAACAACCCCACCGCCATACCCACCCACTGCGCCCCCTGACCGGGGAACACGAACACCGAGCGGCCGGTGTCGCCGGTCCTCCCGCGCACCACGCCGTTCGCCGTGGAGGCGTCCTCGGCGACCGCCTCCAGCCGCTGGAGGAGTTCATCGCGGCCGGTCCCGGTCACCACGGCCCGGTGCTCGAAGGCGGACCTAGTCGTGGCCAGCGAGAGCGCCACGTCCGCGGCGCTCAGCTCCGGGCGCTCGGTGAGGAACGCGCGGAGCTGCCCGGCCTGTGCCCGCAGCCCCTCGGCGCCACGCCCGGACACCACCCATGCCACCGGACCGTCGGCGGCCTCGGCCTCAGTGGCCCCGGCCGCCTCGGGCTCGGGGGCCTGCTCCAGGATGGTGTGGGCGTTGGTGCCGCTCATGCCGAACGAGGACACGGCGGCGCGGCGCGGGTGGTCCCGGTCGGGCCACGGGGCCGTCTCGTGCAGCAGGGAGACGGCGCCGCCGGTCCAGTCGATGTGGGGTGAGGGCTCCTCCGCGTGGAGCGTCTTCGGCAGTACGCCCTCGCGCATGGCCATCACCATCTTGATGACCCCAGCGACTCCGGCGGCGGCCTGGGTGTGACCGATGTTCGACTTGATGCCGCCCAGCCACAGCGGCTGGTCGGTGGGCCGGTCCTGTCCGTACGTGGCCATCAGCGCCTGGGCCTCGATCGGGTCACCGAGGGTGGTACCCGTCCCGTGTGCCTCGACCGCGTCCACCTCGTCGGCCGACAGCCGGGCGCTGGTCAGCGCCTGGCGGATGACCCGCTGCTGCGCGATGCCGTTGGGCGCCGTCAGACCGTTGGACGCGCCGTCCTGGTTGATGGCCGAACCCCTGACGATGGCCAGCACCTCGTGGCCGTTGCGCTCGGCGTCGGACAGCCGCTCCACGAGCAGCATGCCGACGCCCTCGCCCCAGCCGGTGCCGTCGGCCGCGGCGCCGAACGGCTTGCACCGGCCGTCCGCTGCCAGCCCGCGCTGCCTGCTGAACTGGACGAACGCCGACGGGGTGGACATCACCGTGGCGCCACCGGCCAGTGCGAGCGTGCACTCGCGCTGACGCAGCGCCTGAACGGCGAGGTGCAGGGCCACGAGGGACGACGAGCACGCCGTGTCCACGGAGAGCGCGGGGCCCTGGAGACCCATGGTGTAGGAGATCCGGCCGGAGACGATGCTCGCCGCGTTGCCGGTGCCCGAGTGGCCCTCGACGTCCTCCAGGCTCTCGGCCGCGCCGAGCAGGAGCATGGAGTAGTCCTGGCCGTTGGTGCCGACGAACACGCCGGTCCTGCTGCCGCGCAGGGACATCGGGTCGATGCCCGCGCGCTCGACCGCCTCCCACGACGTCTCCAGCAGCAGCCGCTGCTGCGGGTCCATCGACAGCGCCTCGCGCGGTGAGATCCCGAAGAACGCCGGGTCGAACTGGTCGGCGTTCTCCAGGAAGCCGCCCTCGGTCGTATAGCTGGTGCCGGGACGGTCCGGGTCCTCGTCGTAGAGGGCGTCGATGTCCCAGCCCCGGTCCATGGGGAATTCCGAGATCGCGTCGGTGCCGTCCGCCACCATGCGCCACAGGTCTTCTGGAGAGTCCACCCCTCCGGGGAACCGGCAGCTCATGGCGACGATAGCGATCGGTTCCTGGTCCGCTGACTCGGCCTCGAGCAGGCGCTGGCGAGTCTGCTGGAGATCCGCGGTCACCCGCTTGAGATAGTCGAGAAGCTTCTCTTCGTTCATTGTTATGTCACCCATGGAAGTAGTAAGGAACGACCCTCGGGAACCGACCGCGCCAGCTCAGGAGATCCCGAGCTCCTTGTCGATGAAGTCGAAGATCTCGTCCGACGTCGCCGACTGAATCTTGTCCGAAACCGCCTTCTTGCCCGACGTGGGCGATTCCTGTTCCGCCTCTCCCCACTTCAGTAGGAGCGTCTGCAGGCGCGTGGTGATCCTCGGCCGGTCGACGTCGTCGGCGGAGACCGTGGCCATCGCCGCTTCGATCCGGTCCAGCTCGCCGAGGATCGGTGCGGCCGCCGAGATCCCGTCCCGCACGACGTCGGTACGGAGTCGGCGGGCGAGCGCCACGGGCGTCGGGTGGTCGAAGACGATCGTCGCGGGCAGGCGCAGGCCCGTCGCCGCGTCGAGCCGGTTGCGCAGTTCGACGGCGGTCAGCGAGTCGAAGCCCAGTTCGCGGAAGGCCCGCTGGGACTCGACGGACTCCACCGACGGGAAGCCCAGCACCATCGCCACCTGGGTGGTGACCAGGTCGAGCAGTTCTCGTTCCTGCTCTGTCTCGGACTTTCCGGCGAGCCGTTCCCGCAGCTCAGAGCCGCCGGTCTCGAACTGGGTGGCGGTTGCGCCGCCGGTCGCGGCCTCCAGGATCCGCCGTGCCTCGGGCACCTCGTCCAGCAGTCGGCTGGCCCGTACGGCGGTGTAGGACGGGACGAATCGCTCCCAGTCGAGGTCGGCGATGGCCAGATGGGTCTCCTGGAGGTCGAGGGCCTGCTGGAGTGCCTTGACCGCCAGCTCCGGGGTCATCGCGGCCATGCCGCCGCGCCGCAGCCGCTCCTCCAGCGCCCCGTCCACCGCCATGCCGCCCTCGGCCCACGGGCCCCAGGCCACCGAGGTGGCCGCCAGACCCTGGGCCCGGCGCTGCTGCGCCAGGGCGTCGAGGTAGGCGTTGGCCGCCGCGTAACTGCCCTGCCCGGCGCCGCCGATGGCTCCGGCGAGCGAGGAGAACAGCACGAACGCGGAGAGGTCGAGGTCCTTGGTCAGCTCGTGGAGATTGCGGGCGCCGTCCACCTTGGGACGCAGCACGCCCGCGACCCGCTCCACCGACATCGCGTCCAGGACACCGTCGTCCAGGACACCCGCCGCGTGGACGACGGCGCTCAGCGGATACCGCTCCGGGATGGCCGCCAGGACGGCGGCCAGGGCCTCGCGGTCGGCGGTGTCACACGCCGCGATGGTCACCTCCGCGCCCAACGCGGCGAGCTCGTCGCGCAGTTCGGCCGCGCCGTCGGCCTCCGGGCCGCGGCGGCTGGTCAGCACCAGGTGTTCGGCCCCGGCACCTGCCAGCCACCGGGCCACCTGGCTGCCCACTCCCCCGGTGCCGCCGGTCACCAGCACCGAGCCGCGCGCGCTCCACGGCCGGGCCGTGGTCCGCGGCGCGGTGGCCCGCACCAGGCGCCGGGTGAACACACCGGAGGTGCGCACCGCCACCTGGTCCTCGAACTCGCCCGCGCCGCCGCCCAGCACACCGGACAGCCGGGCCGCGGCCCGCTCGTCGAAGGTGTCCGGGAGGTCGACCAGACCGCCCCAGAGCCGGGGGTGCTCCAGACCGGCGACCCGGCCGAGGCCCCACATCTGCGCCTGGGCGGCGCTGTGCAGGGTGTCGGATCCGGTCACCGACACGGCGCCCCGCGTCGCCACCCACAGCGGGGCCTCGACACCGGCGTCCACGAGCGCTTGCAGGGCGACCAGGTTGAGCGCGAGCCCCTGCGGCACGACCGCGTGTCCGGGGCTGGGGTCCTCGTCCAGGGCCAGCAGGGAGAGCACTCCGCCGACGGCCCCGTCCGGCGCGCCCTCGGCCGCCGTGCGCAGCCGCTCGGCGACCGCCGCGCGGTCGATGTCCGCCGCGCCGTCGAGGGCGAGCCGCGCCACCTCCGCGCCCTGCCGTTCCAGCGCGGCCACCGCGGAGGTGACCACCTCGTCGTCGGCGTGCGACCGCGGGACGATGACCATCCAGGTCCCGGTGAGCGCCCGCTCCGCGAGCTCGGACACCGCGGTCCAGGCGATCTGGTAGCGCCAGCCGTCCACCGTGGACCGCTCACGGTGGCCCTTTCGGTAGGACGACAGGGCGGGAAGCACCTCGGTCAGCGAGGCGTCTCCGTCCACGTGCAGCGCGGTGGTCAGCGCCTCCAGGTCCGCACGCTCGACCGCGTCCCAGAACCGGGCGTCGCCCTCGTCCGCGGCGGCGGGGGCGGGGGCGGCGTCGCTCTCGGGGGCGTCCAGCCAGTAGCGCTGCCGCTGGAACGCGTACGTCGGCAGCTCGACCCGCCGGACGTCCTGGCCCGCGAACAGGGCCTCCCAGGCCACGGTGGTGCCGTGGACGTGGAGTTCGGCCAGGGCCGCCGTCAGTGCCTGGGCCTCCGGGCGGTCCTTGCGCAGCGCGGATACCACGACGGGGGCCGAAGTCTCCTCCGCCGTCAGGCACTCGCGCGCCATCGCCGAGAGCACACCGTCGGGGCCCACCTCGAGGAACCTGGTCACTCCCGCGTTCTCCAGGGAGCGCATGCCGTCCGCGAAGCGCACCGCCTCCCGGACGTGGCGCACCCAGTACTCCGGCGAGCACACCTCGTCGGCGCCCGCCGACTTCCCCGTCAGATTGGACACCAGGGCGATGGACGGCGTCTGGAAGGACAGCCCCTCGACGACCTTGCGGAAGTCAGCCAGCATCGCGTCCATGCGCGGGGAGTGGAAGGCGTGGCTCACCCGCAGCCGGCGGGTCTTACGGCCCTGCTCCGCCCACTGCCCGGCGATCTCCAGCGCGGCTGCCTCGTCACCGGCGATGACCACGGAGGTGTGGCTGTTGACGGCGGCGATGCTCACCTCGGCCTCCCGCCCGGCCAGCGACGGCGCGACCTCCTCCTCAGAGGCCTCGACGGCGACCATCGCACCGCCCTCGGGCAGCGCCTGCATCAACCGGCCCCGCGCCGCCACCAGGGCACACGCGTCCTCCAACGAGAACACCCCCGCCACATGCGCGGCGGCGATCTCACCGATGGAATGACCGATCACCACATCCGGCGCCACACCCCACGCCGACAGCAACCGGAACAACGCCACCTCAACCGCGAACAGCGCGGGCTGGGTGAACGCCGTCTGATCCAGCAGCCCGGCGTCCGCACCGTCCTCGTCGGCGAACATCACGTCCTTCAGCGGACGCTCCAGCGTGACGTCCAGGTGTGCGCACACCTCATCCAGCGCCCGGGCGAACACCGGGAACGTCTCATACAACTCCCGCCCCATGCCCAGGCGTTGCGCACCCTGGCCGGAGAACAGGAACGCGGTGATCCCGGTCGGAGTGGCGACCGAGCGCACCACCCCGGGGGCCTCCTGGCCGGTGGCGACGGCCTCGAGCCCGCGCAGCAGCTCCGCACGGTCCGCGCCCGTCAGCACGGCACGGTGCTCGAACACCGACCGGGCCGCCACCAGGGAGTAGCCGATGTCCTTCAGGCTCAGCTCCGGCCCTGCGGTCAGCTGCGCCCGCAGCCGCCGCGCCTGGGCGCGCAGCCCGTCCGCGCTCCGGGCGGAGAGCGTCCAGGGGGCCGCGCCACGGTCGTCGGGGGACGCCGCCTCGGCCGGTCGGGTGTCCTGGTCGTCGGAGGGGGCCTGCTCGATGATGGTGTGGGCGTTGGTGCCGCTGACGCCGAACGCGGAGACGCCCGCCCGGCGCGGCTGCCCGGTCTCCGGCCACGCGGTGGCCTCGGTCAGCAGCCGCACCTCGCCCGCCGACCAGTCGACCTGCGGCGACGCCTCGTCCACGTGCAGCGTCTTCGGCAGCACACCGTGGCGCATCGCCATCACCATCTTGATGACACCGGCGAGGCCGGACGCGGCCTGGGTGTGTCCGATGTTGGACTTCAGCGCGCCCAGCCACAGCGGGCGGCCCTCGGGGCGCTCCTTGCCATACGTGGCCAGCAGCGCCTGCGCCTCGATGGGGTCACCCAGCGAGGTGCCCGTGCCGTGTGCCTCCACCGCGTCCACCTCGGCGGCCGACACCCCGGCGCTGGCCAGCGCCTGGCGGATCACCCGCTGCTGGGAGGGGCCGTTGGGGGCCGTCAGACCGTTGCTCGCACCGTCCTGGTTCACGGCGGAGCCCCGTACGATGCCCAGCACCTGGTGGCCGTTGCGCCGCGCGTCCGACAGCCGCTCCACGAGCAGCACATCGGCGCCCTCGCTCCAGCCGGTGCCGTCCGCCGCGGCCGAGAACGGCTTGCAGCGGCCGTCGGGCGCGAGCCCGCCCTGGCGGCTGAACTCGACGAACGCCATCGGGGTGGCCATCACCGCCACACCGCCGACCAGCGCCATCGAGCATTCGCCCTGACGCAGCGACTGGCAGGCCAGATGCAGGGCCACCAGCGAGGACGAGCAGGCCGTGTCCACCGTGACGGCGGGTCCCTCCAGGCCGTAGGTGTAGGCGAGCCGGCCGGAGACGACGCTGCCCGCGTTGCCGGTCAGCAGATGGCCCTCGACATCCTCGGGCACCGTCTCCAGGTTGGTGCCGTAGCCGGAGCCCGAGAAGCCGACGAACACACCGGTCTGGCTGCCCCGCACCGACGCGGGGTTGATGCCCGCCCGCTCGAACACCTCCCACGAGGTCTCCAGCAGCAGCCGCTGCTGGGGGTCGGTGGCCAGGGCCTCGCGGGGCGAGATCCCGAAGAAGCCGGGGTCGAACTCGCCCGCGTCATAGAGGAATCCGCCCTCCCGTGCGTAGAACGTGCCCGGCCGGTCCGGGTCCGGGTCATACATGCCGGACAGGTCCCAGCCGCGGTCCGACGGGAAGGACGAGATGGCGTCACCGCCACCGTCGACCAGCTGCCACAGGTCCTCCGGGCTCCGCACCCCACCGGGGAAGCGGCAGCTCATGGAGACGATCGCGATGGGTTCGTCGTCCGCGCCGGAACCGGCCACGGCCCCAGGCCCGGTGGCGGGCGCCGGGGACGAGGCGCCCAGTACCTCGGTGCGCAGCTGCGCCGCGAGCGTGGCCGCGCTGGGGTAGTCGAAGACGAGCGTGGCGGGCAGGGTGAGACCGGTCTCGGCGGCCAGCCGGTTGCGCAGGTCCACCGCGGTCAGCGAGTCAAAGCCCAGATCGCGGAAGGCCCGGTTCGGCTCCACCAGCTCCGGGGAGGCGTAGCCGAGCACGGAGGCGGCGTGCTTGCGCACCAGATCGAGCAGCGCCCGGTCCCGCTCGCCCTCGGTGAGGGGCTTCAGCCGCTCGCGCAGCTGCGCCCCGGCGGCGTCGGCGCTCTCGTCACCCTCACCCTTGGTCTCCAGCGCCCGGACCTCTTCGAGGTCGCCCAGCAAGGGGCTGGGGCGTACCGCGGTGAACGAGGGCGCGAACCGCTCCCAGTCCACGTCCACGACCGTCACCACACCGTCGTCACCGGCCACCGCGCGCTCCAGAGCGGCGATCGCCAACTGCGGTGCCATGGCGGGCAGTCCGCGCCGCGCCAGCTGCTCTCCCGCGTCGTCCCGGGTGGCCATGCCGCCCTCGGCCCATGGCCCCCAGGAGACGGCGGTGCCCGCGAGGCCCCGTGCTCGGCGCTGCTCCACGAGGGCGTCAAGGAAGGCGTTTCCGGAGCCGTAGACGCCCTGGCTGCCGCCGCCCCACACTCCGGAGATGGACGAGAAGACCACGAACGCGTCGAGCTCGCGGTCGCCGAGCAGTTCGTCCAGGTTGACGGCGCCAGCGACCTTGCCCGACACCACCCGGGCCGCGTCCGCGAGCCCGGTCTCCAGCAGGGAGGCCGCAATCGTGATACCCGCCGCGTGTACCACTCCGGTGAGCGGCTGGTGCTCCGGTACGGCGGCCAGGACGGCGGCGAGCGCGTCGCGGTCCGCCGCGTCGCACGCGGCCACCGTCACCTCGGCGCCCATGTCCTCCAGCTCCGCCTTCAACTCGGCGGCGCCTGCGGCCTCGAGACCGCGGCGGCTGGTCAGCACCAGGTGCTCGGCACCGCTGCGGACCAGCCAGCGGGCCACCTGGCCGCCGAGCCCACCGGTGCCACCGGTGACCAGCACGGTGCCGCGCGCCCGCCACGGAGTCTCCTCGCCGACGGCGGGGGCGGACCGCACCAGACGGCGCACGAAGACACCGGAGCCGCGCACCGCGACCTGGTCCTCGCCGCCCTCGGCGGACAGCACACCGGCCAGCCGCGCCGCGCCGCGCTCATCCAGCGACTGGGGCAGATCGACCAGACCGCCCCACAGCGGGGGCAGCTCAAGACCGGCCACCCGGCCCAGCGCCCAGACCATCGCCTGCGTCGGGCTGGTGAGCCGGTCCGAACGGCCCACCGACACGGCGCCGCGCGTACCGCACCACAGCGGGGCCGGGATGTCGGCCCGCACCATCGCCCGCACCAGCACCAGGGTCAGCGCATAGCCGCCGGACAGCGCCGGGTGGCCGGGGCAGGGCTCCTCGTCCAGGGCGAGCAGCGACAGCACACCGCCCAGCTCGGGCGTCTCCGCGGCCACCTCGCGCAGCCGCTCCGCCAGCACGTCCGCGTCGAGGTCCCGCTCGTCCACCGCGACCCGGACCACATGCGCGCCGTGCCCCTCGAGCCCGGTGACCACCTCGGAGACGAGTTCGTCACCGGCGCGGGATGCCGGAACCACCACCAGCCAGGTCCCCGACAGCGGGCCGTCGGCGACGTCGGTGAGCGGCTTCCACGACACCCGGTAGCGCCAGCCGTCGATCGTGGACTGGTCGCGGTTGTTGCGGTGGTACGCCGACAGGGCGGGCAGCACCGCGCTCAGCGGCGCCTCGCTGTCGACGGCCAGCGCCCCGGCCAGCGACTCCAGGTCCTGGCGCTCCACCACGTCCCAGAACCGCTGGTCGACGGAGCCGGTGGCGTCGGCGACGCCACCGCCGGGCGGCAGGCCGAAGCCGTCGAGCCAGTAGCGGTCGCGCTGGAAGGCGTAGGTCGGCAGCCCGACCTGACGGCCGCCGCGGCCCTCGAGCGTGGTCGTCCACTGGACCTTGGTGCCGCGGACGAACACCTCGGCGGCGGAGGTCAGGAACCGCTCCAGGCCGCCCTCGTCGCGGCGCAGCGTGCCCACGACCACGGCCTGGGCCTCGGCGGATTCAACCGTCTGCTGGACGGGAAGGGTGAGCACCGGGTGCGGGCTCACCTCGATGAAGGTGGCGTGGCCGGTGCCGAGGAGGGTACGGGTGGTGGCCTCCAGCTCAACGGTCTGCCGCAGGTTCCGATACCAGTACTCCGCGTCCAGACCGGTGGTGTCCACCAGCTCGGCGGACACCGTGGAGTAGAACGGCACCTCAGAGGCGCGCGGCTCGATATCGGCGAGGACCGTCAGCAACTCCTCGCAGATGGCCTCCACATGAGCGGAGTGCGAGGCGTAGTCCACCGGCACCCGACGGACCCGCACCTCCTCACCCTCCAGCCGCGCCACCATCTCATCCAGCGCACCCGGATCACCGGACACCACCACCGAACCAGGACCATTGACGGCGGCGACAGAAATGGCGCCATCCCAAGCCGCAATGCGCTCCTTGACCTGCTCGACCGGCAGTCCGACGGACACCATGCCACCACGACCCG
>NZ_LAKD02000171.1 GCF_000968685.2 Streptomyces antioxidans
CCGACGTCCCCGCCCAACACCCCCTCACCTACCCCGGCCGCCCCATCACCCGCCCCACCCTCCTCACCACCGGCGAGCTCTGGGACCTCACCCCCACCCCCGGCCGCCTGGGCACCTGGACGGTCAGCCCACACCCCGACGACGACGAAGCGCCCCCAGAGCCGCTGGACGCCGTCCTCAGCCACCTGGGCCAGCCCCCGACCCCCCACCGCCACCCCGTCATCGCGGTCGGCTCCAACGCCTCCCCCGCCCAGCTCCACCACAAGCTCTCCCGCCCCGGCCACCCGGCCACCGTCCCCATGGTCCCGGTCGACGTGCACGGCATCGCGGTAGGCTGCTCGGCCCACATCGGCCGGTACGGCTATGTGGCGTCCGCCCCGTACACGGCACCCGGCGCCCGCACCCCGCTCGTCATCAGCTGGCTGGACGCCGAACAGCTCGCGGCCGTCGACGCCACCGAGTACCCCAACTACCGCCGCGTCCTGCTGCCCGGCAGCCAGTACCCGATGGTCATGCCGTCCGGCGAACGGCTCCGCGGCGCGTACCTCTACGTCGGCGAGCGCGGAGTGCTGATGTCCCCGGACGGCACTGAGCGCCCCCTCCCCGGCGGCCGCGACCAGAGCGCCCTGCTCACCCGCCTGCTCGCGGGCTCGCGACGGCTGCGCGCACTCCTCGGCCCCGACCCCCGCTCCTGGGTCGCCCGCGCGGGCGCCGACCCGGCCGTACGCACGACCGGCACCCGGATCTTCCAGGAGGAGGGCTGGGCGCTGCCACAGCCCGACCTCCTCCGCTGCCCGGAGGACGAACGGCACGAGGGTCGCGCCGGGCACGGCAGAGCCGAAGAACCCGACAGAGCCAAAGCCCCCGGCGCCCCCGGAGGCCCCGGAGGCCCCGGAGGCCCCGGA
>NZ_LAKD02000172.1 GCF_000968685.2 Streptomyces antioxidans
AGGCCCCGGAGGCCCCGGAGGCCCCGGAGGCCCCAAGAGTTACGATGCGCTCTCATCTTCCGAGTAACGGGAACCGTAAGCGCCCCGTTAGGCTCCTAAGCCTCACCGGGGCGAGCACGCCCGACCCAGGCTCATGAGGGGCGGAGAATGATCGAGGCAGTCGGCCTGACCAAGCGCTACGGCGCCAAGACGGCCGTGTACAACCTGTCCTTCCAGGTGAGGCCCGGCGCCGTCACCGGCTTCCTCGGGCCCAACGGGTCGGGCAAGTCCACCACCATGCGGATGATCCTGGGCCTCGACGAGCCCACCGCAGGCCATGTCACGGTCAGCGGCTACCCGTTCCGCAAGCTCCCCAACGCCCCCCGCCAGGTGGGCGCGCTACTCGACGCCAAGGCGGTGCACGGCGGCCGCAGCGCCCGCCAGCACCTGCTCAGCCTGGCCCAGCTGTCCGGCATCCCGGCCCGCCGGGTGGACGAGGTGCTGGGCGTGGTGGGGCTGCAGAACGTGGCGCGCAAGCGCTCCAAGGGCTTCTCCCTCGGCATGGGCCAGCGCCTGGGCATCGCGGCCGCCCTCCTCGGCGACCCCCAGGTGCTGCTCTTCGACGAGCCGGTCAACGGCCTGGACCCCGAGGGCATCCTCTGGGTCCGCAACTTCATGAAGCAGCTGGCCTCCGAAGGCCGCACCGTCTTCGTCTCGAGCCATCTGATGAGCGAGATGGCGCTCACCGCCGACCGCCTGATCGTGATCGGGCGCGGGCAGCTGCTCGCCGATATGAGCGTCAAGGACTTCATCTCCTACAACTCCGCGGACTTCGCCCGTGTCCGCACCCCCGAGGGCGACCCGGGGCAGCGCGAGAAGCTGACCGCCGCGCTGAGCGAGGCGGGCGGTCAGGTGCTGCCGGAGCAGGACGGCGCACTGCGGGTGACCGGGCTGCCGCTGCCGCACATCAGCGACCTCGCGCACCGGGCGGACGTACGGCTGTGGGAGCTCTCCCCACACCAGGCGTCGCTGGAAGAGGCGTACATGCGGATGACGCAGGGCGCGGTGGACTACCGCTCGACCATCGACGGGCGCACCGCCCTGCAGCAGCAGATGCCGGGGGCGGTGGCGCAGGGCGGACCGTACGGCTATGCGCCGGGCGCTCCGGGACAGCAGCCGGGCTTCCCGCCGGGGACCGTACTGCCGGGCTACGCCGAACCCCCGGCCCCGCCACAGCAGCACGCCCAGGCCGCCCCGCACGCCCCGCTCCCCACCGCACCCGCGATGCCGCCCGCCGCTCCCCCGGCCCCGGCGGCCCCCGCGGCGCCCCCCACTCCCCCGGCTCAGCCGCCCGGGGCGCCGTCCGCCCCCGCCGATCTGACCAAGAG
>NZ_LAKD02000173.1 GCF_000968685.2 Streptomyces antioxidans
CGAGGGAGCAGAAGACGCCACGTTCCAGGCAGCGTCGCTCCAGCTCGGCGAACCACCGTTCGACCTGGTTGATCCAGGACGAATAGGTCGGGGTGAAATGCAGGTGGAAGCGCGGGTGGTCCACCAGCCATCGGTGGACCACGGGTGCCTTGTGAGCGGAGAGGTTGTCGCAGATCACGTGGACCGCCAGGCCGGAAGCGGTCTGGCGGTCGATCTCATCGAGGAAGTCACGGAAGTCCACGGCCCGGTGCTGCGCGGACAGCCTGCCGATCACTTTCCCGGTGGCGGTGTTCAGCGCGGCGAACAGATCCACGGTGCCGTGCCGGATGTAATCGAAGCTGCGCCGCTCAGGAGTGCCCGGCACCATCGGCAGCACCGGCGCGGTCCGTTCCAGTGCCTGGATCTGCGGTTTCTCGTCCACCGCGAAGACTGCCGCGTTCGCCGGGGGCGCCAGATACAGGCCCACCACATCGCGGATCTTGTCGATCAGCAACGGGTCCGGTGAGATCTTGAAGTCCTCGGTGCGCCAGGGCTGAAGGCCAAAGGCCCGCCAGATGCGCAGCACGCTGGTCGGCGAGACCCCCACCCGCTTGGCCAGTTCCCGTTTCGACCAGTGCGTGGCCCCCTCGGGCGTCTCCTCCAGCGTGCGCACCACCACCTCCTCGACCTGGGCATCGGTGATGGTGCGCGGCACCCCCGGGCGTGGCTCGTCGCTGAGCCCGTCCAGCCGGTCGGCCAGGAATCGTGCCCGCCACTTGGTTACGGTGCCCCGGTTGACGCCCAACCGCGCGGCCACCGCGATATTGCTGCGGCCCTCCGCGCAAGCCAGCACGATCCGTGCCCGCAACGCCAGACCCTGCGCAGTCCTCCGGCGCCTTGCCCAACCCTGCAACGTCCGCCGCTCGGCATCGGATAACACCAGCGGCACAAGCCTGTTGTCGCCCATACCCCCAGCACAGCGCAGCTCACCGACCCAGTCACCACCAAAGCCATGATCTGAAACGGAACACGACTCAAGTGGCGACGACCCAACTCAAGACCAGCTCACTAG
>NZ_LAKD02000174.1 GCF_000968685.2 Streptomyces antioxidans
GGAACCAACCCCAACCCCGCATCCAGCACAAACACTCGGGAGTTCGGCACCGGAGAGCCAATGGGCACTGAGGAGGTGTGCGCTGTCCCGTCGGAGTGCCACACCGCGGCGTAGACGGTCGCCTCGGTGGGGCCGTAGGCATTGACGATGCGCGCCTCGGGGAAACGGGATCGCGTGGTGGCCAGCAGTTGGGGGGAGAGGGCTTCTCCCGCCAGGACGATCGTGTCGAGAGACGGGCCTTCGGTCTGTTGGTGGGCGGAGAGCAGGCTCGCCAGGACGGAGGGAACGGCACTCAACAGACCCCCGGTCCCCAGCAGCCCAGGGTCGGCCGCGGCGGACAGCAGATCGGGGACGAGTTCCACCGTGCCACCGAGTGTGAGCGGTACGAGCAGTTCGAAGACGGAGACGTCGAACGTGAAGGACGTCGTGGCCCTCACATGCGCCAACCGGTCCGCGCCGAGGTCGTCCCGCGCCCAGGCCACCAGGTCCACCACATTGGCGTGGGAGACGACCACCCCCTTGGGGGTGCCCGTCGAGCCCGAGGTGTAGATGACGTACGCCGGATGGGCGGGCGTCAGTGGTGTTGGCCGTTCGTCGTCGGACACGTTCCCGGCCTCGTGGTTTTTCGTACGGGCGTGGGTGTCGTCGGTGTCGAGGAGGAGCCAGGGCAGGGTGGCGGTACTGGTGGGGAGGGTGTTGGCGAGTGTGCTGGTGGTGAGGAGGAGGGTGGGTTCGCTGTCGTGGAGCATGAAGGTGGTGCGGTCCGCTGGGTAGCCGGGGTCGAGGGGTACGTAGGCTGCTCCGGTCTTGGTGACGGCCAGCACGGCAGTGATCAGCTCGAGGGAGCGTGGCAGGGCCAGCGCGATACGCGTCTCCGGTCCGGCGCCGTGCTCGATGAGCAGCCGGGCTAGCCGGTTCGCGCGCGCGTTGAGGTCCGCGTAGGAGACCGTGTGCTGGAACACCACCGCTGTGGCCTGCGGAGTACGTGCCGCCTGTTCCTCGAACAGCTCCGGCAGCACCCGCCCCGCCCCGGCCGCCGCCACCGAGGCACCCGTACCCCAGCCCAGCAGCCGCCCCCGCTCGTCGTGGCCGAGGAGGTCGATCCGGCTCAGGGGCTGGTCGGGACGGTCCGCGACGGCGTCGAGCACACGCAGCAGGCGGCCGACGATCGCCTGGGCCGTTCGGTGCTCGAAGAGGTCGGTGGCGTACTCGAGGCTGCCCCGGATGCCGTTCGGCTCCCCGCCCCCGGCGGTGTGCGTCTCCGCGAGCGCGAAGGCCAGGTCGAACTTGGCCGTGTCGGTGGCCACCTCCAGGGCTTCGGCGGCCACTCCCGGCAGGGACAGCTCGGTCGCCCGAAGGTTCTGGAAGGTGAGCATCACCTGGAACAGCGGGTGCCGGGCCAGGGACCGGACCGGGTTGACCGCCTCCACCACGCGTTCGAACGGCACCTCCTGATGCGCGTACGCCGCTCCGTCCGTCTCTCGCACCCGTTCCAGGAGGGTCAGGAAGTCCGGGTCGCCGCTGGTGTCGGTGCGCAGCACCAGCGTGTTGACGAAGGGGCCGACCAGGTCGTGCACGGCCACCTCGTCGCGGCCGGCGAACGCCGTGCCCAGGGGGATGTCCGTCCCGGCGCCGAGTCGTGTCAGCAAGGCCGCGAGGGCGGCCTGGACCACCATGAACACGCTGGCGTCCTGAGAACGGGCCAGCCGGGTCAGCCTCCGGTGCAACGCGGCCGGAACGGCGATGTCCACGGTCGAGCCCTGATGTCCGGCCACCGGCGGCCGTGGCCGGTCCGTCGGCAGGGGGAGTTCCTCGGGCAGCTCCGCGAGCGTTTCCTTCCAGAACGCGAGCTGCCGGGAGAGCACACTGTCATCCCGGTCCTCCGCACCCAGCACCTGGCGCTGCCAGAGCCCGAAGTCCGCGTACTGAAGCGGCAGGTCGTCGCTCCATCGGGGTTCAGAACCGGCCGTCCGGGCCCGGTAGGCGGTGGCCAGATCGGCGAAGAGCGGCTCCAGCGACCAGCCGTCGGCCGCGATGTGGTGGACCACCACGAGCAGCACATGCTCGTCGTCGCCCTGCGCGAACAGGCTTATGCGTAGAGGCAGTTCGGTGGCCAGGTGGAAGCCACGCCCGGCTTCCTCCGTCAGCGCCGCCGCGAGTATGCCGTCCGAAGCACGTCCGGCCGAGGTCCCGGCCGCGCCCCCGCCCGAGGTCTCGGCCGAGTCCGTTTCGTCGGCCGCGGGCCGCATGCCCCGTACGACGGCGTGCAGCGCGGACCGGGCCGCGTCCGGGCCCAGGACCCGCTGCCACGGCCGCCCGTCGTCCCCGTGCGGATAGACGGTGCGCAACACCTCGTGTCGGGCCACGATGTCCCCGGCCGCGGCCATCAGCGCCTCCCGGTCCAGCGGGCCGTGGAGTCGCAGACCGACCACGATGTTGTAGGTCGCCGCCCGATCGCCCTCCAACTCCTCGAGGAACCACAGCCGTTGCTGGGCGTACGACAGCGGCAACCGGCCCGTACGCGGCATCGGGCCCAGCGGCGGGCGCGCCACGTCGCCCCGTTCCGCGCCCTGGACCACCGCCGCCAACCCCTCCACCGTCGGTGTCCGGAACACCGCGCGGATGCCCAGATCGACGCCGGTGCGGGTACGGACCTGTCCCATCAGCCGCATCGCGAGCAGCGAATGCCCGCCCAGCTCGAAGAAGCTGTCCGCCACGCCCACCTCGGGCACGCCGAGCACCTCGGCGTACAGCGCGCACAGCAGCCGCTCCCAGGAGGAGGCCGGTGGCCGGCCGGTGCCCGAGCTGCCGACGGGGCCGGGAGCGGGCAGCGCCTTGCGGTCCAGCTTCCCGTTCGCCGTCAACGGCAACGCGTCCAATGACACCACCGCCGACGGCACCATGTGCTCCGGCAGCCGCTCGCGAAGCCAGGAGCGCAGCTCGGCCGGGGCCGGTTCATGGTCCGGCCGGGCGACGGAGTAGGCGACGAGCCGAGGGTCACCCGGCCGGTCCTCGCGGACCATTACGGCGGCCCGTGCCACCTGCGGATGCGAGGCCAGCACCGCCTCGATCTCCCCCGGCTCGATCCGGAATCCCCGCAGCTTGACCTGGCGGTCGGCCCGGCTGAGGTATTCCAGCCGCCCGTCCTCGTCCCAGCGCACCAGGTCGCCGGTGCGATACATCCGTGACCCCGGGGGGCCGTACGGGTCGGCCACGAACCGCTCGGCGGTCGGGCCGGGACGGTCGAAATAC
This sequence comes from Streptomyces antioxidans, assembly GCF_000968685.2. Classification (GTDB taxonomy): domain Bacteria; phylum Actinomycetota; class Actinomycetes; order Streptomycetales; family Streptomycetaceae; genus Streptomyces; species Streptomyces antioxidans. The sequence continues at coordinate 3,253 of NZ_LAKD02000174.1, forward strand.
CCGAGGGCCACACTCGTCCCCGCGATGTGCAGTTCTCCCGCCACGCCCGGCGGCAGCAGGCCCAGGTGCCGGTCCAGGACGTACGCGCGCGTGGTGTCCAGCGGCGTCCCAATCCGCGGCGCGCCGTCGTCATCGACCCGGACGGCGGCCGTGGTGCACCAGACCGTGGTCTCGGTGGGCCCGTACAGATTCACCACCTCGGCGCCGAGCCCGAGCAGCCGCCGCCCGAGCGGGGCGGGCAGCGCCTCACCACCGCTGAGGATCCGCACCCTCGACAGCGCCCCCGCGTGGTCGCCGTCGTCGTCCACCTCGCCGACCACCGCCTGCCACAGCGTGGGCGTGGCCTGTGCCATCGACACCCCGTGGCGGCTCACCAGCCTCAGCAGAGCGGCCGGATCGCGCGTCTGGCGCGCCGAAGCGAGGACGATACGGGCCCCCGCCGTGAGTGGCATGAACCACTCCACCACCACCACGTCGAACGACGGCGTGGAGGCCGCCAGCACCGCGTCCGACCCGGTGAGCGGTGTGCGCCGGGCCAAGGCCCGCAGGAACCGGCCGAAACCGCTCCGGGGCACCACCACACCCTTGGGCCTGCCGCTGGAGCCCGAGGTGTAGAAGAGGTACGCGGGGTGGTCCGGCAGCAGCGGACGCCTCCGGTCCGCGTCCGCCAGGTTGCCCGCCCCCGTCTCCGCTCCTGCCTCCGCCCCCGCCTCCGCCAGCCGGTCCGCCGTGTCCTCCGCGTCCAGCAGCAGAAGTGGCACTGTGGCCGCCTCCGGGGGCAGAACCTCGGCGATCGCGCTGGTCGTCACCAGGAGGGCCGGGCGGCTGTCGGCGAGCATGAACGCCACACGCCGAGCTGGGAAGTCCGGATCGACGGATACGAAGGCGGCACCCGCCTTGAGGACGGCCAGCGCGGTGATGAGCAGGTCCGGGTCACGGGGCAGGGAAAGGGCGACCCGGGTCTCCGGGCCCGCGCCCGCGGCGGCGAGCACCCGAGCCAGCCGGTTCGCCCGCTCGTTCAACTCCCCATAGCTGAGCCGCTGTTCCTCGAACACCACGGCCACATCGGCCGGGGTGCGCTCGGCCTGGCGCTCGAACACCTCCGGCAGCAGCGAAGTCGTGTCATCGGCTCCGGCCACACCGGGCGAGGCATTGCCCCACTGCCGCAGCAGGAGCTCCCGCTCGGCCGGGGCCAGCACATCGAGCCGCGCCACCGTCCGCTCCGGGGTGTCCGCCACGCTCTCCAGCACCCGGACCAGACGCCGCGCGAGCTCCTCTACGGCGGAGTGGGCGAAGGCATCGGGGCGGTAGCCCAGCTGGAGCCGCAGGGACTCGCCCGGGATGACGACCAGCGCCAGCGCATAGTGAGTGGCGTCCCGGCCGGTGCTGCCCACCACCCGCAGCCCGTCCTCCGGCGCGCCGACCCGCTCGGGCCGCACCGGATAGTTCTCGAAGACCAGCACCGTGTCGAAGAGCTCGCCCACCCCGGCGAGCGCCTGCACCTCGGTCAACCCCAGATACTGGTGCTCCGACAGCGCCGCCTGGCGCGCCTGCACCTCTTCCAGCAATTCCAACAGCGACTGCTCTGGGGCGAGTTGGACCCGTACCGGCAAGGTGTTGATGCACAGGCCGATCAGCGACTCGACACCGGACACCTCGGGTGGCCGCACCGCGGCCGTGGCCCCGAACACCACATCGTCCCGGCCGGTCAGCCGACCCAGCAGCAGCCCCCACGCCACCTGTACCAGCGTGTTCAGCGTCAGCCCGGAGGAGCGGGCGCGCCGGGTCAGCCGAGCCGTCAGCCCGTCGGGCACATCCAGGCAGAACTCCCGGGGGACCACCGCCGTACGCCCGTACGCCTCCGGGGCCAGCAACGTCGGCTCCGCCACCCCGGCCAGCGCCCCGCGCCACGCCTCGCGGGCGGCGGTGGCATCCTGCGCGGCGAGCCAGCTGAGGTAGTCGCGGTAGGCCGCCGGGCGGGGCAGCAGGGCGTCATCCCCGGCCTGCCCGTACAGGAAGAACAGCTCCTGGATGAGGACCGGCGTCGACCAGCCGTCCAGCAGGATGTGATGGTGGGTCATGACCAGGCGGCTGCGCCCACCGCCCAGGCGGAACAGCGTGAACCGCATCAGTGGTGGCCGGGTCAGGTCGAACCTCGTGGCACGGTCCTCATCCAGCCAGCGCTCGTACTCCCCGTCCTGCTCGGCGGTGGAGAATCCGCTGAGGTCGATCTCCTGCCACGGTGTCGGCACATGGCGGGGCACGACCTGGACCGGCCTGGACAGGCCGTGGTGGAGGAACCCGGCCCGCAGATGGGGGTGGCGGAGCAGCAGAGTGTCCAACGCCTGCCGGAAGCGGACGCTGTCGACGTCGCCCTCGAGGTCGAAGGCGAACTGCACCAGATAGACGTCCGGGGCCGTCCCGTCGAACTCTGCGTGGAAGAGCAGCCCCTCCTGCAACGCGGTCAGGGGCAACGTATCGACGGCGCCGGGAAGACTCCGCTCGACCGCGGCCACGTCCTCGGCGGTGGGGGAGAGCAGCGGGGGCGTGGCGGAGGCCGGACCGCCCGAGGTGGCGGCGGCATCCGTGGGGGCCGGGGCGCCGGACGGCGACGCGAGGCGCGCGAGGGCGGCGGGGGTCTGGTGCTGGAAGACCTGGCGGGGGGTGAGCACCAGCCCC
>NZ_LAKD02000175.1 GCF_000968685.2 Streptomyces antioxidans
GGTCGGGTGGGGGTCAGTCGGCCGTGGTCCCGGGGGACAGTTGGTCCGCGAGCCAGACGGGGACGCCGCCCAGGAGGCGGACCAGGCGGCCTGCCTCCGTGCGGAGGCGGGTGGCCTCGTCGGGGTCGGGTTCGACGTCGGCCAGGGCCGCCAGGGCCGGGGCGATGCCGACCAGGTAGCCCAGCTCCTCACGGATCCGCAGCGACTCCGCGAAGCCGTGTCGCGCTTCGGGCAGATCGCCGTCCGCCTCCGCCATGGCGGCCAGGTGCCGCCAGGTGAACGAGCGCAGCAGGGTGTCGCCGTGTGCCGCCGCGCCCGCGTGGGCGCGCTGGAAGGCGGCCAGGGCGCCGGTCGGGTTGTGGGCGAGGTGCTGGGAGATCAGCCCGCGCCGGAAGTCAAGCAGCGGCCGGATCCGCGAGCCCGGTGAGAGCAGCGCGGCGGCGCGGCCGAGCGCGGTCCGCGCCTCGTCGGCCCGGTCCCGCACCCCGAGCAGCGTGGACGCGTACGCCAGATAGCCCCGCTCGCACGCGGTCGCGCCGCGCTCGGTGTCGGTGAGCGCGAGCGCCTCCGCCAACCGCAGGGCGTCCTCGGCCGCGTCCCAGCCGGTCGAGGTGTACATGCACCGTTCGGTCAGGACGACGCTGCGCCTGAGCGCGGCCGAGGCGTCGCCCGCGGCTCGTGGGGCGAGCAGCTCGGCGGCGTCCTTCCAGCAGCCGCGCGAGCGCAGCCGCCATACCGCCGTGTCGAGTGGGTCGTCCACAAGCGGGTCGAGCCCGCGCCCCGTTCTTACCTCGGAATGGGAACCTGACGATCCAGGTGGTGACATGGCGGTGTCCGCCACATTGCCCTCCCCAAGCGCGCCATCGAGCCGGAAGCCGTGGGCGAATCTCAGCATGAATGCGCGGGCCCGGCCAAGAGGTTGGTGTGAATGAATTCACAAACCCCTGGCGAGGGTGATGTCGCGGTGGAGCACGGAGGCGCGCCCGGGGGTGCGCCCGGGGCGCCTTCACGGGCGCTCCTGCGGGCGCCTCTGCGGGCGCTCCGGTGGGCGCTCCTGTGGGTGGCTCCCGCGGGCGCTCCCTGGGGTTGGAGCGCGGGGGTGTGCTCCGGGTGCCTTCGCGGGTTCCGTGGGCGGCTCCCTGCGGTCGAGTACGGAGGCGCGCCCGGGGCGTCCCCGCAGACGCCTCTGGGGGCGCTCTCGCGAGGGCCTCAGTGCTTCGCTTTCGCTGTCCGGTCAGCTCATGCGCAGGGCGAGGAAGAAGTCCAGCTTGTCCTCCAGGCGGGACAGTTCGCGCCCGGTCAGCTGCTCGATCCGGCCGACCCGGTAGCGCAGCGTGTTGACGTGCAGATGGAGGCGGGCGGCGCAGCGCGTCCAGGAGCCGTCGCAGTCCAGGAACGCCTCCAGGGTCGGGATCAGCTCGGCCCGGTGGCGCCGGTCGTACTCGCGCAGCGGGTCCAGCAGCCGGGCGGTGAAGGCGCGCCGCACATCGTCCGGGACGAACGGGAGCAGCAGTACGTGCGAGGCCAGCTCCTGATGCCCGGCCGCGCACACCCGCCCGGGGCGCGCGGCGGCGACGCGCCGGGCGTGCCGGGCCTCCTCCAGCGCGCCGCGCAGCCCGTCGGCGGAGTGCACGGCGGCGCTGACGCCCAGGGTCAACCGGCCGTCGCCGTCCAGACCCCGGGAAAGCGGCTCCCGGACGGCGGCGAGCAGCGCGTCGGCGTGCACCCCCTCCGTATCCGGGCGATCCGTATCCGGGTGGTGGTCCGTCGCACTGTCCGGTGGGCCGTCGCTGAGTGCCGGGAGCGGTACGAGCGCCACCGCCTCGTCACCGGTGTGCGCCACGGCGATCCGGTCCGAGGGCTCCGGCCCGGTCGCGTACGGGTCGACCAGGATCTCCTCCAGCAGCGACTGGGCGACCGGGCCTCCGGAGATGCCCCCGGGGACGGCCCTGCCGTCCGGCGAGGAGCCCTCCCGAACGGCCCGGTCCTGTGCGCCCCGGTCCCGTGTGCCCGGGGCCCGCGCGCTCCCGTCCCGCGCGGCGCCCTCCCGCGTCCCGCCGTCCCCGCTGCCCCTCGTCCCGCCGCCCGCGCCGTGCTCCCGCTCCGCCGTGATGCCCCACTCCACCCGGGCCACCACCACCTGCCAGTGCGGCGCCGTGCCGAGGCCCGGCAGCAGTACCGGGGCCGCCACCCGCAGCCGGGCCGCGATCTCGGCGGGCGGCGCGCCCGACTGGACCAGCTCCAGCACCTCCTGGGCGAGTCTGCGCCGCACCGTACGGGAGGCGTTCCGCCGGTCGCGCTCGACCGCGATCAGCTGGGTGACCCCGTAGAGCAGATCCAGCCGCTCCTCCGGCCACTCGTCGGCGTCCGCGCCGACCGCCAGCACCCAGTCGGACAGCACGGTCTCGCGCACATCGTCGCCGGGGTCGCCGCTGCGGACGGGGAAGAGGGAGTACGTCACGCCGTCCGCGGCGATCAGCCGGAGCGGGCCGCGCCGCCCGTCGCGCCGGGCGGCCAGCTGCTCGCCCGCCAGCTGGGCGCGGACCGCTGCGGGCGGCTCCGGGGCCGCCCCGGCGGTCGGGCCCGCGATCCGGCGGCCGGTGGGGGAGAGCACCCACGCGGTCAGGTCCAGGTCCGAGCGGAGCAGGTCCAGGACCACCTCGGGGCCGCCGCCCGCGGGCCCGGACGTCATCAACCGGCGGTGCCGGTCCACGACCGCCGCCAGATCCCCGGCCCGTTCACCCGAGACCTGGCGCACCACATGCTCGGTGATCGTGGCGAACGCGACGTCCTCGACCACGGAGAACAGCGGCAGCCGGTGGCGGCCACAGGCCAGCACCAGATCCTCGGGCACGGCGCCCAGCTCCGCCTCGCCCGCCGCGAGACCCGCCACCCCGGCCGCCGCGAGGATGCGGACGAAGCGCTCTGAGTCCTCCGGCTCCCGCCGCCAGGCGAGCCCGGTCAGCACCAGCTCGCCGCCCGAGAGATAGCGGCTGGGGTCGCGCAGATCGGTGGTCATCACACCGCGTACGGTGCGGTCCAGCTCGTCCTCGCCGCCGAGCAGACGCAGCCCCAGGGTGTCGTTCTCCAGCAGTGCGCGCAGCCGCATGGGATGCCAGCCGATCTTGTTCCGTGTTGCCGGTCGAATACCGCGAGGTTTCCGGTCCCCGCCGTTCGTTCGAATCTACAAGACCCGCCCGCTGGCCAGCCAATTGCTTCATGTCTTTGGTGACTGCACCATGTGGCCCACAGCTCGGTCTACTGGCGTTGAGCCGTGTGCAGGGTTCTTGGAGACCATGTGCGGGGAGTCCCCACCGGACGACGGCCCCCACCCGACGACAGCCCCTCCCCCCGACGACCCCGGACGACGCCCGACGACGCCCGACGACGCCGACGATTCGAGAAGAGAGACTGATCCATGGACTTCCTGCGCCCCGCCGGTTGGGAGGAGGCGCTCGCCGCGAAGGCCGAGCACCCCACCGCCGTGCCCATCGCGGGCGGCACCGATGTGATGGTCGAGATCAACTTCGATCACCGGCGGCCCGAGTACCTGCTCGATCTGACCCGCGTCGCCGAACTGGCCGAGTGGGAGGCCACCGACCGTACGGTCCGGCTGGGCGCGGGCGTCCCGTACACCCGGATCATCGAGGAGCTCCGGACCGAGCTGCCGGGTCTCGCGCTCGCCGCGCACACCGTCGGCTCACCGCAGATCCGCAACCGCGGCACCGTCGGCGGCAACCTCGGAGCCGCCTCGCCCGCCGGGGACGCCCACCCCGCGCTGCTGGCGGCCGGGGCCGAGGTGGAGGCGGCGTCGGTGCGCGGCACCCGGCGGATCCCGGTCGAGGAGTTCTTCACCGGGGTCAAGCGCCACGCCCTGGAGCCCGATGAGCTGATCCGGGCGGTGCACATCCGGAAGGCGGAAGGCCCGCAGCAGTTCTCCAAGGTCGGCACGCGGAACGCCATGGTGATCGCGGTCTGCGCCTTCGCCGTCGCGCTCCATCCGCGCACCCGCACCGTGCGCACCGGCATCGGATCGGCCGCGCCCACGCCCGTACGGGCCCTCGAGGCCGAGGAGTTCCTGGGCGGGGCGCTGGAGGAGGGCGGCTTCTGGGACAGCGGCGCCCCCCTCGAGCCGTCGGCCGTCCGGCGCTTCGCCGAGCTGTGCGCCGGGGCCTGCCACCCGATCGACGACGTGCGCGGCACCGCCGCCTACCGCCGCCAAGCGGTGGGGGTCATGGCGCGCCGCACGCTCGGCTGGACCTGGGAGGCGTATCGCGGGGGAGAGGGGAGGACCGCACAGTGCGCGTGAACATGACGGTCAACGGGCGGCCGTACGAGGCCGATGACGTCTGGGAGGGCGAGTCCCTGCTGTACGTGCTGCGCGAGCGGCTGGGGCTTCCCGGTTCGAAGAACGCCTGTGAGCAGGGCGAATGTGGTTCCTGCACGGTCCGTCTCGACGGGGTGCCGGTATGCGCCTGCCTGGTGGCGGCGGGGCAGGCCGAGGGCCGCGAAGTGGTCACCGTGGAGGGCCTGGCGGACCACGCCCGGCAGCGGTCCGTCACCCGTGCCGCCGAGGCGGCCGGAGCCGTCCGCCCCGCTGAACCCGAGGCGGACCAGCCCGGCGAGCCCGAGGCGGACCCTTCCACGGGGCCCGGGCCATCCCGCCCCGGGCAGGTCGTCGGGGCCCCGCTGGCCCCCGTCCAGCAGGCGTTCATCGACGCGGGTGCCGTTCAGTGCGGCTTCTGCACGCCCGGGCTGCTCGTGGCCGCCGATGAGCTGCTGGAGCGCAACCCCGAGCCCTCCGACGCCGATATCCGCGAGGCGCTTTCCGGCAACCTCTGCCGCTGCACCGGCTACGAGAAGATCCTCGACGCCGTACGGCTCGCGGCCGCCCGCACCGGGGAGGGGGCCTGACCATGGCAGCCGACCGCACCCTCAATGCCCCCACCGGCGTGGCAGCCGACCGCACCGCCAGTGCCCCCACCTCCCTCACCCAGGCCACCGGCGCCCCCCGGGGGACCGTCGGCGAGTCCGCCCCGCGCCCCGACGGCACCCTCAAGGTGACCGGGGAGTTCGCGTACTCCTCGGATCTGTGGCACGAGGACATGCTGTGGGGCTTCACCCTCCGCAGCCCCCACGCCCATGCCGCGATCCGGTCCATCGACACCGCCGCGGCGCTCGCCCTGCCCGGGGTGTACGCCGTCATGACGCATGACGATCTGCCCGCCGGGACCCACTACGGCCTGGAGATCCGCGACCAGCCGGTGCTCGCCAAGGACCGGGTCCGCTACCACGGCGAGCCGGTCGCGATCGTCGCCGCCGACCACCCCGAGACCGCGCGCCGCGCCGCCGCCCGGATCGCGGTGGAGTACGAGGAGCTGCCGCTGGTCGTGGGCGAGGCCACCGCGACCGCGCCGGACGCCCCGCTGCTCCACCCCGGCCGCCGGGACCACCACGCCTCCCACGTCCCGCACCCGAACATCGTGCACCGCCAGCCCATCCGGCGCGGCGATGTCCCCGCCGCCCGGGCCCGCGCCGATGTGGTGGTCCGCCGGGACTACGAGGTGGGCATGCAGGACCAGGCGTTCCTCGGCCCGGAGTCGGGGCTCGCGGTGCCCGCCGAGGACGGCGGGGTGGACCTCTACATCGCCACCCAGTGGCTGCACGTCGACCGCGACCAGCTCGCCCCGGTCCTCGGGCTGCCCGCCGACAAGGTGCGGCTGACGCTGTCCGGCGTCGGCGGGGCGTTCGGGGCGCGCGAGGACCTGTCCATGCAGGCCCACGCCTGCCTGCTGGCGCTGCGCACCGGACGGCCCGTGAAGATCGTCTACAACCGGTACGAGTCCTTCTTCGGCCATGTCCACCGCCACCCCGCCAAGCTCACCTACGAACACGGCGCGGCCCGCGACGGCACCCTGCTCTACGTCCAGTGCCGCATCGTCCTGGACGGCGGCGCGTACGCCTCGTCCTCCCCGGCGGTGGTCGGCAACGCCGCCTCCCTGTCCATCGGCCCCTACGTCGTGGAGAACGTGGACGTCGAGGCCGTCGCCCTCTACTCCAACAACCCGCCCTGCGGTGCGATGCGCGGCTTCGGCGCCGTCCAGGCGTGCTTCGCCTACGAGGCGCAGATGGACGCGGTGGCGGCCGAACTCGGCCTGGACCCGGTGGAGTTCCGGCAGCGCAACGCCATGTCCCAGGGCGCCACCATGCCCACCGGGCAGGTGGTCGACTCCCCGGCCCCGGTCGCCGAACTGCTGCGCAGGGTCAAGGCGCTGCCGATGCCGCCCGAGCGCGCCTGGGAGACGGCGGGCGGCCCGGTGGACGTACGGGCCCTGCCGGGCGGGCTGTCCAACACCACCCACGGCGAGGCCGTGGTGCGCGGCGTGGGCTATGCGGTCGGCATCAAGAACGTCGGCTTCTCCGAGGGCTTCGACGACTACTCAACGGCCCGGATCCGGCTGGAGGTGATCGGCGGCGAGCCGGTGGCCCTGGTGCACACCGCGATGGCCGAGGTGGGCCAGGGCGGGGTCACCGTGCACACCCAGATCGCCCGCACCGAGCTGGGCGTCGACCGGGTCACCCTCCACCCGGCCGACACCCGGGTCGGTTCGGCGGGCTCCACCTCCGCCTCCCGCCAGACGTATATGACGGGCGGCGCCGTCAAGCACGCCTGCGAGGCGGTCCGGGCCGAGGTGCTGCGGCGCGGCCGGGAGCGGTTCGGCGCCTCCCACCCCGGTTGGGCGGAGCCCGAACGGCTGCGGCTGGCGGACGGCAAGGTGGTCACCGACGGCGGTGAGGTGATCGGCGATCTCGCCGGGATCCTCGGCGACGGGGCGATCGACCTGGAGCGGGAGTTCCGGCACCGGCCGACCGAGCCGTTCGATCTGCGCACCGGACAGGGCTTCGGCCATGTGCAGTACTCCTTCTGCGCCCATCGCGCGGTCGTCGAGGTGGACACCGAGCTGGGCCTGGTCAAGGTGGTCGAGCTGGCGGCGGCGCAGGACGTGGGCAAGGCGATCAATCCGCTGTCGGTCGTCGGACAGATCCACGGCGGCTCGACGCAGGGGCTAGGGCTGGCCGTGATGGAGGAGATCGTCGTCTCGGCGGACGGGGCGCGGGTGCGCAATCCGTCGTTCACGGACTATCTGATCCCCACCATCCTGGACACCCCGGCCATGCCGGTGGAGGTGCTCGAGCTGGCCGATGACCACGCGCCGTACGGGCTGCGCGGCGTCGGCGAGGCGCCCACGCTCTCCTCCACCCCGGCCGTGGTCGCCGCCATCCGCGCCGCCACGGGATTCCCCCTCAGGCGCGTGCCCGTCCGCCCGGAACATCTGACCCAGCTGACACATCTGACACATCCGGCCGGCGGCTGAGGGCAGAATTCCCGGGCCCGGTGCGTTGACGCGAAGAGAGCTGGCCTGCACACGGCCGTCCGAGGAGCTGATCACCATGCTGGACATCGCCGCTGAGCTGCACCGCTGGTGCGAAGAGGGGCGGGACTTCGCGGTCGCCACCGTGGTCTCCGTGGGCGGCAGCGCACCCCGACTGCCCGGCGCGGCGCTCGCGGTGGACGCCGGGGGCACGGCGGTCGGCAGTGTGTCCGGCGGCTGTGTCGAGGGCGCGGTGTACGAGCTGTGCCAGGAGGCGCTGCGCACCGGCGAGAGCGTGCGGGAGACCTTCGGCTACTCCGACGAGGACGCCTTCGCGGTCGGCCTGACCTGCGGCGGGGTCATCGATGTCCTGGTCAGCCCGGTGCGGGCGGCCGACCGCGGGCTGCGTCCGGTGTTCGCCGCCGCCGCGTCCGCCGCCGCCGGGGGCCGGACGACCGCGCTGGCCCGGATCGTGGACGGCCCGCCCGGACTGCTGGGCCGCGCCCTGCTCGTCGGCCCGGACGGCGGCTGGGACGGCACCCTGGGCGGCCACCCCGAGCTGGACCGTACGGCGGCCGCGGAGGCCCGCGCCCTGCTGGACGCCGGGCGCACCGCGACCGTGGAGATCGGCGCCGAGGGGAGCCGCTGCGGGCGGCCCGTCACGCTGCTCGCCGAGTCCAGCGTGCCACCACCGCGCATGATCGTCTTCGGCGCCGTGGACTTCGCGAGCGCGCTGGTGCGGATCGGGAAGTTCCTGAACTACCACGTCACGGTCTGCGACGCCCGTCCGGTCTTCGCGACCGGGCCGCGCTTCCCCGACGCCGACGAGGTGGTCGTCGACTGGCCGCACCGCTATCTGGACCGGACCGGGGTGGACGGCCGTACGGTGCTGTGCGTGCTCACCCACGACCCGAAGTTCGACGTGCCCCTGCTGGAGCGGGCGCTGCGGCTGTCCGTGGCGTACGTCGGCGCGATGGGCTCCGCCCGCACCCACCGGGACCGGCTGCGGCGGCTGCGCGAGGCCGGTCTGGGCGAGCCGGAGCTGGCCCGGCTGCGCTCTCCGATCGGGCTGGACCTCGGCGCCCGTACGCCCGAGGAGACCGCGCTGTCCATCGCGGGCGAGATCGTCGCGAACCGGCGGGGCGGCAGCGGAATGCCGCTGACGGGTGCCAGCACCCCGATCCACCACGACACCCGGGCGCCCTCGGACCGGATCGGCTCGGTCGCCTGACATCACAGTCGCCTGAAATCACATCAGATCACAGAACGATCGTCTGACATAAGGCCACTCCTGAGCGGGAAAAACCCTCCGCCATCTGGCCGGGGGTTCATTTGCCGGGTGCCGGTTTCTGAGTGAGAGTCAGAAACCGACCTGGTCCTGCCGCCCCTGGAGTGCGCACGTGCGTAAGAGACGCAAGATCCTCACCGTGTCGACGGCCGTCGTGGCCGCGGCCACCCTGCCCCTGTTGATCAGCCCCGTGGTGAGCGCGGCCGTGCCGGAGGACGACGACGAGTCCCCGCGCACCACCCGCCTCTACGCCCCGCCCCCCGACCGGGACTCCTACCGCCAGGTCGCCCGGCTCGCCTGGCGGGGCGACTTCCGCGGCTCCGCGGGGCTCCTCTCCATGGTGCGGACGCCGCATGCGGTCTGGTACGGGGACGAGACCCCGGAGCAGGTCACGCGGCTGGTGCGCCGGACGGCGGGGAGCGCGGGCCGACAGGGGACGCTGCCGGTCCTGGCGCTGTACAACGTCCCGGGCCGTGACTGCGGCAGCTACTCGGGCGGGGGAGCGGACGGCCTCGCCGCGTACCAGGCGTGGATCGACGCCGTCGCCGAGGGCATCGGCGACAGTAAGGTGCTCATCGTCCTCGAACCCGATTCGCTGGCGCTGCTGCCCTCCGACTGCGCGGACGCCTCGAACGCGGAAGAGACCGCCGTCGAGCCGCGGCCCGAGCAGCCCGCCGCGGAAGACCAGCCCGCCGCCGAGGAGCAGCCCGCCGCCGAGGCATCGCCCACCGAGCTGCCGCCGCTGCCCGACCCCGACGCCACCACGGCCCCGCCCACCGCACCGGCCGCCTCCGGCACCGGTCAGGAGGCCGTGCAGTCCACCGACCCGGAGTCCAGCGACTCCCGCCCCGAGGCCTCCGAGCTCCTGGCACCCACGCCCCAGAAGCCCCAGCAGGCCGCCGCCCCCGGGCCCTCCGCGTCCCAGAGCCCCGACCCCGGGCCCTCCGCCGGGCAGCCCAGCACGCTGCCCGAGCTGCCCCCGCTACCCACGCCCGACCCCGTGACCCCCGACTCCGTGACCCCCGACTCCGTGACCC
>NZ_LAKD02000176.1 GCF_000968685.2 Streptomyces antioxidans
TCCCGTTGCGAGCCCTCCAGGGCTGATGAGGACCGCTGCTGTCGGCGCACGCCACGCCCCGACGACACTCGTTGCGAGCCCTCCAGGGCTGATGAGGACCTACGTCGCCGACCTCCTCACCGCCCACGAGTGCCCGTTGCGAGCCCTCCAGGGCTGATGAGGACGTCAGGGTGCGAGCGCCGTTGCGGGTTGGTTCAAGTGTTGCGAGCCCTCCAGGGCTGATGAGGACCCCCGGCCCCGCCCGCCGCGTACTGGCCCAGGTCATGTTGCGAGCCCTCCAGGGCTGATGAGGACATCGGCCAGCTCCAGCAGCGCGTCAGTCGGGGTGCGGTTGCGAGCCCTCCAGGGCTGATGAGGACCACGGCCGGGGCGGCGGGCGGTGTTCTTCAACTGGTGTTGCGAGCCCTCCAGGGCTGATGAGGACCTCATCATCGCCGCCCGCATCGGCTACCAGCTCGCGTTGCGAGCCCTCCAGGGCTGATGAGGACGGGAGAACCCCCAGCCCCAGAAGCCCTCCGGGCACCTGTTGCGAGCCCTCCAGGGCTGATGAGGACGCATGACGCTGGTGCCGTGTGCTCGGCGCGGCTGTTGTTGCGAGCCCTCCAGGGCTGATGAGGACACGGCCTTGCGGGGCTGGTATCGCTTGCACTGGATGAGTTGCGAGCCCTCCAGGGCTGATGAGGACCCTCGGTCCGGCGGACCCACACCTGGCCGAGTTCGGGTTGCGAGCCCTCCAGGGCTGATGAGGACCTCCCTCGGGATCGGAACGCCCCGCTGCTCGGCGTCACGAGTTGCGAGCCCTCCAGGGCTGATGAGGACCTCACCATCGCCGCCCGGTTCGGCGTGGAGGCCCGCGTTGCGAGCCCTCCAGGGCTGATGAGGACCTGCTGCACGAGGCAGCCCACGCGTTGGCCCATGTTGTTGCGAGCCCTCCAGGGCTGATGAGGACGCGGGTGACGAACTCCCGTCGGCGGCGGGCGCCGGTGTTGCGAGCCCTCCAGGGCTGATGAGGACCCGGCTCTGCCGCCGGGAGGATGACACAGGGCTTGTGTTGCGAGCCCTCCAGGGCTGATGAGGACACGGACGCGGGTTGCGTCCGCTGGGATGTTGCTGACGTGTTGCGAGCCCTCCAGGGCTGATGAGGACGCATGACGCTGGTGCCGTGTGCTCGGCGCGGCTGTTGTTGCGAGCCCTCCAGGGCTGATGAGGACGCGCCGCCCTCACCCTCGCCCTCTACCTCCTGGCCCGGTTGCGAGCCCTCCAGGGCTGATGAGGACCCGAGGTTGGTGGTGTGAGTGGCGTCGGGCCGGAACCGTTGCGAGCCCTCCAGGGCTGATGAGGACGGAGCAGGGCTACAACCCCGCCCGTCACATCAAGGGGTTGCGAGCCCTCCAGGGCTGATGAGGACCCGCGACCCGTGCCCTGTGCTCCCAGTTGATCGCCTGTTGCGAGCCCTCCAGGGCTGATGAGGACGGGAGCACGTCGCGGCCCCCACACCAGCCCCCACTCGGGTTGCGAGCCCTCCAGGGCTGATGAGGACCCGCGCGGGCCAGCTCGGCGCCGGGCGCCCAGCGCTGTTGCGAGCCCTCCAGGGCTGATGAGGACGTGGATACGCAGGGCGAGACGGTCGCGGTGCAGGACGTGTTGCGAGCCCTCCAGGGCTGATGAGGACCTGGGAGGGCCAGCCGTCCCTTGTAGGGCGGCCAGCCTCGTTGTTGCGAGCCCTCCAGGGCTGATGAGGACCGGCCTCCGGTCGCGCTCAGAACAGGGCGGTGATCCGGTGTTGCGAGCCCTCCAGGGCTGATGAGGACCTCGGCCCTGCTGGACGCAGTGGACAGCGCGTTCGTGTTGCGAGCCCTCCAGGGCTGATGAGGACGCCCGCCCGGCGCAGCCGGGCCCACGGGCCGCGAAGGTTGCGAGCCCTCCAGGGCTGATGAGGACCTCGGAGACGTACAGCGCCGGCCGATGACGTACGCGTTGCGAGCCCTCCAGGGCTGATGAGGACCCTCATGGCCTACGCGGCATCCGTGGCCGCGCCACGTTGCGAGCCCTCCAGGGCTGATGAGGACCCGCGCCACGGCCCGCATGGCGATGGCCGAGCAGTAGTTGCGAGCCCTCCAGGGCTGATGAGGACCCGACGGTAAAGTCGCAGGTCAGAGAGAGAAACCATCGCATCTGTGAGTGTCGTTTTGCAGCGATCCGGCGGTAGTGCATCTGTGCAGGTCAGCGCGGTTTACAGGATGTCGCCGGGGCCGCCCAGGGTGATTCCGAGGGTACTGGACTCGATCATGTCCGGGGACCTGGCTGTGTAGGTCACGATGCTGTCGTACTCGGGGTCGATGGTGGTGTTCAACGTGGTCATGAGGGCGCGGTACTGGGCAGTGGAGAGTTCGCCCTGGAAGACGCTGCGTTGTGTCCAGTGGAGGTACTTGCGGCAGGTCTTGAGCACCTTGGGGTTGCGTTCGACGGCGGTGTCGTAGACGAGGATCACGAAGATGCTGATCACCACCAGGGGCGGAAGGGCTTGTACGGCTTGTCTTCGAGGCACAGGCGGACGATCTTGAGGGCTTCGAGGTGGATGAGTTCCTCGTAGCTGACTTTGCGTTTGAGTGTGCGGTGGTAGACGGTCGTCGCCAGCTCTTCCTTCACGAGGGCGGCGACTTTCTTGCGGCCGTCTTTGCTCAGGGAGGCCCTGGCCACGTCGGTCTCGAAGTCGGTCGGCTTCAGCTTCTTCTGGCTGGCGGCGCGTTTGAGGAGTCGTTCGGCGAAGAGTGGTTTGAAGGGTTCGGCCAGGTCGAGGGCGAGGGTGTTGCGGCGGCGGTCGGTGTCGGAGTGGAGGAAGCCGATGGCCGGGTGCAGGGGTGTGGTGCGCAGGGCGGTGAGGACGCGGGCGTAGATGAGGGTGTTGAGGTAGCTGATGAAGGCGTTGCCGGCGTTGGTGGGTGGGCGGCGGGTGCGGCCGTTGAGGCGGAGCCAGGCGGGGAGCTGGGTGTCGAGGACGGTCCAGCCGGTGCGGCGGAAGTTTCCTTCCTGGCCCATGATCTCGTCGCTGTCCTTGCACTCGGGCAGGGCATTGCGCAGGGAGAGCAGCGCGGGGTCAAGGAGCTCGGTGTCCAGGGCCCAGCGCAGGTTTTCGGCGGTGGCGAGCACGAGGGAGCGGCCCACTGCCAGGCGTTGGTCCGGGTCGGCGGTGATCTCTACCTGGCGTCGGACGACGCTGGCGGAGGACATGGATTCCGAGGGGCTGAAGTGTCCTGCGTGGTTTCCGTAGTGGTCTAGGACATGGAGGGTCACACCGTTGCGGCTCAGGAGGGAGAGGGCGGAGGTGTTGATGTCGATGTGGTCGAAGGTGACCAGGTCGCGGATGTCGGTGATGGGAATGCGGACCGGGCTGCCGTCGGGGCGCTCGATGCGGACGCTGTTGTCCTCGCGGCGGATGCGGCACGGTTCGGTCAGCCAGTAGGTGCGGCCGACAGCGGGCATCAGTCTCCCCAGCAGTAGTCGAGGTAGGAGCAGCCGCGGCAGTGGGCGCGCTTGAGGCGGGCTGGTGGTTCGGTGGCTGCGATGGTGGCGCGGGCCTGGGCCTCGGAATCCTCGGCCTGGGCGCGGGCGGTGGCGTCCCAGGGGACGTCGGTGGTGCGGCGGATGAGGGGGTAGTGGACCGTGCCGCCGCGGACCGTGATGCCCCGGCGTTCCAGGAGGAGGCAGTAGTGCCGTACCTGGGCGGCGTGGGCGGGTGCCGGTGCGCGGGAGGACTTGGTCTCGTGGACGACGGCGCCGGTGGTCACCCAGTCGATCTTCGCTTCGCCGAGGTCGATGTCGCGGCGCCGGGTGAAGGTGGTGTCGTCGATGACCTCGCCGAAAGCGACGAGGTCGCTGCGCTGCTCGGGCCGGTAGCCGCGGCTGTAGAGCCACAGCTGACGGGGGCAGTGATGGAGGTATTTGATGTGGACGCCGCCCAGCGGCATGGGGTCCTCAGCCGGATCGTGGGCGGGGCCGGTCACAGGATGGTCTCCGGTTCCTGCGGGGGCTTGAGCCCAGTGGTCTCGTCGTACTCGCCGTCGATCACATGCACGCCCAGGCGTCGGTCGTACTGCCCGTGGTAGGTGGGGAGCTGGCTGTATCGGAGGGGGATGAGCAGCCCGGCCGCGAGGAGGAAATGCTCGCTTCTGCCTCCGGCGGTGAGTTCCACGTATTCGTCGGCGTCGTCGCGGTGCAGGACTTCGACGCTGTTGAACTGTTCGCTGAGCGCCTGGGCGAACTCGCTTCGGTCGTGGAAGGGGTCGGTGAAGGTGAGGAAGTCGGAGGCGAAGGTGTTGCGGGCGCGGCGGGCCGCCTCGGCCCATTCCTTGCCCCACTTGGTGTCGTAGGCGAGGGCGAGCAGGCGGTCGATGTCCTGCTCGCTCAGGGTGTCGGTTCCCTCTTCGACGAGGGTGGTCAGCGCCTGCCACGCGGCGTCCACGGCACCGGCGTCGTAGGGGCGTGGCCCGGGCGTGTGGTGCACGCGGAACTCCACCGGACCGTCGGGATGCCGGCCGCGGCGATTGACGCGGCCGGCGCGCTGGGCGACGGCTTCGACGGGGGCCAGTTCCACCGCTCCCCGGTCGAAGTCCAGTTGCAGGGACACCTCGACCGTCTGAGTGGCGACCGCAAGTCCGCCGCGTCCCGCCGGATCGCCGGTGCGGCGTTCGGGGTGCCGGACCAGGAGGTTCTTCTCGATCGTGGCGCGGTCACGGTTTTTGAACCGGGAATGCAGCAGGAGCGCCGCATGAGGGTCGGCGGGGTCGGCGGCACGGGCCTCATCAGCGAGTTCGTCGAACAGACCCTGGGCCGCGGCCACGGTGTTCGCCACGGCCAGGACGCTGTGGCCCTGCCGCAGCCAGGTGCGCAGCCGGTCCAGGCTCTCGGGATCGGCCAGTGGTTTCTCGTCCACGATGAGGCGGTGGCGTACCGGGCTGGTGCCTTGAGGCGCGCGGTGGCAGGCCACGCGCTGGGTCACGCTCTCGTTGATCAGCGTGATCATCGGTGGCGCGAGGGTGGCGGACAGCACGGCGATACGGCTGCCGAGGCGTTCCCAGAGCCCCATGGCGGCGCAGAGGCGGCCGAAGGTCTCGGGCTCATAAGCGTGCAGTTCGTCCAAGACGAAGAGGGAATTGGTCTGTTCCAGCAGGACGGAGGAGTACGCGGGACCCGCGATGGCGCCGCGCAGGAGCTGGTGCGGGGTCGCCACGCGTAGCCGCTGGGCGAACAGCCGCATGGCACCGGCCCGGGCCCGTGCGCGCCGGGCCTGGTCGACGGTCGGCTCACGACGGCCCGCGCCGTGGGCGGCCGCGCAGTCGTCTTCGAGTGCCTGAGTGAGGAGGGTGTGCGCGATCGTGCCGTGCAGCAGACCGATGTCGGCCTGCTGGTCTCCCGGAGCCGGAACGAGCGTGTCTCGGAAGCGTTCGCGCGCCGCGTTGAGGGATGCGCGATACGGCAGGGTCCAGACCAGGCGGGGCTGGCCGGGCATCGTGGTCAGCTGCCGGGCCGCCCAGGCCAGACCGGCTTCCGTCTTACCGCTCCCGGTCGGTGCGATGAGCACCAGGTGCCCGTCGACCGCAGCGGCCTGTCGCTGGTGCGGATAGGGGGTGTGCGGGAACCGGGCGAGGTAGTCGGTGGGCAAGGGCATGTGGGTCTGGAGGCGCTCGTGGGCCGAGCCGGCGTGGTCGGCGAGCGTGAGCGCGCCCTGCGCGAGGACGGCGAGCAGCCCCTGGTGCTCCTTGACGGGCAACCGCCAGGCAGCCAGCACCAGTTCCAGCAGCGCCCTGGCCCGCTCCGCCAACGTGACCTCCCCCGGAGTAGCGAACGGGGGATCGACCCTGAGGAACCCGGCGAGCCAGGCGACCAGCTCCTGATGCAGCCCGCGGGTCACCTGGACCTGCACACCACCGGGCAGCGGGGTGTGTGTGAACGCCTCGTCCCACCGGGTACGGGCGTTGTAGGTCTGCGACAAGGGCGGCTTACCCCCGGCAACGCCCGACGAGGAGGAGTGCAACGCCCGGTGATGGGTCGCGACCAATGTGGCGATCACCAGCCGGTCCTCCCCGCTCCAGCCTGCCGCCGCGGCGAGGAGATC
The DNA here is from genome assembly GCF_000968685.2 of Streptomyces antioxidans. Classification (GTDB taxonomy): domain Bacteria; phylum Actinomycetota; class Actinomycetes; order Streptomycetales; family Streptomycetaceae; genus Streptomyces; species Streptomyces antioxidans. The sequence goes on from NZ_LAKD02000176.1 coordinate 6,116, forward strand.
GACGTAGGCCAAGGAGAGCACCTCATGCCGCTGGCCCCACAGTTCCCCACCGGGCCGGAGCTGCTGCTGGAAACCTTCGGCGACCTTGCCCGTGTCGTGCAGCAGGGCCGCTGTGCGGACACGGGACCAGAAAGCGGGCTCGGTGGCCAGAACTCCGGCTGCCGCGACGCGTGCTTCGATCTGGCCGACCACGTCGTGAACCGTGCGGGAGTGGGTGGTCAGCCGCTCGGGATCGTTCACAGGGGTGGACTTCGCGCGGACTTCCGTGAGCCAGCGCCGACGGCTTGCCTGGGTCAGGGGGTCAGGAGCCACACTGCCTGCCCTTCATCATCCTGATACGCATGCCTGACCGGGTACGGGCCGGTGGCGGTGTCGCACCACAGGTAGTCAGCCCACGAGGTCCGCAGGCGGTCGAGGGATACGCTGGCCGCCATACGGTGCACCATGGCCGCGGGCACATCATGGCCGCCCGCCGGGGCCAAGGCATGATCCACGATCGCCTGATCGGTCGGATGCAGCGTGGTACGCCGCAGGTCCAGGGGGTGCACGACGTCCTGGGACCGTCCCAGGCGCAGTGGCCACACCGGGCGGCGCAGCGCCTGGGCGATGCGGTCCCCGTCGCCGCCGGGCAGCCACACCGTCAGGTGAACGTCCGTGAGGAAGGGCCGGTCGCGGATGGTCATGCCGCCTTTGACCGCGCGCACCCGGCCAGAAACAGCTGGGTTGGAACCGTCGGCGGAGATGGGGTGGTAGGTCTCCGCGTCCACACCACCGCCTTCGGACCAGGCCGCCATGCCCAGGGCAAGTGATTCCGCGGTCTCGCCGGTCGCTGCCGCCAGCAGCCCCCGCACGGTCGAGGGCGGCGGCAGCGGCAAACCGTGGCTGAGACCGGGAAAGAGAGGATCACGGAAGGAGGCGACGGGGGCCCAGAATTCTGCCCGCCAGGCCGTCTGCGGCTCACGCTGCACGAGCATCACCGGGCGGGATCGTCGAACCAGCCATCCAGCTGGCCCTCACGCAGCTCAGTGGCCAAGCCGCGCAGGATCGTACGAGGATGGTCGATGACGATTGTTCCGTCCATCAGCTCCTGAGCGCATTCCTTCTCAAAGTCCTCGCGCAGATCATCCCGGAACCCGGGACGCCAGCCGATGCGGACCGGTGCTTCCCACTCTCCCTTCCACGCCTTCAGCTCGGCGCGCAACACCTCGCCCCGCACCCGCAAACCGGTGCCCTCCTGGCCATCGATGCAGTGGGCGAGCGGATTGATACCGCCCTTGAACGGCACCATCACCACCAGGGCAGGCACCCGGTCTCCGTAGTGGAGAGCCTGCTTGGCTCCACCGCTGAGATGTGCCAGTGCCTCCAGCAACAGCGCGGCCCGGTCCCGGCGCTCCTCGACAGGTAGCCGAACGGCGGGCTGATCCCGGAAGCGGACACTGGTCGCCCCGGCCGCGGCGGCATCGGCCACAGCGAGAGCCTGCTCCTGGGTGAGGTAGTTCGGCCTGCCCACACCGTTCGCGTCGGGGAGCGTGAACGTACCGATCCTCGGAATGTCCAGCAGGAAGGGGGCGGCCAGGTCGGCGGTGTAGAACTCATGCCCGTGCAGAACCGGCTCCGTGACGCCGCGTGACATGACGCCGAAGTCTTCCGTGGGATACGACGGTTCAACCGACATCAGCGTGCCCAGCATGAATGGGCTGTCACGCAGTGTGGTGGCCGCGTCATCCTTCTTCGCACCGGCCCGCATGTAGCCGAACAGGTCGTCGTCGGCATACCTGACCGGGTCCGCCTCGGTGTTCGCCTTCTGCGCCTTGTTCTGCGCCTTGCCGACCCGGGTAACCGGAGAGGGCACCGCGCCCAGCTCGACCATGCCATCCCGCGTCCAACGCCGCACAGCCTGCGCCGAGATGTAGGGGTAGTGACGGCCGCGGATACGGGCGAACTTCACCCTGGCCTTGGTCTCCTCCCCCTTACCGTTGTTGGGCGCCCCCGCCTCGATCGCGAGCACCATCTTCCCTGCCAGGTACGTCATTCAGACCGCTTCCATCTCATCGTCCTCGTGCTGCCCGAGCATCGACTGCTTCAGCAGCTCCTCGGTGTGGGCTTCTTCATCTGCGCTCTCGGGCTTGTCGCTGACCGCGACACCACGTTCTTGAAGGATCTGCAGCACTGTGGCAGCCAGCAGCATGCGCTGCTCCCACGCGCGCGGGCGCTGCTGGATCAACGGCTCCCAGTCCCTCGGTCCCGCTGCCACCGGGCGGCCATCAAGCGTCAAGCGGAAATGCGCCTGTACCAGCAGGACACCGAGCTTGTAGTCGCTCAGCGCCACAGTCCGGTACTCCGCCAGCCGGCCCCGGGGACTGCCGCTGCCGTGTTCGATCCAGTCGGCGACCACAGTCGCCACGGGCTTCAGGTCCGGGCTCATCCCCAGAACCTCCTCGGCGTAGGTGAAGGCGAGCCGGGTCAGGGCCGCTCGGTTCCGTGTACTCCAGCACCGCTCGGGCCCGGCCAGGACGTAGTGCAGCTGCGACAGCAGCGAACGGCTCCGACCGTCCTCGGCCTCGAACAGCAGCCGGGCCGCCTCGGCCGGACCACTGGCCACCAGCTCTCCGCTCTTGTCATGCCGGGTAAGGGCCACTTCCAGCAGCCGCCAACCCCTTCGCAGCTCGGCATTGCCCTCTACGGTGGCCAGGAAAGCGGGTACGGCACGGCGCGTCCGCGACACCCGCAGCCACGGCTCCTGATTGTCGTTCTTAAAACTCCACAAAGCGGAGGCCGCCGGCAGCCCCGCGCGCAGTGATCGCATGGCCCGCACGGCGACGAGCTCGGCGCGAGCGCCGGAGTGCAGGCCGCTGAATCCAAGGTGCATAATCCGCTGAGCCCGTCGAACGTTGCGCGCCACGAAAGACCGCTCGGCCACCTCCTCCTCGCAGGACAAAACGGTCGCCGAGCCCGCCGTGACCCAAGCGCCGTAAGGAAGGGCCCACGCCGCGATACGGCACCCCCGGCACACAGGCCAACCCGCGACCCGCGACGGCAACGTGTTCAACGCCTTGTTCGTATCGAACATCGGCAGGGTCGACTTCGCCCATACCGCCGACGCAGGTGCTCCGCAAAAGGTGCACGGGAGGGTGGATGCGTGCATGTCGTCAGCGGTGAACATCTCCGCGACGGCCACTTTGAGTACGGCACGGTCGCGAGGCCGTTTGCTGTGTGTCGCCTTGGAGTTCGGATAGAGAGCGAACAGCACCTTCCACCAGTCATAGGTCGGAGTGCCCTTCGGAGCCATGGCCGCGGAACTCACATCGTCCACGAGACGGGAAGCCACCGTGCCCAGATCCGTCTCGGTGACCTCCTCAGGCGTCCTCCGCTCGGCCAGCACAGCCACCGCCCATGCCCCCACGCGCTGCAAAGGATGACTCGTCGCCGACAACGGCACTGTCACCGGTGCAACGTCACCAGGCGCACTCACCGGATCCACCCGAAACCCTGCACGGTATCCAGACCCAGCCCCCAGGAGCGCAACGCCTCCACGTAACGAGCATCCGCCTCCATCGCCACCCGCACCTGCGCACCGATACGAGGCGCTCCCCGCACGGTGAACCGCCTCCGCGGCCCAGCCTCGAGCACCAGCAGACCATGCGGCGCCGGAAGCCCCAGCACATCCGCCTTATGAGTCAGATTGTGCTGAAGCCGTTCAAGGTAATGATCATCCCCCGGCAGGAGGTAGCGGCTCTCGTGCTTGACCACCACCGGCGTCGCCGTGCTCAACTCCACCGGGCCATCAGAGAACTCACCGCTAACGTCCACATTGAAGCCACGTACCTTCAGACGCGCCGCGCCCCACACGATCTCAGTCCGGGACGCCAACGACGCCACCAAAGCGGCCGCGACCTCCGGAATGGGCGACCCCAGCCACACCGACCCATCGTTCGAGGTCGTGTACACACCGTTTTTCCTCGGTGCGCCCTTGAACTGAGGGCTGGTCATTCCCAATGGCTTCAGCGGCCTGCCCCTCCACCCTTCGTCATGCAGTGACTGAGCCATCGCGGCATCGTGGCTGCCGAGCAACTCGTACATCACTGAGCGCGCTGGCCCATGCACCTCCTCCCACCGCAGACTCGGCCGATCCGGCTCGACGTCCACCCTGATCCGCATCACACCCCCAACGACTCCGCCAACGACCCTGCCGCTCTGCTGACACAGCGACCAGCCCGGACAGGAAAGGACCCTAGCCGAGCAAAGGGAGGTAAGGTGTGAAAACTTACAAAGTATCTTGAAATGCCTTTGTCGGTGCTATACATCGCACTCGTCAAAGCTCCACCGGCGTGTTGCCGCGAGTGGAACCGAACCCGCAAACTAACGGGCACCACTGACAGCAATCCCACACGGCATGTTGTACTCCCAAGACTCAACGCTCTGACCTGCTCTGATGCACTACTGCCGGGTCGCTGCAAAATCCGCCCCGGAACGCCGCAGGAAGATCGATCCGGCCTGTGGCTTTACCCTCGGTCGTCATCACCCCTGGAGGGGTCGCAACACCGACCCGGTGTGATCCGACAGGGTCACTGTCGCCGGTCGTCATCACCCCTGGAGGGGTCGCAACCAGCGCCTTCCGGTTGAACCATCGGACCATGTGTCCCGTCGTCATCACCCCTGGAGGGGTCGCAACCTGCTGCGGTGCGGCCGTGTGGGAGTCATGGCCGGTCGTCATCACCCCTGGAGGGGTCGCAACCGCGTCTGGTCCTGGCCCAGTGGAGCGACGCCGCCGCCCGTGTCGTCATCACCCCTGGAGGGGTCGCAACACCATGTGGTCGTGGGGGCGGTGGCACACGATCGCCAGTCGTCATCACCCCTGGAGGGCTCGCAACCCGATCTGGATCCAGACAGCGATGGCGATGGGCTGGTCCTCATCAGCCCTGGAGGGCTCGCAACGTCCTCGCGCGGCAAGGACCGGCAGGCCGGGCACCGTCCTCATCAGCCCTGGAGGGCTCGCAACCTCGATGTCCAGAGCGGAGGCCGCTTGTCTTCCTACGGTCCTCATCAGCCCTAGAGGGCTCGCAACACAACCCCGAGCGCTACCGCCCCGACGGCACCCCCGGTCCTCATCAGCCCTGGAGGGCTCGCAACGCGGTGTACGAGGCGGTGTCGCCCATCCCGGCGTCCTGTCCTCATCAGCCCTGGAGGGCTCGCAACACTTGAACCAACCCGCAACGGCGCTCGCACCCTGACGTCCTCATCAGCCCTGGAGGGCTCGCAACCATCGAGGGCCCGTTCCCGCCTGCTGGCCTGGTGAGGGTCCTCATCAGCCCTGGAGGGCTCGCAACAAGTGGACGGATCCGCTGCGGGGGTGGGCCACTTCGAGGTCCTCATCAGCCCTGGAGGGCTCGCAACGGGA
>NZ_LAKD02000177.1 GCF_000968685.2 Streptomyces antioxidans
ATCCCGACCCCCACCCACCACCGCCAACTCCCCCACCGACACCGACCGCACCCTCAACGACTCCACCACACCCACAAACCGCCCATACTCATCCGCCAAATCAACCGCAACCTCATCCACCCCCACCAACCGCACACCCACCCGCAACCGAACAACACCACCACCCACCAACCGCACACCACTCACCGCAAACGGCAACCTCACCCGCTCACCCAAACCCTCACCCTGCCCACCCACCAGCAACAACGCCTGAAACGCCGCATCCAACAACGCCGGATGAACACCAAACCCCCCACCATCAACCCCCTCCGGCAAACACACCTCCGCAAACACCGCATCACCCAACCGCCACGCCACCCGCACCCCCTGAAACAACGGCCCATACTCATAACCCCGACCAGCAAACCCCGCATAAAGC
>NZ_LAKD02000178.1 GCF_000968685.2 Streptomyces antioxidans
CTCATAACCCCGACCAGCAAACCCCGCATAAAGCTCGTCCACATCCACGGGAGTGGCCCCAGGAGGCGGCCAGCTGGCTCCGCTCTGCACCGGAGAAACCGGCTCCACATCAACCGTCGCGCAACTCAACCCCGTCGCATGGCGCTTCCAGCCCAGATCGACATCATCGGAATCCATCCGCGAGTGAATGCTGAACTCGCGCTGACCGTCCTGTTGGGTCTCCCCGACGACCACCTGCAGATGAACGGTCTCCCCTTCGGGGACCGCAAGAGGTGCTTCAAGGGCGATGTCTTCGATGCCCTGCTGACCCACATGCGTCACCGCATGCATCGCCAACTCGATCAACGCGGCACCCGGCACCAGCACGGTTCCCAAAACCTGGTGATCGG
>NZ_LAKD02000179.1 GCF_000968685.2 Streptomyces antioxidans
CCGACACCACCCACGGCACCACCCCAGACGACACACCACCACCAGCAGAAACAACCTCCACACTCGAGGCCTCATCCACCGGCGCTTCCTCAAGAAGAACGTGAGCGTTAGTCCCCGACACACCGAAGGAAGACACACCAGCCCGCCGCACCCGCTCCCCACGCGGCCACGCCACGGGCTCGGTCAACAACTCCACCGCACCCGCATCCCAATCCACATGCGAAGACGGCTGGTCCACATGCAACGTACGCGGCAGCACTTCCTGGTTGAGGGCCATGACCATCTTGATCACACCACCCACACCAGCAGCCGCCTGCGTATGACCGATGTTCGACTTCAACGACCCCAACCACAACGGCCGACCAATTCCGCGACCCTGACCGTAGGTAGCCAGCAGCGCGTGTGCCTCGATCGGGTCACCGAGCTTCGTGCCGGTGCCGT
>NZ_LAKD02000018.1 GCF_000968685.2 Streptomyces antioxidans
CCCGGACACCCGGACACCCGGACACCCGGACACCAGAACACCTGGGCACCTGGACACCAGGGAGGAGCGTGATGAAGCGGGAGCCCCACCAGCCGACGGGACCGTCCGGCGACTCCGCACCGGAGATCGCAGCGGCGCGCCTGCGCCTGCTCGCCGAGGCGAGCCGCGCGCTGGCCTCGGGCCTGGACGCGGAGGAGTCGCTGCGCAGGCTGGCCCGGCTGGTCGTACCGCACCTGGCCGACGCCTGCGCCGTCGACGTGGTCGAAGGTGATGGAGTGCGCCGCCTCACGGTCACCGACCGGGACCCCGAGCGGGCGATGCGCGTGGTGCCCGGAGGGTTCCTGCCGGGGCCGGACGACTCGGCCGCCGCCCTGGCCAAGGTGTTGCGCGGGGCCGGACCCGTGGTGGTCACCGACTTCGGCGCGCCCGATCCGGACGACTCCTTCCTGGCCGCCCAGTGGGGTCTGTACCGCACGCTCGGCGCCGAGACCGCGCTGATCGTGCCCATGCGGGTACGACGGCAGGCACTGGGTGCGCTCACCTTCCTCCGCCGTGCCCCGGCCGCCCCCTTCGACGAGCAGGAGCGGGCCCTCGCCGCCGACCTGGGACATCGTGCGGGTCTCGCGCTGGACAACGCACGGCTGTACGCGCTGCAGCAGTACACCGCCGAGCAGCTTCAGCTCTCCCTGCTGCCGGACCTGACCGGCCTGGCCCACCTCGACCTCGCCGCCCGCTATGTGGCCGCCCGCGAGCGGGCCGAGGTGGGCGGCGACTGGTACGACGCCTTCCCGCTCCCCGACGGCTCGGCGATCCTCGCCATCGGGGACGTGGTCGGCCACGACCTGGCGGCCGCCGTCCGCATGGGACAACTGCGCAACATGCTGCGCGCGCTCGCCTACGACAGCGGTGACGACCCGGCCGGAATCATGAGCCGCCTGGACGCGGTGATGCTGGGCCTGACCAGCATCGAGCTGGTCACAGCGGTCATCGCCCGCATCGAGACGCCCGCGGAGGGAGCGTGGCGGCTGCACTGGACCAACGCCGGTCACCTCCCGCCCCTGCTCGCCCAGCCGGGCGGCCACACCCTCCTGCTGGAGGAGGGCCACGCCCCCATCCTGGGGGTCGACCCCGCGCTCCCGCGGACGACCGCGACCATCGCCCTGCCCCACGGCGCCACCCTGCTCCTCTACACCGACGGCCTCATCGAGCGCCCCGGTGAGGACATCGGCCGTGGCCTGACACGGCTGCGCCAGCACGCGGCCACGCTCGCCCGTGAACCGCTGGACGTCTTCCGCGATGAACTGCTCACCCGGCTGAGCGACGACCAGCACGACGACATCGCCGTCCTGGCCCTGCGCGCCCCCTGAACCGGCGGCAGCCCAGGCGATCAGGGCCCGGTGCGCCACCGCTCCCGGCCACCGCCGCTGGCGTTCCCTCGACGCCCGCCCGGCGCGGGTGCGCCAACGCCCCGCTAACGCCTGACCGGTCGGGGCCGTGGGCGGTGGCGCACCCGGCTGGAGCGCAGATGCGTGGCCATCGCCTCGGCCGCCTTCTCCGGGTTGCGCTGTACGAGGGCGTCCAGGATGTGCTCATGTTCGGCCACGGTGGCATCGACGGATCCGGGCGCGCTGTTCAGCCGCAGCATGTGCAGATGGGCGTGGAGGCGGTTCACCGCCTCGGCGAGCAGGGGCCGCCCGGTGGCCTGGGCCAGCACATCGTGGAACTCCTGGTCGAGCGCGGCGAATCGGCGATAGTCCGCGTACTTCTCGCCCAGGTCGGGCTGGCGGCTCATCTCCTCGACGACGGACCGCAGCTGACGCAGTTCGTCGTCGCCCGCGTTCTCCGCGGCCAGTGAGGCGGCCCGGGGCTCGAGCAGCAGCCGCATTTCGAACAGGTCGAGCAGGGCGTCGGGGTCGAGCAGATTGGTGGCGCGGTAGCCGGCGTTGGGCCGCTTGACCACGAGCCGTTCGGACTCGAGCCGGGCCAGCGCCTCGCGCACCGGGGTCGCCGACACATCGAGCTGACGGGCCAGCCCCTCGATGCTCACGCGGGCGCCAGGTGCGATCTCATGGTCCATGATCATCGCCTTGACGCTCTCGTATGCGCGATCGGTCAGCGCATCCTGCCGAGTCCCATCAGTCATGGCGTAAATCATAGAGAATCCCTGCTCATACGGGGTCCGCACACCGTTCTTCGGCCGACCGCGCAGTGGCTCTTGCCACACTCGTTTTCCTATAGCATTCTGTCGGCCAACTCCATTTCCTATAGGAAAGCGAGGTGGGGGGATGCTGGGCACCCCGGGGCGCGACCCCGTCGCCGTGGTCGGCCCGGGAGCCGTCGGCCTCGCGTTCGCGGCCCGGCTGGCCGGGCAGGGGCACCCGGTGACGCTGTGCGGACGGTCCGGCACGGCGCCGGTGTCCACGGTGACGTCGAGCGACGGGCACGGGACCCGGACCGTCGAGGTGGCGTGGCGCGGCGAACCGGCCCGCGCCCACCCCTTCCGCTGGGTGGTGGTGGCGACCAAGCTGCACCAGGGGGACGCGGCACGCGCCTGGCTCGAGCGGCTGGCCGACGGCGACACCCTGGTCGTCGTCGCGCAGAACGGCATCGGGCACCGGGAGCTGGTGGCGCCCCACGCCACCCACCGCCACGTGGTGCCGACCCTGGTCCACTTCAACGCCGAACGGCACGGCAGGGACCGGGTGGAGATCCGGCAGGACGGTCCGGGCCTGGTCATCGGCGATGACGCGGCGGGGCGCCGCGCCCGCCCACTGCTCGAGCGGACCGGGCTCGGTGTGCACACCGTCGCCGACTTCACCACCGCGGCCTGGCGCAAGCTCATGGTCAACGCCGTAGCCAACCCCCTCACGGCGCTCACCTGCCGCCGCGTCGAGGTCTTCGGTGACCCGTCCGTTCGCGATCTGGCGGCCACGATGCTCGCCGAAGTGGCGGCGGTGGGCCGGGCCGAGGGCGCCCGGCTGCCGCCCGAGGCCGTCGACGACGTCCTCGCGTGGCTCGACGCCCGCCCGGCCGGGGCCGGTTCGTCCATGCTCGCCGACCGCCTTGCCGGACGCCGCCTGGAGTACGACGGGCTGCTCGGGGCCGTCGTCCGCGGGGCCCGCGGCCACGCGCTCGCCGCACCGGTGTGTACGGCGGTGCTGGCGCTCATCGCCGCCCTCGACGCCCGGCCCGTCGCCTGAGCCACCGCACGCCGCCCCATCCCGCGACAGGAGGACGACGATGTCCACCCTCACCACGGCGAAGCCCACCCACACCGCCGCCGCGCACCGCCGCAGGGTCCTGCTGGCCTCCCTCGTCGGCTCCGCCCTCGAGTGGTACGACTTCTACCTCTACGGCACGGCCGCGGCCCTCGTCTTCAACAAGGTCATCTTCCCGTCGTTCGACCCCACGGCCTCCCTGCTCGCCTCCTTCGGCACCCTCGCCATCGGCTACTTCGTCCGGCCGCTCGGCGGTGTCCTCTTCGGCCGCCTCGGCGACCTGTTCGGCCGCAAACGCGTCCTGGTCATCACCCTGTTGGTGATGGGCGCCTCCACCGTCGGCATGGCACTCGTCCCGACGTACGGACAAGTGGGCGTCCTCGCCCCCGTACTGCTGGTCGTCCTGCGCGCCGTCCAGGGGCTCGGGGCCGGAGCCGAATACGGCGGGGCGGCCATCCTGGCGGCCGAGTTCTCCCAGCCGCGACGGCGCGGACTGTTCGGCGCGGCACCCAGCGTCGGTGTCTACATCGGCATCCTCCTCGCCTCCGGCGCCTTCGCGCTGGTGACCCAGCTGCCGGAAGACCAGTTCCTGGCCTGGGGCTGGCGCGTCCCGTTCGCGGCCAGCGTGCTGGTCATCGCCGTGGCCCTGGTCATCCGCCTGCGGCTGGCCGAGAGCCCGGCGTTCGAGGCCGCCCAGGAACGCTCGAAGACCGCCGAGATCTCCCCCGTGCGCGAGGTCGTGCGCACCGAATGGAAGGCCGGTCTGGTCGTCTTCGGCCTGCAGACCGCGCAGAACGTCGTCGCCTACCTGAATCTGACGTTCCTGGCCGCCTACCTCACCGACACCCTGGAACTCTCCAGCTCGACGGGGCCGGTCGCGGTCACCGTCGGCACCGCCGTGACGGCCGTCGCCCTGCCGCTGTTCGCTCATCTCACCGACCGCGTCGGCCGCAAGCCGGTGGCCCTGGCCGGCATCGTCTTCTCCGCGGCCTTCGTCTTCCCCTACTTCTGGGTCATCGACCACGCCCACACCCCGCTCACCGTCACCCTGGCCGTCGCGGTGAGCATGGGCATCGGCGTGGGCTGCATGTTCGCCCCGCAAGCCGCCTACTACAGCGAGCTGTTCACCGCACGGTCCCGCTTCACCGGACTCGCCCTGTACCGGGAGGCCGCGGGCGCCGTCACCGGCGGACTGACCCCGCTCATCGCCGTCGCCCTCGTCGCCGCGACGGAAGGCCGCTCCTGGGGCGTCGCGCTGTTCGTCATCGCCTCCTGCGCCATCGGCGGCCTCGCGGTGGGCCTCGGCCCCGAGACCCGGGGCCGCGACCTCGCCGCCACGAGCGTCGACACCCTCCGGGACTCGACCGGAACCTACCGCTGACCCCCTGCCGCCGTCTTCGGGCCGCACCCGGCGAGGAGGACGTGGTCGGGCGCCCCGGCCGGTGGGGCCCCGCCGCTCAGGAGGGCCACCACGGCGGTCGGCGGAAGGTCGCCTCCGCGTACGGGGCGGGGTGCACGATCCGTTGCCGGTTGTCCTGCACCTGGAAGACCAGATGGGCCATGGCGATCGACGGGTCGGGGGTGCCGAGCGGATAGGACAGCGCGGACTGGCCGGCCTGGCCGAAGCTGTAGGCGCCGTTCACACCGCGGTGCACGCCCTCGCGCAGCGCCTCCCCGGCCGAGGCGAAGTCGCGCGGTGTGCCTGCGGCGGCCCAGGCGCGGGCGAGCAGCCGGATCCGGTCATAGGCGATGCCCGCGTGGGAGCGGCCGGGGCTGACCGCCCAGGCGCTGCGGTAGCGCTCGATGAAGCGGCGGGCGACCTGGTCGGAGTACGTACCCGTGGTGGTCGCCCAGAGCAGCCCCTCGGCCCCGGGCCCCATCTCGACCCGGAACCGCGGGATGGAGGGTGCGTAGAGGGCGTAGAGGACGGTGGGGGAGGGGTCGGCGAGGAACGCCCGGAGGAACGGGATCGTCTCGGCCACGAAGTAGCTGCCGATCATGACGGCGGCCGGGGCCAGCGAGGCGATCCGGCGGCCCTGCCCGGCCCAGGCCTCCTGGCCGTCGACGTCATCGGCCACGTAGTCAAGGTGCCAGCCGTGCCGCTCCGCGAGCTCGGCGGCGGCGGCGATGCCGAGGTCGCCGAGCTTCCACCGGCCGCGCACGATGGCCAGCGAACGGGATCTGGCCGGTATCCGCCCGCTGTCCCGCAGGGCGGTCAGGGCGTGCACGAAGCCGGGGCCGTAGTGGGTGTCGCTGGGACACATCTGGAAGACGTTGCCGTAGCGCGCCGGGTTGTCCTCGACCAGCCGCACCATCGAGTCCAGGGTCGCCGCGTGGAGGTACGGCGCGCCGTGGTCGGCGGCGATCTCGTGCGCCACCTCCTGGTCGCCCAGGTAGCCGGAGACCATGGCGTCGACGTCCTGGCTCACCAGCTCGCGGAAGGCGGCGGCGACGGAATCGGCGTCCTTGATGTCGAGGTCGACGTTGACCAGCCCGACCGGCCGCCCGCCGATGCCGCCGCTCTGGTTGATCTCGTCGATGGCGAGCTGGCTGGCGCGGAGCATCTCCTTGCCGTCCTCGGCGATCTCCCCCGTGACCGGGAACGCCGACCCGACCAGGATGGGACGGTGCACGGACCGCCGGTTGCTGCGTGGCGCCGGGGGGTGCGCGGCACGGGACGGCAGCGGGTGGCCGGGGTGCTCCGCCTCCGCTTCCGGCGGACCGGGCTCGCTGACCATCCCGATGAGCAGTCGCTCGAAGCCCCGGGCCCCGCCCGGGACGGGGAGCACCAGCAGGCTCTCCTCAAGGGCGAGCGAGGCCGCGCCGGCCCGGGACCGCACGCCGAGCTTGGTGAGGATCCGCTCGACGTGGGTGCTCACCGTGCGGGGGCTGGTCCACAGGCGGGTGGCCATCTCGGCGTTGCTGAGGCCGCCGACGAGGAGGGTGATCACATCGAGTTCGCGCGGGGTGAGGCCGTACGGGACCGGCGGGTCGACGATCCAGGACAGCGACGTACGGGCGGTGTGCCCGGTGCTGCGCACCGTGGCGAAGACCGGCCGGCCGTCGTCGTCGCGCCAGAAGAAGGACAGCTCCACCGGACCGGCGATCCGTCCCGCCCGGCGGGCGATCTCCGCGAGACCGGCGAAGCGGTCGGCGGGCAGGGGGCCGCGCCCGCCACGGCCCCCGTACGGCTCGCCGTCGGGTTCGAGTACGGTCTCGTGGATGTAGGCGGGGTGTGACGAAGCGTCCGCTGCGCAGCACACGGGAACTCCTTCGCAGGAAGTCCTTGCGGCCCGAGGGAGCCCGGGGGCGGCCCGAGGGAGCCCGGGGAAGCAGGGTAGCCCTCCTCGTCGGGCCGGTGGCCTGCCGAAACCCAATCTTCACCGGGGTGTGACGCATGATGTCAGGCCCGCCGGTGGCGCGACCAGGCGTCGAAGGCCACGGCGATCAGGACGATCGTGCCCTTGGCGATCAGCTGCCAGTTCTGCGACAGGTTGAGGCTGTAGAAGAGGTTGGTCAGGGTGGCGAAGATCAGCAGGCCCACCGCAGAGCGCCAGATGGCGCCCTCGCCGCCCCGCAGCGAGGTGCCCCCCACGATGACGATGGCGATCGCGTCCAGGGCGAGGTTGGCGCCCACGTCGGCTTGTCCGACGCCGAGCCGGGAGGCGTCGATGCTGCCGGCGAGCGCGGCGAGCAGTCCGGTCATCACGTAGACGCTCGCGGTCAGCCTCGCCACCCGCAGCCCGGAGAGCCAGCCGGCCTCGGAGTTGCCGCCGACGGCGTAGACGTTGCGGCCGTAGCGGGTCATCGCGAGCAGCACCGCACCGGCGGAGAAGGTGACCAGGAGGATCAGGATGGGGGTGGGTATCCCGGCGAGACTGGACCGGGCGAGGATCTTGAAGTGGGGGTCGGAGACGATGAAGGGTGCCGAGTCGGAGTAGAGCAGGGCGATCCCGGAGATGACGGAGGCGCTGCCCAGGGTCGCCACGAACGGGTTGATGCGCAGCCTGGCCACCAGCAGCCCGTTGACGATGCCGCAGGCCGCGCCCGCGCCCAGCGCCGCCAGCACGCCCAGGCTCGGCGAGCCGGTGGACAGCGTGACCCCGGCCGAGACGGTCGCGCTGAGGGCGTAGGTCGCCCCGACGGACAGGTCGAAGCCGCCGGAGATGATGACGAAGGTCATGCCGAGGGCCACGATGCCCACCGCGGTGTTCTGCAGCAGCAGATCGCGCAGGTTGTCCGGGGACAGGAAGCCCGGGTGGAGCGCCGTCGCGAGGACGATCAGCGCGATGAGCACGCCGATCATCGCGAACCTCGACACCAGGTGGCGGTGGCCGCTCCGTTCCGGGGCCGCGGGGGCGGCGGGGTCGAAGGACGGGGCGAGGTCAGCGGGCTGGTTCATTGCGCGCTCCTGAGGTGAAGCCGTGACGCACGACGGTGTCGACGTCGAATTCGGGATCGTCGGACGGGATCTCGCGGACCACCCGGCCATGGGCGAAGACCAGGAGCCGGTTCGCGATCGCCAGGACCTCCTCCAGCTCGGAGGAGGTCACGATGACCGCGGCGCCCTCGGCGGCGAGGCGCACCAGCGAGGCGAGCACCTCCGCCTTGGCGCCGATGTCGATGCCGCGGGTCGGCTCGTCGATGAGGAAGACGTCGGGCCGGTGCCCGGCCCACTTGGCGAGCAGCACCTTCTGCTGGTTGCCGCCGGACAGCTGGCGTACGGGGGCGCCGAGCCTGGCGGCGTCGAACGCGAAGAACGCGCCGGTGGTGGCGGCCTCGGCCCGCTCCGCCCGCCGGTCGAGCAGCGGCGACCTGCTCCGCCTGCGGCCCAGCCAGTGGTTGCCCGCGCCGTCCATGCCCGGCACCAGCGCCTGCTTGCGGGACTCCGGCACCATCACGATGCCCGCGTCGACGGCCGCCCGGATGGTGCGGGGCCAGCGGTGGGGCCGCCCGTGCAGCCGCAGCTTCCCCGTGGCGGCCGGTTCCGCTCCGGCCAGCGAGCGCAGGAACGTGGTCCGGCCCGATCCGACGAGACCCCACAGCCCGACGATCTCACCCGCGCGCACCGTGACCGAGATGTCCTCGAGGACGCCCGGCAGCGCGACGTCCCGGGCGGCGAGCACTTCGTCGCCCGGGGAGTGGGTGCCGCGTTCCGCGAGCTTGCCCACGGTGCGCCCGACCATGTGCTCGATGAGGGCGGGGCGGGTCCACTCGGCGCGCGGGGCGCTGCGCACCACGTGTCCGTCGCGCAGCACGGTGATGCTGTCGCTGAGGTCGAGCACCTCGTCGAGGTTGTGGCTGACGAACACGATCGTGGTGCCGCGTGCGGTGAGCGTGCGCAGCACCCGGTACAGCGTCTCGCGCTCGTGCTCCGCCAGCGCGGCGGTGGGTTCGTCCAGGACGAGGATCCGGGCGTCGCTGTGCACGCCGCGCATGATTTCGAGCATCTGCTGCTGGGAGACCGACAGCGCCCGTGCGGGCGTGCCGGGCGGGATGTGGACGTCGAGGTCGGCCGACAGCTCGTGGTAGCGGGCCCGCATGGCGCGCCGGTCCAGCAGCCCGCGCCGGGTGCTGACCTGCCCGAGGAAGACGTTGGCCTCGGCGGACAGCGCGGGCACCATCATCAGCTCCTGGTAGATGGCGACCAGACCGTGCGCCCGGCTCTCCCGCGGGCTGCCGCCGTGCAGCCGGTGCCCGAACACCTCCACCGTGCCGCCGTCCGCGGCGAGCCGTCCGCTGAGCAGGCCGAGCAGGGTCGACTTGCCGGCGCCGTTCTCGCCGACGAGTGCGTGCACCTCGCCGGTGCGGACCTGGAGGTCCGCACCGTGCACCGCCACCGCGCCGCTGAAGACCTTGCGGGCGGCGCGGGCGACGATCGCGCGTTCGGACGTGGGGGTCGACGTGGGGTTCATGGCCGCCTCCGTGCGGTGTCGTGGTGGGCGGGTCAGTACTGGGCGGTGAACTCGCCGACGTTGTTCTTGGTGGCGAACGGAGTGCCGGGCAGGGCGCCGGACTTGGTGAGGTCGATGAAGGGCGGCACCCGCTTGCCCTTGACGTAGTCGGCGACGGCCTCGATGGCCCTGCGGGTCTCCAGCCGCGGCAGCATCATCACGCTGCCGGTCAGCGAGCCGTCGGCGACCTGTTTGAGCGCCCACCTGTCGCCGCCGAAGTCGAAGACCTGCACGTCCTTGCCGTCGGCGGCGGCCACCACGCCCCGGGTCATACCGGAGAAGTTGGACATGATGACGTCCAGGTCGGGGTGGGCGTGCAGAATCGTCTGGGCGGCGTCGAAGGCCTTCGGGGTGCTGTAGTCGGTGGTCTGCTTGCTGACCACCCGGTATCCCTCGGACGGCTTGAACGCCTTGGCGGCGCTGAAGAACGACAGGGTGTTGGCGTTGAGGTCGGGACCCGAGATCAGAGCGATCTTGGCACCGTGCGGATGGGCGCGCTTCACGCTGCGCACCCATGACCGGTAGACGTCGAGGGTCTGGCCGCCGACATAGGTGAGGGTGCCGGGCTGGTGCGTCTGGTCCCCCAGCTTCGTCGCCCGGCCGCAGATGGGCAGGTTGAACACGGAGACCAGGACCTTCTTCTCCGGCGCCTGCTGGGTGAGCAGGTCGCAGACCAGATTGCCGTCGTTCGGCTCGACGACGAACGCGTTGTACTTGCCGCTCGTCAGTGCCTGCTGCATCTGGTTGTACTGGGTCTGCGCGTCGAACTTGCCGTCGAAGACGTCGAGGTCCGCGCCCAGCTTCCCGCCGACCTTCTTCGCCTCGTCGATCGACGCCTGGAGGTAGGAGTTGCTGGTGCCGGCCGAGAAGTACGCGATCTTCAGGTCGGCCGGGTCGTGCACCGGCGCCTCGATGACCTCGGCCCGGCCGCTGCCCTCGGACTCGATACCGGTGGAGCAGCTGCTCAGGGCCGGACAGATGACGAGCGCCAGGGCGGCGACCGCGGTGAGTCCACGCGTTGTCATGGGCTCAGTCCTCGGTCCAGGTGTCGTAGATCTCGCTCAGCGAGGCGAACCAGACGCCGTCGTGCCCGGCCATGTGGTCGAGCAGCCGCTCCATGCCGAGGATGTGGTGGGCGCGGCCGATGGTCTGCGGGTGCACGGTGATCGCGAGGACCGGGTTGGTCTCGTGGGCGTAGGCGTAGTCGAAGTGGTCCCGGAAGCGCTGGAACATGACCTCGCTCGACCCCAGGCCCTGGTTGACCCCGGGGATGTACTCACCGACCGGGAAGTCGTCCAGGTACCACGAGACGGGGAACTCCAGGATCGGGCTCGGCGCGCCGAGCACCGAGCCCTCCTCCCAGCGGACCTCGACGGGGCGCGGGTGGTACGGCTGGAAGTCGCGCCCCATCAGCGAGGAGTCCCATGCGAAGCCGGTCTTCTCCAGCAGTTCGAGGGTGTGCTCGGTGAAGTCCCAGGCCGGGGACCGGTAGCCGCGGGGCCGGGCGCCCACGTGCTTGAGGTGGCCCTGGACGGTCTTCTCCATCAGCCGGATCTCGGTGTCCCGCTCCAGCGTGGGCACCGACTCGTGGAAACAGCCGTGCGCGGCGATCTCCTGGCCCGCGTCGACGATGCTGCGGAACGCCGCGGGGAAGGTCTCCATGGAGTGCACCGGGGTGCACCAGGTGCCCTGCACGCCGTACCGCTCGAAGAGCCGCAGCAGCCGGGGCACGCCGACCTCGGCGCCGAACTCGCCGCGCGAGAGATAGCTGGGGCTGGTCTTGCCGAAGGTGCCCATCCACACGGAGTGGGCGTCGAAGTCGGCGCCGATGTTGACGGCGATCTTCTTGCCTGGTGGCAGGTTCAGGGGCATGGCGCGGTTCCTTTCCGGTCGGGGTGGGGGCGGCGGGGCGGTGCTAGAGGGCCGCGTGGGCGTACTTGGCGTAGAGCGCCGCGCGCCGCCCGCGGTCCCGGTGGGTGGGGGCGGCACCGGTGGCCCGGTTCGCGTGCAGCAGGTCCAGGTCGAGCCGGTGGGTGATCACGTCCTGCTCGTTGGTGCGGGCCTCGGCCAGCACACCGTCAGCGGGGAAGGCCTGGTCGCAGGGGCCGAGCACCGAAGCGCGGCCGAAGCCGGGGGCCAGCGGGCCGGTCAGGTGGGAGATGGTCGGACAGTGCACCACGTACACCTGGTTCTCGATGGCCCGGGCCGCGGCGCAGTGCCGCACCCGGTAGAACCCGGCCTCCGTGTACGTGTAGGACGGCGTCAGCAGGACCTCGGCGCCGAGCCCGGTGAGGGCGGTGGTGACCTCGGGTATCTCGGCCTCGTAGCAGATCGCGATGCCAACGGTGACGCCGTCGATGTCGTGCACCGTCAGCTCGTCGCCCTCCACCGTGCCCCACTCGGCCTCGGCGGGGAAGATGTGGGTCTTGGAGTGGGTGTGCAGTTCGCCGCCGGGCCCGAAGAGATGGGCGACGTTCTCGTGGCCGCGTGCGGTGGCGGTCAGATGGCTGCCCGCGAGGATCCACTGACCGCGCGCGGCGGCCTCGGCGGCGAAGAGCTCGGTGTACCGGTCGGTGTGCTCGGCGATCCGGGTGAGCCGCGCGGCGTCGTGTGACCGCCAGTCGGGGTCGATGGTGAACAGGGCCTCGGTGAACAGCTCGGGCAGTACGACGAGCCGGGCTCCGGCGGCCCGGTCCAGCAGGTCACGGACCTGGGCGGCGAAGTCGTCGAAGGAGCCGACGGGGCGCATCTCGAACTGCGCGGCGGCAACGGACAGCGTGCGGGGCATGTCTCCTCCTGCTGGACGGGTCACTGGACGGGTCACTGGACGGGTCACTGGACGGGTCACTGGGGGTCCGTGGGCGGGGCCTGCTGGGCGGGTCACCGGGCGAGCAGGCCGCCGTCGATGACCAGCTCACTACCGGTCACATAGCGGGACTCGTCGGCGGCCAGATAGACGCAGCCCCAGGCGATATCGCGCGGCTGCGCGCCGTATCCGAGCGGCGTCAGCGCGACGACCTCGGCGTTCTTCTCCGCGGGCTGGCGGTCGGTGAGCGGTGTGCTGACCCACCCGGGGATCACGGTGTTCACGCGCACCCCGGAGCGGGCGTAGCTGACGGCGGCGTTGCGGGTCAGCCCGCGGACGGCGCCCTTGGCGGCCTGGTAGGCGGCCACGCCCTCGGAGCCCACCACGCCCCAGGCCGAGGAGAGGTTGATGATCGAGCCGGAGCGCTGGGCGAGCATGGGACGCAGCGCGGCCCGCATGCCGAGGAACACCCCGGTCTGGTCGACCCCGAGGACGCGCTCCCAGTCCTCGGCGGTGACCTCGGCGATCCCCGCGTAGTCGATGACTCCGGCGTTGTTGACCAGGATGTCGAGCCGGCCGTGGTCGGCCAGCACCTCGTCGATCAGGCGGTCCCAGGCGTCCTCGTCGGTGACGTCGAGCCTGGCGTGGGCCGTTCCCGGCGGGGCCGGGTCGGGTTCGACCAGGTCGGCCACGACGACGGTGGCGCCCTGCTCGGCGAACAGGTCGGCGGTCGCCCGGCCGATGCCCATGGCGCCGCCGGTGACGACGGCGACCTTGCCGGTGAGACGGTCCATTCGCACTTCTCCTTGTCTCGGTGGTGGGCGGCGGCCCGGCGGTCAGCGGGCCAGGTAGCCGCCGTCGACCGGGAGGTCGACACCGGTGACGAAGCGGGCCCGGTCGGACACCAGGAAGCAGACGGCGTCCGCGATGTCGGTGGGCTCTCCACCGGTTCCCATCGGGGTGGCGTCGAGGAAGGCGGCGTTGAGCTCGTCCGTCTGACCGACGGTCAGCGGGGTGCGGATCCAGCCGGGCAGCACGGCGTTGGCGCGGATGCCCTCCCGGGCGTAGGAGACCGCGGCGTTCTTCGTCATCGTGAGCACGGCGTGCTTGGAGGCGTGGTACGCCGCGACTCCGGCGACCGACGCCGCACCGCAGATCGAGGCGATGTTGACGATCGCCCCGGAGCGCTGCGGCCGCATCAGCCGCAGTGCCTGCCGCATGCCGAGCAGCACCCCGGTCTGGTTGACGCCGACGATGCGGTGCCATTCCTTCAATGAGAGTTCGTGGAGGTGGTCATAGCCGGAGACTCCGGCGTTGTTGACGAGGATGTCGAGGCGGCCGTGCTCGGCCTCGATCTCGTCGACGACCGCGGTCCACTGCGCGGCGTCGGTGACGTCGTGGGACCGGGTGCGGATGTGATCGCCCAGGTCCGACTGGTCGCGTACGTCGGTCGCCGTCACCGCGGCGCCCGCGTCCGCCAGCGCGGTCGCCACCGCGTGGCCGATGCCCTGGGCGGCCCCGGTGACCAGCGCCACCCGCCCGGTGAGATCGTCCATCGAGAGTCGGCTCCTTCGTGTCCGCCGTGGCCGGTTGTCCACCGGTTCCGCAGGACGGTAGGAGCGCCGCCGGGGGGACGCGTCGGTCGATCTACGTATCTGTGGCGCGGGCGCATTCTGTGCCGCGGGCGCGGCACCGCCCGGTTCGGATCAGGACGTGGCGGGCCGGGTGCGCAGTCCGTCGAGGATGAGGTCCAGGATGCGGGCGGCGCGGGCCTCGCCGCCCTCGCCGGGCGGGATCCGCCACAGGACGCTGAGCTGGAGGAGCACATCCTGCGGGTCGGTGTCCGGCTTGAGGTCGCCGGAGGCGGCCCCGGCGTCGAGCAGGACGGCGATGGCCTCGAGGAAGGGCTCGTAGTTCTTGTCGTCGAGGCCTCCGTTGGTCGCCGCGTGAATGACCTCGGAGACGCCGTACTTGAGTTTTCCGTACCGGGCGACTTCCTCGAACCAGCGGCGCAGGGCATCGAGCGGAGGCCGTTCGGCCGCGAGGGTGTGGGCGAGGTCGATGACCTTCTGGATCTCGTGGTGGTAGAGCTCCACGATCAGTGCCTCGCGGGTGGGGAAGTGTCGGTACAGCGTCCCCACACCGACTCCGGCCTGTTTGGCGATGGCCGTCATGGAGGCGCCCGAGGAGGTGGCGAAGGCCTTGCCCGCGACGGCGAGGATACGGGCCCGGTTGGTCAGCGCGTCGGTGCGGGTGGCGCGGGCGGGAGGTGGGGTCATGGCTGGTCCGATCGGTCCGGTTGCAAAGCGGAAGGGCTTCCGTTACGTTCGGAACGCAATGCGGAAGGGCTTCCGCTTAATCTTCGCACACCCGTGGAGGACAGCCATGCCGGAAACGGTTCTGGTCACCGGAGGCAGCGGCTATGTCGCCGGCTGGTGCGTCGTCGAACTGCTGCGGCGCGGCTACCGCGTGCGGACGACCGTGCGCGGCCACGGCAAGGAGCGGGCGGTGGGCGAAGCCGTCGCCACCCAGGTGGACGCGGCGGACGCGGCGGCCGAGCGGCTGGAGTTCGCGATCGCCGACCTCACGGCGGACAGGGGCTGGGACGCCGCGGTCGAGGGCGTCGACCACGTCCTGCACATCGCTTCTCCCCTGGGCAATGCCGTCAGCGACGACTCGGCGGCCATGATCGCCCCCGCCCGTGACGGCACCCTGCGGGTGCTGCGCGCCGCGACCGCGGCCGGGGTGCGGCGCGTGGTGATGACCTCCGCGGCGAATACCGCCAGCCCCTCCTCCTACGCCGAGGAGGGCGTCACCGACGAGACCCTGTGGACCGACCCCGAGGATCCGGCACTGATCCCCTACCGCCGCTCCAAGACGCTCGCTGAACGCGCCGCCTGGGACTTCATGGCCACCTACGACGGCCCCACCCAGCTCACCACGGTCCTTCCCGGCGCCGTCTTCGGGCCGATCCTGGCCACCAGCACCATCGGCTCGGTCGGCATCGTCCAGCGGATGCTCTCCGGCGCCCTGCGGGGCGTGCCGCGCATCGGCCTGGAGATCGTTGACGTCCGCGACCTCGCCGACATCCACATCCGTGCCATGACCTCACCCCAGGCGGCGGGCGAACGCTTCCTCGCCACCGGCGAGTTCACCTGGATGCTGGACATGGCCCACGCTCTGCGGGAGGGGCTGGGCGAACAGGGCCGCCAGGTCTCCACCCGCCGGATCCCCGACGTCGCCGTACGCCTCGCGGCCCGCTTCCGCGACCCGTCGCTGCGGGAGATCACCCCGGCCCTGGGGCGCCGCAACCGCCACAGCACCGCCAAGGCGCACCGCGTCCTCGGGTGGCGGCCCCGCCCGGCCCGCGAGACCGTCATCGACTGCGGCCGCAGCCTGCTGGCCCACGGCGCCGTGTAACCCGGACCTCGCCGACCGAGCGCGCTGCCGCATATGCGAGGCATAAATGCGCTATGGCCTCGCGCTAGCCAGGAGATCGGTCCTTGTAGACGGCATATGCGTTTGTGTGGAACGTCGGTTCGGGTACGGTCTTAGCGGCTGCCGCGCGTGGACGTGAGGAGGCGTACCGAGTGAGCCCTGTTCCCACCGCGGACGTGCTGATCGTGGAACACGTGCCGCAGGAAGGCCCGTACGCCGTGGGTGGGGCGCTGGCGGCGGCCGGGCTGCCGGTCCGGGCCTGCCGGACCTGGGCGGGGGACCCGGTGCCCGACGCGCTGGGCGGCGCCGCGGCGCTGGTGGTGATGGGTGGACCCGCGGCGGCGTACGAGGACTTCCCCGGCCGTGCGGCGGAGCTGGCGCTGCTGCGGACGGCGCTGGAGGCCGAGGTTCCGGTGCTCGGAATCTGTCTCGGTGCCCAGCTCCTCGCGGAGGCGGCCGGTGGCCGGGCCCTCCCGGGGCCGGCGCCGCAGATCGGCTGGGGTGAGGTGCGCACCGCACCGGCCGCGCACACCGATCCGCTGTTCGCCGACGCCCCGGAACGGCTGCCGGTCCTGCACTGGCACGGCGACACCATGGAGCTCCCCGCCGGGGCGACGCCGCTGGCCTCCTGTGACCGCTACCCGGTTCAGGCGTTCCGGATCGGCGGCTCGGCATGGGGCCTGCAGTTCCATCTGGAGGTCGACAAGGCGGCCGTGGACGCCTTCGCCGCGGCCTTCCCCGATGAAGCGGCCACCGCACCGGACCTCATCGCCTCCACCCCCGGCCACCTGGCTGACCTCGCGCCGCACCGCGATGCCGTGTTCGCCCGCTTCGCCGCACTCGTGGCGGTCCGCGCCGCGCGGAGCGCGACCCGGAGCTTCTTCACGCCGATGGCGGCGGTGTGGGAAGAGCGCTTCGCCGCCGACACCCCGAGGTACGCGGCGGCGGTCGCCCGCATGGGCCTGCGGCCCGGCCAGCGGGCCCTGGACGTGGGCTGCGGCAGCGGGCGCGCGCTGCCCGCGCTGCGCGCGGAGGTCGGCGACGAGGGCGTGGTCACCGGTGTGGAACTCACTCCGGCGATGCTCACCGCCACCGCCGCCGTGGAGGGCCGCGCGGGCCTCGCCCGGCTGCTCATGGCCGACGCCTGCCAACTGCCCTTCGCGACCGGGGCGTTGGACGGCGTCTTCAGCGCGGGCCTGATCAATCATGTGCCCGACCCCGCCGCCGCGCTCTGCGAGTGGGCCAGGGTGACGTCCCCGGGTGGCGTGCTGTTGCTCTTCCACCCCTCCGGCCGCGCCGAGCGGGCCGCCCGCCACGGCCGTCCGCTCGACCCGGACGACCCACTGGCCGAGGAGAACCTGCGGCCCGCGCTGCACACCGCCGGATGGACGCTGGACCGCTACGAGGACGCCACGCGCCACTTCCTGGCGCGTGCGGTCCGCATCCGCTGATACGGGGATCCCGGGAGTGTCTGAAGGTGTCTACCAACGCGCGGACGCGCCGTACGGACGCGGTGCGGAACCGGACCCGCATCGTGGAGGCCGCCCGCGTGGCCCTCGCCGAGTCCCGTCACGTCCGCCTCAACGAGATCGCCAAGCGCGCCGGTGTGGGGCAGGGGACGCTCTACCGGAACTTCCCCAACCGCGAAGCGCTCCTCGCCGAGGTCCACCGGCGCGACGTCGAAGAGCTCGTGACCGCCGCCCCCGCCCTGCTGGCGGAGCACGAACCCGTCGAAGCCCTGCGCCACTGGCTGGCCCGATTGATCGACTACGCCGGGATCAAGCGCGGCGTTCTGGCGGCGCTCGAGCCGGTGGCGTGGCAGGACCTCGTCGCCGACAGCCGGAACCCCGTCGAAGGCGCCCTCACCCATCTGCTGAACGCCGGGAAGGCGGCCGGTTCGCTCCGCGCCGATGTGGACGCCCACGGGGTCCTGCTGCTCATCGGCTACCTCGGACGGCTGGACCGGGATGAGTGGGAGTCAGCGGCACGGCCCCTGATGAACGTCATCCTCGACGGCCTCCGCCGACAGGACAGTTCCGTCGGCTCCCTGGTCCGGCGGGCGGATCCGGAGATCCAGAACGACGACGGCCCGGCCGGTTCGTTCTTCGAGGATGACGGCGTCGTCCCCTGGTGACCCCGGCCCGGCCCGCGCCCATGATCCCGGCCCGCCCGGACCACCCCGGCCGGGTGGCGCCCGGGGTGGTCCGGGCGGACGGATAGCCTGGGTCCGTCAGTGAAGATCGTAGAAGGGCGGAGCACATGGCGGACATCGTGGAGACGGCGGCGCGGAAGGTCTTCGATCGCTATGACCTCGACGGGGACGGCCTGGTCACCGCGGAAGAATACCGGAGGGTCGTGGCGGAGCTGGAGGGCTCGGAGATCACCCTGGAGCAGGCCCAGGAGCTCATCGACTCGCTCGACACCAACGGCGATCGCCGGATGTCCTTCGAGGAGTTCTGGGCGGCCATGAACGCCTGACACCGTGGGGTTCTTCGGCACATGAACGTACGGCGGGCAGTGCGGCCCTGAAGGTGGCGGACGGTGAAACGGGCCCTCAGGCGATCGGTTTGCGCGGGCCGGGGGGCTGGAGCGGCTGGCCCGATTCCAGGAGATCCAGTGCCCGTAGCGCGAGTGAGAGCCCCCCGCGCACCTCGGGGTCGTCCACTGACCTGCCGAGCAGGTTGTTCAGCCGCTCGATGCGGTAGTAGAGGGTGCGGCGCTGGATGAACAGGGCTTCCGCCGCGCGTGACTTGTTGCCGTCCGCGGCAAGATATGCGCGCAGGGTCGGCAGCAGGGGATTGGACTCGGTCGCATCGTGGTGCAGGAGCGGGCCGAGCTCATCGTCGATGTACCGCCGCAGCTCCAGCCCGTCGGCGAGCGAGACCAGCAGCCGCAGGACGCCGAGCCGGTCGAAGTGCAGCGTGGTGGGCTGGTCGCGAGTGGCGGCGACGGAAGCCGCCGTACGCGCCTGCCGTGCCGCGTCCACGAGCTGGGCGGCCGGGACACCGCGACTGACGCCGGCGCGGACTCCGTCCCGGTCGAGCCGGTCGGTGAGCTGCTGCGCGGACAGCGGATTGGTCAGCCCGGCGACGGCCAGGACGTGCTCCCCGATGTCCGCCACGACGGCCGGGACCTTCAGTGAGGTGAGGAGGGATTCCAGCACGGCCTCCGCCGCCCCGTCCGAGTCGGGGTCCTTGCACAGCACGACGGCGGCGAGGGGCCGGTCGCGCAGGTCGCGGCCTATCCTCAGGGCCCGGTCGACGAACTGCTCGCCGGTGATGTCGCCCAGCAGCAGCCGGTTGATGAGTGAGCTCTGCCGGTGCGAGGCCCGTACGCCGCTCTCCCGGTCGCCGAGCAGCGCGATGGCGATCGTGTCGGCCGCGCGGTCGAGGGCGTAGGCATCGACACCGGTCAGCTCGCCCTCGCCGTGGAAGACGTGGATCCAGCCCCATGCCTCGCCGCGGAGCACGATCATGCGCCGCGTACAGCCCGGTTCGTCGTGGGACCGGACCACGGAGGACTTGTTGTGCTGGCCCCCGGGGACGCCCGCCTGGTGGGCCATCCTGGCGTGCAGGCCCCAGTTCCTCATCAGGAGATCGGTTTCGGCCGTGCCCCCGGCGTACGCCACGACCTGGTGATCGATGTCTTCGAGCACGACCGGTGAGCCGATGTGATGGGCCAGCGCCTCGGCGAAGGAGACATGGCTTCGGCTGGCCAGCAGGAGATGGATGAAGTCCGCGTTGAGGCGCTCGAACGCGACGAGATCGGAATTCCTCTCATCCGCGATCAGCTCGTGCACCTGGGCGGACACCTCCACGAAGGGCAGTTCGTCCGCCAGCCCGACGAGCGGGAAACCGAGCCGCCTGGCCTCGTCGACCAGCGCCGGGGGCATGACGGTGAAGGCCCGGCCGCTGAGCTCGATGACCAGGGCGGAAGCCCCGGCGGCGCTCACCTCCCGGATGTAGCGCCGCTGCTCACCCGCGGTCCGGCCGACGCCCAGACCGGCGGTCAGGAGCAGTTCGCCGCCGGTCAGGAACTGGGCGATATCAGGGATCTCCACCGGGTGGACCCAGCGGATCGTATGGTCGAGGTTTTCCTCGCCCGCGTACACGCGGGCGCTGGTGCGGCCGAATACTTCGAGCTGCAGGGCGGCTGCCACTGACAGAGCCATACTGACCCCTTCGGAGCCAAGGGGGAGGGGCGCCCGCGAGGAGGCGGACCCGTGGGACGGGTCCGGGACGGCGGGCCTTCCGGGTCGCTTCGGGTTGCTTCAGTCGTTGCACGAATTATGCATACCGTCGGCGCGGTCTTGCACGTGCTGTGTCTGACCCACGGGCTGGCGCCCCACCATGCTGGTGATTCGCCACGGCCCCGTCTTTGGAGAGGACGCACGATGAGAGCCGCTGTTGTCCGGGCCACGTCCGGATCCTTCGAGATCGTGGATCTCCGTGACCCGCGACCGGGCCCGGGGGAGATCCTCGTACGCATCGCCGCCTGCGGTGTCTGCCACACCGACCTCCATGTCCGGGACGGCTCGGTGACCTTTCCCTTTCCCGCCGTGCTCGGGCATGAGGTCTCCGGCGCTGTCGAGGCGGTCGGCGCCGGTGTTGAGCACATCAGCGCAGGTCAGAGTGTTGTGGGCGCCTTCATCATGCCGTGTGGGACATGCCCGATGTGTACGTCCGGCCGGGAGGAGCTGTGTGAGCCGTTCTTCGCGCACAACCGTTTGAACGGGACCCTCTACGACGGCACCACCCGGCTGTTCGACAGCCACGGGAACCCGGTCTGGATGTATTCCATGGCGGGTCTCGCCGAGTACGCGGTGATGCCCGCGCTCGCCGCGGCGCCCATCCCCTCCGGTGGGCACCTCAGGGATTCGGCCATCCTCGGCTGCGCCTTCCTCACGGCCTACGGAGCCCTGGCACACGTCGGTGGGCTGCGGCCGGGGTCGTCCGTGGCGGTCGTGGGTGCGGGGGGTGTCGGCCTCAGCACGGTGGCGGTGGCCAGGGCGCTGGGAGCCGACCAGATCGTGGCGGTCGACCTGGCGGACGACCGGCTGCGGACCGCGGAACACCTCGGGGCCACCGCGGTCGTCAACGCGGCGGCGGTGGATCCGGTGGAGGCGGTCCGGGAGATCACCGGGAGTGGAGCCGAGCTGGTCATCGAGGCGATCGGGCGGCCGGACACCTTCCGGCAGTCCACGGAGATGGTCGCCGACGGCGGTCGCTGTGTGATGGTCGGGCTCGCACCGGTCGGCAGGACCGCGGATGTAGAGATCACCCGGCTGGTGCGCCGCAAGATCCAGGTCTGCGGTTCCTTCGGCGGGCGCCCCCGCCAGGACCTGGCGCACCTCGGGCAGCTGGTGGCGGACGGACTCCTCGACCCCGGAGCCCTGATCAGCCGGCGCTTCCCCCTTGAGGAGGCCGACCTGGCCTACCGGCTGCTGGGCGAAGGCAAGATCGTCGGTCGCGCGCTCATCGAGGTCCAGGCCGACGCCTGACGGCCCGACCACCCAGGGTGTGCAGCAGATCCGGGAATCCCTTCCCATGGTGTGTCTGTGGTGTGGCGCCCGGGGAGGGCGAGACTGGCCGTCGACGGCGCTACCGAAGGCCGGTGGCCAGTGGCCGGTGGACCGGGGCCCGATGCCCGATGGCAGCCCGGCGGCGCCGAGAAATTCCGATGAAGACCCCCGCGAGGAGATCCAGCGTGCCCGTCGTACTCAAGCCCGCGACGTCCAAGAACGACGTGCGCGTGCGCAGCAGCCGTCCCGCCGTCGTCGACACCGTGGCCGAGGTCATCGCGGACGTACGCGCCCACGGTGACGAGGCCGTCCGCAGGTACTCGGCGAAGTTCGACGCGTGGGACCGGGCCTCCTACCGGCTCGGCCCCGATGAGATCAGGTCGATCGTCTCGGGAGTCCCCACGAGCGTCCTCGATGACCTGCGGTTTGTGCAGCTACAGGTGCAGAACTTCGCGCAGGCGCAGCGTGACTCCGTGCACGATTTCGAGATCGAGACGCTTCCGGGCGTCTTCCTCGGCCAGCGCAACATCCCCGTGAGCGCGGCGGGCGCCTATGTCCCCGGCGGCCGCTATCCGCTGACGGCCTCGGCGCATATGACCATCGTCACGGCGAAGGTCGCCGGTGTGGAGCGGGTGGCCGCCACGACACCGCCCAGCGAGGGCGCGCCGCCGCCCATCAGTGTCGCCGCCATGCACTTGGCGGGCGCCGAGGAGATCTACGTACTCGGCGGTGTGCAGGCGGTGGCCGCGCTCGCGCTGGGCACCGAGACGATCGACCCGGTCAGCATGGTGACCGGCCCCGGCAACGCGTATGTGGCGGAGGCCAAGCGGCAGCTCTTCGGAGAGGTCGGCATCGATCTGTTCGCGGGTCCCACGGAGGTGCTGATCGTCGCCGATGAGACGGCGGATCCGTTCACCGTCGCCGTCGATCTGCTCAGCCAGGCGGAGCACGGGCCCGACTCTCCGGCGGTGCTCATCACCACGTCCCATGAGGTCGGACGGCGTGCCATCGAGTACGTCGACGCCCTGCTGCCGGGTCTGCCGACCGGCAAGGTGGCGGGGGCGGCGTGGCGTGACCACGGCGAGGTGCTGCTGGTGGAGAGCCAGGAGGAGGCGTTCGCCCTGGCCGATGCCTATGCGAGCGAGCATGTGCAGATCTTCACCGCCGAGCCGCGTGACGCCCTTGCGGGCATGCGGGACTACGGGGCGCTGTTCCTCGGCCAGGACACCTCCGTCGCCTACGGTGACAAGGTCATCGGCACCAACCACGTGCTGCCGACACTGGGGGCCGCTCGGTACACGGGTGGTCTGTGGGTCGGGAAGTATCTGAAGACGGTCACCTACCAGGAGATCCGGAACACCCGCAGCAGTGCGCTGCTGGGTGAGCTGTGCGGCCGGGCGGCGCGGCTGGAGAACTTCGAGGGACATGCCCGCTCCGGGGATCTGCGCGCCGCGCGCCACGGCGGTGCGAGCCTGCCGTGGACCGACCACGACGTGCGCCTCGGCGACGCGAGGCCATGAACCGTGGCGGCCTGCACCCCGGCCTCCCGTGGCCCTTCACCAGGACCGGATCCATATCGAGGGACGAAACCCATGAGCGGAAATTCCCCCCTTCCCGGCGATGGCCCGAAGAGGTCACGCTACGACGTCGTGATCGTCGGCTCCGGTATGGGCGGCGCCACGATGGCGTACGCCCTGAAGGACTCCGGTGCCAGCGTTCTGCTGATCGAGCGTGGTGATTTCCTGCCACAGGAGAAGCAGAACTGGGACGCCGACGCCGTCTTCATAAAGCACCGGTACCAGAACGCCGAGAAGTGGTACGACGCCGCGGGCAAGGCGTTCACCCCCGGCAACTACTACTACGTCGGTGGCAACACCAAGCTCTACGGCTCCTCTCTCGTGCGCTTTCGCCGTACGGACTTCCGGGCCACGGAGCACGCGGACGGCACCTCCCCGGAGTGGCCCTTCACCTACGACGACCTGCGGCCGTACTACCTGCGCGCGGAGCGGCTGTACCGGGTGCACGGCGACCAGCACGACGACCCCACGCTGGAGCGCGACGAGCCGTTCCCCTTCCCGGCGATCGGCCATGAGCCCCCCGTCCAGGAGGCGGCCGAGGCGCTGAAGCGGATGGGCTTCACCCCCTCGAACATCCCGCTCGGTGTCGACCTGCGCGACGGTGGCCGCTGTATCCGCTGCGCCACCTGCGACGGCTTTCCATGCCGGGTGCTGGCGAAGTCCGACGCGGATGTGTGCGCCGTCCGCCCCGCTCTGGCCTCCGGTTCCGTGGAGCTGCTGACCAACGCGCAGGTCGAGCGCGTGCGGACGGACGCGACCGGGGCCCGTGCGACCGGGGTGGACATCACCCACCGCGGCTCGTCCAGGAGCGTTGACGCCGGGACCGTGATCGTCTGCTGTGGTGCCGTCAACTCGGCGGCCCTGCTGCTGCGTTCGGCGACCGACCGGGATCCGCGGGGGCTGGGCAACTCCTCCGGAGTGGTCGGCCGCCACTACATGGTCCACAACAATTCGGTGATGGTCGGCGTCCATCCGACCCGGAGGAACACCGCGGAGTTCCAGAAGACGCTGTACGTCAACGACTTCTACACCAAGGGCACCGCGGACCATCCCTTCCCGCTGGGCCATGTCCAGCTGATCGGAAAGCTCCAGGCGGAGATGCTGGCCGGGCAGCGGCCGGCGATCCCCGCGTGGGCGCTGCGCTATGCCGCGCACCGCAGCATGGACTGGTGGCTGTTCACGGAGGACCTGCCGGATCCGGGGAACCGGGTCTCGCTGACCCCGAGGGGTGACATCCAGGTCCGCTGGGTGCCCAACAACGTTCGTGCACACCAGGTGCTGGTGCGCGAGATGCGCAAGCTCCTGCGCGGCATGGGATATCCCCTGGTGTTCAGCCAGCGCACCGGAATTGAGGTGAACTCGCACCAGGCCGGGACCGTCCGGGCGGGGACCGACCCGGCGACGTCCGCGCTGGACCCGAACTGCCGCTCCCACGACGTCGACAACCTCTATGTCGTCGACTCCTCCTTCTTCCCGTCGCTGCCGGTGATGAACCCGGCGCTGACCATCGCCGCGAACGCCCTCCGGGTCGCGGACCACCTCATCGGCAACCACCTCACCGGCAACGCCGCCGCTACCACCACCACCGCGACCGTCTCCACCCAGCACACCACCAAGAGGTAGACATGCCCCAGTACAGCGGCGGCCAGATCGTCGTCGACTTCCTCATCCGCGAAGGCGTCGAGAAGGTATTCGCCATTCCCGGCCACGGCAATACCGCGCTCCTCGACGCGTTCGTCGATCGCGCCGATGAGATCGAGGTCGTCCCGGCGATGCACGAGCAGGGCGCCGCGCACATGGCGGACGGCTATTACCGCGCCACCGGCAAGATCGCCGTGTGCTGTACGTCCATCGGGCCGGGCGCCACCAACACCCTCACCGGCCTCACCACGGCCTTCGCCGACTCCCAGCCGTTCCTGCTGATCACCGGCGCGGTCCACACGTACATGCGGAACCGTGGTGTCCTTCAGGAGATCGACCGGCCGCACGGCCACAACTTCCCGCGCATGGCCGAACCGGTGGTCAAGCGCTGGTGGCAGCCCAGCCGGGTCGACCAGCTGCCCACCGTACTGGCGCAGGCCTTCAACACGATGTACGAGGGGCGGCGCGGCCCGGTCCTGCTCGACATCCCGCAGGACCTGCAGGCCGAGTACGGCGAGTACGCCCCCGAGGACACCCGGCGGCGGCGCGCTCACGGCCGTGCGGGAGGTGACCCGGAGCGGATCGCCGAGGCGGCGCGGCTGCTCGCGGGGGCGAAGCGTCCGGTCATTCTGGCCGGGGGCGGTGTGATCGCTTCCGAGGCGAGCGAGGAACTGGTCGCCGTCGCCGAGCGGTTGGGCGCCCCGGTGACCCACACCTTCATGGGCAAGGGAGCCTTCCCCGCCGATCACGACCTGTACGCGTGGCCCTGCGGCGACCTGGGCTCGATCCCCGGGAACGGCGTGACGCGCTCCGCCGATGTGATCCTCGCGGTCGGCTGTCGTTTCAGCGACCGCGTCACCTCCTCGTACAAGCCGGGTGTCACCTTCAGCATCCCGGACACCCAACTGGTGCAGATTGACATCGACGGCTTTGAGATCGGCCGCAACTACCCGGCCGAGGTGGGCATCGTCGGCGATGCCAAGTCCTGTCTGGGCTCCCTGCTGGGCGAGCTGACGGAGCTGGGCGAGAACCCGGACTGGCGGTCCTCCGCCTACTTCGCCGAGCTGCGGGACCTCAAGGCGCGGTGGGAGGAGCACCTGCGCCCGATGCGAACCACCGACCATCTGCCGATGACCAACTCCCGCGCCATGGTGGAGATCCGCAAGGCACTCCCGCGCGAAGGCGTCCTGGTCACCGACTCCAGCAACCCCGCCAACCAGGCGTTCAACGAGTTCCCCGTCTACGGGCCGCGCACCAACATCGTGGCCGGCGGCATGTCGGGCATCGGCTTCGGCCTCCCGGCCGCCGTCGGGGCGCAGACCGGCGCGGGCGACAGGCCCGTGCTGGCGATGGTCGGCGACGGCAGCTTCCTGCAGACCGGCACGGAGCTGGCAACGGCGGTCATGCTCGACCTGCCGCTGGTGGTGGTCGTGCTGAACAACGGGGGCTGGGAGGCGATCAAGGACCTGCAGATCAGCCTCTTCGGGCCCGACCGCCAGATCGTCAGCGGCTGGACCACCAAGGACGGCAAGCCGTACTTCGCCGACATCACCGAGTTCGCCCGCTCGCTCGGCTGCACGGCGGAGCGGGTCGAGGACCCGGCGAAGCTGGCGGACGCCGTGCGCCGTGCCTTCGAGACCTCCGGTCCGGTGGTCATCGAGGTGATGAGCGCCCATGAGCTGCCGTGGACCGAGATGCACCCGACCGGCTGGTGGGACATCACCGTGCCCGCCTACCTCGGTGACGCCCGCGACGCGTACGTCAACCACCGCGGCTTCTAAAAGGGTCCCGTGGCTTCGAAAGGACATGATGAGCGCCAAGAGCACCAGACTCCGCTCCCGTGGCGAGACCACGGCCTCCGAGACCGGCACCGCCGGCCCTCCCCCTTCGGCTCACGACACCGGCGGCAGCCTCCACGGCACCATGAGTACGCTCCAGCTCGCGCTCACCGTGCTCGCCATGTCGGCGCCCATCGGCAATGTCACCGGTGTGCTGCCGCTGGGCATCACCCGCGGCAACGGGATCGGCACCCCGGTGATCTATGCCTTCGTCGGCATGATCTTCCTGCTGTTCGCCGTCGGATTCACCACGATGACACGCAACCTGCCAAAGCCAGGTGCCTTCTACACCTACATCACCGCGGGGCTGTCCCGGACGCTCGGCCTCGGCGCCGGATTCCTCGCGGCCTTCACCTACCTGGTGTACATGGTGGGCAGCTACGCGTTCTTCGGCGTCTCGGTCAAGAACGTCCTCAGCACCTTCGGGGCACCCGCCACGCCGTGGTGGCTCTGGGGCGCGATCTGCTGCGTCATCGTCACCACACTGGGCCATTTCAACGTGGAACTGTCCGGCAAGGTCCTGGCGATCTTCATGGTCATGGAGGTCGTCCTGGTCATGCTGTTCAACGTGCCCGTCCTCTTCTCCGGCGGCCCCCACGGCTACCAGATCGATTCCTTCGAGCCGGCGCATGTGTTCTCCGGCGACCTCGGCGTGGCCACCCTGTTCGCGATCACCTGCTTCCTCGGGTTCGAGTCCTCGGCGATCTACCGTGACGAGGTCAAGCGGCCCGAACGCACCATCCCGCGGGCGACCTATCTCGCGATCGGCGGCCTCGGCGGCTTCTACATCCTCACCTCCTGGGCGCTCGTGACCTTTTGGGGACCGAGCCACGTCGCCGCGGCCGGTGCGGCGAACCCGACGATCCTGTTCAACGGCGGCTTCCACCACTACATGGGCGATAGCTTCACACAGGTCATGACCGCGCTGGTCGTCACCAGTGTCTTCGCGGGCGCGCTGTCGACCCACAACGCACTGTCGCGGTACCTCTACTCGCTCGGACGTGACGGGATCCTGCCGTCCTTCCTCGGCAAGGGCCACGGACAGCACGGCTCTCCGGCGCACGCGTCCGCGTTCGCCACCGCCGCCGCCGTGCTGGGCACGCTTCCCTTCCTGCTCAGCGGGCTCGACGCCGTCGCGATGTACTCGTCCATGTTCGCACTGGGCACCTTCGCCCTGCTGCTCCTGTTCACGCTGACCACGGTCTCCGTCATCCGCTACTTCCGGATCGTCTTCCACTCCGAGCGGCTCTGGAACACCGTGCTCGCTCCGGTCCTCGCCCTCGCCGGACTCCTGCTCCTGATCACGCTGACATCGACCTACTACTCCATGTCGATCGGCGCGTCACAGTGGCTCGCCACCGGACAGCAACTCCTCCTCGTCGCCATCATCATCGTCGGCGTCCTCGTCGGCCTGCGGTGGCGCACGACCCGCCCCGCCGTCTACCGGCGCATCGGCGGTGGAGCCGGAGCGCACCACGACATCCCCGAAAGAGAACCAGCCACCGTCCCGGACCACGGTCAGTCATGAGCGGCAAGGCCGCCGAACGCATGGAGGAGAAGGCATGACGCGCGCTCTCTACCTGTACGGGGGGTGGCCCGGGCACAACCCCTACGGGGTGGCGCAGTGGACACGGGCCGTACTCGACGGGCTCGGCTTCGACGTGACGGAGTCGAATGACATCTTCGTCCTCGACCAAGATCTGACCGGGTACGACCTCATCGTCAACAACTGGAACAACGCGCTGCTCAGCGAGACGCTGACCCCCTCGCAGGAGGCCGCACTCCTCGGCGCCGTCGAAGCCGGTACCGGCTTCGTCTCCTGGCACGGCGGCGGCGCCGCGTTCCGGGGAAGCGTCATGTACCACTTGATGCTCGGCGCCGATGTCTTCTACCACCCGGCCGGTGAGGGCGTACGCCACCCGTATCCGCTCTACGTCGTCGACCACGATCACCCCGTCACCCACGGCATCGAGGACTTCGACGCGGCGAGCGAGCAGTACTACATGAACGTCGATCCGCGGAACCATGTGCTCCTGGAGACGGTCTTCGACGGCGCCCACATGCCGTGGCTCGCCGGACAGCGCATGCCGCAGGCATGGACCAAGGAGTGGGGCGATGGGCGCGTCTTCTACAGCGCGCTCGGCCACTACCTCGAGGACCTCACCCATGAA
The DNA here is from genome assembly GCF_000968685.2 of Streptomyces antioxidans. Classification (GTDB taxonomy): domain Bacteria; phylum Actinomycetota; class Actinomycetes; order Streptomycetales; family Streptomycetaceae; genus Streptomyces; species Streptomyces antioxidans. The sequence goes on from NZ_LAKD02000018.1 coordinate 28,165, forward strand.
CCGGTCGCTCGCCTCGTGCGTCAGGGCCTTGTCTGGGCCAGTCGGGACCGCGCGTCGTAAGGGCTCCGTCAAAGGCGTACGAACCCGCGTATGGGAGGCGTCAACGAGGGCTGAATCCGGTCAGCAGAGGGGCTTTCCTGTAACGGTCCCTCCCGACCGGAACCTCATCTAGGAGCTAGCGATGGCCGATGTGGCCTTCGTCGTCACCACGATCGCGGTGTTCGCGCTGGTGGCCTTCGTCGCCAAAGGGCTGACGAAGCTATGACCGCCGAGAACGTCGTCGGCCTGATCGTGGCCGTCGCCCTGCTGGGCTATCTCGTCCTCGCCCTGATCTTCCCGGAGAGGTTCTGAGAACGAGCATGAGCCCCGTACTCGCGGGCGTGCTCCAGCTGCTCGCGCTCATCGCCGCACTGGCGCTCGTCCACCGTCCTCTCGGCGACCACATGGCCAGGGTCTACTCCTCCGACACCCATCTGCGCGTCGAGAAGTGGATCTACAAGGGCATCGGTGCCGACCCGAACACACAGATGCGCTGGCCCGCGTATGGGCGCGGGGTCCTCGCCCTCTCCGCCGTGAGCGTGCTCTTCCTCTATCTGCTGCAGCGGGCGCAGGGCGGTCTGCCCGGCTCGCTGGGGTTCTCCTCGATCGACCCGGACCAGGCGTTCAACACCGCCGCGTCGTTCGTGTCCAACACCAACTGGCAGTCGTACTACGGCGAGCAGGCCATGGGCCATGTGGTGCAGACAGCCGGACTGGCCGTACAGAACTTCGTCTCCGCGGCCGTCGGCATCGCGGTGTCCGTCGCGCTCGTACGGGGCTTCGCCCGCTCCGGCACCGGTGAGCTGGGGAACTTCTGGTGCGACCTGGTGCGCGGCACCGTACGCGTCCTGGTGCCGCTCGCCGCCGTCGCCGCGGTCGTCCTGGCCGCCCCCTTCGTCGGCATCAAACTCATCGACCTGCTCATTTCCCTCATCCCCGGAGTCGGCTGATCGGCATGCACAACTCGGTTATGAACACGGCCCGGTTGCTCTGGGCCGGTCTGCGTGCCCTCCTGGTGCTCACCGTGGTGACGGGCATCCTCTATCCGCTGGCCATCACCGGCGTGGCCCAGGGCCTGTTCCACGACCAGGCCAATGGCTCGGAGATCACGGCGGACGGCGAGGTGGTCGGCTCCTCGCTGATCGGGCAGTCGTACGACCTGCCGCTGAGGAAGGGGCGGGAGACCCCGGACCCCGATCTGATGTGGTTCCAGCCGCGCCCGTCCAACGGCCTGGGCGGCAACGGCGTCAACACCCAGTACACGCTGCTCCTTTCCGGGGCGACCAACCGCTCCGCCGACAACAAGGAGCTCATCCAGTGGGTGAGGGCCGCCAAGGCCGCGGTCATCAGGGACAACTCCACGGCTGACCACACGGTGAATCCATCCGACGTGCCCGCCGACGCCGTCACCTCCTCGGGCTCCGGCCTGGACCCGGACATCTCCCCGCAGTACGCGGCCGTCCAGGTGCACCGGATAGCGGAGCGGAACGGGCTGTCCGTCGCCCGGGTCCGGAAACTGGTCGAGGAACACACCGGGGGCCGGACGCTCGGCTTCATCGGCGAGCCGCGGGTGAATGTCCTCGAGCTCAACATCGCGCTCAAGGAGCTGGTCGCGAAGGGCTGATGGCACCCTGCGGGAGTCTGCGGGGCAACCTCCGTTTGCCCGCGCCCTCTTCCCCTCCGGTGCTAACCGTACGCCGACTTGGGGCAAACGTGCCGGAACTCGTACTGCATGCCAATGGCCGCACCTGGACCCTGGACGCGTCCCGGAGCTACACCATCGGGCGCGACCAGCAGGCCGACATCCCGTGCGTCGACCGCCGAGTCTCCCGGCGGCACCTCGTGATCCGCTGCGACGGCGGGACATGGGCCATCGAAGACCTCGGCAGCGCCAACGGCACGTTCGCCGATGGGTGCCGCATCCAGCGGATGGAGATCGGCCACGGTTCGATCATCCGGCTGGGCGATGTCTCCACCGTAACGCGGCTGGACTTCACCGGAGCCCCGGCGGTGGTGAATGGCGATCAGGCGCCCCGTCCCGAGGGGCCCGCCACGGCCGAGGGGCCCGCCGCGGCCCTCTCCATCGACCGGGACCCCTCGGGCGTCCACCGACTCGTCCTGGGGCAACGGCTGCGCATCGGCCGCGCGCAGGACAACGAGCTCGTGGTGGAGGGCCCGTACGTCTCCCGCCACCACGCGGAGTTCAGGCCCCTGCCCGGTGGCCGCTTCGAAATCGTCGACCTCGGCAGTCACAACGGCACCTATGTCAATGGGCGGCCGGTGGACCGCCGGATCATCGGCCCGCATGACATCGTCGGCGTCGGCCACTCCACCTTCCGTCTCGCCGGAGACCGGCTGGAGGAGTTCGTCGACACCGGTGAGGTCTACTTCTCCGCCCGCGGTCTGACCGTCACCGTCGGGCGCGGCAGGACCATCCTGGACGACGTCTCCTTCGGCGTCCCCGAGAAGTCGCTGGTCGCGGTGATCGGGCCGTCGGGCTCGGGGAAATCCACCCTGCTGCGCGCACTCACCGGCTACCGGCCCGCCGACCGCGGCCAGGTGTTCTACGACCACCGCGATCTGTACGCCCAGTTCGCCGAGAGGGCCACGGGGCTGTCCCGATCCGCGTATCTGATGTCGAAGGTGATCGTTCTCGGTCTGATCACCGCGATGCAGGGTGTCGTCATCTGCGCGATCGGCTTCTCCGTCCGGCGACTGCCCGCCCGGGGGCTGCTCATGCCGACGGCCGTCGAGGTCTGTGTGGTGATCGGTGCGCTGGGCTTCACGGCCATGATGTTCGGTCTGGTCATCTCCGCGCTGGTGCGGACCCCGGAGAAGACCATGCCGCTGCTGGTGATGTTCGCCGTCGTGCAGGTCGTCTTCACCGGGGTGCTCTTCAAGCTGTTCGACGCTCCGGGGATAGAACAGATCGGCTGGCTGATGCCCGCCCGCTGGGCGGTGGCGGGCTCAGGGACCACCCTCGATCTCGGGCACACCATGCCGCCCTGGGACCTCGAGAGACCGGACGACATCGACCCGCTGTGGGCCCATACGGTCGCCCAGTGGGGCATCGACCTCGGTGTGCTCTTGGCCATCGGGCTGGTCTGCGGATTCGCGGTGGCGCGGCTGCTGCGTCGGCACGAACCCGAGGTCATGCGGGACTAGGGGGCTCCGCCTCGGGCCCGGACCAGGGTTTCACCCCCGGCGGGGTTGCCCGTTGGTCCCAGGTCGGCGTCCAGACGTTGCTGTCGGGTGGGTCCGTTCGTCCGGCGCTGAGGTGGTCACGGAGTCGGCTGAGTGCGGGATGGGGGTTCTCGTAGTGCCAGATGAGTGACATCGGATAGACCGGTGCCGGGCCGCGTACCGGTATCCGCCGCAGGTCCCAGCTGTCCGGCCAGAGATAGCGCGAGCCCTGGCCGACCAGGGTCGCCAGGTCCGAGGAGTCGGCGATCTCGGCCAGCAGCGCCTCGTTCCCGAAGACGGGTCCCACCACGTCGATCGTGATGCCGAAGGCGGCGGCGAGTTCGGCGTAGTAGACGGCCACCTCGCCGCGGGCGTCCAGACCGGGCATCCAGATCCGGTGTCCGGCGAGTTGCCCCGGCGCGACGGCACGGGCGTTGGCGAGCGGATGGCGCGGGCCGATGAGCAACTGGTGCGGCTCGTCGACCACTCGAGCGGTGCGGATCGCGTCCGGCAGGTGCTGCCGCGGGGGAACCGCGTGGAAGGTGGCGTCGATCGTCCCGGCCTCGACGGCGGCGATCGCGCCATCGACGTCGGCGTCCAGGGTCACGACATCCAGCTCGATCTCGGGATGCGTGCGGTAGAAGTCCTGGACGAGCCCCGCTGTCATGATCCGCCGGTTGACGACATCGACGCGCAGAGCGCGCCGGCCGGGGCGGACGGACGCATCGGCCCGCTCCGCGACCCGGAGAAGTTCCCGGGCGTGGGGCAGGAACGCCTGGCCGTCGATGGTGAGCCGGGCGCCGCGGGCGGTACGGGTGAACAGGCGCACACCCAGGTCCTTCTCCAGTGTGGCGACGCGCTTGGAGACGGCCTGCTGGGTGATCGAGAGGTCGGCGGCGGCCTCCTGGAACTGGCCCGCCGCCGCGACGGCGACGAAGGTACGTACGGCTTCGAGTTCCACGCCGAGCCACCTTAGTGAACAACGGATGGTTGTGAACCGGCGCCAGTGCGGTTGTTTGACCTGCCGTCGCGCCGCTCGGTTAGCTCTCACCGGTCAACGCCGGTCTGTACGTGGTCGGTACGGGCGGGCTGGGAAGGGGACGGGCCGGGCATGGTGCGCAGGAGGCCGTTGGGCCGGGATTTCGGTTGGCTGTGGGCGGCGTACGCGGTGAGCGCCTATGGGTCCGGGCTGGGGTTCGGTGCGTTCCCCCTGATCGCCGTGGTGGCGTTGCACGCGGGCCCCGCCGAGGTGTCCGCGCTGTCCGCGGTGGGGCCCGCGGTGGGCGCGCTGATCGCGGTGCCACTCGCGCCCTGGGTGGAGTTCCGGCGCAAGCGCCCAGTCATGATCGCGATGGATCTGACCCGGTTCGCGGCGCTGGCGACGATCCCGGTCGCCTACGCCCTCGGCTGGCTCGGCTTCGTCCAGCTGCTCATGGTCTCGGCCCTGGTCGCCGCGGCCAAGATCGCCTTCAACGCGGCGAGCGGCGCCTACCTCAAGGCCCTTGTCCGGCCGGATGATCTGCTGGTGGCCAATGCCCGGTTCGAGTCCACGAACTGGAGCTCCATCGCGGTCGGGCCACCGCTGGGCGGGGCGTCGATCGGCCTGTTCGGGCCGGTCACCACCGTGGTGGCGGACGCGCTCAGCCATCTGTTCTCCGCGCTGGGCATCACCGCGATCCGCGGCCGGGAAGAAGCGCCGCCAAGAACGGCCACCACCCCGGTCCGGGCGGGCGGAGCGCTTGACGGCTGGCGGCACATCCTGGGCCATCCCGGTTTGCGTGCGCTCTACCTCAACCAGGTGCTCGTCGCCGGTCTGATCATGGCCACCGAGCCGCTGCTGGCCGTCCTTCTCCTGCGTCAGCTCGGCTTCCCGCCCTGGCAGTACGGCCTCGCCTTCGCCGCCCCCTGCCTCGGCGGGCTCATCGGCTCCCGGCTGGCCCGCCGCGTCGTGGCCCGCTTCGGACGGCACGCGGTCTTCCGGACCGTCGGAACTCTGCGCGCCAGCTGGCTGATCGGCCTGGCCTTCGTCCGGCCCGGCGTCGTCGGGCTGGTCACCGTGATGGCTGTTGAGCTCGCGATCATCGTCAACATGAGCCTGTACACCCCGGTGCTCGCCACCTACCGGCTCGAACACACCCCCCAGCACCTCGTCGCCCGCACCCTGTCGGCCTGGTCGATCGGCCAGCAGGCGGCCATCGCCGTCCTCACCGCACTCGGCGGGCTGCTCGCCGACGTCACCAGCCCGCGCACCGCCATCACGGCCGCCGGGCTGTGCGTCCTGGCCACCCCGCTCCTGCTGCCCCGCCGGGACGCGGATCCGGCCGTCAGCCCGGCAGCAGATGGGTCACGAGGGTGCGTGCCCACTCGGGAGTGGGGCTCCGGTCGGTGAAGACGGCCCGGTAGTAGAGGGGCGCGAGCAGGGCGTCCACGGCGCGCTCGAGGGTCGGGGCCTGATGGCCCCGGCCCTGCTCCCGTTCCAGGATGGCTTCGAGCTGCCGCTGCCGTTCGCCGCGGCAGACGCTGGCGCCGTCGCCGCCCGCGCCGACGATGGCGCGCACCAGGGCGAGGGTGTCCGGGTCGCTGAGGTCCCTGGCGAGGTCGGCCGCGTAGCGCTCCAGGTCGGCGCGGAGGCTTCCGGTGTCCGGCACCACGATGTCGCCGGAGAAGCGGCTGGTCGCGACGTCCGCGAGCAGTTCGCCGACGGAGCCCCAGCGGCGGTAGACCGTGGTGGGGTGGACGCCCGCGCGGGTGGCCACCACCGGGATGGTCAGTTCGCTGGCCTCTTCGGTGAGCAGTTCCTTGACGGCCTGGTGGACGGCCGCGCGAACTCGGGCGGAGCGGCCGCCGGGCCGGGTGTCGGTGCGGCGCGCAGGAGTCGTGGCAGGCATGAGCCCAGTATTGCATTGATCACTGCTTTTTTATCGCAGCGTTCGCTGCGTTTATGGTACGTTCGACTTACTAACGCAATGATCACTGCGAGACCTGTGTGATCAGGAAGTGAGTTCAGCTGTGTCCAGCTCAGCCTGCACGGGACCGGAGATGAGCCCGCTGCGTCTGCGGGGCGTCACGGTCGCCAACCGTGTGTGGATGTCCCCGATGGCCCAGTACTCCGCGGGAGCGGACGGGAAGCCGACCGACTGGCACTTCGTGCACTACGGCGCGCGTGCGGTCGGCGGAGTGGGTTTGATCATGGTCGAGGCCACGGCCGTGGGGCCGTCCCACCGGACCACCTCGGCGGACCTGGGGATCTGGAACGAGGAGCAGGCCGCCGCGCACCGGCGGCTGACCTCGTTCATCTCCGGGGCCGGCACGGTTCCCGCGATCCAGCTGCAGGCCGCGGGCAGAAAGGGGTCACACCAGGTGCCCTGGGTCGGGGAGGGGCAGAACGGCCCGGTGGCCGTGGCCGACGGCGGCTGGGAGACGATCGCGCCGTCGCCGGTGCCGTTCGGCGATCTGGGCGTTCCCCGGGAGGCGAGCCACGCCGATATCGACGAGGTCGTCGAGGCCTTCGCCCGCGCGGCCCGGATGGCCCACCTTGCGGGGTACGAGGTCGTCGAGATCCAGGCGGCGCACGGATATGTCCTGCATGAGTTCCTGTCCCCGCTCTCCAACCACCGGACCGACGAGTACGGCGGAAGTCCGGGGAACCGGATGCGCCTTCCGCTGCGCGTGGCCCGGGCCGTCCGGGAGGCCTTCCCGGCGGAGAAGCCCGTCTTCGTCCGCATCACCGCCACGGACTGGATCGAGGGCGGCATCTCCATCGATGACGCGGCGGCGTTCGCCGAAGAGCTGGCGGCCACGGGCATCGACCTCCTCGATGTCACCTCCGGTGTGCTGGTGCGGGACCTGCGGGCCCGCCCGCCGGTGCGGGACGGGGTCCACGTCGCCTTCGCGGACACGCTCAAGCGGGCGTCGGGACTCCCGGTCGCCCCGGTCGGGCAGCTGGCCGACCTGTCGCAGGCCGCGGAGGCCGTGGCGAACGGCCGGGCGGACGCGGTGCTGATGGGGCGCGCCCTGCTGCGCGATCCGTACCTCGCCCTGTTCAACCGGCGCGATGACACCGCGGCCTGGCCGAACCAGTACCACCGCGCCCTGTGAGAGCAGAGCCGCCGCCTGGCGACATGAAGGGAAGACCGGGATGGAGATGGCGAACAGGGCCGCCGGGAACCGCGGGGTTCGGCCCCCGGACGGCGCGGCGATCCGGCGCATGCCGCCCGCCGGTGGTAGGCGGCGCGTCGCGTGGAAGGGCTCCTTCCCCGGCGTGGCCGCCGTCTTCGTCCTCTTCCTGGCCGCTTCCAGCGCACCGTCCCCGCTCTATGTGATCTACCAGCGGCAGTGGCAGTTCACGGCGTGGGTGCTGACGGTCGTCTTCGCCCTCTACGTCTTCGGCCTGCTGGGCTCGTTGCTCGTCGTCGGAGCGCTGTCGGACCACCTCGGCCGCCGACCGGTGCTCGCCGCGGCGATCGCACTGGAGACGGTCGCGCTCGGCCTGTTCCTGACCGCCGGGAACGTACTCGTCCTGTCCGCCGCCCGGGTGCTGCAGGGCATCGCGACCGGGGCGGCGACGACCACGCTGAGCGCCACCCTCGTCGATCTCGATCCGTCCGGTGGGCGGGCAGGCGTCGTCACCTCGGTGGCTCCCCCGACCGGACTCGCGCTCGGTGCCCTCGGCTCCGGTGTGCTGGTGGAGTTCGGCCCCGCCCCCACCCGGCTGGTCTACGCGCTTCTGCTGGGCGGAATGGCCGTGGCGGCGGTGGTCGTCGCCCTCCTGCCGGAGACATCGCTCCGCCGGCCCGGAGCCGTCGCCTCCCTGCGCCCGCGGATCGCGATGCCCGCACACCTGCGCGCGGACATCCTCCCGGTGGTGCCCGCGATGGTCGCCTGCTGGGCCCTGGCCGGGATGTACCTCTCGCTCGGCCCCTCCGTCGCCGCCGAGCTGCTGGGGCTGCGCAGCCATCTGGTCGGCGGCATCGTCGTGACGCTCCTGACGGGCACCGGAGCGCTCGCGATCTCCCTGCTCCGCTCCCGTACCGCGTCCTGGCTGCTGGCCCCCTCGTCCGTACTGCTGGGGCTCGGCACCCTGATATCGCTCACCGGGACGGCCGAGGACCTGATCTGGCTCTCCGCCGTCGGCACCGTCGTCGCGGGCATCGGCTTCGGCGCGTCGGTGCTGGCGACGTTCGGCACCTTCGCCCGGGTCGCCAGGCCGCATGAGCGCAGCGCGGCATTCGCCCTGGCGAACATCATCTGCTATCTGGGAAACAGCGTGCCCGCCGTACTCGGCGGAATCGCCGTCACCACGCTGGGGCTGAGGACGGCCACCGAGATCTACGCCCTGGCCATCACGGTGATCACCTTCTCCGCCTTCGCCCTGCGGCTGCACCAGCTACGGGCGCGGCGCAACGCCGTCACGGCCCCGTGCGGCTGAGGCGCCGGTCAGCGGCGGAGGATCCCCCGGCCGCCACCTTCCACCCACCGGCCGCCACCTTCCACACCACACCACATGGCCACTTTTCACACGCCAACGTACACAGCGTTGCACAACGCGTAACTAAGGAGACCCCGTGACCACGGCAAGCAGCAGGACCAGCAAGAGCCTCGAAGTCCAGCGAGCGGACCACACGACGATCCGCTACACGGCCAGCGGTCCCACCGGAGGGCCGACGCTGGCTCTCATCCACGGCTGGGGGTGCCACCGCGGCGACTTCGACGCGGTGACCGACCAACTGCCCGAGGACTACCGCGTTCTCGCCATCGACCTCGCCGAGCACGGCGAGTCGCGGTCGACGCGCGACGTCTGGACCATGGAGGAGTTCGCTCACGACGTGGCGGCGGTGCTGGAAGCCGAGTCGGTGCCCACGGCGGTCGTGGCCGGGCACTCCCTCGGCGGGGCGGTCGCCGTCGAAACCGCCCGACTGCTCCCCGACACGGTCTCCCATGTGGTCGCCCTCGACGCGCTGCACTATCTGTCCCTGTTCCCGGCGCAGGGCGAGGAGCAGATCGACGCGACGCTGCGGGCGTTCCACGAGGACTTCCCCGGAGCGGTGCGGGGCCTGGTGGAGGGCGGTTCCCCAGCCGGGACCGACCCCGCCCTCAAGGACGCGTACTTCGCGAAGATGGTCGCCGTGCGGCAGCCCGCGGGTCTGCGTTCCATCGAGGGGCTGGTGCGCTGGGACATGGACGCGGCGCTGCGTGAGACACGGCAGCCGATTTCCGTGTTCGCGATACGGGACCTGGTGACTCAAGAAGCGATCGAACGCTATGGGGACCGCTTCGACATCGTGCTCGTCGACCTGGGCAGCCACCACTTCCCCGTGGAGGCGCCCGAGGGCACGGCGAAGCTTCTGGCGGCCGTGGGGGCCGAGTAGTCGCGCGGGGAACGTGCGAGGTCAGCCGGTTCGGTGGTCAGCCAGTCGTAGCTGATCCGGTTCCAGTAGGAGCACTGGTGCCGTGCCGCGTACACCTCGGAGGTGACGGTCCCGCTGTGGCCGCCGGGCAGCAGCGACATGAGCTTGCCGCTGCGGTACGGGGGCCACGCGGCCTGCTCACGGGTCGCGGGGTCCGCGTCCTTGGGGTGCGCGCCCGCGGGGTGCGCGTCCTTCGTGAACGCGCCCCAGTAGCGCACCATCTCCAGCGACAGCCGCCGCCGCTGTGGTGTCAGCGGCTTCCGGGCCGTGCCGGGCCATAGGCAGGGAAGCTCGGCGGCGTGCGTCACGCCCGCCGCGAAGCCGGGCGGAGCGGGGCCCGGCGGGGGCGGCGGGCCGCGGTCGCCGAATTCGTAGAAGAACGTCCTGGGCTGACGGGAGGTGAACTGCCCGGCGAGGCGCTGGTATTGGCAGCCGCCCATCCCCTGGAAGACGCTCCTGCCGGTCCACACCGTGCCCAGGGCGTACCCCGCGCCGTACGGGCCGTCGTGGACCCCGTAGGAGTAGCGGGCCAGCACCGCGTCGTCGGGTGGGCCGAATTGCCGCCTGATCACCGTGCGAACCGCTCCCGGTCGCGGGGGTCGAGTAGGAACCACGCAGAGAATGCAGTTTGGTGTCACATGATTTGACACCCGGGTTGAGCTGGCTGTCCGCTGTGCTGCGTGAATGAGGTGAGTGACCCGCGGGTGGGGTTCCTGCGTTCGGATGTGGAGCGGGTTTGCCAACAGCTGGACGGACTGGCACCAGCGTTGCGGATGCGGCTACTGGAGGAGTTGCGGAGCGCGCTGGTGGGCGCGTTGGACGAGGCTCGGGTAGAGGCGATGGCGGCGGCCTCAGATGAGGGGTGGGGGCTGCGGCAGATCGGGGCGTTCTGCGGGGTCTCGCACGAGCAGGTGCGGCGGTTGCTGGCTGACCGGCAGGCCGGGGGCGGCCCGCCGGTCAACTGACGACGGTCTCCCGGGCGGTGCGCAGGGGGCGGAGCTTACCGGCGGCGAGTTCTGGTGACAGCCGGAAGTGGTAGCGGCCGATCATGCGGATGTGGTTGTGGCCGAGCGGGGAGAGGCGGGCGAGGTCGGCATCGGAAGTGTGGTGGCCCTCGGCGCGGAGCTGGTTGACGGATTCCTGGATATACATCGAATTCCACCGGACACAGGCATTCAAGACGAGTCCCAGCGCCGATAGCTGATCTTCCTGTCCTTCTTTGTACTTTTGCCGCAGTTCGCTCTTCTGTCCGTAGAAGATGCGGCGGGCGAGTTCGTGGCGGGACTCCTGCCGGTTGAGCTGGGTGTTGATCTTCCGGCGGAAGAGTTCGCTGTGGTAGTAGCGGGCGAGGAAGGCGGAGCGGTCCAGTCGGCCGATCTGCATGACCGCGCGGCCGAGCGGGCTGGGGCGGCCCTGGCCGGCGAGGACGGGCAGGATCTGGGAACCGCGGACCGTGCCGTCGCGCAGGGAGCCGGCCAGACGCAGTAGGTCGTCCCAGTTCTCGGTGATTGTGCGCGTGCGGATGCGGCCGCCGGTGAGCGGGTTGAGCGGGCCGTAGTCGGCGGCCGGGTCGGCGCGGTAGAGCAGGGTGTGCCCGGCGTCCGCGAGGCGCGGGGAGAACTGGTAACCCAGAAGCCGAAACAGCCCGAAGATCATTTCGGAGGCGCCTGCGGTGTCGGTGCTCGAGGAACCGGTCGATGGCCTTGCCCGCGTCGGGGCCGGTGATGTCGCGCGGGGAGCGGCGCAGCCGGTCCAGTCTGGAGGTGCGGCGGCTGTCCTCCACCGGCAGCAGTGCGATCAGGGCAGTGCGCTGAGCAGTGTCCGGTTGGGCAGCCAGGGTGCGCCAGGTCTTGCGGTTGGTGTGCTCGCGGATGGAGGTGACCACGCGTTCGAGGACGGTCGCGCCGGGCAGCAGCACCTTGTTCTCGACCAAATGCAGGGTGGCGAGGTCGAACAGGGCGATGGGGCGTTCCTTGCCCGACCAGCAGCGGTCCCACAGCCAGCGGACCAGCTTCCACCAGGCATCGTCCTTCAGATCCCGGTAGCCGTAGGCGTCCTTGATGGCGTTCTGATGGTCCCAGCGGGTGCGCTCGGCGCCGTACCCGGCGAGCACCGACGGGGAGTGGCCGAGCTGCTCGGCGACGTAGGCCACAACCTCGGCGGGCGCGTCCTCGGGGTTGTCCAGGAAGGTACCCAGGAACCGCACGGTGCCGAGCTGGACGCCGTAACCGAGCTGCGACTTCGCGCCACGGCAGTCCATCGCCCGCCGCCTCGCGTCGCGGTCCAGCAGGAAGTAGCCGGCCAGCTGCCCGTCGTCCGGTACAGCGGTGAACCTGCCGTAGTTGCGGCGTTGTTCGTCGGTCAGGAACGCCACCCGTCCGGCCCCTCCCATCGCTTCGGTTGCTGTGACGGCGCTCACTGTAAGTCACGTGATCGGCGTAAGTGGAACCCAAGTCAGCCGCGAGGTTGGCGGTAGTCACCGATTCACGTATCGGGCGGCGTTGTCCAGGCGAGTGGTGAAGTCACCCGCGAAGTCGCGGGTGTGGCCCCGAGGACGATCAGGCACTTGGGTTCGGTTGGGTGGCTGACGTCTCGAGTTCCGTGACGCCCTGAGATTCGTCAGTGACGATCTCTATACTCTCAGGGTCCTAATTGATCATCATGTCTGATCGGAAATGTCATGTCAGTGCGGCAACTCAGTGCACCCGAAGATCTGGAGACACTGCATGCCCTTCCCGCGCGTTCGCCCACACCCCAACGGATAACCGCGGTCGCGGTCACCACGGACCTGAGCCGGACAGCGGTCGCGACGACCGCGCCGTGGTTCCAGGAGTTCACCGAGGTGCTGGTGCTGTCGGACGGGGCCGTGACCCGCCTGACCGTTCCCGATCGTAGAGGTGTCCACGATCTCCTCTTCGACCCCGATGGATCAGCGCTGACGGCCATGGACAGCGGCAACTCGATCTACCGCTGGGCGCTCGACGACCCCTGTGAGCGATGGCGGCTGGGCATGATCGGGAGCGGCGGGTCGCGTGATCTGCCGCTCGCCCAGGTTGCGGTCGGCGGCCGATCGTTCGCCACAGCCAACGCGTTCACCCGGAACGTTGTCGTCTGGGACGTGCAGACCCGGCGTGTCCGCCACGACGTCCGGGAGATTTTCAAGGACCTCGCCTACGACGACCGGGTGGAGGGCGAGGGAGCCGTCGCTCTGAGCGCCGACGGATCACGCCTGGCGTTCTGCCGCCCTTGCCGCACGTTTTGGAAGGAGGACGAGGGGGTCGTCGTCCAGGAGATTGGCAGCGGATCGCACGCCGAGCTCCGTACCGGTATCCGATGGGCGAACGGCCTGGCGTTCAGTCCGGACGGTGCCGCACTCGTCGTTGTGGGCGCCCGGCCGGATCAAACGGTGGCTACGATCATCGACCTGGACAACCCGGCCGGTGACCCGGAACCGGTGGTTGTACCGACCGACGAACGCGTCGACCGGATCAACCTGCGGCCCGTATGGTGCGGCGGCGAACCGCGCGTGCCGATCGTGGACCGGAACCGCGTCACCGTCTGGAATCTCGCCACCGCCACCGCCATCCTCACCGTGGACGTCCTCGGCCCGCGGATCGCCGCCACGCTCACCCCCGACGGCCGCACCCTGGTGATCGCCTCACCCGACGACGGCGTGCACGCCCACCCCCTCCCATGACCACAGCCAGAAGGACGTCGCTGCGATGAGCTCTCTTGACGAACTGCTGAACGCACGCCCGACCAGACAGGTCTGGCACGAAGTCTGCCTGCTCCTCGCCGAATTGGATGAGGACAGGCTGGCCGCGGTCGCGCCCCAGGTGCTGTCCTGGCCCGCGCAGCAGCGTCCCATGCCCGACGACTGGTGGGACCAGTGGACGACGGGCGACGTGCGCCCGCACCACTCCCTTGCCGGAGTGCGCCACCTCGGAATCCTTCGCGTCGCTGAGGATGAGCACGACGAAGGTGAGGAGACGGGACTCGACGACGCGTACTTCTACCACGGGGCGACCGCCGTAGCGGCGCCCTCCGATCTGTCCTGGGTGGCGTTGGGCGCAGCAGCCGAGTGGCACCACAACGGCGGCGACATCGTCCGCTGGAACACCATTGAGAAGGATCAGCTGACCTGGCTCCTCGAAGGAGCCGACTATCACGACGAGCCCCACGACATGCAGCTCAGTCCGGACGGTCGGACTGTGGTGACGTCTGTCGAAGGCCGCCTGCACGCCTGGTCCGCCGAGACCGGGGATGAGCTATGGACCCTTCCAGAGTGCTCCGGAACGGACAACAACGACGTCCTCGACGACGAGGACGAGGATTACGTCCGGATTGGCTTCAGCGGCAACGGCTGCCGGGTGGCCATCGGCACCTGCGTGTCGGGCAGGGTCGCCGTCATGGAGACAGAGACGGGCCAAGTAGTGCTCAGCGTCCCAGTTGAACAGCAGGCGTTTGGCCCCGTCGCACTCGACGCGGAAGGCCAGTTGCTGGCGCACACGTCGCCGGAAGGCCGGGTCGTGGTCCGTGAGGTCGACAGCGGTGCCGTGCTGGTCACCATCCCAACCCGGCTCAGCCGTGTGAACGCCCTCGCCATGGCGCCTGATGGAACCGCAGTGTTCACCGTGGGCGGTATGGCCGACGATGCCGCACCCGCCGCCCAGCTGCTGAAAATCGGACCTTCCCGCGCGGTCGGTGAGCTGATCCGGCCGACGGAGCTTCCGGTCGAGATCGACACAAACCTGAGCCTCGCTATTTTCGGGACACGCGCCGTGTGGACCGACCGCGGCCCGTACGCCTTCGTCACGGCGGACAAGGGCTCGATGCTCTTCGACTCGACCGCACGGACACTGTGGGCATCCCCCAACCACCAGATCGTCTCATTTACTCCCGATGGGCGGGCGATGGTGACCGTCGATGAGACCATCGAGGCGTGGTTCCTCACCGGCCTGGACATCCCCGAGTAGACCGCCGGCTGCCGCTGACGCCCAGACAGCGGCCGCCGGACAGGTAGACGGCCACGGAGGTCAGTTGCGCGACCAGCTACTGAAATACCAACGGAGTAGCCCCTTGACCGCTCAGATGCGGTCCGGCGTACCGATCAGTCTTCCTGCCCGACGGGTTCGGTTGCGGCACGGTCGCGGTACTTTCGGAGTTCCCGGTACAGCGTAGAACGGCTCACCCCGAGGTCGGCGGCGACTTGCTCGGGGATCGCGCCGTCCTCGATCCGCTGGGCGGCTCCGGCACGGGTCGTCGCGTTGAGTTTCGCCGGTCGCCCGGTCGGCAGCCCGCGGGCTTCCTTGGCTGCGCGGGCGCCGGCGGCGCGCTCCAGCATGTAGATCCGCTCCATCTGCGCGAACATCGCCAGCAGCGCAATGGCCATGTCCGTTCCAGGGCCCGGCTCGCTGGTATCCACGGCGAGCTTGTCGCCAAGGGCACGCAGGAAGACGCCGCGCTCGGTGAGGTCGTGCACAAGGTTCAGGGTCTCGCGCATGTTCCGGCCGAGCCGGTCCAGGGTGAGCACGTTGATCCCGTCGCCTGGCCGCGCGAAGGCGAGCAAGGCGGTCAGGCCCTCGCGGTCCATGTTCGCGCCCGTGCGCTTGTCGACGTAGACATGTTCCTCAGCGACGCCAGCAGCGCGCATCGCGTCGATCTGCCGGGCGAGGTCCTGCGCGGTCGTACTGACTCTGCAATACGCGAGATCTATGCGCACCACCGTCCCACAACTTGACGCCATGACACGGCTTCTGACACCTCATTGTGGCACCAGCTTTTGACACCGATCAATCTGCGGGGACGTGATCACCGTCCGGCCACCGATGGCCTGTGTCACATCCATGCTTATGACACAACGAAAGGCAGGGCCCCGACCCGCCCGACGGAGACGACCCCAAGCAGGTGTCAACTCATGTGACACCAAACTGCACTCTCTGCGCGGTTCCTACTCGACCCCCTGATCCGTCGGTTGCTGATGATCACTGCACGAGTCGCATTACCCACCACACGACCATGATCAACGATCACGACCTCGACGTCTCACCACCAACCATGCACGAGCTCGTTAGTCTCGCTCCTCGGCGTGCCGCCGGTGTCCGGTCCAGTAACGATGACTGGGCACCCGGCCTACGAGTACTCGCTGTAACGCCTTCGCGGCGCGCGACGGCGCCCGGGGCACGGACCTCGCGCGCGGTGGGTCCGCGTCCGCCACCGCCTCGTGGGAAGACACGAGGAAGGGCGTGTGGCTCGCGGTCGACGGCGGCGCGGCCACTCGGTGGGCGGTGTCGAAGGCCGGCCGTCCGCTCACCGACAACTGGCTGGCCGTCGGCCTCGGCGCCGAGCGCCGGATCGACCGGGTCATCCTGGCTTGGAATCGGCAGCGGGCCGCGCCTACCGCATCCAGGGCTCCACGAATGGCCGGGACTGGCGGGACCTGGCGACTGGACCGAGCCCGGCGGTGAGCAGCCGCGGCGGCTGGCTCGACGTCGACGGACGCGCCGGGCTCGTGGTGCGTGAAGGCCGGAATGCGACCGGCGCCTACGACGACACGATCGTCCGACGCGGATCACGATCCCGCCCACCGGCACGGACACAATGGTCTTCGAGGACACGCAGCGGCTGACCGCCCGACGGCACCTCCTTCGACGCCGCGCTGCCTGCCGCGACGGCGGTCACGTCGGCTGCGCGCTTCACCCTCACCCTGCTCAGCTGAGATCGGGGCGGCGGTGCCGGACCGGGCTGATGGTCTCCAGGGCCGCGCCGAGCCGCAGGACCGTCGCCTCGTCGTACCAGCGGGAGACGAGCTGGACGCCGATCGGCAGCTTCCCGTCGGTGGCCCCGAAGGGGAGGGAGAGCGCGGGCAGGCCGGTGAGGTTGAACGGGACCGTCGCGCGCATGATGCCGCGTGCCGGGACGGTGAGGTCGCCGACGTCGAAGGTCTGCCGGGCGTGCGGCGGCGCGGGGACGGGGCACACGGGGCACAGCAGGACGTCGTAACGCTCGAAGTACTGGGCGAACATCGAGCTCAGCGCCTCGACCCGCTGCTGGGCGGCGAGATAGTCGGCCAGCGTCACGTCCGGCGCGGTCAGCGCGCGCTGGATGACGCCGTGCAGCTCGGGCCCGTGGTCGCCGACGGCCTGTTGGAAGTACGGCACGACCTCGGCGGTGAACAGCACCGCGCTCAGCGTGGTGGCGTCAAGGGCCTCCAGCCCGGGGAGCGGAGCCGGTTCGACCGCGCAGCCCAGGGTGCGCAGGGCGTCGGCCGCCGCGGTGACGGTGGCCGCCACCTCGCGGTCGACCGGGCCGAAGGCGGGCTCGGTCGCCCAGCCCACCCGCAGCCCGGCTACGTCCCCCGGTCCGAGGTCCCCCGGTCCGGGCAGGTCGGCGGGGTGCGGATGGTGCCGCACATAGCCGTCGACGCCGTCGGGTCCCGCGAGGACCCCCAGCGCAACCCCGATGTCCCGCACGCTGCGGGCCATCGGACCGATGTGCCAGTAGCGCCGGGGAACCTCGGGCCAGTGGCCGGTGGCCGGGATGCGGCCCCGGGTGGCCTTCAGCGCGACGATGCCGGTGTCGTGGGCGGGTCCCCGCACCGAGATGGCGACATCGCTGCCCAATCCGAGCGGGGACATCCCGGCGGCGATCGCGGCTGATTCCCCACCGCTCGAACCGCCCGGAGTCCGCTCGGGGTCCCAGGGGTTGACCGACCTGCCGGTGATGAGGTTGTCGGTCTCGGTCCAGTAGGAGAACTCGGGCAGGTTCGTCTTGGCCAGCGGAATCCCGCCCGCCGCCCGGAGCCTGGCCACCGCGGTCGCGTCGCTGGCCGGGACGCGGTCCCGGAACAGGGCCGAGCCGCGTGCGGCGACCATCCCCGCCACATCCAGCGAGTCCTTGACCGTGAACGGAACGCCGTGCAAAGCGCCCAGAGCCGTGCCCGCCCGCACGGCCCGGTCGGCGGCCCGCGCCGCGTCGAGCGCCCGCTCGGCGGTCACCGTCACGGCGTTGAGGCGCGGGTCGACCGCCGCGATGCGGTCCAGATGCGCCCGTACCACTTCCACGGCGGAGACCTGTCGCTCCGCGATGAGCGCCGCCAGCTCGGTCGCGTCCCGGTAGTACAGCTCACTCTCGCCCACGGGTCAGCCCTTCCGCCGTCACTAAGATGCAGGACGCAGCCACATCCGCAGCGTACGCCGCGGTTGATCACCGGTGACGGCGGGCGCGCATCACCCCGCGCACCGAGCGGGAGGGCAGGCGAGGCTCAACTCGGGGAGCGCGGGAGGCCCCGGAGGTCCGGGGCGATGAGCCGGGCCGTTGTGGGGGCGGCTCGCCGCTCCGCGGCGAGGTGCAGCAGCTGGACGTCCCCGCCCGACCTCCCGGAGAGCTGACCCCGGCAGTCGCAGGGCCGCTCGTCGAAACCGGCGAACCGGTAGGCGATCTCCATCATCCGGTTGCGGTCGGTGGGGCGGAAGTCAGCCAACAGATGGACACCGGCCCGGGCCGCCTGGTCGACCAGCCAGTTCAGGATCATCGTCCCGGCGCCGAACGCCACCACACGGCACGAGGTGGCGAGCAGCATCAGGTGCCATGCCGCCGGGTGCTTCTCGAGCAGCAGCACACCCACGGCACCGTGCGATCCGAAGCGGTCGGTGAGCGTCGTGACCAGGACCTCATGGCCGGGGTGGGTGAGGAGTGCGCGCAGCGCCCGGTCCGGGTAGTGCACCCCGGTCGCGTTCATCTGGCTGGTGCGCAGGGTCAGTTCCTCGACCCGCGACAGCTCCTCCTCCGTGGCCCGTTCGATGCGCAGCACCATCTCCAGCGAGCGGAGGAAGTCCTCGTGGGAGCCGGTGAACCGCGCCTGCTCGGCCGTGCGCCGGAAGCCCGCCTGGTACATCCTCCGGCGCTGGCGCGAGTCGACGGTCACCGACCCCGGGCTGAACTCGGGCCGGTCGAGCAGCGTCGCGGCGTCCGCCGCCGGGTAGCAGCGCACCTCCGGCAGATGGTGGGCGACCTCGGCCCGCTCAGCCGGCTGGTCGTCGATGAAGGCGATGGTGCCGGGGGCGAAGTTCAGCCGCTCGGCGATCCGGCGTACGGAATCCGACTTGCGCCCCCAGCCGATCTCCGGCACGACGAAGTATTCGGCGACGCGGAGCGCCGTCAGCCGTGCCCAGGCGTGGTCGTGGTCATTGCGGCTGGACACCGACTGGAGTACGCCCCGTGCGTCCAGGCCGACGATGACCTTCCGGACCGCTTCGGACAGGACGACGTTCTCGTCCTCCAGCAGTGTGCCGCGCCACAGCGTGTTGTCGAGGTCCCAGACCAGGCACTTCACGGTCGCGGGCGGGACCGCGGTGGTGTCGCCCATGTCTCACCCCTGCCTGAGCGCGTGGTCGGCCAGGATCAGCTGGCACACCTCGTCGCTGCCCTCGATGATCTCCATGAGCTTGGCGTCGCGGTACGCCCGCGCCACGACATGGCCGTCCCGCGCCCCGGCCGACGCGAGCACTTGGACCGCGGCGGCCGCGCCCTTGGCCGCGTGGGTGGCGCTGACGTACTTCGCCAGCACGATGGCCGGGACCAGACCGGCGTCGTGCTCGTCCCAGCAGCGGCTGGCGTGCTCGCAGGCCCGGGCGGCGATCTGTTCGGCGGTCCACAGGTCGGCCAGGTGGCGGGCGACCAGCTGGTGTCGCCCCAGCGGCCGGCCGAACTGGCGGCGGGTTCCGGCGTGTTCGACGGCCGCCGCCACACAGGCCCGCAGGATCCCGACACAGCCCCAGGCGACGGAGATCCGGCCGTAGGCCAGGGCCGTCGTCACCAGCAGGGACAGCGGCTGCCGACCGCCGCCCAGCAGTCTGCTCAGCGGCAACCGCACGCCGTGCAGCCGGACTTCCGCGTGCCCGGCCGCCCGGCAGCCCAGGGGTTCGGCCACCCGCCGCACCCGCACCCCGGGGGCGGTCCGGTCCACGGCCACCACGGCGCCCCCCTCGTCCATCCGGGCCACGACCAGGATGAGATCGGCGTAGTCGGCGGCGGTCACCCAGGTCTTGTGGC
Source organism: Streptomyces antioxidans (assembly GCF_000968685.2). Lineage (GTDB taxonomy): Bacteria > Actinomycetota > Actinomycetes > Streptomycetales > Streptomycetaceae > Streptomyces > Streptomyces antioxidans. The sequence goes on from NZ_LAKD02000018.1 coordinate 47,847, forward strand.
CGCTGAGCAGCAGGGAGTCCCCGTCGACGGTGACGGTGGTCTCGATGGCCGACAGATCGCTGCCCGCCTGGGGTTCGCTGAAGGCCACGGCCGCCGTGTCGCCCGAGGCGAGCCGGGGCAGCAGCTCCGCCGCCTGCGCCGGGTCAGCGAGCCGTTCCACGGTCCACGCGGCCATGCCCTGCGAGGTCATCACGCTCCGCAGCGAGCCGCACAGACTGCCGACATGGGCGGTGAACTCGCCGTTGTCCGCGCTGCTCCACCCCGGCCCGCCGTACTTCGCCGGGATCTGGGCGGCGAGCTGCCCGGCGGCGCCGAGTCTCCGCACCAGATCCCCGGGCAGCCGGCCCGTACGGTCCCAGTCGGCCGCCCGGTCGCCGACCAGTGCGGTGACCGCCGAGGCCGCCGCGGCGACGGGGTCACGCACCGGAGCCGCCGCTGCCGCCGGGGGCGGGCTGCCGGAGCCGGTCGACCAGCGCGGCCATCCGCCGCACGGTGCGGAAGTTCTCCAGCCGCAGGTCGCCGCCGCGGATGGCGATGCCGTACGACGTCTCCAGGTGCACCACCAGCTCCATCGCGAAGAGCGAGGACAGCCCGCCGGAGCCGAAGACGTCCGCGTCGGCCGCCCAGGCCGTCCCCGTGCGCTTCGCCAGGAACTCCAGCATGTCCGCCTGGACGGTGCTGGAGTCCGGCACCGGTTGGTTGGATGACGTGGTCATGCCTGCTCTCCCTCGTACTCGTAGAAGCCGCGCCCGCTCTTGCGGCCGAGGTGACCGGCCCGCACCATTTCCAGCAGCACATCGCAGGGGCGGCAGCCTTCGTCACCGGTCCGGCGGTGCAGCACCCACAGCGAGTCGACCAGGTTGTCAAGACCGATGAGGTCGGCCGTGCGCAGCGGGCCCGTGGGGTGGCCCAGGCACCCCCGCATGAGCCCGTCGACCGATTCGGCGCTCGCGGTACCCGCCGCCACCACCCGGACCGCGTCGTTGATCATCGGGTGGAGGATCCGGCTGGTGACGAAGCCCGGTGCGTCGCGGACCACGATCGGCTGCCGGTGCAGCGCGGCGAGCAGCGCCCGCAGCGCCTCCAGGGTCGCCTCGCCGGTGTGGGTGCCCCGGATGACCTCGACCGTCCGGATCAGATAGGGCGGGTTCATGAAGTGGGTGCCGATCAGATCGACCGGCCGTGCCATCGCCAGGGCCAACTCGTCGATGGGAATGGACGATGTGTTGGAGATGATCGGGGTGCCCGGCGCGACCAGCGCGGACACCTCCGCGAGGACCTTCGCCTTGGCGTCCGCGTCCTCGGTGACCGCCTCGATCACCGCGGTGGGGGCCGTGCCGTCGGCCGTCGGCAGGTCGGCGAGCGACGGGCAAGTGACGAGGGCGCCGGGGACGGCCTCATCGGGCAGCGCACCCATCAGCCGCGCCGTCCGCACCTGGTGGTCGACGCTCGCCGGGGCCGCGTCCAGTCGCTGCCGGTCCGGGTCGATCAGCGACACCGCGACCCCGTGCCCGACCGCCAGCGCGGCGATGCCCGATCCCATCACCCCCGCTCCGAGCACCGCCAGTCGCCGCCCGGCGCCGGGCGTACCGCTCTCCGCCGCCATGTCACCCCCTCTTCGGGTCCGCGGCCCGGCGCGGTGGTACGAGATCGCCCCTGGGCTCCGTGTAGAACTGCTGCGCCCACTGCCGGTACCGGCCCACCGGACCGTCGCCCTTGGCGAGCTTCGGGTGCTCGACATGCTCCTGGTAGTGCCACATCAGCAGGTCCGCGCCGGTGTCGACGCTCGCCACCCGCTGGAGGACGGCGCTGAGCAGCCGGGCGACGGGCACGGCCGCCGCGCGCCCCACCGCCCCGGGCACCCCGGGGACGCCGTTCAGCTCCAGCTTCGTACCGAACCGGAGCTGGATGCGTCCCGGGCTGGTGGGGGTCGCGTGGAGCATCACATGGAGGGCGCCCGCGCCCCGGGGCAGGGCCGTGCGCGCCGCGATGGTGGCCAGTCCGATCACCGTGAGCGTGTAGGACTGGCGGAACCCGCGCATCATGGTGCCGCGGGCGGTCGCGGTGACGGTGCTGGTCGGCTCCCCGGCCACCGGAGTGCCCTCGATGTCCAGGCCCTTGAGACCGTGCAGCGCCGGGAGGTGACCCCAGTCGAAGGCGTTCTCGATGACGTCCTGCGGGTGACCGGCGATGTCGAAGGTGTCATGGCTGAACGGCTGCCGGTCGTCCATGGGGAAGACCGGCACCTCCCACTGCGGGGGCAGGCCGAGGGCGTGCCACCACACGTAGATCGAGCCGTTGGCCTCGCACACCGGGTACCCCGCCAGGGACGCCTTCGGCGGTGGTGTGCCGTAGCCCGTGCGGACACAGGTGCCGGCCGGGTCGAACGCGAACCGGTGGAAGGGGCAGACGATGTCCTCGCCCTCGACCGAGCCGCCGACCCCGAGATGCGCCCCCAGATGCGGGCACCGGGGCCGGACGGCCCGCAGCACGCCCCCGGCCGTCCGGTAGAGGACGACCTCGGTGCCCGCGAGCGGACGGGTGGTGACGGATCCGGGCCGCACCTCATCGGTGAAGGCCAGGCAGAACCAGCCATTGGGGTAGGGGAGGGCGGGGGTGCGCAGGCTGTCGGCCGGGGCCGCGCTGGGCAGGCTCACCCTCCGGGCCTGGAGGAGCCGCTTCACCAGCGGCTTCAGATGAGGCTTCACGGCATCACTCCGCGTGCTTCGGCGCCGCTCGTCCGCCGCTCACTGATCCGCAGGCGCAGCCCGCGCGAACTCAGGCTGGTCTCCACCTTGGGCCGGAACGGCTGGTCGCCGACCGGGGCCAGCTCCCAGCGGGCGACGATGGCGGTGAGGGCCAGGATGGCCTCGGTGAGGGCGAATTGGTCGCCGATGCACTTGCGCGCCCCGGCGCCGAACGGGATGTAGGCGGCCCGGTCGGGCTGACCGCCGAGCCAGCGGTCCGGGTCGAACCGGTCGGGGTCGGGGTAGAGGTCCGCCCTCCGGTGCAGCAGGTACGGGCTGAGCACGATGGTGCTGCCGCCCTTGAGCCGTACCCCGCCGAGTTCGGTGTCCTGCCGGACCGCGCGGGTCATCATCCAGGCGGGCGGATACAGCCGCAGCGTCTCGGTCACCACCCGGGCGGCCAGGCCGAGCGAGGGCAGCTGCCCGGGATCGACCTTCCCACCGGCCAGCACCTGATGGGTCTCGGCCCGGAGACGCTGCTGGACGTCCGGGGCCGTGGCGAGCAGGTGCAGCGCCCAGGCCAGGGTGATGGCCGTGGTCTCCATCCCGCCGAGGAAGAACGTAAGGGCCTCGTCCGCGAGTTCGGTGTCGCTCAGTTGCTTCCTCCCGTCCTGGCTCTCCTCGTCCACCGCCGCGACCAGCGTGGAGAGCAGGTCGGCATGGTCGGTCGGATCGGCGCGCCGCTCGGCGATGATCTCCGCGATGGTGGCCGACAGCCGGCTGCGGGCCTGGTCGTACCGCCGCTTCCGCCGAGTCGGCACCCGGCGCAGCAGGGCCGGTGTCATCATCCGTCGGAAGAACGCGGTCACGATGGTGGAGGTGTCGGCCAGGGCCCGCCGCATGGTCTCCGCCGGGAGCGAGCCGCTGAACATCGTCTCCATGGTGGCCCGTGTCGTCAGCGTCATCATTTCCTGGGTGACGTCGAGGACGTCGCCGTCGCGCCAGGACTCCGCCTTCACCTCGGCCGCCCGGGCGAACACCGTCCCGTACCCGGCGAGCCTGGTGGGGTGGAACGACGGCTGGCACAGCCGCCGCTGCCGCCGGTGCAGGGGGTACGGGCAGGTGGACAGGCCGTCGCCGATGACCTCGCGGATCCGGTCGTAGATCGGGCCGCCCTTGTCGAAGATCCGGTCGTTCAGGAACACCTGCCGGGTCAGGTCCGGATCGCAGATCATCATGGCGGTGCTCGGGCCCAGCCGGACCCGGACCATCTCTCGGTAGCCGGACAGGGACATGATGAACGCCAGCGGATCGCGGAGCAGGGGCAGCGCATGGCCCAGCAGCGGCAGGGCCCGCGGCGCCAGCGGCACCGACGCGGCGGTCGCCGTACTCGTGTCCGTCATGGACGACCTCCTTCTGGGTGGGAGCGACCGGCCGGAGACAACGCCGGGGCGGCGGGATCGCGGATGACCTCGAGCAGTGCGGTGGTCCAGCGGAAGCCGACGCCGAAACTCACGACGAGGACCCGTTCCCCGGCCCGCAGCGTGCCGGAGCGGAACGTACGGTCCAGGGCGAGCAGCACATCGGAGGGGCCGGCGTGGCCGATGTGGCGCCCGTAGGTCCAGCTGGTGTCGTCGGCGCGGACGCCGAGCGGTGAGCCGGTGAGCAGCATGTCGAGCACGACCGAGCCGATCGCGATGGGCACCACATGCGTGATGTCCGCCGGTTTCACGCCGGCCTCGTCCAGGACGGCCTCGACGCAGCGGTGGGTGGCCCGCCGCAGCACATCGATATGGGGCATGAAGCCGGTCTCCTCGACGGGGGACCGCCGGGCGACACCGGTGTGGCCCTCCCTGGACCGGGTCTGCGCCTCCAGCCGCGACTCCGTGACATGGGCGGTCGCCACCAGGCGGGCGAAGCCCGTCCCTCGGGTGAGGACGGCGGCGGCCCCGGCGTCACCCGCCACATAGCCCAACTCCCGGGAATAGCCCCACCGTTCGTCCGGGAACCGGGCACCGGTGGTGACCAGCGCGGCCTTCGCGTCCGGCCGGGCGGCGAGGTGGTCCGCCGCGGCGACGAGCGCGGCGGCCCCGCCGTCACTGGCGGCACCGACCTCGATCCCGGCGGTGTCCCCTCCGCCGAGCACCCGCATCAGATAGGCCGAGGGCGTGTAGTGGTCGCCGTCCTGGAAACCGGCGTGCACGAGGAGGCTCAGGGAGGCACCGGCCACATCCGCGTGGCGCAGCGCCTTGAGACCGGCCCGGGCCGCCATCTGGGTCGCCGTGTCGTCCTTCGAGACGGCGGCCGAGGTGAATCCGTTGAGCGCCATCATGGAGGGCTGTCCGGCGCCCGGTCCGCTCCGCGGCTCCTGCTCGGGCCTGATGGGGGGTATCCACGCGCCGGTTCCGGCGATCGTGATGTCCTGCCACAACACTGCTGTCTCCTCCGCTGTCACGAAAGGGGCGACCGCCGTCACGAGAGGGGCGACTGGGGAACGCGGGCGCGGGGCCGGACCAGCTCTCCGCTGTGGTCCAGGGCGTGTGCGGTGACCCCGGTGATACGGGCCAGCACCCGGCCCCGGCCCGTCACCGCGGTCAGGTCCCCGGTGTCGAAGTCGCAGTGCAGCCGGATCGTCGGGTGCTCCGCGCCGAGCTGGCAGTCGTTGCCCGGCCCGCTCAGCTCGACCCGGTCGAGCCCGGCCATCGGGCCGACCAGTGGCGGGTGGTCACCGCGCGGGGGCAGCAGCAACAGGTGCACCATCGCGTCCAGCAGGATCGCCGGTACGGTCATCCCCGCCAGGGCCGGGGCCCAGACGGTGTGGTCCAGGCCGAACCGGGCGCTGTTCCCGTCCGGCCCGCGGGCGTAGTCGCTGGTCCCGGCGAACGGGCCGGTGAGCGAGATCGGCGGGTCGGGGGAGTACACCGGCATCGCGAAGTCGGGTTCGGGGTCGTGGGACGCGAAGTCGGGCGGTCCGGCGAGTACGGGGTAGCGGTCCGCCAGTACGACCGCCGTCTCGCACAGCAGGTCGTTGAAGCGCAGCACCTTGCCGTTCTTGCCGATCCGGTGCGCCGTCATCCGGACGGCCACCTCGGCGCCGTCGCGCCTCCGGCTGGTGACCCGGGCCTCCACCGCCACGGTGCGCGGCGGCCCGGCGAGCCTGACCGTGATCGACGTACGGCAGACCAGACCGCGGAACCCGGTGACCGCGAGGTCCGGGCAGAGGGCCGTGGCCGCGGCGGCCGCGGCTTCGAGGGTGAACGTACCGGCCAGCGTGTACTCGCCGTTGACGCGGTGGTGACGCATCCACCGCCCGTCCCGCTCGGCCAGGGTGCCGGGATCCCAGGTCTTGGTGAAGACGGCCCAGTCCTTGCCGCGGTGCAGAACACCGTCGAGCAGCGGACTGGTCAGCGACGGATCCGGCGGGGCGGGCGGCGGCGCGTCCGGGGCGGGGATCCGCGGCTCGCCGGAGGAGCCATGGGCGCTGACCCCGCCCGGACCGTGGGTGCCGATGCCCCCCGGACCGTGGGTGCTGATGCCGCGCCGGGCCAGCAGGACGCGTTCGTCATCGCGGATGAAGAACGCCACCCCGCTGGACGGCGGCCGGGCCACGGCGGAGAGGAACTGCGCGCATCCCTGCTCGGTGCTGATGTAGGCGTCCATCTGGTTGCGTTTGAGGGTTTCCCGCATGGTGGCGCTGCTGGCGACGCCGACCTCCCGCCAGCCGCTCCAGAGGATCGCCAACTCCCGGTGACCCACCGGTCCGTGGCGCTGGGCCCAGGCGCTGGCGTAGGCGAGGTATTCGTTGACGGCGCAGTAGTCGATGTCACCGGGCGCGGGGGCGAGCGTCGCCAGGGTGCTGAAGTTGCACCAGATCCGGGGCGGACGTCCGGCCAGGGCCCGTTTGAGGTTGCGGTAACCGGTCGCCTTGGTGGCGCGGACCGCCCGGAAGTCGGCCAGGGTCTTGGCGTGCAGCGCACGCGACCGCAGGTCGAGGACGGTGTTGATGAGCAGGTCGATCCGTCCGTGGCGGTCGATCACCTCGTCGAGTACGGCGGTGGTGGCTTCGGCGTCGAGGACATCGCACACACGGTGGTGGACACGGTCCCGGCCGCACAGCTCCGTCAGCCGCCGCACCGTACGGCGCACCTCCAGGCGCGCCTGGGCCTTCTCGTAGGCGGCGCGCAGCTCACCCACCGACGCGCCGGGGCGCCGGCGGTGTTCCTCGGCGATGAACTCGGCCTGCGGCGGCAGCGCGTCATCGGTCTCCGGCCCGTCCGGCAGGGGGGTGCGGCCGATGACGTACACCTGTGGCCGGTCGGCGGTGCGGGCGATCGCGTGGAGGAGTTCGGGGGTGATGCCACGGGCGCCGCCGAAGGCGACCACGACCGCGCCGGGCGGCAGCGGGGCGGCGCCCGCCGGGGGCGGCGGAGCGTGGTCGTCGGCGACGGCCAGGGTGAACCAGTCGCCCCCGCGGCAGGCCAGCGTGTGGGTCGGCACCTGGGCCGTGCCCGCCCGCGCCAGCTGGTCCAGGGCGGTCGCGACGTCCGGCGCGTCGTTGAGCAGGGTCACTCCGCCGCACTGCGGGACCTCGGCCCGGACGGAGCGGACGAGACCGGTGAACAGCCCGCTCAGCGGGGGCGGCAGCTCGTCCGGCACGGCGCCGAGCAGAAGCGCGCCGAGCGAGCCGCCGGTGCGCAGCGCGGGCAGCGCCGCCTGGAGGGTGGTGAACGTGAGGTCCTGAAGGTCCTCCATCCGGGCGGCCCCGGCGTCGTCGCTCTCGTCCCCCTGGACCGGCAGCCGGGACAGGACCCGGATGTGGCGCGGGATGAACGGCAGGTCGGCCAGGGCGCCGGGGGCCTCCTCCGGCGGGACGTGGGCGGCGGCTCCGAGGCCCGGACGCGGCGACCAGACGGCGATGTCCGTGCCGGTGGCGGCCACGGCGAGATCCGGGGCGTCGGTGATGACGATGGTGCCCGGCGGGATCGGTGGCGTGGCCCCCGAGCCGTCCTGCGGCGGGGGTGGGGTTGCCGGGATGAGTTGGAGGGTCTGGCGGCGGCCGGTGAAGTGCTCGGCCTGTTCCGGCCTGGCCAGGTCGGGTGCGGTACGCCCCGGCTCGGTGTGTGCGGGCCGGCCGGGGCCGCTGTGCGCGGCCCGGTCCGGTCCGGCGGGTGCGGCCCGGTCCGGTTCCTGCTGGGCCGGGCCGTCGGTGTGCGGGTCGTCCGCCCGGGTGAACCGGATCAGTGGTGATCCGGTGGCGGCGGGCGTCACGACGGTGTCCGCCCCGGTGGAGACGGCCTTGACGACCGCCAGCAGGGCGTCCAGCGACAGATAGGTGTGTCCGGCGTCGGCCAGTACGGGCAGGGCGTGCCCGGGCGTGGCCGCGGCCCGGGGACCGGCGGCGTCGACCGCGGTGGCGAGCGACCCGAGGACGGGCAGGTCGTGCTCCAGCGCGGTGGAGAGCCGGGTGACCGCCACCACCGCGGCGCCCTCCGCGATGGACCGGCCCTCCGGCACCAGACCGTCGAGGTGGCGGTCCCAGCCGCTGATCGGCCGCTGGCACACCGCGCCGACGAGGGCGAGGTCGCAGGCGCGGTGCCGGAGTTGGCGCAGGGCCAGGTCCAGGGCGGTGTGCGCGGAGTCCCGGTGGGCGTACACACTGGTGCCCAGGCCCCGGAAGTCGTAGTAGTTGGCGGCCCGGCCCGACAGGATGCAGGAGACCGCCCCGGTGAAGTCGTCCTCGTTCAGATCGCCCGGGATCACCCCCTTGGCCTCCGCCATCCCCTTCGCGAGGTATTCCTTGAGCGCCTGTGCCCGCACCGGGTCGGGCAGGATGTCGAACGCGGTGGCACACTCGCCCGCGTGCACCCGCAGCGCGGCCCGGGTGTTGTGCGTCGTCGGCAGCGTCGCCCCCACGATCACCGCCGTGGTGGGCCGCAGGCTGACGCCCGGCTCGCCGAGCCGGTCCAGCAGCGGGCCGATGGCCTGGAGCATCATCAGGTGGGCGGGGTCCATATGCCGCATCGTCAGCGGCGGGATGCGCACCTCACGCGGGGACGGCAGCGGGTACGGCATGCCGAAACCGGCCTCCGGGAGCGGGCCGTCGCCCCTCAGCCAGGCGGGCACCTGGGCGGCGTCCAGGCCGGGCAGATGGGTGTTCCAGCCCACGACGACCAGTGGCTCCGTGTCCGTGGGAGCCTCACCGCCCCGCCGCTGCGCGGGCGCGGCCGGCGGCACGCGGTCGGCCAGGACCACATGCGCGTCCGCTCCTCCGAGGCCGAACGACGAGACCCCGACCACGCGCGGCCGTGCGTCGTCCGTCGGCCAGGGCGCGTCCGTGACCGGTACGGTCAGCCGGGCGCCGTCCTCCAGCAGCGGGTGCGGATCGGTGACCACGGGCTGGCCGGGGACCGCCCCGCGGTCGAGCGCGACCAGGGCGTGCGCGACCGAGACCAGGCCCGCCAGCACCCCGGTGTGCCCGAAGACCTGCTTGTTCGACGTCAGCAGGCACGCCCGCTTCCGCGGCCCCAACCGGGAGAGCAGCGAGCGCAGTTCGATCTCGTCGCCCACCGGTGTGCCGGTGCCGTGTGCCACCACCCAGTCCACGTCGTCGGCCTCGACGCCCGCGTCGGCCCAGGCCCGGGCGATCGCCAGCTCCTGCCCGCGCGTGGCCGGGGCGTGGATGCCCTTGCCCCGGCCGTCGGCGGCGAGACCGGTGCCCCGGATGACACCGAGCACCCGGTCGCCGTCCGCCACGGCCCGCGCGTACGGCTTCAGGGCGAGCACGATGGAGCCCTCACCGATGAGGGTTCCGTCGGCCGCCCTGTCGAAGGGGCGCACCTTGCCGCTCATCGAGATGCCCTGGGCCCGGCAGAACAGGGTGAACCCGATCGGCTCGATCACCGAGGTGCCACCGGCCAGCGCCACATCGCAGGACCCCTCGCGCAGCGCCTTGACCGCCGCGTCCAGAGCGAACAGCCCGCTGGCGCAGGCGGCGTCGAGGGTCAGGTGCTGCGCGTCGTCGGGGATCAGTCCGCGCAGCGCGGCGCGGGAGACGGACGCGGGCAGATACGCCTTCGGGTCCCCGCCGTCGCCACCGTAGTGCGCGCTGATCGCGTGGTCGGCCAGCTCGGCGAGCCAGTCACCGTCCTGGTCGGCGGGGATCGCCTCGCGCACCATCCGCCGGTACTCGTCCCCGAGCACGACACCCTGCGGGCCGAGTCCCGTCTGGTCGTGGATACCGGTGGTCGCGGCGAGCCACCGGTCCGCCGGGCGCCGGCGCACTCCGGCCAGGGCCTGGACGGCGCAGTGGCGCAGCCAGCGCGTGGTACGCGGCCACCCGGGGTGGCCGGCGTTCCCGTCCGGTTCGGCGATCGAGGCGGGGTCGGGGACGAAACCGTGGACATACGCGGCCTCGCGGACGTAGAAGGCGTCGGTGTCCTCCCGGGTGGGCGCCCAGAAGTGGGTCAGGTCGAAGGCGGACGGCTCGCTGGAGAGCAGGACGCCCTCCCGTAACCGGTCCCAGAACTCCGCGGTGTTGTTCGCACCGGGCAGGGCCAGCCCGAGGCCGACGACTGCGACGGCTCCGGGGTCGGTCTCGGGCGCTTGGCCGGAGGCTGCGGTGGCCACCGGTGCCGGTGCCGGAGCGGGTGCCGGTGCCGGTGTCGATGCGGGCGCCGGGCGGGCGGCCGCCAGTGGTTCGGGGGCGGCCGGGCCCGCCTCGGTCGGCGTCGTCGTCACCGCCGCCGCGGGCACCGGCTGGCGCCTCGCGGGCCTGCTCACCTGGTCCGCCAGCCTGCTGTGCAGCCGCAGGCCCTGCATCCCGCCGATGCTGATGCCGCCGTCGGCGACGATGGTCTGCCCGGTGATGAACGCGGCGTCCTCGTGCAGGAGGTGGACGATCAACTTGGCCGCCTCGGGCGTCGAGACGGTACGGCTCAGCAACTCGCTGGCCTCGGCCGGGCCACCGGGCGTCGCCGCCGGGGCGTCGAGGTTGACGACGATCTCGCTGGCGACGGAGCCCAGCAGCACGGTGTTGACCCGGACGCCCTGGCCGACCAGCTCCAGCGCCAGATAGCGGACCAGCGACTCCAGGGCCGCCTTGGTGACGCCGCCGGGGCCGTACCCCGGAACCGGCTGGTGCGCCCCGACGCTGGAGAGACAGAGGATGGTCGCGCCGTCTCTCCCCGCCATCAGCTCGGCCGCGCGGCGCGAACAGTGGTACGCCGCCATCACATTGGTGGACCACGCCCGCTGCCAGTACGTGTCATCGATGTCGAACAGCGGCAGGAAGGCCCCGCCCGCGGCGTTGTTGATCAGAATGTCCAGGCCACCGTGCCGCTCCTGGATCAGGTCGAACATCCGGTCGATCTCGCTGGTCTTGGCCACTGAGGCGCGGATGAACTCGCAGCTGTGACCGGCCCGTTCCAGCTCCGTCCGCAGCCGCTCGGCCTGCTCGACCGAGTGGAAGTAGTTGACGATCACATGGGCCCCGCTCGCCGCCAAGCGGCGGACGATATCCGCGCCGAGGCTCTTCGCGGCCCCCGTCACCAGGGCGATCCGACCCCGCAGACTCTCCGTGGAGGTCGTCATCACCCGGCGGCCCCCGCCCGGGCGCCCACGACGGCCTCCGCGATCCGGCGCAGCGTGCCGACGGTCAGCAGCGAGGAATTGGCCCGCAGACCGGGCAGGCCGTACCGGTCGGACACCATCCCGAGCAGGGCGACCTGCTTGAGCGATTCCACACCCAGCTCGGCCTCCAGCCCGTCGTCCTCGCCGAGCAGATCGGGCGGATAGCCCAGGAAGTCGCCGTAGAGCGTGCGCAATTCGGCCAGCACCGTGTCGTAGTCCGCCCCGGCAGACGACGGTGCGGCGGGGTCGGCCGAAGCAGGGGCCGGGGCGGCCGAGACGGGGGCGACGGCGGCCGGGGCGACCGCGACCGACGCGGCCGGGGGAGCCGGGGCGGCGACAGCCACCGGAACCGCGGGAGCCGGAGACGGGACGGGAGCCACGGAGGGCGACGCAACGGGCGCCACGTAGGACACAGGGACCACGGGCGCCGCGGACACGACGGACGCGGCGGCCCGGACCGGCGGATCGGCGGTGACGGGGAGCGCCGCGGCCGGTCCGCTCGGCTGCGGCCCACTCACCGGTACGACGGGACCGTGCCCATTGCTCGACGCCGCCGCCAGGCGCGGCTGGAACGGGCCACCGCCGGGGGACTCCGCGACCAGCGCCCGGACGGCCCCGACCGGATCGCTCTCGCTCAGTGGTACGACACACCGCACCCCGGGGATGGACGCCTCGACGAACTTGGTGACGACGGGCCACTCCCCGCACTCGATGAAGGCGTCGGCACCGGCCGCGTGCAGCTCACGGATGGTGTGGAGCATCCGGACCCGGGAGGTGAGCGCGCCCGCGACCAGGTCGACCGGATCGTCATCGCCGACATCCCGGCCCAGCCAGGGGGAGCACACCCGCCAGCGCCCGGCGCCGTACGGAACGCGTGGCGCGGATGCCCGCAGGTCCCGCGCGGCCTGCGCCATCGCCGGAGTGTGGGTCGGATGCGGCACGTCGAGCCGGAGACTCGGCCAGCCGAGCGCGTCGGCCACCCGCTCCACATGCTCGATCAACGCTTCGGGGCCGCTGATGACGCTCTGCCGGGGGGCGTTCTCGCAGGCCAGTACCAGATGGGGATGGTTGATCAGCTCGGCCAGCGACGCCGCCCGGCGGCCGTCCACTCCGACCGCGAGCATCTTTCCGCCCCAGCTCTGCCGGGTCAGCACCTGGGACCGGGCCACGGCCAGCCGCGCGGCGTCCTCCACGGACAGGTGCCCGGCGGCGGCCAGCGCCCACAGCTCGCCGATGCTCTGCCCGACGATCGCGAGGGGCTTGGCGCCCTCGGCGATCAGCATGTCGTGCGTCGCGATGCTGACCGCGAAGATCTCCAGATATTGCACTTCGGGGCCGCGCCGGTCGCTCGTCCCGTTCTGCTCGATAAGCCGCGCACTGATGTTGGGCAGCCCCATTTCCTGGGCCGCCTTGTCGATGCGGGACAGTGATTCCCGTACGGTCTCGTAACGGTGGTGTAAGTCGCACAGGATGCCTCCGCGCGGGGCGGCAACCGTTCCCGGCATGACAAAGACAGAATCCACCACGTGTATCACCCTCATCTCCCGTCCCGACTGCCGGCGATGTCGCAGTGGCTTAGCCGGGCCCTGAAACGCCACGACGGCGCGATGAAATCGACGACATACGTCCGCTTGCTGCGGTATATCGGAGCGGCGAGTCCAGCGAAATTCGACCCTGGCCACCCAAATGTTGGTGGCCATTCCCGCAAATGCGTGACCCTGGAGAGGGCTTTCCCTGCTGATTCGGGTTCGCTAGTCAAGGTAACTGCGCCGCTTTCAGGGGGTCAACGAACACGGGGCCTCAGTTTCGGCCTAAAGTGATGGAGTTCATGACTAGTGAATTACGTGATGTCAGGCGGCCATTGCGGTCTTGTCGCTTGCCGAGACCCCGTGTTAGCCACACCGGGCCGATTGCGCCGCCAATATGTGCAATGTCCGTTCTCGTTGTAGGTGGCAGGGATGTTTAAACGTGATAGGTCCGGGATTTCGGCCATCTTTCGGTGCATCGAGGTGGCCGAGAGGGGGCCGGGCGCGGGGAGTGCGGCCGGTGCGGCCAGCGCCCTTATCCGGTTGCCGCTGGCCCGCACTCTGTGGAGGCTGAGGCCGTGAAGGGGCCCCGACCGGGCCCCGGCCGCTCGAGGACGGTCCGGCCCGCCGCCTCACCCCGGCCCGACACCAGGATGGAGAACTCCCGTGACCCCCACCGATCTCTACCCCGCCGACCGACTGGAGCGCGCCCGGGAGGCCGCCGCCGACGCGGGTCTGGGCGCGCTGCTCATCAGCCCCGGCGCCGATCTGCGCTATCTGACGGGTTATCACGCCCTGCCGCTGGAGCGGCTCACCTGCCTCGTGCTCCCCGTGGAGGGCGAACCCTTCCTCCTGGTGCCCGAGTTGGAGCGGCCCGCCGCGCTCGCGTCCCCGGCCGGGAACCTCGGCATCGAGATCACCGGATGGGCCGAGACCGAGGATCCCTACGCCCTCGTCGCGGCCAGGCTGCCCGCCGGTACGGCCCGGGTCGGCGTCGACAACCACATGTGGGCCGAGAAGGTCGTCGCCTTCCGCACCGTACTGCCCGACACCGACCAGGCGCTCGCCGGAGAGGTGCTCGGCGGGCTGCGGATCCGCAAGACCGGGGCCGAGGCCGAGGCGCTGCGCCGGGCGGGCGCGGCCATCGACCGGGTGCACGCCCGCATGGGCGAGTGGCTGCGCGCCGGGCGCACCGAACGCGAGGTCGGGCGGGACATCGCGGAGGCCATCGTGACCGAGGGCCATGTACGGGTCGACTTCGTCATCGTGGGCTCCGGACCCCACAGCGCAAGTCCTCACCATGAGCTGTCGGACCGGGTGATCCTGCCCGGTGACCCCGTGGTGGTCGACATCGGCGGGACCACCGAGGACGGCTACTGCTCCGACTCCACCCGCGATTACGTCGTCGGCGAGCCGTCGGCGGAGTACCGGCGGCTGTACGAGGTGCTGCTGACCGCCCAGCGCGCCCAGACCGACGCGGTGCGGCCCGGGATCACCGCCGAGCGACTGGACGCGATCGGCCGGGACGTCATCGCCGACGCGGGCTTCGGGCCGCACTTCATCCACCGCACCGGTCATGGCATCGGCCTGGAGACCCACGAGGAGCCCTACATCGTGGCGGGCTCCGCCCTGCCGCTGGAGCCCGGTATGGCCTTCTCCGTCGAGCCGGGCATCTATCTTCCCGACCGGTTCGGCGCCCGCATCGAGGACATCGTCATCTGCACCGACGACGGCGGTGAACGGCTCAACCGCATCAGCCGCGAGCTGGTCGTCCTGCCCTGACCTCCCCAGTCGCGGCGATCACGTACCGCGGTGTACCAGGACGTTGACAAAGTCGATGAGCGGTAGAAATCTGTCAAAGCATCGCTGCAAAAGATAGACGAAATCGCTCAACTCTCGTACTGCGGCTGGCTCGGCACCACCGCGGCACCGCCTGGGCCTGCTGAACACCGTCATCGTCCGCCAGGCGCACCAGTCCCTCACGCCTCCGCGCCCGCCGCCCCGGGATGCCCCGCGCATCGGTGGGCGGCGGGTGGCGGGGCCGCCGGTCGCGCGCGCTCAGGGGAAGGAAACGAGAAGGCCTCATGAGAAGAAGACATCGCGGTCGGCGGTTAGCCGCCGGGCTCGTGACGGCGGGTCTGCTCACGGTCGGGCTGCTGCCCGTGACAGCCCATGCCGCAGCGGGAGCCCAGGCCGCAGAGGGTGTGAATCTGGCGCTGGGCAGGCCGGTGACGGCCAGCGGGGCACACGGCTCCCATCCGGCGAGCAATGTCACCGACGGCAGCCAGGCCTCGTACTGGGAGGGCCCCGAGGGCTCGTTCCCCCAGTGGGTGCGGATCGACCTCGGGAGCAGGACGGACATCGACGCGGTGGTGCTGAAGCTCCCCGCGTCGTGGGAGCCCCGCACCGAGGCCGTGACGGTCCAGACCGGCGCCGACGGCCAGGACTTCACCACCGTCGTTCCGGAGGTGCGCAAGGACTTCTCGCCGTCCACCGGCAACACCGTGGCGCTCGACGTCACGGCCGAGGCGCGGTACGTACGGATACGGGTGACCGGCAACACGGGCTGGGACGCCGCCCAGCTCTCCGAGGTCGAGGTGCGCGGGGAGGCCGCCGGGGAGCCCCCGGGAAACCCGCCCGCGGGCACCAATCTGGCCCTGCGCAAGCCGATCGAGGCGTCCTCGACCACCCAGGACTACGTCGCGAGCAACGCCAATGACGGCAGCACCGCGACCTACTGGGAGGCGGGCGGCCAGTCCGCGACGCTGACCGCGAAGCTCGGCGCCGATGCCGAGCTGACCGGCGTCGTGGTCAAGCTCAACCCCGATCCCGTCTGGTCCACCCGGTCGCAGAGCATCCAGGTGCTGGGACGGCCGGTCGGGGCGTCCGGCTTCACCTCGCTGAAGGACCGGGCCGACTACACCTTCAGCCCGTCGCAGAACCAGAACGCGGTGACCATCCCGGTCACCGGCCGGTACGCGGACGTACGGCTGCAGTTCTCCGGCAACACCGGCGCCGGCGGCGGTCAGGTCGCCGAGTTCGAGGTCGTCGGAACGGCCGCGCCCGCCCCCGATCTGACCGTCACCGACCTCCTCTGGTCGCCCCAGTCGCCCTCCGAGGCGGACGCGGTCACCGTCGAGGCGACGGTCCGCAACGCCGGGACCGCCGCCGCGCCCGCCACCACGGTGAACGTCAGCCTCGAGGGCACGGTCGCGGGCAGCGGCACGGTCGGCGCGCTCGAACCGGGCGCCTCGCAGAAGGTGCCGGTCAAGGTCGGCAAGCGGCCCATGGGCAGCTACACCGTCTCCGCCGTCGTCGACCCGGCCGACGCGGTGGCCGAGCTCGACAACACCAACAACAGCCGCAACGCCGCCTCGAAGCTGGTCATCGGCCAGGCCCCCGGACCGGACCTGGAGGTCACCGGCATCACCACCAACCCCGCCAGCCCGGCCGTCGGCGCCAAGGTCACCTTCACCGTCGCGGTGCACAACAGGGGCACCAGCGCGGTGCCCGCCGGAACGGTCACCCGGCTCACCGTCGGCGGGACCACGCTGAACGGCACGGCGGGAGCCATCCAGGCCGGTGGCACGGCCACCGTGGCCATCGGCGGCGAATGGACCGCCACCAGCGGCGGAGCGACGCTCACCGCGACCGCGGACGCCACCGGCACCGTCGCCGAGACCAACGAGGACAACAACACCTTCGCCCGCTCCCTGGTCGTCGGACGCGGCGCCGCCGTGCCGTACACCGAGTACGAGGCGGAGGACGGCCGGTACGACGGCACCCTGCTGAAGACGGACGCCAAGCGCACCTTCGGGCACACCAACTTCGCCACCGAGTCCTCCGGGCGCGCATCGGTCCGGCTCGACACCACCGGCCAGTACGTGGAGTTCACCTCCACCACACCGTCCAACTCGATCGTGGTCCGCAACTCGATCCCGGACGCGGCGGGCGGCGGCGGCCGGGAGGCGACCGTCAGCCTCTACGCGGACGGCACCTTCGTCCGCAAACTCACCCTGTCCTCCAAGCACAGCTGGCTCTACGGCACGACCGATGACCCGGAGGGCCTGACCAACCGGCCCGGCGGCGACGCCCGGCGGCTGTTCGACGAGTCCCACGCCCTGCTCACCGACACCTACCCGCCGGGGACCGAGTTCCGGCTCCAGCGGGACGCCGGTGACGACGCGGCCTTCTACATCATCGACCTGATCGATCTGGAACAGGTCGCGGCACCGGCCACCAAGCCCGCCGAATGCTCCTCCATCACCGACTACGGGGCCGTGCCCAACGACGGCATCGACGACGCGGACGCCATCCAGCGCGCCGTCACCGCGGACCAGGAGGGCGCGATCCCCTGCGTCTGGATCCCCGCGGGCCAGTGGCGCCAGGAGAAGAAGATCCTCACCGACGACCCGCAGAACCAGGGCCAGTACAACCAGATGGGGATCCGGGACGTCACCATCCGCGGCGCCGGGATGTGGCACTCCCAGCTCTACTCGCTCATCCCGCCCCAGGAGGCGGGCGGCATCAACCACCCCCACGAGGGCAACTTCGGCTTCGACATCGACGACAACACCAAGATCTCGGACATCGCCATCTTCGGCTCCGGCACCATCCGCGGGGGTGACGGCGGCGCCGAGGGCGGTGTCGGGCTCAACGGCCGTTTCGGCGAGAACACCAAGATCACCAACGTCTGGATCGAGCACGCCAACGTCGGCGCCTGGGTCGGCCGCGACTACTCCAACATCCCCGCGCTGTGGGGGCCGGGCGACGGCCTCGAGTTCAGTGGCGTACGGATCCGCGACACCTATGCCGACGGCGTCAACTTCACCAACGGCACCCGCAACTCCACCGTGTTCAACTCCTCGTTCCGCAACACCGGCGATGACGCGCTCGCCGTCTGGGCCAACAAGTATGTGAAGGACACCTCGACGGACATCGGCCACGACAACCACTTCCGCAACAACACCATCCAACTGCCCTGGCGGGCCAACGGCATCGCGGTCTACGGCGGCTACGGCAACACGATCGAGAACAACCTGGTCTCCGACACCATGAACTATCCGGGGATCATGCTGGCCACGGACCACGACCCGCTGCCCTTCTCCGGCAAGACCCTCATCGCCAACAACGGCCTGTACCGCACGGGCGGCGCGTTCTGGGGCGAGGCGCAGGAGTTCGGCGCGATCACCCTGTTCGCGCAGGGGCAGGACATCCCGGGGGTCACGATCCGCGACACCGACATCCACGACTCCACCTACGACGGCATCCAGTTCAAGACGGGCGGCGGCGCGATGCCCGGCGTCCAGATCGAGAACGTCACCATCGACAAGTCCAACAACGGGTCCGGGATCCTCGCGATGGGCGGGGCACGCGGCGACGCCACGCTGACGAACGTGACGATCACCGGCTCGGCCGAGGGCGACGTGGTGAAGGAGCCCGGCTCACAGTTCGTGATCAACGGCACCCCGAACAGGTCCTCCGCACCGCGCGATTGACCGCGGCGGACCGCGCGTCCGCCCGCCGCCCCGGAAGGCGCGCTGCCTTCCGGGGCGGCGGGCGGCTCCTACACCGCCCCGTCGATGAACGCGGCGCGGATGCCGTCGACATCGGAGCCGAGCAGGCCCAGTGTCCGCGCCGTACGGCCGCCCGCCACGAAGTCCTGTCCGCACAGGGCGGTACCCAGGGCGACGAACGAATCGGTCAGGGGCAGCGGCAGTCCGATCTGCGCGGCCAGCGAACTCCAGGTGACCAGCCCGAAGGGGATGTCCTCGGTGAAGTACCGGTGCTTGACCGAGTCGGGTTCGGGGAACCCCTGACGGCCGTAGCCCTGCACGATGCGCTCGACGAAGCTGCCCTCGGTCACTTCGTACGCGGTGCCGAGGAAGTCCCAGAAGCTGGCCGCCTTCACCCCGAGGGCGTCCGCCAGGGCCAGGCGTTCGCGGTCCAGGGCGTCGATGACCTCGGCGATGCGCGGGGTCACCAGGCTGTGCAGCGGGTGGCCGTCGGCGTCCTCGACCGTCTTGAAGTTCAGCACCGCCGGCGGGACGTGGTAGATGGGGTTGCAGTTGTTGAGCCCGACGGTCAGGGTGTCCCCGCCGGGCACGTACCGGTCGCCGACGTACGCGCGCAGGATGCCGAGGGCCCGCGGTGTGTCCGCGCCGGGTACGGCGGCCAGCGGGACGGCGTGCTTGATCGCCCCGATGTAGACCTGCGCGGGGCGGCGCAGCCGGCAGGTGTACAGGCTGGTGGGGGTCTCGGCGATGAGGCAGGGCTGCCGCCCGGCGAGCGTGAACAGGCGCGCGAGCTCGACGCCGCTGCCGAGCACACCCGGCTGGAACAGCACGAGCTGGTCCGGCTCGAGGACGGACGCGAGCTCCTTGGACAGATAGGCGTGGGCGAAGGCGGGCGCGGCGACGATGACCACCTCGGCGCCGCCGACGGCCTGGCCGAGGTCGGTCGTCAGCACCGAGGGGGTGCCGTGGCCCTCCACGTCTCCGGTCATGCCGATGCCGTCGTTGGCCCTGATCGGTTCGAGGTCGCGGCCCCACCTGTCGAAGATCCGTACGTCGTGTCCGTTGAGGGACATGTGGCCACCGATTGCCTGGCCGACGTTGCCCGCGCCGAGGATGGCGATGCTGCCCATAGTGCGTGACTCTTCCGTGTCGATGGGGTGGGGGAGTGGGCCCGGCGGTGCCGAGCCGTGCGGGAGTGGCTGAGGGGGCGGCGGCGTCATCTGACGGGCACACCCGGGCCGAGCGGAATTCCCAGGGCGTACCAGAGGGCGAAGAGGGACGACCACGAGACGAGTACGGCGAGCGCCACGGGCACTGTGAAGGACAGCATGGTCCCGATGCCCGCGCCCTTCCGGAACTGCTGGAGGAAGCCCAGGGCCAGCACGAAGTAGGCGTTCATGGGCGTGGTGTTGGTGACCGAGTCCCCGATCATGAAGGAGACCATCGCCGCCTGGGGGGAGAGCCCGATGTACATCGCCAGGGGGACCACGACGGGGGCGAGGATGGACCACATCGCCGAGCCGCTGCTGATGATGATGTTCAGTGCGCTGATGGCCAGGATGATCACGAGCAGGATGATGAGGTGGGGCGCGTCCAGGGACTTCAGCAGCCGGGCGCCCTCGACCGTGATCACATTGCTGATCCCGGTCCAGGTGAAGTAGGCGAGGAACTGCGCGACCACGAAGAACAGCACGATCACGGGGACGAAGGACTTCACCCCGTCGGCCATGGCGGACGGAACGGCCGACAGCGAGGGGATGGTGCCCACCTGCCTGCCGTAGACGATGCCGAGGATCGCGAACAGCAGCGAGATGAACACGGCGATGTTCACCACGACCACGGACTGGACGATGCTGCCGCCCTCGCCGCGGAACGGGGACCCGGGCAGCAGGAGCGCGGACACGGCCAGCACATAGAGCCCGAGCACCGCGCCGGACAGCCTCATGGCGCGTTTCTCGACGGCGCTCAGTGTGAACGAGGAGAGGGCGTCGCCGGCCGGGCCGCCGTGCTGGGGCGCCTCGCCCTGGGCGCCGGTGTTGAAGAGCCTGTCGGCGGCGGCGTCGTCCTCGGGCGTCGGTATGAACTCGGGCCGTCGGGCCAGCACGCGGTCGACCGTGAGGGCGATGACGGCGGCGAGGAACACCGATGAGACCGCGGTGAAGAAGTAGGTGGCCACCGGAGTGATGACGTAGTCCGGATCGACCGTGTGCGCGGCCTCGGCCGCCAGGGACGATCTGACCGCGTCGGCCGGGGTCACCAGCGGGCTGGCGTTGAAGCCGATGGCCGTGGACGCGTAGGCCACCATCAGCCCGAGCACCGGGCTGCGGCCCACGGTCCGGAAGGCCAGCGCGCCCAGCGGGATCATCACGATGTAGGCCGAGTCGCTCATGATGTGCGCGATCATCGAGCCGAACGCGATGGAGAAGGTCAGCCAGGAGACGGGCAGACGGCCGATCGTGACGCGGAGAAGCGCGGTGAGCAGGCCGCTCTTCTCGGTGACGCTGACGCCGAGAAGAACCACCACCACGACCGAAAGCGGCGCGAACCCGGCGAAGTTGTCCAGCGCGGACTCCGCGGCGAACTTGGCTCCCCGCAGCGAGAGCAGGCTCTTGACCGCGACGGAGTCCCCTGTCGACGGCAGGGTGACGGACACGCCCACCCCGGCCAGTACGGCACTGAGCACACCGAGCAGCGCCACGAAGATCCAGAAGAGCCAGAACGGATGGGGGAGCCGGTTTCCCGCCCGCTCCAGGGCGCTGAGAGCGCGGAACAGCCGGTTCATGGAGCCGTCCACGGGTGGGCTGCTGCTTCGAAGGTGCGTCATCTGGGGCCTTATCAGGTCGGGAGGCGTGCAATCCCTGTGATATTTCACAGGGATGATACGCTCCGGAAGGAGGATGTCAACAGGTCTTCGCGCAGGTGGGCCGCCTGCTGGCGAGGACCGCCACACCGCGTTTGAAGCCACACCGCGCTTGAAGAGGAGCCGTGCCGTGAGTTCGGGATCGTCGATGGCGCAGCAGGCGTACGCATCCCTCAAGCGCGACATCATCCGATGCCGCCTCCGCCCGGGCGACGTCATCATCGAGGCGTGGCTCGCCGAGCGCTACGGCATGAGCAAGACCCCGGTGCGCGAGGCCATCAACGCGCTGCGCAGGGAGGGCCTGGTGGTCGTCGTCCCGCGGCGCGGCACCTTCGTCAAGCCGACGGACCTCGGTGACCTCCAGGACACCTATCGGCTGCGACGGCTCCTCGAACCGGAAGCGGCCGTGCTCGCCTCCCAGCGCGCCGGGGCCGAGGACCTGGACCGACTGGACGCCCTCAGCGCGGCGACCGTGGCGGCGGACGCCTCACGTCCCGACCTGAACGAGGCGAACCGGCTGCTGCATGTGGCGATCGCCGAAGTCGCGCGCGTGTCGCTGATGATTCCAATGATCAACACGCTGCACGAAGAGATCGAACGCTTCCTCAACCTCCGGGGTGAACTCGGCCGCCCCCCTTATGTCAGCGTCAACCACGGACGGCTGGTCGAGGCGATCAGAAGGGGCTCGGACAGAAGCGGCTCGGAGGAGGAGATCAGACAGATCGCCCTCGATGGCATCGAGCGCTCGCGCCAGTACATGCTGAACACCCTGCTCTCCGGAGGGACCGAGACTCCGGCACGGTAGGACGCCGAGGAGACGGGGCGGCGGCTGTCGGCGGCGACGCGCGAACACGACAAGGCCGCATGGCCCGCTCCGCTGAACACGGGCCTAGACGGAGTCGCGCACCGCCCGGGTGGCCCGCGTGGTCCTGCCCTCGCGGAGTGCGCAGTCGGGCGCGGTCGGCGGCTCGTCGGGCTTGCGCACGATGTAATCGACCGCGAGTCGGCCCAGCTCGGCCAGGGGAAGCTCGATCGTCGTCAGATCGAAGACGCGGCCCGTGGCCGTTCCACCGATACCCGCGATCGCGATGTCGTCGGGGATGCGCAGCCCCGCCTGCCAGATGGCCGCGAGCGAGCCGATCGCGGTCTCGTCGTTGGTGCAGATGATCGAGTCGGGTGGGTCGGGGGCACGGAGCAGCTGCTGGGTCGCCTCGCGGCCGGTCATCTGGCTCATGCCGTTCCGGCCGACGACGCGCGGCAGTCGGCCGCACTCGTACATGGCGCGCTGGTATCCCCGGATGCGCAGCTCGGCCGCGGTCAGTCCGGGGAGCCCTCCGGCGAAGGCGATGTCGCGGTACCCCAGGTCGAGCATGTGCTGGGTGAGGGCGTACGCGGTCGCCTCGTTGTCCACGATGATCTCGGTCGATACGAAGCCGCGCGGTGCGAGGCTCACGACCCGGGTGCCCTCGCCCACCGCCCGGTTGACCTCACGGGCCAGGTCCGCCGTGCCGGGCGAGCCTTCGATGTCGCTGCCGCAGAAGACGATGCCGGACGCCCCGTGCTCGCGGAGGACCTGGAACTTGGTGCGCTCCTGGTGGGGGTCGCGGTTGGCGTTCGCGAGGACGGTCACATGGCCGCACTCCGCGGCGGCGATCTCGATGCCCCTGATCATCTCGGCGAAGTACGGGTCCAGGATGTCGCTCGCGACGACGCCGATGAGATTGCTGTGACCGTTCTTGAGTGCCCGTCCCGCGGCGCTGCGCCGGTAGCCGAGCGTCGCCGCGGCGGAGATGACCGAGGCGCGCACCCCCGACGAGACGGGATGACTCTCATCGGCCCCGTTGAGGACGCGCGACGCCGTTGTGACCGACACCTTCGCCAGCTCCGCCACATCGCGCAGTGTCGCCACCGTCGACCCCCTCCGCTTCGTGTTCCGCCGTTGTCTTTCGCCACGTCGGGTCTGTTGACATCAGTTTCCCACACTGCGTAACTTGCGGAAAACGTTCCCCACGGTATTTACAGGGGTTTTGGTTTCTACAGCGAACGTTTTCCACACTCCCGACAGGAGCGATGAGTGAGCGACGAAGCCGCCGTCCATACGGCGATCGTGTGGGACGGGCCCCGACATGCGCGCGCCGAGGAGCGGACGCCGCCCGGCCCGCTCGGCCCCGGAGCGGTGCGGGTGCGGGTCACGAGTGCCGGGGTGTGCGGCACGGACATCGCCGTGTGGAGCGGTCAGGCCGCACGGGGCCGCCCCGGCACCGTGCTGGGCCATGAGTTCGGCGGCCGGGTCATCGCCCGGGCCGACGATGTGGCGGGCGTCGGGGCGGCGGGCGTCGCGATCCATGACCTCGTGGCGGTGGATCCCAATGTCTCCTGCGGGACCTGTGCGCACTGCGGACGGGGACACCGCGCCCGGTGCGCCGGCCGCCGCCTCATGGGTGTCGATCTCGACGGCGGGTTCCAGCGGACCGTCGACGTCCCCGCCGCACAGCTCGTCCCCGTCCCGGGAGCCGACCCACGCGCACTGGGCCTGGTCGAGCCCCTCGCCGTGGGGGTCCACGCGGTCGCTCGGGCGGGTGTCGCGGACGGCGACCGGCTGGGCGTGATCGGTGGCGGACCGATCGGCATGGCGAGCGTGGTCGAGGCACGCCGGCGGGGCGCGGACCGCACCGTGCTGGAGAGCGACGAGACCAGGCGCACCGCGATCGCGCGGACCGGGGCGGCGGCCGTGGCCGCGGGCGGGTGGCCCGACCGCGGACTGGACGCCGTCATCGACACCGTCGGGCGGGCCGCGACCGTGCGGGCCGCGCTCGACGCCGTACGCGACGGCGGCACGGTCTGCGTCGTCGGGCTCTCCCACGACGACCACCTGCCACCACCGGACCAGCTGGTGCGGCGCGAGCTGACGCTGGTCGGATCCTTCTGCTACTCGACGGCGGATCTGCGGGTGGCGGCGCAGCTCGTCATCGGCCAGGGCCTGGACACCGTGCCCGTCGAGCTCACCACGGGGCTCGAGCGGATCCCCGGTCTCCTGGACCGGATCGGCGGCGGACGCATGGGGCGCGGCAAGGCCCTCGTCGTCCCCCGCGCCGAAGGGCCGACCGGCTGACCGAACGTCCCTGACTCCGCGACGAAGGAGAGCTCAGTGCGCACCCCTCCCACCCCTGTGGCCCGGCGCGGGAACACCCCTGCCGCCCGGCGCGGGAACAGCCCCGCGCGCGCGGCGATGGCCAGCATGGCCGGCGGAACACTCGAGTACTACGACAACTACATCTACGCCCTCGCCGCTGCGCTGGTGTTCGGGCGGGTCTTCTTCCCCACCGAGGCGGGAGGCGTGGCGACGCTCGCGTCCATGGCCACCTTCGCGGTGTCCTACGCGGCCCGTCCCCTGGGCGCGGTCCTGCTCGGCCACATCGGTGACCGCCTCGGCCGCAAGAGAGTGCTCGTGACGATCCTGGTGCTCATGGGGACCTGTACCTTCCTGGTGGGGTGTCTTCCCGCGTACTCCGTCATCGGTGTGTGGGCGCCGGTCCTCCTGGTGACGCTGCGCATCCTGCAGGGGATCTCCGTGGGCGGCGAGACCGCCGCGGCGACCGTGCTGACCATCGAGGTGGCCCCACCGCACCGGCGGGCCCTCTTCACGAGCTGGTCGGCGAACGGCATCGTGGGCGGGTTCGTCCTCGCCACACTGGTCTTCATCCCGGTGTCCGCGCTCCCGGAGGAGCAGCTGTACACCTGGGGCTGGCGCATACCGTTCCTCCTCAGCGCGCTCGTCACGACCGCCGGGTTCATCATCCGCGCGAAACTGGCCGAGCCGGAGGCGTTCGTCGCGGCGAGGGAGGAGAACGCCCTCGTCAGGGTGCCCGTAGTGGAGGTCTTCCGGTCGCACTGGGGGGCGGTGCTGCGAGTCGTCCTCTGCTCGCTGGCGTTCGCGATCGACACCGTGATCAAGGTATTCGCCCTCTCGTTCGCCACGACGGAGTACGACATCGCCGAGAGCACGATGCTGTGGGTGCTGATCGTCAGCCATCTCGGTGCCTTGGTCACGCAACCGCTGATCGCGCTGCTCGCCGACCGGGTCGGACGCAAGCCCGTGTTCATCGCGGGCAACCTGGGGTGTGCGGCCACGCTCTTCGCCTACTTCGCCGCCATCCAGGCGCGGGAGACACCGCTGCTGTTCCTCACCGGGTTCTGCTCGGTGACCCTCGCCTATGCGGCGATCAACGCCAGCTACCCGGCCTTCTTCGCCGAGATGTTCCACCTCAAGGTCCGGCAGACCGGTATGGCGCTGGGCATTCAGATCGGCCTGATCGCCGCCGGGTTCGCGCCGAGCGTGTACCTGGCGCTCACCGCGGACGACCCGAAGAACTGGCTGCCGGTCGCGATCATCTCCGCCGTCATCGCCGTGGCCGCCGCGCTCTCGGCGGTGACCGCGAAGGAGACCGCGTTCACACCACTCGATCAGCTGGGGGAACCGATCGCGGACACCGGGGCGCGGAGGCACCCGCATCAGCCGGGAGCTCGTCCTGAAGGCGCTGTCTCCCACCACAACCGTCTGGAGGACGCCATGGAATCCCGTACGCGGGGCCCGGTCATCCACATCACCTTCGGCCGGCCGGAGAAGCTGCACGCGATGGATGCCACGGGCTGGACCGACCTCGCCGAATCGGTGCGTCGGGCGAGCGCCGACCCACAGGTGCGGGCGGTCGTGCTGCACGGCTCGGACCGTGCCTTCTGCGCCGGTAACGACATCGGCGAGTTCCTCCGGCTGTCCACCGCCAGGGAGGCCCGCGACTACTTCCTCGGCCTGGTGGTCCCCGCGATGGAGGCGATCGTGCGGTGCGAGGTGCCGGTCATCTCCGCGGTCCGCGCGGGCGCCATCGGCGGGGGCGCGGAGATCGTCCTCGTCAGCGACCTCGCCGTAGCCGGGACGAGCGCCACCTTCCGGCTTCCCGAAGCCCGGATCGGCGTCTGGCCGACCGTCTTCGCCGCCGCCGCGCCGTACACCCTGGCCCATAAGCCCGCCGGGCTGCTCGCGCTGACCACCGCGGCGGCCGACTCGGGGACCGCCCTGCGCTGCGGCCTGGTCCACGAGGTCGTCGGGGACGATCTCGTCGACGATGCCGCGCACCGCCTGGCCCTCACGATCGCCGAGGGAAGCCGGGACGCCATCCGCCGTACGAAGCGGTTCACCACGGCGCGACTGCGCACCGAGGGAATGGCCGCCGTGCGTGCCGCACTGGCCGAGCTGTGCGATGAGACCCTTCTCGGCCCCGACGCGACCGAGGGCGTCCGTGCCTTCCGGGAGAAGCGCGGGCCCGGCTTCGCCTCCTCCGTCTCGGCCTCCGTCCCGGCCGACTGACCCAGGAGTCCCCCCCGGGTGACGCATGCCCACCGCGAGTCCGGCGAGGACGCCGACTGGCACCGCGAGCCCGTGGTACTCGGTGCCGGTGTGGCCGGTCCGCTCCCCGGCGGAAGCCCGGCCGAAGTGATGTCGACGAATCAGGAGCTGTGATGGATATGGATACCGTCCCCCGCCGTGCGCTGTCGGACGGCGCGTCGATCCCCGCCGCCGGGTTCGGCACCTACCCCCTGTCCGGATCCGGCGCCGAGTCGGCGGTGCGCGAGGCGATCGCGGCGGGTTACCGCCTGATCGACACCGCCGCCAGCTACGGCAACGAGGCCGAGGTCGGCCGGGCCGTCGCCACGAGCGGGGTGCCGCGGGAGGAGGTGGTCCTGATGACCAAGTTGCGCGGCCGGGACCAGGGGTACGAGCGGACCCTCGCGGCCTTCGAGGAGTCGGCCGCGCGACTCGGGGTCGACTACGTCGACATCTACCTGATCCACTGGCCTCTGCCCCGCCTGGACGCGTACGCCGACTCCTGGCGTGCCATGATCAAGCTCCGCGACGAGGGGCGGATCCGGTCGATCGGGGTCAGCAACTTCACCCCGGCCCAGCTGGACCGGCTGAGCGGGGAGACCGGGGTGACGCCCTCGGTCAACCAGATCGAGCTGCACCCGCGCTTTCCCCAGCCGGAGCAGCGGGAGGCCGATGCCGCGCGCGGCGTCGCCACCGTCAGCTGGAGCCCGCTGGGCCGGGGGAGCGGCATCCTCGACGACCCCGTGGTGACCGGGCTGGCCCGCAGCCACGGTGTGACACCGGCCCAAGTGGTGCTGCGCTGGCACCACCAGCTGGGCGCGATCCCCATCGCCAAGTCGGCCACGCCCGAGCGCCAGCGCGCCAATCTGGACCTCTTCGGCTTCGAGCTGACCGCGGAGGAGATGGCCGCGCTGAGCGGTCTGGAGCGCGGGCGGCTCGGCGGCGACCCGGACACCCACGAGGAGTTCTGACACCCGTACGGCAGCACTCCGCACAGCAAGGCGATGGCGCCGGATCCCGGATCCGGCGCCATCGCTCGTACCGTGTCAGCGGGCTTCCGCACCGTGTCAGCGGGCGTCCTCGACGATCATGTCCGAGCCGTGTTCGGCGATCATCACGGTCGGTGCCTGGGTGTTGGAACTGACGATACGAGGCATGACCGAGGAGTCCACCACCCGCAGTCCGCGCACCCCGTGCACCTCCAGCCGTGGTGAGACCACCGACTCGTCCGAGACCCCCATGGCACAGGTGCCGACGGGGTGGTACGCGGTCCGCCCGTGTCCGCGGACGAAGGCGATGTAGTCGTCCTTGGTGCGCACCGGACGGCCACCGGCCAGGTGCTCGGCCTTGATGTGGGGTGCCATCGACGGCTGTCCCATGATCTCGCGGCTCTGCCGTACCCCCTCGACCGACATTTCCAGGTCGTGGTCGTCGGCCAGGTAGTTGGGGTCGATCAGGGGCGCCCGGCTCGGGTCGGGCCCGGTCACCCGCACCGTGCCACGGCTGCGCGGCCTGAGGAAGTAGGAGTTCAGGGTGCAGCCGTAGCCGCGGCGCACCGCGGCGATCCCCGCCTCGACCCCCGCGGCCGGAAGGAAGTGGAATTGCAGGTCCGGGGTCGTTTCCCGTTCGTTGCCGTAGGCGAAGCCACCCGCCTCCACGACGGTGGACGCCATCGGCCCGCGGCGGAAGGCCGCGTACTGCAGGGCGGCGGCGGCCGTGGCGGGCAGGGGCCGCTCGTAGCGGTCCATGCTCTGGTAGGAGGTCAGTTCGTAGACGATGTCGAGATCGCAGTGGTCCTGGAGGTTCTTGCCCACGCCGGGCAGTGCGTGGACGACCTCGATACCGGCCCGCTTCAGATCCGCCGGGTCGCCGATGCCCGACAGCTGGAGGATCTTCGGGGAGCCGAACGCGCCCGCGGCCACGATCACCTCCCGACGGGCGGTGTAGCGCCGCGTCGTACCGCCCTCGACGGTCTCGATCCCGGTGGCCCGGCCGTGGTCCGTGACCACCCGCTTGACCAGGGCGCCCGTCGTGACCACGAGGTTCTTCCGGCCGCGGGCGGGGCGGAGATAGCCCACCGCGGCACTGCACCGGCGCGCATGGCGGGTGGTCGTCTGGTAGAGCCCGACCCCGTACTGCTCGGCGCCGTTGAAGTCGCTGTTGTACGGCAGCCCGAACTCCTGCCCCGCCCGTACGAACGCCTGGGACAGCGGATGCGGATTGACCGGGTCCGACACCGAGAGGGGGCCCTCGGTGCCGTGCAGCGGGCCGGACAGCCGCTCGTTGCGCTCGGACCGCACGAAGTACCTCCGCACCTCCTTGGCGGACCAGCCCTCGCAGCCGTGGACATCCGCCCAGTCGTCGTAGTCCTGGGCGACACCGCGGGTGAACACCTGCGCGTTGATCGAGCCACCGCCGCCGATGACCTTCCCCTGCGCCAGGGGTATCTCCCGTCCGTCACAGTGCCGCTGGGGTGCGCTGACGAATCCCCACTGATAGGGACCCGCGGTGAGCTTGGCGAAGCCGGCCGGTACATGGATGAAGGGGTGCCGGTCCGGGCGCCCCGCCTCGATGAGCAGTACCCGTACGGAGGCGTCAGCGCTGAGCCGGGCCGCCAGTACACACCCCGCCGTCCCCCCGCCCGCGATCACGTAGTCGAACGAGCCATCCTGCTGTGCCACAACAACACTCCTGGTTTCGGTCTCCGGTGGGCGGCTGCCCCTGCCCTACTGGGCGCCGCCGCGGAAGAACGGTGTGCGCTTGCCCGACCGGATCTGGACGGTCTTCACCTCGGTGAACTCCTCGAACCCGGCCTGCCCCATCTCGCGGCCGTAGCCGCTGCTCTTGACACCACCGCCGGGCAGCTGGGGCGCGCCGTCGATGGTGGTGTTCACCCAGACCGTGCCGCTGCGCAGCCGCCGGCCCAGGGCCAGCGCGGTGTCGATGTTCTTGCTCCACACCGAGTTGGCGAGCCCGTAGTCGACGGCGTTGGCGAGTTCCACCGCCTCGTCCTCCGTGCGGAACCGGCTGATGGCCAGGACCGGTCCGAAGACCTCCTCGTGGAACAGGCGGGAGGTGGGCGACACCTGGTCGATGATCGTGGGAGCCATGAAGTAGCCCGCGTCCAGGCCGTCCGAGGTGAGCCGGGTGCCTCCGGCCACCACCCGGGCGCCCTCGGTCCGGGCGGCGTCCACGGAGGCGAGGACCTTGTCCAGGTGAGCGGCGTGGATCAGGGCCCCGATGTCGGCGTCCTCGTCGAGCGGCGCCCCCACCCGCAGCGTGCTCACCCGGTCCACCAGCGCCTGCACGAACCGGTCGGCCACGTCCTGGTGCACCAGCAGGCGCGCTCCCGACACACAGCACTCGCCCTGGTTGAACAGCACCGCGAAGAGCACGCCGTCGACGGCGTCCTCGAGGTCGGCGTCGGGGAAGACCACGCTGGCCGCCTTGCCGCCGAGCTCCAGCGAAAGCCTCTTGAGGTTGCCCGCTGACGCCTCGACGACGGAGCGGCCCACCGCGGTACTGCCGGTGAACGACAACACATCCACGTCCCCGGACTGCGCCAAGTGGTGGCCCACGGTCGATCCGGGTCCGGTGACCACGTTGAACACACCGCTCGGAAGACCCGCCTCGGCCGCGAGCTTCGCGATCTCCAGCGTACTGCCCGAGGTCAGCTCGGACGGCTTGCATACGGCGGTGCACCCGGCCGCCAGGGCGAACGGCAGCTTCTGCATGAGCAGCAGCAGCGGAAAGTTCCAGGGGGTGATCATGGCGACCACTCCGCACGGTTCACGGGTGACCAGCCCGGTGAAGCCCTCCCCGAGATTGGTGTGCACCTGACCGTGGCTGGTCACCGCCAGGGCGGCGGCGTATTCGGTCAGCGCGATGCCGGTGGCGACGTCAGCGCGGGCCAGCCGGATGGGCTTGCCCGACTCCTCGGCGTCGATGCGGGCCAGTGTCTCCTGGTCGCGGCGGATGAGGGAGGCCAGGGTGCGCAGTACCGCGGCACGCTCCTGCCCCGAGCGGTTCGGCCAGTCGCCCTGGTCGAACGCGCGGCGCGCGGCGGCCACGGCCGCCTGTGCCTGGTCGAGGCCGCCATGGGTGAACCGGGCGACCACCTCCTTGGTGCCGGGGTTCTCGCGGGCGATGAACTCCTCCGACGGCTGGACCTCCGCACCGTCGATGAAGACGCCGTAGCTGCGAACGGGGCGCCCGGTGACCGGGGCTGTCATAGGGCCCTCCTAGAGAGCGTTTACTCAGATCCTGGTGAGCTGGCCGTCACGGTAACAGCGGCGTAAACTGCTCACAAGATAAACTGCCTCGCCAATCCGGGAAACGGTTTCTCGCCGAGATCGAGCTGAGGACGACAGGGCTCACGCCCCTGGGACGGCCGCCGTCCGGCGGGGGTGAGCACAGCTCGCGAGCGCGGGCCGCTCCGCCGCGGCCGGCTGTGCCACGACCGGGTGTGCCACGATCTCCGCGGAGGAGCCGACCGGGTCGGCGGAGCGCGGGCGTGCTCCCGCGAGAGGGAGCGATGGGGAGGCGTAGGTGAAGGAGCGGCGTCGCGTCACGATCAGGGACGTAGCGGATGCTGCCGGGGTGTCGGTCGCCACGGTGTCACGGGTCATGAGCGGTTCGCTCACGGT
The DNA here is from genome assembly GCF_000968685.2 of Streptomyces antioxidans. Taxonomy (GTDB): domain Bacteria; phylum Actinomycetota; class Actinomycetes; order Streptomycetales; family Streptomycetaceae; genus Streptomyces; species Streptomyces antioxidans. The sequence continues at coordinate 79,093 of NZ_LAKD02000018.1, forward strand.
CAACCCGGAGATGGCGGAGCGGGTGCGCCGTGCCACGCAGGAGCTGGAGTACCGGCCCAACGGCGCGGCGCAGGGGCTTGCCTCGGGGATGCACCGCAGCGTGGGCGTGGTCCTGCCGGACCTGTCCAACCCCTACTTCCACGGCATCATCAAGGCCACCAACGTGGGTGCGGCCCGCGACGGCTACCGCATGCTCGTCACCGAGTGGCAGGAGCCCGGTGAGGAGCTGGGCGTCTGCCTCGATGTGCTCTCCCGGGTCGATGGCCTCATGGTGCTCTCCGCCCGGATGGAGACCGACAGCCTGCGGGACCTCGCGGCCCGCGGGGTGCCGACGGTGCTGGTCAACCGGGTCGAGCTCGGAGTGGACCTCCCCATGGTCGCGGTGGACAACTTCTCCCCGATGCTCGAGCTGTGCCAGCACCTGGCATCGCTCGGCCACCGCCGCGTGGTCTATCTGGCCGGTTCGCCGGGCGCATGGCAGAACCGTGAGCGCTGGAAGGCGGTGCAGCAGGCGCGTATCCTCGGCCTCGAGCCGGTCATGGTCGCCTCGGACGCCACCATCGAGGCCGGTTACGAGGCGACCGACGAGGCGCTGGGCCACGATCCGACGGCGCTGATCGCCTTCAACGACCTGGCCGCGCTCGGGGCCATCGCCCGCCTGCGCGAGCTGGGGCTGAGGACGCCGGAGGACGTCTCGGTGACCGGCTTCGACGATGTCGCCCTGGCGCGGTACGCCGATCCCGCCCTGACGACCATCGTCAGCCCCAAGGCGGCCCTGGGCGAGCAGGCGTGGCTGATGCTGGAGGCCAGTCTGCGCGGTGAGCGGCCGGAGCAGCCGCCGCTGCTGTCGGCGACCTTCGTGCAGCGCGCCTCCACCGGTCCGGCCAAGGGCTCGCGCGCATGAGTTGAGGGTTCTCCGGTCTCCGGAGTCCAGGGCGGAGGAAGGTGAGGTGAGCGGGGATGGCCGCAGCCGCCGCCACGCCCGGCGCCCGATACGACGAGACCTCCATGAGCCTGGCCTTCACCCAGTCTCCGGACGCCCTCGCGCTCTGTGACACCGATCTGCGGCTGGTGCGGACGAACGCCGAGATGGCGCGGGTGCTGGGGCTCTCCGAGGACCGTACGCGCGGACTGCCGGTGTCGGAGATCGTCCGGCCGGGCGAGGGAGGCAGGGCCATCGCGGCCATGCGCCAGGCGCGGGAGAGCGGTGTGGCGCAGCACTTCGAGGCGTCGTTGCGGACCCCGGACGGGAGCCCCCGGTGCTTCTGGTCGGTCTCCGCGATCCCGCTGAAGGACCGGGACGGCCGGGTGCACCGTCTCTTCCTGGCCGCGCGGGACAGCACCGAACAGCACCGGGCCCGGCAGCGGCTGCTGCTGATCAACGAGGCGAGCACCGGCATCGGCTCCACGCTGGACATCACCCGCACCGCGCAGGAGCTGGTCGACGTTCTGGTGCCCAGCCTGGGGGACTTCACCTGTGTCGACACCCTGGTGGCTCTCGAAGGCGGTGAGGAGCCAGGACCCGGCACCCTGAGCGGTGCGATCACCATGCGGCGCAGGGCACATCGCTCCGTCGTCGACCGGGAGCCGATGGTCGCGGTCGGGACCATGGCCACGTATCCCGAGGGCACCCCGGCCGCCGAAAGCCTGGCCGCGGGCCGCGGAATCCTCTACAAGGCGACGGACGCGGCCTTCGACCGGTGGGCTGCCTACGACCCGCCGCGGGCCGAGCGGGCGCGCGCCCATGGGACCCACTCGGTGATGGCGGTGCCGATGCGCGCCCGTGGCATCACCCTCGGCGTCGTGGTCGTCACGCGCCATCGGCGGCCGGAGCCCTTCGGGCCGGACGATCTGCTGCTCGCCGAGGAGATCATCGGCCGGGCGGCCGTCTGTGTGGACAACGCGCGCCGCTACACCCGCGAGCGCGGCACCGCCATCGCTCTCCAGCGCAGCCTGCTGCCCCGGCGGCTGCCGTGCCAGTCGGCGGTCGAGGTCGCCTCCCGCTATCTTCCGGGCGGGGAGCTGACCGGCGTGGGCGGCGACTGGTTCGATGTGATCCCGCTGTCGGGCGCCCGGGCGGCGCTGGTGGTCGGCGATGTGGTGGGCCACGGCCTGCACGCCTCGGCCAGCATGGGACGGCTGCGGACGGCGGTGCGGACACTGGCCGATATCGACCTGCCCCCCGATGAGTTGCTCACCCATCTCGACGACCTGGTCGCCCAGGTCGTCGAGTCGGTGGCGGACACCGGGGCGGGCGAGGGTGCCGAGGACGACGGAGGCACCGGAGCCACCTGTCTCTACGCGGTCTACGACCCGGTCTCGCGCCGGTGCTGTCTGGCGCGCGCCGGTCATCCGCCGCCGGCCGTGGTGGCCCCGGACGGCACCGTGGAGTTCATCGATCTTCCCGCCGGCCCACCGCTCGGACTGGGAGAGCTGCCGTACGAGTGCACCGAGGTCGAACTGGCCGAGGGCAGCCTCCTGGCGCTCTACACCAACGGCCTGCTCGGCGCCCGGGGCCGTGATCTCGACCGGGGGCTCGACGCCCTGCGGGACGCGCTCACCCGGCCCGCCGCGTCACTGGACGACCTCTGCGACGCCGTGCTGGAGGAGCTGGTCCCCGAGCGCCCCGCCGATGACATCGCCCTGCTCATCGCACGCCCCCGGGCCCTGGGCGCGGACCGGGTCGCGTCCTGGGAGCTGCCCGCGGACCCCTCGGTCGTCGCCACGGTGCGCAGAGAGGTCGCGGCCCGGCTGCTCGCCTGGGGGCTGGAGGAGGCGGTCTTCACGACCGAGCTGGTGGTCAGCGAGCTGGTCACCAATGCCATCCGGCACGCCAGGACCCCGTTCCGGCTGAGGGTGATCCACGACCGGGGCCTGATCTGCGAAGTGTCCGACGGCAGCATCAACGCCCCCCATCTGCGCCGGGCCCGCACCTTCGACGAGGGCGGACGCGGCCTGCTGCTGGTCGCCCAGCTCACCCGGCGCTGGGGGACCCGCTACACCCGCGACGGCAAGACCATCTGGGCGGAGCAGTCCCTTCCCGGCGGCTGAGCTCCGGCCCCCTCGCGGGTGGCCCTTAGGGGAAAAGTCTCGTGCGCGGGGTTGACGGGCTTTTCCATATGAGGCTAGAAAACGGTTACAGCCAAATGAACCACCGCTTGGCCGACGCCGCATCGTGGCGTCGAGTGGAGGCATGACGAGGTCTCGCTAAAAAGTCCCAGGTAGATGGGTGTGAACGGTCACCGCAGTGGAAGTGAGCTCCCGGATGGTCGACCAGTGAAGGGAAGCGCAGCGAGAAAGCGTTTCCTAGGAGGCGAAATGAGTCTGGAACACAAGGTGTGCGTGGTCACCGGCGGCACTTCGGGGATCGGCCTGGCCACCGTGCGCCTGTTCGCCGGTGCGGGCGCCCGGCAGATCGTGCTGGCCAACGACGAGCGGGAGTGTGCAGCCCTCGCCGAGGAGGCCGAGGGCCACGGCTGGCCCGTGGCCGTCGTGGCCGGTGACGTGGCCAGCGCCGCCGCATGGGATGCGGTGCTCGCCCAGGTGGATCGCCTCGGCGGGGTGGACGTCCTGGTCAACAACGCGGGCTATGGCATCAGGGGAACGGTCCTTGACACTGATCAGCCCGACTGGGAGGCCCTGTTCGCCACCAATGTCACCGGTGTCTTCCTCGGCTGCCGGGCGCTCCTGCCACGGATGGTCGCCCAGGGCTCCGGCGCCGTGGTCAACGTCGCGTCGGTGGCCGGGCAGATCGGCATGGCCCGGCGGGCGGCGTACTGCGCCTCCAAGTCCGCGGTCCTCGGCCTCACCCGGGCCATGGCGGTGGACCACGCGGCCGCGGGCGTGCGCGTCAACGCGGTGGCGCCCGGCACCACCGACTCCCCGTACTTCGCGAAGATCGAGGCCGATGTGGCGGACCCCGCGGCCTACCGGGCCTATCTGGAGGGGCGCCAGCTGCTCAACCGGCTCGCCGAGCCGGGCGAGATCGCCTCCGCCATCGCCTTCCTGGCCGGCGACGACTCCTCCTTCGCCACCGGATCGGTCGTCACCGTCGACGGAGGGATGAGCGTCGCATGACCGCCACCCACGCGGGCCCCGCCATGATGAGCGCCGCCGAGGCCGCGGCCACCGTCCCCGACGGCGCCACCGTCGCCATGACCGGCTCGGGCGGCGGCATCCTGGAGGCCGACGACGTGCTCGCCGCCATCGAGCGGCGGTTCCTGGCCACCGGCCATCCGCGGGACCTGACCGTCATCCACGGCCTCGGCATCGGGGACGGACAGCAGACCGGTCTGAACCGGCTGGCCCACGAGGGCCTGGTCCGCCGGGTCATCGGTGGCCACTGGTCCTGGTCCCCGAGCATGCAGGCCCTCGCGGCCTCGGGCGCCATCGAGGCGTACGCGCTGCCCGCCGGGATCATCGCGGCCCTGCTGCGCGAGAGCGGCGCCCGCCGGCCGGGGGTGTTCTCACAGGTGGGCCTCGGCACCTTCGTCGACCCACGGCGCCAGGGCGGACGTCTCAACGACGTCTCGCGCGACGACCTGGTCACGCTCGCCGAGATCGACGGCGTGGAGTACCTGCACTACCGCCCCGTACACGTCGACATCGGCCTGGTGCGCGGCAGTTCCATGGACGAGCTGGGCAACGTCAGCTGCGCCGAGGAGGCCGCCTCGCTGGACAGCCAGGCGGTGGCCGCGGCAGCCCGTGGCTGCGGGGGCCGGATCATCGCCCAGGTCAAGCGGCGGGTCGCGGTCGGCGCCCAGGATCCCCGCACGGTGAGTGTCCCGGGGCCGCTGGTCGACATCGGCGTCCTCAGCCCCGGCCAGTGGCAGACCTACGCGGGGGAGTTCGACCCGGCCTTCAGCCAGGCCGCCCCCGCCGGAGGGGCCAGGCCCGCACCCCGGGCCGCGGTTCCGGGGCCGCGGGACGTCGTCGCCCGCCGGGCCGCGCTGGAGGTGCCGTCCGGGTGCGTGCTCAACGTGGGATTCGGCATGAGCGCCGGTGTCGTCGACGTACTCGCCGCACAGCACCGGCTGGCCGATGTCCACCTGGTCATCGAACAGGGCGCGGTCGGCGGAGTGCCGGAGACCGGCGAGCTGTTCGGCCTCAGCCGGTATCCGGCCGCGCTGGTCTCCTCGCTCTCGCAGTTCGACTTCTTCGCCACCGGGATGCTCGACGTCGCGATCCTGGGCATGGCCGAGGCCGACCGGCACGGCAACGTCAACGTCAGCAAGGTGGGCCCGTCGGTCGTCGGGCCGGGCGGCTTCATCGACATCGCCCACGCCGCGAGCACCGTGGTGTTCTGCGGCACCTTCACCGCACGGGGGCTGCGCGCTGCGGTGACACCGGGCGCACTGCTCATCGCCACCGAGGGGCGGGTGCGCAAGTTCGTCCAGGAGGTCTCGCACGTCACCTTCGACGCCGCCGCCGCGCGGCGCCGGGGACAGCGCGCCCTCTACGTCACCGAACGGGCCGTCTTCGAACTGCGCGACGAGGGCCCCGTACTGATCGAGACCGCACCGGGCGTCGACCTGGACCGCGATGTCCTCGGCCAGATGGACTTCGACCCCGCGATCGACCCCGCACCGCGCCGGATGCCACCCGATGTCTTCACCGCCTGAGCCCCTGAGCCCTGAGCCCCTGAGCCCCGAGCCCCCGGTCCCTGAGCGCCACCGGCCACCCCCACTCCCTGGAGGACCCCCTCATGTCACCGCGTCAGACCACCGACACCGCCCCCGAGCGCGACGCTCTCATCACCATGGTGCGGGACTTCGCGGCGAAGGAGATCACCCCCGTCGTCGAGGAGCTCGACAGCACCGAGCGCTTCCCCGAGGAGATCTACGCCCGGATGGGCGAGCTGGGGCTGATGGGCATCACCGTCCCCGAGCGCGACGGCGGGGCCGGCGGCCACGTGGCCGACTACATCGCGGTGATGGAGGAGCTGTCCTACGGCTACGCGAGCGTCGCCGACCAGTGCGGCCTGGTGGAACTGGTCGGCTCACTGCTGGCCGGCTACGGCACCCAGGAGCAGAAGGACCGCTATCTCCCCGGCATCATCAGCGGCCGGACGCGCTGCGCCTACGCGCTGACCGAACCCGGCGCCGGATCCGACCTCGGGAGCCTGGCCACCCGCGCCCGCCGGGACGGCGCGGACTGGGTGCTGAACGGCGAGAAGATCTACATCCACAACGCACCGGTGGCCGACGTGGCGCTGGTCCTCGCGGTCACCGACCCCGGCAGGCGCAAGCGCGGCGGCATGTCGATGTTCCTGGTCGACGTGGACACCCCGGGGGTCGAACGCGGCTACCGCGAGAAGAAGATGGGCCAGAAGGCGTCCCCGGTCGGCGGCTTCGTCTTCACCGACGTACGGCTCCCCCCGACGGCGCTGCTCGGCGCGGAGGGCAGCGGCTTCGGCGCCGTGCTCTCCGTCCTGGAGAAGGGCCGGCTGGGGATCGGCGCGCTGGCCAACGGCATCTCCCGGGCGGCGCTCGACACCGCGAGCGAACACGCCGTCAGCCGCCACCAGTTCGGCCAGCCGCTGTCCGACTTCCAGTCCGTGGCGTTCCAGCTCGCCGACATGGCGGTGGACCACCAGGCGGCGAGGCTGCTCCTGGAACACGCGGCCGGACTGCTGGACACCGGCCGCACGGCGGGCCCCGCCTGCTCGATGGCCAAGCTGTTCGCCTCCGAGGCGAGCGTCCGCAACACCTCCCGGGCCGTCCAGATCCTCGGCGGCGGCGGGTACATCCGCGGTGTGCCCGCCGAGCGCCTCTACCGGGACGCCCGCATCACCACGATCTACGAAGGCACCAGCGAGGTGCAACGCCTCATCATCAGCCGCGATCTCGTGCGCCGCCGCGGGTAGCGGGACGCCGCCCACGGCCCCTGACGCGCCCGGCGGCTCGTACCAACAGGAGGACGTACCATGCACCAACCCCGATCCGCCGTGATCAGCGGATCCCTGACCGCCCTGCTCGCCGTGTCCCTCAGCGCCTGCGGCGCGGTGGACAGCGGATCGGCCGCGGGCGATTCCGGCACCTGCAAGCCGTCGGACGTCACCCTCGTCCAGTCCGGACGGGGACTGGAGAACGAGTACTACGTGGCCGTCAACGCCGGGGCCCGTGCCTTCGCGAACGCGCACCATCCGCGCCGCTACCAGTGGATCGCCAGCAACGGCGACTCGTCCAAGCAGCTCAGCCAGATCCAGTCGATCCTGGCCAAGGGCGGCAAGTGCGTCGTACTGAACGTCGACCCCAACGAGTCCTCGGTGCTGCCGGCGATCGTCAAGGCGGTCGACAAGTCCGGGGCCTGGCTGGTCACCCAGTGGAACCGGCCCGACGGCCTGGCCCCGGAGAGCGAGTCCCCGCACTGGGTCGCCCATATGTCGGTCGACGGTGTTCCCCAGGGGTACGAGACGGCGAAGGCCCTGTTCGAGTCGATGGGCGGAAAGGGCTCGATCGTGGCCCTCCAGGGAATCCTCGACAACGCGCCCGCCCAGGAGCGCTTCCGGGGGCTGAAGAAGGCGCTGAAGGAGTACCCCGGCATCAAGCTGCTCGGCGACCAGACCGCGGGTTGGGACCGGACCAAGGCACAGAACGTCACCCAGACCTATCTGACCAAGTACGGCCACAAGATAGGCGGCGTCTGGGCCGCCAGCGACTCCATGGGCCTGGGCGCGCTGGGCGCGGTCAAGAACGCGGGCCGGATCGGGAAGGTCAAGATCGCGTCGATCGACGGTCTGGCCGAAGCGGTGCACGACGTACGGGACCCGTCCACCGGCTATGTGGCCACGACCCCCTCCACCGGGGCGGCCCAGGGCGGCCTCGGGATGTCGATCGGCTACGCGGCCGCCACCGGCAGGATCGACCCGGCCAAGGAACCGCGCGGCCACCGGTCGTTCTACCTCAAGCCGCTGCCCATCATCACCCGGGCCAACGCGTCCTCGGTCCCCGCCCCCACGGACACCGCGAAGCTCGACTTCAAGAACCTGTGGTCCCAGAACGGCAGGCCGATCAAGTGAAGCTGACACTCGCACCCGCCGACCGCCACGACCCCCGCGCCACCGGCCGCGGGGCGGACAAGCCGGCACGGCCGGGGCGGGCCGCGCTCGGCTCGCACGCCTTCCCCACCCCGGCCCTGGGCGTACTCGCGCTCATCGCCCTCGTCATGGGCTTCGTCAACCCCTCGTTCCTCTCCCCGGGAAACCTGGGCGCGGTGGCCGAACAGAGCGCCGTCCCCGCGGTGCTGGCGGTCGGTCTGACCTTCGTCATCCTCATGGGCGGCATCGACCTCTCGCTCGAGGGCACGATGGCGGCGGCCTCCCTGACCACCGCCCTCCTGGTCGCCAACGACCGCAACACGATGGACCTCGGCCTCTGGGCCATCGCCGCCGGATGCGCGGTGGGAGCGGTGATCGGACTGGTCGCCGGGGCCACCGTGGGACTGCTGCGCGTCCCGTCCTTCATCGTCACCATCGGCACCTGGCAGATCGGCCTGGGCGTGGCCCAACTGCTGTTCGGGGACACTCCGCCCCGGGTGACCGACAGGTCATTCCGGGCACTCGCGGAAGCCCGGACGGCCGGTCTCCCCGGCATCGTGTGGATCGCCCTGCTGGTCGTGGCCATCGGCTGGACGCTGCAGCGCTACACCCGCTTCGGCCGCTACGCCTACGTCATCGGCGGCAGCGAGGAGACCGCGCTGCTCTCCGGGGTCCCGGTCCGTGCCTACCGGGCGGCGTCCTTCGTCCTCGCGGGCGCCACCGCGGGCCTTGCCTCGGCGATGGCCACCGCCCGGTCCGGGGTCGGCGACGTCGGCATCGGGACCGGTCTGCTGTTCACCACCATCGCCGGGGTGGTCATCGGCGGGACCCTGCTGACCGGTGGCCGCGGCGGCGTAATGCACTCGCTGGTCGGGGTGGTCGTGATGGTGGCCATCGCCAACGCCATGGTCCTGGCCGGTGTCAGCTCCTACATCCAGCAAACCGTCCAGGGAGCCGTCGTGGTGACCGCGGCGAGCCTCACCCTGTGGCGCGCCCGGCAACGTCTGAGGGTGATCAAGTGAGTGACACACCGGTCATGGAACTGCGCGGGGCGACGAAGTCGTTCCCCGGTGTCCGTGCCCTGAGCGACGTCCACCTGGAGGTCCGGCGGCACGAGGTGCTGGGCCTGATCGGGGAGAACGGCGCGGGCAAGTCGACGCTGCTGAAGGTCCTGTGCGGGCTGCAGCGGCTCGACTCGGGCTCCCTGCTGCTGCGCGGCTCGGAGGCCGCCTTCCAGGGAGTGGCCGACGCGAACCGCAAGGGTGTCGCGATGGTGTTCCAGGAGCAGTCCCTGCTGGAGAACATCACGGTCGCCGAGAACGTCCTGCTCGGCAACGAGGGGCCCTCGGTGCGGTTCGGGCTCTACCGGTGGTCGGATCTGAACCGGCGGGCCCAGCGCTATCTGGACCTGGTGGGCGGCTCGCTGCGCGCCGCCGCACCCACCAGCCGGCTGTCCTTCGCCAAGCGGCAGATGGTCGAGGTGGCCAAGGCGCTCGCCTCGGGCGAGCGCGGCCACCACGAACCGGTCATCCTCCTCGACGAGCCGACCTCGGTCCTGGAGCACTCCGAGCTAGAGACGCTCTTCTCCATCGTCCGTGAGCTGCGCGAGCGCGCCAGCGTCGTGTTCGTGTCCCACCGCATGGAGGAGGTGCTGGCCATCTGCGACCGGGTCTACGTCATGCGGGACGGCGGTGTGGTCGGCGAATGCCGCCCCGCCGACGTCACCACCGACCAGCTCTTCTCGATGATGGTCGGGCAGGACCTCAGCGCCGGTTACTACCACGAGTCGGACCAGCGGCCCGCACAGTCCCGGCCGCGGCTCGAGCTGACCAACCTCACCGGCGAGACGTTCCGGGATGTCTCCCTCACCATCGCGCACGGCGAGGTGGTGAGCCTGATGGGCGTCCAGGAGAGCGGCCGGGAGGACGTGGCCCGCGCCGTCTTCGGGGCCGTCCCGGTGACGTCGGGCACCATCACGCTCGACGGGCGGCGCATCAGGCCCAGGTCCCCGGCGCACGCGGTGCGGGCGGGCATCGGCTATGTGCCCTCCGAACGCAAGGTGGACGGGGCGGTGCTCGGCATGGACGTCCGCGAGAACCTCACGCTCGCCCACCCCGGGCAGGTGAGCCGGGGCCCGCTCCTGGACCCGGCCCGCGAGCGGCGCACGGTCCAGGAGTGGATCGGGGACCTGCGGGTGCGCACCCCCTCCCAGCGCACCCCGCTGCGCGACCTGTCGGGTGGCAACCAGCAGAAGGTCGTGCTCGCCAAGTGGCTCCTCGACCCCGAGCTGCGGGTGCTGGTCCTCGACACCCCCACCCGGGGGCTCGACGTCGGCGCCAAGGCGGATGTGTACGCGCTGATCCGGCGGCTCGCCGCGCGCGGCCTGGCCGTCCTGCTGCTCGCGGACACCCTCGACGAGGGGATCGCGATGAGCCACCGGGTCCTGACCATGAAGGACGGCCGGGTCACCGACGAGTTCACCTCCGGTGTGGGCTCCCGGCCGCGGCGCACCGATGTCCTCGAAAGGATGGTCTGAGATGGCCACCACCTCACAGGCGCCGCCGGAGGCGCGGACCTCCGACACTTCGGGCGGCTCGCGGCTCAGGCGGCTCCACGAAGCCGGTGCCGCCCCCTTCTTCGTCCTCGCGGTGCTGGTCATCGCCGTCGGCGCGTATGACTCCTCGTTCTTCCAGGCGGCGAGCCTGATCTCGCTGCTGGAACAGGCCGTGCCGCTGACCCTGCTCGCGATCGGCGAGGCGCTGGTGGTGCTCACCGGACGCATCGATCTGTCGAACGCCGGACTCGCGAGCCTCGCCGGGGTCGCCCTCGCCCACGGCCTGGGGAGCCTGGGCCCCGCCGCGGTGGCCCTCGTCGTGGTCGGCGCGGCGGCGTGCGGGACGCTCATCGGCGTCATCCACATCACCACCCAGGTGCCCTCCTTCATCATCACCCTCGGCTTCCTGGGCATCTTCGCCGGCCTTTCGCTGACCACCTCACGGGCCGACTCGATCCTCGTCACCGGCGGCTATGACTCCATCGAGTGGATCTTCTACCGGATCTTCGGCCTGCCCATCTCCTACCTCCTGGTGCTGCTGGTCGCCCTCGCGCTGATGGCCTGGATGAAGGCGCTGCCGATCGGCCGCCGTATCCGCGCCATCGGGCTCAACGAGCGGGCCGCGGCCCACAGCGGCATCCGTACCCGCGCCATCGTCATCGCGGTCTTCACCGCCTCCGCGGGCCTGGCGGGGCTGGCCGCGGTCTTCCAGGTGGCCCGGCTGCAGTCCGCCGGTGCCACCACCTCCGACACGCTGCTGCTCCCCGCCATCGCGGCCGTCATCGTGGGCGGCACGGCCATCTCCGGCGGGATCGGCGGGGTGGGGCGCACCCTGTGCGGCGCGCTGGTCATCGCGCTGCTCCGGGTCGGCCTCGACCTCGTCGGCGTCAACGCGGCGTTCCAGCCCATCCTCTACGGCGGGATCGTGATCCTGGCGATCGCGGCGACCGCCAACCGACGGCGGGGAGCCGCGGTCGCATGACCACCCGTCGGCGTGTGACCGGACCCCCGGGAGAGACAAGGAGCCATCGACAGTGAACATCGTCGTCTGTGTGAAGTACGTGCCCGCCACCGCCGACCGGACGTTCAGCGCGGTCGACAACACCGTGGAACGGGCCGATGTGGACGGAATGCTCTGCGAACTCGACGAGCACGCCGTCGAGGAGGCGCTGAGGATCACGGAGTCCGGCGGGGGCGAGGTGACGGTGGTGACCGCCGGACCCGAGGAGGCGGCCGACGCCATCGCCCGGGGCCTGCAGATGGGGGCGCACCGTGGGGTGCACATCACCGACGACGCCCTGCACGGCTCCGACGCGGCGGCCACCTCACTGGTGCTGGCGGCGGCGGTCAGGAAGACCGGCTACGACATCGTGCTGTGCGGGATGGCATCCACCGACGGCGCCATGGGCGTGGTGCCCGCGATGCTGGCCGAGCGCCTTGGCGTGCCACAGCTGACCCTGGCGTCGCAGGTCACCGTCGAGGGAGACACCGTCACCATCCGCAGGGAATCCCCCACCGCCACCGAACACATCGAGGCGTCCGGGCCGCTGGTGCTGAGCGTCACCGACCGCAGCAACGAACCGCGCTACCCCTCGTTCAAGGGGATCATGGCGGCGAAGAAGAAGCCGGTGGAAACGTGGTCGCTCGCGGACCTCGGCATCGCTTCCGAGGTCGGCCTGGCGGCCGCCGGGACGACGGTCTCGGCGTTCGCCGCCCGCCCGGGGCGCACCGCGGGACAGATCGTGTCCGACGAGGGCGAGGGCGGAGCGCGGCTCGTCCAGTACCTCGTCGCGCAGAAGCTCGTCTGAGCTGTCCGCGGATGAGCTGTCCGCGGCCCCCAGCAGACCCAACCGGAAGGCCCCTGAGCGCTATGAGCGAGATTCTCGTCGTCGTCGACCACGCCGACGGCGCCGTCCGTACGACCACCGCCGAGCTGCTGACCTGCGCGCGCCGCCTCGGCGAGCCGTCAGCGGTGTTCTTCGGAGCCGCGGCGGACCTCACCCCCGGGCAACTGGCCGAGTACGGGGCGAGGAAAGCATACGTCCTCGAGGACGCCGCCTACCGCGACTGTCTGGTGGCGCCCAAGGCCGAGGCGCTTGCCCAACTGGTCGCCGACCGGCGGCCGGCCGCGGTGCTGATCCCCTCGACCCCGGAGGGCAAGGAGGTCGCCGCCCGTCTGGCGATCAAGACGGATTCGGGTCTGGTGACCGACGCCAGCGATGTCGTACGGGGCGACGACGGGGCCGTTCACACCACCCAGTCGGTCTTCGGGGGCGCCTTCACCACAACGGCGAGCATCACCAAGGGCACCCCGATCGTGACCCTGAAACCGAACTCCCTCACCACGGAGGGCGCCGACCCCGCCGTCCCGATCGAGGCCGAGACCGTGCGGGTGGCGGTGTCCGACACCGCGAGAGCGGCACGGATCATCCGCCGTGAGCCCCGCGGGGACATCGGCCGCCCCGATCTCGCCGACGCCTCGATCGTGGTCTCGGGAGGCCGTGGCACGGGTGGCGACTTCGACGCCGTCGAGGCGTTCGCCGACTGCCTCGGAGCCGCCGTGGGCGCCTCGCGCGCCGCGGTGGACGCGGGCTGGTATCCGCACGCGTTCCAGGTCGGACAGACCGGTGTGACGGTCTCCCCGCAGCTGTACGTGGCGTCCGGCATCTCCGGGGCCATCCAGCACATCGCCGGAATGCGCTCGTCCAAGATCGTCGTCGCGGTCAACAAGGACGCCGAGGCGCCGATCTTCGGCCTCGCCGACTTCGGTGTCATCGGCGATCTGAGGCCCGTCCTCGTCCAGGCCACCACCGAGATCGACAACCGCCGGGCAGCCGGCGCCTGACCACCCCTCAGGAGGTCCATATGCGGGTCAACGAACCCCGTCCACTGGGGCGGACATCCCTCCGCACCACCGCCATGTCCTTCGGCGCGGCCCCCATCGGCAATTTCCTGCGCCCCTTCGGCGAGTCCACGGCCCTGGCCATGGTGTCCCAGGCGTGGGATCTCGGAATACGCCACTTCGACACCGCTCCACTGTACGGCCACGGGCTCAGCGAGCACCGTCTCGGCCACGCGCTGCGCGGCTACCCGCGTGATGAGTACGTCATCTCCACCAAGGTCGGCCGGCGGCTCGAGCCCGCCGCGCCCGGCACCTTCGACTCCGGCCTGTGGGTGGAGCCCGCGCCCTTCGCGGCCCACTACGACTACTCCTACGACGGCGTCATGCGTTCGGTGGAGGAGAGCCTTCAGCGGATGCTCACCGATCGCGTCGACATCCTGCTGATGCACGACGTGGACCGCTACACCCACGGCGACGCCCAGCCGGAGATGTTCCGCCAGTCGGTGGAGGAGGGATTCCCCGCCCTGGTCCGGCTGCGGGAGGAGGGAGTGGTGTCGGCCATCGGATTCGGCGTCAACGAGACGGATGTGTGTCTGGAGGCCGTACGGCGGACCGACGCCGACTGTGTGCTGCTGGCCGGCCGGTACACCCTGCTGGAGCAGGATCCGCTGGACGAACTGCTGCCCCTGTGCGACAAGCGGGGCGTCAGCGTGGTCCTCGGCGGGGTCTACAACAGCGGCGTGCTGGCCACCGGCGCCGTCGAGGGCGCGAAGTTCAACTACGCCCCCGCGCCCCCGGAGATCCTGCGGCGCACGGCGCGGATCCACGCCATCTGCCGCGCGTACGACGTGGCCCTGCCCGCCGCCGCACTGGGGTTCGCCGCGGCCCACCCGGCCGTGGCGAGCGTGTGCGTCGGCTCGCGCACCCCCGAGCAGCAGAGCGCAAGCGCCGAGCTGTTCGGAGCCCGGATCCCCCGGCAGCTCTGGGACGACCTGCGGGACGCTGGCCTGCTGCGCCCCGACGCCCCGACGCCGTAGCACGGCGTCCACCCCAGCCGGGACGGAACCCGGACAGCCACCGAACGAACGGACGGGAAGCGCATGAGGGCCGCTCGATTCCACGGACGAGGCGACATCCGCATCGAGGAGATCCCGGAACCGGCCGTACGGCCGGGCACGGTGAAGATCAAGGTCGACTGGTGCGGCATCTGCGGCACCGATCTGCACGAGTACCTGGACGGGCCCATCTTCTGCCCGGCCCCCGGGGAGCCCCATCCGATGACCGGCGAGACCTCACCGGTCGTCCTGGGCCATGAGTTCGCCGGGACGGTCGCCGAACTGGCGGATGACGTAGGCGACTTGAGCGTGGGCGAGCGCGTGACCGCCGAACCCAGGCTGGTCTGCCGCTCCTGCCCGCCGTGTCTGGCCGGTCACCACAACAGCTGCGACCGGGCGGCCACCATCGGACTGGCGGGCGGCGGCGGGGGCCTGGCGGAGTACATCGTCGTCGACCGCGAGCTGGTGTTCCCCCTCGGCGGGGTGACGACCGAGGCCGGTGCGCTGATCGAGCCGCTGGCCGTCGCCCACCACGCCGTCGGCAGGGCGGAGCTCGCACCGGGCGCCAGCGCCGCCGTGTTCGGCGCCGGGCCGATCGGGCTGCTGATCGTGACGGTGCTGAGGGCGACCGGAGCCGGGCACATCAGCGTGGTGGAACCCTCCGCGGGGCGTCGGCGCCGAGCGCTCGCCGCGGGCGCCGACGCGGTCATCGACCCGCTCGCGGAGACGGCGGACGAGCGCATCAGGGAGCTCACCGGAGGCGCCGGGGCCGATGTGGCCTTCGAATGCGCGGGGGTCGACTCGGTGCTGGCCGCGTGCGTCGCGTCGGTCAAGGCCCGCGGAACCGTCGTCAACGTCGCCATATGGAGCCGTCCGGCGACGCTGGACATGATTCCGCTCGTGCTCAAGGAGGTGCGGCTGGTGGGCACCATCTGCTACGCGGGCGACCACCAGCCCGTCATCGACCTCCTGAACGCGGGCAAGCTTTCGGTGGACCCGTTCATCACCCGGCGCATCGATCTGGAGGACCTGGTCGAGAACGGCTTCCAGGCACTCCTCGACGGCACCGGAGAGCACATCAAGATCCTCGTGCGGCCCTAGGAGCCGGGAGACCGCGGGCGAGGGCATCGCAAAGTCGCGCACTATCGCATTCAGTGGGCAACGCGTACTATCGCGTTCTGGTCGCCTATGACTCCGGTGACCCCTGACCCCCACTTTTCGCCGCGCGCACGCGACTTCTCCGAGGAGCACCCCCATGCCCACGCTGCTTGACCCGGTCCTGGACCTGCTGATGCTCCGCGGCACCGTCACCGAGGCCGAACCGATCGCCGCCCGCATGCGACGGCTGCGCATCGAGGGCGCCGCCCTCGCCGGGCTCGACGTGCGCCCCGGGCAGCAGGTGCGCGTCCTGGTCGGCTCCGGGCTGACCCGCCGTACGTACTCCGTGTGGTGCTACGACCCCACGGGTGCCGTCGAGTTGTGCGTGCTGGACCACCCCGGAGCGGGGCCGGGGGCGCGCTGGGGCGGCGGTGTCGAGGTCGGCGCGCGGGTGCGGCTGGGCAAACCCGAGGGGTCGTTCACGCTGCGGCCCGAGGCCCCCCACCACGTCTTCGTGGGGGAGGAGACGGCGTCCGTCGCCTTCGGTGCGATGCTGGCCGCCCTGCCGCCCGGGGCGCGCGTCTCCGGCTGCGTGGAGACCGGGACCGAGGCGGACCGGCTGCCACTGCCCCATGCGGACCGCCTCAACTGGCTTACCAGGGGCGGCACTTCACTGCCGGACGCGGTACGGAGCCTCGCCCCTGAGCCGGGCGGGATCGCCTATGTCGCCGGGGAGGCCCGGACCGTACAGCGGGTGCGGCAGGTGCTCGTCCGGGAGGCGGGCTGGGACCGGCGCGCGGTGCTCACCAAGCCGTTCTGGGCGCCGGGGAAGCGGGGTCTGGAGTAGGGCGGACGGATCCGCCACCGACCTCCGGCGTCCTGGGACGGCTGGGGGTCGGTTCGCCATGCCCGCGCCTCGTGTCCGCGTCTCATGTCCGTGCCCAGGTCCGTGCCTGTGTCCGCGCCATATGGTTACCTAGCTTGCTAGGATGCTAGCATCGCACTCGTGGGTGACAGGGAAGTCAAGCAGTTCAACGTGTATCTGCCGATCGAGCTGATCAAGCAGATCAAGTACCGCGCCATCGAGTCGGGCACATCGTTGTCGGCGCTGGTCGCCGACGCACTGCGCGCCTACCTCGACGACGCCCATGGGCACGAAGAGCAAGCGAACGAGAAGGAGAGCTGACATGGCGACCGAAGGCATCGAGGCCGTGTTCCTGACGACCCACAACTGGGGGAAGTCGGCGAGGTTTTTCCAGGCGCTGGGATACGAGTTGGAGTTCGAGACCGACCACAGCTCGGGTCAGCTCCGCAACGGTGACGGGCCCTACGTCTTCATCGCGGAGGTCCCCGAGGACCAGGAGCCCGAGACGCGGATGGTGCTGAAGGTGGCGGACGCGGACGCGTTCCGTCCCGACCCCGCAGTCGAGGTGGTCACGCCGTTCGAGGACACCCATTACGGGACGAAGGAGATGACCGTCCGCGACCCCGACGGGCGGGTGTGGAACCTCCAGGCCCCCGGCAAGAACTGACCACGAGGAAAGGGGAACACCCGTGGTGGATGAGCAGACGGGGGCGCCGGACAACACCGCACTGCGAACCGCCCTCTGGCGGGCGATGCATGTCCAGGTCGACCCACCGCCGCATGTGTTCGAGGACGAGATCGGTCTGCGGCTGGTGGCCCCCGACGCCGACTGGCGCCGTCGCCCCGACATGGACCCGGAGACCACCCGGGGGTTCCGGGCGGCCATGGTGGCCCGCGCCCGTTTCATCGAGGACCTGATCACCGAGCGGGCCGACCACGGCATCACCCAGTACGTCATCCTGGGGGCCGGTCTGGACACCTTCGCCCAGCGCAGGCCGGAGGTCGCCTCCCGGCTACGGGTCTTCGAGATCGACCAGCCCGGCACGCAGGCATGGAAGCGCCAGCGCCTGGATGAACTCGGCTACGGCATCCCCGGCTGGCTGCACCTGGTGCCGGTCGACTTCGAGGCCAGCCAGGACTGGCTGACACAGCTGGCCGCCGCCGGGTTCGATGCCAGCAGCCCCGCGGTCATCGTCTCCACCGGCGTCAGCATGTACCTCACCAAGGACGCCACCGCGGCCACCCTGAGCCAGGTCGCCGGGCTCGCACCCGGCTCGACGTTCGCCATGACCTTCCTGCTGCCGGTGGAGCTCCTCGACGACACCGACCGCTCCGGCTTCCGGGCGAGCAAGCAGGGCGCGCAGGCGTCCGGAACGCCGTTCCTCAGCTTCTACGCACCGGACGAGATGCTGGAACTGGCCCGCGGGGCCGGTTTCAAGGACGTCCGCCATGTGTCGGGAGCCGCGCTCGCCGAGCGCTACTTCACCGGTCGCACCGACGGCCTCCGCCCTTCGAGCGGAGAGGATGTGCTGCTGGCCACGACCTGACCGTCGTCCCCCTCCGGGCACGCCCGGCCGCTCATGGCTCGGACCGTGACCGGCCGGGCACGTCCGCCACCGGTGAGGCGTCCTCGGCCCCGATCAGTGAACGGGCCACCGCGAGTGCCGCTCTGTGGCGTTCCGCCTGTCGGCCGCCCAGTTCGCGTCCGCGTGCCGCGGCCATGATCACGGCGGCCAGCGCCAGCCGTCCGCGCATCGTGCCCTCGGGTCCTTCGGCGGCGGCCAGTGCGCGGGTCAGGTCGTTGAGCCGCCGCTGGAGCGTGCGGGCGGCGGTCAGGCCGCGCAGGGCGTGCTCGTTGACCTGGGCGCACACCAGCGAGGCGCCGTGCTCGCCGCGGACCAGGGCGTCGAACTGCTCGATGGCTCGCATTCGGGCCGCGGCGGATGGCGGTCGGGCGCGTGCGGGCTCGATGATGACATCGAGCGCCGGGAGCAGTTCCTCGTAGGAGCTGGTGAGCAGCTCCTCCTTGTTCGCGAAGTGGTGCAGGACCGCCTGCCTGGTGACGCCCGCTCGCCTGGCGACCTGGGTCAACGAGGTCAGCTCATAGCCCTGTTCGGTGAACAGCTCCAGCGCGATGGCCCGCACGCGCCGACGCGTATCGGTGCGCCGTCGATCGGCTTGCTCTCCCATGAAAACTGCCTTACTGGTAAGTCAGGTATTCTCGCCGGATGAACGGCATGGAGAGCAACGTACCCGCTGGTGGGGGCGGAGCACCCCGGACGGTTCCCGACGAAGGGCTTGCGGGGCGGCGCGCGCTGGTCACCGGCGGGAGCCGCGGGCTCGGCGCGGCGATCGTGCGGCGGCTCGCCGCGGCGGGCGCCACCGTGTTCGCGGCGGCCAGAACGGCGCCGCCCGGGGGCTCGCTGCCCGCGCGGTTCTTCGCCGCGGACCTCGCGGACCCCGATGGGGCGCGACAGCTGGCCGAGCGGGTGCGCGACGCCGCCGGAGGGGTGGACATCCTCATCGACAACGCCGGGGCGGGCAGCGCTCCGGCGGACACGCTGACCCGGCCGCAGGAAACCTGGCGGTCGGACCTCGAGGTCAATCTGCTGTCCGCGGTCCGGCTGGACCAGGAGCTGGTCCCGGGCATGGTGGAGCGCGGTTCGGGGGTGGTGGTGCATGTCTCGTCCATCGCGGGCCACCTGCCGCAGCCCGGCCAGGCCGCCTACGCGGCCGCCAAGGCGGCCCTCAACAGCTACAGCCGCTCACTCGCGGCCGAGGTCGGCCCGGCCGGGGTACGGGTGGTGTGCGTACTGCCGGGCTTTATCGCCACCCCCGGGGCGGTCGCGCAGCACCAGAGGATCGCCGACCGGCAAGGGGTTTCGCTGGAGGAGGCACAGCGCGATCTCGCGGCCCGGCTGAACGTGCCGATGAACCGCCCCGGAACCCCGGAGGACGCCGCCGAGCTGGTCGCGTTCCTGGTGTCGGAGCGGGCGCGCTGGCTCACCGGATCCCAGTACCGCGTCGACGGAGGCATCCTCGCTCAGGTGTAGTCCGGCCGTTCCGGGCGCTCGGGAGGACGGCATGGGTGTCGTCCAGCCGGATCACGGGCGTTCACGGAGTGGACCGGAGCCGAAGCCGTCCGGGGAAGCGCCGGGGTGCGGAGTCCTGAGCGCGTGGCGCAGCAGTGGCGGTGCGAGCAGCCCGCACGGCTCGGGCCCGGCGCGGAGCCCGGTCCCGGCGTAGTAGCGGTTGGCCGCCGACGGCGCGATCCGGACGCGGAGTTCGTTCCCCCCGGGCCGCAGGGCGCCGGCGGGGATCGTGACGCGGTACGGCGCCCAGGCGCGCTCCGTCACTCGCACGCCGTTCACGGCCACGGCCACGGCTCCGGCGACGGCCGGGAGCGTCAGCTCCAGGGGGACCGGCGTGTCGAGCTCGATCCGCCGCACATAGTCCGCGGTGCCCGCGAACGCGGTGAGGCCCTGTCGCTCCCAGCCGCGGGTCACCGCGATGGCGCGGCGGGTGCCCGCCTCCTCGGACGCGTCCTCGGGGATCTCCAGCAGCCAGCCGGACTCAAGCGGCTCCGGCGCCGACCACTCCGGTGTGCCATGACCGGCCGCGGCCGCGGAACCCTCCGTGGTGTCCGCCCGGCCGGCAGCGGATCCCGCGTCCCTGTGCACACGCAACAGCCGCAGCGCGTTCTCTTCCAGCCGCAGCGCGACCGGGCTCCCGGCCGCTGCGAGGGCGCGTACGGTGCCGTCGGCGGCCTCCCACTCCTCGATGTGCCAGGGTCCGTCGGGCAGCAGGAGTTCCACCGTGCCCCCGGCCTCGGCGAAGCACGCGAAGCGGAAGCCGCCGGCCGGGTCCGGGCCGCCGCGCCAGCGCACCGGCGAGCCCACGGGCACGCGCAGCGTCGGCGCGGTCCGCTCACGCCGGGCGGCGAGCCCGCGCAGGACCGCCTCCCCGGGGACCGCGTGGAACACCTCCACGGCCGGGGCGAGCTCCGCCCAGTCCTCGGCGGCGGTCTGCGGGCCGTCCTGGTAGACGGCGGGCGTCGCACCGCTCGCGAGCACCCTTACGCCCGATTCCGCGAGGCGGCGAAGTCGGCGCAGCGACGCGGCGGAGCGCAGCGTGGTCACTGCGGGGAGCACGAGCGCCCGGTACCGGCGGTCCCCGAAGCACACCGCGCCATCCTCCACCACGGCGGTTTCGAGATCGCGCTCGTCCACGAGGTGGAAGCCCACCCGGGATGCGCTGAGCGCGCGTGCCCAATCGCCCAACGCCGTTGCCTGCTCGCCGAGTTGACCGGCGGTCCACACCGTACGCAATGGATACAGGACCGCCACATCGCTCTGTGGTGACACCGGTTCGAGGAATTCGCTCAGCCGCGCGCTCTCCAGCGCGAACCGCGGGTGGTGATCGGCGAACCAGGGCTCGAAGTTGATGCCCGGGGGGAAGTCGAAGCGCGGATTCCGCAGCGACTCGTGATCCTCTCCATGGCCGTGGGTCTGGTAGAAGCCATGGAAGATCATCTGTCGCATGCCCTGCAGATGGTGGTTGATCGCCGTGGTGCGCAACTCCTGCAGGGTCAGCCCCCAGTGGCCGGACCACGGGGTCCCGCCCTCGGGCGGGGTGACGAAGTACTGCTCGACCATCGTCCCGCCGCGGCCGTGGTGGCGGGCGACCGAGTCGCCGAAAACGGGGCTGAGCTGCACCAGGGCGTCCTGTGCGTCCACCGCGGTGAGATCGCGGTAGCCGTCCACGCCGAAGTGGTCGAGCCCGAAGTTCACCCGCAGGTCCCAGTTCGCGAACGCGGTGTCGAGCGCCCAGCCCCCGACGTGCCCCAGGACTTCATGGCCGGACTGACGCAGGCCGTGGGCGTGGCTCCAGGCGCGCAGCCTGCCGAGGAACGTCTCCATCGCATGGCCGCTGAAGTGCTCGTAGAACTGGGCGCGGAGGCTCAGCCGCTCCGGGTCGTCTCCGTCGAGCACGGCGGCGAGCACCTGGGGGGCACGCCCGCCCCAGCGCTCCCGGATCGAGACGGCCAGGCTCTCGTGGAACGGCATCGCCGAACGCAGGTCTCCCGTGCGCTCCGCCCAGTCGTAGTACACGGCATGCGGCTGGTCGAAGAACATATACGCGACGGTGGAGCCGAAGAAGTCGCCCAGGGCGTCGGCGAAGGGCTGGTAACCCGCCTCGATGAAGCGATCGACCGCGACCGGGTCGACGGGGTTCACCAGCCGGGAGGTCGCGCAGCGGGCGGAGACGAACACGATCGCCTCCGCGCCGTCGGGCACGGGCGCGGCCAGGCGGACACGGCACCCGTCGGCGGCGCCGTCCACGCGGTCGACGAGCTCGGGCCGCTCGGCGGCCACACCGTGCTCCCCTTCCTCTTTCCCTTCCATGGATTGCGCGGCCTTCACGACGAGCGCGTACTCGACCCGCCAGTCGGCCCAGGCGACCACGCCGCCCTCGTAGTGCCAGTCCATCGCGGCCGGGCCGAGGTTCTCCGTCGCCGAACGGATCCCGCTGAGCGAGCCCTCGCTCGCCCCGGCGGGGATCCGCACCCAGAACAGGTGCCGCTCGCGCAGCTCGTCGTGTCCGGTCACGGCCCGGCCCGCGGCGTGGCCGGTCTGCCAGTTGTAGTCGTCGTAGATGCCGACGACCATGCCGAGCTCGGCGGCCGTCCCGACGGCCACACGGCACGCGGCGAGGTAGTCGTCGTCCAGGTAACCCCCGATCGGGTACGACAGCCGCGCCTGCACCTGGAAGCTCCGGATACCGGCGCCGTGCATCTGCCGCACCTGGGCGCGGATCGTGTCCTCGTCGGGCAGCCGGTGCCAGAACCAGTAGGCGGCGGGGGCGTGCCAGGGGTCCGGGTTCCGGAACCGCTCCAGCGCGGTCTCCCGCGCGGACGACGCGGGCAAGGCGGGCAGGTCGGGCCACGCGGACAAGGGGGTCAGCTCCTTCCGGCCGCGTCGGGGGCCGTAACCCCGGGCCCGCCGTCCCCGTGAACGGCGTCTTCGCCGCTCACCAGCGAGTAGTCGGGCTTCGGATCCAGCCGGAGTCCGAACGTGAGCGCCGCGTAGAGCGCGGCGCCGAGCACCAGGGCGATGACGATGCCGAGCCCGCTCGACCCGAACACCCCGGTGCGGCCCTCCTCGGTGAGGAGGAATCCCGTGATCTTCGCGAAGTTTGGATCGGAGCTGGTCACGAGGCCGAGACCGACGACGGTTCCGGTGATCAGACTCAGGATCGCCGTCCAGCGCCCGTCGCGGCCCCCGTAGCCGCGCGGCCTCGCCATATCGGTGTTCCAGCCCATGCGGCGCTGCCGGATGAAGTCGATGAGCTGGATGCCGCCCATGGTGCCCATCATCACGGCGATCAGCGACAGGAAGGACTGGAACGTCGCGAGGAACGAGGTGGAGATGAACAGCAGGTAGAAGGCGCCCGCCGCGATGATGATCGCGTTGATCGCGGTCGTCACGGAGCGGCGCAGCGGTACGCCGACGGCCATGAGCGCGAGGCCGGAGCTGTACATGCCGGTGATGGCGGCCGAGACGAGCGAGATGACGATCACGACGGAGAAGGGGACGAAGAACCACATCGGCAGCAGCGCGGTGAGCGCCCCGATCGGGTCGGACGCCGCGGCGGCACCGAGCTTGGAGTCCCCGCCGACGAGAAGCGCGCCGACGGCGAGGAGGATGATGACCGGCAGGCTGAGTCCGGAGACCGTCCAGCCGATCACGCCGCGCGCCGGGGTGTCGCGCGGGAGGTAACGGGCGAAGTCGCCGCCGTAGTTGAGGAAGCCGAGGCCGACGAGGGTCATCGCCATGATGATGCCGCCGATGAACACCAGCGGTCCGCCCGCGGGGACGTCACCGAGACGCGCCCATGCGATCTCGGGCACCATGAATCCGAGGAACGCGACCGTCATGACGCCGGTCACCCAGGAGATCCAGACCTCGACCTTCATGATGAGCTCGTGGCCGAGGACGGAGACCGCCATCGTCACGGCGAGCACGAGCAGGAACCACAGCACGACCGTGGACGTGGCGCTCGACCCGTCCGCGTCGGCGAACACCGACGGCCACAGCTTCGCGAACAGGTTCGCCCCGGTGGTCGAGGCAAGAGTGATGATCGTCACCTTCCATCCCATATTGGACAGATAGGCGAAGAACGCGGGGATCCTGTTGCCCTTCATGCCGAACGAAAAGCGCGTCTGGGCGAGGGTCGGCAGTCCGGTGCGGGGCCCGCCGACGGCGAGGATGCCGACGAGGGTGGCCGAGATGAGATAGCCGAGGGTCCCGGCGACGATCGTCTGCCAGACGTTCAGGCCGAGGCCGAAGACGAAGATGCCGTAACTGATGCCGAGGATGGAGATGTTCCAGGCGAACCACACGGCGAACAGGCCCCGAGGCTTCCCGCGCCGCTCGGCATCGGGGACGGGATTGACGCCGTTTGATTCGACGGTCGTGCCTCTACGACCTTGCTGAGCCTTATTGCTCATGGAAGGGCGCCTTTCGACGTTATGGCGATGGTTCGACGTATGGCGATAGGGGAGGGGGCGGCGCGGCTCCGCGCGAGACCCGTGGCGTACGCGGTGATCGCCATCGCGCCCACGGGGTGATCGCCATCGCGCCCACGGTGGGAGGCGGGTACGGCGGTGAGGCGGAGCGCTAAGCGGTGGGGTGGACCGCTAAACCGCCGCCGGGAGGGGCGGCGGGCGCGCCGGGTTCGAGGCCGCGGTGTGCCGCTCCGACGGCGGGCCCCCGGTCACCGGCCCCCGTGGCCTGCGGCGAGCGGTCGTAGGGTACTCTCATCGTCGGGAAAAGCATTTCCGAACCCAAGCACGTCAGCCCCTGCCGCGTCAATGGGTCGCCGGGACCGTCCTGATAGCATCGGCGGGCGGAAATCAGGGGAGATCAGGATGGGCGCGCGCATAGGCTTGAAGGACGTGGCGCTGCGCGCGGGGGTGTCGGTGCCGACGGCGAGCCGAGTGCTCTCCGGTGTTCAGCGCAATGTCGATCCGGAGCTGGCGCTGCGGGTGCGCAACGCGTGCGAGGAGCTGGGCTACCGGGTGAACGCGGCGGCGCGGGCGCTGCGGATCCAGTCGACGGATTCCTTGGCGCTCGTCGTCCCGGCGATCGCGAACGCGTACTTCGCGGAGCTGGTGTCGGCGTATGCGCGCCGCCTGGATCTCGAGGGCAAGCGGCTGGTGACCATCGACACGGGCGAGAGCCCGGAGACCGAGCGGCGCCAGCTCGGCGCCATGGACCGGGTGCTGGTGGACGCGGTGCTCGTGGTGCCCGCCGCGTTCGAGCGGAGCGGCGCCGCGATCACGGAGCTCGCGCGGTCCAACCGCGTCGTACAGGTCGACCGCCGCGCACGGGGCGTCGAAGCGCCGTCGGTCCGGCTCGACAACGCGGCGGGGGTGCGCCTGCTCGTGGAGCACCTGCGGGCGCGGGGCCGCCGCGGCATCCTGATGGTCGACGCCCAGGAGGACTCCTCGTCGAGCATCGAGCGCACCGCCGCGTTCCGCGCGCTCGCCGGGCCGGACGACCGGGTCCTGGAGATGCCGAACTTCACGGTGGCGAGCGGCACCGACGCGGCGAGGCTCCTGCTCGCGGACCCCGGCGAGACGGATGCGGTCATCTGCACCGCCGACACCGTGGCGCTCGGCCTGCTGACGGCGCTCCAGCACGCCGGTAAGCGCGTGCCCGCCGAGTACGCGCTCGCCAGCTTCGACGGTACGTATATCTCCGACACCGCCGCGCCGGGGCTCACCACCCTGGGCTCGACCGCCGAGCTCATGGTCGAGGCCTCCCTCGCCCTCCTCGACGGCGACAGCGATGACGTCGTGCTGAAGCCCGAGCTGGTGGTCCGCGGTTCCAGCGGCTGACCACGTCCCGAGGGCCGTTGGCCAGCCGCTGGAGGCCGGTGGTCAGACGCGGTCGGCCGCGATGAGCAGGTACTGGAAGGAGCCGTCCTTGTAGGAGTTGATGAACGCCTTCTCGATGCCCGTGACCAGCGAGGAGGTGGCCCGCAACTCCCAGTACGGCAGGGTCGCGGGAGTGAGGTCGATGACGGCCTGTGGTACGAGGCGGTGGTCGGCCATGGCGCGCAGGTATTCCCGGCGGGAATGGATGTTGCACTCGAAGTGGGCGTTGATCTGCGAGACGTACTTCGAGGGCTGGCCGTAACGCGGGTTCCAGCAGCCGGTGATGGTCACATAGCGGCCGCCGGTCGTGAGGATGCGGGAGTGCTCGGCGAAGAGGTCTTCCAGGTCGACGTACATGCTTGACTCGTTGTTCCACGAGGCCGCCGCCCGCCCGGTCTCGAAGGGCGTACCGAGCATGTTGCAGACGCGGGCGCGGACATGGTCCTCGATGCCGAGCTCACGGGCGCGCTGGTTGGCGAAGTCGGCTTGTTTGGCGGACAGTGTGACGCCCTCGACCCGGCAGCCGAAGCGCTGGTGGGCCATGACCATCGAGCCCCCGCGGCCGCAACCGGCGTCAACGAGCGTGTCATCGCGCTCAATGGGACCGAGGTGGTCCAGGAGGAGTTCGGCCTGGGCCGACTCCAGGCGGTGGAGCTCGGCGATCAGCTTCTTCTCGTAGGCGCAGCCGTCGCCGTCGCCGAGTGCGGTGTGGTCGACGTCTCCGATGCCGTAGTGGTGGTGGTAAAGGCCGTCGACATCGCCGAGACGGAGGTTCACGGGCCTGGCCTCGCGGTCCCAGTAGCGGGCGATGTCCCCCTGGTAGGGGGTCGCCGGGCCGGGGATGAACATGGCGGCGCCGGAGGAAGCGGCGACGTCGGCGCCGAGGTCGGTGCTGGTCACAGAGGGTTCCGTTCTTCTTACCAGAAATCGGGCAGGCTGTAGCGGAAGGTGTTGGTCTGGTGCCAGTGGTGGTTGCCGTCGACCCACGCGGCCACGCCCCGGAGAAAGCGCTGCACGGTCGGGACGGGGAGGGCGACGGCCACGGCCGCGGCTTCGGCCTCGAAGTCACGCATGAGGTCGTTGTGGACCTCGACCGCTTTCAGATAGGCGTCGCGGTCGGAAAGGCCCTCGCGCTCGGCGATCACCACGGGCAGGTTCAGATGGCGGCCCGGGGCGGCGAGCTCCTTGGTGTACGAGTACAGGTCGTTCACGATGGTGGTGGCGTTTCCGGCGAGGGCGATGACCCGCTGCAGGGCGGGCCGGGCGTGCAGATCGGCCGGTAGTTCGTAGCCGCCGACGCTGTCGGTGATGGTGGGGCACGGGCGGAAGTTGTTGAACTGGCGCATCGCCAGGTACTCCCACACCTCGGGGACGTGGTCCGTCTGGGCCCAGGCGGCCTCGGCGAGGTACCCCATGTGCAAACGGGCCATGTCGTGCCGGTACCGGTCGGCCTGGGAGGGGCTGGCCGCCCGGACGAAGTACTCCATGGCGGAGCGGTAGGCGCGGCGGGGCGCGTCCGAGCG
Organism: Streptomyces antioxidans; assembly: GCF_000968685.2. Taxonomy (GTDB): domain Bacteria; phylum Actinomycetota; class Actinomycetes; order Streptomycetales; family Streptomycetaceae; genus Streptomyces; species Streptomyces antioxidans. Next base: position 106,009 of record NZ_LAKD02000018.1, read on the forward strand.
AAGCGACTCCGCCCACCGCGGCTGGTACTCCCGCGTGGTGTGCAGGGCGTCGAGAGCGGTGTGCGCCAGCAGAAGGCGTCCGCCGAGGCCGATGGGCGAGCCCCCGTGGTCCTCGCAGTAGCAGTCGTCCACCGCGTTCTCCGCCACCATCAGGCGCGTGGCGAGCATCAGATGGTCGACGGTGGGAGCGTCCGGATGGCAGCCGACCAGGTAACGCCCCACGGAGAAGCCGTCGAACTGCTCCTCCCACTCCTCGGGGTACAGGTCGACCTCCTCCAGGGCCCAGGCCTTGATCCTGCGGCTGACCTCCTCCACCCGCACCGGGTCGGGCTCCGGCACCGGGTGGTGGTAGAGGCCCGGGACCGGGTTGCCCTGCGCCGGAACGGTCGACGGCATCGGTGGTGTTGGCGGCGTCGGCGTCGGCGGCTCCTCGTGCCGGGCCAGGTGCAGGCCCGCCGTGCCGAGGCCGCTCGGCCCGCTCAGGATCCGTGCAACACCGGCGCGGGAAGCGGCCGCGGACGGGCTCGATCGCGGAGGGGAAGGCTCAGGGGCGGGCATGCGTGGCTCCTCGATGGGGTGCGGCGGCTGTCCCGGGGGAGGGGGCAAACAATCAGGAATCCGTCCAGATCTCCGGGAACATTAGCGGCCGGTGCGCCCAGTCGGCCCTCAGAAGCCATTGACGTTAACTCGATAAGATGATCTAGTCTCACGCGATGTTTGCCCGGGTGGCCGAGGCTCTCCGGAGCGTCGGCCACCCGGCGAAGTGCGTCCGCGCGATACGGAGTTGGCTGAACTGAGACCACGGTCCTTGCCCGTGTCTGTGCGGCGGGCGCGGGCTGCGGTGTCGGCGATCTTCTTCGTCCATGGTGCGATCTTCGCCTCCTGGGCCGCCCGGATACGACTACTTCCGCTCGCTGGTGGCCGCCACCGGCACCGCGCCCGATGTCCGCTACCGCACCCGGAGCTATGAAACGGTGCGTTCCCTGGTGGCCCGGGGGCTCGGATACTCCGTGCTGAACCAGCGCCCGGCGACCAGCCAGACCTACGGTGGCGGCGAGATCGCGGAACTGGAGCTGCGGGACGGCAGCCCGCCGCTCGAAGTCAGGATCGCCTCGGTGAGGGGCATGCGCCAGACCGCCCGCGCCCAGGCCGTGATGGGGCTGCTGCGGGAGGTCGCCGCCGGTCGGCGCGGGTCCGGGCCATGAGGAGCGCGATGTCGTCCTCCGGGGCGGTGTCCGTGGTCATCCTCGCGAGGACACGGGCGCACAGGTCCTCGAGGCTCGCAGAAGGGCGTTGCAGCGCGGCGAGCAGCCGGTCAAGACCGGCATCGATATCGCCGTGGCGGGTCTCCACCAGTCCGTCGGTGAAGAAGGCGAGCAGACTGCCCTCGGGAAGCTCCAGGTCGACGGATTCATAGGTCCCGGTGCCGATTCCGACCGGCGGGCCCACCGGTGTGTCGGCGATCCTGGCACGGCCTTCGGGAGTCACCAGCATCGGTGGCGGATGCCCGGCGCGGGCCAGGGTGCAGACGCGGGTGGCCGGGTCGTAGACGGCGTAGAGGCAGGTACCGCCGGTGATTGACGAGTACCCCGGGGACCAGGTGCCCGTCTCGGCGAGCCGGGCGGTGACCTTGTCCAGGTGGTCGAGGAGTTCCGCGGGGTGCTGGTCGAGGGCGGCGAGGGTGTGGACCGCGGTGCGCATCCGGCCCATGGCGGCCGCGGCGTTGATGCCGTGGCCGATGACATCGCCGATGACCATGGCGATCCGGTCGCCCGGCAGCTCGATGGCGTCCATCCAGTCCCCGCCCACCCCTTCGTACCGGTCCGACGGCAGATAGCGGCCGGCCAGGTCCACCGCGGGGCCGCCCGACAGCTCCTGCGGCAGAAGACTGCGCTGCAGGGCGAGGGCCGCGGACCGCTCCCGTGCGTAGCGGCGGGCGTTGTCCAGGCTCAGCGCCGCCTGGACGCAGAGCTCCTCAGCCAGCAGCAGATCGTCCTGGGAGAAGGGCACGGCGTTGTCGGTCCGGGTGAACACGGCGATGCCGAGGAGGGTGCCGCGGGCCCTGAGCGGGATCATCATCACCGAGTGCATACCGGTGTCGTGGATGAGCCGTCTGCGCTGGGGGTCGCGGTCGAGCCAGGTGCCAGGGCCGGTCTTCATGGCGGGCTCGAAGTAGGACTGGCCCCCGTACAGCGCGGTGAGGAACGGCGATCCGGGCGGTACGTACACCACATCCCCCACCAGGAAGGCGGCCTCCGGCATATCGCCGTGGATGGAGGCCTGACCCGCGCGGCGGAAGACCGGGATGCCGGAGGCGGCCTCGGGCATCCGCTTCAGCGGCTCCCCGCCCAGCGGGACGGCATCGGCCAGATCCACCGTGACGTAGTCGGCGAGTGCGGGGACGGCCGTGTCCGCGAGCTCCTGCGCGGTCGTCATCACATCGAGCGTGGTGCCGATCTGGTTGGCCGCCCTGCCGAGCAGCGCCAGCCGCTCGCGCTCGCCGCTCTTGGTGACCAGCGAGATGGTGCACACGCCCAGCGGGCCACCGCCCTTGGGGGCGAGGGGGAAGACGGAGGAGGAGAAGACGACCTCCCGGCCGTGCTCCGGCGACACCCACCGCAGCACATGGTCGCCGACCGGCTCCCGCGAGGTCAGCACCCGCCGTATCACCGGCTCGATGGTGGTCCGGTCGAAACCGCGCACGGTGCGCCGCGCGGACCGGGTGGGCGCGTCCACCTCGGAGCGGCCCACGATCTCCCGGCAGGCGCGGTTAGACCACAGCAGCCGGGTGTGGGTGTCCCACACCGCGACGGCCAGCGGTGACCGGTCCAGCAGCACCGCTTCGGCGTCGGCGGTCCGCACTCCGTCCGGTGCCTCCGTGATGGCGACGAACCAGCAGCTCTCGCCGTCCCCGCCGGTCAGCGCGATGGTCTCCACCGTCAGCCGGAAGCTCTCGCCGTCCCGGTGCCGGACCTTCATGACGGCGTTGGCGGCCCGCCGACCGCCGTGCTTCCCCATGTCTCCCGGGGTCGAGGACCACCGCAGCGCCTCGGCCGGGGTCTCCAGCAGCTCCCGCACGGGCAGTCCCACGACGTCCTCCGCACGGTGCCCGAGCAGCCTCCGGCAGCCCTCTCCCCACGCCAGGACGGTGCCGTCAGAGCCCACGACGGCGAGGGCCGGAGCGGGTGCCTCGGGCACGTCCGCGAAGCCGGCCGGCATCCGTTTCGCCTCGGGACCGGCCCCGGCTCTGCGCGCCATCCCGATACCCTCCGTAGCCGCTGATATCGGTCCATGTCCTGCCAAAAGGGTAACGCGCCCGGGCGGTGGTCGGGGCCCCGTCGGTCACAGTTCCCGCGGTCCCCGGCCACCGATGAGTTCGGCGGCCGAGCGGGGTCTACACCTCTGCGCACCATCCGCCATCCGCGTGATCAGAAAGGGGCACCGGCATGACCACCAACCCGCTGCCGTCCGTCGTGGACGCCGATACCTGGCGGCGTGAGCTCGACGCGCTGCGGGTCCGGGAGAAGGCCGCGACACGGGAGCTCGACGCGATCGCCGCCCAGCGCCGCCGCCTGCCGATGGTCGAGCTGCCCGACTACACCCTCGAGGGCGAGGACGGGCCGGTCCGGCTGGCGGACCTCTTCGACGGCAGGAAGCAGCTGATCGTCTACAACCACATGTGGTTCCCCGGCGAGACGTGGCAGTGTCCGGGCTGCACGGGGTTCACCTCGCAGTTCACCAGGCTGGAGTTCCTGGGCAACTACGATGCCCGGTTCGTCATCGTCACCCAGGGCCCGATCGGCGAGGCGCTCGCGTACAAGCGGCGGGTCGGGAACACGATGGCCTGGTACTCCACGGCGAACAGCCCGTTCGGTACCGACGTCGGCGCCCCGCCAGGCGGCGGGTTCGCCGTCAATGTGTTCCTGCGCGACGGCGACACCGTCTACCGCACCTGGCACACGGACGGCCGTGGCACCGAGCAGCTCAGCTACTCCTTCGCGCTGATCGACCTGTTGCCGTACGGGCGTCAGGAGGAGTGGCAGGACTCGCCCGAGGGGTGGCCACAGCAGCCCGCCTACAGCCGGTGGTCAGGCTCCGAGGAGATCGCCGCGCTCTACGGCCGGGACGGGTGAGGCCCGGGCGCGGTGGCCGGGGCGCGGTGGGTGGGCGCTAGTCGAGCGCGACCAGCGCGGCGCGGAGTTCGTCGAGGGTGCGGCGGGTGAGTTCGGTGAGCGTCCGGTCGTTCGCCGGATCGGCCCACTGGTCGAAGGCGTCGTAGAAGGCGCGGACGCCGAGTTCGGCGGCGAGGCTCGCGGTCGGTTCCGGTACGTCGCGCTTGTGGAGCGCGTCCGTCATGGCCCCGGCGAGTCTGGCGCGCTTGAGGGCGGCGCGCTCCTGCAGTTCGGTGTGACCGGCGATGACCGGGCGGAGCCTGACGCCGATCTCGCGGCGGTCGTCGGTGAAGGTGGCGGTGAGGGCGTCGAGGGCCGCGCGGACCGCCTTCAGCGGTGTGGCCGGGCCGGGTGCCGCCCCGATCGCGTCGGCGAGGAGCCGGGTGTGGGTGTTCTGACCGGCGAAGAGCACTTCCCGCTTGTCGCGGAAGTGCCGGAAGAAGGTGGTCTTGGTCAGACCTGCCCGATCGGCGATCTCATGGACGGTGGTGGTGTCGTAGCCCTGCTCGGTGAACAGCTCCAGCGCGGCGCGCACCAGCCGTTCCTGTGCGTTCGGTTCCCATCGGGCCATGCGCACAGCATAAGTGATGTGACTTAGTACCGTCACTTCGGCTACGGTGACGAGTGACGTTACCAAGTCACATCACCTCGCTCCGCGCGGCGGAGCGTTCCTCCAAGGGAGCTGCGCATGCGTGTTTTCGTCACCGGTGCCAGCGGCCACATCGCATCGGCCGTGGTACCCGAACTGCTCGGGGCCGGACACGAGGTCGTCGGCCTGGCCCGGTCCGACGCCTCGGCCGCCGCCGTCAACGCCCTGGGCGCCGAGGTGCGCCGCGGCGACCTCGACGACCTGGACGGGCTGCGCGGGGCCGCCGCCGACGCGGACGCGGTCATCCACCTCGCGTTCAACCACGACGCCATCCCCGCGGGGAAGTTCGCCGAGGCGGTGGCGGCCGACCTGGCTGTGGTGCGGACATTCGGCGACGCGCTGGCCGGTACGGGCAAGACCCTCATCGGCGTCGGCCTGACGCCCACCGGTGACGCGCGGCGCGACGCGGCGATAGCAGCCAACCCCCGCTCCGCGGTCGGGCGGGTGCTCGGCGATGTCACCGGACGCGGGGTGCGGACCGTGCTCGTCGCCATCCCGCCGGTGACCCACAGCGCGCGGGACAGGACCGGTTTCATCCCGATCCTGATCGGACACGCCCGTGCCACGGGCGTGTCCGGCTACGTCGGCGACGGCGCCAACCGCTGGCCCGCCGGTCACACCCTGGACGTCGGCCGCCTCTACCGGCTGGCGCTGGAGAAGGCCCCGGCCGGTTCACAGCTGTACGCCGCGGCCGAAGAGGGCATCACGGTGCGCGAGATCGCCGAGACCATCGGCCGCCATCTGAACGTCCCGGCCGTGAGCATCCCGGCCGAACGGGCCGCGGACCACTTCACCGGCTTCCCGTTCATCGAGATGGACATCACCATGCCCAACGCGGACACCAGGCGGCTGCTGGGCTGGGAGCCGGTCCACCCCGGCCTGATCGCGGACCTCGACGACGGCCACTACTTCACCGCCGGCTGACACCGCCATCGCGGTCACATGGTGGGCCACCACATCAGGCAACTCCCGCGCCAGACCGCTCCGTTCGGCCGCAGCGGCGATCCGTGCGGGTGCGGGACGGCGGACGGGGCGGCGTACGCCGCCAGGCGGGTATGCGCCCGGCCCGGGCGGTAGCGGGCACCGCCTGGGCGCGGCCGCGTCAGCTGAAGAGCACCATGTAGGACGAGGCGAGGCCCGAGGCCAGCCAGAACGATCCGCCAGCCATACCGACGATGAGCAGTACTGCCAGCGCGCTGTCTATCTTTTCCACCAGCGGGGACGGAGGCCGGGGCTCCGGGTCATGTGAACTCATGTGCCCAAACATATGCCAAGAAGTATGTGTGTGCGGCTGGCTGTTGAGGTTTCCCTGGGGGTGCGGTGCGCGGCGGCCGGGCCGGGACCTCAGAGGCGGACGACGATCAGGGCGATGTCGTCGCGTCCGCCCCCGGCCACCCCGAGGCGGGTGAGCAGGGTGTCGGCGAGGTGGTCGGGGCCGAGACAGGTGTGGCGGGCGAGGGTGTCGGTGAGGCGGCGCAGGCCGACGTCGATGTCCTCGTCACGGCGTTCGATGAGTCCGTCGGTGTAGAGGACGAGGGTGTCACCCGGGCTGTACGACACCGTGGCCTGCGGCCGGGGGAGGTGGTCCGCGACAAGGCCCAGCGGGGGGTTGGTGGCCTGGTCGAGCAGGACGACAGTGCCGTCCGGCCGGGCCAGGACGGGCGGCGGGTGACCGGCGCTGGTGTAGGTGATGTGCTGCTGGCGGGTGTCGACGACGGCCTTGGCCGCGGTCGTGGCCAGCGCGCCCTCGAAGGTGCGGGCGTAGAGGCTCAGCACGTCCATCGCCCTGCCGGGTTCGCTGATGGCGCGGACGGCGGCGGACAGGGCGCTGCGGAGCATGCCCATGACGGCGGCGGCCTCCAGGCCGTGGCCGACCACATCGCCGACCGCGACGGTGAAGGTGTCCGTGGACAGGTCCACCACGTCGTACCAGTCGCCGCACACATTGAGCGACCGGGCGGCGGGCATGTAGCGCACGGCGATCTCGCGGTGTCCTGCCAGGTCCGGGGAGTGCAGCATGGCCTCCTGGAGGGCGAGGGCGGTGCGGCGCTCCCGGTCGTGGGCCTCGCGCAGTTCCTCGTTGAGGCGCTGGAGTTCCCGCGCCCGGGTGTACAGCTCGGCCTCGATCGACTCACGCTCCCCGCCCCCGCCCGCGGCCCTGCCCGCGCCCTCGTCCTCGCCCTCGTCCTCGCCCCCGTCCTCGGGCTTCGGCCGCAGCGAGCGGGTCAGTACGAACTCGGTCATGTCCTCCGCCCGGTGGATGATCCACCGCACCTCTCCGTCGGGCCCGAGGACGGGTGTGTTGATGGGCGACCACCACTTCGCCCGGAACACTCCCGGACGCCCGGAGACGGGGATGTCGTACTTCTGCACCGCCATCGTGTCCGTTCTCCGCAACCTCAGCACCCGCTGGAGGGAGGCGTCGAGATTGCGTACCCCGTCGGCGTCCGGGTCCGCCGGATTGTCGGGGTGGACCTCGAAGAGGTAATGGCCGATCAGCTCTTCCCTGGTACGGCCCGTGGCCCGCAGATAGGCCTCGTTGACCTCGACGATCACCAGGTCGGGGGTCAGCACCAGGTACGGGCTGGGTGTGACGGCGAATACCGCCTGGTAGTCGATCCGCGGTGCGCTCACAACCTTCTCCTGTCCGGCCCGGCCCCTGCCTCGTTCTCGATTCTCGACTATGCGGCCCGCCCCGGGCGACGGCCCGTCGGCTCGCCGACGCCGGGCCCGGGGCTGTGCTGGTTGTGGAGTGGTCGTGAGATTCGGACACGTTTGTGAACCGTATCCGCCGCTGTCCCGTCTTCCAGAGCGCTGGCACACCGGGCCGCCTTCGCGACGGAGCGAAGGGTTCCCGCGTGATGAACCGCACCACGAGCGAACGGACGGGCACACCATGGGGCGATACCGACGAATGTCCCGGCCTCCCCGGGCCGCGCTGGCGTCACGAGCGGCGCTGGCCGCGGGGGCGCTCGTGCCGGCGATCGTCTCGGTGCGGTCGGCTCACGCGGCCACTCCGCAGACGCGGGCGGCGATCTGCACCTCGGACGAGCCCGGGCTCGCCGCCAGGCTCTCCGAGGACATCGACTCGGCACTGGACGGCTCCTCCGCCACCACCGCGATCAGCCTCCACGACCGCACCACCAACACCACCTGCACCCTCAACGCGGACCGGACGTTCGACTCCGCGAGCACGGTCAAGGTCACCGTGCTCGCCACGCTGCTGTGGGACGCGCAGGAGGACGGCCGCGCCCTGACGCGGGAGGAGGAGGACCGTGCCACCGCCATGATCACGCAGTCCGACAACGACGCCACCACCGCGCTGTGGAAGCAACTCGGGGCGGACAAGGTCAATGGATTTCTGCAGGCCGCGGGGATGACCAGCACCGTCCTCGACGGCGAGGGGCACTGGGGGCTCACCCAGGTCACCGCCAACGACGAGGAAGGGCTCCTCCACCTGGTGACCCACGCCAACCCGGTGCTCGGTGACGACTCCCGCGCCTACATCCTGAAGCTGATGAGCGAGGTCGTCCCCGCGCAGCGCTGGGGAACCCCGGCCGGTGCGCCGGACGACGCACAGGTGCATGTGAAGAACGGCTGGCTGGAGCGGGCCACGAACGGCTGGCGGGTGCACAGCCTCGGCGCCTTCACCGGCGGCGACCACGACTACACGATCACGGTGCTCTCGCAGGACAACGCCACGATGGACGACGGCATCGCCACCATCGAGCGCATCGCCCGCGCCGTCCACCAGGACCTCAACGCCCCCGGGCCCAGCGCTCAGCCCTAGGAGGAGGTCCGGGTGTGGTGGTCGAGCAGGCGGGTGAGCAGCCGCACCAGTTCGTCGCGCTCAGCAGGGCTCAGCGGCGCGAGCAGTTCGTCGTGGAGTTCGTCCAGGACCGTGTCGAGGCGGCGTAGCCGACGGCGGCCCCGGGGGGAGATCGTGATGGTGTTGCGGCGCCGGTCGTCGGGGTCCGGCGCCCGCTCGACCAGCCCGCGCTCGGCCAGTTCGTTGAGCACACCGACCATGTCGCTGCGGTAGATGCCGGTGCGCCCGCTCAGCGCCGCCTGGCTGCCCGGCCCGTACTCCTGCAGCGAGGCGAGCACGGCGTAGTGCCACTTGCGGGCGTCGGCCCGGGCCAGCCCCTCGTTGATCAGCCGGTCCGACCGCGTGGTCAGCTGCGACAGCAGCCGGCTCGCCAGCCGACGCAGCCGGTCGGGCGTCCGGGGCGGGCCGTCGTGGGGGACGTCCATGGCTTCGGCTCTGGTCATGGCGCTCATCCTACCGATTGCGTTAGTCCGACTAACGATGTACGTTCGCTCGCGCCGACAGCGCGAGTGCGACCAACGTCTGTCGAGCGAACCACACGGGAGGAACACCTTGCCCACCACAACACTGCGGATCCCCACCCCGGACGGTCAGGCCGACGCCTTCGCCGCCTTCCCCGACGGGGGCGGGCGGCACCCGGGGGTGCTGCTGTACCCGGACGCCTTCGGCGTACGGCCCGAACTGGAGGAGCGGGCACGCGAACTGTCCGGGCACGGGTATTACGTCCTGGTCCCCAACTTCCTCTACCGGCACGGCCCGGCACCGGTGACCGAACTTCCCGAGCACATCGGTGAGGAGATCCGGCCCGAGATCATCGGCAGGCTGATGCCCCTGATCGTGGAGCACACCACCGAACGGATCCTGCGCGACGCCGATGCCTACCTCGGGTTCCTCACCACCCGGCCCGAGGTCGCCCCCGGCCCGGTCGCCGTGATCGGCTACTGCATCGGCGCGCCCCTGGCGATGCGCACCGCGACGGCCCACCCCGACCAGGTGGCCGCCGTCGCCGGATTCCACCCCGGCTTCCTGGTGACCGACGCGCCCGACAGCCCGCACCGCCTCGTCCCCCACCTCACCGCCCGCGTCCACATCGGCCTCGCCGAGGGCGATATGACGCCCGAGGCCCTGGGCGAGCTCAACAAGGCGCTGGACGCCGCGGGTGTCGCCTACACCACCGAGGTCTACCCCGACACCATCCACGGCTTCACCATGTCCGACACCGACGCCTTCAGCCCCTCGGCACTGCAGCGCCACTGGGACCGGCTGCTCCCGCTCCTGGACGGCGCCCTGACCGACGGCTGAGTGGCGGCGGGCGACTCAGGGAGCGATGCCCACGCCGTCGATCCGGCTCCAGGCCCGCTCCTGGGCGGACGTCATGGCGGGCCACGTCAGCCCGCCCGGCCGGGGCCGGACACGGGAGGCGTACGGCTGGGGGCGGAAGCCGGAGTCGTAGAAGCACCCGGTGCCGTAGACGCGGTCGTACGTGGCGCACGCGGATGCGATGGACCGCGCCGTGGGCTTCTTCCCCTTGCGCACCCAGGCGTCCAGCGCGGCGATGGAATCGGCGTACTCGGCGTTGCTCAGCTCGCTGTGCTCGCTCTCCCTGGTGAAGGTCTGTACGAGGTTCTTCCCGCGGTGCGCGCCCTCGACCGTCGCCCGGTACGCCGACTCGTGCTCGACGAACGCCGTGGGGTCGTCGATGGCGTGCATCGTCAGCACCGGGATGGACACCCGCCCGGTGAGGTCGCTGTCGTAGGAGAGGTCACGCCGGGCGTCGGGGGCGGCGGAGAAGCGCTCGACGCCCGCGTTCAGCGCCGCGTCGTCATGTGAACCGGAGTACCACACACCCCGGTTGCCGAACGGATTGCGGTCACCGAGCCGGTTGTGCACGATGTCGCGGAAGGTGAACACCGCGAACCGCAGATGGGACTCCAGCGTCCGCTCCGGAAGGCGGGTGACGGCGAGGATGTCATCGAGGTTGCGCCGCTGCCGCGCGGTGCGCTCCTCCGGGGCGGAGGCGTAGCCGGTGCACTCCTGGAGGCGGGCGCGCAGCCCGGCCGTCGTCAGCGTCGACCCGGGGCGCAGCCCCTGCCACAGCGGGTACTGGGGCTCGCTGGGGCGTGGCAGATTGCGGCAGTAGTACTGGTAGACCACCCGCAGATCGACGCGGTGGTCATAGCCCCGTGAGCCGCCGCCCAGCACACCGCTGGTGAGGAGGGCGCCGTCGTAGGGCCCGTTCTTCCTTCCGTACGTCTCCACGACCTTGGCGGCGACGTCTCCGCCCCAGGACTGGCCGTGGACGTACGTCCGCTCGGGCCTGCCGAAGTCCGCCACGAACAGGCGGCGCAGATTCTCGGTGTCGGCGGCCGCCATGCGCGTTCCGTAGCCACCCCGCCGGTAGGAGGAGCCCGCCCACGCATAGCCCTCGGACACCATCACCGACCAGCGGTCCAGGTCGTCGGCGCTGCGCTCGGGATCGGAGCCGTCGCCCAGGTCGGGGCCGCCGTGCGAGTGGACGATCAGCGACCCGTTCCACTTCTTCGGAATGGCGATCGCGTAGTACGCCCCGTTGCCGTCCGCGCCGGTGTAACACGTGGCCTTGCCGCCGACGCTCGCCGGGCACGCGACCGGCGCGGGGCGCGGCGGGGCCGCCTGGACCGGACCGGCACTGCCGAGTGTCCCCGCGACGATGCCCGCGACGCCGACGGCCGACGCCACGGTGCGCCGCATACGCGTCAGGCCGCGCGGAAGGGAGGAAGGTACGTTCCGGCGGTTCCGACTCGTGCTGTGCACAGCAACGCTCCTGACCTCAGTGGCGCTCCCTCGCGCCAGGCGTTGCGATGTTAAGGACACCCGTTCCGCCGACACCATCGAGCGGGGAGTTGTGTTCTTAACGTGCATGGCTCGCACCGTGCATGGTGGACCCATGTCCCTCGACGAACTCCGCACCCTGCTGGCCCGGCACGCCCGGCCCGACTGGACCACCGCCATCGACGGCGTCCTCGTCTCCAAGGTCGACCGGCCGGATCCTCCGGCACCCTCCATGTCCGGCACCGTGCTCGCGGTCATCGCCCAGGGCAGCAAGCGCCTGGCGCTGGGCGACCGGGTCTACGCGTACGGACCCGGGCAGTATCTGGTGGCGTCCGTCGACCTGCCGGTCACGGGGCAGTTCACCCAGGCCGAGCCCGAACGGCCCGCACTCGGCTTCGGTCTCACGCTGGAGCCGTCCGCCGTCGCCGAACTGCTGCTGCGGGCCGGTCCCGGAGACACCGGCGCTTCGCACGCGGGCGGAGGAGTTCCCTCGGGGATCGCCGTCAGCGATGCTCCGGCGGCGCTGCTCGACGCGGTGGTCCGGCTGCTGCGGCTGCTCGACGAGCCCCGCGACCGGGCCGTACTGGCGCCGCTGGTGAAGCGCGAGATCCTGTGGCGCGTGATCACCGGCGAGCAGGGGGCGACGGTTCGGCAGCTCGGCCTGGCCGACAGCGGCCTCAGCCATGTCTCCCGGGCCGTGCGCTGGATCCGCGAGCACTACGCGGAGCCGTTCCGGGTCGAGGACGTGGCGCGCAGGTCGGGCATGAGCGTCTCCGCCTTCTACCGCAACTTCCAGGCGGTGACGGCGATGAGCCCCATCCAGTTCCAGAAGCAGATCCGGCTGCAGGAGGCCCGGCTGCTGCTCGCCACCCATCCGAACGATGTCACCGGGGTCGGCCAGCGGGTCGGCTATGACAACCCCTCGCAGTTCAGCCGGGAGTACCGCCGCCAGTTCGGCACACCCCCGAGCCGCGACGCGGCCCGACTGCGGAACACCGTACGCACCCCCGCGGGCGTCCTGCCCTGAGCCGGGCTGGGCCATCGGGAGGATCGTGCATGCGCAGGCGAGGATAGTTCTAACGTTTCCGCAGGTCGGAGCGGTGCAATGGAGGTGCAAGTCCGCGCGAGGAGCAGGCGAGGCCCGTCCCTCCGCGGATCCCACCACATCGCAGGGGTCACACCATGAACACCGTTCTGATCACTGGTACGTCGTCCGGGTACGGGCGGGAGACCGCCCTCCACTTCCATGCGCGGGGGTGGAACGTCATCGCCACCATGCGCACACCACGGCCGGACGTCCTTCCCGAGTCGGACCGGCTCCGCGTCCTCGAGCTCGATGTGACCAGGCCCGAGAGCATCACCGCCGCGTTCGAGGCGGCGGGGCCCATCGACGCCCTGGTCAACAACGCGGGCGTGCCGTCGATGGGCGTGTTCGAGGGCATCTCCATGGCCGAGGTGCGGGAGGTGTTCACGACCAACACCTTCGGTGTGATGGCGACGACCCAGGCCGTGCTGCCGCAGTTCCGCGAGCGCGGCTCCGGTGTGGTGGTCAATGTGACCTCCAGCGTGGTGCTCGGCCATATGCCGCTCACGTCCGTGTACAAGGCGAGCAAGATGGCCGTCGAGGGGTTCACCTCATCCCTCGCGCTCGAACTCGCGCCGTTCGGCGTGCGGGCGAAGACGGTCGAGCCGGGCGCCTGTCTGACGACGAACTTCGGCTCCAAGCTGCCGCACGGTGCGCCGCTGGAGGAGCTGGTCCCGGAGCCTTACGCGGCGTTCGTGAAGAAGACCATGGCCGAGTTCATGGGCCAGGACGTGTTCACCAAGGAGAGCGACGTGGCCGAGACGGTGTGGCGAGCCGTGCACGACACCACCGGTCAGCTGCGCTTCCCGGCCGGTCCAGACGCGGTCCGGCTCGACCAGGCGAAGTGACCGGCGGGCGGGCTCGAGGGCGGTGTCCGGCTGGATGCCTCGGGTGCACAGGCGCCAGGCGGTTTCCGCGTCCAGGCGGAGGAGCGCGGCGGGATGTGCCGCGTCCGGGCTGGCCAGCGACCAGCGGGGACCGGTGGCCGGGCGCTCGACCGCGTGGTGGCAAGCCTCTGGACAAAAGGCGGTGTCGTCAGTCCAGGCCGTGGTCGTGGGCGTAGCGGATGGCCGCGACCCGGTCGCGGGAGCCGGTCTTGGTGAAGACCCGGTTGATGTGGGTCTTCACGGTGTTGCCGCTCAGGAAGAGGGCGGCGGCGATCTCCGCGTTGGTCATGCCGCGTGCCATCAGCGCAAGGATCTCCGCCTCACGACGGGTGAGGCCGTCCGGGAGCGGCTGACCGTCGGCCCCGGACCCCGGGGGAGGGCCGCCGGACCCCGGGGGAGGGGTGGTGGCGGCGCTCGCCGCGGCGAGCAGGGTGGCCTGGACCCTGGGGTCGAGGACGGAGAGCCCGGCGACGGCGCTGTGCAGGGTACGGGCGATGTGCAGGCGGTCCGCGTCCTTGGTGAGGTAGGCGCGGGCCCCGGCCCGCAGCGTCTCCAGGACGGAGGTGTCATCGGCGTAGGTGGTCAGGACGACGACGGCCACCTCGGGGTGGTCGGCGGTGAGTTGGCGGGTGGCCTCGGTGCCGTCGAGCACCGGCATGTGGAGGTCGAGCAGGATCGCGTCCGGGTGCTGCTCGGCGACCCGGTCGAGCGCCTGCCGTCCGTCGGCCGCGGAGCCGACGACGTCGATGTCCGGCAGCAGGTCGAGCATGAGGACCAGCCCCTCCCGGACGCTGGCCTGGTCGTCGGCGACCACGATCCGCAGTGGCCGGGCGTCCTGGGCGCTCATCGCGGCACCCCGGCCCGGACGCGCCACTGTCCGTCGCGTACGCCCGCGTCGAGCGTCCCGCCCCGCAGCAGCAGGCGCTCGCGCATCCCGGTGAGGCCGTAGCCGCCGTCGACGGTGGCGAACGCGGGTGCTCGCCGGGGGGACGGCGGTGTGCCGGGCGGGCTGTCGTCGGCGAGCGGGTTGTCGTCGGCTATCGGGCCGTCGGCGGTGAGCGGGTTGTCGACGGTGAGCGTCACGTGTTCGTCCTCATAGGTCAGGGTGACCTCCACCGGCTGGGCGGGGGCGTGTTTGGCGGCGTTGGTCAGGGCCTCCTGCGCGGTACGGACGAGGGGGAGCGCCTGGTCCGCCGGGAGCGGGGAAGGCTCGCCCTCGACCCTGAGCCGTACCGGAACGCCGTGCCGCTGCCGGTGGGTGTCCGCCATCGTGGCCAGTTCCTCGTCCAGTGGCGCGAGGTCGGAGCGCAGGGCGTGCACCGCGCGGCGGGTCTCGGCGAGCCCGTCGGCGGTCAGCCGCCTCGCTCCGTCGAGCACGGTGACCGCCCGGTCGATGTCCCGGTGATCCGTCAACAGGGCACTCGCGGCCTGGATCTGGATGCTCAGGGCGCCGAGCGAATGGGCCAGTACGTCATGGATCTCACGGGCGATCCGGGCGCGTTCGTCCAGTACGGCCACCCGGCGCTGCTCCGCGCGGAGCAGCTCGCTCTGGGCGAGCATGGCGGCCGACTGCTCGGCGCGCACCCGGTAGGCGCGGCGGTTGTGGCTTGCGACCAGGACCAGGGCCACCAGCATCGGATAGCCCAGGGCCAGCCCGCGGCCCGCCCCGGCGACCAGGACCCCGGTCTCCAGGGCCACCACCGTGCAGCCCGCCACGGCCCAGCCCACCGGGAGGCTCAGCTCGGTGCCCAGGTGCATCACGGCCATCAGCGAGAGCCCGATGAGCGCTCCGGTGTGCGGGAAGGCGCTGGCGTAGCCGGAGAGGGCGGCGGCCACGCCGAGCAGGACCCGCGTCCGTATCCGCGGCTGTGTCCCTCTCCGCGCCACACTCCGCGGCGCACGCCTCGCGGCCTCGTCGCCGAGGGCGTGGGTGACCTCCCACAGCAGCAGCGCCAGGCCGCCCAGCGCGTACGCGACGACGGCCTGGGCGACCGCCCCGGGCCCGGCCGGAGGTTCGGTGAAGGTGTGCAGGCCGATGAAGACATACGCGCCGACCCTCATCAGCCAGGACACCGTACGCAGCACGGATGCAGGATAGCGACCCGAACTCCGCTCGGCCGCGGCGCCGGGGCGTACCGCGCCATGGGCCGGGGGCCCGGCCGTCCCGCCGTCCCCTGCGGGGGCCGTGGGCGGGCCCGCCGGGCGCCGTAGGGTCATCGCGGTCCCCGGCGGCCCCGGTCGCGCAGCAGCTCATGCGCGGACCGGTCGTACGACGCCGTGGGGCGGGGGTACGGTGCGGGCCGCTCCGCGTCGGGGGCCGGTGTGTCGCCCGACCCGCCCAGCAGTCCAGCCAGCGCGCCCCGCACATCGAAGGGGCGGCCGTCCTTCTCCGGGGCGAACGGCACACCGGAGGCGAGGGCACGCGGTGTGACCACGGCGGCCTGGCCGAGCCGGTTGAGGCCGAGCAGCATCAGGAGCGGCGCGGAGGAGCCCGCCACGGGGGCGTGCAGCGCCATGGCGACCACCGTCATCACGACCCGCGAGGCCACCAGGGCGAGCCACAGCCACAGCCCGTACACCGGCATCCGCGCCCACAGCACCCCGTCGCGCGGCTCCAGCCGCAGCAGCGCTCCCTGGGCGGTGCCGATTCCGGCCGCGAGCACCGCGCTGATGACGAGGCATGCGAGATCGGCCGTGGTGAGGTGGCGGCCACCCTTGCCGAGACTGGTGAGACCGATGACGGCGAGGACCGCGGGCAGCAGGATCAGCCGCTTGCCGCGCAGCGGTTCGCCGCGTAGCTGACGGGCGATGACGAAGATCACGATGGCACTCGCGGCCAGCACTTGCAGCACGTTCACTGGAGGACTCCCGTCGGCCACGCCTCGTTCGCGTACGCCTGTTGACCCTGTTGACCCTGTTGACTCGTCCCGAGGCTAGGAAGACCCGTGGGGCATCACGTCACCCCGAGCGGTGACCTCCGGGGTGATCCGCGGGGTGATACGGGGGGTGATACGGGGGTGGTACCGGCGCCGGGATCCGGTACCACCGGGTGGCCGAGGCGATCACCCCGGAGGCCACCGCGTACTACGGCGCGCGGGAACCCGTACCGGCACCAACCTGAGCGAGCCGGATCCCCGGCACACCGTCCACCGAGAGGCTCGCCATCCCATGTCCACCATCGCTCAAGCCATGATCATCAACGGTGCGGTCCTGATCGCCGTCCTGGAGGCGGACCTCGGCCCCCACCGCACGATCGGAAAGCTGCGCGTTCTGCGTCCGCTGCTGATGACCGCCGCGATCGTCCCCCTCTTCATCAAGAGCCCGGCCACCCACGGCACCGGCCTGGCGCTCGAACTCGCCGCCGTCGTCGCGGGGTTGCTCGTCGGCCTGCTGGCGACCGCCCTCACCACGGTCTACGCCAGCCCCACGACCGGCAGTCCGGTCAGCCGCGCGGGCCTCGGCTACGCCGCGCTGTGGATCGCCGTGATCGGCGCACGGGCCGCCTTCTCCTACGGATCGGAGCACTGGTTCGCCCAGCGGCTGGGCCACTGGATGGCCGACCACCGGGTGACCCCCGACGCCCTCACCGACGCGCTCCTCCTGATGGCCGTCGCGATGACCCTCACCCGCACCCTCACCCTCGCCACCCGAGCGGCCACGACCGTCCGCCGCGCACCGGTCACCGGGCCCGCGGCGCAGTAGCGATGGCCCGCGGCGCGGCAACCACAATGCGGCGACCACAATGAGGTTCGCCTCGTTTCGTCCCGTCGGATCGGAGAGAAATGCAGCCCGGACAGGATGGAGAAGTGGCCGCCGCCCCGGAGCTCGCGGCGCGGCTGCGCCACGTCTTCTGGATCGGCGGCGGAAGTGGTGCGGGCAAGTCGACCATCGCCCGTCGGCTCGCCGACCGCTATGGGTGGCGGCTCTACGCGACCGACGATGTGATGCGGGATCACGCCGGGCGGGCCACCCCTGAGGAGGCGCCGCTCCTGCACCGGTTCATGGCCATGGACATGGACGAGCGATGGGTGAACCGGTCTCCGGAGGTCATGCTCGAGACGTTCCACTGGTTCCGGGGTGAGGGCTTCGGCCTGATCGTCGAAGACCTCCTCCGCCTGCCGCGCGAGCCCTGCGTCGTCGTCGAGGGGTTCCGATTGCTCCCGCACCTCGTCAAGCCGCTGCTCGACGTTCCTCGGCAGGCGGTCTGGCTTCTTCCGACCCCCGATTTCCGTCAGGCCGCCTTCCGGAGTCGGTCCGTCCCGGGGGAAGAGTTCGTCTGGCGGACCAGCGATCCGGCGCGGGCCGGGCGCAACCTTGTCGAGCGGGACCGCATGTTCACCACGCGCCTTGAGGAGGAGACCGGGCGTCTCCGGCTGCGGACCGTCCGGGTCGACACCGCGACGGCGGAAGACGAGCTCGCTGAGCGGGTGACCAGGGCGTTCGGGCTCTGACGCGATGACTTCCACGGGGGCTCCCGCAGGTAGGCTCCCGTGACGACTTCCGCGGGGACTTCCGTGGGCGGCCCGGCCCGGGATCACTTGATGAAGACCGCCCGTGCGGTCTCATTGGGATCGGTGCTCGTCCCGGCGAGCAGATCTCCGTTCGCGGACCAGATGCCCGAGCGGCCGGATGTGTGGTCGAAGCCGCCGCCGGTCGGTCCCGCGAAGGCTGCCGTGGCGGCCCACACGCCGTGGTCGGCGGCGACCCGGCGGGCGCGTTCGGCGTGGAGCCCGGCCTCGTGTGCGGCGTGGACGACACCGGCCACATAGCCGTCGGTCCCCAGCGCCGCCGTCTTCGCGGCGTGCTCGGGGACACCGGTGTCGCGGCAGACGGCGAGCCCCAGCCGCCACCCGTCCACGTCGATCACGGCGGGCTCCCCGGGTACGAAGTGGATGGCCTCGCCGCGGGACAGGTGGACCTTTCCGTAGGCCACCCGGGCGCCGTCCCCGTCCAACGCCAGGACGCCGATGCGCGGACCCGTCACCGGCGCGCCGACCAGGGCGAGCGTCCCGGTCCCCGCGCACGCGGCGACGATCGGGGCCAGCCGTGCGTCGTCCGGGGTGACCGGCGTCGCGTCCAGCTCGTATCCCGTCAGCGACATCTCGGGGAAGACCACCACCCGCGCGCCCGCCGCCCGGACGGCCTCCGCGTGGGCCACCGCGTTGGCCGTCACGTCATGAGCCACGCACCTCGGCTGCGCCACCGCGATGCTCAACGGCTGTGCCACCGCGCGCTCCCTTCATCGGGCTCCCCTCACCCGGGCTCTCCGTCATCGGCTTCATCGGCTTCTCTTCACCGGGCTCCCTTCCCCGAGCCGCACGATCAGCCTATTCAGGCCCCGCGCACCGGGGCTCAGGCTGACGCGGCGGGCGAGGAGGTGGAGGACGTGGTGGTCGAGGCCGCGTCGGTGCGGGGCCGTTGGCCGTCGTCCGCCGCGTTCGGGGACGACGGGTCGCCGTCGCGCTCCTCGGGCAGCTTCAGCGTCAGGGTCAGCAGGAGCGCGACCAGGTAGAGCGCGAGGAAGATCAGGGTGACTCCACCGGCGCCGACGGCGGGGAGGAAGAGGCTGGCGATCGCCGGGCCGACGAACGCCGCGCCGCCCGCGCCCAGGTTGAGCAGGGCCATCGAGCCGCCCTTGTTCTCCGGCGCCATCGACGGGATGAGGGCCGAGATGGGCACGAATCCCGCGAGGGTCGCGCCGTAGAACATGCCCGCGAGCACCGCCACCCAGTAGTAGTCCGGGCCGAGCCAGGTGGGTACGAAGTACAGCGTCGTGACGCTGATCGCGCAGCCCAGCGCGCCGAAGCCCGCGATGGTCGTGCGCCAGCCGATGCGGTCGGAGAGGACGCCGAAGATCAGGTTGAAGAAGATGTTCGTGCCGTAGATGATCGCCAGCAGCTGGAGCCACTTGTCCTCGCCGAAGCCGACGTCGTCGGAGAAGATCCGCGGGAGATACACCAGCATGCCGAACTCCGGCGCCGTGTTGATGATCCGCACCAGGCAGCCCACCAGCACCCGCGGATGGGTCCAGATGATGGAGACGGAGTTGAGCAGGCTCTCGCCGGTGGTGACCTCCGGCGGTGCCATCCGGTCGCCACCGGGCCGCCTGCGGGCGCCGACCAGGGCGATGGCGCCGCCGATGAGGATGAGGGCGAGGGCCGACCACAGGGTGCCCAGGCGGCCGAACGCGGGGATCGTCAGGCTTGACCACAGCGAGCCGAGGGTGGGCAGGCCGCCGGTGAAGGCGAAGTAGAACCAGCCCACCGCGGTCCCCAGCCGGGCCTTCGGCGCCGTGTTGGTGATCCATACGAGGAAGCCGAACGCGAAGAGCGGATAGCCGAAGCCCCGGATGCCGTAGAAGACCAGCATCATCGGGTAGTTCTCGGTGCCCAGCGCGAAGAGCAGGTACGCGGCGTCGAAGACGGCCCAGATCGCCAGGCCCGTCCACATCACCCGGCGCGGCCCCCAGACCTGGCAGAGCGCACCGGAGAACCACGACGCCAGCATGACGGCGATGCCGTAGACCGTGATCACGTATCCGGCCCGTACGTCCGTCGCCGCACCGTGATCGGCCATGTACGGAGCGATGAAGCCGGATTCGACGCCGTCGCCGATCATGAACAGCAGTACGCCCAGATAGCCCAGGACCAAGGGTTTCGGCATCGCTTCCTCCACTCTGCGGGAATGACGGACTACGACCGCAGATACTCAAGCGAGCCGAGAGAAATATCAAGAGGTCTGGTAAGAATAACGAAATCTATTGGTAACTACTCGGTCTCGATGACTCTCACATCCGTCAGCTCCCGCATCTCCCGAAGCAGCTCCTCGTCCACCGGGCCGGTCAGCAGCACATGGTCGAAGGAGTCCACGCTCTCCAGCCGGTGCAGCGCCCGGCGGCCCACCTTGCTGTGGTCCATGAGCAGTACGCTCGTCGCGCCCGCCTGCCGGGTCGCCCGCTTGATGCCGACGATCTCCTGCTCCTGGTGGAACGTCATGCCCGCGGTGATCCCGGAGGTGGAGAGCACGCACAGGTCGACGGAGATGCCGCCGATCATGTCCATCGCGGGCAGGCCGATCCATGAGTCATGGGTGCGCGAGTACTCGCCGCCCACGCAGATCAGCCGGATGCCCTCGGCGCTCCTCAGCTCCTCCGTGATCAGGCGGTAGTTGGTCACCACGGTGAGCGGTCCCACCTCGGGCAACAGCCGTGCCAGGGCCAGCGCCGACGTCGAGTCGTCCAGCATCACCGACATCCCCGGGGACACGAACCGCAGGGCGGCGCGGGCCAGCGCCCGCTTCTCGTCGGTGTGCGCGTGCAGCCGGAAGTCCGAACTGGACTCGAAGACCATCGAGGGCTGTGCGGAGACGCCGCCGTGGTACTTGCGCAGGATGCCGCGGTCCGCCAGCTCGGCGATGTCCCGGTGGACCGTCATCAGGCTGACGCCGGTCAGCTCGACCAGCTCGGACACGGTGGCGTCCCCCTGGGCCAGAACGTGGTCGACGATCACTTGCTGCCGCTGTTGCCGCGCACCGCGCGACGACGGGGGAGTAGTCATGCCCTCCATCCTGCCGTGTTTATTTCTCACATAGAACCAGTGACAACTCACGCTGATGCTGTTAATTTCGCTGTAACGGACCCCGCCGGGTGCCACCACCCGGCGGGCACCTCCGGGGCGCACGGACCACACCGTGCCCCCGCCAGCCAAGAGATCAGCCAAGAGATCATCAGCCGGGAGATCAGGGGTACGCATGGCCGACGCAGTGGTCTTCGACATGGACGGCGTGCTCGTCGAGAGCGAGCACCTGTGGGAGGAGCTGTGGGCCGCCTACGCCGCCGAACGCGGCCGCGCCTGGGGCCCGGAGCAGACCCGCGACGTCCAGGGAATGAGCGCCCCCGAGTGGGCCGCCTACCTCACCCGCTTCTGCGCGGCGGGCGACCCCGCCACCAGCACCGAACGCGAGGTCGTGGACGGCATGGTCCAGGCCCTGGCCGACGGCCGCATCGGCCTGCTGCCCGGAGCCCGCGAGATGATCACCGGCGCCGCCGAGCTCGCCCCCGTGGCACTCGCCTCCTCCGCACCGCGCCGGGTCATCGACGCCGTCCTCGTCCACCATGGTGTCGACCACCACTTCAAGGCGACCGTCTCCAGCGCCGAGGTGGAGCGCGGCAAGCCGAGCCCCGACGTCTATCTGGCCGCCGCGCGCGCCCTCGGCGTGGCCCCGGAGCGCTGTCTGGCGGTGGAGGACTCCAGCAATGGACTGCGCGCCGCCGCGGCGGCCGGGATGACCGTCGTGGCCATCCCGAATCCGCAGTACCCACCCGCCGAGGACGCCCTGGCCGCCGCCGCTTACCGTTCTTCGGACCACCATGCCGTACGTGACTTCCTGCTCAGCAGGCTCGAGACCCGAGGGGAGTGACCGACATGACGACGGTCCTGGCAGCCGGCGACGACTTCATCGCGCCCGACCTCTTCTCCGCCGCCCTGAGCGGGAGCCTGCCCTCCGCCGGGCTGCGCTTCCGCACCCTGCGCACCCGCTGGCCGAACGAGCCCTTCGGACCGGTGGGGGCCGACGGGCGGGGGAACGGCGGGGTCAAGGAGGCCAGCGGCACCGAGGAGCAGGTGCTGGAGGCGCTGGGTGACGCGAGCGTCGCCCTCACCCAGATGGCACCCTTCACCGCCCGTGTCATCCGCGAGTCACCCGGTCTGAAGTTCATCGGCGTGGCCCGCGGCGGCCCGGTCAACGTGGACCTGGCCGCGGCCACCGCCGCCGGGATCCCCGTCACCTTCACACCGGGCCGCAACGCCGCCGCTGCCGCCGAATTCGCCGTCGGCCTGATCCTCGCCGCCATGCGCCGCATCACCCACGCCGACGCGGCCCTCAAGGAGGGCGTCTGGCGCGGCGACTACTACGCCTACGAGAACGCGGGCCTGGAGCTCGACGGCGCCACCGTCGGCCTCGTCGGGTACGGGGCCATCGGCTCGATCGTGGCCCGGGTGCTGCGGGCCTTCGGCGCGCACGTCCTCGTCTCCGACCCGTACGCGGACCCGGCCCGGGCGGACGCCGACGGTGTCGAGCTCACCGCCCTGGAGGACCTGCTGCGGCGCAGCTCCGTGGTGAGCCTCCACGCCCGGGTCACCCCCGAGACCCGGCACCTGCTGAACGCCGGCAACCTCGCGCTGCTGCCCGAGGGCGCCGTCCTCGTCAACTCGGCCCGCGGTGAACTCCTCGACTACGCACCGCTGCCCGGTCTGCTGGAGTCCGGCCGGCTCGGCGCGCTCGCCCTCGACGTCTACGACATCGAGCCGCCCCCGGCCGACTGGCCGCTGCACAAGGCCCCCAACGTCATCACCACACCCCATCTGGCGGGCGCCACCCGGCGGACCGCCGACCGGGCCGCCCTGATCACCGCCGGAGAGGCCGCCCGCTTCCTGCGCGGCGAACCGCTGCGGCACGTGGCCAATCCGGAGGTGCTGAGCGGGAGCCGGTCATGATCGTAGGAGTCGACATCGGCACCTCGGTCACCAAGGCCCAGCTGATCTCCCGCGACGGCCGGACCACCCCCGCGCACGAGGCCCGCAGCACCGTCTACACCCTGCCGGGACACCGCGTCGAGCAGGACCTGGACGACGTCGTGGGCACCGTGGAGACCGTCGTACGGGCGGCGCTCGCCGACGCCGCGCAGCTGGGCGGCGAACCGGCCGAGGCCCTTGCCCTCACCGGGCAGGGCGACGGCCTGTGGCTGCGCGACGCCACGGGCGCCTCCGTCGGCCGCGCGCTGTCCTGGATGGACGGCCGGGCCTCGGACCGGCTCGGCCGGTGGACCGAGGACGGCACCCTGCGCGCCCTGCACCGGCGCACCGGCGTCGGCCTCTTCCCCGGCTCCGCGGCCCCCCTGCTGGCGCACCTGGCCGAGCACGAGCCGGAGCGTCTTGCGGCGGCCGAGGTCGCCGGGTACTGCGTGGACGCCGTCGTACAGCGGCTGACCGGCGCCGTCACCGTCGACGTCTCCGACGCCTCCCAGCCGTTCCTCGACGTGGCCTCCCGTGCGTACGACGAGACCGCGCTCGAGCTGTGCGGGCTGTCCGCACACCGCCGGCTGCTGCCGGACCCGGCGCCGCCCGGCACCCTGCACCGGCTGCTGCCCGATGCCGCCCGGCGGCTGGGCCTGCCCGCGGGGCTGCCGGTCTCCGCCGGGCCGTTCGACATCCCCGCCTGCGCCTTCGGCTCGGGGGTCGCCGAACCGGGCGAGGGCAACCTCATCATCGGCACCACCCTCGCGGCCCAGGTGCTGGACACCGAGCCGCGCCCGGCCCTCGCCGAGGACCCGGCAGGAATGGTGCTCGCCACCCCGTACGAGGGCCGGTACCTGCGGGTCATGCCCGCCATGATCGGCACCGCGGGCCTGGACTGGCTGCTGAAGCTGCTCGATGTGAAGATCGAGGCGCTGGACGCCCTGCTCGTCCAGTCCCCGCCCGGCGCCGCGGGCGTCACCGCGCTGCCGTTCCTGTCCACCAGCGGCGAGCGCGCACCCTTCGTCGACCCGCGGGCCCGCGGCCGGTTCGACGGCCTCTCCCCGCTGGCCGGACGCGCCGACCTGGTACGGGCGCTGTGTGAGGCCGTCGCCTACTCGGCCCGGCACTGCATGGAAACCCTCGGTGTCACCCGCACCGTCACCGCCTGCGGCGGTGGCGCGCGCTCCGGCGAGTGGGCGCGCATCTTCGCCGGTGTCCTCGGGGGCGATCTGGAGGTCTGCGACGACGCCGTGGGCATCCGCGGTGCGGCCCACGTCGCCTGGCGCTCGCTGGGCGCACCGGTCGACCCCGGCGCCTGGCGCGCCCGGCTCCGTACCGTCACCGCCGAGCGCGGGCTGATCGACCACTACGCCGAGGGCTACGCCGCCTACCGCACGGCCCTCGACACCGCACGCGAAGGCTGGAGCACCCGATGACCAGGCTCTTCAACGACCCCGCCCGGTTCGCCGACGACATGATCACCGGCTTCGCCACCGCCCATCCCGAGCACGTACGGGCCGTGCCCGGCGGTGTGGTGCGCGCCCGCCCCGCCCGCGCGGGCAAGGTGGTCGTGCTCACCGGCGGCGGCTCCGGCCACTACCCCGCCTTCTGCGGTGTCGTCGGCCCCGGATTCGCCGACGGCTCGGTCATCGGCGATGTCTTCACCTCCCCGTCGGCCGCCCGCGCCCGCTCGGTCGCCGAGGCGGCGGAGACCGGCGGCGGAGTCCTCTTCCTCTTCGGCAACTACGCCGGGGACGTGATGAACTTCCGGCTGGCGGCACGGCAGTTGGCGGGCGACGGCATCCCCGCCCGCTGCTTCGCCGTCACCGATGACATCGCCTCGGCCCCCGCCGACCAGACGGCGCGGCGGCGCGGCATCGCGGGAGGCTTCGTCGTCTTCAAGACCGCGTCGGCGGCGGCCGAGGAGGGCGCCCCACTGGAAGAGGTCATCCGCGTCGCCGAGCACACCAACGCCCGTACCCGCACCCTCGGAGTGGCCTTCGACGGCTGCACCCTGCCGGGTGCCGAGGCGCCCCTCTTCACCGTTCCCGAGGGCCGGCTGGGCCTCGGCCTCGGCATCCACGGCGAACCCGGGGTCAGCGAGGACACCCTGGGCACCGCCGAGGACCTGGCCCGCACCCTGGTGACGGGGCTGCTCGCGGACCGGCCCGCCGGGGCGGGCGACGACGGGCGGGTCGCGGTCGTCCTCAACGGCCTCGGCGCCACCAAGTACGAGGAGCTGTACGTGCTGTGGGGCGCCGTGGCCCGGCTGCTGGACGAGGCCGGGCTCACGCCGGTGCGCCCCGAGGTCGGCGAGCTCGTCACCAGCCTCGACATGGCCGGTTGCTCCCTGACCCTGAGCTGGCTGGACGAGGAGCTGGAGCGGCTGTGGCTCGCCCCGGCCGACACCCCCGCCTTCCGCCGTACGCCACCGCCCGAACCCCCGGTGGACGACGCCGCCGTGCGGCCCGCCGCGGCCCCGCGCCGCCCGGAGCGGTCCGCCGCCACGGCGTCCGGCGCCGCGGTCGAGGTCGCCGAGCTGGCCGTGCACGCCCTGCGTGCCGCCCGCGACGTCCTCCACCGGGACGCCGAGGACCTGGGACGGTTGGACGCGGTCGCGGGCGACGGCGATCACGGCCGTGGCATGTCCAAGGGTGTCGACGCCGCACTGGCCGCCGCCGAGAAGGCGCACACCGACCGGCTCGCCCCGGCGGCGGTGCTCGCCGCCGCCGGTGATGCCTGGGCGGCGGAGGCGGGGGGCACCTCGGGGGCACTGTGGGGGGTGGCGCTGCGCGCCATCGGCGAGGCGCTGCCCGCCGACCGGGCGCCGGAGCGCGCGGAGTTGGCGTCCGCCGCCGCGGACGCGCTCACCGCGGTCACCTCGCTCGGCGGGGCCGAAGTGGGCGACAAGACCCTGGTCGACGCCCTCGCGCCGTTCGCCACCGCCTTCGCGGCGGGGCTGCGGACCGGCACCCCGGTGTCCGAGGCGTACGCGTCCGCCGTGGCCGAAGCCCGTACGGCCGCCGAGAACACCGCCGGGCTGCGCCCCCGCCTGGGCCGGGCCCGGCCGCTCGCCGACCGGAGCGTGGGCACCCCCGACCCCGGAGCCACCTCACTCGCCGCGGTGCTGACCGCCGTGGCCACTCTCCGCGCGACGACAGGAAGTGAATCCGTATGACCACCGCGCATGCCTTCCGGATCGTCGTCGGCTGCGACGACGCCGGTTTCGACTACAAGGAAGTCCTCAAGCGGGATCTGCTGGCCGACCCCAGGGTGGCCGAGGTCATCGACGTCGGCGTGGGCAGCGATGAGCACACCGCCTATCCGCATGTCGCGGTGGAAGCGGCCCGCCGTGTCGCCGAAGGCACCGCCGACCGCGCCCTGTTGGTGTGCGGCACCGGCCTCGGCGTGGCCATCAGCGCCAACAAGGTGCCCGGCATCCGCGCGGTCACCGCCCATGACAGCTACTCCGTGCGCCGCTCGGTCCTCAGCAACAACGCCCAGGTGCTCTGCTTCGGCCAGCGCGTCATCGGCCTGGAACTCGCCCGCGCGCTCACCGACGACTGGCTCGCGCAGAGCTTCGACGAGACCTCCCCGTCGGCGGGGAAGGTCGCCGCCATCCGGAGCTACGAGGACTGAGGGCGCCCCGGTGGCCTGCTGATCGCGCCTCCCGGCGCCGGGCCGCGCCGAGGCCGCCCGGTGCGCGGTCCGGCACGGAGGACGCTCAGATAGCGGCGTGGCGCCCTGTCGCCCATGCGGGTGCGGACGCGCTCGGCGATGGCGTCGAGCAGCGGCTCGCGGATGTCGCGGTCGAGTTTGCGGTAGAGCGATGTCGAGCGGAGGTGATCGGCGAAGCCCTCGCCGTCGAACCACTGGACGGCCGGATACCAGCGCACGGTCGTCGGGCCGAACAGCCCGCCGGGGCCGTCGGCCAGCCCCCAGCCCCCGTCGGTGGCACGCACGTCGTCCTCCAGCGGCGGATGACCCCAGTCGGGGTTCCCGGGGCAGAACCGCTCGTGGAGATCGGCGGTCTCGGCGTACACCTCCGGCTCTCCCGGCCGGCGGACGACGACATTGCCGAGCAGAGCCAGCCACCCTCCGGGGCGGAGCACCCCGTGCGCCCGCCGCCAGCGGACCGACGGGTCGACCCAGTGCCAGGAGGAGGCGGCCACCAGGGCGTCGAAGCGTGCCCCGCGGTCGTCCCACTCCTCGAACGCCGAGGTCTCGACGTCGACGCCGGGGAGGGCGGCGAGCCGTTGGCGCGCGAGTGCGGCCAGCTCCCGGCCCGGCTCGAGGGCGGTCACCGAGCATCCGAGCGCCGCGAGCGAGCGCGTCGCCTGCCCGGTGCCGCAGCCCACCTCCAGCACCGACGACCCTTCGTGCAGGCCGGTGACGGCGGCGAGGTCCGCGAACAGCCCGTCGGGATAGCCCGGCCGCACCCGGTCGTAGACCGCCGCCACGTCGTTGAACACCCGACCGAGGTCGCGTCGATTCGTAGGGGGCTCCGGATCATCGGTCACGAGTGCACAAGCTAGGGGCTCGTCCACGGGGACGCCATTGGTTAAAACCGCGGTGCCCGTCGGCTGGATGGCCGACGGGCACCGGGTGGGGGTGGGGGGTGGGTCAGTGGGTCACCAGCCGACGGCTACCTCGAGCCACTGCGGGTCGTTGTGCGAGACGAAGGAGGACTGGCCAGCGAAGTCGTCGTACGGGAAGCCGTAGGCGAGCTTGTCGATGGCGTGGTCGTGCCAGAACTTGGCGTAGTAGTTCGCCGGTCCCTCCTTGTAGTACTGGCCCGGATCCGACCACTGGTCCTCGGGCAGCTGCGCCACGTGGCGGTTGAGCGCGGAGCACTTCCCCGCCTCGTTGCCCAGCACACCGGCGCAGCCGAAGATGTCGGAGGTGGGCGCGTCGATGCCGACCGTCTTGGCGTAACTGCTCATGTAGTCCGCGTACTTGCCGCCCTCCCGGAAGTCGGGCACGCTGCCCGGCGCGAGGATCCGGTACGGCTTCTCGACCTCGGTCAGCGAGGCGAACTCGTCCGGCATGGCGTCGGCGAACTTCTGCCAGGTGGCGTCCCGGTCCTCCTGGAAGGTCTCGTAGTCCTCGCCGACCTGGGCGTCGAAGCCGTCGTGGGCGTGCAGGCGCATCGCCAGCTTCAGCGCGAACGCGTCCACGCGGGTGGTGTTGCCGTTGAAGACGTCGTCCCCGACGGTGAACTCGATGAAGTCGGAGTACTTGCTGTCGGGCGAGCCGAGGTGGAAGTACATCCGGCCCGCGGAGTTCGCGGGCATGTCGAGCGTGGGCTGCTCGGCGATCGAGTGCGTTTCGTTGTTGAACGTCCAGAAGACCTGGTCGTCCGGGTACTTTCCGTTCGTCCGGTTGAGGATCTTGACGGTGAGGACGTTCTGCGCGGGCGGGATGGTGCTGGTGTCGCCCCAGAAGTCGTCCGGCGGCTGGCCATCGGCCCGGGTGCTCTGGCTGCTGCGGCCGTCGGTGTCGGCCGCGGCCGACGGCATGGCGCCGAGCGAACAGAACGTGGCGAGCGCCAGCGTGGCCGCGGCGGCGAGGCGCACCGTACCTCGGCGCCGGAGCGGCGGCGGTGTGGTGGGGGGCATGTTCTCTCCTGGTGTGGGGGTAGGGCGGGGCCGGGCGGTCACCCGCGGGGCGGTCGCCGTGTCCAGCCTTGACGAACACTCAGGACACCGACGCAACGCGGCGGGCCCTGACTGAGAGCGCTCTCACGAAGAGTTGTCGCGTTTCATGTCCTTGTCAAGGAGTTGGTCTTCAAGAAGTGAAGTGGTCCTTGATCGCGTACGGGGCGGTGGGCTCCTCGTTCACCGTCCCAGGATCCGGTCCACATCGGCCATCTGCCCGGCCGTGAGCGGCCCCTTGGCGATCGCGCCCGCGTTCTCCTCGGCCTGGGCGACCGTACGGAAGCCGGGGATCGGGATCGTCCGCGGGGCGCGGGCCCAGATCCAGGCGAGGGCGCCCTGAGCGGGGGTACGGCCGTCGCTGGTGAGGATGGACCGCAGGGCGTCGACCCGCCGGAGCCAGGCCGGGTCCGCGCCCGCGTTCGGAATGAATCCCGGCAGCCAGCCGGGTGGCGCGTTGCGGATGTCCCCGTCGCTCAGGGCGCGCCCGGCGGTGCGCTTGCCCGCGAGCAACCCCATGGCGAGGGGGCTGCGGTTGACGCTGGCCAGGTCCTTCTCGGCGCAGAGCGCGAGGAGTTCGGGCGCGTCCTGGAGGATGTTCAGCCGGTGCTGAACGGCCGCGCAGTGCGGGCCCTCGGCGAAGACGGCGGCCCGTACGGGGTCATCGGTGCTCCACGCGTAGCCGCGGATCAGTCCCTCGCTCACCAACTCCTCGCAGCTGTCACGGAGTTGGGCGGCCGGTCCGGGATCGGCGTCGGAGATGTGGAGCTGGTACAGATCGATGTGGTCCGTGTTCAGGCGCCGCAGCGAGGCGGTCAGGGCGCGGCGCAGATGTTCCGGGGAGTCGTCCTGGCCGTGGTGGATCCGGGTCCGCTCGTCAAAGACATTGCCCCATTTCGTGGCGATGACGACATCGCCGCGGCGCCTGCCGAGGGCGCGGCCGAGCACGCGCTCGCTGTGGCCGGTGCCGTATGCGTCGGCGGTGTCGAAGAAGGTGACACCGAGGTCGAGTGCGCGCCTGACCGCCCGCACGGACTCGTCATCGTCGACCTCGCCCCAGCCCAGGGGCTGTCCGTCGGTGGACCGCCACTCACCGCCGATGGCCCAGCAGCCGAAGCCGAGGGGGCTGACGTCGATGCCGCTGCGGCCCAGCGTTCTGTTGTGCGCCATGGTCTCCATGCCGGTGAACGGTAGGAGTTGGAGCGCGCACGAAGGCAAGCCCCGGTCATGGGCGTCACCCGCGCCCATGACCGGGAGCGATGGCTCAACGGCCGTAGTAGTCGTCGAAGTTCTTCGAGAACTCGCCGCCGTTGAAGCCGTCCCAGTTGATCGACCAGGCCATCAGCCCGCGGAGGGCGGGCCAGCTGCCGTGGGGCTCGTAGCCGCCGCAGTCGCTCTTCTTCGTCAGGCAGTTGAGGGCCTTGGTCACATCACCGGGCGTGGTGTGGCCACCCCCCGCGTTGGGGCTCGCGGGCAGGCCGATCGCCACCTGCGAGGGGTCCAGCGCGGGGAAGACGTTGTCGGCGTCGCCCGCCACCGGGAAGCCGCTGAGCAGCATGTCGGTCATCGCGATGTGGAAGTCGGCGTTGCCCATGGTGTGGTATTGGTCGTCCAGTCCCATAATCGGTCCGGAGTTGTAGTCCTGGACGTGCAGCAGGGTGAGATCGTCCCGCAGTGCGTGGATGACCGGCAGATACGCCCCGGAGCGCGGGTCCTGGCCGCCGGAGGCGCCCGAGCCGTAGAACTGGTAGCCCAGCTGCACGAAGAAGGTTTCCGGGGCCATGGTGAGGACGAAGTCGGATCCGTACTTCGCCTTGAGCGACTTCACGGCCGCGATGAGGTTGACGATCGCGGGGGTCTTCGGGTTCTTGAAGTCGGTGTCGCCGTCGTCCAGCGACAGCGAGTGGCCCTCGAAGTCGATGTCGAGGCCGTCCAGTCCGTAGGTGTCGATGATCGCCCCGACCGACTCCACGAACTTGTCGCGGGCGGCGGTGGTGGTGAGCTGCACCTGGCCGTTCTGCCCGCCGATGGATATCAGCACCTTCTTGCCCGCGGCCTGCTTGGCCTTGATGGCGGCCTTGAACTCGTCCTCCGACTCGACGTTCGGGCATTCGCTCTGGGGGCAGAGGCTGAAGCGGATGTCGCCGGAGGTGGTGGAGGTGGGTTCGCCGAAGGCCAGGTCGATGACGTCCCAGCTGTCGGGGACATCGGCCATCCGGGTGTATCCGGAGCCGTTGGCGAAGCTCGAGTGCAGATAGCCCACGAGCGCGTGCTCGGGGAGCGCCGCCTCGGCGGTGGCGGTGGTACCCGCGTCCGCGGTCGTGGCCGAGAACGTGGCGAGCAGCCCGGCCGCGGCGACGGACGCGCACACGCCGGTCAGGACCCTCTTGCTCAGGGGGATACGGAGGCTCATGGGGCCGCTCCTTGGTGTGGGGGAACGCGGAGCTGAAGTGGGTCGGGAGACATGGGGGATGGGGGGAGATGGCGCGCCCATGAGACAACAGGACTAGACCAGTAGTGTCAATGGTCCGGACCAAAAACGCGTCAGACCGTGGACAGGTCGATGGCCCGGTCGATGTCATCGGGGCGCAGCACCCGCAGGATGCCTTCGAGCAGGTAGTAGTCGGCGTACGGGAGCGAGATCTCGATGCCGTCCTCGCTCGGGCGGTTGCGGGTGCAGCGTGCCACGATCGCCTCGGCGCGGGTGGACTTGGTGGTCAGGCAGGTCTGCGACAGCGCGGTGAGCAGCCGCAGCGCCGCCTCGCGGTAGCGTGGTTCGCCGGTGGCCTTGGACAGGTCGAGCAGACCGCAGGCCATGACCGCCCCCGCGGAGGCGTCCTTGATGTCGTGGGGTGCCTGCGGGGCGAGGTAGTCCCACACGGGGACGTCGTCCGGGGTGAGCGCGCCCAGGGCGAAGTCGGCGAGCTTCCGCGCGGTGGTGAGGAATTCCCCGTGGCCGGTCCTGCGGTAGATCGTGGTGAAGCCGTAGATCCCCCATGCCTGCCCGCGTGACCAGCAGGAGTCCCGGCTGTAGCCCTGTACGGTGGCCGGGCCGAGGGGAGCTCCGGAGGACGGGTCGAAGTCGTAGACGTGCGGGGTGGATCCGTCCGGGCGGAGGAAGGTGCGCTGGGTGGTCCTCGCGTGCTCCACGGCGATGTCGAGGTAGCTGCTGTCCCCGCTCTGGCTGCTCGCGAACGCCAGCAGATCGAGGTTCATCATCGTGTCCATGATGACCCGGCCCGCGTTCGCCTGTTCGTCCAGCGCTCCCCAGGCCCGGATGAATCGGCCGCGCGGGTTGTACCGCCGGATCAGCGAGGAGGCCGCCCGCAGCGCACCCGTCCGCCATGTGTCATCACCGGTGAGCCGCCACGCGGTGACCCACGAGGGGTAGAAGAGGAATCCGAGGTCATGGGTGCCGGTGTCGCTCTGGCGGGGGGCGAGCTTCTCCGCGGAGGCGAGGGCCAGGGTGCGGAACCGCTCCTCGCCGCTGTGCAGCCACGCCATCCACAGCGTGCCGGGCCAGAACCCGCCGACCCAGTCGCCGTTCTGGGAGTACGTCCACTTCTCGAACTTCGTCCCCACCGGGAAGCCGCTCACCCCCGGTGCGACCGCGCGCAGCTTCGCCACCGCGTAGTCCGCAGTCTCGCCGAGGGTGCGGAGCGTGGCGGCACGGCCGGGGGCCTCCGCCGCCGCCTGGGCCGCGGGAGCGATCGACGTGGCCGCCACCGCGGTACCGGCCGCGGTGCTCAGCAGGGCTCTCCGGGAAACGCTCATCAGTGTCCGCCCTTCACAAGGGGTGCATCCGACAACGACATGACGACATGCGGTCCGTGCGCTCAGCCGCCTGTGGGGCGCGGGCGGGACACCCGCGCCCCACAGGCGAACCGCTGGAGCTGGTTGAGCTGGTGGAGCCGGTGAAGAGTGCTGCGGGATCAGGGGTACTCGGTCACGTTCGCCACGTTGCTGTTGGCGTCCGAGGGACCTCCGGTGTCATTGATGACATGGTTGATGGTGCCGGTGCCACCGAGCGAGACGGTGACCATGTCATGGAACGCCACGTCCGGGCTCTGGGGAACCTCGAAGGCGTGCTCGGCGGTGACGGACTTGTTGGTGTTGAAGAAGCAGTAGCTGCCCAGGCCCCACGCCTCATGGCGTTTCACCGAGTCGGCCACCTTGTAGGCGGCGTACCCCTTGGTGGAGCCGTTCATCCAGGCGTCCTGGTCGGGCGGGTCGTAGGGCATCTCGTTCTGGTAGAAGTACGTACGGCCGCCCTCGCCGTTCCAGGTCGTCTGGTGCTTCTGGTAGTGCTCGACGAACAGCCCGTACATGGTCACGTCGTCGCCGTTGACGATGAGTCCGTTGTCGGCCGTGTTGGAGTCCCAGCCGACGCCGTCGCCGTGGTCGGCACGCCAGATCCACGTGTGGTCGCCGATCACGTCCGAGCTGTTGACCACCAGGCTGGTGGACGCCTTGCCGACGCCCGCGCCACCGACCCGGAAGAACACGTCGTGCAGCGAGGTGGGGTTGTCGGCGTGGTCCGCGGCCGAGTCCTCGGGGCCGACCTGCATCAGCGTGTCGGAGTTCTCGGTGCCCGCGTCGATGAGCAGACCCGCGAGCTTGACGCCGTCCACATCCGCCACGTTCACCGCCGAGACCCCGTTGTCGGGAACCAGCGTGGCCAGCCCCAGACCCAGGACCACGGTGTCCGGCTTGGTCACCTTCAGCGGTGCGTCGAGGTGGTAGACGCCCGGGGTGATGAGCAGGTGCTTGCCCGCGTCGAGCGCCGCGTTCATCTCCTCGGCCGTGGCGTCCGGCTTGGCGATGAAGAAGTCGCTCAGCGGAAGCGATTCGCCCTTCGGCGTCCCCGAGGACCAGGACGTGCCCGTCGAGTCCTTGCGCACCTCCGGCACGAACACCTTGTACGCGCCGTCGTCGTCGACGTACAGGAACGGCTTCTCACGGGTGATGGGCGACTTGTCGACCCGGGTGTACGGCGGGTTGGGGAAGTCCCCGGCCGGGGCGTTCTGCGCGCCGACGAACACCATGTTCCAGTTGGAGCCGGTCCAGCCGCCCCATTCGGTGTTGCGGGACAACCACTGCTGCTGCGAGCCGGACTTCACCTGGCCGTCGACCTTGGTGTCCGCCAGCAGGCCGCCGCTTGACCAGCCGCCGTCGTCCAGCTGCAGATCGCCCTTCAGATGCATCCGGCGGTACGGTGCGGCCTGCGAGACGGCCCAGCGGTCCGCGCCGCCGTCCGGGTTGACGGCGAGGTTCTCCGCGTCGCGCCAGAAGTTCTGCGTCGCGTTGCCGTCGAACCAGTCGGCCTCGGCGTGCACCTGGCCGTTGATGGTGGTGTCGTCGGGCGACAGGCCGAGGCCCGCCACCTGGGTGTAGAAGCCGACATTGGCCTTGACGTCGTACGAGCCGGGCTTGAACAGCAGGGCGTGCCTGGCCTGGCCGAACTGGTTCTCCTCCTGCTCGCCGAAGACCGAGTCGAGCTTGCCCTGGATCTCCTGTGCGGACATCGACGGGTCGAAGATCTGCACATGGGGGCCCAGGTCCGGCTCGGCGTCCGCGCCGTGCGCCGACGGTACGGTCAGCGCCGCGGCGACGGCCCCGGCCAGCACGGCGAACGCGGCGGTGGCGCGGGCGGCGCGACGGCGTCGCCGGTGTCCGGGCTGGGGGGTGTCGCCGGTGGTGTCCGCCGCGGTGGCGTCATGCGTCCCGGTGGTGTCGTTCGTCATGGTGGTGTGCCCCCTCAGCCCTCGTACCGGGCGAATATCCCGGTGAACTGCCAGGGCTCCTGGTCGACTCCGGAGCAGGTGTCGTCGTTCGGGTAGTCGCCCGGGCAGGGGCGGTCGCGGTTGACGGACCAGAAGGAGAGCCGCGACAGGTGGTGCTCGGAGGCGTAGGCCAGGATCGACTCGAAGTCGTCCGTGGTGACGGTCTCCTTGACATCGGTGATGCCGTTCATCGAGGACAGACCGCTGTGCCGGTACGCGTCCTCGTCGCTGTAGCCGTAGGCGCCCTTGACGGCGTTCTTCAGCCCGTCGGTGGCCTGCTTGGTCAGCTCGGCCATGTTCTGGCCCTCGCCGCCGAAGTCGAACGGCATGATGGTCCAGCTGTCGGCCTCGAAGTCGGACTCTGCGGCCCGGCGGATCATGCCGTCGTCGGGGCCGCTCTGATCGCTGGGGAAGGTGACGTAGGTGAGCAGCCCCGGATTGTCCGCCTTCACCTGCTTCAGGGCGTCGATCGTCTTCTGCTGGACGGCCGGGTCGTTGTAGGCGTCGCCCTCGATGTCGATGTCGATCGCCTTGAGGCCGTAGGCGTCGATGACCTTCTGGTAGGCCCCGGCGAGTGCCTTCGCGTCGGCACAGGACCGCTCGAGCTTGTTGCCGCTCGCGCCGCCGAAGGACGGCACCACATCGCCGCCCTTGGCCCGTACGGCGTTCACGGTCTGCTCGTCGGCGCCACCGGCCAGCGGGCGGCTGCCGTCCCACTGGGGGTCGCAGTCGCCCGCGTCGAGGACGAAGGCGAGGGTGAACCAGCCGACTCCGGTGGCGTCCATCACCTCGCCCGGGTCCGGGGGATTGCCCCAGCCGTTGTAGAGGTAGGGGGCGACGGCGGCGGGTGCGGCGGACGCCGTGGCGCGGTCCTGGCCGGTGTTCCCGGCCCAGGCGGCCGCGGTCGTGCTCGCGGCGGTGGCCGCGAGGACCGCGGCCACGGCCAGAACGGCCCGCCGACGGCGGCGCTGAGCGCGGTCCCTGGCGGAGAGGTCTTCGCTGTGATTCATGTGGGGGGATGCCTTCCTGACACGCGGACGGGCCCCGGCAGTGGGCATGTCCGTCAGACAGGCGCCGCCGCAGCCCGCGACATGCGGTGTCCGGCCGGAAGGTCACGGCCGGACTCTCGGGCCCATATATTTCGGGAGTTGAACGTGTCTCGTCAATAGGTCCGCACCAATGAATGACATGCCTTCAAAGGACGAACCCGCGGGACGTGTCGCCGGCGTCCACGGTGGCGAACAGCCCTTCGTGCAATGACTTGTTGGCATATCTGGTCCATACCAAACCCTTGACAGGCTTTTCCTTCACTTCTTAACTCACGTAATGAACTAAGTACCGCTGAGCTCCCTCACGCACCCGGTCGGCGCCGTACCACTTGGTTCACATGCGCCTCATGCCTCTCCGCACCTGTCATCGCCTGTTTCCGGAAGGGAGAGTCATGGACTCCCCGCGCTTATCCCGACGACTGCTGTTGTCCGTCGTCTCGGTCCTCGCCCTTGTGTCGCTGTCCACCGGACTGGCACCGGGCACCTCGGCCTCCGCGGCGAGCCCCGCCGCCAAGCCCTCCGCGAAGTCCACTGCGAGACCTGACGCGGCGAGACCCGCGGCGGTCGCCGCCACGTTCTCCGATGAGTTCGACGGGCCCGCCGGGTCCGCCGTCAACGGCGGCAAGTGGCAGATCGAGACGGGGGACAACGTCAACAACCACGAGCGGCAGTACTACACGGCGGGCAACAGCAACGCCGCCCTCGACGGCCAGGGCCACCTGGTCATCACCGCCCGCCGCGAGAACCCGGGCAACTACCAGTGCTGGTACGGACGGTGTGAGTACACCTCCGCCCGGCTGAACACCTCCGGCAAGTTCACCACCACCTACGGCCGGGTCGAGGCCCGGATGAAGATCCCGCGCGGGCAGGGCATGTGGCCCGCGTTCTGGATGCTCGGCAATGACATCGGACAGGTCGGCTGGCCCAACTCCGGTGAGATCGACATCATGGAGAACGTGGGCTTCGAGCCCTCCACGGTGCACGGCACCCTCCACGGCCCCGGATACTCGGGCTCCGGTGGCATCGGCGCCGGGTACTCCCTGCCCGGCGGCCAGGCGTTCGCCGACGCGTACCACACCTTCGCCATCGACTGGAGCCCGAACGCGATCAGCTGGTCCGTCGACGGCACCGTGTACCAGCGGCGCACCCCTGCCGACCTCGGTGGCCGCCAGTGGGTGTTCAACAAGCCCTTCTTCGTGATCCTCAACCTCGCGGTCGGCGGCTATTGGCCCGGGGACCCCAACGGCAGCACCTCCTTCCCCCAGCAGCTCCTGGTCGACTACGTCCGGGTCAGCACCGACGGCGGACAGCCGAGCGGCGGTGCCATCACCGGTGTGGGTGGCAAGTGTGTGGATGTGGCGGGTGCCAATAGTGCCAATGGGACCCCGGTGCAGCTGTATGACTGCAATGGTTCCGGTGCGCAGCAGTGGACGGTTGGTTCCGAT
Organism: Streptomyces antioxidans; assembly: GCF_000968685.2. Classification (GTDB taxonomy): domain Bacteria; phylum Actinomycetota; class Actinomycetes; order Streptomycetales; family Streptomycetaceae; genus Streptomyces; species Streptomyces antioxidans. Next base: position 142,887 of record NZ_LAKD02000018.1, read on the forward strand.
GGGACGATCCGTGCGTTGGGGAAGTGTCTGGATGTGGCGTCGGGTGGTACGGCCGATGGCACCGCGGTGCAGTTGTGGGAGTGCAATGGGAGTGCGGCTCAGCGGTGGTCGGTTCCGGCGGCGCGGGACATTGTGAATCCGCAGGCCAATAAGTGCCTGGATGCTACGGGTGGGAGTTCGGCGAACGGCACCCGGCTGCAGATCTGGACCTGCACCGGCGCCACCAACCAGAAGTGGACGGTGACCAGATGAAGCGCGGACTCCTGCGCGGCCCCGGGGCGCGCGGCGTACTCGGCGCCGCTGTCGCCGCCGCCCTCCTCACCGGTCTGACCAGCCTTCCCGCGAGTGGCGCGGCGGCGGCCACCGGCCAGATCACCGGTGTGGGTGGCAAGTGTGTGGATGTGGCGGGTGCCAATAGTGCCAATGGGACGCCGGTGCAGCTGTATGACTGCAATGGTTCCGGTGCGCAGCAGTGGACGGTTGGTTCCGATGGGACGATCCGTGCGTTGGGGAAGTGTCTGGATGTGGCGTCGGGTGGTACGGCCGATGGCACCGCGGTGCAGTTGTGGGAGTGCAATGGGAGTGCGGCTCAGCGGTGGTCGGTTCCGGCGGCGCGGGACATTGTGAATCCGCAGGCCAACAAGTGCCTGGATGCTACGGGTGGGAGTTCGGCGAACGGCACCCGGCTGCAGATCTGGACCTGCACCGGCGCCACCAACCAGAAGTGGACGGCGCCGAGCGGTGACACCACACCGCCCGGACCGGGTGCCATGGCCGTGGCCCCGTACCTCTACAACGGCTGGGGCAGTCCGCCGAGCCCCACCACCGTGATGAACGCGACCGGCGTCAAGTGGTTCACCCTCGCCTTCGTGCTCAGCAACGGCTACTGCAACCCGCAGTGGGACGGTGGCCGTCCGCTCACCGGAGGGGTCGACCAGCAGACCGTCAACACCGTGCGGTCGGCCGGCGGCGATGTCATCCCGTCCTTCGGCGGCTGGAGCGGCAACAAGCTGGAGAGCTCCTGCGGCAGTGCGGGCGAGCTGGCCGCCGCGTACCAGAAGGTGATCAACGCCTACGGGCTCAAGGCGATCGACATCGACATCGAGGCCGCGGCGTACGACAGCCCGACCGTCCAGCAGCGCACGGTCGACGCGCTGAAGACGGTCAAGGCCAACAACCCCGGCATCAAGGTGTACATGACCTTCGGCACCGGCCAGAACGGGCCCGACAACAGCCTGATCAGCAAGGCCGCCGCCGCAGGGCTCACCGTGGACAGCTGGACCATCATGCCGTTCAACTTCGGGGGAGCGGGCCAGAACATGGGCCAGCTCACCATCCGCGCCGCCGAGGGGCTCAAGAACACAGTCAAGAGCGCCTACGGCTACTCGGACGACCAGGCGTACCGGCACACCGGCATCTCGTCGATGAACGGCATCACCGACAACGGCGAGACGGTGACCGTGGCGGACTTCCGCACCATCCTCGGCTACGCCCAGCAGAGGCACCTCGCGCGGCTCACCTTCTGGTCGGTCAACCGTGACCGGCCCTGCACCGGTGGCGGAGCCGACACCTGTTCGGGCGTCTCCCAGCAGCCGTGGGACTTCACCCGGGTCTTCGCCCAGTACGGCGGCTGATCCATGACCTGACCGTTTCCTATAGGAAGACGGGAGATGAGATCCGGCGCCCGAGGCTCAGGGGCGCCGGATCTCGCCTATGCAAAACGCTTCTTGCAGGGCTTTTTGTCGAGAGTCTTGACGGGGCGATCCGACTGGCACACCATCGCGGCATCAATATCCTATGTGATTCGTGGGGGTGAGGAGGTGCGTCTCCGGACCACATCCCTTCTGCCGGGAGCCGTCGCCGTGGGGTTGCTGGCCCTGGGCTCGACGGCCTGCACACTCAAGAACTCGGGCGAGCCGACGGGCGGGCGGGCCCCCGCGTCCGCGCGGGCGGGCAGCGGCTCGGCCGTGCTCGAGGACGGGTCGGACACCAAGGTCGCGCTGGTCCCCGGCGGTGCCCACCCCTACTTCCAGCCCTGGAAGGCCGCGGGTGCCAAGGCCAAGGAGACCTACCGGCTGGGGGACGTGAGGTTCGACGAGACGGCGGAGTGGGACCAGCAGAAGCAGAACAACCTGCTGTCCACGCTCGCGGCACGCGGCTACAACGCCTTCGGCGTCTTCGGGGTGTCGCCGACCGACATCAACACCACGTTCGCGGACCTGAAGTCGCAGGGGCTCACCGTGGCCTCGCTCGGCTCCTGCCCGGCGGGGAAGGAGAACGAGGCCGACTTCTGCCTCTCCACGGACGTCGAACTCGCCGCCTACAAGGCGGCCAAGGCCGCCATCGACGCCATGGGTGGCAAGGGCAGGCTCGTGCACCTGACGGGCAACAACGTGGACGCCAACACCCAGCTGCGGATCAAGGGCGTGGCCAGGGCCGTGAAGGAGTCGGGCGGCAAGGTGACGCTGCTGCAGACCGTCACCGACATCGACAAGGACCTCCAGACCGCGCAGAAGGCGGTGTCCGACCTGCTGACGGCCAAGGGCAAGCAGATCCAGGGCATCGTCTCCACCGCCTACAACCCGGCCGTCGCCGCCGCCGACGCCGTCAAGGGCTCCGGTTCGCGGGCGAAGGTCGTCGCCATCGACGACGACGCCAAGATCCTCGGCTCGATCAAGCAGGGCACCGTCACCGCCACCGTCGTGCAGAACCCGGTGGGGCAGGCCGAGGTCGGGGCGTGGGCCCTCGCACTGCTCCAGACCGAGCAGTGCGCCATGCACAGGCCGGGCCAGTCCGTCGACTCCGGCTCGTTCGTCGTCACCAAGGACAACCTCACGACCTACGACCGTGCGCGGAGGGCGAAGACCGCCCAGCTGAAGAAGCGGTTCGCCGAAGACGTCCTGGCCTGCGGCTAATCCCCGCCGTCGCCGCACCGCAGAGAGTTGCCGCCCCGCAGAGAGTCGCCGCATCACAGAAAGCGGACATCACCGGATGAGCATCATCACGACCGCCACGGCCAAGCTGGCCGACATCGCCGTGGAGACCGACCGCACCGACGCCGTGCAGTCCTTCGTCAAGCAGGAGACGGTACTCGTCGACCTCACCACGGCCGACGGCAGCGCGGGCACCGGCTACGCGTACACCATCGGCACCGGCGGCAGCTCCGTACTGGCGCTGCTGCGGGACCATCTGCTGCCCGCCCTCATCGGCCAGGACGCGCGAAACGTCGAGGCGCTGTGGCAGCGGCTGTTCGCCCTGACCCGCGCGACCACCACCGGAGCCATCACCTCGCTCGCGCTCGCCGCGGTCGACACCGCGCTGTGGGACGTGCGCTGCAAGCGCGCGGGCGAGCCGCTGTGGCGGCTGGCCGGTGGCCACCGCCAGGAGGTCCCGGTCTACGACACCGAGGGCGGCTGGCTCCATCTGACCGCCGACGACCTGGTGAAGGGGGCGCTGCGGGCCCAGAAGGCCGGATGGGCCGGTATCAAGATCAAGGTGGGCAAGCCCCATCCGGCGGAGGACGCCGAGCGGCTGCGCGCCGTGCGCGAGGCGGTCGGCCCCTCGCTGCACATCATGACGGACGCCAATCAGTCGCAGACCATGTCCTCCGCCCTCCGGCTGGCGGCCGCGCTGGAGCCGTACGACCCCTACTGGCTCGAAGAGCCCCTTCCGGCGGACGACATCAGTGGCCACGCCCGGCTGGCGCGCGCGACACGGATTCCCGTCGCCGTCGGTGAATCCCTATACGCGCTCCCGCAGTTCCGCGGCTACCTCGAGACCGGCGCCGCCTCCGTCGTACAGGTCGACGCCGCCCGCGTCGGCGGGATCACCCCCTGGCTCAAGGTCGCCCACACCGCGGAGAGCCACAACGTCATGGTGTGCCCGCACTTCCTGATGGAACTGCACATCAGCCTCGTGGCCGCGGTGCCCAACGGCGGCTACGTCGAGCACATCCCCCAGCTGCGGGCCGTGACCCGCGGCGAGCTGACGATCCGGGACGGGATGGCCGTGGCGCCCGACGTCCCGGGCATCGGCATCGACTGGGACATGGACGCCATCGATGACCGGAGGGTGGCATGACGGCACCCGTCATCCCGCCGGGCGGCGACACCCGCGCCGCCCCATCGCGCCCCGCCCACCGGCTGCCGTTCTGGGTCAACCAGCGGCTCGGCCTGCTGGTGCTCGTCGTCGGCCTCAGCGCCCTGTTCGGTGCGGTGCAGCCGACCTTCCTCGACGCGCGGCTCGTGCTCTTCCCGCTGGTGCGGGACGTCTCCGCACTGACCGTGGTGGCGCTCGCCCAGATGGTCGTCCTGTCGGTGGGGCATATGAACCTGGCCGTCGGACGGATGGCCGCCTTCGGAGCGCTGTTCGCGGGGCTCGGATACGACCGGCTGGGTCTGCCGCTGCCCCTCGGCCTGCTGCTGTGCCTGTGCGCCGGAGCCGCCATCGGCGCGCTGACCGGCTGGATCATCACCCGCACCGGGGTGAGCTCCTTCGTCGTGACCCTGGCGATGGACTTCGCGCTGCTGGGGCTCGTCTCCCTGCTCTACTCGGCGCTGACCGAGAACGCCGCGTTCACCACCAAGCCGTCGGGGCTCGCCGAACTGCGCTCGTACTCGCTCGCCGACATCTGCGTCGGGCCGGTGTGCGGATCCCCGGCGATACCGCAGCTCGCGCAGTTCACCGTGCTGTCCCTGCTCGGCCTCGGCTTCCTGTACGGCGCCACCCGCATCGGCCGGGAACTGCTGCTCACCGGCGCCAACCCCGCGGCGGCGGAGCTGTCCGGCATACCCACCGGCCGCCGTGTCGTCCTCGCGCACACGCTCTCGGGGCTGCTCGCCGCGCTCGCCGGGTTCATGGCCGCCGTCGGCACCGGGACGTTCCGCGCCTCCATCGGGGACGACTTCATGCTGCCCTCGTTCCTCGGCTCGGTGCTCGGCGGCACCCTGCTCACCGGTGGTGTCGTCTCCGTCGTGGGAGCGCTGCTGGGCACCGCCCTGGTCGGGGTCATCCGCAAGGGGCTCGATCTGCTCGGGGTCGGCCTGGAGAGCCTGAACATCTACCTCGGCTGCGTGCTGCTCCTGGCCCTGTCGGCCGACCGGGTGCGCACCGTGGTGTCCCATCGCAAGGTGGTGCGTTCCACATGAACACGGTCCACGTGAACACGATCCGCGACCGGGGCGCCGCGGCCCTGCGCCGCCTCTCCCGCTCCACGGCGATGACCCTGCTGTGTGTGGTGCTCATCGGCTATCTCGCCCTGGGCGTGGCCTCCTCCGGCTCCTTCTTCGAGGGCCCGTCGGTGCGCACCTTCCTGCGCTACCTGGCCACTCCCGTGCTCATCGGGCTGGCCCAGATGGCGGCGCTGTGCGTCGGACAGCTCAATCTCGCGGTGGGCGCGCTCGGCGGCTTCACCGCCTGTCTGATGGGTGTCCTCATGGCGGACCAGGGGGTGCCCGCCGGGGTCGCGGTGGCGGCCGGTGTGCTGACGGCCACCGCCATCGGACTGGCGACGGGCCTGTTCATCGTGGTGACGAGGATCAACGGCTTTATCGTCACCCTCGGCACGATGACGATCCTCCAGGGGGCGCAGTACGGACTGACCGGCACCCGCACCGTCGACGGATACTCCGCCGCGCTGGGGGACTTCGGCCGGGCGGCCCCGCTGAACGTGCCGCTGGTGTTCCTCACCGCGCTGGCCGCCGCGGCCCTGCTCGCCGCCTTCCTGTACCGCACCACCGCGGGCCGGCGGCTGCTCGCGGCGGGTGGCAATCCGCTGGCCGCCAGGCTGTCGGGCATCTCGACCGACCGGCAGATCGTGCTCGCCCACACCCTGTCGGGGCTCCTGATCGGAGTGGCCGCCCTGACCGCCACGGCGTCGCTGCCCGGTGTCAACCGCAGTGTCGGCGGCGACTGGCTGCTGCCCAGCTTCGCGGCTCCCATCATCGGCGGGGTCGCGCTCACCGGTGGCTCGGTTGCGGTGCTCGGCACGGTGCTCGCGGCCTTCGTGATGCGGCTCATCGACGCCGCGCGGGCGCAGTTCTCGCTGGATCCGAGCTGGGTGAACTTCCTCATCGGCGTGGTCGTGCTCGGCACGGTGGTCGGCGGCCGTATCCACCAGAGCCACCTGGCCAGGAGGGGTGGTTCGCGCGGCGGCGCACCGCCCGCCCCACCGCCCGCCCCACCGCCCGTCCCGCCGCGGAGCGACGCGCGGCCCGCCGCCGTGTCGCCGCACCCGGGAGGCTCCGGATGAATGACGTCCTCCTCGAATGCCAGGCCATCGTCAAGGTGTTTCCCGGCGTACGGGCCCTGGACGGGGTCGGGCTGCGCCTCACCGCCGGGTCCGTCCACGCGCTGCTCGGCGAGAACGGCGCGGGAAAGTCCACCCTCATCAAGGTCCTGACCGGGGTGCACACTCCCGACAGCGGCCGCCTCCTCTGGCGCGGCGGCGAGGTGCACATGCGCTCGCCACTCGAGGCCACCCGCACCGGCATCGGCGTGGTGCACCAGGAGCGTAATCTGATTCCCGGCTTCTCGGTGGCCGAGAACATCACCCTGCAGAGCCCTCCATCGCACCGGGGTCTCATCGACCGGGCGGCCATGGCCGACCCCGCCCTGCGGTGCCTCGGAGAGCTGGGCCTGGACCTCGACCCGGACCGGCCGGTCCGTGAACTCTCCGTGGCACAGCAGCAGTTGGTGGAGATCGCGAAGGCCCTGTACACGGAGAGCCGGGTGCTGCTCCTCGACGAGCCGACCGCTTCCCTCTCCCCGCGGGAGGCGGAGCGCCTTTTCGAGGTCGTGCGGCGGCTGAAGGCCCGGGGGACATGTGTCGTCTTCGTCAGCCACAAGCTGGAGGAGGTGTTCGCCGTCTGCGACACCGTCACCGTACTGCGCGACGGCGCCTCCGTGCTCGAGTCCTCGCCGCTCGCCGAGCACACCCAGGACGACGTGGTCGGCCTCATGGTGGGCCGCGCCCACGCGGCGACCGAGATGCGTCCCCGGGAGGTGGACACCGCCGCGGCGCCGGTGCTCTCGTTCGACGGAGTGTCCACGGCCGCCGGCCACCGGGACATCGGCCTGGACGTCGGGCCCGGCGAGATCGTCGGACTGTACGGGCTGGTCGGCGCGGGCCGCAGCGAACTGGTCAAGGCCGTGCTCGGCCTCGACCGCGTCACCGGCGGTGAGATCCGGGTGCACGGCGAGCCGGTGCGCATCACCTCCCCCCGGCAGGCGCTGCACCGCTTCGGCATCGGCTATCTCACCGAGAACCGCAAGGAGGAAGGGGTCTTCCTGGAGCAGCCCATCGCCCGGAACATCACGGTGACGGTGTGGAAGAGGCTGGCGAAGGCGCTCGGGTTCGTCTCCGCTCGCGAGGAGCGGGACGTGGCGCACGACCTCGTCGAACGTCTCGGCATCCGCACCGCCGGGCTCGGGCAGACCGCCGGTGAGCTCTCCGGTGGCAACCAGCAGAAGGTGAGCCTGGCGAAGTGGCTGGCGGCCGACACCCGGCTGCTGATCGTGGACGAGCCGACCGTGGGTGTCGACGTGCGCACCAAGCACGCCTTCCACGAACTCATCTGGGAACTGGCCCGCGGCGGGCTGCCCATTCTGCTGATCAGCAGCGACCTCGCGGAGATGATCACACTCGCGGACCGGGTGGTGGTGATGGCCGACCACCGGATCCGCGGCGAGCTGGACAACGACCACGACTACGAGCGGATGAGCGGCCGGATCATCCGCGTCATCCACGACCGCGCCACCTCGGCGGTGCGCCCGCGGGCGCAGGAGGCATAACGCGCAACGCACAGGGGGCGCACGGCGGCCCGGGCCAGGCTTGCCCCTGAACGGCGCCCCTCACCTGGGTAAACTGTTGCCGCCCCAGACGCCCCGATCAGCACCAGGAGGCCGGATGCCGCCGCAGGACACCTCCGCGCCCGGGGCACCGCGGGACGGGCGGGGACGGGAGGCGCCCCCCGCCCGTCAGGCGCAGCCCGCCCCCCAGGCGCTTTCGGACAGTGTCTACGAGAACATCAAGGCCATGGTCATGGACCATGAGATCACCCCCGGCGGACGCGTCAGCATCGAGGCCCTGTCCCGCTCCCTCGGCGTCTCCCCGACCCCCATCCGGGAGGCGCTGGCCAGGCTGGAGGCGGACGGCCTGGTGGTGAAGCGGCCGCTGTCGGGGTACCGCACCACCGCGCTGCTGACCCGGCAGGGGCTCGAGGAGCTTTTCGAGATGCGGCAGCTGCTGGAGCCGAGGGCGGCGGCGCTCGCCGCGGTCAACGCGCGCGAGGACCAGCTCGACGCCATCGAGCGGATCGCGGAGGAGATGCACACCCACCCAGGGACCGCAGCCGGGCGCTACGCGGCCTACCGCGGCTTCGCCGCCCTCGACCAGCGCCTCCACGACGCGATCGCCCGGGCGTCCGGGCGGCCACTGCTCGCGGACGCGGTCGAACGGCTCCACTCCCATCTGCACATCTTCCGGCTGAACAGCCAGTTCGGCGCCGATGACCCGACCCTCGCGGAGCACCAGCGCGTGGTGCACGCGATACTGCGCCGCCATCCCGACCGGGCGGCCGAGGCGATGGCGGACCACCTCGCCCGCAGCCTCGGGCGTCAGCTCAGCCGGGACGAGGGGCCCTGATCCGCGCCACCCGTGGCAGCGCCGGGTAGGTGTCAGTAGGTGGTCGGGGCCGGGGCGTTGAGCCGCAGAAGGGATGCCCGGCCGTCCCGCAGGCGCAGTTCGGTCAGGGCGCCGTTCTCCAGCCGGGGAAACACCTGGCGGTAGCGGGCGAGCGGGATGCCGAGCACCTGGCAGAGGACCAGCCGGACGAGGGTGGAGTGGGCGACGACCAGGACCCGGCCCCCGGGCACCTCATGGGCGATGTCCAGCAGACAGGCGAGCGCGCGGTCGGCGGCCCCGGCGGGGTCCTCGCCGCCGGGCAGATGATGGGCGACCGGATCGGCCAGGAACGCGTCCAGCTCGGCCGGGAACCGCTCCCGCATCTCCGCTCGGGTCAGCCCCTCGCCGCGCCCGAAGTCCACCTCGTACAGCCGCTCGTCCACCCGCGGGGTGAGGCCGAGCACGGCGGCGGCGGGCTCGGCGGTGAGCCGGGCGCGGGACAGCGGTGAGCTGAGCACCGCGTCCAGCCGCTGTCCCGCGGCCCAGGCGCCGAGCTCGGCGGCCTGCTTGCGGCCGTGTTCGGTCAGTGGCACATCGGTGCGGCCGGCGTAGCGGTTCTCCGCGTGCCACACGGTCTCCCCGTGCCGTACGAGGACGAAGTCGGTCACTGGCCGGCCCTTCTGTGGGCGTGGGCGGCCACCTCCGGCTCCAGCCAGCCCCGGCGGACCAGCTCGTCCACGAAGCCGAGGTAGCTGGGCAGCAGCCGGGCGGTGCGGTCGGGATCGGGGTGCAGCCCGACTCCGTCGCGCACCATGGCGGCGGCGGCCCGCTCCAGCGTGACGCCCGAGGCGGTGGCGGCGAGCACCGCCATGCCGATGGCGCTCTCGGCCTGCTCGGGCAGGGTCACGCTCCGGCCGAGGAGGTCGGCGCGCAGCTGTGACCAGTAGCGGTTGCGGGCGCCGCCGCCGGTCAGGCTCAGCGGGCCGTCCACCGGAGCGCCGATGTGCTCCAGGTGGTCCAGGCAGAGCCGTTCCACACAGGCCACGCCGAGCAGACAGGCGTGGAACTCCTCGGCCGCACCGTAGGGTTCGCCCAGGACGAAGGGGCGGGCGTCGGGCGCGCGGAACGGGAAGCGCTCACCCCGCTCCCCGGCGAGCGGGTAGACGACCGCGGTGGAACCGGTCGTAGCGGCCGCCCCGGTGAGGGCGTCGAGGTCGGCGCCGGGGAAGCGGCGGGTCAGCACGCCCGCACCGCTGCTGGAGGCGCCGCCGGGCAGCCAGCCGCCGCCGGGCCCGCGGTGGCAGTAGACCACCCCGGCCGGGTCGTGCACCGGACGGGGGCTGGCGCCCTTGAGGACGAGGGTGGTGCCCAGCACCGAGTTCCAGGCGCCCGGGCCGAGCGCGCCCGCCCCGATCTGGGCCGCGCAGCCGTCGGTCATCCCCGCCACCATGGGGGTGCCGGCGGGGATCCCGGTGGTGGCGGCGGCCCGCCCGCAGACCGTGCCGATCACCGTGCCGGGCCGTACGACCTCAGGCAGCAGGCCGTCGGGGACACCGAGGGCGGCCAGCTCCTCGGCGGGCCAGCGGTCGGCGAGCAGGTCGTAGCCGGTCTTCAGGGCGTGGCTGGCGTCGCCGGGGGTCTGCCGCCCGGCCAGCCGCCAGGTGATCAGGTCGGCCTGGTGCAGCAGCCGGGCCCCCGGCGGGACATCGGTGTGCCGGAGCAGCCACAGGAGTTTGGGCAGGGCCCAGGACGGCTGCATGGTGCGGTAGCCGAGCCTTCGCCACACCGCCCCGCCGACGGTGTTGACGCGGTCGGCGTGGTCCGCGGCGCGCCCGTCGTCGTACATCAGGGCCGGGGTGAGGGGCGTGCCGGACGCGTCGGCGAGGAGGACGGTCCCGGAGGTGGCGTCCACCGCCATCCCCCGCACCCGCCCGTCGTCGATGCCGCTCAGGGCCTCGCGGCAGGCGGCACCGGCGGCGGACCACCACTGCTCGGGGTCCTGCTCGTGGCGTATGCCGTCACGGTGGCTGGTCAGGGGGCGGGAGGCCGCGGCGAGCAGCTTCCCGGCGCCGTCCACGGCGACGGCGCGCACGCTCTGCGTACCGAGGTCCAGGCCGAGATGGACGGCGTCGGGGGACAGCGCGTCAGACATACGAGGTTTCCGGACGGGGGTCATGGGGGTGCCCAGCGGAGGTGCCGACGGGCCCCCGGGCTGGCGACCAGCCCAGGGAGCGGGCCGCGTCCCGCCAGGCCAGGTGGGCCGCGGACAGCTCGTCGTAGAGCGCGGCCCGGTGCGGGTCCGGTGCCCAACTGGCGCCCCTGCGCACGTACGTGAGGGCGGCGTCCTCCATGCTCCGCTCGGCGCCGGTGAGCACCAGACCGGTGAGGAAGGCGCCCTTCGCGCCCGGTTCGGTGTCGGTACCGCGGGCCGTCGGGACGCCGGTGGCGTCGGCGATGAGCTGACACCAGCGGTCGCTGCCCGCGCCTCCGCCGCACAGCCGCAGCTCGCGCACCTCGGTCCCGGAGGCCCGCAGACAGTCCCGTACGACGAGGGACAGCCCCTCGAAGACCGCCCGTGCCAGATCGGCGCGGGTGTGGTCCAGCGAGAGGCCCCAGAACGTGCCGCGGGCCCGCCCGTCGAGGAACGGCGCACGTTCCCCGGCCGGTGAGAGGTGGGGGAGGAAGCCCAGCCCGGCGGCGCCGGGTCCGGACGCGGCGGCGAGGTCCCCGAGGGCGGCGGGGCTCTCGACGGCCAGCGTCCGGCACGCCCAGTCCAGCACCTCGGTGCCCGACAGGGTGGGGAGGGCGCGCAGCAGCCGCTCGTGGCGGCCGAAGGCGATGGTGATGCCGCACGGCTCGCCCGAGGTGTCCACGGACCGGCGCACCACCTCGGTGCACAGGGTGGTGCCGAGGATGGCACACGCCTGCCCGGGGTCGACGACCCCGGCGCCGCGGGCGGTGGCGGCGATGTCGTACGGGGCCATCACGACGGGAAGGCCGGTGGCGAGGCCCAGTTCGGCAGCCGCGCGGTGGGTGAGCTCGGCGACGCACTCGTCGTGTCCGAGCACGCGCGGCAGCAGCCGACGCGCCCACGCCAGGCCGAACAGGTCCACGATCGCCGGGTCGTACGCGCCCGTGGCGTGGTCGAGGAACGGGGCCGACGCGTCGGAGGCGTCGATCGCCGTGACGCCGGTGAGCCTCAGGAACAGCCAGCCCGCCGCGGTCAGCGCGGTGTGCGAGCGCTCCAGGCGCTCCGGGTCGTGTCCGGCGAGCCAGCTGAGCACCGCGTTGGGCATGCCCGCACAGGTGAGGGAGCCATTGCGGCGGTACGCCTCCGCCAGGACACCATCGGCCTGCCAGCGCGCCAGCAGCTCACCGGCGCGCCCGTCGGACCACAGGATCGCGGGGCCGGTGGGGCGGCCGTCGCCGTCGACCAGCCAGCAGCCGTCCCCCTGGGCCGTGAACGCGATCAGCCGCACCGCGTCGTGCCCGGGTCCCAGCTGGGCCATCGCGCCGCGCACGGTGGAGACGACTCCGCGCCACACCGCGTCCATGTCCTGCTCGGCCCATCCGGGATGGGGGCGCAGCACCTCCGTACCGACGCGGGAGACCGCCACTTCCCTTCCCTCGGTGTCGAACACGACGGACTTGATGACCGACGTGCCGACGTCGACAGTGAGAACCGTCATGACCGGAATACCTGTCCCATACCTGCCCCTTCACCACGGCTGGAGCGGCGGCGTACCAGTGGATGGCCGCCGCTTCCGGGGAACCGACACCGTCGGCGGAGTTGCACGCCGACCAACCCAGCGAATCGCCGCCGGGAAGCCACGTCAATCGGGGCGCGGGATTATCCCGCGCCCGGCGCCCGGCACCGTGCGATGTCCTGGGCCACCGGCCCCGCACACGGGGGAGGCGACGTCCCGCACCCGTGTTACGTTCGCGTGAGTTTCACAGCAGTCCGTCTCACAGCGATGCGCCGGGGCACCGCGCCGGGGTGGTGCGGAAGGGTAAGGAGCCGCAGGCCATGACCCGTACGGAGGGGCAGGAGGAGCGGCGGCACCGGCTGCGTGAACTGGTCACGGCCAAGGGCTTCGTCCGCACCTCGGACCTGGCGGCCGGGTTCGCGGTCAGTGTGATGACCGTCCACCGCGACCTGGACGCCCTCCAGGCGCAGGGCTGGCTGCGCAAGGTGCGCGGCGGCGCGAGCTGCCTGCCGTCCACGCAGTTCCACGGCAGTGTCGGCGAGCGCATGACGACCATGACGCAGACCAAGCGGCGGCTGGCGCGGGCGGCGGCCGAGGAACTGGCTCCCGGCCGGATCGTGGTGATCGACGACTCCACCACCTGTCTGGGCCTGACCCAGCACCTGCCCCACCACACACCGATCACGGCGATCACCAACTCGCTGCCCGCCATCACCGCTCTGGCCAAGGAGCCCGGAGTGGCGCTGGTGGCGCTCGGCGGCACCTACTTCCCGGCGTACGACGCCTTCATGGGACCGCACACCGCGCAGAGCGTGTCCGCCTTCCGCGCCGATGCGCTGTTCATGTCCACCACCGCCGTCACCGCGGGCCGCTGCTACCACATGTCGCCCGAGACAGTGCAGGTCAAGCAGGCGATGATGGCCGCCGCGGCGCGCCGGGTACTCCTCGTCGACCATACGAAGTTCGCCAACCAGGGCCTGTACGCCCTGGCTCCGCTCACCGACTTCGACCTGGTCGTGGTGGACGACGCGACACCGGCCGGGGAGGTGCGCGGGCTGCGCGAGCGCGGCGTCGATGTGCGCGTCGTCCCTCGGTGACACCGGCGTTCCGCACCCTTCCGCACCTTCCGCACCTTCTGCACCCTTCCGCATCCTGAGGCGTCCGCTGTGGCGCGGCGGGAGACACATGGGGACTTGCCGGAGACGTCCAAGCTCTGACGCCGACCGTGGAAGTTTTGGCGGGTGATCCGGCCCGTACGACACCTTGACACCCCAATACATCGGATGTTCTGATGCCGATGCGTCCTGGTAAAAGGGGCCGGCCAAAGGAGCCGCAATGGGTCGGATCATGACAGTGACGGTCAGGGACCTCAGTTTCCGTACGCGTCGAGCGCACCATGGAACGGCCGCCGTTCACACGGCGCCCGTCTTATCCGGTATCTGACGCTGACCACACCCGCCACATCTTCTTGCCCCACCCCACTCACCGTGGTCGGGGCTTTCCCACAGCAGCCGCGGCGGCATGGCGCACACGCATAGGTGTCCGCGTTCCGTTTCCGCATTCCATGCCCGCGTTCCGTGCTGCCCGTGTACGGCCGTCCGAGCACGCACATGAAGTGGACTCCGCTATGAAAAGACGACTCCTCGTCGGTGTCACCGCGGCGGCTGCCGCCTGGGGACTGCTGGTGGGATGTTCCTCCAGTTCCAGCACGTCCAACCAGTCGAAGGACAAACTCGTCTGGTCGATGTGGATCGCGGGCTCGTCCGACAAGGCGGCCTGGCAGCAGGTGGCGAAATCGGTCAGCGCCCAGGGCGGCCCGAAGGTCACGATCCAGGGTGCGCCCTTCAACGACTACTTCACCAAGCTCCGCACCCAGCTCAGCACGGGCAGCGCGCCGTGCATCGTGAGCATCCAGAGTATCCGCGCGGCGAATTACGCCGATGTTCTGCGGCCGATCGACTCCTATGCCAAGAAGGGCGGGCTCGACCTTTCCGAGTTCGACACCACCGCCCTGAACGGAATGAAGGTCGACGGAAAGCTGTACGCCCTGCCGTATGACACCGGGCCCATGCTGCTCTTCTACAACAAGGACCTGTTCCGGCAGGTCGGTGCCGAGGAACCGAAACCCGGCTGGACGCTCGCCGACTTCACGGCGGCCGCGGCGAAGTTCAAGGCGGCGGGAAAGAAGATGTTCGCCTCGACCGTCACGGACATGAACCTCGAATCGATGATCCTCGGCTACAACGGCGGCCGGGTCATCAAGGCCGACGGAACGCTCGATCCGTCGAACCCGACCTTCGCCAAGGGCCTCGACTGGCTCTCCTCGCTCGTCAAGAACGGCACCGCCACCGAGGCCAGCGCGGACAGCGACGCTCCCTCCAACAGCTTCGTGTCCAAGAAGGTCGGCATGTATCTCGATGGCCCCTGGTCCCTGCTCGACCAGAGGGACAAGGTGAAATTCCCGATCGGGGTCACGACCATACCCACCGGCCACACCTCAGGACCGGCCACCTTCTCTGCGGGGTCCGGATTCGGTGTCTCCCGCCAGTGCGCCTACCCCGACCAGGCGTTCAAGGCCATCAAGACGATGACGAGCCAGAAGGTGCTCACCACCCTGGCGCGGCAGGGGCGCGCCTTCCCCGGACGCACCGCCGCCCAGCAGACGTGGTACGAGAACGCGGATATCGACGGCGTCGAGAGCGTACTCAAGACGGCCCAGAAGGCATCGACACCACTGCCGGGCAACAAGCAGAGCGACCAGCTCCAGCAGCTCTTCTCGCAGTACGGGATCCAAGCCGTCAACGGACAGCAGTCGGGCGCCGAGACGATGAAGTCCATCGCGGGCCAGCTCGGGCAGTGAGGGCCGTGACAACCGAGCAGGCCGCCCCGGCCGCACAGGAGGTGGTGACGGTGGAGGTGGCCGCCCCGGACACCGCCGTCGCGGTGGACGAGGAGCCCGACGCGCGGCGCCCGGCCGAGGTCGGGCGACGCTCATGGTGGGGCGCGGCGTTCGCCGCCCCGCACTCGATCGGGCTGGCGCTCTTCACCGTGGTCCCGATCGTCGCGTCCCTCGTCGTGAGCTTCATGAACTGGCCCATGATCGGTGGCCACACCTGGACCGGACTGGAGAACTACCGGCGGCTCTTCGACGATCCGGTCTTCTGGGTCGTGGTGCGCAACACCGCCGAGTACGTGATCCTCTATGTGCCGCTGAACCTCGTGGTCTCCCTCGGGCTCGCGGCCTGGCTGACACCCCGGATCAGGCACCGGCACATCTTCCGGGTGCTGTTCTTCATCCCCACCATCACCCCGCTGGTGGCGAACGTCGTCGTCTGGCGGATGCTGTACCAGCCCGACGGCCTCATCGACGCCACGCTCCAGTCCACCCTCGGCGGACACGCCCCCAACTTCCTCGCCGACGACACCTGGGCGATGTTCGCGGTCGTGGCGATGAGCGTCTGGGCGGGCTTCGGCTACAACATGCTCATCTTCTCCGCCGCGCTCGACGCGGTGCCGGACAGCCAGATCGAGGCCGCCCAGCTCGACGGCGCGAGCGCGTGGCGGACCTTCTGGCATGTGAAGTTCCCGGCCATCTCGCCGTCGATCTTCTTCGCCACCATGATGACCCTCATCACCTCGTTCCAGGTGTTCACCCAGCCGTTCCTGCTCACCAAGGGCGGCCCGGGGACGGAGACGGAAACCCTCGTCCAGTACATCTACAACACCGGCTTCCAGAACCAGCAGCTCGGGCTCGCCTCGGCGGGCGCCTGGGTGCTGTTCGTGATCATCCTCGGCATCACGGCGGTCCAGTTCCTCGGCCAGAAGCGGTGGGTGCACTATGAGTAGCGGCGGTACGCGGACGAGCGGAGCGGCACCGCGGGTGCGCCGCGCGATCGGCTATCTGATCCTCTGCCTCATCGCCCTGGCCTTCATGGCACCGCTCATCTACATGGTGGCCACGAGCCTCAAGCCCGAGTCGGAAACCTTCACCACCCCGCCGACCCTCTGGGGCTCCGCGCTCCGGTGGCAGAACTACACCGACGTCTTCAGCTATCTGCCGTTCGCCCGCTTCATCCTCAACGGTGTCCTCGTCGCCGCCGTCGGCACCGCCATCAACGTGACCGTCGCGGCACTCAGCGGATACGCCTTCTCCCGGCTGCGCTGGCGCGGCCGGAACGTGGTGTTCCTGCTGTTCCTCGCGACCCTGATGATCCCCCAGGACGTCCTCGTCATCCCGATGTACGTGATGATGCAGAACGTCGGATGGGTGGACACCGTGCAGGCGCTCATCATCCCGTGGGCGTTCACCGCACTCGGCGCGTTCCTGCTGCGCCAGTTCTTCCTGACCGTCCCCCAGGAGCTGGACGACGCGGCCCGGGTCGACGGCGCCGGGACCGTGCGCACCTTCCTCAGCGTGATGGTGCCCCTGGCCCGGCCCACCCTCGCCGTGCTCGCCGTCTTCACCTTCATCAGCTACTGGAACTCCTTCCTGTGGCCCCTCGTGATCGTCAACGATGTCAACGCGCGCGCCACCATCCCGCTCGGCCTCCAGGCGTTCTTCGGACAGCAGGGCAATGAGTGGAGCCTCGTCATGGCCGCCTCGGTGATCTCGATGCTGCCGACCGTGATCATCCTCGTCCTCCTCCAGAAGCACCTGGTGCGCGGCATCGTCACCAGTGGCCTGGGCGGCCGCTGACCCCTGTGCGCCTCCTCCTCTCCGGGAAAGGAATCCCCCTCGATGGCCATCCCCGCCTGGTTCACCGAAGACCGCTTCGGCATGTTCATCCACTGGGGCCTGTACGCCCTGCCCGCCCGCCACGAGTGGGTGAAGAACCGCGAGCGCATCACGGACGACGACTACGACCGCTACTTCCGCCACTTCGAACCGGACCTCTTCGACCCCCGCGCCTGGGCGCGGTCCGCCAAGCGCGCCGGAATGACGTACATGGTGCTCACCACCAAGCACCACGACGGCTTCTGCCTGTGGGACTCCAAGCTCACCGACTACACCTCGGTGAACACCCCGATCGGCAAGGACCTCGTCGCCGAGTTCGTCGAGGCCGTGCGTGCCGAGGGGCTGCGCGTCGGCTTCTACCACTCGCTCATCGACTGGCACCACCCGGACTTCGTCATCGACGGCCTCCACCCGCGCCGTGACGACCCGCCGGAGGAGATCGAGCGGCTCAACGAGGGCCGCGACATGGCCCGTTACCGCGCCTATCTGCACGGCCAGGTGGAGGAGCTGCTGACCGGCTACGGCACCATCGACTACCTCTTCTACGACTTCTCGTACAAGGACGACGACCACCACGACGTGTGGAACGGCAAGGGCAAGGAGGAGTGGGGCTCGGAGGAGCTGCTGGCGCTCACCCGCCGGCTGCAGCCCGAGATCATCGTCAACGACCGGCTCGCCATCCCCGGCGACCTCGTCACCCCCGAGCAGTACCAGCCCGACCGGCCCATGGAGGTCGACGGGCGGCCGGTGGTGTGGGAGGCGTGCCAGACCCTCAACGGCAGCTGGGGCTACGACCGCGACAACCTCCAGGTGAAACCGGTCGACCTGCTGGTCCGGATGCTCGTCGACGGCGTCTCGAAGAACGGCAACATGCTGCTGAACGTCGGCCCGACCGGACGGGGTGACTTCGACGCCACCGCCCTCGCCACGCTGGAGGGGATCGGCGCGTGGATGTCCCGCCACCGGCGCTCGATCCACGGCGCGGGGCCCTCCCCGCACCGTGCCCCGGTCGACACCCGCTACACCCAGCGCGGCAACCGCCTCTATCTCCACCTCTTCGCCTGGCCCTTCGGCCATGTCCACCTGCCGGAGCTGGCGGGCAAGGTCGAGTACGCGCAGTTCCTGCACGACGCGTCCGAGATCACGTACCGCGAGATCGACCCGTCGGTCAAGGCGCAGAACACCGGACTCGGCGGCCAGCCGCCCGGAACCCTGACCCTGACCCTGCCGGTCGTCCGCCCCGATGTGGCGGTACCGGTCGTGGAACTGTTCCTGCGCCAGGACGGCTGAACCGGCCTTTCCCTTACCTCCGGTCCTTACCTCCGGCGTAATCGACGGACGGGACCCGGCTGGACGAGAGTTGCCGTGACGCGACGACATCTCATCGCCCGGGAAGGGTCCGCCACCATGCCGTACTTCGAGGGTTCCGACGGAACCAGCCTGTTCTACACCGACTGGGGACGGGGCAAGCCGGTGGTGTTCGTCACCGGCGCCT
Source organism: Streptomyces antioxidans (assembly GCF_000968685.2). Lineage (GTDB taxonomy): Bacteria > Actinomycetota > Actinomycetes > Streptomycetales > Streptomycetaceae > Streptomyces > Streptomyces antioxidans. The sequence continues at coordinate 161,447 of NZ_LAKD02000018.1, forward strand.
GGCTCGGCAGCGGTTCATGGGAGTACCAGATGCTCCCGCTGTCCGAGGCGGGCCTGCGCTGCGTCGCCTACGACAAGCGGGGACACGGCCGTTCGGACTGGGTCGGCCACGGCTACGACTACGACACCCTCGCCGATGACCTCGCGGCGCTGCTCGACCACCTCGACCTCCGCGAGGTCACCCTGGTCGCCCACTCGATGGGCGGCGGGGAGGTGCTGCGCTATCTGTCCCGCCACGGCCGTGACCGGGTGGGCCGGGTGGTGCTGATGGCCGTCACCGCACCCCTGATGGCCTGGGCGCCGGACCACCAGGAGGGGATACGGCAGCACCTCTTCGACGCCGTCGAGGCGGAGCGGACCAGGGACCGCCCGAGGTGGATGGCCCAGAACGCCCAGGCGTTCTTCGCCACCCAACTGGGCAACAAGATCTCCACCGAGCTCATCGAGTGGACGGTGCGACGGTGCCTGGACTGCTCGGCCAAGGCGGCCGTCGAGGTGGTCAGGACCGGATTCCACACCGATCTGCGCGCGGAGGCCGCGGCCCTCCAGCTCCCCGTCCTGATCATCCACGGCGACGCCGACGCCTCCGCCCCCGTCGACCTCTGCGGCCGCCGTCTGGCGGAGCTGGTCCCGGACAACGTCTACCAGGAGTACCCCCGGGCCGGACACGGACTCTTCATCACCCACGCCGATGACGTCAACCGGGACCTGCTCGAGTTCATCGGCGCCGCCCGACGGTGAGCCCCGCGGACGTCTCACCAGGTGACCGGTCTTGGCCAGCCATCCGGTACGCGGTACCGTCGGTGCGATATCGACGATGACCTGACGGAAGCCGGTGGGAATCCGGCACGGTCGCGCCACTGTGAACGGGACGCCCCCACGGGGACGTTCGGTGAGTCAGACCCGCAGCCATCGTCTTGTGCACCACCGAGATGGGACGCGAACTCCCGTAGGAGGCCACTGCCATGGCGCAGCATGTCGCCCAGCCGCCAGCCACCACTCCCGCCCTCCCCGCCACGCTGCCGCTGAAGGCGATAGCTCCCTGGGCCCTGTTCTTCGGCATCCTGATGCTGGTCCTGCTGTACTTCGTGGGCGCCGAGCAGGGCGCCACCGCGGTCCTGTCCGGCGAGGGCGTCCATGAGTGGGTGCACGACGCCCGCCATCTGCTCGGCTTCCCCTGCCACTGACGCGAGGGACGCCGTACTCCCATGAACTCCGCAACGGTGAGAAACCTGTTGGTGCGGGGCATGCTCGCCGGACTTGGCGCCGGTGTGCTCGCCCTGATCGCCGCCTATTTCCTCGGTGAGCCGAATGTCGACCGTGCGATCGGCTTCGAGGAGGCCCACGCCCACGCGCATGACCACGAGGTCGAGCTCGTCTCCCGCGGTCTGCAGTCCACCGCCGGTCTGGCCACCGGTGTGCTGATCTACGGGATCGCGTTCGGCGGCATCGCCGCCCTCGCGTACTGCGTCGCGCTCGGCCGCGTCGGCCGCTTCACCCCGCGGGCCACCGCGCTGCTGTTGTCCGGCTGTGCGCTGCTCGCGGTCTATGTCGTGCCGTTCCTGAAGTACCCGGCCAACCCGCCCGCCGTCGGCGACGGCGACACCATCGGCAAGCGCACGGCGCTGTACTTCCTGATGATGGTGCTCAGCGTGCTCCTCGCGATCGCCGCCACCATCCTGGGCAAGCGGCTCGCCCCGAGGCTGGGCACCTGGTACGCCACCGTCGCCGCGGTGGCCGCCTTCGCCGTCGTCATCGGGGTGGCGTACGCCTTCCTGCCCGTCGTCAACGAGGTCCCGGCGGACTTCCCGGCCACCGTCCTGTGGCGGTTCCGGCTGTCCGCCCTCGCCATGCAGCTGATCCTGTGGGGTGGCTTCGGCCTCCTCTTCGGCGAGCTCGCCGAGCGGCTGCTGAACCCCAGGCCCGCGAAGGACGAAGAGAGCCGGACGGTGGCGACCGCCGCCCCGAACTGACCACACCGACCACGCATGAGGGCCCGCGGAGCCATCCGGGGGCCCTCCCGCGTTTTCAGGGCCGCTGGGGCGGATGCCGCAGTCCGTTCTCCAGCAGCGCGAACGCGTGCTCCGCGTCGGCCACCGCGCCCGGGTAGCGCTCGTCGGCCGGTTCCCCGTATGTCACGCGTTCGGTGTTGTCCTGTGCCAGCGACCACTGGACGGCGACGATTTGGACGGCGGCCAGCCGCGCGGTGAGCTCCGGGGTGTCCGCCGTCTCCCGCAGCGCCTGCGCGAGCGCGCGCTCCGCACCGGCCTTGAACCGCTGCATCCGGGCCACCAGCGAGGGGGTGTCGAGGATCATCCGGGCGAGCTTGAGGATCTGGGGATGGTCGTTGAGCCCGGTGATCGGGTCCCGTTCGCGCAGGCCCTTGAGGAAGTGCTCGCGCAGTGCGGTGAGCGGTGCGGTGCGGTGCGGGCGGGCCCGTACGACGCGGGCGCTCTCGGTCTCGTGATCGGCGAGGCGGTGCACCACCAGGTCTTCCTTCGCCGGGAAGTACGCGAAGAGCGTGCGCTTGGACACCTCGGCGGCCTCGGCCACCTGGGCCACCGAGACCTGGTTGAAGCCGTGTTCGAGGAAGAGCGTGACCGCCGCCTCGGAGATCGCGGCGTGGGTCCGCTGCTTCTTCCGCTCCCGTAGCCCTGGCCTGCCGTCCACGGCGTCCACCGTAGCAGAGCGCTTGCCCTCAGGGGATTTCTGCACCTGGTATACATATAGACCGAGGCGAGAAACCGAGGAGGAGTGACCGTGCCGACGGAGAAGACGGAGAAGACGGTGGCCAGGGAGAAGACGGTGACGAGGGAGGCGCTGGGGAGCACGACCGACGTCGTCATCGCGGGCGCGGGCCCGACCGGGCTGACGCTGGCGTACGAGCTGGCGCTGGCCGGGGCCCAGACCCTGGTGCTGGAGAAGCTGCACCGGCGCATCGAGCAGGTGAAGGGCGGTGCGATCCAGCCCCGGACGGCCGAACTGCTGGAGTCGCGGGGGCTGTTGGAGCCGATGCTGCGGCGGGCCGCCCCGCGGGACCCGGTGGGTGGCCACTTCGCGATGCTGCCCGTGCCCTTGGACTGCACCCCCTGGCAGACCAGGCACGACGGCCCGATCGGCATCCCCCAGTGGAAGATCGAGGAGGTGCTCGAGGAGCGGGCGATCGCCGCGGGCGCGCGGATCCTGCGCGCCACCGCGGTCTCGGAGGTCGCGGCGGACGAGGACGGCGTGACCGTGACGGCGGACGGCCTGGAGGTGTGGGCGCGCTATCTGGTGGCGTGCGACGGCGGTCACAGCACGGTGCGCAAACTGCTGGAGCTGCCATTTCCCGGGCGGGCCGGGACCCATCAGGCGGTGCTGACCGACATCCGGCTGACCGCGGTGTCCTCGCTGGTGCCGAAGGAAAGGGGGCACATCAGCACCATGACCCGTCAGGCGGGCGGCTACTGGGCCATGCTGGTTCCGGTCGGCGGCGATCTGTACCGCTTCACCTTCGGCCACGCGGACCAGGCGGACACCGCCCGCGACGCCCCCGTCGCCCGCGAGGAGATCGCCACCGCGCTGCGGGCGGTGTACGGCGAGGAGACCACCCTCGGAGCCGTGGACAACGCCTCGCGCTTCGGCGATGCCACCCGACAGCTGGAGCGGTACCGCGTGGGCCGCGTGCTGTTCGCGGGCGACGCCGCTCATATCCACCCGCCGATGGGCGGCCAGGGGCTCAACCTCGGCATACAGGACGCGTTCAACCTCGGCTGGAAACTGGCCGCGGTCATCCAGGACCGGGCGCCGAGCGGCCTCCTGGACAGCTACCAGGCGGAACGGCACCCGGCCGCGGCCCGGGTCCTGCACCACACGTCGGCCCAGCGCGTCCTGGCGGACCCCAACCCGAGCGAGGACGTGGCCGCCCTGCGCGACATCTTCATCGACCTGCTGCGCCTGCCCGATGCCAACCGCCATCTCGCGGGGCTGATGTCCGGCCTCTCACTGCGCTACGGACTGCCCGGCGACCATCCCCTCACCGGGCGGCGGGTGCCGGACGCCGACCTGGTCACCGAGGCCGGTGCCACCCGGCTGTCGGCGCTGTTCGGCTCGGGCCACGCCGTGCTGCTCGATCTGGCCGGAGCCGTCCCGGACGGCCTCCGGCTCCCGCCACGCGTCGACCTCGTCCGGGCCACCTGCGCCGTCGACCTGGGCGCCGCCGCCCTGCTCATCCGGCCCGACGGCTATGTGTGCTGGGCGGCGGACACGTCGGCCGTCTGCGCGGAGACCCTGCTCGCCACCATCGGAAGCGGTCTGACGACGACGGACGCGCACTGAGACGGGGCCCGCGCATGATTACGCTGCACCCATGAGCGAACTGATCAGGACCCCCGCCCCGGACGGAGTCGCGCCCGCCGCCCAGTACTCCCATGTCGTCCAGGGCACCGGGCACTTCGTGGCCATCTCCGGGCAGATCGCCCTGGACGAGGCGGGCAACGTCGTCGGTGAGGGCGACCCGGCGGCCCAGGCCCGCCAGGTCTTCGAGAATCTGCGGCGCTGCCTCGCCGCCGCCGGTGCCACCTTCGACGATGTGATCAAGCTGACGTACTTCGTCACGGACATGGCCCATATGCCGGCCATCCGCGAAGCCCGCGCCGCCCGCATCCCCGACGACCGGCTGCCCGCCGCCTCGGCGGTGCAGGTCGTCTCGCTGGCGCGGCCGGAGTTCCTGATGGAGATCGAGGCATTCGCGGTGGTGGCCGGGTGACCACCGGGGACGCCACGCGGATCGCCTACGGGACGTCGTCGGCGATCCGGTGCCGCAGGTGGTCGTAGGCCCAGGCGGCGAGGGTGGTCGGGGTGGTGGTCCGCACGGTGCGGGGCAGTTCGGGCACGAAGTCCTCGCGCAGGCCGGTCGACATGCCGAGCACGGCCTCGACCAGGCTCTCGGCCATCCCCACCTGGCGGAGCCGTGCGCGCATGGCGTCGTCGGTGATCCGCTCGACGCCGATCGGCCGGCCGAGGGCGGCGGTGAGGATGTCGCCGACCTCCCGCCAGGTGAGGTCGGCGGGCCCGTGGACCGCCTGTACCCACCGGCCGGACCAGTCGGGGGACAGCAGCCGGGTGGCGGCGACCTCGGCGATATCGCGGGGCGCCACCCACGCCATGGGCTGGTCGAGCGGCAGGATCACCTGGAGGGCGCCCGCGCGCAGCGCCCCGAGTTCGAGTTCGAGATTGCTGAAGAAGTAGCCGCAGCGCAGATGGGTGACGTCGGCACCCGTACCGTCCAAGGCGATCTCGGTCGCCGCGAGGCCGTCGATCTCACCGGCGCCGTGGCGCTTCTCGGCGCCGACGCTGGACTGGAACACCACGCGGCCGATCCCGTTCTCGGTGACGGCGCGGACCACGCCATCGGTGGCGCGGGCGTACTCGTCGAGGGGATCCCCGTGGCCGCTGGCCGGGTTCACCCAGAACAGCGCGTCGATAGCGCGGGTGGCGGCCACCACCGCGTCCGCGTCGTACTGGTCGACCGGCACCGCGTCCACCTCGGCCCGGACACCGGCCGCCAGCCGCCCCGGATCGCGCAGCAGGACACGTGGCCGGATCCCGGCGCGGACCAGGGTGGCGACGACATGGCGGCCGACGTTTCCGGTCGGAGTGGTGACGGCGATCCGCATGGTTGCTTCCTCTCATCGGCGGTTCAACCGCACCCTAGGAACCAAGGCGGCCGGAAGCTGTCCGCCTCTCCTGGAAGGCTGGGGGAATGGAGCCCGATCCGACCATCAGGACCTTGACCCTGCTGACCCTGCTGCAGTCAGGGGGCGAGCGGACGGCCGCCGAGCTGGCCGACCGGCTCGGTACGAGCACCCGCACGGTGCGACGCGACGCCCAGCGGCTGCGCCGCCTCGGGTACGCCGTCGAGGCCCGCCCGGGCCCCGGCAGCGCCTACCGGCTGAACCCCGGGACCAGGATCCCGCCGCTGCTGTTCACCGCCGACGAGATCACCGCGCTGGTGGCCGGGCTGCATCTGATCCGCGCCTTCCTCCCCGAGGAGACGGTCGCGTCCAGCGCATTGCTCAAGCTGGACCACGTGCTGCCCCGCCCGCTGCGGCGTCGCGCCGCCGCCACCGACCTGGCCACCGAGGTGCTTCAGCAGCCCGGCGCGGTGGCCTCGGCGGCGGCCGTCGGTGTGATCGCCGACGCGGTGGCCGAGGACGGCAGGCTCCGCTTCCACTACACCGACCAGCACGGCCGCGCCTCCACCCGCCTGGTCGAGCCGTACCGCCACTTCCTGCGTGCCGGACACTGGTACCTCGTGGCATTCGACGTCCACCGGGACGACTGGCGCGCCTTCCGCCTCGACCGGATCACCGAACTCTCACGGGTGGCGGGCACCTACCGGCCGCACGCCTTCCCCGATGAGTCCATCGAGCACTGGCTGACCACCGACTTCGGCCGCGCCCCGCACGGCGTGGCGTGACCCCTATCGAGAGGACACCCGCTTTGTCTGACATCCACGCCGACGGTGCCGTGCCCGGCTTCGGCATCGACGCCATCCACGAGGCCGCGCGGCGCCTGACCGGGCAGGTGGTCAGGACGCCCCTGCTCAACTCCCCGATGCTGGACGACCTCGTGGGCGCCCGGGTTCTGGTCAAGGCCGAATGTCTGCAGCTGACCGGCTCGTTCAAGGTGCGCGGGGCGCTCAACGCGCTGCTCGCCCTGGACGAGGGCGCCCGCCGCGCCGGGATCGTGACCTACTCCGCGGGCAACCACGGCCAGGGCGTGGCCGCCGCTGCGCGGCTCGCCGGATGCCCCGCGGTCATCGTCATGCCGAGCACCGCCCCCCGTATCAAGGTGGACAACTGCCGCTGGTGGGGCGCCGAGACGGTGCTGTACGACCCGCGGACCGAGGACCGGGAGGAGATCACCCGGAGGATCCGGGAGGAGCGCGGGATGACGCTGATCCCGCCCTTCGACCACCCCCGCGTCATGGCCGGGCAGGGCACCGTCGGCCTGGAGATCGCCGAGCAGGCGCGCCAGCTGGGGCTGACCCCGGACACGGTCCTGGTGAACTGCAGTGGCGGCGGGCTGGCCGCCGGTGTGATCACCGCGCTCGACGACGCGTTTCCCGGCCTCGCGCATCACATCGTCGAACCGGCGGGCTTCGACAAGATGGCCCGGTCCCTCGCCACCGGCCGCGTTTGCGCCAACCCCCGCCCGCCGGGCGGCCTCATGGACGCCCTCTCCGGCCCGGCGGCCGGTGCCCGCCCCCTGGCCGTCCTCCGCCAGTACGACGTCACCGGCCTGACCGCCACCGACCAGGAGGTCCTGGCCGCCATGGGCACGGCCCACCGCCTCCTCAAGCTCGTGGTCGAGCCGGGCGCCGCCGCGTCCCTGGCGGCCCTGCTGTCCGGGAAGGTCGACGTCCGGGGCGGGGTCGTGGCGCTCGTCGCCTCGGGCGGCAACGTCGATCCGTCGGTCTACCGCGAGGCGCTGACGGACTGAAGCCGTTCCACCGGGGAGTCGACCTGGGCGCGGATCCTGGCGCAGCTGCGGGAGATGAGACGGGAGACATGCATCTGGGAGATGCCCAGCTCCTCGGCGATGCCGGCCTGGGTCATGTCCTGGAAGAACCGCAGATACAGGATGTGCTGCTCCCGCTCAGGGAGCCGGTTCAGACACGGCTTGACCGATTCCCGGGCGATGACGGTGTCGTAGCGGGTCTCGGGACGGCCGAGGGTGTCGGCCAGGGAGTAGCCGTCGTCGGCACCGGCGAGTTCGGCGTCCAGGGACAGGGACCGGAAGCTGTCGATGGCTTCCATCCCGGTCAGGACGTCCTCTTCGGCCATGTCGGCGGCCCGGGCGACCTGGGCCACGGTCGGGGAGCGGTCGGTGCCTTCGGTCGCGGCGAGGTACTGAATGGTGGCGCGGACCCTGTTGCGCAACTCCTGCACCCGCCGGGGGACATGGAGGTCCCAGGCGCAGTCGCGGAAGTACCGCTTGAGTTCCCCGACGATCGTGGGGATGGCATAGGCCTGGAAGGCGCCTCCGCGCCCCGGGTCGTAGCGGTCGACGGCCTTGACCAGGCCCAGGGCGGCGACCTGTTCCAGGTCCTCCAGGTTCTCTCCGCGGTTGCGGTAGCGGCGGGCGAGGCGGTGGGCCATCGGCAGCCATGCCCCGACCAGCCTCTCGGCCAGGGCGTCCCGCTCGGGCCCCTTGGACAGGGCGGCCAGCCGCTCGAAGTCGGCCGTGGTGTCAGGAGTGTCGTCGTGGCGGCGGCGGGCGCCGGTACCCATGGCGCTCATCAAGGTCCTCTTTTCTCCCTGCTCGGTTCGCTGTTCAGCGGAGCGGGAGGCCGACACGGCACAACTGGGGCTCACAGCGCGCGGTGCGCGCCTCCCGCCAGGTGTGCCTGCCTTCCGAAGCACCTTGGTCACTGACTCTTCTAGCCAGGGCCACCAACCTCAAACCAAGGGATTCATGAATTCTGGTTCGTGTTCTGTTCTCCGGGAGCCGCGGCCCGCGTCAGCCGCCCATGACCCGACGCCAGATGGCGACGGTGGTCGCGGTCGCGGCGGCGTAGTCCTGCTCGGGGGAGCAGGCCGCGCGGTAGAAGGTCCGCTCCGTCAGCCAGCACAGTGCGCGGGCCAGCGCGGCGGCCCCGTCGGGGCGGCTCTCGTCGGGGATCCCCGCCCGCGTCAGCACCTGGGTCATGGTGCGGGCGAAGGCCTCGACCGTGTCGTTCCACGCGGTTCCGATCACCGGGTGCAGCGCGGAGTAGTCCACGGCCGCCCGCATGACGGTGCCGTGCTCGCGCCAGACCCGCTCCACGCCCCTGACGGCCCGCTCCATCACCTCGGCGGGTGGGGACTCCGCGTCCTGTGCCGTGCTGTCGGCCCCGGCCCGGATGGTGCGCAGGGTGCGCTCGACGAGGGCGGCGAGGACCTCGTGCTTGTTGCCGAAGTAGAAGTAGAGGGAGCCGCGTGAGATCCCGGCGCCTTTGGCTATCGCCTCGACCGTGAGCTCCTCGAGGCCGGTGTGCTCGAGCAGCGCCTCGGCGGCGTCCAGGAGCGCCTGCTCGCGCACGTCCCCCTTTCTCGGGGCGGCACTGCGCCTTCCCACGGTGACCTCCCCTGATCGGCCCTTGTGGGCACTGTACTTCCGCGGGTTCACGCGGTGGTGATCTGCGCTCCGCCGGGGAAGTCCGTCGTCCGCGACAGCTTCTCCCAGCCGCGGATGTCGTCGTCCACCGCCTGCCGGGCCGCCGTGACCAGGCGCAGCGCGTCGGAGCCCAGCACCAGATGGGCGGGGGGCTCGGGGGCGTCGAGGATGTGCAGCACCGCTTCGGCGGCCTTGCGCGGGTCGCCCAGCTGGTTGCCGCTGGCCGCCGTCCGTGCCTCGCGGAGCGGTGTGAACAGCGCGTCGTAGTCGGAGACGGTGCGCTCCGCGCGGGTCATCGAACGGCCCGCCCAGTCCGTACGGAACGAACCGGGCTCGATGGCCGTGACCTGGATGTTGAACGCGGCGACCTCCTTACGGATGCTCTCGAGCATGCCCTCCAGCGCGAACTTGCTGCCGCAGTAGGCCGACATCCCCGGCACCGCCATCAGGCCGCCCATGGACGTCACCGCCATCAGGTGGCCCGCGCGCCGCTCGCGCATATGGGGCAGAACGGCCTGGAGCGTCGCCGCGGCCCCGAACACATTGGTCTCGAACTGCGCACGGACCGCCGACAGGGGCGTCTCCTCGAAGATCCCCTCCAGGCCGTACCCGGCGTTGGCGATGGCCACATCGAGCGGACCGGCGGTGGCCTCGGCCTCGTCGACCACGGTGCGCACCGCCACGTCATCGGTGACATCCAGCCGCCTGGCGTGGGCCCGTCCCGGCGCCAGGGCCTCGAACGCCTCCCGGTCGGCTTCCCGGCGCACGGTGCCGACCACCGTATGCCCCGCGTCGAGCGCCCCCTCGGCGAACGCCCGGCCGAGCCCGCTGCTCACACCGGTGATCAGGAAGGTCTTCATCTCCGCTCACATCCCTTGGTCGCGCGGTCGCGGCAGCCGCGCCGCGCGGAGGTCTCGGTCTCTCCTCCTTAAAATCTACACCACGTCGATTTTTTTCATCGCTGTGTAGGCGCCGCGCTGCGGTGCGGGACCTCAGGCGGCGGCGGTGTCCCGGTAGCCGCCGAGCCTGCCCTTGTGGAAGACCAGGGGCTCACCGGGGCCGGTGGACATGCGCAGCACGCGGGCGACGACGATGACGTGGTCGCCGCCGTCGAGCTCCTGCTCGAGTGCGCAGTCGATCCAGGCGACGGCGCCGTTGACGCGCGGGGCGCCGTCGGGGGAGGGGTGCCAGGGCACATCGGCGAACTTGTCGCCGCTCCTGCGGGACAGCGACCGGCACACCGCGTCCTGTCCCTCGGCGAGGACGCTCGCGCTGAACCGGCCGCCGTGACGGACCCTGGGCCAGCTGCCGGAGGTGCGGGCGACGCTGAAGGCGACCAGCGGAGGCTCCAGGGAGAGCGATGCGAAAGTCCCGACGATCAGGCCGACGGGCCGGGCCGAGGCGGGTTCCACGGCGGTCACCGCCACCACACCGGTGGGCAGGTGGGACATGACGTGCCGGAAGTCCAGCTGGTCGATGCGGAGGCCGGGGCGGGTGGGTGGGGCGGTGGTCATGGTGATGCTTGCTCCCTTCGATGTGACGGGTCAGGCCGGTGCGTAGACAGGTCAGGTCAGTGCGGTGACGGGTCAGGCCAGCGCGCCCACCGCGCCCGGCAGTTGGCCGCCCTCGTGCCGCGCGGCGCGGATCCCGGA
>NZ_LAKD02000180.1 GCF_000968685.2 Streptomyces antioxidans
TGCTCACGCATCTCCGGACCAGCTCACTAGGCCGCCTCCGCCAGCTCCTCCCAGCGGTCGGCGAGCGCCTTCAGCTCGACGACGAACCGTTCCCGTTCCGCCTCGCCGAAGGACTCCAGGAGGATCGTGTCGAGCCTGCGCGCCCGGTGGTTCGCCTCCTGAAGGGCCTCCTTGCCCGCGTCGGTCAGATACAGCAGTTTGCGGCGGCCGTCGGCGGCCGCGGTGCGCCGGGCGAGCAGACCGCGGTTCTCCAACCGACGGGCCACATCGGCCATGGTGGAGGTGTCCAGGGCGACGGCGGCGGCCATCGAACGCTGGTCCTGGCCGGGATGGGCCTCCACTGTCTGCAACACCGCGAACTGGGGGCCGGTGAGGACTGGGTCCACTTCCCGTGCCCACGCGGCGAGATACGCCTGGTAGAGACGGCGGACCTGATAGCCGGGCGCGGCCGTCAGGGCGGTGGGGGCCTCCGGCCCGGTTGGGGCGGACGGGGTGGGATCAGTCATAGAACCTACTTAAGCACGCGCGGTTGACGCCGAGGGACATCGGGGCGGGCGCCGGTACGCGGGACCTGCCCGCCGAGCAGGCTCCCGGCACCGGGCACGACCGGCGGCAGCCCGAGCTCCGTCAGGATGCGGAACGCGGTGGAGGTGGCCGCCGACAGCACCGGCAGCCCCGCCTCGTCCTCGACGGGCTGGATCGACGCCAGCGACGGCATCTGCACACAGGCCGACAGCACCAGCGCATCGGCCCTGCCCAGGCTGAGGCGGCGCCAGTGCGCGCGGAGATCCGCGGGGTCCAGACGGGCCACCGCCAGATTGTCCGGAACTTCGAGGCTGAGCGCGTCGACCACCTCGATCCCGGCGTCCTCGATGTAGTCGGCCACCTTGGCGGTGAGCTCCTTCATATACGGCGTGATGATCGCGACCCGGCGGGCGCCCAGCGCCTCCACGCCGCTGAGCAGGGCACCGGCGCTGGAGACCACGGGGGCCAGGGAGCAGCCCTCGGCCCGCAGCGCGGAGGTGATGTCGGCCTCCGCCACACAGTGGTGACCGGGCCCCTGCGCCATGATGGCGACCAGGCAGGCGGTGGCGACGACGTCGGGCCGCGCGTCGGCCAGTTCGAGGGCGGCCCGCTCGGTCTGCGCGTTCATATCGCGCAGTTCGTCCGGGGTGACGTGCTTCATCCGCATCCGGCTGCTGTGGAAGACGAAGCGGTCGTCGGGCGCGATGGACTCCCGTGCGTTGAGCATCCGGGGAAGCTCGGTCTCCATCGTCAGGTTGGAGCTGGGCACGATCAGCCCGATGTGATGGTCTGCCATGGGGTTGGTCCTCCGAAGCGGGGCAGTGGTCACCGGTCAGGCGGCCGGGGAGAGGATGGTGCGCAGCGCGTCACGGAGCGTCGCGACGGCGATGGCCGGGGCGTCCCAGAAGATCATGTGGCCCGCACCGGGGATCTTGTGCAGCGGCGCCGTTGGGTTGCTCCCGGCGGCCTCCCGCGCCCCACCCGCCGTCACCACGGGGCTGTCGGCCCCGTAGAGCAGGTGGGCCGGTCCGGGCACCCGGGGCCACCAGTCGAAGAAGTCCTCGTGTTCAAAGCCGTGGTGGGTGGCCACGATGGCCTCCTCGGCGCAACTGGACAGCCAGCGGGCCCGCAGTGCCTGTTCCCGCCGCGGCCAGGTGGGCCAGGAGGCGGCCACCTCGTCGGCGTCCGTTCCGCGCTGGGCCTCGGCGAGTTGCCGTAGGAACACTTCCCGGGTGGTGGGGTAGGGGCCGCGATCCGGGCCGCTCATCGGCGGATCGGCCAGCACCGTGCCGCGCAGGGGCACCTTGGCGCGCACCGCGACGGCCGCCGCGATCCGGGCGCCCATGGAGTGGCCGAGGAGCAGTGGACGGTCGAGGCCGAGGTCGGTGATGAGGGCTTCGGTGTCCTCCGCGTACTCCTCCAGCCCGTAGCCGTCGCCCTCGTCCGAAAGGCCCCTGCCGCGTACGTCCAGGACCACCGGCCTGACCAGGTCGGTCAGTTCGCGTGCCACGAAGTCCATGGTGACCGCGGGGCTGGTGATGCCGGGCAGGACGACCAGCGGCGGCCGGTCGCCGCCGTAGTCGAGGGCGTGCAGCCGTATACCTCCCGAGCGCGCCCACCGGCTCGTGGCCGGTACGTCGGCCAGATCGGCGAGCGCGCTCTGCAGGACCGAACGCCGTGTCATGTGCTGTCTCCTCCTCGAGGGGAACGCCGGGCCGTGTCAGGAGCCGGCTGGGCGGGAGTGGAGCCGATGTAGTCGACGGCGTCATCGAGGGTGATGACGTCGCCGTACTTGGCCTGGATGTCGAAGAGCGCCGCGTCCGCCGGTCCCTCGGCCCGGTCGCCCACGCAGCCGCGGGGCACCAGCACCGGGAAGCCCGACTGGACCGCGTCGACCGCGGTGGCCCGCACACAGCCGCTCGTGGTGGCGCCGCACACCACGACGGTGTCGCGTCCCAGCCCGGTCAGGGTGGCGGCGAGACTCGTGCCGAAGAAGGCCGAGGCCCCCTTCTTCACCACCAGCGGATCGTGTCCCGGCCGCATCGGCAGCCGGGGGTCGATGGCCACGGCATCACTGCCCTCGACCAAGGCGCGCATGCCGGGGGCCTTGCGCAGCCAGGCGATCGCGTCGCCGGAAGCCTCCGCCTCGGTGTAAGCGATGGCAGTGAATATCACCGGCACCCCCACCGGCCGGGCCGCCTCGATCAGACGGGTGGTGGCGGCCACGACCCCGGAGAGGTCGGCCCCCGAGGGATACGAGTCCTCGGTGAAACCCCGGGTCAGATCCACCACCACGATCGCCGGACGGCTGCCGCGCCGCACCGCGGCACCGAAACCGGCCCGCTGGTAGGTGTGGTGGGTGGCGGTGCCGTACAGCCCGCCGCTCATCGGCGCCTCCCCAGCAGCCAGCCCGGAACGAATCCGAGCAGGAACGCCGCCGCGACCGGGCCGTACTTCTTCAGCAGCGGGCCCGCGATCAGCACCATCGCGTTGAGCTCACCGGGCGCCTCGGCGGATGCGACGGCCGCGGGGGCGGACGCGGCGGGCGCCGTACCGGAGACGGCAGGGGCCGGGCCGGAGACGGCAGGGGCCGGGCCGGAGGCGGCGGGCGCCGGGCCGGAGGCGGCGGAGGCTTCCGCGCCGTCCTGCTGGAGGAGCAGGTTGCCCAGGTTCTGGGCGAACTGCTGGAGAATCTTGTCGGACACGGCCCCGATGGCTCCCTTGCCGAACTGGGCGATCTTGCCCCGGATCACCAGGTCGGTGGAGAGATTCAGCTGGGCGCCGTCCTGAGCCGGGACGACCTCCAGGGAAACCTCGGCCTCGGCGTCGCCGTTGCCGTGGGTGTCGGCGCCGCTGGCGTGGACACGCAGCTTGCGCTTCTCCGCGTCGACCTCCAGGAAGCGCACGGTACCGGCATAGGCGGCCGTGATGGGGCCCACCTTGATCTTGACCGCACCACGCCAGGCATCGCCGTCACGGCCTTCAAGGGCGGCACCGGGCATACAGGACGCCACCCTCTGGACGTCGCCGAGCAGGGCGAACACCGCGTCGGGCTCGGCCTTGACGGTGACGGTGTTGATCAGTTGCATGAGTCCTCCTCGGCGCCCGCGGCCCGCTGGGAGCGCCGGGCGGTCGCGCAGGCGTCGATCGCCTCGACGATGGTCTGGTAGCCGGTGCACCGGCACAGGTTCGCGGCGACGACCTCCCGGATGTCCTCCTTGGTCGCCTCCGGCCGCTCCGCGAGGAAGCCCTGGGCCAGCATCAGGAACCCGGGGGTGCAGAAGCCGCACTGCAGGCCGTGGTGGGCGGTGAACGCCCGCTGGAGATCGCTGAGTTCGCCGGTGCCGGTGCCGGTGCCGGAGTCGGCGAGCGATTCGACGGTGGCGATCCGCGCCCCCTCCGCCTGGGCGGCGAACATCAGACACGCCCGGGCCGGGAGCCCGTCGACCAGTACGGTGCAGGCGCCGCAGATTCCGTGCTCGCAGCCGACGTGGGTGCCGGTCAGCCCCAGGTCGTGGCGGAGCACATCCACCAGGGTGCGGCGCGGCGCCGTGATCACCTCGTGGGACGTGCCGTTGACGTCGAGCGTGATGAGCTGGACGTCGTCGCCCAGGCCGGTGGTGTCGTTCATGGTGTCTGCTCCGGGGTGGACGGGGTCAGGGCACGGTGGACCGTCTCCGGGGTGATGGGCGTGGCGTCCAGCTCGACGCCGGTGGGCCGCAGCGCGTCATTGACGGCGTTGAGCACGGCGGCGGGGGCCCCGATGGTGCCGCCCTCACCGGCGCCCTTGGCTCCCGTCGCGGTGAAGGCGCACGGGGTTTCCAGATGGTGGATCACCACCTCCGGGATCTCATGGGCGGTGGGCACCTTGTAGTCCATGAAGCTGGTGGCCGACGGCTCGCCCTGGTCGTCATAGGTGATCTGCTCGAAGAGCGCCCCCGAGACGCCCTGGGCGATGCCGCCCCGGCACTGCCCCTCCACCACCTGCGGATTGACGGCGACACCGCAGTCCTCGACACAGAAGTAGGCGAGGATTTCCACCTGCCCGGTGCCCTCGTGCAGTTCCACCACCACCCCGTGGGTGGCATTGGAGAAGGTGCCGTCGTTGTGGACGTCGAAGACGGCGGTGGCGGTGAGGCCCGGGTCGATGTCCTTGGGCAGCAGATGCGACTTCAGATAGGCGATGTCGGCCAAGTACTCGTAGGAGAGCGCGACATCCGGGTCGTCGCGCCGGCGGACCCGGCCCCGGTCCAGTTCGGTGTCCTCCGGGGGAATGTCCCACTCGGCGGCGGCGATGGCGCGGAGCTTCTCGCCGAGCTTGCCCGCCGCCAGCCGTACGGCACTGCCGCCGATCGCGATCGAGCGGCTGGCGAAGGTGCCCCAGCCGTAGGTGATGCGGTCGGTGTCGCCCTGGTGGAGTTTGACCTTGGGGATGTCCAGGTGGAGCGCGTCGGCGACGATCTGCGCCATGGTCGTCTCATGGCTCTGCCCGTGGCTGATGGTGCCGGTGGTGGCGGTGACCGCGCCGCTGGTGTCCATGCGGACCTCGGCGAGGTCGAACCCTGGCACGACCTCCATCTTGCGCTGGGCGAAGGCGGCGGAGCCATAGCCGGTGCGCTCGCTGAAGCAGCTGTAGCCGATCCCGATGTGCCGGCCCTCGGCCCTGGCCGAGGCCTGCCGCTCGTACCAGCCCGCCTCCCGCAGCGCCCGCTCGCACAGGTTGAGGGATTCCAGATAGGAGCCGGGGTCGTAGGTGATGTTGTTGACCCCGGTGTACGGGAAGTCGGTGATGACGTTGCGGCGCCTGAGCTCCACCGGGTCCAGGCGCAGCTCACGGGCGGCGCGCTCCATGAGCCGTTCGACGGCCATGACGTAACTCGGGCGGCTCACGCCCCGGTAGGGGGCGGTGGGCGCCTTGTTGGTGGTGATCGCCCGGCCGCGCACCCGGTAGGCGGGGACCTTGTAGACGCCGGGCATCTCGGCGGAGGCCATCAGCGGCTCGATACCGGCGGTGAACGGATAGCAGGAGTAGGCGCCCATGTCGCACACCACATCCGCGTCCAGGCCGAGGATCCGGCCGTCGGCGTCGAAGGCGGCGCGCGCGGTGTAGTGCTGTTCCCGGGCGAGGAACGAGGCGGACAGGGCGTCCTTGCGGTCCTCGATCCACTTGACGGGCCGCCCGAGCCGCAGCGCGGCCGCCGCGGTGGCGATCTCCTCGCGGCCGACCACGCACTTGAGGCCGAAACCGCCGCCCATGTCCGGGACGATCACGCGCACCGCGCGCTCGTCCAGGCGCAGACAGCGCGCGGCCACGGTCCGCACCTGGTGCGGGGTCTGGGTGCAGGTGTGCAGGACGAGCTGGTCCTCCCGGGCGTCCCACTGCGCCACCGCGCCACGCGTCTCCAGCGGCAGGGCGTTCTGGCGGCCGGTTCGCACATCGATGTTCACCACGCAGGGGGCCTGGTCGAAGATCTCGTCGATGCCCTCGGTGGCGAACAGGCTGACATCGACCAGGGTGTTCCGGGCGGCCTCGGCGTGCACCCGCGGGGCGTCGGGGGCGAGGGCCTGTTCCTCGCGGGTGACGGGCGGCAGGGGCGCGTACGTCACCTTGGCGGCCTCCAGGCCGTCCTCGGCGAGGTAGGGGTCGCGGGCGATGACCACGGCGACGGGCTCGCCGACGTAGCGGACCCGGTCGCGGGCGAGGACGGGCATGGCGGTCGGTACGAACTCCGAGAGCGGGCGGCCGAGTTGGGCGGTGATATCACCCAGCTCCAGATCCGCTGCGGTGAACGCGGCGACCACGCCCGGGACCTGACGCACCCGCGTCAGATCGATCTCGGTGATCGTCCCATGAGCGACCGTGCTGCGGACGAACTGCGCGTGCAGCATGCCGGGCAGCTCGATGTCGTCGACGAAACGGCCACGTCCGGACAGCAGCCGGGGATCCTCGCGGCGCGCCACCGACCTGCCGACCAGCTGGTCGTCCTTGGCGGACGTCATCGTGACATCGCCTCCTCACAGGCTCGCTCGATCAGATTGCGGATGAGGTGCTTGCGGTAGTCGGCGCTGCCGCCTCCGTCGCTCGGCGGATCCACGGCGGAGGCCGCCACCTCCGCGCAGTCCCGGAACGAGCCGCCGTCCGCCAGCACGGCCTCCGCCGCGGGCACCCGTACCGGCATCGCGTCGACACCGCCCAGAGCCACCCGGCCGCCGTGGATGTCCCCGCCGTCGACGGCCAGATCGACCGCGGCGGAGACGATGGCGAAGTCTCCGCGACGCTCGGCGAACTCGGTGAGCGCCGCGTGCGGCGCGGGGCGCGGGAAGACGATCTCCACCAGGATCTCGTCGGGGTCCAGGGCGGTGGTGTAGTAGCCGAAGAAGAACTCACCGGCCGGGATGTGACGCCGCCCGCGCGGGCCGTGGGCCACCAGCTCGGCGTCGAGCAGCAGCGCCAGCAGACACCACTCGGCGGTCGCGTCGGCGTGCGCGAGACTGCCGCCCACGGTGCCGCGGGTCCGGATCGGCAGATGGCCGATCCACCGCATGGCGTCGCGGATGACCCCGAAACCCGCCCCGAGCCGGTCCGCGGGCGCGGTCTCCACCGTGTGATGGGTGGTGAGCGCCCCGATGCGCAGCCCGCCGTCGGCCCCGACTCCGAGATGGTCGAGCTCACGCAGCCCGGTGATGTCGACCAGGTGCCCCGGGCGGGCCAGCCGGAAGTTCATCATCGCGACCAGGCTCTGGCCCCCGGCGATGACCTTGGCCTCGTCGGACAGTTCGGCCAGGAGCGCGGTGGCGCCCTCGACATCGCGCGCTCGGTGGTACCGGAAGGGAGCGGGCTTCATATCTCTCCTGTCGTCTGCGGGGCCGACCCGGGCGGCCCGGTGGGGGCGGGCTGCCCTTCAGCGCACTGGCTGGCCGACGGCGGGCTCCGGGGAAGCGGGGGCGGGCACCTCCGTCGGGTCGTCCTCGTCGAGGTCGCGTCCCCTGGTCTCGGGCGCCGCGAACGCCGTCCAGATGACGGCCCCCAGAACGGCCGCGGTCAGCACCCCGAAGGTCAGCGGCAACCCCAGCAGCGGCCACATCACCGAGCCGAACAGCATCGGGGCGAAGCCGGTGAGCGCCCGGCTGAACGAGGACGCCCAGCCGAAGCCGCTGGCCCGCAGCCTGGTCGGATACAGCTCAGAGACATAGGCGTACATGGCGGGGATGGTCAGCTGCATCAGGAAGCCGAAGACGCCGATGGCCACGATGGAACCCGTCGGCATGCGCATCACCAGCGCGAACACCACCAGCGCGAGCGAGGCGACCGGGGCCGAGACCCCTATGAGCCACTTCCGGCCGACCGTGTCCACCAGCACCGTGGAGGTCAGGACGCCGACGATGCCGACCGCGCTCATCAGCGTGGTGCTCATGAAGGCGGCCGTGTCGCCAAGGCCCTCCTCCTTGAGGATGGACGGCAGCCAGCTCAGCGCCGCGTAGTAGACCAGCATGACGGTGGCGAAGAGCAGCCAGGCGGCGGAGGTGATGCGCGGGCTGAACGTCCAGACCGCACGCAGCTGTTCGAGCGCGGCGCGGGGGCCGTTCCCCCGGGCCTCGGGCACCGGGGCGGGAATGGCGTACGGCTCGGCGGGCGCACCGGTACGGGCGACCAGGTCGTCGATGACGGCCCGCGCCTCGGCCTCCCTGCCCTTCCTGCTGAGGTAGACGGGCGACTCCGGCACCCCCCTGCGCACCCAGAACAGCAGCAGCGCCGGGACGCTCATCACGCTGAGCATCCACCGCCAGTTGCCCTCCAGGGACAGCATGGCCGTCGAGACCAGACCGCACAGGGTCACGCCGATCGGCCACCAGGCGTCCAGCGCGGTCAGCACCCGGCCGCGGTACTTCGTCGGGGAGAACTCCGCCACCAGGGCGTAGTCAACGGGAACGCAACCGCCCAGTCCGACACCCGCGATGAAGCGCAGGGCGAGGAAGACCGCGTAGTTCGGGGCCAGGGCACCGGCCACCGAGAACAGCGCGAAGATCAGCAAGGTGACGCTGAAGGACTTCTTGCGTCCGATGCGGTCGGCGATCGCGCCCCAGGTCACCGCGCCCACGGCCATGCCCACCAGATTGGCGGTGGCCACCAGGCCGCGCTCGGAGAGGGAGAGGTGGAAGTGGTCGCCCAGCAGCGGCATCAGGAAGCCATTGAGGGCGATGTCATAGGCGTCGAAGAGGTAGCCGAGGCCGCCGATGATGAAGATCCTGCCCTGGACCCCCCATCTCCATGGGAGGTCCTGAACGATCTGGTCGCCTGTTTTCACTGTCGCTCCACGGGGTGTTCGGGGATGTGCCCGCGCGGGGCGACACCGAGGTGGATAAGCGGGAAGTGGCCCGGAGGGGGCGGGTGATGAGCGGGGGAGAGGGGGGACGGTCTTGGGTCAGCGGGCGAAGCGGTAGTCGAAGGCGCCCAGGTCCGGGTCGTCGAGCGGGCTGCCGCTCCACAACCAGTGGTAGGAGACATCGGATTCGCCGTCGAAGCCGCGCCGCAGCAGGGCGTCCCTGGCCTCCTGCTGCGGGCCGTCGGGGTAGTGGTAGAAGGTCTTGTTCTGCAGTGAGGCGTCCTGGACCATCCCGGCGTGCTTGGCCCGCCGGTCCACGTAGCGCCGCAGTGCGCCCTCGACGCCGTCGGCGTTGATCCGGCCCAGTTCCTCGCCCAGTACGGCGGCGTCCTCCATGGCCTGGGAGGCCCCCTGGGCCTGGTAGGGCAGCATGGCGTGGCAGGCGTCGCCCAGCAGGGCCACCCGGCCGTCCATCCAGACCGGGTCGCGGCGGCGGTGGTAGAGGGCGAAGGAGAGCACCTCCTCCTTGGCCTTGGACAGCATCGCCGCCGCCCGGTCGTCCCAGCCCTCGTAGGCGTTCACCAGGTCCTCAGCGGTGGCCGAGCCGGTCCACTTCTCGGCGACCTCGTCCGTGCACGGGACGCAGCCGACGACGTTGAGGTACTCGCCGCCGCGGATCATGTAGTGCACCAGATGCCGGTCGGGGCCGTACCAGATGGTGCTCTGGAAGCGGTCCATCAAGAAGCGGGTGGCCGGGTCGGCGGCGATGAGGTCGCCGGGGATGAGGGCCCGGAAGGCCATCTCACCGGAGAACAGCAGGGTGTCCGGGAGGCCCATGAGGTCGCGGACCCGGGAGCGGATGCCGTCGGCGCCGATCAGCACATCGGCTTCGAAGCGCCGCCCGTCCTCGGTCACGGCCGCGGGGCGGCGGGGGTCGCCGCGGTCCAGTTCGGCGACCCGGCTCGAGGTGTGCAGTTCCACCACCGGGCCGGGGCCGGTGGGCTCGACGCAGGCATCGGTGAGCACACCGTGCAGATCGGCCCGGTGGTAGTGCCAGTACGGCGCGTTGTAGCGCTGCTTGCAGTAGTCACCGAGCTGGGTCAGCCCGATGATGCTGCCGTCCTTCCACCGGCGCCGCACCTGGTCCTGGGGCTCGGTGTGGATGGCCTCCAGCCGTCTGCGCAACCCCAGCCCGAGCAGGACCCGGCTCGCGTTGGGCGCCGTCTGGATGCCCGCGCCGATCTCGCCGAACCGCGGTGCCTGCTCCAGCACGGTCACGTGGTGGCCGCGCTGGCGCAGCGACAGCGCGGCGGTCATTCCGCCGAGCCCGCCGCCGACGATGACGACGTCGAGGGATTGGGTGGATGCCATCTTCTCTCCAGGTGCGGGTGTGGCGGCGGGATCAGAAGTCGATGAGTCGGCCCGCGGTGACGACGTCCTGGTCGTCGACGGAGACGCTGCAGCCGCGCATGGCGATGTCGACGTGTGCGTACGACTCGCGCTCGAGTACCGGGTGGGGTCCGGTGGACCACAGGAAGTTCCCGGCGAACGCCCGCGCGTCCATGCCCATCAGCTCTTCCTTGCCGTACAGGGCGGTGGCGAACCAGTCGGCGGTGCGCATCAGGCCCCAGCCCATGTGGGACAGGCTGCGTCCCCAAGCGTCGTCCGCGTCGTCGAAGAAGGTGTTCAGCAGATGGGCTTCGGCGCCCCCGGACACCTTCTCGATGTTCCCGCCCGCGATCTCCAGGGTGACCGGCTGGCGTACGTACTCCTTGAACGGCAGCAGGATGTCGCCCTCGGAGAGCACGATCCGGCCCTCGGAGAACCGCGGCCAGCACAGGACCATGGTGCTCGGCCAGTGGTCCCAGCGGCCCGGGTCGTCGGCGAAGCCCACCTGGAACTCCGGCTTGGAGCCCGGGAGTTCGACGGTCAGATCGGTGCCCGCCTCGGAGGTCACCCGCATCACGGACGCGGCTTTCAGCAGGTTGACACCCTTGAGCACCTCCGCCTTGTCCTCCGGCTTGGGGAGGTTGCGGATGAGGACGTCGGGGGCGTCGCACACGAAGATGATGCGGGTGCCGGTCCGCATGATCTCCTGCTGGAGCGGGGCGTGGATGAAGCCCTCCCGCGTGAGGTCCACGACGAGGTCGGCCGCCTTGAGCAGGTCCTGTGCGGCGGTGTCGCCGAGCACCGCGCTCAGCCCGGGCCCGGCACCGGTGCGGGTGCTGTCCGAGGGCGACGCGTTGCCCCCGGGGACCGTGGCGGCGATGACATGGGCGCCGCAGGCCTTGGCCGCGCCGAAGGCGGCCGCCACGTAGTCGCCGCGGCTGGTGGGCTCGGACAGGACGACGACGTGCTCACCGGGCTTGAGCTTGCACAGCTTCAGCTCCTGGGTGAACGCGTCGAGCAGGTCAACGGAGGTGAGGTCGAGCATGTCTCGCTCCTGGGGAGGGGAAGGGTGGCAGACGGCGAGCGCACGGTCCGGGGAGGCGTAGGGGTATGGATCCAGCCATATGGACGGGCGGCTTGATGGGGAGACGCGGGTCTCACGGGCGCCGCCGACATAATTAATCCGAACGCGTACGATCTGGTTCTGGCAAGGGGTGCAGTCAAACTTTTTTGGGATCAGTTCCCCTGCCGGGGTGTCGACGGAGGCTGGAACATCCCCGCCGACCTCGTGTTTTCCCCAGGTGTTGGCCGTCTTTCCCGGCTTCGTGAAGATGAACGAAAGATGATGGCGGCGAGCGGCAAGCCTTGCGCCGAGAGTTCGTACGTGCTCGGATGGTTTCTGTTCGCATCCGGACCGCGTGCCCCTGGGCCGCCTCGCGATGGCTGGTTCTCGGCAGCTCGCCGTACTGCAAGGAGGACTTCGATGGCCATCCCCCGTCTCCCCCGGCGCACCGCCCATGCGAGGGCCGCAGGGCGTCTGCCCTGCGGCCCTGTCTGATCCGGCGCCGCTACGGGGTGTGCGCCGCGTGGCGGGGCTCCGCCCGGGGAGGGGCGGCCCGCCGCGGGCGGAGCGAACGGCCCGCCGCGGGCGCCGAGATCCGCCGGAAACCGGCTAGTGAGCTGGTCTTGAGTTGGGTCGTCGC
>NZ_LAKD02000181.1 GCF_000968685.2 Streptomyces antioxidans
CGGCACCAAACCCAACCCACCATCCACCACATACGCCCGGGTGCTGTCCGTGCCACGGCCGATCGGTACCGCCTCGGCGCTCGATCCACCCCTCACCACCCGGTGGTAGGTGGCGATCATCGTGGTCTCGGTAGGGCCGTAGGCGTTCACCACGGAGGTGCCGGGACAGGTGTCGGTCACTCGCCGGACCGCCGCGGGGGAGGCGGCCTCGCCTCCCGTCCACACCTCTTCGACATGAGCAAAGAAGTCGGGGGACTCATCGGCGAGGCTGTTGAACAGCGCCGTGGTCGCGAAGACGCCCGTGATGCCATGCTCGGCGATCACCTTGGCCATGGAGGCGGTGTCGAGCGGGCCATCGGGCATCAGGACGAGCTTGCCGCCACGGAGCAGGGGGACCCAGAGCTCATAGGTGGACGCGTCGAAGGCGAGGGGTGAGTGCACCAGCACTGTGTCGTGTGCACTGGCGCCGAACGCCTGGTCGCGGGCCAGTGCCACCAGGGCATGCTGGGTGATCACCACACCCTTGGGGGTGCCGGTCGAGCCGGAGGTGTACATCACATACGCCGGATGTGAGGGACGCAGCGGTGCCATGCGATCCGCGTCGGTCACCTCACCCTCGGGACAACCCGCCACCTCCCGCACCGTCTCCGGGTCATCCAGCACCACCACCGGAACACCCAACGACGGCAACCGGCCCACCACATCACCCGACGCCACCACCAGCACCGGCCCGGCGTCCTCCACCATGAACCGCACCCGCCCCGCCGGAAAGTCCGGATCCACCGGTACGTACGCGCCACCGGCCTTCAACACCGCCAGCAACACCACCACCACATCCACCGAACGCGACATGGCCACCGCCACCAGCCGCTCCGGCCCCACCCCACACCCCACCAAGAACCGCGCCAACCGATCCGACCGCGCCCCCAACTCTCCGTAAGACAACGCGACTTCACCATCCACCACCGCAACCGCGCCACCACCCCCCAACGCCTCCGGCACCGTCTCCGGCGCCACCGTCTCCACCGCGCCACTCCCCCACGCCAACAACTCCCCGCGCTCCGCCGCCGACACCAGCTCCACGCCGCCCACACTCCGCCCCGCACCGACCACGACCGCCTCCAACAGGGCGGACAGACGCCGTAGCACGCTCTCGACCGTGGCGCGGTCGAACACACCGGTGTGGTAGTCCAGCCGCAGGCGTAGGGTCTCGCCGGGGAAGACGACCAGGCTGAGCGGGTAGTGGGTGCCGTCGTGACCGTTGATGTCGGTCACCCGCAGGCCGGTGTCCGGCGGGCAGACGGCGTCCGGGTCCAAGGGGTAGTTCTCCACGACGACGAGCGAGTCGAAGAGCCTTGGGTGTCCGGCCAGTTGGCACACCTCGGTGAGGCCGGTGTACTGGCGGTCCAGGAGCCGGACATGCTCCTCCTGCACCCGGGCGAGCAGGGTGGCCAGGGTCTCGTCCTGGTCGAGTGTGATCCGCACCGGCACGGTGTTGATGAACAGTCCGACCATGCTTTCGACACCCGGGAGCTCCGGTGGCCTCCCGGCCGTGGTGATACCGAAGACCACGTCGTCGCGGCCGGTCAGGCGGTGCAGCATGATGGCCCAGGCACCCTGGATGACCGTGCCGAGGGTCAGCCCGTGGTCGCGTGCCCAGCCCTCCAGCCGGGCGGTGAGGTCACCGGGGAGCTCCAGTGCGACCCGGTCCCGCCGGGCCGGGCGGGCCGGAGTGGCGGCCGGGGCCAGCAGGGTGGGTTCCCGGAGCCCGGCCAAGGCCTGCCGCCAGCCTTCCTCGGCGGCCTCCCGGTCCCGCGCCGCGAGCCAGGCGAGGTAGTCCCGGTAGGGCGTCACCGGCGGCAGGTGGCCGTCGTCGCCTTCGCGGGCGTAGAGCTCGAACATTTCCTGGAGCAGGACGGGATAGGACCAGCCGTCGAGCAGGATGTGGTGGTTGGTGAGGGCCAGCAGGTGGCGGTCGGCGCCGATACGGATCAGGGTGAAGCGGAGCAGCGGGGGGTCGGTGGGGTCGAACGGGTGGTTTCGCTCCTCGTCGAGCACGCGTTCATATGCGGCCCGGCGCTCTGCGTCGGTCCCGGCTCCGGCCTCCGCTCCGGCGGTTTCGGTGAGGTCGATCTCCTTCCACGGCAGCTCGATCTCGCGGGGGATGATCTGGACGGGTTGGTCCATCCCCTCGTGCAGGAAGGCGGCGCGGAGGTTCTGGTGGCGGTCCAGGAGCGTTTCGGCCGCCGCCCGGAGCGCTGCCGGGCGCAGCCGCCCGTCCAGCCGGAGCACGATCTGGACGGTGTACCCGTCGCCACCGCCCCCATTACGGACGTCATGCACGTCATGCATGGCGTCGACGTCTTGCACGGCGTGGAAGAGCAGCCCCTCCTGCAAGGGCGACAGCGGCAAGACGTCGAGCAGTCCTGACTGTGTCATCGCTTCTTCCTCCACGCTGCCTCGAGTCGGTCGATCTGGTCCTGGTTGAGGTTCACCAGGGGGAGGTCGGAGGGGGTGCGGCCACCGGCGTCCGGGCGTTCGGCATGCGCCGTGATGGCCCTCAGCGTGGTGAACCAGGTGTGCGCGAGGTCGCTCACCTCCTCCTCGGTGAGAAGCCCACGGGCCCAGGACCAATGCGCCACGAGGCGCGGGCCGTCGGGGCCGTCGTATGTGACGGCGTTCAGTTCCAGGGGGTAGGGCAACGGGGCGTCGGCGTCCGCACCCGCCATGAGCGGCCCGCTCGTACCGTCCCCGGCGGGTGTCCACGGGGCCGCACCACGCGGTGCGGCGATGCGGCCGAGGTAGTTGAACCGGATGTCGGGGGTGCGGAGTGCGGCGAGGCGGGGGCGGGTGCGGGGGTTGAGGTAGCGCAGAAGCCCATAGCCGAGGCCCTGGCCGGGGAGGGCCCGTAGCTGCTCCTTTACGCGTTTGACCGCACGGCCGAGCGTGGGACCGCCGTTGCGGATCTCCCCCTGGTCCACGCGGCCCGGTTCCAGCCGGACGGGATAGAGGGCGGTGAACCATCCGACGGTGCGCGAGAGGTCCACCTCCTCGGCCAGGGGGTGTGACCGGCCGTGTCCTTCGACATCGACCACCACGGGCCCACCGGCGGCGCCCCAGCCGTGGCGCTCCCGCCACGTGTCGAGGGCCACGGCGAACGCGGCGAGCAGCACATCGTGCACACCGGTGTGAAACGCCCCTGGCACTCGGGTCAGCAACGGCTCGGTGTTCTCACCGGGCAAGGGCAACGCCATGTTTCCGGCGGTTCCGAAGGTGTCGCGGTCGCCACCGGTACGCCCCGCCACCACGGGCCGTACATCGGCCAGGGTCTTCTCCCAGTGGGGGAGTTCTCCCTCCCGGGCCTCCGTTTCCGCCTCGGTGGCCAGCAGTGCGGCCCAGCGGCGGAATGACGTGCCGGCCGGTTGCCACTCCACCGGGCGTTCCGCCGCCACCTCCGCCACCGATGCCCAGGCGGCCGCCAGGTCCAGCAGCAGGACGCGCCATGAGACACCGTCCACCGCCAGGTGGTGAATGACCAGCAGGAGCCGCCCCGGCTGCCCCGGCCCGGCGTCGAAGTGCACCGCCTGCCACATCACCCCCGCCCGCGGGTCGAGGCGGCCGCGGGCGGCGGTGAACTGCTCGGCCAGCAGGGTCTCCGGGGGCTGGCCCTCCGTGGTCTCGACACGGCGTATTCGCTGTGCGGCCCGTACGGTTCCCACCGCTGTCACCTCAGGCGACCACGCCCCATCCGGGCGGTGCGCCAGCCGGAGCCGCAGCGCGTCGTGGTGGTCGGCCAGGCCCCGGAGGGCATCCGTGAGCTGCCCGGTACCGGCTCCGGCGGGTGTGGTCACCAGCATCGCCTGGCAGAACCCGTCGACCGGGCCGCCCTGTTCACGGAGCCACTCCATGATGGGGGTCGGTGTCACCTCGCCGACCGGGACGTCGGCCGCCTGGTCACGGGCCGAACCGATCGCGGGCGTCGCCGTGTGCGCCAGCCGGGCCACCGTTTTGTGGGCGAATACCTCGGCCGGGGTGATGACCAGCCCAGCCGCTCTGGCCCGGCTGACCAGCTGGATGGTGGAGATGCTGTCCCCGCCGAGGTCGTAGAAGCCGTCCTCGGCCCCCACCCGCTCCAGGCCCAGCACCTCGGCGTACAAACGGCACAGCGTCCGCTCCACCGCCGTACGTGGCTCAC
>NZ_LAKD02000182.1 GCF_000968685.2 Streptomyces antioxidans
GCCCCGCCCCCCGCCTCCATCCCCGCCCCCACCGTCGACACCGACGCGCCTCACGCGCCAACCAGCGTCGGGGCCGGGGCCGGAGTCGGCAGCGGAACCGGGGCCGAGGCCGAGGAGGAGCCGGTCGCCGCGCCCGCCGACCCGTTCTCCGTGGTACGGGACGACGAGACCCACATCTCCGTCTACGGCCTGTCCCAAGCGTCGGTCGGGGAGACCGCCTACCGGCACGGCATCGTGGTCCACCGGCTGGTCGAGGAGACCGCCGATCTGGGCCCGGGGACTCCCGCGGCCCTCCGCGCCCGCGACCCCGAGGCGCCCCCGCTGCGGCTGCTCCCCAAGCTCCGCTTCCCCGGCCCCGCCTGGCCGATGCGCTACGAGGTGCGCCGCGCC
Source organism: Streptomyces antioxidans (assembly GCF_000968685.2). Classification (GTDB taxonomy): domain Bacteria; phylum Actinomycetota; class Actinomycetes; order Streptomycetales; family Streptomycetaceae; genus Streptomyces; species Streptomyces antioxidans. The sequence continues at coordinate 391 of NZ_LAKD02000182.1, forward strand.
ACCGGCGTAAGGACCGGCTGGCTGATCGGCGTCGCCTCCATCGTCGCCTCCCTCCTCGCCTCCGTGCTGCTCGCCCGCACCGGTGACACAGGGGAGCTGCACCGGCTCACCGGCTGGCCCGCCGACCTTCCGCTGCCACCCGTCGCCATCGCGGCCGGTCTCCTGGGCGCCCTCGCCTTCGGCGATGAGTTCCGCTTCCCGGCGCTGGCCGCGACCCGGGACGCCGTGCCCCGCCGACTCGGGCTGCTGGCCGCCAAATTCGCGGTCTGCGCCGCCGGTGCCGTCCTGCTGTCGCTCGGCGTCATCGTGCTCGACAGCGCGGCGCTCCTGCTGCTCGTGGGTGGCGACGCGGTGCCACTTCCGGGCGACTGGCCCGCACTGGTGTTGGGCGTCTTCGGCCTGACCATCGGCTCGTCGTGGGCCGGGCTGCTCGCCGCCGGAGTCTTCCGTTCCGCCGCGCTCGGGCTGGCCACTCTGCTCGCCGTGCCGATCCTCGCGGTGCCCGTCGTCCAGCGCGCGGCGCAGGACCCGTCGCTGCGTTCTCTGGTCATGCTGCCGCACCGGCTGCGCGCGGAGACGCTGGACCGGTCGCCCTCCATGATCGACCGAGGGCTGGCGGTCGCCGTACGGCTCGCCTCCCAACCGGTCGGCCAGGCGCTGATGTTGTCGGTGGCCGTCCTGCTGTGCGCCTACGCCCTCACCGGTCTGCGCGGCAAGAGCACCCGCCAGTAGCACCCGTCACGCACCCGTCCCGCCCCCATCCCGCACGCCGCCGCACGCCCATCCCCCTCGCCCGCTCCCTCGCCCGCTCAGCCCGGAGGCCGCCCGGCCCCGGCTCCGCCTGCAGATCAGTGGATCAGGCCCGGAGCGGATTCGTACAGCCGTCGCGCGAACTGCTCGCAACTCCCCGAAGGGTGCTTCTTTCTGTCCGATTGAGCGTCAATTATGAGGTAATGGGCGATCACCCTTTCGTGTGCTTTTCACCAAAGACCTCAAGGGCTTCCGGGGCGTCGCCGACAAAGGATGCGTGAGTACCCTTGCGCACACCACGATGACCGCGGCTCGCCCCGCCGACTCCGGCCTGGCCGGTTCGGGCGAGCTTGACCGCTACTCCTACGCCGAGGCCCCCGGCGCCGACCGCGCCAGCGCCCCCTCCTCCTGGGACGGTGCCGAGGCGGAGATCGGCCGGGTGGGCCGGCGCGCGGCCGGCAACCGGGGCCGCGGGCTGCACGGCCAACTCGTTCAGCAGCTGGGCCAGATGATCGTCTCCGGTGACCTGGGCGCGGACCGTCCGCTGGTCCCCGAGGAGATCGGTCAGCGCTTCGAGGTCTCCCGCACCGTCGTACGGGAATCGCTGCGCGTCCTCGAGGCCAAGGGCCTGGTCAGCGCCCGCCCCAATGTGGGCACCCGGGTCCGCCCGGTCAGCGACTGGAACCTGCTCGATCCGGACATCATCGAGTGGCGCGCCTTCGGTCCACAGCGCGACGACCAGCGCCGTGAGCTGTGCGAGCTGCGCTGGACCATCGAGCCGCTGGCCGCCCGTCTCGCCGCCGGGCACGGCCGCGAGGAGATGCAGCAGCGGCTGGGCGACATGGTCGAGATCATGAGCCATGCGCTGGCACAGGGCGACGCCCTCACCTTCTCGCGCGCCGACGCCGAGTTCCACGCACTGCTGCTCCAGGTCGGGGGCAATCGGATGCTGGAGCACCTCGCGGGCATCGTCGCCGCCGCGCTCCATGTCTCCGGGGCCCCGGTCTCCGGCTGCGACCGCCTCACCGAGGCGGGGGTCACCCATCACCGCAGGATCGTTGAGGCGGTCGGCGAGGGCGACGCGGGGGCGGCCGAGGCGGCGATGCGCCAGCTGCTGACCGTCCACCCGGATCTCGATCATGCCGAGGTCGGGGTGCCCGCGCCGCGCGAGCACTGATCCGCGGCGCGTCCGGCTGCCCGGAGCACCGGGCGTCCGAGGCGTGCGGCGTACGACGTACGGCAGGGCGGTGTCAGTAGGCGGCGAGTTCCGGTCCGATGGATGCCGTACACCGTACGAGAGGGCGTCGCCGGATCCCGCGCCGCGGGTTCGGCGGCGCGGCGCGATCTGATCGATCGGCGCCGTGTGACTCCCGTCGGTGCGCGACCGGGAGTTTTTTGTCCCGTTGGATGGGCATTAAGACCGTTATGGGGTGTGACTCGGGCCACGAGTATTGGGCGTAACGCTCTTTGGGGCAGCGCGATGATTAAAGAGGTGGCAGCCGCGGAGGGAATACGGATGTCGCTCAAAACGCCGTACTCCTCCGCACTCCGCCCGCGCCGTCGGTTCATCCCTGCCGGCGGTCGTCGGCTCCGGTCCCCAGTGGACTGAGCCGGAAGCCGTTTCCAACGTTCCGAGAGGTTGTTCGTGTCGGCCAGCACATCCCGTACGCTCCCGCCGGAGATCGCCGAGTCGGAGTCTGTCATGGCGCTCATCGAGCGGGGAAAGGCTGAGGGGCAGATCGCCGGCGACGATGTGCGCCGGGCCTTCGAGGCTGACCAGATTCCGCCAACCCAGTGGAAGAACGTACTGCGCAGCCTCAACCAGATCCTCGACGAGGAGGGCGTGACGCTGATGGTCAGTGCCGCAGAGGCGCCCAAGCGCACCCGTAAGAGCGTCGCAGCGAAAAGCCCGGCAAAGCGCACCGCCACCAAGCCCGTCGCGGCCAAGTCGGTCACCGCCAAGAAGGCCCCCGCCGCCCCGGTCGCCGCCCCCACCGCGGACGAGGGCGCTGCCCCGGCCGATGAGGCCACGGTCACCCCCGCGAAGAAGGCCGCCGCCAAGAAGACCGCGGCCAAGAAGACGGTCGCCAAGAAGGCCCCCGCCGCCGCCAAGAAGACGGTCGCGAAGAAGACCACCGCCAAGAAGGACGTCACCGACGAGATCCTCGAGGGCGAGGACGTCATCGAGGAGGCGCCGGGCAAGCCCGGTCCCGAGGGCGCCGAGGCCGAGCCGGAGAACGCGGGCTTCGTGCTCTCCGACGAGGACGAGGACGACGCCCCCGCGCAGCAGGTCGCCGCGGCCGGTGCCACGGCCGACCCGGTCAAGGACTACCTCAAGCAGATCGGCAAGGTCCCGCTGCTCAACGCCGAGCAGGAGGTCGAGCTCGCCAAGCGCATCGAGGCCGGTCTGTTCGCCGAGGACAAGCTCGCCAACTCCGACAAGCTGGCCCCCAAGCTCAAGCGCGAGCTGGAGATCATCGCCGAGGACGGCCGCCGCGCCAAGAACCACCTTCTGGAGGCCAACCTCCGCCTGGTGGTCTCGCTGGCCAAGCGCTACACGGGCCGCGGCATGCTCTTCCTGGACCTCATCCAGGAGGGCAACCTCGGTCTGATCCGTGCGGTCGAGAAGTTCGACTACACCAAGGGCTACAAGTTCTCCACGTACGCCACCTGGTGGATCCGTCAGGCGATCACCCGCGCGATGGCCGACCAGGCCCGCACCATCCGCATCCCGGTGCATATGGTCGAGGTCATCAACAAGCTGGCGCGCGTCCAGCGCCAGATGCTCCAGGACCTGGGCCGCGAGCCCACCCCGGAGGAGCTGGCCAAGGAGCTCGACATGACCCCCGAGAAGGTCATCGAGGTCCAGAAGTACGGCCGTGAGCCGATCTCGCTGCACACCCCGCTGGGCGAGGACGGCGACAGCGAGTTCGGTGACCTCATCGAGGACTCCGAGGCGGTCGTCCCGGCCGACGCGGTCAGCTTCACCCTGCTGCAGGAGCAGCTGCACTCCGTGCTCGACACGCTCAGCGAGCGCGAGGCGGGCGTGGTCTCGATGCGCTTCGGCCTCACCGACGGTCAGCCGAAGACCCTCGACGAGATCGGCAAGGTCTACGGCGTGACGCGTGAGCGCATCCGTCAGATCGAGTCCAAGACGATGTCGAAGCTGCGCCACCCGTCCCGCTCCCAGGTGCTCCGCGACTACCTGGACTGATGCGGACCGCGGCTGCGTGATCGCCTTATAGCCGCGACGGCCGCCTTACGGCGGAAGCGGTACCGCGCGAAGGCCGGGTTCCCTCCGGGGGAGCCCGGCCTTCGCGCTGCGCGGCGACACCCCCGGCGCGACGTTCCCCGCATGGCCCACCCGGGATGCGCTTCGCGACGGAGGGGGTAACGCTGAGTGTGCGTCTTGCTCCGTATGGTCAGGAGGCCGCATGCTCAGGTCGTCCCGCTCGCTCCTCACCGCCCTGGCGGTGCCGCTGGCCGCCGCGCTCGCGATAGTGCTCACCGCGCCCGCCCCGGCGACGGCCGACCGGGTGGTGATCGGCGGGCATCCGGCCCGTACGGTCGAGGCGCCCTGGGCGGTGGCCGTGGCCAGCCGTGCGATCTTCGGGGACAAGAGGTCCGGCCAGTTCTGCGGCGGGGCGGTGGTGGGCCCCACAACGGTCGTCACGGCGGCCCACTGTCTGAGCGGTGGGGTGCTCGGCAAGGACTGGCGGGACGTCCGGGACCTGAAGGTGATCATCGGCCGCAACGATCTGCGCAAGAAGGACGGGGTGGAGTACCCGCTCGCGCGGGTGTGGGTCAACCCGGCGTACGAGGGCGACAACAGGGCCGGGGACATCGCGGTGCTCACCCTGGGGGTCGCGGTGCCCGCGCCCTACGCCATCCGCATGGCGGGCACCGGCGACCAGGCGTACCAGCCGGGCGAACCGGCCTCGGTGTACGGCTGGGGCGATACGGAGGGCGATGGCACCTATGCCTCGTCGCTGCGGACCGCGACGGTCCGGGTGCTGGCCGACAGCGTCTGTGAGAGCGCCTATCCGGGCAACGCCGAGGGGGACTACGACCCGCGCTCCATGGTCTGCGCCGGGCTGCCGGACGGGGGCCGGGACGCCTGCCAGGGGGACAGCGGAGGGCCTTTGGTGGTCCGGGGGCGGCTGGTGGGCCTGGTGTCCTGGGGGAGCGGATGCGCCATGGCGGGGCGGCCCGGTGTCTACACGAGGATCTCTTCGGTGGCCGGTCTGGTGGCCGCCCATGGCTGACGCGGGGGCGCCGAGGGCGCCTGTGGATGCGGAGGGCCCGAGAGCGGCTGTGGAGGGGGCTGGAAGCGGCCTCGGGGCGGGCCTCCCGGGGCTCTTGGAGCATGTCCACAGCGGCTCTTGGATCATGCCGACGGCGCGGAAGGGCCCGTGACACGAGCGTGGGCGGCCGCCCCTCAGGGGGCAGACCGCCCGAAATCCGGCCCTGGGCCGGCGTCGCTCGTCGTCGTGGGTATGAGGCGTCAGCGTTCGTCGTCGGACGCGGACGCCGGAACGGCCGTGAGTCGCTCGGTCTCGTCCTGTATTTCCGCGGCGATCTTCTTGAGTTCCGGCTCGAACTTGCGCCCGTGGTGGGCACAGAAGAGCAGTTCACCACCGCTGATCAGCACGACGCGCAGGTACGCCTGGGCGCCGCAGCGATCGCAGCGGTCAGCGGCCGTCAACGGGCTCGCGGGGGTCAGAACAGTAGTCACGTCGCCTCTTCTCTAGCTCGACGAGCTGTCGTACCAGGGTCAACATCCAACCAGCCTGAAATCGTTCCCGCTCGTGGCTTTTTCCCAAAAGTTGCTTCTGAGTAGGCCGGATGGTGACGTTTGGCGGCGAATGAGCCGTATTGCCTAGCTTTGATGCTTCGCGTCGATTGTCTGGTTTGCCCTCCCGGCCGGGTTGCCGGTTGTGAATGAGGACGTGCCCGGAGCCTAAATGGTTCATGCCTGAAAGGGAACGTGATGTGTGCGGCACCGCCATGAGCTATCGAACGTACGAGCGAAACGGTGGCCCGTGCGACTAGCATGGACGTTTCAACGGGTGGCGGCACAACGGCTCTATCAAGCCTCGGTACGCTCTGTCGGGCGACCATGCCACCATCGTGCCCACAGCCGGGCCAACCAGAAATTCAGCGAGGAGCGAACCGCGTGACCGCCGACACGTCCGTGCCGTCCACTGCGCTGCTGACCGGAGCAGACCGGGGCGGCGGTAACTACACCGCGCGGCACCTTCTCGTCCTCGAGGGGCTCGAGGCGGTGCGCAAGCGCCCCGGCATGTACATCGGCTCCACCGACAGCCGCGGTCTCATGCACTGCCTCTGGGAGATCATCGACAACTCGGTGGACGAGGCCCTTGGCGGCTTCTGCGACCACATCGAGGTGATCCTCCACGACGACGGATCCGTGGAGGTGCGGGACAACGGCCGGGGGATCCCGGTGGACGTCGAGCCCAAGACGGGGCTGTCCGGCGTCGAGGTCGTGATGACCAAGCTGCACGCCGGCGGAAAGTTCGGCGGCGGCTCGTACGCGGCCTCCGGCGGTCTGCACGGCGTCGGCGCCTCCGTGGTGAACGCGCTGTCCGCCCGTCTCGACGTGGAGGTGGACCGCGACGGCAAGACCCACGCGATCAGCTTCCGCCGCGGTGTCCCCGGGATCTTCACCGAATCCGGGCCGGACGCACCGTTCGACCCGTCCAGCGGCCTCCTCAAGGGCAAGAAGGTCCCCAAGACCCGCACCGGCACCCGCATCCGCTACTGGGCGGACCGCCAGATCTTCCTCAAGGACGCCAGGCTCTCCGTGGAGACGCTGTACGCACGTGCCCGGCAGACCGCGTTCCTGGTGCCGGGGCTCACCCTGGTGGTCCGGGACGAGCGCGGTCTGGACGGGCAGGAGGGGCCGGTCGAGGAGACCTTCCGCTACGACGGGGGGATCAGCGAGTTCTGCGAGTACCTGGCCCAGGACAGGGCCGTCTGCGATGTGCTGCGGCTGTCCGGGCAGGGCACCTTCAAGGAGACCGTGCCGGTCCTCGACGAGCGCGGCCATATGACGCCGACCGAGGTCACCCGCGAGCTGGGCGTGGACATCGCGCTGCGCTGGGGCACCGGCTACGACGCGACGGTCAAGTCCTTCGTCAACATCATCGCCACCCCCAAGGGCGGCACCCATGTCTCCGGTTTCGAGCGCTCGATCAGCAGGACCGTGAACGAGGTGCTGCGCGCCGCCAAGATGCTGCGGGTCGCCGAGGACGACGTCGTCAAGGACGACGCCATGGAGGGCCTGACGGCGGTGGTGACCGTAAGGCTCGCCGAGCCGCAGTTCGAGGGCCAGACCAAGGAGGTGCTGGGCACCTCCGCGGCCTCCCGCATCGTGGCCAATGTGGTCGCCAAGGAGCTCAAGGCGTTCCTGACCTCCTCCAAGCGGGATGCCAAGCAGCAGGCCCGCGCCGTCCTGGAGAAGGTCGTGGCCGCGGCCCGTACGCGCATCGCGGCCCGCCAGCACAAGGAGGCGCAGCGCCGTAAGACCGCGCTGGAGTCCTCCTCGCTGCCCGCGAAGCTGGCCGACTGCCGCAGCGACGACGTGGCCCGCAGCGAGCTGTTCATCGTCGAGGGGGACTCGGCGCTGGGCACGGCCAAGCTGGCCCGGAACTCCGAGTTCCAGGCGCTGCTGCCGATCCGCGGCAAGATCCTCAACGTACAGAAGTCGTCGATCTCCGACATGCTCAAGAACGCCGAGTGCGGGGCGATCATCCAGGTGATAGGGGCCGGATCGGGCCGGACCTTCGACATCGACCAGGCGCGCTACGGCAAGGTGATCTTCCTCGCCGACGCCGATGTCGACGGCGCCCACATCCGCTGTCTGCTGCTGACCCTCTTCCAGCGCTATATGCGGCCGATGGTCGAGCAGGGGCGGGTCTTCTCGGCGGTGCCGCCGCTGCACCGGGTGGAGCTGGTGAACCCCAAGCGGGGGCAGAGCAAGTACCTCTACACCTACTCCGACCAGGAGCTCCAGGAGACCCTGCTGGACCTCCAGCGCCGGGAGATCCGCTATAAGGACGGCATCCAGCGCTACAAGGGTCTCGGCGAGATGGACGCCGACCAGCTCGCGGAGACCACGATGGACCCGCGCCACCGCACTCTGCGGCGCATCAACATCAGCGACCTGGAGGCCGCCGAGCGCGCCTTCGACCTGCTCATGGGCAATGAGGTCGCGCCCCGTAAGGAGTTCATCACCAACTCGGCGGCCACGCTGGACCGGTCGCGCATCGACGTCTGACGCCCGGCCCCTCGGCGGGGCCGGTCCGGCGGGGTCTCCCACCCGGGGGACCCTGCTCGGCGTTTCCCCAACCCCTGCGGTGCCGCTTCCGGGCAGTTCATCACCTGAGTCACCTGATGGGGTGAAGGTCCGGTATTGAAGGGTCTTGGATCTTTCTGATCTGCCCATCCTTGGTCATGCGGCGAATGCGGCAGTGAACAAGGAGTGTTCGGGGTGGACATGCACAACGCGCGCGACACGGGAGCGGCGCGACGTGAGGACCCGTGGTACGACGCGCTCGCGTCCGGCTGGGGCGAGACGGACGGCACGGCGGAAGGACCCCCGCGCGCGCGTCCCCCCGCCGCCCAGGCGGTCTACACGGAGGTGCACGCCAGCGCCGCCTTCCAGGAGGTGCGCCGCCGTTACCGCCGGTTTGTGTTCCCGGCGGCCGCCGCGTTCCTCATCTGGTACCTCGCGTATGTCGTCGCGGCCATCACCGCACCCCAGCTGATGGCCCGCCCGGTCGTGGGCACGCTCAACGTGGCGATGGCCGCGGGGCTCGGCCAGTTCGCCACCACCTTCCTGCTGACGTGGGCGTACGCCCGGCACGCACGGTTGCGCCGGGACCGCGTCGCGCTGGAACTGCGCTGGGTGACGCAGGAGATGACGCGGAGGCACGGGCGGTGACCGGCGATCAGCGGAGCCTGGCGCTGCTGCTCTTCGGCGTCTTCGTGGTGGCCACCTTGACCATCACCGCCTGGGCGGGGCGCCGGCGGCACGGTTCACCGGAGGAGTTCTACACGGGCGGGCGGCTGTTCTCCCCGATGGAGAACGGCTTCGCCATCGCCGGTGACTACATGTCCGCCGCGTCCTTCCTCGGGATCTCCGGTCTGATCGCGCTCTTCGGCTATGACGGGGTGCTCTACTGCGTGGGCTTCTTCGTGGCCTGGCTGGTGGTCCTGCTGGTGGTGGCCGAACTGGTGCGCAACTGCGGCCGGTTCACCCTGGCCGATGTGCTGGCCGCCCGGATGCGGGAGCGCCGGGTCCGGATCGCCGCGGGCATCTCCTCGGTCACGGTCTGTGTGCTCTATCTCGTGGCCCAGATGGTCGGCGCGGGCAGTCTGGTCGCCCTGCTGATCGGGGAGACGGGCGGGCGCGCCCGCGCCTGGACGGTGATCGGCGTGGGCACCCTGATGGTGGTCTTCGTGGCGCTCGGCGGGATGCGTGCCACGACCTGGATCCAGATCGTGAAGGCCGTGCTGCTGATGGGCGGGGCGACCGCGCTGACCGCCCTGGTCCTCATCCGCTTCCGCGGCGATCTCGACGCCCTGCTCAGCACCGCAGCGCACAACAGCGGACACGGCGCGGACTTCCTCGCCCCCGGGCTCAAGTACGGCGGCGACTGGACCGCCCGGCTGGACTTCATCAGCCTCGGCCTCGCCCTGGTGCTGGGCACCGCCGGGCTGCCGCACATCCTCTCGCGCTTCTACACCGTGCCCACCGCCCGGGCCGCCCGCCGCTCGGTGATCTGGTCCATCGGGCTGATCGGCGGCTTCTACCTGATGACGATCGTGCTCGGCTTCGGCGCGGCCGCCGTGCTGGGAACCGATGCCGTACGGACCTCAAGCGCGGCCGGGAACACGGCCGTTCCGCTGCTCGCGCTCGACCTCGGCGGCGGCGCCGGATCGACCGGCGGCACGGTGCTGTTCGCGGTGGTCGCCGCGATCGCGTTCGCCACCATCCTCGCCGTCGTCGCCGGGATCACCCTCGCCTCCTCGGCCTCCGTCGCCCATGACCTCTACGGCTCGCTGCGCAGACGGGCGGGGTGCACTCCGCGCGGCGAGGTGGTGGTCGCGCGGATCGCGGCGGTGGGGATCGGGGTGGCCGCGATCGGTCTGGGGCTGCTCGCCGATGACCTCAACGTGGCCTTCCTGGTGGGGCTCGCGTTCGCCGCCGCGGCCTCGGCGAACCTCCCGGTGCTGCTGTATTCGCTGTTCTGGCGGCGGTTCACCGCGCGCGGCGCGGTGTGGTCGGTCTACGGGGGGCTGCTTCCCGCGGTGGTGCTGGTGGTGCTGTCCCCGGTGGTCTCCGGGGGCCCGGACGCGATCTTCTCCGGGGTGGACTTCCACCTCTTCCCGCTCCAGAACCCGGGGCTTGTCTCGGTGCCCCTCGGGTTCCTCGCCGGCTGGCTCGGGACGGTCACCGGACCGGCCCCCGCGGATGTGCCCGGCCATGCCGCCCAGCACGCCGAGACGGAGGTGCGGGCGCTCACCGGGGCGGGCGCGGCCTGAGGCGGGCGCCGCCTGAGGCGGGGATAAGGCGGGCGGGGGAGGGCTTGTGGGCTCAGACCCAGTCGTAGCGGTGCTCGGGGCGGCCGGTCTCGCCGTATTTGAGGCTCAGCCGCACCCGGCCCGTGCGCTCCAGCAGCTTCAGATAGCGCTGTGCCGTCTGTCGGCTCAGCGAGGAGCGCTCGGCCACCTCCTGGGCCGACAGCGGGCCCTCCGCGCCCCGCAGCACCTCCCGTACGAGATCGGCGGTGAGCGCCGAATGGCCCTTGGGCAGCTCCGCGGGACCGGCCGAGGCGCCGCCCAGGGCGCCGAAGATCCGGTCCACCTGGTCCTGTCCGGCCTCGCCATCGCCCTCCAGGGCGCGGTGCAGCGCCGCGTACCCCTCCAGCTTGGCGCGCAGCCCCGCGAAGGTGAACGGCTTGACCAGGTACTGCAGCGCGCCATGGCGCATGGCCGCCTGTACGGTCGCGATGTCGCGGGCCGCGGTCACCATGATGACGTCGGTGTGGTGGCCGAGCTGCCGCAGCCGCCGCACCAGCGACAGCCCCGTCTCGTCCGGCAGATAGTGGTCGAGCAGCACCAGGTCGACGTGGATGCCCTGGGCGCCCTCCAGGAAGGCCAGCGCCTCGGCGGCGGTGTGCGCCTGCCCTGCGACGCGGAATCCGGCCACCTTCCCGACGTACGCGGCGTTGACCCGGGCCACCCGGACGTCGTCGTCCACGACCAGCACCTCCAGGAGCCCGCCCGGTCCGGTTCCAAGGGTCATCGTGGCTCTCCTGTAGCGGTCAGCGGCGTCCTGGCCGGCTGTTCGGCCAGCGCCTCGGGGAGGACGACGGTGAATTCCGCGCCCCCGCCCTCGCGGTCGGACACGCGGACGCTGCCGCCCTGGCGCTCGGCGAGTCGGCGGACCAGCGCGAGCCCTATGCCGCGCTTGCGGTGCGCGGGCGGCTCCTTGGTCGACCAGCCCTCGGTGAAGACCACATCGCGCCGGTCGGCGGGGATCCCGGGTCCGGTGTCGGAGACCCGCAGCAGCACCGTACGGTCGTCAGCGCACAGCTCCACCTCGACCCGCGGCTCCGGCGAACCGACCGTCGCGTCCAGGGCGTTGTCGATGAGATTGCCGACGATCGTCACCAGCCCCGGCGGGTCCACCAGCCGGTTGGGCAGCAGGCTGTCCCCGGCGACGGACAGCGAGACGCCGCGTTCGGTGGCCACCGTGGCCTTGCCGACCAGCAGGGAGGCCAGCAGCGGATCGTGCACCCGCTCGGTGACCTGTTCGGCGGTGGCCCGGTGCACCCCGATGGCCTCGGTGATGAACTCCATCGCCTCGTCGTGCAGTTCGAGTTCGAGCAGGCCCAGGAGGGTGTGCATGCGGTTGGCGTGCTCATGGTCCTGGGCCCGGAGGGCGTCGATCAGGCCCCGGGTGCCGTCCAGCTCGCGGCCCAGCCGCTCCAGCTCGGTGCGGTCACGCAGGGTGACCACCGCGCCGCCGTCGTCCGTCGGCATCCGGTTGGCGACCAGCACCCGGCCGCCGCTGACGGTCAGCAGATCGGCGCCGGTGACCCGCCCGGACAGCACATCGGCCGTACGGCCCGGGGACAGCACCGCCGCCAGGGGCTGCCCGGTGTCCTCGGGGCGCAGCTCCAGCAGCCGCTGGGCCTCGTCGTTGATCAGCCGGATCCGGCCCTGGGCGTCGAGCGCGACGACGCCCTCCCGGATGCCGTGGAGCATCGCCTCGCGCTCGGCCAGCAGTGCCGAGATATCGGAGAAGGCCAGGTCGTGGGTGCGCCGCTGGAGCCGGCGGGAGACCATATACGCGGCCAGCGCGCCGACCGCGAGCGCGCCGCCCGCGTACGCGAGCATCTCCGGGACCGCGGCGACGAGCCGGGCGCGCACGCTCTCGTAGGAGATGCCCACGGAGACGGCGCCCACGATGTGGCCGTCCCCGGCGCGCAGCGGCACCTTGCCGCGGGCCGACCGGCCGAGGGTGCCCTCGTCGATCTCCATGACCTCCCGGCCCTGTAGGGCCTCGGTGGGGTCGGTGGAGACATGCTTCCCGATCTCGCCGGGCGAGGTGTGGGACCAGCGCACCCCGCGCCGATCCATGATCACGACATATTCGGCGCCGGTCGCCCGGCGGATGCGCTCCGCCCCGGTCTGCACCGGCCCGCCGGGGGTGGGCCGGGTGTGCTGGAGCGCGTCGGCCATCCGGGGCTCGGCGGCCGTGGTCTGGGCGATGGCGAGGGCCCGGCGCATGGCCTGGTCGTCGAGGTGGTCGCTGAGCGGTGCGAGGAAGAGGCCCGTCGCGAGCACGGTGACACCCGTGGCGATGGCCAGCTGCATCAGCAGGACCTGGGAGAAGACGCGTCGGGGCCAGCCGATGCGCCACCTCGTGGCCGTGGCCGTCGGCCCCGGCGGTATCGCGGCGCTCATGGCAACGAAGGGTAACCAAGGGCGGGTGGGAGG
>NZ_LAKD02000183.1 GCF_000968685.2 Streptomyces antioxidans
GTGGTCATGGGGGTGATGCCGGTGCGGTTCAGGCGTGCGTGGTCCTCGTGGTCCAGGTGACCGGTCATACCACTGTCCTGCGCCCACAGCCCCCAGGCCAGGGACACACCAGGCAGGCCTAGGGCCTGACGGTGCAGAGCCAGAGCATCCAGGAAGGAATTGGCCGCGGCGTAATGAGCCTGCCCGGCACTGCCCAGCACACCCGCCGCCGAAGAGAACAGCACGAACGCCGCCAAGTCCATGCCCCGGGTCAGCTCATGCAAATGCCACGCCGCATCCACCTTCGGCGCCAACACCCGCTCAATCTGCTCCTCGCCCAGACCCTCCACGGTCGCGTCATCCAGCACACCCGCAGCATGCACCACACCCCTGAGCGGCACCTCCGCCGGAACACCAGCCAACAACTCACGCACCGCATCACGATCAGCCACATCACACGCAGCCACCGTGACCGACGCCCCGGCCACCTCCAACTCAGCCA
>NZ_LAKD02000184.1 GCF_000968685.2 Streptomyces antioxidans
CAGTGCTCCAGCAGCCGGAACAACGCCACCTCGAAGGCGAACAGCGCAGGCTGGGTGAACGCCGTCTGATCCAGCAGCCCGGCATCCGCACCGCCCTCGGCCGCGAACATGACCTCGCGCAGCGGACGGTCGAGCTGCCCGTCCAGACGCGCGCACACCTCGTCCAGGGCACGTGCGAACACCGGGAACGCCTCGTACAACTCCCGCCCCATGCCCAGGCGTTGCGCGCCCTGGCCGGAGAAGAGGAAGGCAACGGTGTCCTCGACGCGTGCCACACCCCGGACGACCTGGGCCGAGTTCTCGCCCTGAGCCAGCGCCTCCAGACCGCGCAGGAGGCCGTCTCGATCTTCGGCGACCACGGCCGCACGGTGCTCGAAGACCGAACGGGTGGTGGCCAGGGAGAAGGCCACATCGGTCGGCGCCAGCTCGGGACGCGCACTCATATGGGTGTGGAGCTGGCCCGCCTGGGCGGAAAGCGCCTCCGTGCTCCTGCCGGACACCAGCCACGACAGAACGGCGGGCTGCCGCGCCTCACCGGCCTCAGAGGCCACGGCCTCTTCCAGGTCGGGGGCCTGCTCGACGATGGTGTGGGCGTTGGTCCCGCTCAGCCCGAACGAGGAGATGCCCGCCCGGCGCGGCTGCCCGGTCTCCGGCCATGCGGTGGCCTCGGTCAACAGCCGTACCTCACCGGCTGACCAGTCCACCTGCCGCGATGGCTCATCCACATGCAGGACCTTGGGCAGGGTGCCGTGCCGCATGGCCATCACCATCTTGATGACACCCGCGACACCGGCCGCGGCCTGGGTGTGGCCGATGTTCGACTTGATGGCGCCCAGCCACAGCGGCTGCCCCTCGGACCGCCCCTGGCCATACGTGGCCAGCAGCGCCTGCGCCTCGATCGGGTCACCCAGGGTGGTCCCGGTGCCGTGCGCCTCGACCGCGTCCACCTCGGCCGCGGACAGCCCCGCGCTCTCCAGCGCCTGCCGGATCACCCGCTGCTGGGACGGGCCGTTCGGCGCCGTCAGACCGTTCGACGCACCGTCTTGGTTGACCGCGGAACCGCGCACGATCGCCAGCACCGGGTGGCCGTTCTTGCGCGCGTCCGACAGCCGCTCGACCAGCAGCAGCCCCACACCCTCGGACCAGCCCGTGCCGTCGGCGCCCTCCGCGAACGGCTTGCACCGCCCGTCGACCGCAAGACCGCGCTGACGGCTGAACTCGATGAAGGAGCCGGGCGACGACATGACCGACACCCCACCGGCGAGCGCCAGCTCGCACTCGCCCTGGCGCAGCGCCTGGATCGCCAGGTGCAGCGCCACCAGCGACGACGAACAGGCCGTGTCCACCGTGACGGCCGGTCCTTCGAGGCCGAAGGTGTAGGAGATGCGGCCCGACACCACACTGGCCGCGCTGCCCGTCAGATAGCCCTCGAGCTCGCCCCCGACCTCATAGAGGTGGGTCGCGTAGTCCAGGCCACTCGTACCGACGAAGACCCCGACCGGCTTGCTGCGCAGGGAGACCGGGTCGATCCCGGTCCGTTCGAACGCCTCCCACGAGGCCTCCAGCAGCAGCCGCTGCTGCGGATCCATGGCCAGCGCCTCACGCGGGGACATTCCGAAGAACTGCGGGTCGAATTCATCGGCGTCGTAGAGGAATCCGCCCTCGCGGGTGTAACTCGTCCCCGAATGGTCCGGGTCCGGGTGGTACAGCGACTCGTTGTCCCAGCCGCGGTCGGTCGGGAACTCGGAGATGGCATCGACGCCATCCGCGACGAGTTGCCAGAGTTGTTCGGGGGTGCGCACGCCCCCGGGGAAGCGACAGCTCATCCCGACGATGGCGATGGGCTCTTTCGAGGCCGAGACCAGGCGCTGGTTCTGCAGCTTGAGGCGGTCGTTTTCGCGCAGCGAAGCACGCAGCGCTTCGACAACTCTTTCGGAGGACGTAGCCATCAGTAGCTCCACACTTCCAACAACATCAAAGGTCAGCGCCGCCCAGAGCCCTCTGGACGAGATCATCGACATCCATCGTGTCGACCGCGCTACTCATCTCTTCTTGCGGCGCCGACTCGGAACCGTTCTCCGATAGGTGGGCCAGTTCGAGCAGGGTGTCCATGAGACCGGCCTCACGGAAACGCGCGAGCGGAATGGCGGCCAGCGCCTCGCGTATCCGGTCCTCTTCCGGGTCGTTCTGCTCAGCCCCACCGCCCTGCGGAAACATGCCCGTCTCCAGGTGTGCGGCCAGTGCGGTGAGGTTCGGATAGTCGAATGCCAATGTGGTCGGCAGTTCCAGGCCGGTAATCGCGCCCAGCCGGTTGCGCAGCTGTACGGCGGTCAGCGAGTCGAAGCCGAGCTCGGTGAACGAGCGGTCGTTCTCGATGGCGTCCGGGGTCGCGTGCACCAGGACGGCGGCCACATGCTGACGCACCAGCTTGCGGAGGTTGCGCTGACGCTTCGCCGAGGGCAGCGCCTCCAGGCTCGCACGCAGCTCCGCCGCCGCCGACGCGTTGGCCGCCGGGCCGGAAGGCACCTGCGAGGCGTTGGGCCGCTGTGTCTCGGTGAGCTCGGCCAGCAGCGGTGCCGGTCGGTCCTCACCCAGCTCGGCCGCGAGGCGCTCCCATGTGGCATCGGCCACGAGGAGGAAGCCCTCGTCCAGGTCCATGGCCCGCTGGAGCACGGAGATCGCCAATTCGGCGCTCATCGGGGCCATGCCGCCCCGCCTCATCTGCTCCTCAAGCACCCCGTCGACCGCCATGCCGCTCCCGGCCCAGGCGCCCCAGGCGATGGAGGTGGCCG
>NZ_LAKD02000185.1 GCF_000968685.2 Streptomyces antioxidans
TGCTGTCGCGGATGGGTGCGGGGAAGGACATTCCGGTGGGTACGGCGGTGGCGGGGCGTGGGGATGCTGCTTTGGACGGGTTGGTGGGGTTCTTCGTCAATACGTTGGTGTTGCGGAGTGATGTGAGTGGTGACCCGAGTTTTGTGGAGTTGTTGTCGCGGGTGCGGGAGGGGGATGTGGATGCGTATGCCCATCAGGATGTGCCGTTTGAGCGGTTGGTGGAGGATCTGAATCCTGCTCGGTCGTTGGGGCGTAATCCGTTGTTCCAGGTGTCGTTGGGGCTTCAGGGTGCGCCTGCGGTGGGTGAGGGGCGGTTGTGGGATCTGCCGGGGTTGCGGGTGCGTCCGTTGGAGTCGGGGGCGGAGGCTTCGGCGCGGGTGGATCTGGCCTTGGATATGGCCGAGCACCGCGACGGTGACGGGAATCCGGCCGGGATCCGCGGTGCGTTCCTCTACGCTACCGACCTCTTTGACGAACGGACGGTAGTGGGGCTGGCCGAGCGGCTGGTACGGGTGTTGGAGCAGGTCGCCTCGGATCCCGCGGCGCGGGTGAGCGAGGTCGCCGTACTGGGCCCGGACGAGCGGGCGCGGGTGCTGGACGAGTGGAACGCGACCGAGCGTGACGTTCCCGTGCGGCCGTTGGGCGAACTCTTCGACGCGCGGGCGGCCGTCTCTCCGGATGCGGTGGCGGTGGTGGGTGCGGGTGGTGAGGAGTGGTCGTATGGGGAGTTGGGGGAGCGGTCGGATCGGGTGGCGGGTGTGTTGGCCGCGCGGGGTGTGGGGCGTGGTGATTTGGTTGCTGTGGTGTTGGAGCGGTCGGTGGATGTGGTGGCGGTGTTGTTGGGGGTGGTGAAGGCGGGTGCGGGGTTCGTTCCGGTGGATCCGGCGTATCCGGCCGAGCGGATCGGGTGGATGGTTGAGGATGCGGGGCCGGTGTTGGTGGTGTGCTCTGAGGGGACTCGGGGGTTGGTTCCGGCCGGGGTCGGGTGTCTGGTGTGGGATCCGTCGGATGTGGCGGTGGAGTCTCCGTCTGCGGTTTCGGTGGATGTCGATGAGGTGGCGTATGTGATCTATACGTCGGGTTCGACGGGTCGTCCCAAGGGCGTGGCGGTCACACATCGCGGCATCGGGAACCTCGTCAGTGCCCAGATCGAGCGGTTTGCGGTGGGTGCCGACGCGCGGGTGCTGCAGCTGGCCTCGCTGAGCTTCGACGCTTCGGTGTGGGAGATGGTGATGGCGCTGCTTTCGGGCGCCGCGCTGGTGATGGCGGGCCCGGACAGGCTTCCGCCCCATGGGTCGTTGACCGAGGTGGTGGCGGAGTTCGGTGTCACGCATGTGACGGTGTCGCCGTCGGTGCTGGCCATGGTGGATGGGTTGCCCGAGAGCCTGGGCACGGTGGTGGTGGCGAGCGAGGTGTGCCCGCCGGGGCTGGTGGAGCGGTGGGCGCCTGGGCGGCGGGTGGTCAATGCGTACGGTCCGACCGAGGTGACCGTGTGCGCGACGATGAGCGAGCC
>NZ_LAKD02000186.1 GCF_000968685.2 Streptomyces antioxidans
TGGGCACGGGGAGCGCGGCCAGTGTGGTGTCGGGCCGCATCTCGTACACCTTCGGTCTGGAGGGCCCCGCGGTGACGGTGGACACTGCGTGTTCGTCGTCGTTGGTGGCGCTGCACCTCGCGGTGCAGGCGTTGCGTCAGGGCGAGTGTGATTTGGCGTTGGCCGGTGGGGTGTCGGTGATGTCGACGCCGGGTGCGTTTGTGGAGTTCAGCCGTCAGCGTGGTCTTGCTCCTGATGGGCGTTGTAAGCCGTTCGCGGAGGGTGCGGATGGTACGGGTTGGTCTGAGGGTGTGGGCATGCTGCTGGTGGAGCGGCTGTCGGACGCGCGGAGGAACGGCCAC
>NZ_LAKD02000187.1 GCF_000968685.2 Streptomyces antioxidans
GGGCGGGGGGAGGGCCAGCGGGCGGAGGCGCAGGCGGCGAAGGACGCCGCCGCGGCGGCGTTCTATGAGCTGGACACCGCGCAGCGGGATCTGCGGATCTCCATCGAGACGATCACCGCCGTGGACGATTCGCCCGCCGCGCGCCGGACGGCGGGCGACTTCTCGGCGCTGGAGCGGCGGATCGACCAGGTCAGCCAGGACTACATCACGGCGGTGGACGCCCACGATCTGGACCGGGACGATCTGGACGCGGCCACGGCCTCCCGGGCCCGGGCCGATCTGGCCAGGGCGAAGGACGCGCTGGAGCGGACGAAGGCGGATCTGGACCGGTTCGCGCAGGGGCTGGGGCCGCTGCTGGAGCAGGCCGAGACCCGGCTGGCCCGGCTGGCACCGGCGGTGGAGCGGGCGCGGCAGGCGCTGCTCGCGGCGAGTAACGCGCTGGACGCGGTGCGTGCGTCGGGGCTGCGGGCGGACGATCTGGCGGCTCGGCTGGCGGCGCTGTCGCCCGAGTTGACCAAGCTCAACCAGGGCGCCGGGCAGCACGGTGTGCAGGAGACCCTGCGGCGCGCCGACGATGTGCTGCGCCGGGCCGAGGCGGTGCGCGGGGAGGCCGAGCGGCTGCCGGAGCGGGCCGCGGAGATCGACAAGCGGCTGGTGTCGCTGCGCACCCGCGCCCAGGCGATCACCACCCGGGCGGACGGGGTCGAGCCCGTCCTCAGCGAGCTGCGCCGCCGTTACACCGCGGCCTGCTGGCAGGATCTGCAGCCCGTCCCCGCACAGGCGGCGCGGGATGTGGCGCAGGCCGAGGCGAAGCTCAAGGAGGCGCAGGCGGCGCGCGAGGAGCAGCGCTGGCCGGATGCCACCGCGCTGCTGGCCACCGTACGGGCGCTGCTGAACAGTACGGACGAGGCCGTCTCGGCGGCCGGGGACCGGCTGCGGCGGCTGGACGAGGTGTCGTACGACCAGCAGAAGGAGATCGAGCGCACCAGGTTCGCGATCCGCGACGCCCAGCGGCTGGCCATGGCCGGGCGCAGCACGCCCGATCCGCGCCACGCGCGCCCGCTGGACGACGCCGTGGAGCGCCTTGACCGGGCCATCGCGGGTCTTGAGGGGCGGCATCCGGACTGGTGGCACTTCCTCTCCGAGACCGAGGCCGTACGGCAGACCGTCGGCCGGGTCGTCCAGGAGATCCGGGACGAGCGGGGCGGGGGGAATTGAGCCCGGGCGGGGCCCGGGGTCCATTCGGGGGGCTGATCTGCCGCGAGGCCCGGGGTTCGTGCTTGGGCTGACCTGCCGCGTAGCTCACGGCTCATTCGGGGGGCTGACCTGCGGTGCGGTGGCTATGCTCCTGTCATGCCTCGCTATGAGTACCGCTGCCGCGCCTGTGGCACCACCTTTGAGCTGAACCGGCCCATGGCCGAGTCCTCCGCCCCCGCGTCCTGCCCGGACGGGCACGAGGACACGGTGAAGCTGCTCTCCACCGTGGCCGTCACCGGCGCCTCGTCCGCGTCGTCCTCCGCCTCCTCGGTCCGGCCCCCGTCCGGCGGTGGCGGTGGCGGTGGCGGCTGCTGTGGCGGTGGCTGCTGCGGTTGAGCCCTGGGGGACGGGGGCGGATCCTGGAAGTACGTACCCGTGCCGCGCCTCCGGATGTCCGCACGCACATCGTGTACGCGACGGTGACGCAGCGGTGACGGTGCCGCAGCGGCGGCGGTGACGTGGCGGTCCACGGGTGCGGCCCCGACCGCGAAAGCGCGCGTGGCCGGGGTCCGGCGCCAGCAGCAAGGAGGCCGGAGATGGCTACGGGCCGCCCCTCCCCCATCGGTCCTCATCCCGCCGGAATCGCACGGCACTTCCCGGAGCGGATCGGCGCGCACACCACGCTCGATGAGCAGCTGCCCGTCGATCACCGGCTCAGCAAGGTCTATCGCGTCGGCGCCGGGCTCATGGGGCTGGTGCTCGTGGCCTTCGGCATCCTGGGCCTGATCCACCGGGTCGGCTTCTTCGACACCGGCAGCAACACGGTCGCCGGGCTCAACACCAACGGCACGCTGAGCGTGCTCTCCATCGTCATCGGACTGCTGCTGTTCATCGGCATGCTCATCGGCGGCAACTTCGCCTCCTCGCTCAACCTGGTGCTCGGGCTGCTCTTCCTGCTGAGCGGGTTCGTCAATCTGGCGCTGCTGGAGACCTCGTACAACTTCCTGGCGTTCCGGATGCAGAACGTGCTGTTCAGCTTTGTGGTGGGGCTGCTGCTGATGTGGTTCGGGATGTACGGACGGGTCAGCGGCGGGCTGCCGCATGACAATCCGTACTGGGTGAGCCGCCACCCCGAGCAGGCCGAGCGCGAGGCCGCCCATACGCACGAGCTGGTTTCGGCGCGGGAGCGGGCGGCCGAACGGGGCGGTACGGCCGCCCAGCCCGGCACCTCGCTCACCCCCGAGGCCCCGGGTGGACCGGGTGGACCGGGTGGACCGGGTGGACCGGATGGACCGGATGAGCCCGGCGCCCCGCCGGTTGAACGGTCCGGCCAGCCGCCCGGCAAGTGGGGCACGCTGGATCAGCCCGAGCCCGGCGGCGCCACGCCCGCCGGTCAGTCTGAGACCCCCGGGCGCTGGGCCCGGCTCCTGCGGCGCGTCCGCGACCGGCGGCTCAGCTGACCCGGCGCGCGAGCGTCAGGCCGTCGGCCACGGTGAGCATGATCGCCTCCATCCGGGCGTCCGCCGCCACATGGTCGTTGAACGCCTGGATCGCGGCGCCCCCGGGCGATGGCTCCGCCGCCATGATCTGCGCGTGGTAGAAGACGTTGTCCGCGACGATCAGACCGCCCGGGTTCAGCCGCGGCACCAGCTCCTCCCAGTACGGGATGTAGTTCTGCTTGTCCGCGTCGAGATAGGCGAGATCGATATGGGGCTCGGCGGGCATCGCGCGCAGCGTGTCCAGCGCGGGGGCGATCCGCAAGTCGATACGGTCCTGGACACCGGCCTTGGTCCACGCCTTCCGCCCGTACGCCGTCCACTCCTCCGACACATCGCAGGCGATCAGCCTGCCGTCGGCGGGCAGCGCCTGGGCCATCGCCAGCGCGGAGAAGCCGGTGAAGGTGCCGACCTCCACGATGTGGCGGGCGCCGGTCAGCCGGACCAGGAAGGCCAGCAGCGGGGCCTGCTCCTCGGCGGACTGCATCCCGGCGTGGCCGGGGAGTTCGCGGTGGGTGACCTCGACGAGCTCGCGCAGGACCGGGTCGAGCGGCGGATTGTGCCGCAGGACGTAGTCGTACAGCTCGGCCGTGATCGGTGTGCTCTTGCTCTCGGCCATCGCGGCCTCCCTTTCGGCTCCTCGGCTGCCCGGTCCGTTCCCCTCGGTTCCCCTCGGGTTCAGCTTCCCAGATAGCGCAGCACCGCGAGCACCCGGCGGCTGTACCCCGCGTTCCCCGGCAGTTCGAGCTTGTCGAAGATGGCGTTGATGTGCTTCTCGACCGCGCTGCGGGACACATACAGCCGCTCGGCGATCGCCGCGTTGGCGTGTCCCTGGGCCATCGCGTCGAGCACGTCCCGCTCGCGCGGGGTGAGGCGGCTCAGCGGGTCGGTGCGGGTGGAGCGGGCCAGCAGTCTGCGGACGACCTCCGGGTCGAACGCGGCGCGGCCCGTGGCGACCCGCTCCAGCGCGTCAAGGAACTCGTCGACCTGCACCACCCGGTCCTTGAGCACATAGCCGACTCCCCCGGACGGCGCCGCGGGAGCCCCAGGCCCGTCGGTCTCGCCCGCCCCCTCCCCCGTCAGCAGCTCCGTCGCGTACCGTTTCTCCACGTACTGCGACAGCACCAGCACGCCCACCCCCGGCCACCGCCGCCGGATCTCCAGCGCCGCCCGCAGCCCCTCGTCCGTATGCGTCGGCGGCATCCGTACGTCCACCACCACCGCGTCCACGTCCGGTGCGGCCTCGACCGCCGCCACCAGCGCGGTGCCGTCCCCCACCGCCGCCACCACCTCGTGGCCCTCCTCGGTGAGCAGCCGCACCAGGCCCTCGCGGAGCAGGGTCGAGTCATCGGCCAGGATCACTCGCACGGCACACCGCCCAGGGACGGGGCGGGCAGCTCCGCGGTGACCGTGGTGGGGCCGCCGCGCGGGCTCACCACGCTCAGTCTGCCGTCGAGGGCGGCGACCCGGCGGGCCAGCCCGAGCAGACCGCCGCCCGCCGGGTCGGCCCCGCCGGTGCCGTCGTCGGTGACGCGGACGGTCAGGGTGCCCGGGGCCACGGCCGCCAGCGCGACGTCGACGCGGGCCGCGCCCGAGTGCTTGAGGGCGTTGGTCAGCGCCTCCGCCACCACGAAGTACGCGGCGGTGCGCACCGCCGTGATCGGTTCGGCCGCGAGCCCGTAGTCCAGCCGTACGGGGATGGCCGAGCGCTCGGCGACCGTCTCCAGGGCGATCCGCAGCCCGGCCTCGTCCAGCACGGTCGGATAGACCCGCCAGGCCACCTCGCGCAGCTCGTCCAGCGCCTGGCGACTCTCCTCATGGGCCTGCGCCAGCAGGGCGTGCGCCTTGTCCTGGTCCTGGCTGCGGCGGGCCCGGCCGAGCAGCATGCCCAGCGCCACCAACCGCTGCTGTACGCCGTCGTGGAGATCGCGCTCGATGCGGCGCCGTTCGTCGTGGACCGCCTCGACGACCCCGGCGCGGCTGACGGCCAGCTGCTCGATGCGGTGCCGCAGCGCGTCCTGGGTCCCGGGACCGAGGACGTCACGCGCCAGCCGCGCCTCCAGGCCGACGACGCCGAGGACCCCCTGAGCGGCGAGGAACAGCAGGAAGAGGCCGCCGATACCGCTGGTCACGACGTTGATCAGGTTGTCGAAGGCATAGCCGAACAGCCAGCCCCAGAGGAGGAATGCACCGGGGGCGATGCCGATGAGCCCGGCCAGCAGCACCAGACCACCCAGCAGCCCGACGGCGGTGCGCGCCACGAGATAGCGCAGCGCCTGATGGCCGTCGTAGCCGGAGGTGACCTCGATGTCCAGGAACCGGGCCAGTCTGCGGCGCTCCAGCTCGGTCAGCCGCGCCGCGCCCGCCGTGAACGGCCGCAGTACGCACTGCCGCGCGCCCGGCCAGGGCACGGACTGCAGGGTCAGCCCCGCCGCCACCAGGAACGGCAGCGCGATGAGCGCCGTACCGGCCCCCGCGAGCAGCCCGGCGGCGCGCCGCACCGCGCGCCGCGGCCATCTCCCCTTGGTGGCACTCATGGGGGAAACGCTAGCGGCCGGGACCGGCCGTGGCACTGAGGATTTCCGCAGGTTGCCGGTGGGGGGACGGCCGGGGAACCGGACGGACCGCCTCATGGCTCCGGAGGGTGGCCGATTCCTAGCGTTCCGGCCATGACTGATCGGATCACCGACTGGGCCACCGGCCTGATGGACGCCCTCGGGGGCGGTCTACTCGAAGGCGGTGCTGGGCGCGGCCGGGCTCGCGGTGCTGGGCTGGGTGGCGGTGCGGCTGATCAGTCCCGGCCGCGGGAAACGGCGCGGATGATCTGGCTGCGGGCGCGCGCCCAGGTGACGGAGGAACGCTCGCCCAGGGCGCGGACGATGGCCTCGCCCGCCGCGACGCCCTTCTCCTCGACCACCGTCAGCTGGGGCGCCGACCAGCCGATATCGGCCAGTTCGCCGTGGCCGGGGCGCCAGGCGTGGTCGGCCGCGAGCAACAGATCGGTGTCGAGCAGCGAATCGCCCGCGGCCAGCACCTCGTCCGCTCCGGTGCGGCTCTTGATCTCGGCGACGGCCGCGCTCTTGGTGAGCGGCTTGGGCACGGCGTAGAGCTTGCGGCCCTGGAGGGAGACCGTCCAGCCGCGCGGGTCGGCCCACTGGGTGAGTTCCTTGACGTACCCCTCGGGCAGCAGCTCCCGCCGCACCACGAGATAGGCGAACAGCTCCTCGGCCACCCGCTCCTTGAGCAGCCAGACGGGGTCGGCGGTGGCGCTGAGGTGGGCGCGCACCTCCTCCAGGGGGGCGCATCCGTCGTCGACGGCGCCGCGCACCCGCTGGTGCCAGTCGGCGTCGGGCTCGCCGTCGACCAGCAGCTGGCCGCCGTTGGCGCAGATCGCGAAGCGGGGGGCGGGGCCGGGGAGGCGGATGCGGCGGTACTGCTCGACGGTGCGGGTGGTCGTGGGGACGAAGACGGAGGTGCGGACCAGCTCGGCGAGGAGTCCGGCGGCGGTCTCGGTCACGTACGACAGTGGCTTGCCTCCGTACGTCTCGACGCACAGCAGCCGCGGGGCCTCGGCGTCCGGCATCTCCAGGCCGAGCGCGGCGGCGGAGTAGATCAGGGTGCGGTCGAGGTCGCTTGCCACCAGAACGCTCATCGTGCCGCCACCGTTCTCTCGTGTCTGCTGGCGGCGGAGCCCGCCGTGTTCGCGGTGTTCGCCGGGTCGGCCGCCTGGTCGGAAGCTTCGCCGGCCGCCGGGTCGGAAGCCGTGCCGACCGTCTTTCCGTCGGCCCCGGTCGCGCCCCGGGTGTAGCGCGGGTGGATCAGTCCGACGCAGGTGTACGGGAGGTCGTCGGCCTCCTCGACCGGCACTCCGCGCTGCTCGGCGAGGAGCCGCACATGGTCCAGGTCCGCGCCCGCGCCGCGCTGGGCCAGGATCTTCCACGGGACGCGGCGCAGCAGCACCCGGGTGGTCTCGCCGACGCCCGGCTTGACGAGGTTGACGTCGTGGATGCCGTACTCCTGGCTGATCCGCTCGACCGCCGCCCAGCCCTCCCAGGTGGGGGTGCGGTCGGTGGCCGCGAGCCGCCCGGCGTCGGCCAGGGCCGCCTCGGCGACCTCGGCGAAGCGGGCCGAGACGGTGTCCAGGAAGTGCTCCGAGACGTCCGAGCCCGCGAGTTCGCGGTAGTACTTCGCGCCGTGGAAGTCGTTCGGGCCGACGAGGTCGGCGCGGAGCACGGTGCGCGATATCAGCCCGGATACGGTCGAGTTGAGGCAGGCGGAGGGGACGAGGAAGTCGTCCCGGGTGCCGTAGGTGTCCACACAGCGGCCGGGGTCGGCGAGGACCGCGATCCGCGGATCGAAGTCCGGGTACGGGGCGAGGGCGTCCGACAGCTCGCGGGTGATGGCGCCCTTACCGGTCCAGCCGTCCACGAAGACGACGTCCGCCGGGTCGTGGTGGTCCGCCAGCCAGCGCAGCGCGGCGGTGTCGATGCCGCGCCCGCGCACGATGGAGATCGCGTAGTGCGGGAGGTCCAGCCCGTGGGCGTGGCGCGCCCAGCGGCGCATCAGCACCCCGACGGGGGTTCCGGCGCGGGCGAGCGAGACGAGGACGGGGCGCGGGGAGCGCTCGGCGAGCACGGTTTCGGTGACCGCGCCGACCGCGCGGGCGATCCGGGCGGCGGAGGCGTCGAGGGCGGCCCGGAACAGCGCCTGGTAGCGCTCGTCGGGCTGGTACTCCACGGGCAGCGACTCGGCGTAGTGCGCGCCCCCGCTCTGGATCGCCTCCTCCCGCTCCTCGGTGGGCGCCTCGAGGGTGACGTGGGAGAAGTCCTGGAGCAGCCAGCCCACCTCTTCGGGGGCGTAGGACGAGAAGTCCGGTCCGCGCAGGGGCTCGTACGGCGGTTGGTGCATGGGCGGTGCCTGTCGTTCGGGGACGGTGCGGGGGGTGGGCGGGGTCTGGGGGCGGTAGGACGGCACCACAGCCAGCACC
>NZ_LAKD02000188.1 GCF_000968685.2 Streptomyces antioxidans
GGCCCGGTGGGGCCGCCCAGGCGGGGCGGGGGGTTCGGGTCGCGGGCGGTGTCTTCGGGGCCGCGGGGGGCGGGGGTGCCGCCTCCGCCGGACGCCGTGTTGCGGGACGATCCGGCGCGGCCCTGGCGGGCCGCGGCCGCCTCGTACGTCGGGGACGAGCCGCCCACGTACGAGACCGAGCCGACCACGCTGCCCCTCACCGACCCGGAGGAACTGCGGGAGGTGGTCCCCGACACCGTGCTCGAGGGTGCACGGTACGGCACGCTGACGCTTCGGGCCGCGTCGTTGCGCGGGGACGTGGCCCGGTACCGGGGTGAGCCGCGGCGAGACGCGCTGCTCGCGGTGCGGTTCGGGACCGGGGACAGCGCCCTGCTCCTCGTGGCCGTGGCCAGCGGGCAGCGGGCGGCCCCGGGGGCGCACCGGGTGGCGCGGGAGCTGTGCGAGTGGGTCGCCGGGGCGGTCGGCCGCAATCAGGCCCGGCTGACGGAGGACCTCCACACCGCCAACCGCGGCGCCCTCAGCTCCGGGCTGCACCGGCTCACCGACCGTGCCTACGGGCGGCTGCGCGCCGGTGCGACCGTACGCGGCCTCGCCCCCGCCGACCACACCGCCTCGGTGCGCTGCCTCCTGCTCCCGGCGCATCCGGCCTGCCGCACCCGGGTGTTCTTCGGCGTCGGCGACGGCGGGCTCTTCCGGCTGCGGGACGGCGTCTGGCAGGACCTGGAACCCGCCGGGGGCGAGCGGGACACCGTCGGCGGCCCCGTGCTCGGCTATGGGAGTGGTCGGCCGTCCGCCCAGCCGTCCGCCCAGTCGTCGGACCAAGAGCCCGGTCCGGGGCCCGGGGCCACGTCGCCACCCGAGGCCGAGCCCGTCCATGGGCCCTTCCGGTTCCGCGCCTCCGTCGCCCGGCCGGGCGACACCCTTCTGCTGTGCAGCGCGGGCCTCGCCGAACCCCTGCGCGGCGAGGCCGCCCTCGCCGATCGCCTGGCCGAGCGCTGGGACACCGCGGAGGCGCCGGGTCTCGCCGCGTTCCTGACCGACGCCCAGACCGGGGTGAAGGGCTACGCCGACGACCGTACGGCGGCCGCTGTCTGGGAGGCGTAAGCGCGCCGTCCATGGGTTGATGGACGAAAGGTGCACGGTGGTCGATAACCGTCACCCACCCCATCGACCCGGATGAAAGGGATGAGGGCGCGCGATGGCCAAGCAGACCGTGGCGGAGCAGTACGTGGACATCCTGGTGCGCGCCGGTGTGCGGCGGCTGTACGGCGTGGTCGGCGACAGCCTCAACCCGGTGGTGGACGCGGTCCGCCGCAACGCCGCGATCGACTGGATCCAGGTCCGGCACGAGGAGACCGCCGCCTTCGCCGCCGGTGCCGAGGCGCAGCTCACCGGGTCCCTCGCCGCCTGCGCGGGCTCCTGCGGCCCCGGGCACGTCCATCTGATCAACGGGCTCTATGACGCCCACCGCTCCATGGCCCCGGTCATCGCGCTCGCCTCGCACATCCCCAGCAGCGAGATCGGCACCAGCTTCTTCCAGGAGACCCACCCCGAGCGGCTGTTCCAGGAGTGCAGCCACTACTGCGAGCTGATCTCCCACCCCCAGCAGATGCCCCGCGTCCTGCAGACCGCCGTGCAGCACGCGATCGGCCGCAGCGGGGTCAGCGTGGTGGCACTCCCCGGCGACATCGCCTCCCGCCCGGCGCTCGAGCGCGCCGAGGAGCACGCCCTGGTGACGTCCCGGCCCACCGTGCGTCCGGGCGACGCGGAGATCGACCGGTTCGCCCGCATGGTCAACGACGCGCAACGGGTGACGCTCTTCTGCGGCCGGGGCTGCGCCGGGGCGCACGATGAGGTGATGGCCTTCGCCGAGCTGGTGAAGGCGCCGGTGGGGCACGCCCTGCGCGGCAAGGAGTGGATTCAGTACGACAACCCGTACGACGTCGGCATGAGCGGTCTGCTCGGCTATGGCGCGGCGTACGAGGCCACCCACGAATGCGATCTGCTGATCCTGCTGGGCACCGACTTCCCGTACGGCGCCTTCCTGCCCGCCGATGTGCGGACCGTACAGGTGGACGTCCGCGCGGAACACCTCGGCCGCCGCTCCCAGCTGGACCTCGCCGTCTGGGGCGACGTACGGGAGACGCTGAGCTGTCTGACCCCGAAGGTGCACCCCAAGACGGACCGCCGCTTCCTCGACCGCATGCTGAAGAAGCACGCCGACGCGCTGGAGGGCGTGGTCAGGGCGTACACCCGCCGGGTCGACAAGCACATCCCGATCCACCCGGAGTTCGTGGCGTCCGTACTGGACGAGGAGGCCGCCGATGACGCGATCTTCACCGTGGACACCGGGATGTGCAACGTCTGGGCGGCCCGCTATCTGTCCCCCAACGGCCGCCGCCGGGTGATCGGTTCCTTCACCCACGGCTCGATGGCCAACGCGCTGCCGCAGGCGATCGGCGCCCAGTTCATGGACCGCCGCCGCCAGGTGATCTCGATGTCCGGCGACGGCGGATTCTCCATGCTGATGGGCGACTTCCTCACCCTCGTCCAGTACGACCTGCCGGTGAAGGTGATCCTCTTCAACAACTCCGCGCTGGGCATGGTCGAGCTGGAGATGCTGGTCTCGGGCCTGCCCGCGTACGGCACCAGCTACCACAGCACCGACTTCGCCCAGATCGCCCGCGCCGCCGGGGTGTGGGGCGAGCGGGTGGAGAAGCCCAAGCGCCTGCGGTACGCGCTGCGCGCCGCGCTGCGCCACAAGGGGCCCGCGCTCCTGGACATCGTCACGGACCCCAACGCGCTCTCCATCCCGCCCAAGATCAGGGCGGAGATGGTGACCGGCTTCGCGCTCTCGGCCAGCAGGATGGTGCTGGCGGGTGGCGTCGGCAAGATGGTCCAGATGGCCCGCTCCAACCTCCGCAACCTCCCGCGCCCCTGATCAGACCGGGGGTGGCCGGGGGCGGTCAGCCGCCCCCGGCCCAGCCTCAGCCCCTCACCTCACCGGTCGCAGCCGCAGCGTCAGGATCTGATGCGGACGCAGGGCCAGGGTCAGCCCGCCCGGGCCCGTGGCCGCCTCGTGCAGCGGGCGCTCCAGCAGGTCCGTCACCTCTGCCCCGAGCACCGGGAAGCCGGTGACCAGCGTGCCCGTCGCCCGGCCGCCCTGGGACTCGTACAGCCGCACCACCACATCGCCGCTGCGGTCCTCCGCGAGCTTGACCGACTCGATCGTGATCGCGGGGTTGTCCACGGACACCAGCGGCGCCCGCTCGGCCGGTCCTGCGGGGAGGGTGCGCAGCGGCAGGTTGAGGGCGAGCCCTTCCGCGACCGCCTCGGCGACGCCCGCGCCCGGCAGCAGGGCGTAGCGGAAGCGGTGGACGCCCAGGTCGGTCTCCGGGTCGGGGCTGTGCGGGGCGCGCAGCAGGGTGAGTCGCACGGTGGTGCCCAGCACCTCGCCCCCGCCACTGCCCCCGCCCGTGCCCTCGCCCCTGTCGTGCGCCGTACGGGTCACATCGTGGCCGTACGTGGAGTCGTTGAGCACCGCCGCCCCGTACCCGGGCTCGGCGACCCGCAGCCAGCGGTGGGCGCAGATCTCGAACCGGGCCGCGTCCCAGCTGGTGTTGGTGTGGGTGGCGCGGTCCACATGGCCGAACTGGATCTCCGCGGTGGACACCTTGGCGTGGATGTCCAGCGGGAACGCCGCCTTGAGCACCTTCTCCGACTCCTGCCAGTCCACCTCGGTGGCGATGTCGAGGCGGCGGTTGCCCGCGGCCAGCGTCAGCTCCTGGGTGATGCGGGAGGCGCCGAAGGACCGTATGACCCTGACCGTGGCGCGCAGCGGACCGGACTCGATCAGCTCCACCGACTCGGCGCCGGTCAGATCGGTGTGGCTGCGGCGGTAGTGCCGGTCGATGTCCCAGGCGTCCCAGTGGTTGGGGTGGTCGGGGTGGAGCTGGAGGAGGTTGCCGCGGGCGCCGGGGGCCAGCACCTCACGGCTCGCGTCCAGGTCAAGCACCGAGGTGAGCAGCCCCTCGGCGTCGATGGTCACCCGCAGCCGGTCGTTATCCAGGACGATGGACTGGCCGTCGCTCAGGGCGGTCACCGGCGGCGCCCCATGGGGTGCCCCGCTGGCCGCGGCGGGCGTCTGTGCGGCGGCCCCCAGGGGTGCCGCGCCCAGCCCGGCGACCCGCACCGCGACCGCCGTACGGCCCTCGTCCAGCGGCTGGACCGGGGCCCCGGACGGCAGGGCGGCCGCCGTCCGCGCGTCCAGGACGGCGATCTCCTCGCGCTCGTACGGCGAGGCGTTGAGCACCGTGGGCCCGCCGCCGCCCAGCGCGGCCACCGCGCCCGCGATGATCTCCTCCAGCTCGGCGAAGACCATCTCGTAGGTGTCCCGCGCCTCGCGGTGCACCCAGGCGATCGAGGAGCCGGGCAGGATGTCGTGGAACTGGTGCAGCAGCACCGTCTTCCAGATCCGGTCCAGCTCGTCGTACGGATAGCCGTAGCCGGGGGCGTGCAGCGCGGCGGCCGTGGCCCACAGCTCGGCCTCCCGCAACAGGTGCTCGCCGCGCCGGTTGCCCTGCTTGGTCTTGGCCTGGGTGGTGTACGTGGCCCGGTGCAGCTCCAGATACAGCTCGCCCGACCACACCGGCGCTTTGGCCCCGTACTCCCGCTCGGCCTCGGCGAAGAACGTCGAAGGTGGCTGGATCTCGACGGTCGGCGAGCCCTCCAGGGAGGCCAGCCGCCGCGCCTTCTCCAGCATCTCGCGGGTCGGGCCGCCACCGCCGTCGCCGTAGCCGAAGGGCACCAGCGAGCGGGTGGCCAGCCCCTTGTCCGCGAAGTTGCGCTCCGCGTGGGCGAGTTCCGAGGCGCTGAACTGGGCGTTGTAGGTGTCCACCGGCGGGAAGTGGGTGAAGACCCGGGTGCCGTCGATGC
This sequence comes from Streptomyces antioxidans, assembly GCF_000968685.2. Taxonomy (GTDB): domain Bacteria; phylum Actinomycetota; class Actinomycetes; order Streptomycetales; family Streptomycetaceae; genus Streptomyces; species Streptomyces antioxidans. The sequence goes on from NZ_LAKD02000188.1 coordinate 4,936, forward strand.
CCTCCCACCAGAAGGTGTGGTGCGGCATCTTGTTGGACTGGTTCCACGACAGCTTCTGGGTGAGGAACCACCGCACCCCCGCCAACGCGGCGAGCTGCGGGAAGGCGGCCGTGTAGCCGAAGGAGTCCGGCAGCCAGATCTCCTCGGTGTCCACCCCCAGCTCCTCCAGGAAGAACCGCTTGCCGTGCACGATCTGCCGGGCCAGCGCCTCACCGCCGGGCATATTGGCGTCCGACTCGACCCACATCGAGCCCACCGGCGCCCAGTTGCCGTCCGCCACCGCCTTCTTGATCCGCTCCCAGATGTGCGGCTGGTGCTCCTTGACCCAGGCGTACTGCTGCGCCTGTGAGCAGGCGAAGACCAGCTCCGGGTACTCGCCCGCGAGCGCGGTGACATTGGCGAAGGTACGGGACGCCTTGCGCACCGTCTCGCGCAGCGGCCACAGCCACGCCGAGTCGATATGGGCGTGCCCGGCCGCCGAGACCCGGTGCGCGCTGGAGTGCGCGGGACGGCCGAGCGCGTCGGTGAGCTCGGCGCGGGCGGCGGCCGCGGTGCCGGGGACGTCATGGAGGTCGAGCGCGTCCAGCGCGTTCTCCAGGGCGCGCAGGATCTCATGGCGGCGCGGCCGGTCCGCCGGCAGCTCACCCATCAGCTCCGAGAGCACCTCGATGTCCAGGACCAGATGCCAGACGGTCTCGTCGAGGACGGCCAGCTCGGCCGAGGCGAAACGGTACAGCGGCTCGTCCCCGGCGGTCAGCACATCGCCGAGCCGGGTCGGGACGAAGCCGTCGCGCAGCACGGACGGGTTGGCGGCGGCCTCCAGCCGCAGCCGTACGGGCTCGCCACCGGCCGCCGGGGCGGCGACCGGGATGTGGCGGTTGCGCGGATGGATGCCCTTGATCGGCACCCCCTCCGCGTCGTACACCAGCCCCTCGGCCTGGAACCCCGGGGCGTCGTCGGTGAAGCCGGGGTCGATGACGGCCTCCACCCGCCGCCCCGTCCACTCCTCGGGCACCGCGCCCTCCAGCCGGAACCACCAGGTGGACCACGGACTGCCCCAGTCCGTACCGGCGCTGAACGGCTCGTAGGTGCCCGCCAGCGCCTCCGCGACCGGCACCGGCTCACCGGGGGTGCGCCACGCGGAGAGGGCGAGCGGCACCCGGGCCGTGTACTGGGCGGGCCTGATGAACTGGCGCAGCGCGCGGTCCAGGCGCCCCTCCACCAGTGGTCGATCGTCGTGCATCACGGCTCCTCGGCTCGAGCTCGGGGGATCACTCAGCGGATCACTCCCAACAGTTCCCTCGGTGTGTGGGGGGCAACACGCGGGCATGCATTTCCGTGAGCGTGTTCGACGACACGACATGAGACGCTGGCCGCCGTCGGGGGCGGCCGGGGCGGGGGAGGATGAAGCGTCAGCCTGTACGGCCCGGCCGGGGGCGCGGGCGCGACCGGCCGGATGGCAGACCGAAGCCTGAGGAGGCCGTTGCGGAGGGTGTTCCGGAGGTCGTTCCGGAGGGTGGCCCAGGGGCGCGGGCGGCCGTTCCGGGGAGTGTTCCGGTGGCGCGGGCGGCCGTTCCGGAAGGTGTTCCGGTGGCGCGGGCGGCCGTTCCGGAAGGTGTTCCGGTGGCGCGCGGCCCGGTCCTGAGCAAGCGACTGGCGCACGACGATCTCGCGGCGGTGGCGCGGGTCCGCGCGGAGCTGCGCGAGATGCTGCGGCACTGGGGCGGGCCCGGCCGGGCCGATCTCGCCGAGCTGCTCATCAGCGAGCTGGTGACCAACGCACTGGTGCACACCGACCGTGGTGCGCGGGTCACGGCCGCGCTGGGGGACGGGCCGGGCGCGCGCGTCACCGGGCGATTACGGGTGGAGGTGCGGGACTTCGTGTCCCGGCACCCGACGCTGCGCGACCGGCCCGCCGAGGACAGCACATCCGGGCGCGGACTGCTGCTGGTGCATACGCTCGCGGACGCCTGGGGCGTGCGGGCGCACGAGGTGGGCAAGGTCCTGTGGTTCGAACTCGAAGCCGAGGGCGTTCCGTAACCGACTCTGACGCTGTCCACGGCCGACCTTGTCGACATGTGGACCATCGGCGCCTGAAGTGTGGCGCAGCGTCGCGCGGTACGGAGCCGCCGGGCGGCGGGCGGGGATCCGTGCCCCCGCCCCGGCCGCCGCCTCAGCCCCGCTCAGCCGAAGGCGCGCTCGATCTGCGCCAGCTTCTCCTCGAGGGAGTCCAGCCGCGGGATGGTGAGGGTGTCGTCCTCGGCCGTGAGGTCGATGGTGTGGGAACGGTCGGCCTCGGCGCCCTTGTCCTTTTCACCGAAGCCGAAGCTGAAATCCCGGTCGCCGTCCTTGTTCCGGCCGCGGTCCAGGTCATGACCCAGGTCATAGCCCAGGTCGCCGGTCGCGGACTCGGCGCCGCCCGCGGACCGCAGGGCGGGCCGGGCGGAAGGGGCGGCCAGCTGAGCCTGGTCCGCGACCCCGGCGGTCTCCAGCACCTTCTCGCCTAGAGCGGGCTCCGAACTGAGCTGCGCGGGCGGCGGGGTGGCGGCGGTGACCTCCACCTGACGGCCGCCGCGGCGGCCCCACATCCGGTGCTGCCGGTTGAGCGCCCGGATCCGGGCCCGGTCCAGCTTCTCCTGGTCACGGCGGCGGGTGCGGTTGTCCTCCTTCTCGCGCCGGTCCTCGCGGACCTCCTCGACCGCCTCGTCCAGCGTCCGTACGCCCTCGAGCAGCATCAGCGACCAGGCGGCGAAGGTCTCGCGCGGCGCGCGCAGCCAGCGGACCACGCGGATCTGCGGCAGCGGCCGCGGCACCAGGCCCTGCTCGCGCAGCGCGGCCCGGCGGGTCTGCTTCAGGGCCCGGTCGAAGAGGACCGCCGCCGAGAGCGACATGCCCGCGAAGAACTGCGGGGCGCCCGCGTGGCCGAGGCCGCGCGGCGCGTGCACCCAGTTGAACCAGGCCGCGGCGCCCGCGAACAGCCACACCAGCATGCGCGAGCCGAGTGCGGCGTCACCGTGGCTGGCCTCCCGCACCGCCAGCACCGAGCAGAACATCGCGGCGCCGTCGAGCCCGAACGGCACCAGGTACTCCCAGCCGTTGGTCAGCGCCAGGTTCTCCCGCCCGAAGCCCACCAGGCCCTGGAAGGAGAGCGCGGCGGCCACCCCGGCGCAGCAGAACAGCAGAATGTAGGCGGCCATCCCGTAGATGGCCTCCTTACGGCGCCGACGTTCCTCGCTGCGCTCCCAGGAGTCGGTGATGACGCTCTCGTCCTTCTTCCGTCGGCCGCGCGCGAGGACAACCGCCGCCCCCACGACGCCGGCGAGCGCCACGACGACTGGCAGAACCAGCGATATGTCGGTCAGTCTCATCCGGTGCCCCTTGATTGGCTTTCATGAAGTTCTGGCCGCAGTGCGGCCTACCGCGCGCGACATCCTGGCGGAATCCTGCCGGGCCTCGAGCGGTTTTGGGACAAGAGGCCGCCAAGTAGGCGGGGGGACACGCGGATAGGTGCGATGCGATCCGAACACTCGCACTGTGCAAGCGGCTTGATTCTATTCACGGAACTCGATCGCGGGTAATCCGGCCGATCGGCTGCCGGTGGGCCTACGGTCCGTGTACGTGGCGCAACGTTACTGCGACCTTAAATGATGTTTACGGGCTTTGCCCGGGAGCGGCCTCCGCATATCGTCTTCGATGGGACGTCAGGAGGACCGGAGTGGAGCAGTCCGAAGCACAGGTGGCGATGGACCCGCCGCCCTCCTGCGGCGCGCCCGCGGCACGCAGGTCCCCGCGCCGGCACTCGGTGCGTGGCCAGATCCTGGAGGCCCTGCGGGACGCGCTGGCCGGTGGCGAGCTGACCCCGGGCGAGGTGTACTCCGCGCCGGTGCTCGCCGAGCGCTTCGGCGTCTCTCCCACCCCCGTACGGGAGGCCATGCAGCAGCTCGCGGGCGAGGGCGCGGTCGAGGTGGTGCCCAACCGGGGCTTCCGGGTCGCCCGCCGCAGCGAGCGCGAGCTGGCCGAGCTGGCGGAGGTACGGGCGCTGCTCGAGGTTCCGGTGATGCTCAGCCTGGCGGAGGCGATCGCGCCCGAGCGCTGGGCGGGGCTGCGGCCCTTCGCCGAGGCGACGGCGGCGGCGGCCGTGCGGGGCGACCGGGCCGCGTATCTGGAGTCGGACCGCACCTTCCACCAGGCGCTGCTCGGCTTGGCCGGAAACCAGCAGCTCGTGATCGTCGCCGACGATCTGCACCGCCGCGCCCAGTGGCCCCTGGCCTGCGGCCGTGCCACCCGTACCGCGGACCTCGTCGCCGACGCGAAGGAGCATATGGCGCTCCTTGACGCCTTGGCCGCCAGGGATCTGGGCACGGTCGAATTCCTCACGAGGGCGCACTTCGCCCCTACGGTCTGAGCGGGGCTCTTGGGGGGCGCCCGGCGGTGCTCGGCGCCTGCGGCGAGCTGTTCCCCTCCCCGCCCCTTCCCACAACTGGGACTCCGCCCCAGCCCCCGGGACCGAAGGCCTCTGCCCGCTGCAACGCCCCAGGCCCCCGGGGTCTAGGGGCCTCCGTGCCCGGCACATGCCGGAGCCCGGGGACTAGGGGCCTCCCGTCCCTGCTATGCGCCGGAACCCGGGGCCAGGGGCCTCTGTGTCTGCCGCGTGCCGGGGCCCGGGGCCCGGGGGACCTCGCCTCCTGTCACGCCCGAGGCTCTGGGGGCCAGGGGCCTCCGCACCTGCTATGCGCCGGAACCCGGGGCCAGGGGCCTCTGTGTCTGCCGCGTGCCGGGGCCCGGGGCCCGGGGGACCTCGCCTCCTGTCACGCCCGAGGCTCTGGGGGCCGGGGGCCTCCGCACCTGCTACGCGCCGGGACCCGTGGCCGGGGCCTCTGCCCCCTGCCACGCCCCAGGCCCGGGGGTGGGGGCTTCCCTCCCCGCCATGCGCCGGAATCCGGGGCGGCAGGGGCCGGGGTGTGCGGGCCGTTTCGTGGCCCCGGTCGGGT
>NZ_LAKD02000189.1 GCF_000968685.2 Streptomyces antioxidans
CCAGTCCAGCCGGTACAGCGACTCCTGACGACCACCCCGCGCACCCTGAATCTGCTCCACCGACACCGGACGCAACACCAACGAATCCACCGACAACACCGCACGACCCGCACCATCCGCCACCGCCAACGACACCGCACCCCCACCAGCGGCGGCCGCCGACAACCGCACCCGCAGCACGGAAGCACCCACCGCGTGCAGCGAAACCCCGGACCACGAGAACGGCAGCCGGGCACCCTCGCCCTCGACCA
>NZ_LAKD02000019.1 GCF_000968685.2 Streptomyces antioxidans
TATACGGTCCAGGGCCCCGCCCCGGAGGCCCCGGCCCCGGCCCCCGCCCCGTACGAACCACAGCAACCACCACGCACCCCACCACGAGGTCCACGTGTCCACCAGAGAACACCGCTTCGCCGCCGTAGACCTCGGTGCCTCCAGCGGCCGCGTCATCGTCGGGGAGGTCGCCCCCGACCGGCTGGACCTCCACGAGGCGCACCGCTTCCCCAACCACCCAACCCGCGTCCTGGGCACCCTGCACTGGGACATCCTCTCCCTGCACCAGGGCGTCCTGAACGGCCTCAAGGCAGCCGCCGTCCATACGGGCGCCACCCTGACCAGCGTCGGCATCGACACCTGGGCCGTGGACTACGGCCTGCTCGCGGCCGACGGCACCCTGCTCGCCAACCCCGTCCACTACCGCGACACCCGCACCGACGGCGCCGCCGAAAGGGTCGCGCTCACGCCCCGGGCCCTCTACTCCGCCACCGGCATCCAGCGCCTCCCCTTCAACACCCTCTACCAGCTCATCGCGGCGCAGGGCACGTCCGCCCTCGCCGCCGCCCACCGCCTCCTCCTCATCCCCGACCTCATCTCGTACTGGCTGACCGGCGAGCTCGGCACCGAACTGACCAACGCCTCCACCACCCAGCTGATCGACCCCCGCACCCGCGGCTGGGCCACCCCGGTGGCCGAGGCGGCGGGCATCGACCTGTCGCTCTTCCCGCCGCTGCGCCACCCCGGCGACCCGGCCGGAACCCTGCGCCAGGACGTTCTGGCCGAGACGGGCCTCACCCGCGCCCTCCCCGTGACCGCCGTCGGCTCGCACGACACCGCGTCCGCCGTCGTGGGCGTCCCCGCCACCACGCCCGACTTCGCGTACATCGCCACCGGCACCTGGTCCCTCGCCGGGCTGGAGCTGGACGCGCCGGTGCTCACGGAGGAGAGCCGCGCGGCCAACTTCACCAATGAGCTGGGCGTGGACGGCACGGTCCGCTATCTGCGCAACATCATGGGGCTGTGGATGCTCCAGGAGTGCGTCCGCACCTGGGACACCGAGCACACCCACACAGGCGGCACGGGCAGCACCGGCCTCACCGCCCTCCTCCAGGCCGCGGCCCGCGCCACCCCCCTCCGCTCCGTCGTGGACGCGGGCGACCCCGCCTTCATCGCCCCCCACCACATGCCCGACCGCATCGCTGACGCCTGCCGCCGCACCGGCCAGCCCGCGCCCCGCACCCCCGCCGAGACCACCCGCTGCGTCCTGGACTCCCTCGCCCTGGCCCACCGCCGCGCGATCGAGGACGCCACCCGGCTGTCCGGCCGTACGGTCAGCGCCGTGCACATCGTCGGCGGTGGTGTGCACAACGCGCTGTTGTGCCAGCTCACCGCCGACGCCTGCGGCCTCCCCGTGATCGCGGGCCCGGCCGAGGCTGCGGCCCTGGGAAACGTACTGGTGCAGGCCAGGGCGGCCGGGGCGATCACCGGTGGGCTGCCCGAGTTGCGCGCCCTGCTTCACAGCACCCAGCCACTGAGGCAGTATGAGCCAACAGGTGATCATTCGGCGTGGGACCGGGCAGCGGCCCGGCTCGGAGACCCACCGGTCACCGGGGCCGCCACCGGCCAGCGAAAGGCCGCCACCGGCCAGGGCGACGAGGAGGAACCGTGCGCGTAGCGCTCTTCATCACCTGCGTCAACGACACCCTCTATCCGCGCACCGGCCAGGCCGTGGTCGCCCTCCTGCGGCGGCTCGGCGTGGACGTCGGCTTCCCGGAGGCACAGAGCTGCTGCGGGCAGCCGCAGTTCAACACCGGCTACCGCCATGAGACAGAACCGCTGATGCGCCGCTACGCCATGGCGTTCCGCGACTACGAATACGTGGTGACCCCCTCGGGGTCCTGCGCGGCGATGGTGCGGGACAACTATCCCCGGATGGGCGCGAAGGCCGCCGCCGAGGGGCGGGGCCAGGAGCTCGCGGACGCGGCGGCCGAGGCGGTCCCCAAGACGTACGAGCTCACCGAATTCCTCACGGACGTCCTGAAGGTCACGGATGTCGGCGCGTACTACCCGCACACCGTGACCTACCACCCCACCTGCCACGGGCTGCGGATGCTGAAGCTCGGCGACCGCCCGCGCTCGCTCCTCGCGGCCGTGCGGGGGCTGGACCTGGTGGAGCTGCCGGGCGCCGAGGAGTGCTGTGGCTTCGGCGGTACGTTCGCCGTCAAGAACGCGGCCGTATCGGCGGCGATGGGGGCGGACAAGGCGCGCAACATCACGGCGACCGGCGCCGAGGCGGTGTGCACGCTCGACAACTCCTGTCAGCTGCACATCGGCGGCACGCTCGCCCGCCAGGGCTCCACGGTCCGTCCCGTCCACCTCGCCGAGATCCTGGCCAGCACGGAAGGAGACGTCTGGTGAGCGGAACCCATCAGGCCACCTATCTGGGGATGCCCGCCTTCCCGCGGGCGGCGGACGCCTCGACCCGGAACACCCAGCTGCGCGCCAACCTCCGCCACGCCACCCATATCATCCGCGCCAAGCGCGCCACGGCCGTGGCCGAACTGGACGACTGGTCGCGGCTGCGCGCCGCGGGCGCGGCCATCAAGGACCGTACGCTGCGCCATCTCGACCAGTATCTGGAGCGGTTGGAGAGCGCGGTCACGGCGGCGGGCGGCCAGGTGCACTGGGCGGCGGACGCGGACGAGGCGAACCGGATCGTCACCGAGCTGGTACGGGCCACGGGCGAGCGCGAGGTCGTCAAGGTCAAGTCGATGGCCACGCAGGAGATCGGTCTGAACGGCGCGCTCGCCACGGCCGGGATCACCGCGTACGAGACCGATCTCGCCGAGCTGATCGTGCAGCTCGGCGACGACCTCCCGTCGCACATCCTGGTCCCGGCGATCCACCGCAACCGGGGCGAGATCCGCGACATCTTCACGGAGCGGATGGCCCAGTGGGGCCGTCCGGCCCCGGAGGGGCTGACCGACGCGCCCGCCGACCTCGCCGAGGCCGCGCGGCTGCACCTGCGCGAGAAGTTCCTGAACGCCAAGGTGGGGATCTCCGGCGCCAACTTCATGGTCGCGGAGAGCGGCACGCTGGTGGTCGTGGAGTCCGAGGGCAACGGCCGGATGTGTCTGACCCTCCCCGAGACGCTGATCTCCGTCGTGGGCATCGAGAAGGTGGTCCCCACCTTCCAGGACCTGGAGGTCTTCCTCCAGCTGCTGCCGCGCTCCTCGACCGCCGAGCGGATGAACCCGTACACCTCCACCTGGACCGGCACCACGGACGCCGACGGCCCGCGCACCTTCCACCTCGTCCTCCTCGACAACGGCCGCACCGACACCCTCGCGGACACCGTGGGGCGGCAGGCGCTGCGCTGCATCCGCTGCTCGGCGTGTCTCAATGTGTGCCCGGTGTACGAGCGGGCGGGCGGCCATGCGTACGGATCGGCGTATCCGGGCCCGATCGGCGCGATCCTCACGCCCCAACTGCGCGGCACCCAGAGCGAGCTGGATGCCTCGCTCCCGTATGCCTCGTCCCTGTGCGGGGCGTGCTACGAGGTGTGCCCGGTCGCGATCGACATCCCGGAGATCCTGGTCCATCTGCGCGAGCGGGTGGTCGAGGGCGGCCCCGCCTCCGTCCGTGGCACCCGTACGGTCATCAAGCCCGCCAAGGGCCACGCCGCCGAGCGCGCCGCGATGCGCGCCGCCCGCTGGGCCCTGGACCACCCCCGGCTGCTGCGCACCGGCCAGCAGCTGGCCTCCCGCACCCGCCGCTTCCATCCGCGGCGGCTGCCCGGTCCGGGGCGGGCGTGGAGCGATACGCGGGAACTGCCGAAGGTGCCTGAGGAGTCGTTCCGCGACTGGTGGCGGCGTACCGGGGGCGGGAGCGGCGCCGGGAGCGGCACGGAGGGAAGGAAGACGACCACATGACCCCGCGAGACCCCGGCACCCAAGGCGCCAGCGCCCAAAGCCCCAGCGCCCAGGGCCTGGGCTCGCGGGCCCTGGTCATGGCCCGTATCCGCCGCGCCCTGGCCGATGTGCCGCGCGCCGAGACGCCCGACGAGGTGCCGGTCGAGCGCTCGTACCACCGCGTCCACGGCGACCGCAACGCCGCCCGGACCGTGGACCTCCTCGCGGAGAACCTGGCCGACTACCGCGCGATCGTCCACCGTGCCGACGCCCCGTCGTCCCTCCCGGCCCTGATCGCCCGCCTCCTCGCCGACCGCGGCGCGACCAGCGTGGTGGTGCCCCCGGGCCTCCCCGAAGCGTGGCTCTCCGCCGTCCCCGACGCGGTGCGCCGGGTTCCGGACACGGCGGAGCTGACCCCGCACGACCTGGACGCGGTCTCCAGCGTGGTGACGGGCTGCGCGGTGGCCATCGCCGAGACGGGCACGGTGGTCCTGGACGCCGCCCCCGACCAGGGCCGTCGCCGCATCACCCTGGTGCCCGATCACCACATCTGTGTGATCCGCGTCACCGATCAGGTCGTGGACTCGGTTCCCGAGGCGCTGGAACGGCTCGACCCGGCACGCCCGTTGACCTGGATCTCGGGCCCGTCCGCGACCAGCGACATCGAACTCGACCGCGTGGAGGGCGTCCACGGCCCCCGCACCCTCGAAGTGATCCTCACCGGGCCGGAATCCGCTGGTCAGAGCGACCAGAGCTGATGTAGCGCCAGAGCGGACCGGGAGGCATATCCCCTATCGCGGCGGGGCATATGCCATGGGGACATCGAGCGGAACACCTGCACGGGGGATGCGGTCTTCCTCACATACCGCCGGTAACACCACTGTTGGGCGGTTTACGCCGATGCCGTTGTCGGTAGGGGCCTCTACTCTTGTGGTCATGCGTCCGACTCCTACTCATCAACCCGCCTTACTGACCACCCCTGCCACCGACCAGGCCAACGAGGCGATACGCGGCTTTCTGCGGGCCCGGGCGGGGCGACCGCTGCTGCCTTCGGAGCGGGCCGAGTACAGCCGGTTGCTGAAGATCTACACACGGGCGCTGCGCGGCGAGGTGGAAAAGGCCGCCTGAGCGGCACGGGGCGATGCGCGCAGCGGCCCGCGCCACCCACGAAGGTGAAACCGGCCGACCACAGATGAAAATCGGGGGACGCCATGCGGGCCGTGGGGAAGGTCGTCTTAGGGGCGCTGTCAGTGGGGCTCCTGGGGGTCGTCGGCTACGGCGGGTACAACCTCTACGCGGGCGTGACCGGCGGCGACACCACCGCGGCCCACGACGGTCCGGTGACCGGGGACGAGGCCCGGCGGACCGCGCGGGAGTTCCTGGACGCGTGGGCGGACGGCAATGACATGCTCGCCGCCGGGCTCACCAACGACGCCGAGTCGGCCATCGGCGCCCTCAGTGCCTATCGCGGCGACGGGCATGTGAAGAAGGTGATCGCCACCCCGGGCGCGGCACGGGGCACCACCATCCCGTTCACCATCAAGGCCGACGTGGTCTTCGGCAAGGCCCGGTCCAGCTGGACCTACACCTCACGGCTGACCGTGGTGCGCGGCCGGACGACCAAGAAGCCGCTGGTCGACTGGGAGTCCTCCGTACTCCACCCCAAGCTGGGCGCCAATGAGTCCGTACGGACGGATCTGGCGGACAATCCGCCGGTCCGGGTGCTGGATCGGGACGGCGAGGAGCTGCGGCAGGGCCGCCATCCCTCGCTCGACCCGGTGCTGATCGCGCTGCGCGCGCGGTACGGGGCGGACGCGGGTGGCACGGCCCGGATCGAGGTCTCCGCGGTCAAGCCCGACGGGACCGCCGGAGCCACGCTCCACGTGGTGGCCAACGGCACCCCGGGCACGCTGCGCACCACCCTGGACGCCGGGGTGCAGCAGAGCGCGGAGAAGGCGGTGGCCGCGCGCGACGGCGCCTCCGTGGTGGCGCTCAGGCCCAGCACCGGGGAGATCCTGGCGGTGGCCAACTCCGACCAGGCCGAGTTCAACGCCGCGCTGCAGGGGCAGACGGCGCCGGGGTCCACGTTCAAGATAGTCACCGCGGCCACTCTGCTGGAGGCGGGCACGGTGAGCCCCGGCCACCTGGTGCCGTGTCCGAAGACGGCCGCGTACGCGCAGGGCATGCCGTTCCACAACGTGGAGAACAGCGAGAACCCCGCCGCCACCTTCGCCCAGGACTTCGCGGCATCCTGCAACACCGCGTTCGTCTCGCTCGCCGGGGCCGTGCCCGATGGCGCGCTGGCCCAGGAGGCGCGGAGCGTGTTCGGGCTGGGTCTTGACTGGCGGGTGGGGGTCACCACCTTCGACGGCGAGGTGCCGGACGGAAGCGGTGATGACAAGGCCGCGGCCATGATCGGCCAGGGCACGGTCCAGATGAACCCGCTCACCATGGCCTCGGTCGCGGCCACGGCCCGGACGGGCACCTTCAGACAGCCCGTCCTGGTGCCGCGCTCGGTCGACCACCGGAAGATCGCCACCAGCGACCGCGGCCTCGGCCCGGCCACCGTCGCGCAACTGAAGGCCATGATGCGGCTGACCGCCACCAGCGGCACCGCCGCCCGGGCGATGTCCGGGCTCACCGGCGACATCGGGGCGAAGACCGGCTCGGCCGAGATCGACGGCCAGCCCAAGACCAACGCCTGGTTCACCGCCTACCGGAACGATGTGGCGGCCGCCGCCGTGGTCACCGGCGGTGGCCACGGCGGGGACGCGGCCGGGCCCGTGGTCCGCGCGGTGCTCACGACGGATTGAGCCTTCCGCCCGGCTCTCGCACGAGGGGTCCCGCCCGGCCGACCCGTCCCGCTCCCGGCCCACTCCCCAACGCTTCGTACAAGGGTTGGTCGAAGGGGTTGTCCATGGTCCGGCCCACGCCCTAGCCTGGCGCGGCATCCACGACACAGCGACACGGCGGCGCCCGTGACACGGCGGCATCCGCGACACAGCGGCGCCCGCCCGCGGCCCGCACGGAGGGGATTCCGGTGTGAGGCGCACGTCCCGCGACATACGCACCGCCAACCGCTACCGGGTGCTGCGCCATATCGTCGCCCGATCCCCCGTCTCCCGGCGGGAGTTGGCCGCCGCCACCGAGCTGAGCCCGGCCACCGTGGCGAATCTCGTCGGGCAGCTGCTCGACCTCGGGATGCTGGTCGAGGTCGGCTACGAGGACTCCGACGGCGGCCGACCGCGCGGACTGCTCGCGGTCAACTCCTCGGGCGGTGCGCTGATCGGTGTGGATGTGGCGGAGACGTACGTCCATGTCGAGCTGTTCGACCTGGCGCTGACCGTCCTGGCCCGCGCCGACGAGGAGTTGCGCCCGGGGGAGAACGACCCTGCCGAGGTGGTGGCACACATCGCCGCCGCCGTGTCCTCGGTGGTCGAGCGGGCGGACGTGGCCGCGGACCGGGTGCTCGGCGTCGGCGTCAGCATGCCGGGCCAGGTGGACCGCGAGGGCGGGGTCTCGGTCTTCGCCGCCAACTGGGACTGGCATGACGTCCCGCTGCTGCGGCTGCTGGCCGACCACCTCCCGTACCCGCTCCACCTCGACAATCCGCTGCGCGCCTGCACCGTGGCCGAGCAGTGGTTCGGCGCGGCGCGCGGGCGGAACGACGCCGTGGTGGTCAACCTCGGTACGGGCGTGGGCGCCGGTCTCGCGCTCGGCGGCGCCCTGCACCGCGGGGTCAGCAACAGCGCCGGGGAGTGGGGGCACACCACCCTCATCCTGGACGGACGGCAGTGCCACTGCGGCAACCAGGGTTGTGTGGAGACCTATGTCGGCGCCCCCGGCATCATGCGCAACCTCCACGAGCTGAGCCCGGACAGCCCGCTGCTGCACCCGGAGGACCAGACGGCCACCATCGAGGCCATCGGCCGGGGCCTCGCCGACGGCGACCCGGTGGCCGAGAAGGTCGTGCGGGCCACCGCGCGCTATCTCGGCGCCGCGCTCGCCGATCTGATCAACCTGCTCAACCCGGAAGTGATCGTGCTCAGCAGCTGGGTGGCGGCCGCCCTCGGTGAGCCGCTGCTCGCCGAGGTGCGCGAGGCGGTGGCGGTGCGCGCGCTGCGCCGCCCGCTGGCGAACACCGAGATCGTGCTGTGCCCGATCCCGTCCAACCCGGTGAGCCTCGGCGCGGCGACCTTCGCCCTGGAGGGCTCGCTCGCGTCGGTGGGCCTGAGGACGGGCCCGAGGACGGGCCCGAAGAGCCGCCGCACCAGCACGCCAAGGAAGGCGACCGAGGAGAGTCGATGAGCTCCACGCAGCACACGCCACTGCCCTACTACGAGGACGTCTCCCCCGGCGCGGGAGCGCTGCCGCCCCGCCCCTGGACCCCGTCCTCCGACGCCGCGCGGCTGAGCCTGAACGGAACGTGGTCGTTCCGGCTGTCGCCGACCGCCACCGCCGAGGACGACTCCTTCGCCCGCCCCGGCTACGACGCCCGCGGCTGGCACGAGCTCCCGGTGCCCGCCCACTGGGTGCTGCACGGCCACGGGGCGCCGATCTACACCAATGTGCGCTATCCCTTCCCGGTGGATCCGCCGCGCGTGCCCGACGAGAACCCGACCGGCGACCATCTGCGCGTCTTCGACCTGCCCGGCGACTGGCCGGACGGCGGGGACGCGGTCCTGCGCTTCGAGGGCGTCGAGTCCTGCGCCCGGGTCTGGCTCAACGGCGAGGAGCTCGGCACCTTCAAGGGCAGCCGACTGCCACACGAGTTCGCGGTCGGGGGCGTGCTCCGGCCGTCGGGCAACGTCCTGGCCGTACGCGTCCACCAGTGGTCCTCCGGGAGCTACCTCGAGGACCAGGACCAGTGGTGGCTGCCCGGGATCTTCCGCGAGGTGACGCTCGAGCACCGGCCCGAGGGCTCGCTGGAGGACTACTTCGTCCACGCCTCGTACGACCACACCACCGGCCAGGGCACGCTGCGGATCGACTCCGACCCCGGCGGCCGGGTCACCGTGCCCGAGCTGGGACTCGACCTGGCCACCGGGGAGAGCGCCACCGTCCCCGTCGAGCCGTGGACGGCGGAGACGCCCCGGCTGTACGAGGCGCGGCTGACCACCGTGGGCGAGAGCGTCCCGCTGCGGGTGGGCTTCCGCACCGTGGTGGTCGAGGACGGGCTGCTCAAGGTCAACGGCCGTAGGGTGCTCTTCCGCGGCGTCAACCGGCATGAGTTCCACCCGGAGCACGGGCGGGCGGTGGACCTGGCCACCATGCGCCGCGATCTGGTGCTGATGAAGCGGCACAACATCAACGCCGTGCGCACCAGCCACTATCCGCCGCATCCGGCCTTCCTCGGGCTCTGCGACGAGCTGGGGCTGTGGGTCATCGACGAATGCGATCTGGAGACCCATGGCTTCGGCCTCCTGGGCTGGCGGAACAACCCGGTGGACGACGACCGCTGGACCCCGGCGCTGCTCGACCGCGCCGAGCGAATGGTCGAGCGCGACAAGAACCACCCGTCCGTGGTGATGTGGTCGCTGGGCAATGAGTGCGGGACCGGGCGCGGGCTGTCCGCCATGGCCGGCTGGATCCGGGAGCGCGACCCGTCCCGGGTGATCCACTACGAGGGCGACCTGTCCTGCGCGGACACGGACGTCTACTCGCGGATGTACGCGCCGCACGAGGAGGTCGACCAGATCGGCCGGCGCTCCGAACCGCCGTGGGGCGATCCGGAGCTGGACGCGAGGCGCCGGGCGCTGCCGTTCATCGAGTGCGAGTACGCCCACGCCATGGGCAACGGTCCGGGCGGGCTGGGCGAGTACCAGCGGCTGTTCCAGGAGCATGAGCGCTGCCAGGGCGGTTTCGTCTGGGAGTGGATCGACCACGGCTTCACCCGGCGCGCCCCCGACGGCCGCTTCCACCACGTCTACGGCGGGGACTTCGGCGAGGAGCTGCACGACGGGAACTTCGTGTGCGACGGGCTGGTCTTCCCCGACCGCACCCCCTCCCCCGGTCTGATCGAGTACAAGAAGGTCATCGAGCCGGTGCGGATCGAGGGCGACGGGGCCGACGGCACGGTGCGGATCACCAACGGCCATGACTTCGCCGACCTGTCCCACCTCGTCTTCTGCTGGACCTATGAGGCCGAGGGGGAGGCGATCGGCTCGGGTGAGCTGGCGGTGCCGCCGCTGCCCCCGGGCGAGTCCGCCGTGGTGAAGCTCCCTTCGCCGCCCGACGCCACGGCGGGGGCGGAGGCGTGGTGGACGGTCGAGGCGCGGCTGGCGGCGGCGACGGCGTGGGCCGAGGCGGGCCATCCGGTGGCCTGGGCCCAGCTCCCGGCCGCCGCACCAGGCACCGGTCGGGCACGCGCCCTCGCCTCCGGGGCGGCGCCGCGACGCGACGGCGACCGGATCGTGCTCGGCCCGGGCGTCTTCGACGCGGCCACCGGCGCCCTGACCTCGCTCGGCGGGCTGCCGCTGACCGAACCGCCGCGGCTGGACGTCTGGCGCGCACCCACGGACAACGACAACGGCGCGTCCTGGCAGCCGGACGAGCGCTGGGGGCTGATCTGGCGCCAGTTCGGACTGCACCGGATGCGGCACCGCACGGACGCGGTGGAGACGACGCCGGACGGTGCCCTGACCGTCCGTACCCGCGTCGCGCCCGCCGCCGTGGACATCGGCCTGGAGACGGTCTACCGCTGGACCGCCGACGCGGACGGACGGCTGAGCCTGGCGGTCTCCGTCACCCCGCTCGGCGAGTGGACCTTCCCGCTGCCGCGCCTGGGGCTGCGGCTCGGGGTCCCGGCGGCGCTGGGCCACGCCGAGTGGTTCGGCGGCGGCCCCGGCGAGGCGTACCCGGACACCCGCGCCGCCGCGCGGCTGGGGCGGTGGGCGCTGCCGGTGGACGAGCTCCAGACGCCGTACGTCCGTCCGCAGGAGAACGGCGCCCGGATCGACGTCCGCTGGGCGCGGCTGACCGCGCCCGATGGATCGGGGGTGCGGATCGAGGGCGAGCCGCCCTTCTGGTTCACCGCGCGCCGCTGGACCACCGAACAGCTCGACGCGGCCGAGCACACACCGGATCTCGAGCCGTCGAACGAGACGGTGTGGGTGAACCTGGACCACGGACAGCAGGGCATCGGCAGCCAGTCCTGCGGCCCCGGGGTGCTGGACGAGCACCGCCTGGACGCGGCCCCCGCCGAGTTCGCGCTCACCTTCTCTCGGCTGAGCTGACCGTCGTACGTCGTACGGCCCGGGGCCGGTCGCCAGGAACGGCCCCGGGCCGTGCCCGTCATACGGGACCTCCTACCCGTTTCTGGCGCGCAGCGCCTCAAGCGCCCGGTCCGCGTGTACGCCCATCCTGAACTCGCTCTTAACGATCTCCAGCACCTTGCGATCGGTGTCGATCACAAAGGTGACCCGCTTGGTCGGCACCACCGCGATCCCGCGCTTCACCCCGAACCGCTCCCGCACGGTCCCCTCCGGATCCGACAGCAGCGGATAGCCGAAGGAGTACGCGTGGGCGAACTCCGCCTGTTTCTCGACCGAATCGGCACTGACCCCGACCGGCTGGGCACCGAGCTCCTTGAACTCGGCCGCGATGTCCCGGAAGTGGCACGCCTGTTTGGTACAGCCGGGGGTGAAGGCCGCCGGATAGAAGAACAGCACCACCGGACCGTCCGCCAGCAGCCCGCTGAGCGAACGGACGGTGCCGCTCTCATCCGGCAGTTCGAAGTCCTCGACCACATCACCGATGTCCATGGAGGCACGCTACCGGCCGCCGCGCGAGGCGGTGGAGTCAGCCGGCCAACCGGTCGGCGGCGAACTCGCCGATCATGACCGCGGTCGCGTGGATGTACGAGGTGACGATGGTGGGCATGACCGAGGCATCGGCGACGCGAACGCGGTCAACGCCTCGCAGGCGCAAGTCCGGATCGACCACCGAACCCAGAGCGCATGTCCCTGCCGGATGCATATAGGGCATCGCGGCGTCGCGGACGAAATCCGCCGCGTCCGACCCGCTGAGAGGACGTGCCGGCGCCACCCAGCGCCGGATCAACGCTCGGTAGGCCGGCCGTGAGGCGATCTCCGCACCGAGTCCGACGGCGTCGACCAGTGCGTCGAGGTCGGCCCGTTCCCGCAGGAAGTGCGGCTGGATCTCTAGTCGGTCGCCGGTATGGATCCGCAGATAGCCCCTGCTTCGCGGGGCGGAGAGTCCGGGAGAGATACAGAAACTGTCCGGCGGGGGGCGGTAGATCTCCTCGATCTCGGGCGACACCAGAGGAATCTGCGGCGCGACGATCATGAGGTCCGGCCGGTCCAGATCGGGGCGGGACCTGGTGAAGGCGACGCTTCCCTCCAGGTTGTTGTTCAACGGCCCGAGGGGTTCATACGGCTCGAACGCGAGCCCGCCCAGGATCATGTGCTCCTGGAGATTTCGTCCCACACCCGGCGAGTTGACCACGGTGTCGATATCCGCGGCGGCCAGCTCGGCCGACGGACCGATGCCGGAGCGCAACAGCAGGCGCGGTGTGTCGATCGCCCCGGCGCAGAGCACGGTCTCTTCCCTGGCACCGGCCGTGGCTGGCAGGCCGTCCCGGACGTACTCCACACCGGTGCACCGGTCACCCACGATGGTCAAGCGGTGGACGTCCGCCCCCGTCAGCACCCGCAGCCGCGGGCTGTCGAGAACCCGTTCGGCATAGGCGTCCCACGGGTTCACGCGTCGCCCGTCCCGGATGTTCAGTGTGACGGGACCCACGCCCTCCGGCGCCGCGGTGGTGATGTCGTCCAGATAGGGCATGCCGATGGACCGGCCGGAGTCGATCAGCGCCTGGGCGACCGGATGGAGGTTCCTCGCGCGCTCGACGCGGATGGGTCCGCCGGCGCCGCGCAGTGGTGTCGCGCCGTCCTCCCAGTCCTCGCTCCGCTTGAACAGCGGCAGCAAGGATTCGTAGTCCCAGCCGGTGTTCCCGGCCGCCGCCCAGGCGTCGTAATCGGCGCGGTGACCGCGCGTCCACACCAGCGCGTTGATGCCGCCTGAGCCGCCCAGCAGCTTGCCGCGGGCCAGGGCGTGAACGCGGTTGTTGGTCGCGGGGTGCGGCTCGTATGCGTAGCCGTAGTCGTATTCGGAGCCGATGTTCTCCACCCACAGCGACGGATTCGACACCATCTCGCCGTGGCCCGGGCCTCCGGACTCGAGAACCAGAACGGTGGCGTCCGTGCGCTCTATCAGGCGGCGGGTCACGACGCTGCCCGCTGATCCCGCACCGACGATCACGTAGTCATAGACTTCATGGTCCGGCATGCACTCGATCCCCTGACCATGCCACGCGCCTGGTCTCCGGCGCCACGACGCTTACCACGATAGGGCGGCGTGGACGCTCCCGCAGCTCGAGCCGGCTCGCTCGGACCGGCGGCCGGTCAGTAGCGCAGCCGGGCGGTGTGGCCGTCGATGCGCAGGATGCATTCGGTGAACAGCGCCATCGACGGACTGTCGTCGGTGGGGACCAGCCGCAGCCCGAGATCCATGATGGACCGGATGACCCGGGCGGTACGGCTTCCGTCGGGGTCCTGCCCGCGCAGCGCGGACCACGCCTCGAACTGCGCCCGGACGGTCTCCCACGCCGGGCCCGGCGTGAAGTGGCACAGAAAAACCGGCTGGTCGACCCCGTACTGGCGTAACTCGCCGACTGCGGCCTCACCTTGCATAAGCCACCATGTGGCAGTCATCTCGTCCCCAACTCCGTACACGGGGGTGGATGCCCATCATAGGGGTGCGGACGTCCCAACGAGGACCGACTCCACATCAGGCGCCCATCCCAGCAGCCGCTCGTCCGCTCCCGGCCTGGTCACGCACTGCACGCCCAGCGGAAGGGAGTTGGCCGCCCGGCCCGCGGGCAGCGCCAGGGCGGGGGCTCCCGCATAGCTCCAGGGGAGGCTCATCACCGAGTCGCCGGTGCTCTCCAGGCCGTACGGCGCGGGGCCCGTGGCCGCCGGGGTGATCCACAGATCGATGCCGTCCCGGTCCATGGCGGCCACCAGCAACTCGCGGAACTCGGCACGGGCGCGCAGGGCCGCGGCGTACGCGTCACGGCTCATCCGCTGCCCCTCCCTGATCGCCCGGGCGGTCTGCTCGCGGTACCGCTCGCCGTGGCGCGGGAACCATACGGCGTGGGTCCGGGCCAGCTCATAACGGCCGATCACCCGCTGCTCCGCCACGACCCGTTCGAAGTCGTCGGGGAAGTCCACCCGGCGGACGGTGAATCCGGCGGCGTCCAGGCGCCCCACGCGCTCCTCGAAGGAGCTCCTGGCCTCGCCGTCGGCACGTTCGAGATACGGTCCGAGCGGAACGCCGAGCACCGGCCGCCGCCCCGCCGCCTCACCGCCCTCACGGCCCTCGCCGGCCTCTTGGGACGGCCGCCATCCGTCACACAGCACGGCCGCCGCCGGGGTGAGGCCCGCCACGTCGGGGGCGAAGAGACCCACGGTGTCGAAGGTCGGGGCGTTGGGGATCACACCGTCGGCGGGGATACGGCCGTGGGTCGGCTTGAAGCCGACGACCCCGCAGTAGGCCGCCGGGCGGATCATCGAGCCGATCGTCTGGGTCCCGACCGCGAGCGGCACCACGCCCGCCGCCACGGCCGCCGCCGAACCACTGCTGGAGCCGCCCGGGGTGTGGCCGAGATGGTGCGGATTGCGCGTGGGCCCCGGCGCCGTCACGGCGAACTCGGCGGTGACGGTCTTGCCCGCCACCAGCGCCCCCGCCTCCCGCAGCCGCCCGACGAGCGACGCCTCCGCCCCGGCCAGCGCCTCGGCGGGAACGTCCGACCCGGCGTGCGTGGGCACCCCCTCGACATGCACGATGTCCTTCACGCCCACCATGACGCCGTACAGCGGCGGCCGCCCGTCCGGATCCCCCCACCGCTCATCCGCCGTCCGCGCCTCACGCGCCAGCCGCTCCCGCCGCCCGGGCTCGGGCACAAAGGCCCGGATCTCCGCGTCCCCGGCCTCGATCCGGTCACAGGTCCGCGCCGCCGCCGTGGTGCAAGAGGTGTCCATGAGCCGAGGCTACGCGGCGCACCACGCTCCCGTACGGCCGCCAGCGGGCCGGGGTCTGTAGTGCGGAGGCACCAGGACAGACGCGGGGCTGGTCCGGGTGCACCAGGGGAAGTCGGCGGCGGGGGACGATGCCCCGGTGGGGCGCCGGAGGCGAGTGTGGGAGGCGCGTGAATCTCGCGCGTTCCCCCTTGCCTAGCGGTGTGTCTGGAGTGATCAACAGGTGGCGATATTTCTTTACCGGATCGGACGGTGGGCCTTCCGGCGGCGCCGACTCGTGGGTGGTCTGTGGCTGGGTGTCCTGGTGCTGGCCATCGCCGCGGCCGCCATGGCGCCGTCCGGAGAGGAAGAGGACCTCTCCATGCCCGGCACCGAGTCACAGAGGGCGTTCGACCTGCTGGACGAGCGCTTCCCGCAGGGCAACTCCCAGGGCGCCGAGGCCCGTTTGGTGTTCCGGGCCCCGGACGGGCAGCGGGTGACGGCCAGGGAGAACAAGGCGGCCGTCGAGGACACGCTCGGCTCGCTGGGCGGGGGCGATCAGGTCGCGTCGGCCACCGACCCCTATGAGACCGGCGCCGTCAGCGAGGACGGCACCATCGCCTACTCCACGATCACCTACACCGCGGACGCCGTCGACCTGACCAGGACGACGAAGAGCGCCCTCGAGGACGCGGCGAGCCGGGCCGGGGACGCGGGGCTGACCGTGGAGATCGGCGGCTCGGCCCTGGACGCGGAGGAGGAGCCGGGCGGTACGACGGAGATCGTCGGCGTGGCGGTGGCGGCGGTGGTGCTGGTCCTCGCCCTCGGGTCGCTGGTCGCGGCCGGGCTCTCGCTGCTGACCGCCTTCGTGGGCGTGGCCATCGCCTTCGGCCTGGTCTCCGCGCTGGCCGTGCCGCTGGGCCTGACGTCCACCGTGGCGATCCTGGCGCTGATGCTGGGGCTGGCGGTCGGCATCGACTACGCGCTCTTCATCACCTCCCGCTTCCGCGACGAGCGCGCCCAGGGCGGCGAGCCGGAGGAGGCCGCGGGCCGGGCGGTGGGCACGGCCGGATCCGCGGTGGTGTTCGCCGGTGCGACCGTCTTCATCGCGCTGGTCGGGCTGGGGGTCGTCGGCATCCCCGAACTCACCAAGATGGGCCTGGGCGGCGCGGGCGCCGTGGCCCTCGCCGTACTCGTCGCACTGACCCTGGTCCCCGCGCTGTTCGGCTTCTTCGGCAAGGGGGTGTCCAACGGGGTATCCCCTGCTCGAGCGAAGCCGCGAGCTCGGGGAAGGGGGCTGTCCCGCGCCGACCGGCAGCGCATCGCGGCAAGCCCAGCGAAGCGCATCGGCACCCGCTGGGCGCGGTTCGTGCTGCGCCGCCCGGTGCCCGTGCTGCTGATCGCCGGACTCGGTCTCGGCGCCGTCGCCGTACCGGCGCTGAGCCTTGAACTCGGCCTGCCCGGGGACGAGTCGAAGTCGGTGGAGACCACCCAGCGCCGCGCCTACGACCTGCTGTCAGAGGGCTTCGGCCCCGGCTTCAACGGCCCGTTGACCGTGGTCGTGGACACTTCGGAGCCCGGGGACACCCGGGCCACCGCGGACCTGGTCGCCAAGACCGTACGGGGAGTGGAGGGGGTAGCGTCGGTCGGTGATCCGGTTCTCAGCAGGGCCAAGGACACGGCCGTCCTCACCGCCGTCCCGCGGACCGCGCCGAACAGCGGCGAGACCAAGGACCTGGTGCACGCGATCCGCGGCGCGGTCTCCGGCGTCGAAGCCGATACGGGCGCCCGCGTCCTGGTGACCGGCACCACCGCGATGAACATCGACATCTCCGAAGCCATGTCCGACGCCCTCATCCCCTATCTGACCGTGGTCATCGGCCTGGCGGTGCTGCTGCTGACGGTGGTCTTCCGCTCGGTCCTGGTCCCGGTCAAGGCCGCGCTCGGCTTCCTGCTGTCGGTGGGTGCCGCCTTCGGCGTCCTCGTCGCCGTCTTCCAGTGGGGCTGGGCGGCGGACCTGATCGGCATCGAGCAGACCGGACCGGTCATGTCGCTGATGCCGATCCTCATCATCGGGATCGTGTTCGGCCTCGCCATGGACTACGAGGTCTTCCTCCTCACCCGGATGCGGGAGGCGTACGTCCACGGCGCGTCCCCCGGCGAGGCGATCGTGAGCGGTTTCCGGCACAGCGGACGCGTGGTGGCCGCGGCGGCGATCATCATGATCAGCGTGTTCGCCGGATTCATCGGGATGAGCAGCCCGACCATCCAGACGATGGGCGTCGGTCTGGCCGCCGCCGTCGCCTTCGACGCCTTCGTGGTACGGATGGCGATCGCACCCGCGGTCATGGCGCTGCTCGGCCACCGGGCCTGGTGGCTGCCTCGTATCCTGAACCGTGTGCTGCCGAATGTGGACATCGAGGGTGAGAAGCTGAGCGGGCACGTCCCGGCGTCCGCAACGGGGCCGAACGCGGCGGTGCCGGACGCCACGGTGCCGCGGCTTCCCGTCGGCCGGGACTGAGCCCGCCATGACGACCACGGGTGGCGGTGGCCCGCGGCCACGCGCCAGATGGTGGCGGGAGGGAGCGCTCGCGGCGACGGCGTTCGCGCTCTGTCTGCTCGGCGGCGTGGTGGAGGAGGACGGCAGCACGCTGTCACCCCCGCCCGTCGCCGCCTATGTCCTCGCCGTGGTGTCCTGTGCCGTGCTGCCGGTGCGGCACCGGGCGCCGCTGGCCGCCATGGCGGTCGCGACCGCGAGCGGTGTGCTGGTGCCGCCCTTGGGCCTGCTGCTGAGCCCGCTCATCGTGGCCCCCACCGGGATCACCGCCTACTCCTACTCGCTCACCGCGCGCACCGAACGGCGCGCGGTGGGCGCGGTGTCGCTCATCTCGGTGGCGCTGCTGGTCGCCTCCACCCCCCTGTTCGGGGCGCTCTCGGGGAAGGACGCGAGCCGGGTGGCCGCGGTGGCGGCGTTCCCGCTGGTGGCGGGCGTACTCGGGCATTCGGTACGGAACCGGCGGGCCTATCTGGCGGCCGTGGAGGAGCGGGCCCGGCAGGCCGAGAAGAGCCGGGACAGCGAGGCGCGCCGGAGGGTGGGCGAGGAACGGGCGCGCATCGCCCGGGAGTTGCACGACCTCGTGGCCAGTCAGATCACCCTGGCCAACGCCCAGGCCACGGTCGCCGCCCACCTCTTCGACGCCCGCCCGGAGCAGACCCGCAAGAGCCTGAACGAGCTCGTCGAGACCACCAGCGACGCGCTCGACGAACTGCGGGCCACGGTCGGTCTGCTGCGTCAGTCCGGGGACGCGGACGCGCCCGCGGAACCGGCGCCCGGGCTGGCCCAACTCCCCACGCTCCTCGCGTCGTTCCGCCGCGCGGGTCTGGAGGTGTCGGTGCGCCAGGAGGGCACGGCCAGGCCGCTGCCGCCGGGCGTGGACCTCACCGCCTACCGCATCGTCCAGGAGGCCCTGACCAACGTGACCAAGCACGCCGGTACCGATAGCGCCCTGGTGCGCCTCGTCTGGAACCGCGATCGGGTGACCATCACCGTGGCCGACGGCGGAGGGGGCGCCCGTACGGCGCCGACCACGTCCACGGGACGGGGTGTGTCCACGGGACGGGGTACGGCCAGGCGACCGAATGCGTCCACGGTGCCGGACCGTCCGCCCGGTTACGGTCTGATCGGGATGCGTGAACGCGCCACCGCGGTCGGGGGACACCTCTCCGCGGGCAGCCGCCCCGAGGGCGGCTTCCTCGTCTCCGCCCGACTGCCCCTCCCACCCGCCAAGGACACCACGCCGAGCGCTGACGGGACGACAGCCCGCACGGGCGGCGGAGAAGCCCGCACGGGCGGCGGAGAGGCCGGGGATGCGCCGTGACGCTCACGGTACTGCTCGCCGACGATCAGGCCCTGCTGCGCGGTGCCTTCCGGATGCTCCTCGATTCCGCCGACGACATCACCGTGGTCGGCGAGGCCTCCGACGGCAGGGAGGCGGTGAGACTCAGCCGGGAGCTGCGCCCGGATGTGGTGGTCATGGACATCCGCATGCCCGGGGTGGACGGCCTCACCGCCACGTCGGAGATCTGCGCGGACCCGGAACTGCGGACCAGCCGCATCCTGATCCTCACCACGTACGAGACCGACGAGTACGTCGCCCAGGCGCTGCGCGCTGGGGCCGGTGGCTTCATCGGCAAGGGGATCGGGGCCGAGGACCTGCTGGACGCCGTGCGTACGATCGCCGACGGCGACACCCTCCTGTCCCCCGCCGCGACCCGCTCCCTGGTCACCCGTTTCCTGGCCACACCGGATGACCCGCCGCACCACCCCGAACGGCTCGCCGTGCTCACCCCGCGCGAGCGCGAGATGGTGGCCCTGGTCGCGACCGGCCTGTCCAACCAGGAGATCGCCGATCGGATGTTCCTCAGCCCGTTCACCGTCCGCGCCCATGTGCAGCGCGCGATGACGAAGCTGGAGGCACGCGACCGGGCGCAACTCGTGGTCATCGCCTACCAGACGGGCCTGGCCCACGCCGCCGCACCCGACGGCGGGACCGGCGGCCCGTCGTAGCCGCGTCACGCCAACGGATCACGGCAACGGGGCGAACGCGGGCAGCGCCAGCGCCGAGTGGGCCGGTCGTGCCGTCGCGGAGGGCATGGTGACGAGGCCGCGCAGCATGGTGTCGCGTTGCTCCAGGGCCCGCGCCGTGGTGGGGAAGAGCGTGGCCGCACCGTTGTCGACCAGTGCCTGGTTCAGGGCGACGAACTCGCGGACGCCGCGCTCGTAGGCGGCGAAGGCCGCGGTGTGGTCCCGGTGCGCGGCCAGGGCGTTGGCGAGCATATAGGCACCGACCAGCGCGAGGCTCGAGCCCTGTCCGGTGAGGAACGAGGGTGCGTACGCTGCGTCGCCGACGAGCGCGACCCGGCCGCTGGACCAGTGGGGCATGCGGATCTGACCGGCCGTGTCGAAGAACAGGTCATCCGCGTCACGCATGGCGTCGACCATGCCGGGGACCTCCCATCCCGCGCCCGCGAAGACCGTGGCGACCAGGTCCCGCTGGGCGTCGGGGTTCCGGAGCGCGGTGAACGGCGGTTCTGGCTGGTGGAAGGTGAGGAAGGCGTGCAGCTCGGCGTTGCCCCCGGCGGCGTAGAGGGCCGCGGCCTTCCCCGGGGTGTTCCACAGCATGAGCTCGTGGGAGAGCCCGAAGGTGTTCGGCACGGTGAATATGGCGAAGCAGTAGCCGAGGTAGCGGTGGAACCGCTCTTCGGGACCGAACAGGGGCTCCCGGGTGGGTGAGTGCATACCGTCGGCGCCGACCACCAGGTCGAATGTGCGCCGTTGCCCGCTGTGGAACGTCACGTCGACCCCCGGTCCGGACTGGTCGAGGGTGTCGATGGAGTCGCCGAACAGGAATTCCACGTCGTCGCGGACCTTTCCGTAGAGGGCGGCGGCCAGATCCCCACGCCGCACCTCGAGGTCCTGGCCCCCGCCACCACCCGCGGCGGCGTGCGCGTTGAGCGAGGCCACTTCGCCGCCGTCGGCGTTGAGGAAGGTGTAGCGACGCGTGTCGATGTGCGCGTCCCGCAGCCGCGGCAGTATCCCCATCCGCCGTACCACCTCGATCGCGGTGCCGCGGATGTCGATCGGATAGCCACCGTCGCGCAGTGCGCCCGCCTTCTCCACCACGGTGACCGCGCATCCGGACCGGTGCAGCCAGTACGCCAGCGCGGGTCCGGCGATACTGGCGCCGGAGATCAGAACGCTGCGCTTCCCAGGAGTACTCACCGCCGTCGACAGACCGTTCGCCGTCATGCCCGGGCCCCCTTCTTCGTGATGCTGGTCTTCGTGACGCGGACGACGAGCGGTGACAGGGCCGCGACGAGCCCGGCGACGGCGAAACCCGTGACGAAGGCCGATTCGGATGGCAGGCCGGTCGTCGGATCGGCCCCGGCGTCGAGGATCCCGGCGGCGATCTGGACGCCCAGGGCGACGCCGATCACGCGTGTCACCACGAGCAGGCTGGTGGCGATGCCGGTGTCCTTGGTTTCGACGGCGGTGGCGGCGCCGGTGAGCAACGCCGTGGTGCCTACGCCCGCGGCCATCGCGGCCAGGGCCTTCGCGAGGACGAGTTGCCACTCCGCGGCGTGCAGCGACACCAGGGCGATCATCGTGGCCGCCGTGACGACGGCGCCCACGAGGAGCACGGCGCGCAGGCCGAAGCGCCGGGCCGTGATCCCGCCGACCGAATCGCTCACCGCCCCCGCGATGGCGCCGGGCAGCAGGAACAGTCCGATGTCGGTGGTGTCGGCCCCGAAGCCGTACCCGTCGCCCTCCACCCCGAACAGCTGCGGAAGCAGAAAGCTCACCATCCCGAAACTGGTGGTGATGACGATCGTGAGCATGCACGCATGCCATATCGCGGGCTTGGCCAGCATGCGCAGATCGACCATCGGCGAGGCCGCCCGGCGCTCGACGGCGACCCATCCGGTCGCCAGGGCAGCCACGACCACCGCGAGTGCCCCGACCGCGAGCGGCGGCAGACCGTCGTCGCCCGTCGCCCTCACGAGCCCGAGCATGAACGCCAGCAGTGCGCCGCTCAGCAGCACCACACCGGGCCAGTCGATCCGGTACTCCGCTTCGATCGGCGGATCATGCGGCATCAACCGGGCCACGGCCAGCGTCATCGCGATGATCGCGATCGTCGGCAGTGCGAACATCCCATGCCAGGAAAGCGCCTCCGCGATCGGCCCGGCCGTCAGCGTTCCCACCATGCCGCCGCCCGTGAACAGCGCCATGACCAGCCCGATCCCCAGCTGTGACTCCCCTGCGGGGAGGTGCTTGCGCACCAGGATGAAGGAGAGGGGCAGCGCACCCACCATGGCGCCCTGCAGTATCTGACCGAGCAGCAACACCGGCAGGTTCGGCGCCAGAGCGGCCAGCAGACCACCGGCCGAGACCACGGCCATCAGCCGCACCAGCACCTGCTTCCCGCCGTAGCGGTCGCCGAGTTTGCCCGCGACGGGTGCGACGGCGGCGCCGGTGATGAGCACCGCGTTGGAGACCAGCGCCCCTTCGCCCGGGCTGACCCCCAACTCACGTTGCAGCAGCGGGAGCGCGGGATCCACCACGGTCTGCAGGGTGCCGAGGGCGAGCGCCAGGATGCCGAGGGCACCGATCGACAGCCTCTCGATGCGGACCGGGGGCGGGGGAACCACAGCTTGGGACATGGATGTCCTGTTCGTCGTCGGGTGACGAGCAAGGCCGCGAGCACATGCGCTGCCTGCTCGGCGCGCGGAATTCGCGCGCCCCCAACACTTCCCTCCGCCGCCCCGCCGGGCATCGTCCCCCGCCCCCGTCTTCCCCTGGTGCACCCGGACCAGCCGTACCCCCGCCCTGGTGCCCACGCACTACGGACCGGCTCGGGCCGGGGGCTCAGTGATGCGGGCGGCCCGGCACGGGGCGGGCCCACAACGATGTGCGGTGCGTGGTGGTGCCGATGTGGAAGCCCTCGTCGTGGTGGTCTCGGAGGCGGTCCGCCCCTGCTGATGACACCGGCGAGGACACCGCTCCGCGGGCTTCCGCATCGGCCGCGGGCGTCAGCTGCCGCCCGTCACCTTGACGTAGTCGACGACCAGCTGCTGCGGGAAGGAGGTGCTGCCATCCGGGTCGCCGGGCCAGTAACCGCCGACGGCCAGGTTGAGGATGATGTAGAAGGGGTGGTCGAAGACCCAGCGGTTGCCGTTGAGGTCCGAGGGCGTGCGGGTCTGGTAGACGTTGCCGTCGACGGACCAGGTGATCTTGTTGGGCGACCAGTCGATGGCGAAGGTGTGGAAGTCATCGGAGAACTTGGCGCCGTTGGGCAGGGTGTACCCGGCGCCGATGCCGCCCTCGCCGGAGTAGCCGGGCCCGTGGAGGGTGCCGTGGACGGTGCTGGGCTCGAAGCCCACGTTCTCCATGATGTCTATCTCGCCGCAGTTGGGCCAGCCCGCGCTGCCGATGTCATCGCCGAGCATCCAGAAGGCGGGCCACATGCCCTGGCCCTGCGGCACCTTCATCCGGGCCTCGACATGGCCGGAGGCGGTGGTGAACTTCTGGGAGGTGTTCAGGCGGGCCGAGGTGTACTCACACTGGCCGTACCAGCAGTTGTAGTTGGCGGGGTTCTCCTTGCGCGCGGTGATGACGAGGTTGCCGTTGCCGTCCAGCGCCGCGTTCTTGTTGCCGTCGGTGTAGTACTGCCGCTCGTGGTTGTTGACGTTGTCGCCGGTCTCCAGGCCCCACTTGGAGCCGTCGACCGCGCTGCCCGCCGCGCCGTCGAAGTTGTCGGTGAATTCGGCGGCGGCCTTCTTCTGGGGGGCGTCCGTGGTGGCCGTGGCCGGAGCGGTGAGCCAGGGAGTGGCGGCGAGCGCGGTCGCGGAGAGCAGACCGATCATCGTGTTGCGCAGCGTACTTCTCATGGAACGGTGGTGCCTTCCTGTGTGGGGGATGGGACCGGTGGGTGCCGGTCCGGTGGGGGGGAAGGTAGGTGTCCGGCGGTTGGGGGCCGGGGTCGACGGGCGCTATGGCACGGACATGCGGGTGGTGGGAGCCGCGCGCGTCAGCGCTCTTCGCGGGGTGGTGGCGGGGCGGTGCGCGCCGTCGGTCAGGAAGTGGCGCAGGGGCAGGGCGGCGGCGCCGAGCGCCACGGCGTGGGGGCCGAGCCCGCAGAGCTCGATGTCGGTCTGCGCGTACGGTCTGCGCAGCGCCTGCGCGGCGATCGTCTCGCGGATCCGCGGCAGCATGCGGGCGCCGAACATCAGCCCGGCCCAGCCGCCGAGGATGATCCGCTGGGGGTTGAAGAGGTTGACGAGATTGGCGATTCCGGCGCCCAAGTACACCGCCGCCTCCTCCAGGACACGCTGCGCGGCGGACGAGGTGTCGGCCGCCGCGAGCAGCACGGCGAACGCGGACTCCCGGTCGGCGCCGGGGGTGAAGCGGCCACGCCGGGCCTGGCGGTAACGCTCCAGGACCGCGTCGGCGCCGATGTACGCCTCCAGGCAGCCGCGGGCGCCGCACCGGCAGCTGCGGCCACCGGCCTGGACGGTGGTGTGGCCCCATTGGCCCGCGCTGTCGGTGGCGCCCCGGTAGGGGGAGCCATGGGTGATGACGCTCGCGGAGACACCGGAGCCGATGAGCGCGACGACAGCGTGCTGGAGGCCGCGTCCGGCGCCGAACCACATCTCGGCCCGGCCCAGGGCCTCCGCGCCGTTGTCGATGTGCAGGGGCAGTGCGGTGCCGGTGCGCAGCAGCCGCTCCAGGGGGGCGCCGTCCCAGCCGGTGGCCGAAACGCCGACACCGACGCCGAGGATGTGCCCGTGGGGGATTCCGGCTTCCTCGACGACGGCGTCCAGGAAGGTCAGGATGTGGCGGGCGGCGGTCTCAGCGCCGTGCTCGGGGGGAGGCCCGGCGGGTAACGGGTGGACGGCTCCGGCGCGTTGGGTGAGGGCGAGGTCGAACAGCCCGACGCGGACGCGGGTATCGGCGACCTCCACGCCGATGACGTAGCGGTGCTCGGAGGCCAGCCGCAGCCGGGGCGGTTGCGCGTCCGTGACGAGGTCGTGGGCGACGGCGTGTTGGGCGACCAGGTCTCCGGCGACGGGCTCTTCCTTGACGACGCCCTCGGCGATCAGTTCGTCGATGACCGCGCTCGCGGTGGTGGCGCCGACCCCCGTACGGCGGACGAGCTCCTGGCGGCTGAGCGGGGCGTGCAGATACAGCGTCCACAGCAGCGAGGAGCGGCTGCCGCGCCGTGGATCGCGCACGGTGGTGCGCAGCGAGGGCTGGGCTGTCCGGGCCTTGGCCGTCATCGGTCACCTCCGGGGAGACACAATGTCCAGCCCTGTTCGATGCATGTCAATAGGTCTGGACCTGCTTGCGTCAAAGAATTTGAGACGGGGTCCGACCCAACTCCCCCTGAACCGACAGAAGTCGAACCCTCAGCGCGCCCCGCCGGTGGCGAGGAAGTGCGCCAGCGGAAGCGTGGCAGCGCCCAGCGCCACGGCATCGGGCCCCAGTTCGGCCAGCCCGATCTCGGTCTGGGCGTACGGCCTGCACAGCGCGTAGGAGGCGGTGGCGGCCCGGATCCTGGGGAGGACCCGGCCGCCGAGGAGCAGTCCGGCCCAGCCGCCGAGGATGATCCGCTCGGGGTTGAAGAGGTTGATCAGGTCGGCGATGCCCGCGCCGAGGTAGGCGGCGGTCTCCTCCAGCACCTCGCGCGCCCTGGCCTCGCTCCCGGCGGCCCCCACGATCGCGGCGAAGGCGGCCTGCTGGTCCTCCCCGCCACCGTCCGCGTCGCCCGCACCACTCTCGCCCGCACCGCTCCCGACGGCTCCGTCCGAGCCGCCCGTACCGCCAGCGCCCGCACCGTCCGCACCGCCCTTAGCGGCTCCGCGCGCCCCGTGCCCGTAGCGTTCGAGCACCGCCTGTGCCCCGACGTACGCCTCCAGACAGCCGACCGCACCGCATCGGCAGGTGCGCCCGCCGACCTGGACGACCGTGTGCCCCCACTCCCCCGCGCTGCTGGTCGCGCCCCGGTACGGCACCCCGGCGGTCACGATGGCCGCGCCGACGCCGGAGCCGATCAGCGCGATCACCGCGTTGTCCGCGCCGCGGCCCGCCCCGAACCACATCTCGGCCTGCCCCTGCGCGGTGGCGCCGTTGTCGATGAACAGCGGCAGTTCGGTGCCGCTGCGGAGCAGCCGCTCCAGGGGCACCGCGTCCCGCCCGGCGGTCGGGCCGTGGACCAGGATCTCCTCCCCCTGTTCGACGACGCCGGGGACGCCGACCCCGACGCCGATGACCGCCTCGGGCGCGGCACCGCTCTTGTCGACGACGGCGTCGAGGCCGGTCAGGATGTGGCCGACGACCGGCTCCGGATCCCGCTCCAGCCCTCCGGGCGTCAGCGGATGCTCCCACCGGGCCAGTTCGGTCAGCGCGAGGTCGAACAGCTCCACGCGGACGTGGGTCTCGCCGACGTCGACCCCGATGAGATGGCCGCCGCCCGGTCTGACCCGCAGCAGCGTGCGGGGGCGGCCGCCGTCGGACTCGACGGACCCGGCCTCCTCGACCAGTTCGTCGGCGAGCAGTTCGCCGACGACATTGCTGACCGAACCGGAGCTGAGCCCGGTGAGCGTCCCCAGCTCCTGACGGCTCACCGGGCCCCGGAAGTACAGCTGGCGCAGCAGCGTCGAGCGGTTGCCGCGCCGCAGGTCGCGGACGGTCCGTCGGTTCATCTGACCCATCGGGCTCCTTCCCCCTGCCCGAACCTACCGGACGCGGCCACTCTTGACGCCGACTGGTTTCATCGCTTAACTCACGGTCTGAATGAAGTCTCGCGCTTCACTTTTTGAACGGTCAAGGGCGGGTTGGCGGTCAACGCCCCGCGTCCGGGCCGACGGTCAGTACTCCGTGCCCGGGGCGGCGGTCACTGCCCCGCGCCCGGGACGGCCTGGAACAGCGCGAGCAGATCCTCCCGCCCGAACATCCGCGCCGTCTCGACGGCCGAGGGCGATCCGGCGCGCGGATCGGCGCCCTTGGCCAACAGCACCCTCAGCACCTCCGCCTCGCCCTTGAACGCGGCCCCGGCGATGGGGGTCTGACCCCGCTCGTTCACCCGATTGGGGTCGGCGCCGCGCTCGAGCAGGGCCGACACCGTCGCGGGGTGGCCGTGGTAGGCCGCGAGCATGAGCAGGGAATCGCCCTTGTCGTTGGTGAGGTTGGCCGGGACGCCCGCGTCCACATAGGCGGCGAGCCTGTCGGTGTCGCCCTGCCTGGCCAGGTCGAAGACCTGGGCCGCCAGCTGGAGCACCTCCGGGTCGTGGGCGGGCTCGCTCTCGGGGTTCGATTCGGTCATGGCCTGTCGCCTCCGGCTTCGCTACCTGGGTAGGTGATCATCCACCCTCGGGCATGTGATCATCCACCCTAAGGACGGCGGCAGACCGACCCACCCGAGCGGGCGGACGCTCAGCCCCGGCGGGCGGACCCATACCGCCACGCCTCCATGGTGATGATTACACCGATAATCCACCCAATTGCACCTTTCGCCCGATGGATACATGCTGTGATCCTGGAACCACTCATGGTGACTGACCGTCCCCCATCAGCCAGGAGACCGTGATGATCCTGTCCATTTCCGGCGTCGTACTGCTCGGCATCATCGTCTTCGTCTTCTTCCGCAAGGACGGCCTGAAGGGGTCGCACGCGGTCATCTGTGCGCTCTTCGGCTTCTACCTCGCCTCCACCGCGATCGCCCCGAGCATCAAGGCGGGCGGCGCGAGCCTCGCCAGCCTCTTGGGTGGGATCAAGATCTGACGTGGGCCGGAGACCACTCCCCCGCCTCCGCCTCGGCGGCGCCACGGGCAGCCCGCTCGTCCCGTCCGGCCGCGGCCGGGCGTTCGCCCGCAGCACGGCCGACGGCGTAGCCGATGTGCTCCAGCCGCTGGTCGCGCTCTCGCGCGGGCTGCGCGTGCTCGCCGCCGCCGGGCGGCGCAGGTGGACGGAGCTGCCGGGCGACCGCCGCGGACCGGTGTTCACCCTCGTGGTCGCCTGCGGCTTCGTCGTCTTCCTGCTGCCGTACGGGCCGCTGGCGGCGGCGATCAGCCTGATCGGCGCGGCGGGCTGGGCCGGGCGGGCGCGCACCGGCGCCGCATCGGAACCGCCCGCCGACGGGACCGAGCGGCTGCGCACCCTCTACGAGGCGCTGGTGCCGTACTTCTCCGCCCCCGAGGACCCCAGCCCGCTCTACAGCCACGGCGGCGACTGGTCGGAGGCGTTCGACTCCTTCGCCTTCGACGAGAGCGGGCGGCTCACCCGGCTGCGCCTCCACTACCCCGCGTACTTCACCGACGGCGAGCCCGCGGCCCGCACCCGGATCGAGCAGCTGCTGTACGCGAAGTCGGGACGCGGCCGTGAATACCTCTTCGAGTGGGACGAGGAGGCCAACAGCCTCACCCTGACCGTGCTGCCCGCCCTGTCCACCGCGATCCACGCCCAGCGCTTCGTCACCGCGCCCGGTGAGACGGTGCTGGGCTTCACCGATCCGTCGTCGGTGCAGCGGACCCTGCCGGTGCTGGCGGGGCCGGAGACGTGCGAGGAGGACGAGGACGACGAGGACGACGAGGAAGACGAGGAAGACGAGGAGAGCACGCACGGCACGGGGACCATCGGGCTCAAGAAGGCGGCAGCGGACGGGCCGGAGACCCATGACGTACCGCCGGTGGTCTGGCGCACCGGCCCGCGCTCGACCGAACCGCATCTGCTCGCGCTCGGCCAGCCCGGAAGCGGCACCACGACCCTGCTGCGCTCCATCGCGCTGCAGGCGCTGCCCCATGGCGAGGTGCTGGTGGTGGACGGCGGCGGCACCGGTGAGTACGCGTGTCTGAGCGGACGTACGGGGGTGCTGGCCGTG
Organism: Streptomyces antioxidans; assembly: GCF_000968685.2. Taxonomy (GTDB): domain Bacteria; phylum Actinomycetota; class Actinomycetes; order Streptomycetales; family Streptomycetaceae; genus Streptomyces; species Streptomyces antioxidans. Next base: position 28,372 of record NZ_LAKD02000019.1, read on the forward strand.
GAGTGCGGACCGGCCGGGGTGCTGGCCACGCTGGAGTGGGCGGGCCATGAGACCGAGCGCCGGCTGATCGCCGCCAACCGCGCCCGCCAGCTGCGGCACCCACCGCCGGAGGACATCCGGCGCCCGCTGTGGATCCTGCTGGACCGGCCGTCGGTGATGAGCCATCTCGCGGCGGCCGACGGCCGCACCGATCCCCAGGAGCTGCTGGTCGTGCCGCTGCGGCACGGACGGGCGGCGAACGTACGGGTGGTGGTGGCCGATCAGCTGGACGCCGCGGAGTCGCTGAGCGACGCCGTACGGAGCCACACCCGGGCCCGGGTGGTGCTGGGCCCGGTCTCGTCCGAGCAGGTCGCGGCGGTCCTCGGGGCGCCGCCGCACACCACCCCGACGCCCGAGGTGCCCCCGGGCCGCGGCTATGCCCGCCTCGGCGCGGGCCCGGTGCACCGCCTCCAGGTCCCGGCCACGCCCGACCCGTACGACGAGGCGGCCGGGGAGGCCGAGCGGCAGGCGGTGCTCCGGCTGCTCCCGGCGCCGGACCCGGCGGCGCCCCCGGCCCCGGCGCCCGTCGGGGGCTAGCCAGCGGGGCCCGTGGCGGTACCGCAGCGCGGTACGGCGGGTCGGGCCAAGGCCACGGCCACACGTCACTGCCACGGCCGCCGCGGTGGCCACGGCCACAAGGCGGTACGGCGGGTCAGGCCACGTACGTCCGGGGCGCCTCCGCCTCAACCGTGGCGCCCGTGGCGACCAGGTCGGCGGCCGAGGCAAGCCGGGTGGCGGCCTTCTCGGCGACCGCTCCCCCGACCGTGAACGGCAGCCGTACGTACCCCTCGAACGCGCCGTCCACCCCGAAGCGTGGCCCCGACGGCACCCGGACCCCCAGCCGGGCGCCCGCCTCGGCGATGCGGGATCCGGAGAGGCCGCCGGTGCGGGCCCAGAGGGTGAGCCCGCCGTGCGGAACGGTGAACTCCCAGTCGGGCAGATGGCGCCTCAGGGCCTCGGCGAGCGCGTCCCGGTTGCCGCGCGCGAGCTCCCGGCGGATCTCGATGGCCTCCTCCCAGCCGCCCGTGTTCAGCAGCCAGGCGACGGCGAGCTGTTCGATGACGGGAGTGCCCAGATCCGCGTAGGCGCGGGCGGCGACCAGGCTGCGGATGACATCGGGTGCGGCGCGCACCCAGCCGATCCGCAGCCCCGCCCAGAAGGTCTTGCTCGCCGAGCCGACGGTGATCACGGTGCTGCCCGCCGGGTCGAAGGCGCAGACGGGCCGGGGCAGCTCCACCCCGTCGTCCAGCCGCAGCTCGGCCATGGTCTCGTCGGCGATCAGGACCGTTCCGGCGGAGCGGGCCGCGTCGACGAGCTGGCGCCGCTGGTCCTCGGTGGCGAGGGCGCCGGTGGGGTTGTGGAAGTCGGCGACGACGTAGGCCAGCCGGGGCGCGGCAGCGCTGAGCACCTGGCGCCAGGACGGGATGTCCCAGCCCGCGAGCCGGTCGGCCATGGCGACGGGGACGAGCCGGGCGCCCGCCTCGCGCAGCAACTGGAGGATGTTGGCGTAGCTGGGGGATTCGACGGCGACCCGTTCACCGGGCCGGACCATCAGTCGGCAGGCGGCGGCGACGGCCCCCATGGCGCCGGTGGTGACCATGATCTGCTCGGGCATGGTCGGTATGCCGCGGGCGGTGTAGCGGTCGGCGAGCGCCTGGCGCAGGGCTGGCAGCCCGGCGGGGTAGTCGCCGTGGGTGTGGGCGTAGGGCGGCAGTTCGTCCAGGGCGCCGCGCATGGCGCGGGTGAGCCAGGGCTCGGGGGCGGGCAGTGCGGCACAGCCGAGGTCGATCACGGAGGCCGCGGCCTCGGGCGGGAGCGGATCGAGCCCCCGGGTGGGCAGCGGGCTTCCGGCGGGCATGGCGGTCCAGCTCCCGGCGCCGCGCCGGGACTCCAGGAACCCCTCGCCGCGCAGCGCCTCGTAGGCGGCGGCCACGGTGGTGCGGCTGACCGCGAGCGCCGCGGCGAGCTCGCGCTCGGCGGGCAGCCGGGCGGCGACCGGAACCCGGCCCTCCAGGATGAGTAGCCGTACGCCGTCGGCGAGTGAGCGGTAGGCGGGGACGCGGCGGCCCCCGGTCAGTGAGGCCGCGGCCCCGGCGGCCACGCCGTCGCGGGTGTGCTGTGACCCGAGCAGCCGGGCCAGTTGGGGTGCTCCGACCGCGGACGTCCATGGACTCATCGAATGCGGTCCACCTTTCGGAGATTGGCCGTAGAACTGGACTGGTTCCGGGCCACAGAGTGACATGCCGCAGGCCACTCACACCAGGAGCACGCGTTGTCCGACCTACCGCGCCGCCGTCTTGCTGGCCGCACCCTTACGGGCCGCCGTCTTGCGGGCCGCCGTCTTGCGGGCCGCCTTGCGCGCCGTCCCCTTGTGGGCCGCCGCCTCCCGCGCCGCCTTGCCCAGCTCTATGTGGGGCTCGTGCTCTACGGCGTGTCCATGGGGCTCCAGTTGCGCGCCACGCTCGGTCTCGACCCGTGGGACGCCTTCCACCAGGGCGTCTCCGAGCACATCCCGCTGTCGATCGGCACGGTGACGGTCGTGGTCGGCGTCGCCGCGCTGCTGCTGTGGATCCCGCTGCGCCAGCGGCCGGGGCTCGGCACGGTGTCGAATGTGCTGGTGGTCGGGCCTGTGGTGGACGGCACACTATGGCTGACACCGGAGCCGGAGGCGCTGGCGGTGCGGATCCCGCTGCTGCTCTTCGCGATCGTGCTGTGCGGCGTGGCCACCGGGCTCTACATCGCGGCACGGTTCGGGCCCGGCCCGCGGGACGGGCTGATGACGGGGCTGCACCGGCGCACCGGATGGTCGATCCGGCTGGTGCGGACCGGGATCGAGCTGGCGGTGCTGGCCACCGGCTTCGCGCTGGGCGGCTCGGTCGGGGTGGGCACGGTGCTGTTCGCGCTGACCATCGGACCGCTGTCGCAGTTCTTCCTGCGTGTCTTCGCGGTTCCCGCACCCGCGGGGCCCGGCTCTGGAATCGTGGCGCGCGGCGGCGCCGAGGCGCAGGTTCGGGACCTGATTTAGGGCTGGGGCCGTCGGGGCGGTAGTGTACGCCCTTGGCCTACCAGGCGGACCGTTACTGCGCGCTAAAGCACCAGAAACGCTGGGTGACATCTGCTGCCAGATGTGACAAACCGGGCGCCGGTGGGTAGAACAACGGGGCGGCACGACGGGCGACGCATGTCCCAGTACGGGAATCTTCACCGCCGACCGGACGTTGACCGGATGACGACGACAGCGACACCTGTCCTGTGGGCGACAAGCCCGGGAGGCACGATTCATGAGTGAGCGAGCTCTTCGCGGCACGCGACTCGTGGTGACCAGCTACGAGACCGACCGCGGCATCGATCTGGCCCCGCGCCAGGCGGTGGAGTACGCATGCCAGAACGGCCATCGATTTGAGATGCCGTTCTCGGTAGAGGCGGAGATCCCGCCGGAGTGGGAGTGTAAGGCGTGCGGCGCCATGGCACTCCTTGTCGACGGCGACGGTCCAGAGGAGAAGAAGGGCAAGCCCGCGCGCACGCACTGGGACATGCTCATGGAGCGGCGTACCCGCGAGGAGCTGGAGGAAGTGCTGGCCGAGCGGCTGGCAGTGCTGCGCTCCGGTGCCATGAACATCGCCGTGCATCCGCGGGACACCCGCAAGTCTGCCTGAACCGAGCGGCAGCACTGCGGTAACAACTGAAGTTCCAGGGCCGGGGCCACTGCTGAGCAGTGGCCCCGGCCCTTGGTGTGCCCGCCGCGAGCCCTCGGTGTGGCCATCGCGCTGGCTGAGCCCCGCCTCAGCCCCGGTCGCGCGGGCCCGGCGGCTCAGCCCCGGTCGCGCGGGCGCAGGCCGGGGCCCGGCTCTCCGTCGCCGTCCCGGCCCCCCTCGTCCCCGTCCCGTATCACCTCGCCCTGGATGACCGTGCCCTGCTCCGGGCGCTCCCGCCCGTCCCGCCGCTCCCGCTGCTCACGGGCCTGGCGGAAGGGGTCGGACGGCGATCCGGGGACGAAGCCCATCCGGCGCGACAGCGCGCTCTCCGCGCGGCGCCGCAGCAGCGCCCGGGTCGGCGGGAACAGGCACACCAGCGCGGCCACGTCCGAGATCAGCCCCGGCACCATCAGCAGCAGCCCGCCGAGCATCGTGAAGGAGCTTCCCGGCCGCGCGGCGGGCTCCTCGGCGCCCTGCCGCATCGACCCGGCCAGGCTCTGCCACGCCCGGCGGCCACCGCGCTTGACCACGGCCCCGCCCACCAGCACGCCCGCGACCAGCAGCAGGAAGACGGTCAGCCCACCGGCGGCATCCGCCACCAGGGTCAGCAGCCAGATCTCCAGAACCAGCCAGGCGGCGATCCCCAGCGGTACGAAGGAGCGGGCGCGTGAGCGCTTCGGGCGGGTCGGGTCGCTCTGCTGCGGTGCGCCGGTCATCATGCCTCCAAGTGTGCCCGGGCCCGTGGCCGATGCGGAGCGCGGGTCGCACGGCCAAGGGGATCGCGGGGATCTCGTGGGATCTCATGGGTTCCAACGCGCGAGGGGCCCCAGAGGGTCCAGGAGTCCGGAAGAGATCGGAGGAGAACGGAGGAGAACGGGCGGAGTCCGCAGGAGTGAGCTCGAGGTATCGGCGGCGGCGGGCCGGGTACCCGCCGCCGACGGAGGTGTCGAATGACGGCTGTGCTGGAGGTCCTGGTGTGGTGGGCGGCGCTCACCGGGATCTGGCTGGTGCTGATCAGCTCCGTGGACCCGCTGGAGCTCCTGGTCGGGTCGGCCTCCGCGCTGGCCGCCGCCGCGCTCGCGCGCGCCGGGCGCCGGGCGGTAGCGGACCGGTGAGCACCTCCGACGGCTGGCTGGCGGCGGCGCTGGTGCCGCTGCTCGCGCTGGTACCGGTGCTGTGGCGGGTCGCCCGCGGCTCGCCCAAGGACCGGCTGATCGGCCAGAACCTCACCTCACTGCTGGCCGGTCTGGTGCTGCTGCTGGCCGCCCAGGGCTTCCACCGGACCTCGTACAACGATGTGGCGCTGGTGGTCAGCGTGCTCGGCCCCACCGGAACGCTGATCTACGCCCGCTTCCTCGACGTCCTGCCCGACTCCCGGCTGGTCCGCCGGACGGCGCTGGTCGGGGTGCCCGCCACGGTGCTTCCGCTGTGCGTGGCGAACGGTCCCGGCCGGGCCATGATGAGCACGAGTTGTTCGGCCGGGCCCGGGAGCTGCCGGAGGTCGGCGTGCTGTTCGCGGTGGGCGGGCTGGCCCTGTGCGGGCTGCCGCCGTTCGGCTCCGGGCTGGGCAAGGCCGCCGCGGAGGAGGCCGCGGGGCACACCACCGTATGGCTGCCCGCGCTCTACGTCCTGGTGTCGGCGGTGACCGGGGGCGCGGTGCTGCGCGCCGGGTTGCGGATCTTCGCCGGAGCGGGCCGACGGCCCAGGGACGAGCAGGAGAGCGGCCCGGAGACCACCGGCGAGGAGGAGCCGGAAACCGGCGGCCGCCTCGGGCGCATCCCGGTGCCGCTGCTGGCGGTGCCGACCGTGCTGCTGGGCGCGTCGCTGGCCCTCGGGGTGATCCCGGCCGTCGGGTCCGCGGTGGGCCGGGCCGGGGCACTGTTCACCGACACCGGCGGCTACCGGCGGACGGTCCTCGACGGACACGCCACGGCCGCCCCGGCGCATCCGCCACCGCACTGGCAGCTGACCGGGATCCTGCTCGGGCTGCTCTCCGCGGCCCTCGCCATCACCCTGGCCACACTGGCGGTGCGGCGGCCGGTCCACACCGGGACGGCCGCGCTACTCGCGCCCGTACGACGACTGCAGTCCGGGCACATCGGCGACTACGTCGCCTGGCTGGTCGCCGGGACGGCACTGCTCACGGTGCTGACCGTCCCGGGGGTCCGCTGAGCCGCCGGGACCGGGGGGCGCCCGGTCCCGTAGGCCAGCGGTCAGCGCTCAGCGGTGGCGCAGTGCCGAGATCAGCTGGCTCTTGGACATCTGGGATCTGCCCTCGATGCCCGCCTTCTGGGCCTCGCGGTACAGGTCCTCCTTGGTCCGCATCTCCATGCCGCCCGACTTGGCGCCTCCGCGGGCCGCCATGCGGCGCCCCGACGTCTTTCCGCTCTTGGCGGTCGCTTTAGCCATGTTCCGCCTCCTTCCGCCTCAAGTGTCCGGTACGGGGCGGAACATCGCCCGCGGGACTGCTCCGAGCGGGGAGCGCGGCCCAGGCGGCGGGGGTCGAAGGCCGCGCCTAGGACTCCTTGGGCTCCCTGGATTCCTCGGATGCCGTGGACTCCTTGGGCTCCTTGGGCTCCTTGGGCTCATTGGGCTCCGTGGACTCCGTCAGCTCCTTGGATTCTTTTGGCTCCTTGGAATCCTCAGACCCCTTGGGCTCCTTGCGGCCCAGCACCTTGTTGACCCGCGAGCCCACCCCCCAGGACATGACCCGCCAGGCCGCCTCCGTGACGATGTCGCGGCTCATCTTGCTCTCGCCGCGCTCGCGTTCGATGAAGGTGACCGGGACCTCGATGACGTGGAAGCCCGCCTTGATGGCCCGCCAGGCCAGGTCGATCTGGAAGCAGTAGCCCTGGGAGGCGACCTCGTCCATGCCGATGCCCTCGAGCGTCTCCTTGCGGAACGCCCGGTAGCCCGCCGTCATGTCCCGGATCGGGACGTCGAGGAGCAGACGGGAGTACGTGCTGCCGCCCCGGGAGATGAACTCGCGGGACTTGGGCCAGTTGACGATGCGGCCGCCGGGCACCCAGCGGGAGCCGATCACCAGATCCGCGCCCTTGAGCGCGGTGAGCAGCCGGGGCAGCTCCTCGGGCTGGTGGGAGCCGTCGGCGTCCATTTCCACCAGCACGCCGTAGCCGTGCTCGATGCCCCAGCGGAACCCCGCCAGATAGGCGGCGCCAAGGCCCTCCTTGCCCTTGCGGTGCAGGACCTTGACGTGGTCGTCCTCGGCAGCCAGCTCATCGGCGACCTTGCCCGTGCCATCCGGGCTGTTGTCGTCCGCGACGAGGATGTGCGCGTCCGGAACCGACTCCCGGACCCGCGCGACGATCAGCTTGATGTTCTCCGCCTCGTTGTAGGTCGGAATGATCACCAAGGTCGTGCCGAGCGGACCGTACTTCCGCCGGCCACCGTCGTCCTGGGTCTCGTTGCTACGGCGCGGCTCCTCGGCCTCGGCGCCGGCCTCCCCGGCCTTCGCGCTCGGCTCGTCGGCCTTGGTGCCGGGCCCCTCGGCCTCGCGTGCGTCGCTCACGGCTACTGCCCCTTCTCGTCCGTACGTCCCCGACGGCCGATCATGATCGCGGCCGCGCTGGACAGAACGCCCACCATAGCGAGCACCCACTCGGGGATCGCACCGACGCGGTCGGCCAGGGTCTTGCCGTCACGCAGTGGGATGCGCGCGGTAAGCACGTCCTGCGTGAATTCTTTCGTCCGCTGCTCGATCGTGCCATCCGGGGAGACCACGGCGCTGATCCCGCTGGTGGCCGCGGTGATCACCGGCCGACCGTGTTCGATCGCCCTCAGCCTGGACATGACCAGCTGCTGCTCGGGCTGGCCGCTGCGTCCATAGGTGGCGTTGTTGGTCTGGACGACGATCGCCCGGGCGCCCGCGTTGACCGTGTCGCGCACGATCTCGTCGTAGGCGACCTCGAAGCAGATCACATCGCCGAGCCGCGCCGGGCCGACGTTCAGCACACCGGTGTGGTCGCCGGGGTAGAAGTCGCGGGGCACCCGCTGCAGCCGGGTGATGACCTTGCTGAGCTCCTGGCGGAAGGGGACGTACTCGCCGAAGGGCACCGGGTGCTGCTTGGTGTACGAGGCGCCGGGGCCGCTCTTCGGGTCCCAGACGATGCCCTGGTTCTCCACATAGCCCTGTTTGGTCGGATGGTCGACCAGGGCGCCGACCAGTACCGGAACGCCGATCGACTTCACGGCCTCGTCGATCCGGGCGTATGCCTCCCGATACTGGAAGGGATCGAGGTCGGAGGCGTTTTCCGGCCAGATGACGAGATCGGGCTTGGCGATCCGGCCCGCCTTGATGTCCTTCGCCAGGTTCAGGGTCGCCTTCACATGGTTCTCGAGGATCATCATGGGGCGGCCCAGGAAGTCCATACCGGGCTGCTGCACATTGCCCTGGACGACCGCGATGTCGACCGACTTATCGGCGGCGGTGGGAATGGGCACCGTGAATCCGGAGGCGGTCACGGCGGCCGCGACGGCCACGGCCCCGGCGGCGGGCAGGGCGCGGCGCGGCGGGAAGCCCCCGGCCGCCCCGCGCAGCCGCCACAGGGCGAGCGCGGCATAGGCGAGCGCTCCACCCGTCAGGGCGACGCCGAAGGTGACCAGCGGGGCGCCGCCGAGCGCGGCCAGCGGGGTGTAGGGCGAGCCGGTGTTGGCGAAGGCCAGCCGCCCCCAGGGGAAGCCGCCGAAGGGCGCCCGGTCGCGGGCCCACTCCTCGGCGACCCACAGACAGGCCGTCCACAGCGGCCACAGGGCCGGTACGGGCAGCCGGGAGACCAGGGCCAGCCCCGCCCCCATCAGCGCGAGGAAGGCCGCCTCGATGACGGACAGGCCCACCACCGCGTCCCAGCCCACCACGCTGAGCCACTTCAGCAGCAGGAGGAAGAACGGCACCCCGAAGGCGAAGCCCGTCCAGGCGCCCTGGCGGGCGGTCCGGCCGCGGGTGAGCAGGGCCAGGGCGGCGACGGCCACCAGGGACAGCGGCCACACCCCGAACGGAGGGAAGGCGAGGCCGAGCACGAGCCCGCTGAGCACCGCGAGCGCGCTGCGCCGCGCCTCCCGCCGGGCGAGCAGACCGAGGCGGCGCAGCCGCCCGGGCCGCCGCTCCCCGGGGGACGGCTCGGAGGCGGTTACGGGGGCGGAGGCGGCACCGGGGGCGCTGGGGGCGACCCCGGACGTGGCAGACGCGCTACCGGACGCGGCAGTCCCAGGCGCGGCAGACCCGGTCGGGCCGGATTCGTCGCCCTCGACAGCATCACGACCCTCGACGGCGTCACCGCCCGCGACGGGATCACGACCCCCCACAGCGTCACCGCCCTCGGCGCCATCGGCGCCCTCCGTGGGCGGCGTGGCGGCGGAACCGGTCGTCCGCTGACCCGGTCGGTCTGCGTCCGGCCCGGTGGGGGCGGCTTCGGCGGTGGTGTCGGAACCCGATGGCACGGTGCGGCCTTCCTACAGGTCGTGCTGTGGTGAGGTGACCGTATAACGCGGGCCCGCGGAAGTGGTCCCGAGGTGCGGATTGTGACCTCGGGACAGAGAAACGCTTCGGCCATGGCGGGGGTTCCCCGCCCGGCGGCGGCCCCGCCCCCGCGTCGGGGGGCGGTCCGCCGGTGTGCGCGTGCGGAGTGGGGGCCCGACGCCCTTCGGGCCGACCTGGGACCCGCTGGCTGCGGATCGACCGAGAGCCGTTGTCTACTGAGCGTCCGGGCCCCTCCCGGGTCGCACCTGCCGACCCGGCGATCCCTCCCTCGCCCCCGTGCACTGGACCTGGCTCCCAGTGGTGGCGCGCCCCGATGGCGCGTCTCCCTCTGGCCCAGCGGCGTTCGACGACTGCGTGAAGATTCCCCGGTCGGGCGTCCTGTGGTGGACGAGGCCGAACCTACCGGCCACCAACCGCACCCTGTCAACAGCCACATGACCTGCGCCGTTTCCTCAAATGACCAGGTCAGTACGGACGGTGTTCAGATGCCACGACAGGCCGGGGGCTCATCGTTCGGCGGTACGGGGCGCCCGCACGTCACTCGTCCGGCCGGTGGTGGACGGTGCGTCCGCCCACCACCGTGCGCACGCAGACGGGCAGTTGGCCGCCGGGGGTGAGGTCGGGCAGCCCGGGAGTGCCGGACCGGGGGTCGGTGGACCATCCGGCGACCCGCGTGTCGGGCACCTGCACGACGAGCTCACCGGCCCGCCAGATCGCGTAGTCGGCGGGCGCGCCGGGCGCCAGAACGCCCGCGTCGTCCCGTCCGATGGCCCGCCAGCCGCCGCGGGTGTGGGCGGTGAAGGCGGCGCGGACCGAGATCCGGTGCTCCGGGGTGCGGTGGAAGGCGGCGGCGCGCACGGTGCCCCAGGGGTCGAGCGGGGTGACGGGGCTGTCGGAGCCGAGCGCCAGCGGCACTCCGGCGCGCAGCAGCGCCGCATAGGGGTTGAGGGTGCGGGCCCGCTCGGGGCCGAGCCGCTGGGCGTACATGCCGTCCTCGCCGCCCCACAGGGCGTCGAAGGCGGGCTGGACGGAGGCGGTGAGGCCGAGGTCGGCGAAGGCCGCGACGGTCTCGGGGGTGAACATCTCGGCGTGTTCGACGCGGTGCCGGGCGGCGCGGACCCGGGCGAGTCCGACCGTGTCGGCGGCGGCCCGTACGCCCTCGACGACGGCCGTGACGGCGGCGTCGCCGATGGCGTGGAATCCGGCCTGGATCCCGGCCTCGGTGCAGGCGGTGACATGGGCGGCGACGGCCGCCGCGTCCAGGTAGGCGGTGCCGGTGTGCGGCGTGTCGGCGTAGGGCTGGTGGAGACACGCCGTGTGTGAACCGAGCGCCCCGTCGACGAAGAGGTCGCCCGCCGCGCCGATGGCGCCGAGTTCGCGCACCTTGTCCAGGTCGGATGCGCCGCTCGCGGCCTCGGCCCAGTAGCCGTACACCCGCGGCCCGGACTCCCCGGCGGCGAGCTTCAGCAGCCCGGTGAGGTCGTCCTCGGAGGAGATGTCGGGCCCGGCGCATTCGTGGACGGTGCCGATGCCGAGCGCGGCGGCGCGGGCGAGGGCGGCCCGCTGGGCGTCGGTGCGCTGCCGCTCGGTGATGACCGCGTGGGCGGCGGCGCGTACGGCGTGGTGGGCGGCGCCGGTCAGCGGCGTGTCGTGGTGGTACCCGGCCAGGTCCGACACGCCGGGGACGAGGTCCAGGAGCGCGGTGGTGACGACGGCGGAGTGCACATCGATACGGGTGAGATAGAGGGGGCGGCCGCCGGTCGCCTGATCGAGTTCGGCCCGGGAGGGCGGCCGCCCCTCGGGCCAGCGGGCGGCGTCCCAGCCGTGGCCGAGCAGCACCCGGTCGGCGGGGTGGGCGGCGGTGTGGGCGCGCACCCGCTCCAGCGCGTCGGCGAGCGTACGGGCGCCGGTGAGATCGAGTCCGGTGAGGGCGAGCCCGGTCGCGGTGGTGTGCACATGCGCATCGGTGAAGGCGGGCGTCACCAGTGCCCCGTCCAGCTGGATGACCTCGTCCACGCCGTCCGCGAAGCCGTCCGCGGCCCCTTCGGAGCCGACCCAGGCGATGGTGCCGCGTTCGATGACCATCGCGGTCGCGAACGGATCGGCGGGGCTGTGGACCTCGCCTCCGCGCAGTAGGACGGTACGGCCTTCGGTGGCCTGGGCGGGGGTGGGGTGGTTCACGGCGGGCTGCCTCGATGGGGGTATGGGATGAGGGGGCGTCGGAAGGGCGGGCCGGAAGGGGCGGGTGCCGGAAGGGCGTTCAGACGCGCGGCGGGCGTGCCTCGTAGGGCGTGGAGAGGACCACGGTGGTGCGGGTGGAGACACCCGCCAGCGAGCGGATCCTGCTGAGCAGGTGCTCCAGTTCCAGCGGGGCCGCGACGCGCACCTTGAGGATGTAGTTCTCGTCTCCCGCAACGCTGTGGCACGCCTCGATCTCGGGCACCTCGGCAAGCCGCTCGGAGATGTCGTCGGGCGCGCTGGGGTCGAAGGGTTTGACCGAGATGAACGCGGTGAGGGGGAGCCCGACGGCCTCGGGGTCCACGACGGCGGCATAGCCGCGGATCACGCCCCGCTGCTCAAGACGGCGAACCCGCTGGTGCACGGCCGATGTGGACAGGCCGGTGGCCTTGCCCAGGTCCGTATAGCTCATCCGGCCGTCCTTGACGAGCAGCTCCACGATCTGTCTGTCCAACTCCTCCACAGCCGATCACCTTATGTGGTCGGGAGGGCTCCGGCACAGCGGGTGGGCACAGCGGACATAGACACCGCTACGCAGCACCTGCACCGGGCATGTGACGAACGCCACATGTCCTCGTGGGTGTCCTATGAGATGCGGCGATTACCTATGCGGCCGCGAGGGAAATGCTTGCTGTGGTCGAGGCCGACGCGCCTGGCCAGCCCACCCGAGGGGGAAATTCAATGCCTCATCTCGAGCGCCTTGACGCAGGCGACATCGATACCGACGCGACCCATGACACCTACGAGATGTTCCGGGTGATCTGCCCGGACTGCGCGCGCCCCATCGCGCTCCTCGCCGACGAGGACGTCCTTCCCGAGCACGCGCTGTGCTCGTCCCCGTGGGACCCGTTCGGGCTCACGGTCTGCGCCGGCACCGGCCGCCGGGTGGCCGAGGCCGCGCCCGCCGACGCGTCGCTGGACGCGTACGAGCGGGACGCCGCGCTGCTGCTGACGCTTCCGGCGGGCCTGGACTGGCGGACACAGCCGTTCTCCCACCTGGGCGGCCCCGGCTCCCGGCCGGTGCGGTTCCCGGTGACGCGGGGGTAGAGAGACGGCGGGGGCGCCTGCCGCGCCCCCAAACCGACACCCCGCCCCAACCGGCACACCGGCGTCAGCCGGTCTCCGGCCCCGCGAGAGCGCGGGCGATCACCACCCGCTGGATCTGGTTGGTGCCCTCCACGATCTGGAGGACCTTCGCCTCGCGCATATAGCGCTCGACCGGGAAGTCCACCGTGTAGCCGTATCCGCCCAGCAGTTGGACGGCGTCGGTGGTGATCCGCATCGCGGCGTCCGTACAGAACAGCTTGGCCATCGCCGCCTGCTTGGAGTACGGGCGCCCCGCGTCCCGCAGCCGTGCCGCCGCCAGATACAGGGCGCGCCCGGCCTCGATCTGCGTGGCCATGTCGGCGAGCATGAAACGCAGACCCTGGAAGTCGGCTATCGGGCGGCCGAATTGCCGCCGCTGCGCGGTGTACGCGAGCGCCTGGTCCAGCGCCGCCTGGGCGACACCGACGGCGCAGGCCGCGATGCCGAGACGGCCCGCGTCCAGGGCGGACAGGGCGATCGCGAAACCCTGGCCCTCATCGCCGATGCGGCGGGCGTCGGGAACCCGCACCCCGTCGAGGTGGATCTGGGCGGTCGGCGAACCGGCCATGGCCATCTTGTGCTCGGGCGCCGCCGCCGAGAGCCCGGGGGCGTCGGCGGGCACGAGGAAGGCGCTGATGCCACGGGTGCGCTCGGGGCCGGTGCGGGCGAGCACGGTGTAGAAGTCGGCGATGCCGCCGTGGGTGATCCACGCCTTGGTGCCCTCGATCGTCCAGGTGTCCCCGTCGCGGGTGGCGCGGGTGGTGAGCCCGGCCGCGTCGGACCCGGAGGAGGGCTCGGAGAGGCAGTACGCGCCGAGCAGTCCGCCCCCCAACATCGCCGGAAGGTGCTCGGCCAGCTGCTCCTTGCTGCCGTAGCGGGAGAGGGCGTGGCAGGCCAGGGTGTGGACGCTGACGCCGAGGCCGACGGTCAGCCGGGCCGCGGCGAGCTCCTCGAGGACCTGGAGGTAGACCTCGTACGGCTGGTCGCCGCCGCCGAACTCCTCGGGGTGGACCAGCCCCAGCAGCCCGGACTCGGACAGCAGGGTGAACAGCTCTCGGGGGAAGCGCCCGGCGGCCTCCTCCTCGGCGGCCCGGGGCTTGATCTCCCGTTCGATCAGCTCGCGGACGAGCGAGATCAGGTCGCGGGCCTCTTCGGTGGGCAGCTCACGCTCCACCGGCTGCGGGCCGTGATCGGTCATGGCGGCGCTCTCCTCTCCCCTGGTCAGGCGCTGCGGCGGCGGGCGCCGGGGTGAGGCGGCGCCACCGGGTGATGCTGCCGCCGGCCGGTCCGCCCGTCGGATCGCGAACGGTGTTGACCTGCACTGCGGCGCTTGGAGTATGCCCGATCCGAAGCCTTTCGGTACCGGTCACCCGATCTTCAACCAAATTCGCGCATGGTGCCCACTCACCGCCTCCGCCACCCACTTCCACCAACGTCGCACGCATGGAGCAAATTGGCCCAGACCATTGACCTCACTGGTCTAGTCCATCTACCTTTTCCCCACCTTGCCCTGCGCGTTCATGTCAAGCTATGGGCAGGTCGTCGGGCAGTTCACTCCCCTCACCCCCACCGAGGAGATTCCATGCTCAGACCAGGCAGACTGTCCGCCGCGCTCGCGGCGATCTGTACGGCGGCCCTGACCGCCACCCTGCTCGCGGGCTCGGCAGCGGCCGGTGAACCCCGGAGCGCCGACATACCCCAGGCCACGTCCAAGGCCGCCAAGACCCCCACGACGAAGACGACCACGACGAAGGCCGCCACGACGGAGGCCGCCGGCGACAAGGTGGTCGGCTACTTCACCGAATGGGGCATCTACCAGCGCAACTACCACGTCAAGAACGTCGAGACCTCGGGTTCGGCCGCCAAGCTCACCCACATCAACTACGCCTTCGGCAACGTCACCGGCGGCAAGTGCGCCATCGGTGACTCCTACGCCGACTACGACAAGGCGTACGACGCGGCGAGCAGCGTCGACGGCCAGGCCGACACCTGGGACGCGGGCGCCCTGCGCGGCAACTTCAACCAGCTGCGCAAGCTCAAGAAGCTCCACCCCGGCCTGAAGGTGCTGTGGTCCTTCGGCGGCTGGACCTGGTCCTCCGGGTTCACCGAGGCCGCCAAGAACCCCGCGGCCTTCGCCCAGTCCTGCTACGACCTGGTCGAGGACCCGCGCTGGGCGGATGTCTTCGACGGCATCGACATCGACTGGGAGTACCCCAACGCCTGCGGCCTCACCTGTGACACCAGCGGTAAGGACGCCTTCAAGAACCTGATGTCCGCCGTGCGCGCCAAGTTCGGCTCGTCCAACCTGGTGACCGCGGCGATCACGGCCGACGCCTCCTCCGGCGGCAAGATCGAGGCCGCCGACTACGCGGGCGCCGCCAGTTACGTCGACTGGTACAACCCGATGACGTACGACTTCTTCGGCGCATGGGCCGCACAGGGACCCACCGCCCCGCACTCCCCGCTCACCTCCTACAACGGCATTCCGCAGGAGGGCTTCAACACCGACGCCGCCATCAGCGAGCTCAAGGGCCTCGGCATCCCGGCCTCGAAGCTCCTGCTGGGCATCGGCTTCTACGGACGTGGCTGGACCGGCGTCAGCCAGGACGCCCCCGGCGGCACGGCGACCGGCGCCGCGCCCGGCACCTATGAGGCGGGCATCGAGGACTACAAGGTGCTCAAGGGCTCCTGCCCGGCGACGGGCACGGTCGCGGGCACGGCCTACGCACACTGCGGCAGCCAGTGGTGGAGCTATGACACCCCCGCCACCATCGCCGGGAAGATGAACTACAAGCAGCAGCAGGGCCTGGGCGGCACCTTCTTCTGGGAGCTCAGCGGCGACACCGCGAACGGTGAGCTGATCAAGTCCATCAGCTGACCTTCCCCCACACCCTCTGACGAAGCGGGCGGGGAGCCTTCACCGGCTCCCCGCCCGCTTCGTTCTGCGCACCGCGCATCCGTGTGAACGACCTCCATCGGGTGCTCGTACCCCAACGCGGCTTGTTCTGGCTATTGCGGGGCATCCGCCCCACAAGGAAATCTGAGCGCGCGGGATGGCCCGCGCCACTCCGCGCGCGTGAACCAAAGGAACGATCATGAGCTCCGAGCAGTGCCCGAGCTGTGGTGGCCAACTCGCCGTGAACCAGGACGGGTGGAAGATCTGCCACTCCTGCGGCTATGCCTCCCCGCCCGGGGTCGTACCCGCCCCCTCCCTGCCCGCGCACACCTGACCGCCGGCTCCTCCCGCCGCCCGATCCGTGAAAGCCTGGTACTCCGCACCCCTCCGTACCGCCCCTCCGTACCGCTGAGCGAGGCACCATGGTCAATCCCTGGCTGGCGATGGCGTCAGGCACCGACCCCGCTGAGCGCACCCGCGATGTGCGCCGCGCCCATGAGGCGTTCCTGGCGGAGGGGGCGGTGAGTCCGGCCGTACGGCCGGTGGTGGCGGAGTCCTGGCGGCGCTCGGCCGACGCCCGGATCACCCAGGAGTGCAAGGCGCCGATCGACCTGGCGGACGACGCGCTGGACACCTATCGCGCGGACCATCCGCTGGCCCGGGTGATGCCGCTGTTCCGGGAGTTGCTGGGCACCATCGCCTACGACGGGGCCCATCTGCTCGCGGTCTGCGACGAGCAGGGGCGGCTGCTGTGGGTGGAGGGGCACACGGGGGTACGGCACCGGGCCGAGGGGATGAACTTCGTGGCCGGGGCGCGCTGGGACGAGGGCCACGCGGGCACCAACGCGCCCGGGACGGCGCTCACCGTCGACCACGCGGTGCAGATCTTCGCCACCGAGCACTTCAACCGCACTGTGCAGCCCTGGACCTGCGCCGCAGCGCCCGTCCACGATCCGCACACCGGGCGGCTGCTGGGCGCGGTGGACATCACCGGCGGGGACCATCTGGCCGCCCCGCACAGCCTCGCCCTGGTCCAGGCGACCGCCCGCGCCGCCGAGGCCCAGCTGGGCGCCGAGGCGCCGCGCACCCGCGCGGCCCGGATCTCCCTGACGGCGCTGGGGCGGGACGAGGCGCTGCTGGTCGTCGACGGGCGGCGGCTGCGGCTCGGACGGCGGCACAGCGAGATCATGGTGCTGCTGGCCGGCCATCCCGAGGGGCTTTCGGGCGACCGGCTGACGCTCGAGCTGTACGGCCCACGGGCCGACGACCGCTCTCCCGTGACGCTGCGGGCCGAGCTGTCCCGGCTGCGCCGCCTGGTGGGCCCGCTGCTTGGCTCGCGCCCGTACCGGCTCTGCGCACCGGTGCGCACCGATCTGGCGGACGCCGCCGAGGCGTTGGCCTCCGGCGACGCGTACACGGCGCTGCGGGCGTACAGCGGGCCGCTGCTGCCGCTCTCCGAGGCGCCGGGGGTGTGCCGGATGCGGCGGGTGCTGGAGGACGGGCTGCGGCGCGCCGTGCTGTCCCACGGCGATCCTGAGCTGCTGCGGCGCTGGGCGCAGACGCCGTGGGGCGAGGACGATCTGGAGGTCGCGGAGACGCTGCTGACCACGCTTCCGGCGCACGCACCGGGGCGGGCGGCTCCGGCGGCGCGGGTGCGGCGGCTGCGGGAGCTGTACGGACTGCCGGGCGGCGTCCACCACCAGGGCGGCCCGGGGGGCGAACATCATGGCGGCCACGAGGGCGAAGCCCCACGGCAGGGCCACCGGGACGCAACGTCCGCGCAACGTGGCCGCCACTAGCCTCCCCGTCGGCTCCGCCCGTGTCGGCGCGGGCGGAGCCCGGGCGCGCACACGGACGACGCGTCCGACAACGAGACCCACCACGCGTACACCAGGGAGGCCGCCCCATGACGCGTTTCGCAAGCCCCGGCTCCGAGGGCTCGGTCGTCACCTATCAGCCGCGCTATGACCACTGGATCGGCGGGGAGTACGTACCCCCGGCCCAGGGCCGCTACTTCGAGAACCCCACCCCCGTCAACGGACAGCCCTTCACCGAGATCGCCCGGGGCACCGCCGAGGACGTCGAGCGGGCCCTGGACGCCGCCCACGCGGCCGCGCCCGCCTGGGGCCGTGCGGCGCCGGCCGAGCGCGCCGCGGTGCTGCTGCAGATCGCCGATCGGATGGAGCAGAACCTGGAGGCCCTCGCGGTCGCCGAGAGCTGGGAGAACGGCAAGCCGGTACGGGAGACGCTGGCCGCCGACATCCCGCTCGCCATCGACCACTTCCGCTACTTCGCGGGGGCCATCCGGGCCCAGGAGGGCAGCCTCTCCGAGATCGACCACGACACGGTCGCGTACCACTTCCATGAGCCGCTGGGCGTGGTCGCCCAGATCATCCCGTGGAACTTCCCCATCTTGATGGCCACCTGGAAGCTGGCCCCGGCGCTGGCCGCGGGCAACGCGGTGGTGCTGAAACCGGCCGAGCAGACGCCCGCCTCGGTCCACGTCTGGATGAACCTGGTGGCCGATCTGCTGCCACCGGGTGTGGTCAACATCGTCAACGGCTTCGGTGTGGAGGCCGGGAAGCCGCTGGCGTCCAACTCCCGGGTGGCCAAGGTCGCGTTCACCGGGGAGACCACCACCGGCCGCCTGATCATGCAGTACGCGAGCGAGAACCTGATCCCGGTCACCCTGGAGCTCGGCGGCAAGAGCCCGAACATCTTCTTCGACGATGTCTCGGCCACCGACGACGACTTCATGGACAAGGCGCTCGAGGGGTTCACCATGTTCGCCCTCAACCAGGGCGAGGTGTGCACCTGCCCCTCGCGCGCCCTGGTCCAGGGCGGCCACTACCAGGCGTTCATGGACGCGGCCGTGACTCGTACGGAGAAGATCACCCAGGGCCATCCGCTGGACACCGACACCATGATCGGCGCCCAGGCGTCCAACGACCAGCTCGAGAAGATCCTGTCGTACCTGGACATCGGCCGCCAGGAGGGCGCCCGCGTCCTCACCGGCGGCGCCCGCGCCGAGCTCGGCGGTGAGCTGGAGGGCGGCTACTACGTCGAGCCCACGATCTTCGAGGGCGACAACCGCATGCGGGTCTTCCAGGAGGAGATCTTCGGCCCCGTGGTCGCGGTGACCCGGTTCGGCGACTTCGACGACGCGATCGGGATCGCCAACGACACGCTCTACGGGCTGGGCGCGGGAGTGTGGACCCGGGACGGCTCGACCGCGTACCGGGCCGGGCGCGCCATCCAGGCGGGCCGGGTGTGGACCAACTGCTACCACGCCTACCCGGCGCACGCCGCCTTCGGCGGCTACAAGCAGTCCGGGATCGGCCGCGAGACCCACAAGATGATGCTGGACCACTACCAGCAGACGAAGAACCTGCTGGTGTCGTACTCACCGAAGAAACTCGGCTTCTTCTGAGCACCGCAAAAGGGCGCCTGACCAGGGAAGATACCCATCAGGCGCCCTTCGGCACACGATCTGGGCCGCGGGGTCGTCGGCCGGACGGGATCAGGTTGTTGATCCCCTAGTTGATGCGGTCGAGGAAGCCGAACACCCGATGGTTGACCTGCTCTGCGGCCTGTTTGTCGTAGGACGGCAGGCTGCTGTCGGTGAACAGGTGCCTGCCGCCGGGGTAGAGGAACAGCTCGGCATCCGTCGACGTCTCGACGAGCGCACGGGCGGCGTCCACATCGCCCTCCCCGGCGAAGAACGGATCTGCGTCCATGCCGTGGATCTGAACCGGGACGTCCTGGGGCCAGGCGCCGCCGAACTCCGAGACCGGGACACATGCCTCGAGCAACAGTGCGCCTCGTACGCCGGGGCGGGTCTGGGCCAGCTTCTGCGCCGGCAGGACGCCGAGCGAGAACCCGACGTAGACGAGCTCGGCAGGCAGCCCCTCGGCGGCGGCGATTCCGCGCGCGATGATCGTGTCGAACCCGGCGCTCTCGGCGTAGCCGGCGCCCTCCTCGAGGCTGTCGAACACCTGCCCCTCGTACAGGTCTGGGGCGTGGACGGTGTGTCCGACCGCTCGCAGCTGCTCGGCGAACTCGCGAACGCCGGCGGTCAGCCCGTGTCCATGGTGGAAGACCAGCACCTCAGCCATGTTGCTCCCCTCGTGCCGCGGTGCCCGGATGGCACCGCGGCACGAGTATCGCCCGCGGCACCGACATCCACGGGCCCGGCCGTCGATCGCCAGAGCCTGGGCCCACTGCGTGTTCGCGGTGTCCCGGACCGGCTCGATGGGCTCCATTCGTTGGCTGCGACACTCTCCGTCCGTGACGACACCACCACGCTGGACCGACGACCTGTTCCCGTTCCCCACCCCACCCGCACTCGCCAAGGTGATCGACATCGCCTGGGAGGAGGGGTTCCTCACGACGGACCTGTACGAGGAGGGCCTGTACGACGCTTCCCGCGTGCAGACCAGCTTCGCCCTGCCGTTCGACCTGTGTGAGGTGCCACTCGCACCCCAGGGGTGGGAGTACTGCTACGCGGGGGAAGCGTTCCGCCGTCACCACGTGCCGTTCATGTCCGTACCGGAACTCCTGCCCTTCGCGGATCTGGGCAACGGCACCTGCGTCGGATGGGTGGTCCCCGCGCCGGAGCTCGGCCGCACCGACCATCCCGTTGCCTCCTTCGGCCACAAGGAGCCGGGCGTCATCGGCCGGAACACCCTGGACGGTCTCACCTTTCTGCTCTCCGTGGCCCTGCGCGGCGGAGGAGAGCGCCGCCGCACCCAGGTGGCGCGCCTGTCCGCCGAACTCGGCATCCACCCCACCCCGGAGTACGGCCTCGCTCCCGACGGCCGCGGCGACGCGGAGGTCCCCCTCGATCTCGCGCCGCCGGCCGGCTGGCGCCACGAACCCGACCCGTCCGGCACCGGTATCGGCGTTCTCGCACCGGACGACGCCTTTGGCGACGAGTGCCCCTCCTTCACCGGGGAGATGGACACCATCCTGGCCGACGCCTCCCGGATGCTCGCCGCAGGCTGTCCGGCGAGCGCCCTTCTGGGGCTCACCGCCGCCTACCACCAGGACCATCGGCGCTTCCCGGCGCTCCATCCCTGGTGGGCCCGCGCCTACGACGATCTCAGCCGCACACTGCTCCGCGAACGTCTCGACGTCATGCTGGAGGACCACCCGCGCTAGCTCCCCGCCTCCGCGCGTCCTCGGGCGTGCCCGGAACTGGCCCGCGAGCGGCCGCGTGCGCCTCATGGCTCCCGTCGGTGATCCATTGGGAGGATGTTCGGCGACGGCGCCTCCGCTGTTCGGAGCCGGGCCGGAGCCGCGGGCTAGCGTGGCGATACTGCCGGTGTGCGGAGGCTTCCTGTGGTGCGGGACGGCCGTTCGCACGCCCCGGCGGATTCAGGGAGTGCGATGAGGAAGGGCCCGACATGTCCAATCACTTCACCGGTCTCAGCCTGGGGCCACCGCTCGGCGACCAGCGGCTCGATCTGTGTGACCTGTACGCCTTCCAGGCGCCCGGCGACGCGAGCAGGACCGTTCTCATCCTCAACGCCAACCCCAACGCCGACGCCCTCCACCCCGATGCCGTATACCGGCTCAACATCGACAACGACGGCGACTACCTCACCGACATCGCCTTCAGCTGGGTCTTCAGCCCGCCGGCGGCGGACGGCTCGCAGACCTACGGCGTCTTCATGGCAACCGGCGCGGAGTCCCGCAAGCCCGAGGCGACCGGCACCCAGATCGTGTCGGATGCCGCCGTCTCCTTCGGCCGCCAGGCCAACGTGGTGAGCCGTGGCGATTACCAGGTGGCCGCGGGCAGCCGGAGTGACGCCTTCTTCTTCGACTTCGACGGGATCAAGAACCTGTTCGACACCAGCGGTAAGCGAAATTTCACCGCACCGCATCTGGACGGCACGTCACCGTGGACCGGGGTCGACAGCAACACCACGGCCAACGTCTTCTCCATGGCCATCGAACTGCCGACCGCGGAGCTGGCCCCCGACCCCGAGCTGCACATCTGGGGCCGTTGCAGCGTCCTGCGCGGGGGTGAGCTCGTCCACGCGGACCGGGCCGGGCACCCCTCGGTCAGCAGCTTCTTCAACACCGATGACACCAAGGAGGAGTACAACGCCAGCGAGCCGGTCAACGACCGGGCCCGATGGACGGACCAGTTCGTCCACCTGCTCGGCCACACCGGCGGCTACAGCCACCAGGAGGCGATCAGCGCGCTCGACGAGCACGGCATCCTGCCGGACGTGCTCCACTTCGACCCCTCCAAGCCAGCGGCCTACCCCAACGGCCGGACGTTCACGGAGGACGTCATCGACATCCGCGTCGCGTTCCTCACCAAGAACGAGGCGCCTCCCACCGGTCTCAGCCCGCACACCGACACCCTGGACCGGTTCCCGTACCTCGGCGACCCGCACCCGGCGGCCACCTCCTGACCGGTCACCAGTCGTGGACCGTACCGTCCTGGAGCCGGTTCACCGGCAGGTACGCCTGCCGGTAGGGGTGGGCCGCGGCCAGGTCCTCATCCAGTTCCACCCCGATACCGGCCGCCTCGCCCGGGTGCAGATGGCCGTCGGTGAACGTGTAGGCGGGCCGGAAGACCTCCCGCGTCAGGGCGTTGTGCCCCGAGTACTCCTGGATGCCGAAGTTGTGGACCGCGAGATCGAGGTGGACGGCCGCGGCCATACCGACGGGTGAGATGTCCTCCGGCCCGTGAATGCCGCTCTTGATCTGGTACTGGGCCGCGAAGTCGAAGAGCTTGCGCAGCGGAGTGACACCGCCGAAGTGGGTGACGGCGGAGCGCACGTAGTCGATCAGCTGCTCGGTGACGAGGGTCTGGTAGTCGTGGACGGTGTTGAAGACCTCGCCGATGGCGAGCGGAACGGTGGTGTGCCGCCGCACCAGCCGCAGCGCCTCCTGGTTCTCCGCGGGCGTGCAGTCCTCCAGCCAGAACGGGCGGTACGGTTCGAGCTCCCGGCCGAGGCGCGCGGCCTGGACCGGTGTCAGCCGGTGGTGAGCGTCGTGCAGCAGCGCCAGTTCCGGCCCGAACTCGGCCCGTACCGCCTCGAAGACCCGGGGAATGTGGCGTAGATACGCCTCCGTGTCCCAGTCCTCGACGAGGGGCCTCGCCCCCTGGTGCGGTACGGGCTTGTCGTCGGTGTCCGTGGTGTGCACGCCGTATACCGATATGAGGCCGGGAATGCCGGACTGGATCCGGATCGCCGGGAAGCCCTCGCTCAGCCGGGCGCGCACCGAGTCGAGGAGTTCGGGGAGGTCCCGGCCCTCCGCGTGGCCGTAGGTGCGGATACGGTCACGGCTCGCCCCGCCGAGGAGCTGGTACAGCGGCAGCCCGGCCGCCTTCGCCTTGATGTCCCACAACGCCACGTCGACGGCGGCGATCGCGGCCATCGTGACCGGGCCGCGGCGCCAGTAGGCCCCCCGGTACAGCGACTGCCAGGTGTCCTCGATCCGGTGCGCGTCCAGCCCCCTGAGCAGCGGTACGACATGGTCCTCCAGGTAGCTCACCACGGCGAGTTCGCGGCCGTTGAGCGTGGCGTCCCCCAGGCCGGTAAGGCCCTCGTCGGTCGTCACCTTCAGCGTGACGAAGTTGCGGCCGGGACTGGTGACGACGACCTTCGCGTCGACGATCTTCATGTGTCTGCTCTTTCCGAGCCGGTGTGGTCCCGGCTGCGTCAGGGTGAGGGGGCGGAACGGACGGTCAGCCCTTGGAGGCTCCCGAGGTCAGACCGGCCACCAGGTGCTTCTGGCCGATGACCGCGGCCACCACGACCGGCACCGTGATGAGGGTGGCGGCGGCCATCAGACCGCCCCAGTCGGTGCTCGCGTAGGAGATGAAGTTGAACAGCGCCACCGGCACGGTCTGGGTACGGTCGTCGGCGAAGACCAGCGCGAACATGAAGTTGTTCCAGCTGAACACGAACGCCAGCAGTGAGGCCGTCGCCGTTCCCGGGGCCGCCAGGGGCAGGGTGATCCGCCAGAAGGCGCCGAACGCGGAGAGCCCGTCGGTCCGGCCGGCCTCCTCCAGTTCGACGGGGAGCCCCGCGAAGAAGCTGATCATGATCCACGTGATCAGCGGCACCGACACGAACATCTGGCTGAGGATCAGGACGGTGTACGAGCCGACCAGCCCGATCCGCGCGAAGAGGTAGTACCAGGGGACGAGCAGGGAGATCGCGGGCACGATCCGGGCGACCAGGACGAGGGAGCCGGTGCGGTGCATCCGGAACCGGCCCACCGCCCAGGCCGCCGGTACGGCGATGACGGCGGAGAGGGCCGTGGAGACCACCCCGACCAGCAGCGAGTTCCCCATCGAGCGCAGGATCTGGCCGTCCTCCACGATGGTGCGGAAGTTCTCCAGCGTGGGCGAGAACCACAGTCCGACCCGGGGATCGGTCACCTGTGCGTTCGTCTTGAAGGCCGCCGCGAACATCCACACCACCGGCAGCGCGAAGATCAGTGTCACCACGGTGATGGCGGCGCCGCGCAGCCAGGCCAGACCACGGCGGCGGCCGGTGCGCCCGCGGGGCGCGGCGGTGGCGTGGGAGGCGGTCATACGGCGTCCTTCCTTCCGGAACGGCGGCGCAGAGTTACGACGACGCCGACGATGAAGAGCGTGAACAGCACCAGCACGGCCGCGGCCAGGCCGTACTCCTGGTAGTCGAAGGTGAGCCCGTAGGCGTACACGTTGAGGGTCTCCGTCTCGAAGTCCGAGCCGCCGCCCGGGCCCTTGGTGGCGTAGAGGATGTCGAAGGTCTTGAGCGCGTCCACGGCGCGCAGGACGAGGGCGGTGCCGATCGTCGGGCCGAGCATGGGCAGGACGACGTGGCGGAACCGCTGCCAGGCGTTGGCCCCGTCGACGAGCGCGGCCTCTTCGGGTTCCTCGGGCAGGGTGGTGAGCCCGGCCAGCAGGAGCAGCGTCACCATCGGTGTCCACTGCCACACGTCGATGAGCATCAGGGTCGGAAGCGACTGGCTCACCGAGCCGAGGAATTCCATCCGGGGAAGTCCCACCGAGGCCAGGAGATGGTTGGCGACGCCGTTGGTGGGGTCGAGGATGAGCAGCCACAGGATGCCGATCGCGACGGGTGTCGTCAGGAGCGGGATGATCAGGACCGTCCGTACCCAGCGCATTCCACGGAATGGTTTGCGCATGAGCATGGCGAGCGCCAGGCCCAGCACCATTTCCAGCGCCACGGCGCCGACGGTGAAGACCACGGTGCGCTTCACCGCGGGCCAGAACCGGCGGACATCGCTGAGCGCGTCCACGAAGTTCCGCAGTCCCACGTGGCGTTTCTCGGCGTTCACCGCACCGAAGGCGTCGGTGAGGCTCAGGTCGATGGTGAAGGCCAGCGGGAAGACGATCATCAGTCCGACGAAGGCGAGCGCCGGGGTGAGCATCGCCCACTTCAGTCGGCGGTTGGCCTGTTCTACGGTGCGTGGGGCCCGGCCACGGGGCGGACGGGCGGAGTCCTGGACCGTCGCCGTCGCACGGACCTCGGTGGTGGACATCAGGACTCCTTGTGGCGGTTGTCGCGGACGAGGAAGTCGGCGAACTCGGCGTCCGCGTCGCGGACCACCGGCTGCACGGGCTTGCCGAGGATCCCGGCCACGAGCGGGCGCCCGACGATGTCGCGGGCCCGTCCGACCTGGAGCACCTGGGGGCGGTCGTGCCCGATGCCGCGCTCGGCGTTGATCCGCATCGCCTCGGCGAGGTCGGGCGGGAAGGACGCGAGGGTCTTGGGATCGGACCACACGGATTGCCGGGCGCACGGTATTCCCGCGGACTGGAGTGCGGCGGCCATGTCCGGTCCGGCGGCCCAGCGGATGAACTCCCATGCCTCGTCGCGCAGTCGGGAGAAGGTGTTGATACCGAGGCTCCAGGACGGGATGTTGTGCGGGCGGGCGCCCGCGGGCCCCGCGGGGAACGGCGCGAAGCCCACGGTCTTGCGCACCGAGGAGACACCGGGGTCCAGGAAGCTGCTGTAGATCGCGTCGGCGTCGATGTAGTAGGCGGCCTTGCCCTGGGCGAAGATCGGCATGGCCTGTTCCAGGCTCATATTGGTGGCACCGGGCGGCCCCGCCTCGTGGAGCAGCCTGCCGTAGTACTCGTACGCCGCGGTCGCGGCGCGGCTGCCGATGCCGGACCTGCCGTTCACGACGAAGTCGCCGCCGTACGAGTAGAGATAGCTCGACCACTGGGAGACGGCACCGTTGCGCTGTCCCCGGCCCACGTACCCGAAGAAGCCCTTGCCCCGGTCCGTGAGCCGGACGGAGGCGTCCATCAGCTGGTCGAGCGTGCGCGGAGGGTCGGCCAGGTCCTTGCGGTAGTACAGCGCGGGGCGTTCGGTGACCACCGGGACGCTCAGCACCCTTCCCTTGGTCTCCGAGGCGTCCCGGGGAGCCTTCTGGAAGTCCTGCCAGTCGAACTCCGCGTCGCCGTGGACCCGGTCGGTGAGGTCGGCGAGCCAGCCGTTGTGTGCGAAGACCGGCTGCTCCTGGAGCGCCCGGACCATCATCACGTCCACATCGGTGCCGGAGGCGTTGAGCTTCACGTTGTAGCTGCTGGCGAGCTGGTCGGCGGTGAGCAGGGTCATGGAGACCCGGCGTCCCACGCGCTCCTCGAACTCCTTCATCCGGCGGCGGACGGCCTGCGACCAGACGTGGTTGATCGCCATGATCCGCAGCGGCGTGTCCGCCGACGGTGTGCCGCCCCCGCGCGAACAGGCGCCGAGCGCTCCGGCGCCGACGGCCGCCGAGGCCCCGGCGGCCAGTCTGCCGAAGCCGCGGCGGCTGAGGAACTGGCTGCTCGTGGACATCCTCGTCCTCGTCTCTCTGCAGGGTGGTACATCCGGTACATGACACCGGTCCAACTGGTAGGA
The DNA here is from genome assembly GCF_000968685.2 of Streptomyces antioxidans. Taxonomy (GTDB): domain Bacteria; phylum Actinomycetota; class Actinomycetes; order Streptomycetales; family Streptomycetaceae; genus Streptomyces; species Streptomyces antioxidans. Next base: position 54,712 of record NZ_LAKD02000019.1, read on the forward strand.
CCAGTTTGGTCGTGCAGGGACGTTAACAGGCCATGCGGGCACCGACCAGCCCTCGGACCGGGGGTCCTTATCCGGTCGGGTGCTCTGATTCGGCCAGCAGCAGCTCGATATGCCGCCGCGCCATGACATCCACCTGGAGGTCGAGATCGACGCCGTAGGTGCGCGTGCCGAGCAGGAGGTGCTCCCGCATGTGCGCGCAGGCCAGCGCCTCATCGCGGGCGACGATCGCCTCGAAGATCTCCGGATGGTGCGGCACTCCGGGTTCCTCGATGGAGGGGTCGGAGTTGGAGCGGAGCATCATCTCGAACATCATGCCGCTGATCGACGACAGCATGATCCGCAGCACCGGGTTGCCGCTGGCGACGGCGATCGCATCATGGAAGGCGACGTCCGCGCGCGCCTTGGTGACCACGTCGGTCGCCGACTCCATCGTGTCCTGCGCCGCACGCATCGCCGCGATGTCGCCTTCGGCCGCCCGCAGGGTCGCCAGCCGGACCGTCTCCACCTCCAGCGGCAGCCGCGCCTCGATGAGCTGGCGCACCGTGGGCCGGCCCGTACGGTAGAGGGCGTCGTATCCGCGGGCCTGTCCGGACGACTGGTCCCGCACGAAGGAACCGCGGCCCGGCGCCACCTCGATCAGCCGCTGCGCCTCCAGCCGCTGGAGAGCCTCCCGCACCACGTTCCGGCTGGAGCCGAAGGTCGCGGCGAGTTCGCGCTCCGACGGCAGCTTGGCACCGACAGCGATCGCTCCGGACCTGATGTCGTGCTCCAGCTCACGCGCGATGCGCTCGGTGAGAAGCCCGCTCCGGGCGCTGGTGTCGGCACGGCGCGACTGCGAGGACGGGGCAGACGGCATAGCCAGGAGGGTACAGCGTCCCCAGCAGGCGAGTCGCGCCCGCACCCACCGGGCGTCACACCCCGTGCCGAGCCCGGCACGGTCGCGAAGGGGAAGGTCCGGGGATTGGCACCCAGCCGGGCGTCCGGATACGTTGACCGCCATTGCGCCCGAGCCGGTGACGGCCACCGGTCCTGAGAGGAAGACTTATGAGCACGACGACGATCATCTCCGTCATCGCCATTGTGATCGTTGCGGTGATCGCATGGAAGACCTGGGGCGGCAAGGGGTGACGGCCCCGGTGGCCGGTGCCGGGGCTCTTCCGGGTCCCGCGACGACCGCGGCCGCCCCATGATCAAGGGGGAGCGTGACCGACAGCAGGGAGGGGAAGCGTGACCGACACCAGCGACACCCGGCCCGCCGACGGTGAAGCGCGAGCGCCGCGGCAGAGCCGGCTACACCGTCTGACGCGCTACATCCCCCTGATCGCCCCCGTCCTGCTGTGGGCCGTGCCCTGCTGGGTGCTCCTCTACGGCGGCCAGCACTGGCCGCTGCCCGTCACACTGGTCGGCACCGCCCTGTATGCCCTCGGCCTCATCGGTATGCCGCTCGCGCTGGTGCGCGGCCACGGCCGCCGCCAGCAGGACCGGGCGGCGATCGTCGGTGACACCCTGCTGGGCACCGGCTGGACCCTGTTCACCTGGTCCGTTCTGATCGGCGTCCTCGTGCGGCTCGCCCTGACGGTGGCCGACGCCGGCGGGAGTCAGGACCGGGCACGGATCGTCACCTGGGCCGTCCTCGGCGTAACCGCCGTACTGCTCGGCTGGGGACACGCCGAGGCCCGCCGCGTACCACGCGTGCGTCGACTCGACGTACAACTCCCGCGTCTGGGCGCCGGGTTGGACGGCCTCCGCGTCGCCCTCATCACCGACACCCACTACGGCCCGCTCGATCGCGTTCGCTGGTCGGCACGGGTATGCGAGACGGTGAACACTCTGGAAGCGGACCTGGTCTGCCACACCGGCGACATCGCGGACGGCACGGCGGAACGCCGCCGCGCCCAGGCCGTCCCACTCGGTACCGTGCGGGCCACCCGGGCCCGGGTGTACGTCACCGGCAACCACGAGTACTACAGCGAGGCCCAGGGCTGGGTCGACCTGATGGACGAGCTGGGCTGGGAGCCGCTGCGCAACCGCCATCTGCTGCTCGAACGGGGAGGCGACACCCTCGTGGTCGCGGGCGTGGACGACGTCACCGCCGAGTCCTCCGGCCTGGCGGGCCACCGCGCCCATCTCGCCGGAGCCCTGGACGGCGTCGACCCCGACCTGCCCGTCCTGCTCCTGGCACACCAGCCCAAGTTCATCGACCGGGCGGCAGCCGCCGGCATCGACCTCCAGCTCTCCGGCCACACCCACGGCGGCCAGATCTGGCCCTTCCACCACCTCGTCCGCATCGACCAGCCCGCCCTCGCCGGCCTCAGCCACCACGGCCCCCGCACCCTCCTCTACACCAGCCGCGGCACCGGCTTCTGGGGCCCGCCGTTCCGCGTCTTCGCCCCCAGCGAGATCACCCTGCTCGTGCTCCGCTCCCCGCACCCGCCCAAGGCGGACACCCGTCAGACGCCCGCTCGGCGCACGATCTGATCCGCGCGTTGGCAGCTCTTCCGGGATGGAGGCCGTGATGGGAATTCCGTTGGTGTGGGGCGCGACCGACGCGGAGGTTCGCGCCGGGTATCCGTGCGATGGAGTCCTCCCGGGTCCACGGAGTTCCTGGTACCGGGCGGTGACGGTACGAGCGGGGGTCTCATGCGTGTTCCGTTGGCTCTGCCAGTTGCGGGTCGCCCCCTACAGCTACGACCTCCTGGACAACATGGGCCGCCGGAGCCCACGGCGGCTGACCCCCGGGGCCGGGGAACTCGCCATCGGCCAGCGCGTCATGACGATCTTCGAGCTTGTCTCCTTCGAGACCGACCGGCACCTCACGCTGAAGCTGACCGACCCCCGCGGCCTGCGCCTGTTCGGCGGGTTCGCCGTCTCCTACACGGTCGCTGACACCGGCCGCGGCACCACCAGGCTGGTGGCCAAGTTGGCGGTCGGGGAACGTAACGGACTGCTGGGGAGGGCGCGCACCCCTCTGCTGGCCTGGGGGGATCTGCTCATGATGCGAAAGCAGTTGCTCACCCTGCGAGACTTGGCCGAGAGCCACGGATGACGGAACGGCCCGGCCGCCCGCCATGGTCCACGCGGCGCTCCCGGTAACGCCACTCCCGTCCGCAGGGCAGCGGGCCCCTTGACACCTTCTGCTTCCGCCCCCTTCAATCCCATACCGAGCGACCGCTCGGTATGTAGTGCCAGGGGCTGGCCTGGCGGTGGTGTGGTGGGAGGGCCGAGACATGACGGTGCCCGAGGTGCCCCCGTGGGGTGCACTGTTCCCGGCCGGTGTCGAAGCGGAGATGGCTGTGGGCCACCACTCCCTCGCGGATGCGTGGAAAGCCCGCGTGGTGAAGGCCCCGGACGCCCCGGCGCTGCGCTACTTCGACGGTGCCATGTCGGCGCGGGAGGCGGACTCGGCATCGGACGCGCTGGCGGCGGCGTTTGAGGCCCGCGGGACCAGGCGGGGCGACCGCGTCGGGGTCTACCTGCAGAACATCCCGCAGTACGCAATGGTGTTGCTGGCCCTGTGGAAGCTGGGTGCCACGGCGCTGGGGCTCAATCCGATGTACCGGCGGCACGAGCTGCGCCGTCTCATCGACGACGCCGGGGCGGTCGGGCTCGTATGCGCGGACGCCGACGTCCAGGAAACGCTCGGCACCCTCGGAGGAAGCACGGTCCGGTGGCTCATCAGTACGTCGGCGCTGGACTACCAGTCCCGCGATGACCCGCGGGTCTTCGCGACGACGGATCGCCCCGCACCGGCCCCGGACGGCGATCTGGTCGCGCTGATCCGGGAGTTCGCGGGCGCGCGGCCCACGCCCGTGGCACTGACCCACGACGATGTCGCGCTGCTGACCTACACCTCCGGCACGACCGGACCGCCGAAGGGTGCCATGAACACCCACGGCAACGTCCTCAACGTGGTGACGACCTACCGGGCGTGGACTGGCCTGGCCGACGGAGACGTCGTGCTTGCCCTCGCGCCGCTGTTCCACATCACCGGCTCCGTGGTCAACGCGGCCATCTCGCTGCTCACGAACACCACGCTCGTCCTCGCCGACCGGTTCCGTCCCGACGTCGTCCTGGACGCCTTCGCCGAGCACCGTGTCACCTTCACCATCGGCTCCATCACGGCGTACAACGCGCTCTGCGGGCTGCCCCGGGCCGAGCGCGAGCACTTCGCGTCGGTGAAGGCGCTGTACTCCGGTGGTGCTCCGATCCCGCCGGCGACCGTCGAGCGGTTCCAGAGCCGCTTCGGCGTCTACCTCCACAACGGATACGGGATGACGGAGACGACGTCCGCCGTCATCGCGGTGCCCCCGGGGCGGCGGGCACCGGTCCACCAGCCGAGCGGGACGCTGTCCATCGGGGTGCCCCTGCCGAACATCACGGCCCGCGTCGTGGACGTCCAGGGCCGTCCGGTGGCCAGCGGGGAGCAGGGCGAACTCGAACTGAGCGGGCCGCAGGTGGTGCCCGGGTACTGGGGAAATCCCGAGGCCACCGAGCACACCATGCCACGGGGCCGGCTGCGTACCGGTGACGGCGCCATCATCGACGAGCAGGGCTGGGTCTACCTCGTGGACCGGCTCAAGGACCAGATCAACGTGTCCGGCTACAAGGTATGGCCGCGCGAGGTCGAGGACGTGCTGTACGAACACCCGTCGGTGCACGAGGCCGCCGTCGTGGGGCACCCCGACGACTACCGGGGCGAAACAGTCGTCGCCTATGTCTCGCTCAAGTCGGGCAGAAGCGCCACGGCGGAGGAGCTGATCGCCTTCTCCCGCGAACGGCTGGCCGCCTACAAATGCCCCCGCCTGGTCCATCTCGTCGCCGACCTGCCCAAGACCCAGACCGGCAAGATCCGGCGCGCCGAACTCCGCCAAACCCCTCCCACCGGGTCCAACCCTTCGGCGACCGGGCCCACCCCCTCGGCGAAGGACTGACCCGTTCTGCACCCGGCGAAGGGCCTGGTCGCCACCGGCCCGCTGCCACTGACGCACACACCGTGCAGCAGGCGGCGAAGTCCTGTCAGTGGCAGGTGGCAGCATCGGGAGCATGACGGATACCACGGCATTCGACTGGCGCTCGTTCCTGCTCAGGTGGAGCGGGGAATGGGCGGATTCCCTGTCGGACGACGAGACGCGGAGCGAGGACGACGAGGCCGCCCGGCAGGCGCGGTGGCTGGGGTTCCCGCCCGCGTCCGAGGAGCGGATCGCGGCCATGGAAGCGCGCCTCGGCCGCCGGATGCCCCCGTCGTACCGGGAGTTCCTGAAGGTCAGTGATGGGTGGCGGCATGCGGGCGGGTTCGTGTGGCTGCTGGCGGGGACCGAGGACGCGCACTGGCACAACAACGAGTCGGGCCTCGCGGGCCTGGATGAGGACGAGCTGGACGAGGTGCGGAGGGAGGCGGGCATCTGGCGGCGCGGGCTGCAGCTCGATGTGGAGTCCGACGTCACCCACGTCCTGCTGGATCCCGAGGACGTGGACGAGGACGGTGAGTGGGCCGTGTACACGTGGGCGAGCTGGCGGGCCGCGCCACCCGAGTGGCAGGCGAACTTCCTTGCGTTCATGCGGGACATGTACCGGGAGTTCCACAGCCTGCGTGCGCACCAGAGCGAGGAGGAGGAGCCGGTTTTCGCCAACGACACGACGCGGGAGCTGGACGCCCAGGTGGAGGAGGCCCGGCTGGAGGCGCTGCGCGGCGGATGGGAACGAGCCGCGGCGGCGCTGGACGAGGCCAATGCGTACGGCAGGCCTCGGGCCGTGGGGCTGGGCGACCAGATACGCCGCCTGCTCGGACGGACCGGCATAGACTTCGACGCCCTGGTGACGGACCGGCAGTACGCTCCCGAGCTGCTGCCACCGCTGGTCGCCGAGCACGCGGCGCACTCGTACCCGGACGACTCCACGCTGACGTTCCCTCTGCGGGGTGCCGACGACGACCTGGTGTCGCTGGCCCACGCCACGCTGGAGCAGGTGCGGAACGGCACGTACCGGTACACCGCGGCCGGACCGTTCGGGGAAGCGGTCGAGCGGGCGCGGGAGCTGGCGCGGTGGGGAGACACCGACGGGGCATGGCGGACACTGATCAGCGCTCTGCCCCTGTGGGAGCCGCTGGGTCCTGACCACCTGGCGCCGCTGGGGTGGGTGGCGGACCCCGTACTCGGGCCGCTGCTGACTCCGGAGCGGGGCCGCGAGCTGCTGTCCACTCCAAGGGGCGGACAGACCGGCGAGGCACCGGGCCCGGCGGCCGGGCTCGACCCGAGCGGCCTGGCGTGGCTCGCGGAGCCGGAGCCGGGCGGCAACCGCACGTCCTACCGGTTCGTCCTGGTGGAAGGCGTGGAGCCGGAGGAGTTGCCCGACCGTCTCACGGACGGGTCCGGCACCGTGCTGACCGAACCCATGACCTTCTGGGAGGCGCGTGACAGGTCGCGGCATGGCCAGCGGGTGTTCTCGTCCTACGACGACAGGGCTCTCATGGCGGTCGGCCGGGCGGGCCGCGGCTGGAGCTTCGCCTTCGACGGCGACGACCCCGCTTCGTTCGACCTGCGGCGGTTCGTCTCCCCGGCCGCGGCGTCCAGTGCGGGCACGCGCGCGGTGGTGGTGTGGAGCGGCCTGAGGACACGGCACGGGGAGCCGTTCTTCCACCTTTCGGTGGCGCGAGACGGTGTCGAGGAGTTCGCGTTCACGTACGCCGATGGCGAGGTCCGGTCACGCGGGGAGATACCGCAGGCGCTGGACCCGAGCGGGTTCTTCGGTGGCCTGGAGGACAGCGCCGAGGTGGAACGGTCGCTGCTGGAGGCGCTGACCGGCGAGTTCGGTGCCCATCTGCCGCGTCACGCCATCGTGAACGGTCGGCTGCACACGTTCGCCACCCGCTCGTGGACGCGGCCGCCGAGGAATGGCGAGACCTACACGGTGGTCGTCATGGACTGACCGCGGGAGCTTCGCTCATCTCCGGGCGCCCCAGTGCGCGCAGCGCGGAACGGGCCGCGTTGTGGCCACTCATGCCGTGGGCACCGGCGCCCGGTGGAGTGGCCGCCGAGCAGAGGAAGACTCCCGGCACGCCCGTGCGGTACGGATCGGGGACCATCCGGGGACGCGTCACCAGCTGGAGCGGGGTGTTGGCGCCGGAGATGATGTCTCCCCCGACGTAGTTGGCGTTGTACCGCTCCAGTTCCGCGGTGGACATGGCCGTCAGGGAGACGATCCGTTCCCGTGTTCCGGGTGCGAAGCGCTCGAACTGCCGCAGCATGGCCGAGGTGGCGTCCCCGGCGTAGCCGTGCGGCACATGCGCGTAGGCGGAGACGGGGTGGATGCCACCAGACGAGCGGCCGGGGTCGGCCAGATACTGCTGCGAGACCAGCATGAAGGGCCGCTGGGGCATCCGGCCCCGGTGCACCTCACGCTCGGCATGGGCGATCTCCTCGAAGGTCCCGCCCAGGTGTACGGTGCCCGCCCGGCGGCAGTACTCGGCGCGCCACGGGATGCCGCCCTCGACGGCGAGGTCCAGTTTGCACGCCCCGGGACCATGGCGGAAACGGGCGTAGGCCCGCCGGACCCGTGCGGGCAGCCGATCGCCGATCACCTCTGCCGCGGCGGCCGGAACCAGGTCGAGCATGACGGCGTCGGACGGGGGCAGCTCCTCGAGGGAGCGGACCCGCACACCGGTCTCGATGCGCCCGCCCGCCTCGATGAGCAGCGCGGCCAGCGCGTCGGTGATGGCGCGCGAGCCGCCCTTGGCCGCCGGCCAGCCGAACCGGTGCCCCATCGCGATGATCATGAGCCCGATGGCGGCCCCGACCGGCTGCGTCAGCGGGCCGAACAGGTGTGCCGCCACCCCGCCGAAGACACCGCGCGCCTCATCGGTGCGGAACCGCTTGGCCACCAGCGCCGCGGGCTGAAGGGCATGGAGGCCGAAGCGGGCGAGCCGAAGCGGATGGCGGGGCACCCGTGCCAGGGGGCGCATGACCGCCTCGGCGAACACCTCCGCGTCCGCCGCCAGGGGCCCGAACAGCCGCCGCCAGGCGTGGCCGTCCGCGCCGAACCCGTCCGCCGTCCTCCCGACCGACCGGTACAGCGCGCCCGCGCCACCGGAGTCCAGCGGATGCGCGAGATCCACCTCGGGCCACAGCCACTCCAGTCCGTACGGCTTGAGGTCCAGCGAGCGCAGGAACGGTGAACCGGCGCCCACCACGTGCGCCGAGGAGCAGTGGTCGAACACCACGCCGGGCACGCCGAGTTCACCGCTGCGGGTGCCACCGCCGATGGTGTCCGACGCTTCGAGCACGGTGACCCGGAAGCCGCCGAGGGCCAGGGTGACGGCGGCGGCCAGCCCGTTCGGGCCAGCCCCCACCACGATGGCTTCGCCACTTCCCGTACGAGGCCTCATGGGCCCAGTCTGCCCGCTCACACGGGCATGTCCTCCTTGACGGGGCTGTTGTGGTACGCGGCGACGCGCCACTCGGCGTCCTGTTTGACCAGCGCCCAGGTGGAACGGATGGCGTTCTCCGCGGTCACCTCCGTCTCCCCGGCCGCCAGCACGGCCCCGCGGACGACGGCCACCGCCGCGCTGTCGCCCAGGAGCCGCACATCCACGACGTCACCGACCGCCCTGCTGCCCTTGTACGGGCCCTGGAACGCTTCCCCCATACGGGTTGCGATCTCTTCCCGGCCCTTGCGCAGATACCCGAAAGCGATCATCGTCGCGTCGGCGGTGAACACATCGGCCAGTGCCCGCGCGTCCTGCTCCGACCAGGCCGCGACCAGCCGCTCCAACACGGCGACCACGGCCTTCTTCTCGGTCTCGCTCTCCAGCATCGGGGTCCTTCCCTCGTGCGTCTCGTCCGTGTACGTCGGGTCCGTCGTGGGCGCGGGCGCCGCGGACCCGCCCTCCGCGGCCGTGGACGGCCGCGGGGGGCAGACCGTCGGCGCGGGGAGTCCGGTGTGTTCGGGGGGAAGGTCGTACTGCGCGGGGTGGCGAGGGCCCCGCAGCAGCGCCCTGAGCGTGCGGGCGTTGAACACCTCCCGGGGCGGGGTGGTGAGGGTGAGCGCCTTGAACAGGGCCTGGGATGCGACCGGATCGCAGGCGGCGGTGATGCGCAGCCGGTCCGAGCAGCGCTGCAGCAGCTTCCGCCGCGCGGATGGCGCGGGCCCCTCCGTCCCCGGATAGCGAAGGTCCTCGTTGGACGCCATCGCCCACGCGATGTCGGTGGCGCGGATGATCGCTTCCTGGGCCCGGCCGTAGCCCTCCTCGTCGAGCGGGCCCCGTGCGAACTCTTCGCGCAGCGCGACCGCGCTCAGCGCCGCCGCGGTCACACCCTGGCCGTACAGCGGGTTGAAGGTGGTGGCCGCGTCGCCGAACACCAGGAAGCCGGTGGGGCGGGTCCGCAGTTTGTCGTAGTGGCGGCGGTGATTGGCGGTGCTCTGAAAGCCGGAAATCCGGCTCACGGGCGTGCTCTGCGAGATGAGTTCGCCTATGAGCGGGTGGCGCAGGGCCTGGGCGTAGCGGAGGAAGCCTTCCTCGTCCAGGGGAGGGTGGACGCCCTTGGTGCCCGCCAGGGTCACCATCCACGTCCCGTCCTCGATGAACATCAGACCCCCGACCCGGGCCGGGCCACCGCTCCGCGGGTCGCTCTGCAGGGCGATCAGGGGGAACCTGCGCCCGGTGGCCTCGTCCGGAGGGCGGATGACACGGCTCGCGTAGGCCAGCCCCGCGTCGACCACCGTGGTGGGCACTTCGGGCAGGCCCAGTTCGGTGAGCCACTGCGGCGCCTTGGAACCGCGGCCGGTGGCGTCGATGACCAGGTCCGCGTCGACGTTCTCGCGCTCCCCGGTGCCGCGGTGGCGGATCTGGGCCCCGGACACCCGCCGCGCGTCGCCGATCAGCCCGGTGGCCTCGGCGCCCTCGAGGATCCGGACGTGCGCATGGCCCAGCAGGGCACGGCGCACGATGTGCTCGGCCAGAGGTCTGCTGACTCCGAGCGTGAAGTGTTCGCCCGGATACTGGCGCATCCAGCCGTGCGGGCCGTAGAACAGCGCATGCGTCGGCATGTATATCCGGTGGGCACCGGCGGCGAAGAGGCTCTCCTGGGTGCCCGGGAGCAGCGTGTCGATGGTCTGGACACCGCTGGACTGGAGACCGTGGAGGTGACGGCCCTGAGGTACGCCCTTGCGCACCTCGGGCCCGTCGGGCAGCCGGTCCCGTTCCACGAGGGTGATGGTGTCCACGTACTCGATGAGGGCGGCCGCGGCGAGCAGTCCGGCCATGCCGCCACCGAGTACGAGTGCGCTGCCGAGCCTGCGCGAACCTTTCACACCATCACTTCCCTTTTCCTGGTTGATACCGGGCCGCTGCTCTTTCTCAGCGGCGCTCGTGTTGTCCGGGCCGCTCGTGTTGTCCCGGCCCCTCATGGGGGCACAGTGGGGTCAACTCCGGCTCTCCTCCGCCCGGTTCATCGCCTCGATCAGGCTCTTGGGCCGCATGTCGGTCCAGTTGGCCTCGATGTAGTCCAGGCAGGTCTTGCGATCGCTCTCCTGGACCACGACCTCCCAACCGGCCGGGACCTCAGCGAAGGCGGGCCACAGCGAGTACTGACCCTCGTCATTGACCAGAACCAGGAAGGTGCCGTCGGGGTTGTCGAACGGATTGGTCGTCATCGTCTGACTCCTCGGGACGGGGCGGACTCCACGAGCCGCTCGGTTGCTTGTCTTCGGGCCGGGCGGGTGGCTCTCACAGCCAGCCGCAGCGGACCGCCTGCACACCCGCCTCGAAGCGGCTGTGGGCGCCCAGGCGCGCCATGAGATCGGCCACCGCGCGGCGTACGGTGCGCAGCGAGATGCCCAGCTTGCGGCACATCGACTCATCGGTGAACCCACTGGCGAGAAGGCGCAGCAGATCGCGCTCCCGGGGCGATAGCCCCTCCCGGTCCCGCTGCGCGGGCTCGTCCCAGGGAGTGGCCGTGACCCAGAAGTGTTCGAAGATCGTCCGCAGTGCCGCCACCTCCTCGTACCCGTTCAGTTCGAGTGCGCCGCGGGAGGCGTCCTCGGGATCCGTCGGTACCAGTGCGATGTGCTCGTCCACCAGCGCCATGGGGGTGGGGAGGACCGGGACGGTACGGATCCGCCCGCCGAGCGAGGTGAGCCACCGGGCGGCCCCCAGCTCGGTGGAATCGCCGCGGAAGCTGTCCTGATGAACGGCCCGGATCGAAATTCCGCGCTCCGTCACCACCCGCTCCCATTGGTTTCCCTGCTCCACGGAATTCGGAAGCTGGACATAGGAAGAGGAGAAGATACGGCACTCCTTGGCCGCCCTTCCGCACAACTCACGCAGCCGCGTATGCACCGCATCGGCCCCGTCGAACCGGCGAACGGCGCCGACGGATTCCTTCCCGGCCTCGTAATTCCGGGTCACCGAAGAGACCATGGATCGGGCCTTCGTCATCTGCCACCGGCGCGCCGTGAGGTCGTCCCCGGATCCCAGCTCCTCGTGCAGACCCTCGTGGATGCCCTCGCACAAGCCCTCGCAAAGAGCGGAGTCGTCACTGGTCAGAGTGGATCGCCCGGCCACCAGCGGGTGTTCGGCCAGCTCCGCGTGGACCGCACGGACCTCGGCCTCGGAAAGGTCCAGTCGTCGCGCGATCTCACCGATATCAAGTGAAGGTTGGACAAGCGAAAGCCGATACACGGCAACCGCACACCATTCAAGTCCGCGTTCCTTGAGCATTCAACCCCCAGAAGATCACCAAGTCAATTCGATTATCACGTCGGACTCCTGGCGCCGCAACGAATGACAACCGGGATGAGTGGGCGATACCGGCTGCGGACCGCGAGTAGACCGCCGGCCCTACGGACGTTCCCCGGCGATCAGCACATAACCGGGAAGCCCTCCGCCGGGCCGCACTGCCACGCCCTCCTCGGGCCCGATCAGCTGATTGACGAGCCCCTCGCCGACCGCCCGGACCAGTGCCTCACGATGCGGCGCGAGCAGCTCCTTGAGCTTGGTCTGAATGGGCACCGGCACGATCGTGTGATCCGACACGTCGTCGATCTCCAGCAGCCGAAGGCCCGCCCGGTCGAACAGCTCCTGGTAGTCGTCGAGGTCGACCGCCGTGACGATCTCGCTTCCCTCGAGCGGCCAGTCATGCCCGGGGCGGTGGAACATATCGGCGACGGCCAGCCGGGACCCCGGCTTGAGCACCCGCGCCACCTCTTTCAGCGCGCGCTCCTTCTCCGGCATGTGGATGAGCGATTCGAAGAGCCATGCCGCGTCGAACGAGGCGTCAGGGTACGGCAGTTGCATGGCGTTGGCGTACTCGAAGCGCACCCGGTCGGCCAGTCCGGCCTCGCTCGCCCGCGCGGTGGCCTGCTCCACCTGGCGGCGACTGACCGAGATGCCCTGCACCTCGACGTCGCAGTCGCGGGCCAGGCTCATCGCGGGCTGGCCCACTCCGCAGCCCACATCGAGGATCCGCTGTCCGGGCCGGGGGGCCAGCCGCTTGAGCATCTGCCGTGTCAGCTGCTCGGTGGCGGTCGCCAGGTCGGCCTCGTCGTGCTCGTCGTTCCAGTACCCGAGGTGCAGATTGCTTCCCACGGGCAGGTCGTTGTCGCTCAGCACGGCGTGCAGCGCGCTGAACTCATCGTAGCGATCCCCTACTTGAGCGATATTGCTCTGTGCCGCCGTTGACATCCGAACTGCCTCTCCGATGCGTCAAGTGATGCGCTGATCACGCCGTTTGTCCGGCGCGCTGTGTTGCCCTGTGCGCCGCTCCCCGGCGCCGCGTTCCTGCGTTCAGTCCACGGCCCGCGCCGCGGCACGACCCGCCGCCAAGCCGGACAGCAGGCATCCGCCGAGGAACGTCCCTTCCAGCGAGCGGTAGCCGTGCACTCCGCCACCGCCGAATCCGGCCACCTCACCCGCCGCGTAGACACCCGGAAGGGGCTCGCCAGTACCGGTCAGCACCCGGCTGGAGAGGTCGGTCTCCAGACCACCGAGTGACTTGCGGGTAATGATGTTCAGCCGCACCGCGATGAGCGGACCGGCCTTGGGATCCAGCAACCTGTGCAGCGGGGCCACCTTCCCCAGCTTGTCGCCGAGGTAGTTTCCCGCCGCCCGGATCGCGTTGATCTGAAGGTCCTTGGAGAACTTGTTGACCGTCTCGCGATCACGGGCGACGATCTCGCGGCGGAGCTCGGCCTCGTCGATCAGCGGCTCGTCGGTCAGCGCGTTCATCCCGCGCACCAGCGAGGCCAGATCCCGCTCCACCACGAAGTCCACACCGTGCTGCTGGAACGCCTCCACGGGGCCGGGTGGGCCGGGGCGGAGCCTGCCGAGCACACCCCGGATGCTCTTCCCCGTGAGGTCGGGGTTCTGCTCCGATCCCGAGAGGGCGAACTCCTTCTCGATGATCTTCTGGGTCAGTACGAACCAGGAGTAGTCATAGCCCGTGCTCATGATGTGCTGGAGCGTGCCCAAGGTGTCGTACCCGGGGAAGAGCGGCACCGGCAGCCGCTTCCCCGTGGCATCCAGCCAGAGGGACGAGGGGCCCGGCAGAATGCGGATACCGTGGCGGGGCCAGATGGGATCCCAGTTCTGGACCCCCTCGTTGTAGTGCCACATCCGGTCGCCGTTGATGGCCCGTCCCCCGGCCTTCTCCGTCACCTCGAGCATGTGCCCGTCGACGTAGGCGGGAACACCGGCGATCATCCGCCGCGGGGGGTTGCCCAACCGCTCAGGCCAGTTCCTGCGGACGAGATCGTCGTTGCCGCCGATGCCACCGGAGGTGACGATGACCGCCTGGGCACGGAGCTCGAAGGCGCCCACCACCTCACGTGAGCTGGCCGCCCCCCGCTGCACCTCGTCGGGCGCCAGCAGATCACCGGACACCGTGTCCACGGACCCCGCGGTGCGCGACAGCGCGGTGACCCGGTGGCGGTACCGCAACTCGACCAGGCCCCGGTCCCGGGCGGCCAGGACCCTGCGGACGAAGGGCTCCAGCAGACCCGGCCCGGTGCCCCAGCTGATGTGGAACCGGGGTACCGAATTGCCGTGCCCGGACGCCGCGTAGCCACCTCGTTCGGTCCAGCTGACGAGCGGGAAGAAACGCACTCCCTGCTCCCTGAGCCAGGCCCGCTGCTCCCCGGCCGCGAAGTCCACGTACGCCTCCGCCCAGCGACGTGGCCAGTGGTCCTCCGGCCGGTCGAACGCGGCGCTCCCGAGCCAGTCCTGCAGCGCCAGCTCATGGCTGTCCCGGATGCCCATGCGGCGCTGCTCCGGCGAGTCCACGAGGAAGAGGCCGCCGAAGGACCAGAACGCCTGACCGCCCAGCGAGTTCGCGCCCTCCTGGTCGAGCACGATGACCCTCCGGCCCGCGTCGGCCAGTTCGGCCGCGGCGACCAAACCGGCCAGCCCCGCACCGACCACGATGACGTCGGCGTCGTATGACATATCTTCCTTCACCTCGGATGGGTGTCGCCGCTGGGCGGCAGAGGGGTGGACTGGGCGGGGCGGCGGTGGGGTGGACTGGCAGCGGCATGGCGGAGGGACGGGGAGTGGCATGGCGGGCGGATGGGGTGTCCAGTGGCCACGGACAGGCGTCCGGTCGGCTGCGGACGGGGCGTCCAGTTGGCTTACGTCCCCGTCTGGACACGACTCCTGACCTGGTCGAGGTAGGGCAGGGCCGCGCGAATCTCATCGCCGGTCACACCGAAGTCCACGAGGCAGGCGACTTCATTCACGCCGGCCTCGGCCAGCTTTTCCACGGAACGCACGCACTTGTCGACGGAGCCGAACAGCGATGCGGTGCGGAAGTAGCGTTCGAAGGCGAAGTTGACCACCTGCTCCTGGTCCACGCCCTTCAGATCGCTCCACTGATTGCGCCAGAGGTCGAAGGAGGACTTCAGATAGGCCTTGAAGGGCTCCTTCACGATGTCACGTACCTGCTTGTCGCTCTCACCGGCGAAGGTATGCATCATCAGGGTGACCGTGCCGCCCGCCGGATCGAGTCCGTTCTTGGCGCGGGCCGCCCGATACACCTCGATGTTAGCCGCCACTTCCTCCACCTTCTGGAAGAGCAGAGCGGTGAGGATGTTCAGGCCACGCGCACCGGCCTCTTCGAACGTGGCCCGGCTGCTGGAACATGTCATCCAGAGGCCAGGTTCCGGCTGCATCGGGCGAGGGTAGCTGAGGACCTCGACGCTGTCGCCCTCCCCGTTGACCCGTTTCACCGGCTCCCCGCGCCACAGACCGCGGATCTCCTCGATCCCGTCCATCGTCATCTTCCGGCGCTCCTGGTAACGCTCCGGCGCCAGGACGAAATCGTTGGGCGCCCAGCCCGTACCGAAGGCCAGATCGACACGGCCGCGGGAGAGGTTGTCCACCAGTGACCAGTTCTCCACGACTTCCAGCGGATCGTGGAGGGGAACGACCACACTTCCCGCGCGCAGCCGTATGTTGCGCGTCACGGTGGCGAGGGCCGCGGCCGTCAACGCCGGATTCGGATACGCGCCGCCGAATCGATGAAAATGCCGCTCAGGCATCCAGAGGGCCCTGAAGCCGTGCTCATCGACAAACCGCGCCGTATCCAGCAGTAGATCATATTCCGCAGACGCATCCGTCACCTCGCGGTTCGCAAAGTACAAGACGCTGAATTCCATCGACACCACTTCCCCGTTGAATCCGTCGTATGTGACTCGGCGTCCACGCTGCCGACTCTAACCATGAGCAGGCGGCTCGGACAAGGGTTCACCGGACACCGGATAATTCTCTTTCGGCTTACTTTCGACTTACTTTCGGCTTACTTCCGACGCTCTGTCGACACACTACCGACGCACTGTCAACAGGCAATGGACTTCTGCTTTTCCGCAGCTCAAGGATGGCCTTCCTGTTACGTTGACCCCGGCGACTGGCCCGTGAATTCTAGCTCACGCATTCGCCGAGGTTACTGTCATTGGGCCGGGGTCGCGGCCACTTATGGCCACGATTGGCCACTCGTGGCCACGGAGGCCCCGCGTAGGTCAACTGAGTAGGTCAACTGAGTGGTCGATGCCTTCGCTTGCACTCATCTCGGCTTCTTCACGGCGAGACACCTGGGCAGGTTTTTAGTCCTTGCCCTGGCCTTGGCCCTAGTCCTGGACCTGGGCCTAGTCCTGGACCTGGGCCTAGTTCTGGACCTAGTCCTGTTTCGCGAATTGATTGAGCACGTCCTCCAGTCGGCCAAGCGCCAGGGACCGGTCCTCATCGACCAGTGACGCCAGGGAAAGCGTTTCCCGGAGCTTTTCGATCTCCGCCAGTACGGCGTGGGTTCCGGCGGTGTTCGGGTTTGCGACGCCGGGGGTGTTGGGAGAGCTAGGAGAACTGGGGGAGCTGGGCAGGTTGGGAGAGCCAGGAGACGTGGCCGCGAGGCTATTCAGCTCGTCCGCGAGATGAACCGCGAGATCGGCCGGGGTTGGATGGTCAAAGACCATTGTCGTGGACAGCCGCAGCCCCGTGGCGCCGCCAAGCTGGTTCCGCAGCTCGACGGCGGTCAGGGAATCCAACCCCATTTCGAGGAATTCGCCTTCGAGGTCGATGTCTCCGGAGTCCCTGTGCCCCAGAACGGTCGCGGTCGAGACGCGGACGAGATCCAGCAGAAGTCCCTCACGCTCCTCCGGGCTCGCTCCCAGAAGCCGGTCCCGCCATTGCTTCGCGCCGCTCTGCCCGGTCGCGGCCTTACGGAGAGGTGTACGTATCAGGTTCCGCAGCATTGACGGGACCGGCACTTCCGGATGGGCTTGGTGGGACGCCAGGTCCATGCGCACCGGCATCACATGGGGACGTCCCACGCTTTGAGCGGTGTCGAAGAGGGCGAGACCTTCTTCGGTCGTGAGTCCGGTAGTACCGCCCCGGGCCATGCGGGCGATATCGGTCTGGCTCAGGTTCTGGGTGATTCCGCTGGCCTGTGCCCACAGGCCCCAGGCGAGGCAGAGTGCGGGCAGGCCGTGGGCGTGGCGGTGCTGGGCCAGGGCATCGAGGAAGGCGTTGGCCGCCGCGTAACTCCCCTGCCCACCAGCCCCCAGAGTGGCCGCGACGGAGGAGTACAGCACGAACGCCTCCAGACCCATATCCGCAGTCAGCTCATGCAAATGCCACGCCGCATCCACCTTCGGCGCCAACACCCGCCAAACACGCTCATCACTCAGCCCTTCGACCACACCGTCATCCACCACCCCCGCGGTATGCACCACACCCCTGAGCGGCACCTCCGCCGGAACACCAGCCAACAACTCACGCACCGCATCACGATCAGCCACATCACACGCGACGACGGTGACCGACGCCCCGGCCACCTCCAACTCAGCCACCAACTCCGCAGCCCCCGGCGCATCCGGACCCCTACGACTGGCCAGCAGCAGATGCTCCACCCCATGCTCAGCCACCAGATGCCGGGCCACCACACCCGCCAACACACCCGACGCCCCCGTCACCAACACCGTCCCACCCGAGACCAACGGCGCAGACGCTTGGGAGGGCGCGGACTTCGTCACGCGAGACAAGCGCGGAACCAGGACCGTGCCACCCCGGACCGCCAACTGAGACTCCTCACCCGCGACCAACACCCGCACCGCCGCGTCCGCCGCAGCCGGGCTGATCTCACTGCCGCACTCCAGGTCGTGGTCGGGGTCGTGGTCCAGGAGGAGGAACCGGCCGGGATTCTCAGTCTGCACCGACCGCAACAACCCCCACACCGGAGCCTGCACCAGACCCGCCACATCCTCATCTGCCTCAGTGGCGACCGCACCACAAGTGACCACCACCAGACGAGACCCGAACAGTCGCTCCTCACCCAGCCACCGCTGCACCACAGACAGCACAGTGGCCAACGACTCCCGCACCCCGGCAGCCACGTCCTCACCACCGCTCGTCGGACAGGACAACACCACCGTCTCCGGCACCGCCTCGCCCTCATCCAACGCGCCAATCAACGCAGACACATCCGCGTACCGGACACACGATCCGCCCTCGCGGACCACCGCCTCACCCAGCCCAACATCCGGCCCCACGAGCGCCCACGAACCCCCGGCAACCGATGCCCGGGGAGACTCCAGCGGCTGCCAGTCCAGCTGGAACAGCGAGTCATAACGGCTGGTCCGGGCCGCCTGCAACTGCTCAGCCGAAACAGGCCGCAAAGCCAGAGACTCGATGGATACCACCGGCTGACCATCCGCGTCCGCCACTTCCAGCGCCACCGCATCCGACCCCGCACGAGTCAACCGCACCCGCACCACCGACGCACCCGAGGCATGCAACCGCACCCCCGACCACGCAAACGGAATACGCGCCGCCTCCTCGTCACCGCCCTCATCCTCGTCCGAAGCGATCAACGCCATCGCATGCACGGCCGCATCCAGCAACGCCGGATGCACCCCGAACCGCTCCGCCTCACCCACCCGCTCCCGCGGAAGACGAACCTGAGCGAACACCTCCTCACCACGCCGCCACACCGCCTCCAACCCCCGAAAAGCCGGACCATAATCAAACCCACGCCCAGAGAAACGCTCATAGAACGCATCCAGATCAGCCACCACAGGCTCCGCACCCACCGGCGGCCACTGCTCCAACACCACCCCACCACCAACAGCCGACTCCCCCGCCACCAACGAACCCGTGGCATGACGAACCCACACGGCACCACCGGCGGACTCTTGATCCTCCGGACGTGAGTACACGGCGACCGGTCGGAAACCCGACTCATCCGGCTCCTCCACCACTACCTGAAGCTGGACGCCACCCTCCTCCGTCAGGATCAGCGGTGCCTCCAGCGCGAGCTCATCCAGCCGACCGCAACCGACCCGGTCCGCCGCACGCACCACCATCTCGACGAGGACGGTTCCGGGTACCAACACGGTCTTGAGCACCTGGTGGTCGACGAGCCACGGATGCGTACGCAGGGACACACGGCCTGCGAACACCCGCCCTCCCTCAGCAAGGGGAACGGCCGCTCCGAGCAGTGGGTGTTCGACGGTTTCAAGGCCGAGGTCGGTCACGTCGGCTGTGTGGTGCGGTGCGTCGAGCCAGTAGCGTTGCCGTTGGAAGGCGTAAGTGGGCAGGCCCGGGTGGGCCCCCGGGGCGTTGCTGTCGCTCTCGCCGAGTACGGGGGTCCAGTCGATGGACGCGCCGGTGGTGAACTGCCGTGCCAGGCAGGTCAGTACGGCCTGTACCTCGGGCTGGTCCCGGCGCAGGGAAGCGATGACCTCCGGCTCAGCACCAGAGCCGTCCTCACTATCGGCATCGATGTGATGGGCCAGGCAGTTGTGGGCCATGGCGGCCAGAACGCCGTCAGGCCCCAGCTCCACAAACCGGGTCACCTGACCCTCCCCAGCCAGCCACTCCACACCCGGCCCGAACAACACCGCCTGCCGAACATGACGCACCCAATACTCCGGCGAACACACCTCCCCCACCTCAACCGGCCGGCCCGTCACATTCGAAACCACCGCCATATCCGGAGCAGCAAACGACAACCCCTCCAACACCCGCCGGAAACCATCCAGCATCGGCTCCATCAACGCCGAGTGGAACCCATACCCCACCCGCAAACCCTTCACCTTCCGACCCACACCACGCCAATACTCAACCACCTCAGCCACCGCAGCCTCCTCACCGGACACCACCACCTGATCCGGCCCATTAACCGCCGCAACCTCCACCACACCACACAACCCCGACTCAGCCCGCAAACCCTCAAGAACCCGACCCATCTCCAATGCCGAAACCTCAACCGAAGCCATCGCACCACCAGCAGGCAACTCCTCCATCAACCGCCCACGAGCAGCCACAAGCGTGCAGGCATCCTCCAACGACCACACCCCCGCCACATACGCCGCCACCACCTCACCAATGGAATGCCCCACCACAAAATCCGTCCGCACCCCAAAAGACTCCACCAACCGGAACAGCGCCACCTCCAACGCAAACAACCCCGCCTGCGTAAACACCGTCCGATCCAACAACCCACCACCACCA
>NZ_LAKD02000190.1 GCF_000968685.2 Streptomyces antioxidans
ACCACCCGGCGCCACCCCCAACACCGCCGGGGCCTCCTCCCACCAGTACCGGGTGCGCTGGAAGGCATACGTCGGCAGTTCGACCCGCCGGGCCCCGGTGCCCTCGAAGTAGCCTCCCCAGTCCGGGGACTGGCCCCGGACGTGCAGCAGGGCGAGGGCGGCGGTCATCGACTCAGCCTCGGCACGTCCCTTCCGCAGCGTGGCGGCGAACGCGGCGTCCTCACCGGTCACGCACTCCTGCGCCATCGCGGAGAGAACGCCATCGGGGCCGAGCTCGACGAAGCTCGTCACACCCTCCGCTTCCAATGTCCGCACACCGTCGAGGAAACGGACCGCCTCGCGGACGTGGCGCACCCAGAAGTCCGGGCTGGTGATCTCCTCGGCGGAGACCAGCTCGCCGGTCAGGTTGGACACGATGGGGATGCGCGGGGCCTCGTACGACAGCCCTTCCGCGACCCCACGGAAGGCGTCCAACATGCCGTCCATACGCGGCGAGTGGAACGCATGGCTCACGGTCAGCCGCTTGATCTTCCGACCCTGCGCCTCAAAACCGGAAGCGATCTCCAGCGCCGCGTCCTCATCACCCGCGATGACCACCGACGACGGCCCATTCAGCGCGGCAATGCTGACCCGCTCATTCAGCAGCGGCGCCACCTCGTCCTCCGACGCCTGGATGGCGACCATCGCGCCACCGGCCGGAAGCTCCTGCATCAACCGGCCACGCGCCGCCACCAGCTTGGCGGCATCGGAGAGCGACAGCACACCCGCCACATGCGCGGCGGCCAGCTCACCGATCGAATGCCCGGACAGGAAGTCCGCCTTCAGCCCCCACGCATCCGAGACCAGCCGGAACAGCGCCACCTCGACCGCGAACAGCGCGGGCTGAGTGAACCCCGTCCGATCCAGCACCGCCGCGTCATCCCCGAACAACACATCCCGCAACGGCCGCTCAAGGTACAGATCCAGATGCGCACACACCTCATCCAGCGCATCCGCGAACACCGGATAGGCGTCATACAACTCACGCCCCATCCCCAGCCGCTGACTCCCCTGCCCCGTGAACAGGAACGCCACCTTGCCTTCCGCGACCGTCCCCTCAACCACATCCGGGACGGACTCGTCCCGGGACAGCGCGTCCAGGCCCGCCAGGAACGTGTCGCGGTCCGTGGTGACGAGGGCGGCGCGCCGCTCCAGCGCGGCGCGGCTGGTGGCGAGCGAGTAGGCGAGGTCGGTCGCGTGCAGTTCGGGGTGGGTGCGGAGATGGGTGGCCAGCTGGGCGGCCTGGGCGCGCAGTGCCCGCCCGTCCTTCGCCGACAGCAGCCACGGCAGTACGGTCAGCTCACGCGGCGTAGCGGGCTGCTCGCCCGGGGCGACCGGGACGGCAGGAAGCGCCGGAAGGGCCGGTGCCTGCTCGATGATGGTGTGCGCATTGGTGCCGCTGAGCCCGAAGGACGACACGCCCGCGCGGCGCGGACGGCCGGTCTCCGGCCACTCCACCTGCTCGCTCAACAGCGCCACCGCACCCGACGACCAGTCCACATGCGGCGACGGCGCGTCCACATGCAACGTCTGCGGCAACACACCGTGCCGCATCGCCAGCACCATCTTGATGATGCCCGCCACACCGGCAGCCGCCTGCGTATGACCGATGTTGGACTTGATGGAGCCGAGCAGCAGCGGCTGCCCCTCCGCCCGCTCCTGGCCATACGTGGCCAGCAGCGCCTGCGCCTCGATCGGATCACCCAGCGTCGTACCCGTGCCGTGCGCCTCGACCGCGTCCACATCCCCGGCCGACAGCCCCGCACCGGCCAGCGCCTGCCGGATCACCCGCTGCTGCGAGGGACCGTTCGGCGCCGTCAGACCGTTGCTCGCGCCGTCCTGGTTGATCGCCGAGCCCCGGACCACCGCAAGCACCGGATGGCCATTGCGGCGGGCGTCCGACAGCCACTCCACGAGCAGCATGCCGACGCCCTCGCCCCAGCCCGTGCCATCCGCACCGGCCGCGAACGCCTTGATCCGGCCGTCTTCCGCGAGCCCGCGCTGACGGCTGAAGTCGACGAACGCCTCCGGCGTGGACATCACGGTGACGCCGCCCGCGAGCGCCATCGTGCACTCGCCCGCGCGCAGCGCCTGAACGGCCATGTGCAGGGCCACCAGCGACGACGAGCAGGCCGTGTCGACCGTGACCGCCGGGCCCTCCAGACCGAAGGTGTACGCCACCCGCCCGGACACCACGCTCGCCGCGTTGCCCGTGCCCAGATGACCCTCCAGACCCTCGGGCGGGGTGGAGACGAGCTGGGCGTAGTCCTGGCCGTTGGTGCCCGCGAAGACACCGA
>NZ_LAKD02000191.1 GCF_000968685.2 Streptomyces antioxidans
GCCCCGAAATCACACTCGCCGCATTACCCGTACCAAGGAAACCTTCGACACCCTCGGGCACCCGCTCCAGCAGCGAGGCGTAGTCGTGGTACATGACGCCCGCGAACACACCGGTACGGCTGCCCCGTACGGTCGCCGGGTCGATCCCGGCCCGCTCGAACGCCTCCCACGACGTCTCCAGCAACAACCGCTGCTGCGGATCCATGGCAAGCGCCTCACGCGGCGAAATCCCGAAGAAGCCCGGGTCAAAGTGGCCCGCGTCCTCCACGAAGCCGCCCTCGCGGGCGTAGCTCGTTCCGCTGTGGTCCGGGTCCTCGTGGTAGAGCGCCGCGAGGTCCCAGCCACGGTCGGTGGGGAACTCGGAGATCGCGTCCCGACCCTCCACGACCAACCGCCACAAGTCCTCCGGAGTCTCCACCCCGCCCGGATAACGGCAGCCCAACCCCACAATCGCGATCGGCTCATCATCCGCAGCCGACACCACCACCGGACCCGCCACCGCAGCCGCAGCCCCCACGACCTCCGTCCGCAGGAAATCGGCGAGCACCGCAGGCGTCGGATAGTCGAAGACCAGCGTCGCGGGCAACCGCAACTCACTCACCACACCCAGCGCATTCCGCAACTCCACCGCCGTCAGCGAGTCAAAGCCCAGCTCACGGAAGGAGCGGTCGGGATCGACCGTCTCCGGACCGGCGTATCCGAGCACCGTCGCGACGTTCGTACGGACCAGGTCCAGCAGGGCGTCGAGCTGTTCGGCCTCGTTCAGCCCGGCGAGCCGCCGCGCCAGCGCGCCCGACGCCACCGCGCCCTCCGCCGCACGGCGCGCCGGAACCCGCACCAGCCCACGCAGCAGCGGCGGCAGCGCCCCGCTACCCGACTGCGCCCGGAGGGCGGCCATGTCCAGCGACATCGGCACCAGTACCGCCTCGCCGAGGCGGCCCGCGACGTCGAACAGTTCCAGACCCTCCGCCGCGGAGAGCGCGAGAACACCGCCCCGGCTCATCCGGGACACATCGGCCTCGTCCAGCTCACCGGTCATCGCGCTGGAGTCGGCCCACAGGCCCCAGGCGAGTGAGGTGGCGGGCAGGCCGTTCGCCATACGGTGCTGAGCGAGCGCGTCCAGGTACGCGTTGGCGGCGGCGTAGTTACCCTGCCCAGGGTTGCCGAACACACCGGCGGCGGAGGAGAACAGCACGAACGCCGACAGGTCCAGGTCGCGGGTCAGCTCATGAAGGTTCCACGCCGCGTCCACCTTCGGGCGCAGGACGCGCGTCATGCGCTCAGGGGTGAGCGAACCGATCACACCGTCATCCAGCACACCAGCCGTATGCACGACCGCCGTCAACGGATGCTCAGCGGGGATGGCGGCAAGGGTCACGGCTAGCGCATCCCGGTCCGCCACATCACATGCCGCCCAATACGCCTCGGCACCCAACCCGGCCAATTCGGCGATGAGTTCGGCCGCACCCGGCGCCTGGTCGCCACGACGGCTCACCAACAGCAGACGCCGAACGCCACGCTCCACCACGAGATGGCGCGCCAGCAGACCACCCAGCGTGCCGCTCGCACCCGTGACCAGGACCGTGCCGTCGGCGTCGAACTCCGGCGCCTCGTCCCCGGATCCGGTGGTGGCGACGGCCCGGGCGAGACGTGGCGCCCGCAACACTCCGTCCCGTACGGCCACCTGGGGCTCGGCCGACGCCAGCGCATCCGGCAGCGCCGTCAGCGAATCGGCCGTACCGTCGACATCGACCAGGACGAACCGGCCCGGGTTCTCCGACTGTGCGGAACGCAGCAGACCCCATACGGCGGCACCTGCCAGGTCCGCCACGGGCTCGGCGACCTCGGTAGCCACGGCACCCGACGTCAGCACGGTCAGGCGCGAGTTGGTGAAACGCTCATCGGCCAGCCACGCCTGCACCAGCTCCAGGGCCCGGGTCGTGGCGCGGTGCACCGTATCGGTCGGCGAGGAGCCTTCCCCAGCCCCGCCCCTCCCCGAAACCGGAGGCAAGCCCCCGGACCCCAGACCCCCTCCGGGCGTGTCCTCAAACGCCGGACGGGCTTGAATTACCCCACCAGCCGTGGGCTCCGCCTCTGGACCCCGGCCCCCGGGCGCCGGACGAGCTTGAACTGCCCCATCCGAGCCAGCATGCGGAGCGACAAAGCTCCCGGGCAGGGCGACCACCACATCATCCGGCAACACCGTGACGCCCGACTCGACCGCCACAGCCAACGCATCCAAATCCGCGAAGGTCTCGAACCGCTCCCCCACCGACGCCAAACCCAGACCATCGGACCCCAACAACGCCCAGCGCCCAGCCGCACCCTGAGGACCAGACACCTCGGACCAGTCCAGCCGGTACAGCGACTCCTGACGACCACCCCGCGCACCCTGAATCTGCTCCACCGACACCGGACGCAACACCAACGAATCCACCGACAACACCGCACGACCCACACCATCCGCCACCGCCAACGACACCGCACCCCCACCAGCAGCGACCGCCGACAACCGCACCCGCAACACCGACGCACCCACCGCATGCAACGACACACCAGACCACGAGAACGGCAACCGCGCCCCAGCCTCGCCCTCGACCAAGCCACCCAACCCCACCACATGCAACGCCGAATCCAACAACGCCGGATGCAGACCAAACCCACCCGCCTCAGCCCGCACCCCCTCCGGCAACTCCAACTCCGCGTAGACCTCACCATCAAGCCGCCAGGCAGACCTCAACCCCCGGAACACCGGGCCATACGCCAGACCAGCCTCAGCCAAACCCTCGTACAAGCCCTCAACCGGCAGCGCCAACGCACCCGCCGGAGGCCATACACCCAGGTCGAACGACGCCGCCGACGCACCCGAGCTCAGCACACCCGACGCATGGCGCAACCACGGCTCATCCGCAGCCACACCCTCCAACCGCGAATACACCTCAAACACACGACGGCCAGAACCATCCGGCTCCCCCACCGACAACTGAAGCTGAACACCACCCACCTCCGGAAGCACCAACGGCGCCTCCAGCGTCAACTCCTCCAGCAGATCACAACCCACCTGGTCACCAGCACGAACCGCCAACTCCACAAAAGCCGTACCCGGCAACAACACCGAACCCATCACAGCGTGATCCAGCAACCACGGATGGGTGTCGAGGCCCAATCGGCCCGTGAGCACCAGCCCTTCGCCACCGGCCAGCGGCACGGCGGCCCCGACCAGCGGATGGTCGACGGTCGCCAGGCCCAGCCCGGCCGTACCGCCAACGGTGGCCGGGAGCTCGGGCCAGTAGCGCGCGTATTGGAAGGCGTAGGTCGGCAGCTCCACCCGCGCCGCACCCGTACCGGCGAAGACGGCCGCCCAGTCCACCGCCACACCACGCACATGGGCGTGCGCGAGGGCCTTCGTCAGCGTCTCGGCCTCGGCCCTGCCCTTGCGCAGGGTCGGGACGAACGCAGCGTCCTCACCCGTGACACACTGCTGCGCCATCGCGGTGAGCACACCGTCCGGGCCCAGCTCCACGAACGTCGCGACGTTGCGCTCCTCCAACGTCCGTACGCCGTCCAGGAAGCGGACCGCCTCGCGGACGTGGCGCACCCAGAAGTCCGCCGTCGTGATCTCCTCGGCGGACACCACGCCACCGGTCAGATTCGACACGATCGGGATACGCGGAGCCTCGTACGCAAGCCCCTCCGCCACCTCCCGGAACGCCTCCAACATCCCGTCCATACGCGGCGAATGGAACGCATGGCTCACGGCGAGCCGCTTGGTCTTACGGCCCCGCGCCTCAAAACCGGACGCGATCGCGACAGCCGCGTCCTCATCACCCGCGACGACCACCGACGACGGCCCATTCAGCGCGGCGATCGAGACACGCTCATTCAGCAGCGGCGCCACCTCATCCTCCGACGCCTCCACCGCCACCATCACACCACCCGCGGGCAGCTCCTGCATCAACCGCCCACGCGCCGCCACCAACTTCGCGGCGTCGGAGAGCGACAACACACCCGCCACATGCGCGGCGGCCACCTCACCGATCGAATGCCCCGAGAGGAAGTCGGGCCGCAGCCCCCACGCATCCGAGACCAGCCGGAACAGCGCCACCTCGACCGCGAACAACGCAGGCTGAGTGAACCCCGTCCGATCCAGCACCGCCGCGTCATCCCCGAACAGCACCTCACGAAGCGGCCGTTCAAGGTGCCGGTCCAGCTCCGCACACACCTCGTCCAGCGCCTCCGCGAACACCGGATAGGCGTCATACAACTCACGCCCCATCCCCAGCCGCTGACTCCCCTGCCCCGTAAACAGGAACGCCACCTTGCCACCGACCACCGAACCCTCGACCAGATCCGCCGCACCGCGCCCCTCGGCCAGCGCATCCAACCCAGCCAGCAGCCCGTCCCGGCCCCCGGCCACCACCACCGCACGGTGGTCGAAGGCCGATCGGCCGGTCGCCAGCGAGTAGCCCAGGTCAACCGCGCCCAGCTCGGGCCGGTCCGCCACATGGGCGGCCAGTCGCTCGGCCTGGGCCCGCAGGGCAGCCGCGCTGCGGCCCGACAGCACCCACGGCACCACGGCCGGGGCGACAGCGGGAGCCCCGGCCGCCTCCACCACCGGCGCCTGCTCGATGATCGTGTGCACATTCGTGCCGCTGATGCCGAACGACGACACGCCCGCGCGGCGCGGACGGCCGTTCTCCGGCCACTCCACCTGCTCCGTCAGCAGCGAGACGGCCCCCGCCGACCAGTCCACATGCGGCGACGGCTGCTCCGCGTGCAGGGTCCTCGGCAGCACGCCGTGCCGCATGGCGAGGACCATCTTCATCACACCGGCGACACCGGCGGCGGCCTGCGTGTGGCCCATGTTCGACTTGATGGAGCCGAGCAGCAACGGCCGCTCCGCGTCCCGCTCCTGACCGTACGTGGCCAGCAGCGCCTGCGCCTCGATCGGGTCGCCCAGCGTGGTACCCGTACCGTGCGCCTCGACCGCGTCCACATCGCCGACCGAAAGACCGGCGGCGGCCAGCGCCTGTCGGATGACGCGCTGCTGGGACGGGCCGTTCGGCGCCGTCAGACCGTTGGACGCACCGTCCTGGTTCACCGCGCTGCCGCGCACCACCGCAAGCACCGGGTGCCCGTTCCGGCGCGCGTCCGACAGCCGCTCCACCAGCAGCATGCCCGCGCCCTCGGCCCAGCCCGTGCCGTCCGCGTCCGCCGAGAACGCCTTGCAGCGGCCGTCGGCGGACAGGCCGCCCTGGCGGCTGAAGCCGACGAACGTACCCGGAGTCGCCATCACCGTGACACCGCCGGCCAGCGCCATGGTGCACTCGCCCTGGCGCAGCGCCTGCATCGCCCAGTGCAGCGCCACCAGCGACGACGAGCACGCCGTGTCCACGGTGACCGCCGGGCCCTCCAGACCGAGGGCGTAGGCGACGCGGCCCGAGGCGATGGAGCCCGTGCTCCCGGAGCCGATCGCACCCTCGCCACCGCCGTCCGGTGCCTGCTCCACGAGCGTGGCGTAGTCGTGGTACATGACGCCCGCGAACACACCGGTACGGCTGCCGCGTACGGTCGCCGGGTCGATCCCGGCGCGCTCGAACGCCTCCCACGACGTCTCCAGCAGCAACCGCTGCTGCGGATCGGTGGCGATGGCCTCGCGCGGCGAGATCCCGAAGAAGGTGGGGTCGAAGTCGGCGGCGTCGTGGAGGAAGCCGCCCTCGCGGGTGTACGAGGTGCCGGGGTGCTCGGGGTCCGGGTGGTAGAGCGCGTCCAGGTCCCAGCCACGGTCCACGGGGAAGCCGGAGATGGCGTCCTGGCCGGAGGACAGCAGTCGCCACAGGTCCTCGGGGGTGCGCACCCCGCCCGGGAAGCGGCAGCTCATGCCCACGATGGCGATCGGCTCGTCGTCGAGCGCACCCACGGTCGACACCGGCAGGCCCGACTGGGCGCGGGTGCCCGCCAGTTCGTCCCGGAGGTGTTCGGCCAGGACGAGGGAGGTCGGGTAGTCGAAGACCAGGGTGGCGGGGAGCCGCATACCGGTGACCGCGTTCATGCGGTTGCGCAGTTCGACGGCGGTCAGCGAGTCGAAGCCCAGGTCGCGGAAGGCGCGGTCGGGGTCCACGGAGTCTGCCGTGGCATAGCCCAGGACTGCGGCGACCTGGGTACGGACCAGGGCCAGCAGCGTCTGCAGCTGCTCGGGCTCGTTCAGGCGGGCCAGCCGCTGGGCCAGGGCGCCCGTTCCGGCGGAGTCCTCCGCCGTACGCCGCGCCGGGACCCGTACCAGGCCGGACATCAGCGGGGCCACCACACCGGTGGCCGCCGCCTCGGTCCGTGCCGCCGCCAGGTCGAGGCGCACCGGGACGAGCAGCGGCTCGCCCGCGCGTCCGGCCGCGTCGAACAGCGCCTTGCCCTCGTGGGTGGCGAGCGCGGCGACGCCGCCCCGGCTCATCCGGGACCTATCCGCCTGGTCCAGCTCACCGGTCATGGCGCTGGAGTCGGCCCACAGCCCCCAGGCGAGTGAGGTGGCGGGCAAGCCGTTCGCCATACGGTGCTGGGCGAGGGCGTCCAGGTAGGCATTGGCGGCGGCGTAGTTGGCCTGTCCGGCGGCGCCGAAGACACCGGCGGCGGAGGAGAAGAGCACGAACGCCGACAGGTCCAGGTCGCGGGTCAGCTCATGAAGGTTCCACGCCGCGTCCACCTTCGGGCGCAGGACGCGCGTGATGCGCTCAGGGGTGAGCGAACCGATCACACCGTCATCCAGCACACCAGCCGTATGCACGACCGCCGTCAACGGATGCTCAGCGGGGATGGCGGCAAGGGTCACGGCTAGCGCGTCCCGGTCCGCCACATCACATGCCGCCCAATACGCCTCGGCACCCAACTCGGCCAATTCGGCGATGAGTTCGGCCGCACCCGGCGCCTGGTCACCACGACGGCTCACCAACAGCAGACGCCGAACACCACGCTGCGCCACCAGGTGGCGGGCGAACAGAGCGCCCAGCGTGCCGCTCGCACCCGTGACCAGGACCGTGCCGTCGGCGTCGAACTCCGGCGCCTCGTCCCCGGATCCGGTGGTGGCGACGGCCCGGGCCAGGCGCGGCGCCCGCAACACTCCGTCCCGTACGGCCACCTGGGGCTCGGCCGACGCCAGCGCATCCGGCACGGCCGTCAGCGAATCGGCCGTACCGTCGACGTCGACCAGGACGAACCGGCCCGGGTTCTCCGACTCGGCCGAACGCACCAGGCCCCAGACGGCGGCATGGGCCAGATCGTCCACTGGCTCGTCTACACCTGCCGCTACGGCACCCGAGGTCAGGAGGACCAGGCGGGAGTCGGTGAAGCGGTCGTCGGCCAGCCACTGCTGCAGCAGGCTCAGCGCCTGGACGGTGGCGCGGTGCGCCGTGTCGGCGGGTGAGGAGGATTCCCCAGTCCCGCCCCTCTCCGAAACCGGGGGCAAGCCCCCGGACCCCGGACGCCCTCCGGGCGTGTCCTCAATCGCCGGACGGGCTTGAATTACCCCATCCGGGCCAGCATGCGGAGCCGCAAAACTCCCGGGCAGGGCGACCACCACATCATCCGGCAACACCGTGGCGCCCGACTCGACCGCCACGGCCAACGCGTCCAGATCCGCGTACGTCTCGAACCTATGCCCAGCCGACGCCAGCCCCAGGGCGTCGGGTCCCAGCAACGCCCAGCGTCCGGACGCGCCCGGGGCGGAGACCTCGGGCCAGTCCAGCCGGTACAGCGACTCCTGACGACCA
>NZ_LAKD02000192.1 GCF_000968685.2 Streptomyces antioxidans
CGCGCCCCTTTCGGGGCGCATGGATACGCGGCCCCGCCCCTCGACCCCGGGGGTCTGGGGCGGAGCCCCAGTTCCGGGGAGGGGCGGGTAGGGGAAAGATCCGCCGCAGGCGTCACGAACCGTCGGGCGTCCGCTAGCCGCGGCGGAGGCGACCGGCGATGGCGTGGCCGATGAAGAGGTACACCACGGCCGGGAGGCCGTAGTTGAGGACGGTCCTGAGCCAGTCCGTGTCCATCGTGAAGAGGTCATGCGACCAGCTCGCAAGCCAGCTCGCCGCGTCATGCACCACCGTGACGAGGTCATTGGCGCGGTTCGCGTCGAGCAGGGCGAAGAGAATCCAGAGGCCGAGGATGACGGCCATGATGTCCGCGACGACCGCCACGACGGTCGCCGCCTGATTGCTTCCGTGGCGATAACTTCGTGACATGTCTCACGTGTTGCCCCGCACGGCGGAGCCAAACCCAACCCGCTCGCACACCACCCGGCCGCACACCACAGCGCGCATCAGCCCGCCAGCTCCGCCAGCACCCGCAGCGTCCCGAGGTCCGGCGCCAGCGCCAGCAGATCCGTGATCGGGCCCTCGCGCCACGACTCCAGCCGCTCCGCGATCCGCTCCCGCGGCCCGACCAGCGAGACCTCATCGGCGAAGGCGTCCGGCACCGCCTCGATCGCCTCCGCGCGCCGCCCCGCGAGGAACAGCTCCTGCACCCGGCGCGCCTCCGCCTCGTAGCCGAAGCGGGCCATCAGCTCGGCGTGGAAGTTCCGGGCCGCGTGGCCCATTCCGCCGATGTAGAAGCCGAGCATCGCCTTGACCGGCTTCAGCCCCTCCGCCACATCGGCGCACACCCGCACCTGTGCCATCGGCGCCACCATGAAGCCGTCCCGGGCGTCGGCCAGCGCCTCCCGGTAGAGCTCCGTGCGCGACGGCGACCAGTACAGCGGCAGCCAGCCGTCGGCGATGCGCACGGTCTGTGCGATGTTCTTGGGCCCCTCCGCCCCGAGCAGCACCGGGAGGTCCGCGCGCAGCGGATGGACGATGGGCTTGAGGGGCTTGCCCAGGCCGGTGGCGTCAGGACCGGCGTAGGGGAGCGGGTGGTAGCGCCCGTCGAGCCGCACCGGGGCCGCCCGCTCCAGCACCTGCCGGATGACGTCGACATACTCCCGGGTCGCCGTCAGCGGGCTCTTGGGGAACGGGCGTCCGTACCAGCCCTCGACCACCTGCGGCCCGGACAGCCCCAGCCCCAGCATCATCCGGCCGCCCGAGAGGTGGTCCAGGGTGAGCGCCTGCATCGCGGTGGCGGTGGGGGTACGGGCGGCCATCTGCGCCACCGCCGTGCCGAGCGCGATCCGGGTGGTGTGGGCGGCTAGCCAGGTGAGCGGGGTGAACGCGTCCGAGCCCCAGGACTCGGCGGTCCACACCGAGTGATAGCCCAGCCGCTCCGCCTCCTGGGCGAGTTCCAGATGGCGGGGGTCGGGGCCGCGGCCCCAGTAGCCGAGCGCCAGACCGAGCCGCATGGAAGAAGCCCCCTCGTTCCGCCGGACAGGGTGGAGAGCCGTGGCTGACGGGGCGTCAGCCGCCAGCCCGCACATCGGCCGGACTGTACGGGCCGGGGCCGTACATGGCAACGGCCCCTCGCCCGGGCGTTACGGGCGAGGGGCCGTGGGGCGCGCGTCATGCGGCGCACCCGGGCGCGTCATGCGTGCACACGCGGGTCAGCCGCGCTGGATCCCCGTGGTGTCCTGCAGCACACCGCGGCGGCCGTCCTGCGTCTGGGCGACCAGCGCCTGACCGCGCTGCTCCACCGCGAGGTACCAGGTGCCGGGGGCCAGTTCGGCGATGGTGTTCGACGAACCGTCCTCCGCGTACAGCGGACGGGCCACCGGCACCGCGAACCAGAACGGGGCGAAGTCCCCGCCACCCGCGGCCGGCGGGGTGGGGGCCGGGGCCTGCTGGCCGCCGAAGGGCTGGCCGGGCTGCGGCTGGCCGGGCTGACCCGGCTGCGGGGCGCCGTACGGAGCGGGGGCGCCCGGCTGGGCACCGCCCGGACCCGGGTAGCCGTACCCCGGCTGCGGGCCCTGGGCGCCGTACGGGGACGGGGCCGGTCCGGAGGCGTTCAGCAGCGGGGCCTTGAGGGCCGGGACGCGCTGGGTGAGCAGGGCGACGGCCGCCATCGCCAGGGTGGCGATCAGGGCGAGGATCTGGCCGATGCCCTTGTCGACCCCCTCCGGGCCGCCGATGATCGTCCACAGCGAGCTCCAGGCCGCGAAGACCGCGAGCGCCGAGCCCCACTGCTCGAGCGAGAGCCCGAAGAGGTTACGGCCCGCGGGCTGGAAGCGTGCGGAGACGATGAGCGCCGCGGCGATCAGCCCGGCAAGGAAGATCGACGGCAGTACGGGGAAGAAGTCGGACTTCCATCCGTTCTCACCGGCGTCCTTGCAGAAGCTGCTGCCGCCGCAGTCGAGGGTGTAGAAGTCGAGGAAGGAGGCGATGAACAGCAACACCGCTGCTCCGATCACCACGCCGTCGCCTCGAGTGAGCGAGCGGATGTTCAACGTGAGGTCCTTTGTCGTTTCGTCTGTACGAGCGCTGCCGCCAGGCGCGTAGCGCGAAGGCGTCGGGGGTGGGCCCCATCGTACGGGTGAATCTCTCAGTGGAGACCGGGGGTGTCCCATCGGTATCCCGGTCGTGACCTCCCGTTCGGTTGTGGCGCCGCTACTCGTTCAAGAAGTCCGTAATGCCCTGTGCGATTCCACGGGCCGCGCGCTTCCGCCACGCCGTGTCGGTCAGCTCGGCGGCGTCCTGGGAGTCGCGCATATTGCCGCACTCGATGAACACCTTGGGAACGGTGGAGAGGTTGAGCCCGCCCAGGTCACCCCGGACGTCCAACCCGCTGCCGTCGCCGATGTACTGCGCGGGATCGCTGCCGGTGGCCTTGGCGAACTCGCCGCGCAGCCGCTCGCCGAGCTGGCGGGAGGGCGCGGTGATGGCGGAGGTGTCCGCGCCGCCACCGCGTACCGACTTGGGAAGGATCACATGGAAGCCGCGCTCCCCGGCGGGCGCGCCGTCCGCGTGCACGGAGACCACGGCGTCGGCGTGGGCCTTGTTGCCGATCTCCGCGCGCTCGTCCACGCACGGCCCGTACGGCCGGTCGCCGTCCTGGGTGAACCGCACGGTGGCGCCGCGCGCTTCGAGCAGCGTGCGGGCGCGGCGCGCCACATCGAGGGTGAAGGACGCCTCGGGGTAGCCGGAGTTGGTGGCCGTGCCCGTGGTGTCGCACTCCTTCTTCTCGGTGCCGATGTCCACGAGCCGGGCGATCCGCGAGGAATGGTCGCGGTTGTGTGGATTGTGCCCGGGGTCGATCACGACCACCTTGCCCTTGAGGGCCTTTCCTGGCGCTCCGGGCTTTCCGGACTCCCCGGCTGGTGAGGACGCGCCGGACGACGAGGACGACGGGGGTGCCGGTGAGGACGTCGAGGAGGCCGTGGGCCCGTCCGCCCCGCCCGCGCCGTCGTCCTCCGAACCGCCCAGGGAACTCCACAGCAGCCAGCCGACGAAGCAGGTCGGTATCAGCGCCACCAGGACGATGGCGAGGGTGCCGCCGCGGCGACCGGGCTCTGGAGGAAAGCTGCCGTAGGACACGCGGGCGATGCTATCGGCCCGCCCGACACGCCGGGGTCGCCGGGGCGATCGCCCCGCCCCGGCCGGGTCCTCGGCCGTATGCGCGCGATCAGGCGGGCGGGGTGGCCGCGGTGCGGTGCAGGACGCGGAGGGAGCGGGTGGCCGAGATCTCGGTGAACGCGCCCGAGGCGAGCGCGCGGCGGTAGATCCGGTGCGGCGCCTGGCCGCCGTCGGCCGGATCGGGGAAGACGTCGTGGATCACCAGCAGCCCGTCCGGCGCGATATGCGGCGCCCAGCCCTCGTAGTCGGCGCTCGCGTGCTCGTCGGTGTGGCCACCGTCGATGAACACCAGCCCGACCGGCTTCCCCCACACCGCCGCGACCTGCGGGGACCGCCCGACCACGGCGATGACGTGGTCCTCCAGGCCCGCCCGGTGGAGGGTGCGGCGGAAGGTGGGCAGGGTGTCCATCCGCCCCACCTCCGGGTCGACCACCTCCGGGTCGTGGTACTCCCAGCCCGGCTGCTGTTCCTCGGAACCCCGGTGGTGGTCGACGGTCACGGCGACCGTCCCGGCCGCGCGGGCGGCGGCGGCCAGCAGGATGGTGGAGCGCCCGCAGTACGTGCCGACCTCCACCAGCGGCAGCCCCGGCGCCGCCGCCCGCGCGGCCGCGGCGTACAGGGCCAGCCCCTCGTCCAGCGGCATAAAGCCCTTCGCTGCCTCAAAGGCGTCGAGCACGGTGCGGTCGGGGGGCGCGGGCACGGCGGCGGCAGCAGACTGGGTCACCCGCCCATCCTGCCGCACCCCCGCCGACCTGCGGCGCCCGGGGCCGCGGCCCCCGCGGGACGCCCACCGGGGAGGTCCTAGGTCCTGCGCCCCATGCGAATGCGCGGAAACGCCGATGCGGATGACCGGCCCCGGGTGCGAGCATCGCCATCATGTCCACCCCTACGCCCCTGCCCTCGGACACCGCGGCCGCCGCCCGTGCCCCGCGCGTCTCTCCCCCCATCTGGGCGGTCCTGGTGGCCGCCTGCGCCGGACAGTTCCTGGTGGTGCTCGACATCTCGGTGGTGAACGTCGCGCTGCCGTCGATGCGTACGGACCTGGGACTCGGCGAGACCGCGCTGCAGTGGGTGGTGAACGCCTACGCGCTCACCTTCGCCGGGTTCCTGATGCTCGGCGGGCGGGCGGCCGACCTCTTCGGGCGCAAGCGGGTCTTCCTCGCCGGACTCGGGCTGTTCAGCGCGGCCAGCCTGGTCGGTGGCGTCGCCCAGGAGCCCTGGCAGCTGATCGCCGCCCGCGCCCTCCAGGGCATCGGCGCGGCCGTGCTCTCCCCGGCCACCCTCACCATCCTCACCACCACCTTCCCGACCGGCTCGGCCCGCAACCGGGCCATCGGCACCTGGACCGCGGTCGGCGCGGGCGGCGGCGCGGCGGGCGCGCTGGTCGGCGGTCTGCTCACCGAGTACCTGTCCTGGCGCTGGGTGCTGCTGGTCAATGTGCCGGTGGGCGCCGTGGTGCTGGTGGCCGCGGCGGTGTGGCTGACCGAGGCCCGGTCCGGGACCGCGCGGCGGCTCGACACACCGGGCGCGGTGCTGGTCACGGCGGGCGTCGCGGCGCTCGCGTACGGCATCGTGCAGACCGAACCGCACGGCTGGACCGCCACCGCCTCGCTCGGCCCGCTGCTTGCCGGGCTCGTGCTGCTCGCGGTGTTCGTGGCCGTGGAGGCGCGTACCGAGGAGCCGCTGGTGCCGCTGCGGATGTTCCGCGTCCGGGCGGTGTCGGCGGCGAACACGGTGATGGTGGTGTGCGGCGGCGCCATGTTCTCCATGTGGTACTTGATGACGCTCTATCTGCAGAACGTGCTCCACTACAGCCCGGTCAAGGCCGGTCTCGCCTTCGTCCCGCACAGCCTGTCGATCCTGATCGGCTCCAAGCTCGCGCCCCGGCTGATGGCCCGGATCGACGGCAAGCTGCTGGCGATGGCGGGCGGTTCGCTGGCCGTCATCGGCTACGCGTGGCAGAGCCGGATGGGCGCCGACGGCACCTATGTGGGGACGGTCCTCGGCCCCGCGATCATCATGTCGCTCGGGAGCGGGCTGCTGATGACCCCGCTCGCCGCCTCCGCCACCTCCGGTGCCGCCCCCTCCGAGGCGGGGCTGGTGTCCGGGCTGATCAACACCTCACGGCAGCTCGGCGGCGCGCTCGGCCTGACCGTCCTCGCCACGGTCGCGGCCGAGCGGATCACGGCGTACGGCGGGGGCGGGCCGGATGCGCTCGCTGCCGGGTACGGGCGCGCCTTCGTCGTGGCCGCCGGGATCCTCGCGGCGGCGGTGGTGCTGATGGCCGTGCTGCTGCCGCGGACGCCCGCGGTCGCGGTCAATCGCGGCTCCGCATAGCTTCGTTGCTTCGCTGCTTCGTTGCCGGTTCACAGCCAGCCGTTCTGGCGGGCGGCGCGGACGGCCTCCATGCGGTTGCGGGTCTGGGTCTTGCCGATGGCCGAGGAGAGGTAGTTGCGCACGGTGGCGGGGGAGAGGTGCACCTTTGACGCGATGTCGGCGACCGTCGCCCCGTCCACCGCCGCCGAGAGCACATCGCGCTCGCGCTGGGTCAGCGGGTTGGGGCCCGCGCTGAGGGCGGCGGCGGCCAGGCCCGGGTCGATCACGCGCTCACCGGTAAGCACCCGGCGGATCGCCACCGCCAGCTCCTCCACCGGGCCGTCCTTGACCAGGAACCCGGCCGCGCCCGCCTCCATCGCCCGGCGCAGATAGCCGGGGCGGCCGAAGGTGGTGAGGATCAGCACCTGGCACTCCGGCAGCGCCTCGCGCAGCGCGGCGGCGGCGTCCAGCCCGCTGCGGCCGGGAAGCTCGATGTCGAGCAGCGCCACATCGGGCCGGGTCTCCAGGGCCCGGGGCACGATCTCGTCCCCGTTCCCGAGCTGCGCGACGATCTCGAAGTCGTCCTCGAGCCCGAGCAGCAGGGCGAGTGCGCCCCGCATCATCCCCTGGTCCTCGGCGAGCAGCAGCTTGATCACGCCCTTCGCCCCCTCCGCGCCGTTCACGCCCTCCGCACCCTTCGCCCCCGCCACGCCGTTCACGCCCTTCGCGCCGTTCACGCCGTCCGGGCCCCCTCGAGCTCGGCCTCCACCACGTCCTCCGTATCCACCGGCAGTTCGGCGACGAGCCGGAAGCCCCGGCGCCCGCCGGGGCCGGGCTCCAGCGAGCCGCCCGCGGTGGACAGCCGCTCGGCCAGGCCCTTGAGCCCCGTACCGCCGACGTACGCGCCGTCCGTGCCCGCCGTGCCAGTCGTGTCTGCCGCGACCGCCGCGCCCGCCGTGCCAGCCGTGCCAGCCGCGCCAGCCGCGCCCGTCGCGCGCGTACCGGTCGCACGGGAGCCTACGCCGCACCCGTCGTCCGTGATCTCCAGCCGTACCCGGTCCACGCCGCTCCGCACCTCGATCTCGCACCGGGACGCCCCGCTGTGCCGCACCACATTGGTGATGCCCTCGCGGACCACCCACCCCAGCAGCGCCTCGGTCTGCGGGGCCAGCGGCGGCCCCTCGCGCCGGACGACGGCCTCGACACCGGCGGCGTCCAGCGCCGAGCGGGCCCGGTCCAGCTCGGTGGCGAGACTGCCCTCGCGGTAGCCGGTGACGGCCTCGCGGATCTCGGTGAGCGCCTGCCGCCCCACCGCCTCGATGTCCGCGGCCTGCCCCAGCGCGGCCTCCAGGTTCTTCGGGGCCAGCCGGCGCACCGCCTCCGCCTTGACCACGACGACCGACATGGTGTGGCCCAGCAGGTCGTGCAGATCGCGGGAGAACCGCAGCCGCTCCTTCTCCACCGCCGTACGGGCCAGCTCCTGGCGGGTCGCGCGGAGCTGGGCCACGGTCTCGAAGAGCGACAGGATGGCCGCCGTCACCAGGCCGGACAGCAGGGTGCCGTAACTGACCGTGAGCGAGTCAGAGGGGCCGCCGCGGAGCCCGGCGATGATCCCCGCGGAGCCGGACAGCACGAGGACGAAGAGCCCCAGCTTCCGCCTCCCCCCGCGCAGTACGACCCCGGAGGCCAGCGACAGCAGCGGGAAGCACAGCAGCCAGTCCCCGGCGTAGCCGATGCCCAGTGCGTAGGTGACCGCCGTCAGCCCGGCGAGCGCCAGGGGCGGGGTCCTGGTGTGGCGGCGGCGCTCGTCGAGGGCGGTGAACACGGTCGTGAGGTAGAGCGCCATGAAGGCCGCCACCCCCGCACCGCCGAGCCACGGCAGCGGCGTCCTCCCCTTGAAGAGCCCCTGTACGTCCCCCGAGAGCATGAAGAGCCAGGGCAGGAAGGTCCGTGGCTTGAGGCGCTCGATGCGCGCGGCGCTGGCATGCATGGGTCCGACCTTACGGATCCCCGTATGAGCTGGGCAGATGCGGATGTCGCGGGATGGCCATGACATTTGTCCCAGGGCCTTCCTCACCCCTGCGTCACGCCGAACGCCGCCATCTGACGGGCCGTCAGTGCGCGCCGTCCGCACCCTTCCCCCTTCGGGGCGATTGGGCTATACAGGGTGCCATCGGCTAGAACGCGTTCTATATGTCCACGCGGACGACGTGACCCTGCCGACCAGCGACGACCCCGGCACGGCCGACGGTGCGGACGGGCGGGCCGGGGTCTTCGGACCGTGGCCCAGCGAGCGGACCAAGGAGTGGTGTCGCCCCATGCCCATCGATGTCGCGAAGGCCGTATCGGCCGAACCCCGGAGCACCGCCCTCAGCTGGGGACAGAAGGACATCCAGCTCTACCACCTGGGCATCGGCGCCGGAATCCCCGCCACCGACCCCCAGGAGCTCCGCTACACCCTGGAGAGCGAGCTCCATGTGCTCCCCAGCTTCGCGACCGTCGCGGGCGGCGGGATGGCGGTGGCCGGGGGCATGGCCGCACCCGGTATCGACGTCGACCTCACCGCCGTCCTGCACGGCGGCCAGAGCGTCGAACTGCACCGGCCCATCCCGCTCAGCGGGGACGCCACCCAGACCTCGCGGGTCGCCGCCGTCTACGACAAGGGCAAGGCGGCGGTCATCGTGCTGCGCTCCGACGTGGCCGACGCGGACGGCCCGCTGTGGACCTGTGACACCCGGATCTTCGTCCGGGGCGAGGGCGGCTTCGGCGGTGAGCGCGGCCCCTCCGACCGCCTGGAGCCCCCGGCCCGTGAGCCGGACCGCACCGTGGAGCGGGCCATCCGCGAGGACCAGGCGCTGCTCTACCGGCTCTCCGGGGACTGGAACCCGCTCCACGCCGACCCCGAGTTCGCGAAGCTGGCGGGGTTCGAGAGGCCCATCCTGCACGGGCTGTGCTCGTACGGGATGGTGCTCAAGGCGGTCGTGGACACGGCGCTGGACGGGGAGGTGACCCGGGTGCGCTCGTACACCACCCGCTTCGCCGGGGTGACCTATCCGGGCGAGACGCTGCGCGTGCGGATGTGGCGGGACGAGGGGCGGATCCAGGTGACGGCGACCGCCGTCGAGCGGGACGACGCACCGGTCCTCACCGACACCGTCGTCGAACACACCTGAGACCACTTCCGCGATCACGCCACACCTGGGAACACCCACGCTCGACATCACGAGGAGCCGCTGTGCGCGCAGCCGTACTGCACGAGACGGGACAGGACAAGCTCGAGGTCCTTGACGACATCGAGGCGGTGGGCTTCGGCCCCGGCAAGGTCCGGCTGCGGGTAAGGGCCACCGGGCTGTGCCACTCCGACCTCTCCGCGATGGCCGGGGTGCTGCCGCAGCCCGCGCCGTTCGTCCCCGGCCACGAGGGCGCGGGCGAGATCCTCGACGTGGGCGACGGGGTGACCGGGCTGAGCGCCGGCGACCGGGTGCTGGTGTGCTGGCTGCCCGCGTGCGGCGGCTGTCCGTCCTGCCAGCGAGGCCAGACCGAGCTGTGCCTGACCGGGTTCATGAACGCCGGGATCCCCAACTTCCGCCGCCCGGGCGGCAGCCCGGAGGACCTGTTCGGGATGTCCGGGACCGGCACCTTCGCCGAGGAGATCGTCCTCCCCGCGCCCTGCGCCGTGCCGATCCCCGACGACGTCCCGTACGACATCGCGGCGCTCATCGGCTGCGGGGTGACCACCGGGCTCGGGGCCGTCTTCAACACCGCCCGGGTGGAGGCCGGTTCGTCGGTCGCGGTCATCGGCTGCGGCGGAGTGGGCCTCAGCGTCATCCAGGGGGCGCGGGCGTCGGGCGCCGCCCAGATCGTCGCCGTCGACCCCGTGGAGACGAGGCGCGGGGCCGCGCTGCGCTTCGGCGCCACCGAGGCGGTGGCCCCCGACGGTCTCGACACCGCCAGGGACAGCGTCACGGCGGGTGAGGGCTTCGACTACGTCTTCGAGGTCGTGGGCCGCTCCACCACCGCCCGCCGGGCGTACGAGATCACCCGGCGCGGCGGCACCCTGTGCGTGGTCGGGGCCGGGGCGCTGGACGACTTCCTCCAGCTCAACATGTTCGAGCTGTTCTTCGACGAGAAGCGGATCCTGCCCTCGCTGTACGGCGGCGGCGATGTGCTCCGCTCCTACCGGCGCACCATCGACCTGTGGCGGGCGGGCCGGATCGACCTCGAGGGGCTGATCACCCACCGGGTGCGGCTGGGCGAGATCAACGACGCGATCGACCAGATGCGGACCGGGGAGGCGCTGCGCACATGCGTCGAGATGTGACCGGCCCGCTGACCGGGAAGACCGCGATCGTCACCGGCGCCGGGCGCGGCCTCGGCCGCGCCGAGGCCCTGGAACTCGCGAGCCTGGGCGCCAGTGTCGTCGTCAACGACTACGGGCAGGGCGGACGCGACGGCAGCGGCGAGGCGTCGGCGGGCCCCGCCGAGCGGGTCGCCGAGGAGATCCGCGCGGCCGGTGGCCGGGCCACGGCCCACGCGGGCGACGTGGCCGACTTCGCGCGGGCGGGCGAACTGGTCCGGCTCGCGGTCGACACCTATGGCGCGCTGGACATCCTGGTCAACAACGCGGGCATCCTGCGCGACCGGATGGTCTTCTCGATGGGCGAGGACGAGTGGGACTCGGTGATCCGGGTCCATCTCAAGGGCCACTTCAACACCATCCGCTTCGCCGCCGCGCACTGGCGCGAGCGGTCCAAGGCGGCGGGCGGCGGCCCGGTGCACGGCCGGATCGTGAACACCTCGTCCGAGGCGTTCCTCGCGGGTTCGCCGGGCCAGCCGAACTACGCGGCGGCCAAGGGCGGCATCGTCGGGCTGACCACCTCCACGGCGGCGGCCCTCGCCAAGTACGGGGTGACGGCCAACGCCATCTGCCCGCGCGCCCGCACCCGGATGACCGAGGACGTCTTCGCCGGTGTCGGTCTCCCGGAGGACGGCCGCCTCGACGCCCTCGCCCCCGAACACGTGGCCCCGCTGGTCGGCTATCTGGCCTCACCGGGCGCGGCGAAGGTGAACGGCCAGGTGTTCGTGGTGCACGGCGGCATGGTGGCGATCCTGGAGCGGCCTAAGGTGGCGGTGAAGGTGGACGCGAAGGGGGACGCCTTCGGCTTCGATGAGCTGGACGCGGCGCTGACGCCGTACTTCGCGGAGCGGGGCGGGGAGGGCTTCGCGGCGGTGGAGGTACTGGGGCTCAAGCGGGGCTGAGACGCCGCTGGGGGTCTGGCCGGTGCCTCGGCCGGTCCGTCGGCCGGTCCCCGGCCGGGGGCATCCCGCGATCGCCGGACGGGCCGGACTTCCGGGGAAGTACGGCCCGTCCCGTGATCGGGGACGAACCCGCTGGGGTCTTGACGGTCCTCAGGAGCCGTTCTTGTTCGGGCGACGGTGGCGGCCGTGGGACGGCGCCTGGGTCTCCTCGGACGCGGCCTGCCCCCGGTGCTTGCCCTGAGCGCCACCGGCCTGGGCCGCGGCGGCGTCCCGCGGGCGCGCCTGGGTCGTGTCGATGTGGGTTTCGGACATGGTGGGTACGTCACCCCGTCAGATCGCTTCGTACTGTGCGAATGGGGCTGACCACGATGTCGCACGACGTTCCATGCGCATCACCCGAGGCGTCCGTGCACGACGGAACGCGGGAATGCGCAGCCCCTGCCCGATTCTAACCAAGTGGGTGATCCCGGACCCAGCGGGGTGGCCGGGGCCGCGGTGGCCGCGCGAGCGGCGCCTGCTGCAGCGGTACGGGCCGCAGCGCGGGGGTCAGACCGGTCCCGGGAGCGGGCTCCGGCTCGGGCCCCATCTCCTGCTCGACCCCGGCCCACGACCCGGTCCCCACCCACGGCTCGACCCCGGACCCGCACTCGGACTCCGGCACCCGCCGGTGCACGGCCATCGGCACCGGCGGACGTACCGGCACCGGCACCGGCCGGTGTACGGCCATCGGCACCGGGTCGTGTACGGCCATCGGCACCGGGTCGTGTACGGCCAT
>NZ_LAKD02000193.1 GCF_000968685.2 Streptomyces antioxidans
TGCGGACGAGGTGGTCGGCCACCAGCGCGCCGAGGGTGCCGGTGCCGCCGGTGATGAGCACGGTGCCCTCCGGGTCCACCGGGGCGGGGACGTCGAGCACCAGCTTGCCGGTGTGCTTGGCCCGGCTGAGATGACGCAGCGCCGCACGCGCCCGGCTGAGCGGCCACGCATGGACCGGGGGCGGTTCGAGCGCACCGGAGGCGAACAACGCGCCCAGCTCACCCAGCATTTCCCCGATACGGTCAGGACCGGCGTCAGCGATCAGGTCATAGGCCCGATAGGTCACCCCGGGGTACTCGGCCGCGATCAGCTCCGGGTCACGGACATCGGTCTTGCCCATCTCCAGCAACCGCCCGCCCTCCCGGAGAAGACGCAGCGAGGCATCCACGAACTCCCCAGCGAGGCTGTTGAGCACCACATCAACCCCACGACCACCCGTGACCTCACCGAACACCTCCTCGAAACCCAGATCACGCGACGAGGCCCGATGCGCCTG
>NZ_LAKD02000194.1 GCF_000968685.2 Streptomyces antioxidans
AACCCAGATCACGCGACGAGGCCCGATGCGCCTGATCAACGCCCATCGCCTCAAGAACCCCGTGCTTCGCCGGACTCGCCGTCGCATAGACCTCCGCACCCAGATACCGGGCGATCCGCACCGCCGCCATCCCCACACCACCGGTCGCGGCATGGATCAACACCCGCCCACCCGGCCGAAGACCGCCCAGTTCCACGAGCCCGTACCAGGCGGTCAAATGGGCCACCGGTACGGCCGCCGCCTGCCGGAAGCTCCAGCCCTCCGGGATCGGCGCCAGCAGCCGCGCGTCGGTGACCGCGAGCGGCCCGAACGACTGGTCCAGTACGCCCATGACACGGTCGCCCACGGCCACGTGGGTCACCTCGGGGCCGATGTCCACCACGACTCCGGCACCCTCGCCGCCGAGTCCGGTCTGGCCGGGCACCATGCCCAAACCGACCATCGCATCACGGAAGTTGACACCGGCGGCGCGTACGGCGATCCGCACCTGCCCGGCGCCGAGGGGCGCCAGCACCTCGGGGCAGGGC
Organism: Streptomyces antioxidans; assembly: GCF_000968685.2. Classification (GTDB taxonomy): domain Bacteria; phylum Actinomycetota; class Actinomycetes; order Streptomycetales; family Streptomycetaceae; genus Streptomyces; species Streptomyces antioxidans. The sequence goes on from NZ_LAKD02000194.1 coordinate 528, forward strand.
ACCGGTACGACGTTCTCCAGGGTCGCCGTGCCCGCCGTGTCCAGCCGCCAGGCCTCCGGCTGCGCCACGGGGCCCACCAGCCCCGCGCCGCCGGTACCGGCGGGGACCAGGCGGGGCACGAGGGCCCGACCGGCGCGCAGGGCAAGTTGGGGCTCGTCCATCTCAATGGCGTGCGCCACGGCGATGCGCAGGGCGTCGGTGTGGGGGGCGTCGGTGTGGGGGGCGGCTTGGCAGTCGTGCTCATCGTCGCGGTCGAGGAGGACGAAGCGGCCGGGGTGCTCCGACTGTGCGCTGCGTACGAGGCCCCATACGGCGGCTGCTGACAGGTCCACCCGGGTGGTGCTCTCGGGGCCGTCGACGGCGACCGCGCCTCGCGTGACCATCACCAACCGGGCATCTGCCAACCGCGGTTCGGCGAGCCAGCCCCGTACCAGGTCAAGCACCCGTTCGGTCGTCGACAGCGCCTCGGTCGACGCCTCCTCGGGCGAGGTCTCCTCGGGCGACGCCTCTTCGGCGCCTTCGCCGATGGGCCCGGTCAGCCCGGTCATTTCGGCGAGAACGACGGGCGGTACGGGCTCGTCGTCACCGAGGGCCGCGAGCAGCGCGGCCGGATCCGGGTGGCCGCGGACGCCCAGGACCGGCCAGCCGTCGTCCCCAGCCGCCGTCCTTCCGGGCCCGGCCGCGAGTGGCAGGGGAGTCCACTCGACGGTGAACAGACTGTCGGTGGCGTGGCTGCCCGGAGCCACCGCCGCCCGTAGCTGATCGACGCTCGCGGGCCGCATCGCCACGGAATCGACGGTCAGCACCGGAGCGCCGATGGCGTCGGCCACGGTCAGCCGCAGGGCGCGTTCGCCCTCGGCGGTCTCCTGATGGGGAGAGAGGCGTACCCGGACCGTGGTCGCCCCGGCCGCCCACAACGTCACGCCGTTCCAGGCGAAGGGCAGCCAGACCCGGCCGTCATCGGTGGGTTCGTCACCGGCCGCCTCCGTGTCATCGTCCGTGTCCAGCTGGTCGATCAGCAGCGCGGGATGCAGCGCCGCGTCCAGCAGCGCCGGGTGGATCCCGAATCCGGTCTGCTCCCCTGCGGCCTCGGGCAGGACCACCTCCGCGCACACATCGGCCCCGTCCCGCCACACGGCCCGCAGCCCCTGGAACGACGGGCCGTAGGCATAGCCCGAATCCGCGACCCGGTCGTAGAAACCCTCGACGCCGAGCGGTGCCGCACCGGCCGGAGGCCACGTCCCGACCAGTCCCAGCGCCTCGTCGGAGCGGTCCGGGAGCGGGTTCAGCACAGGGCTCAGCACACCCTCCGCATGGCAGACCCAACCCGTGCCGGAGTCTCCTTCACCGGCGGCGGGCCGGGAGTACACCCGCACCTCACGACGGCCGTCCTGGGTGGCCTCGCCCACGACGATCTGCACCCGCAGCCCGCCCGACTCCGGCAGGACGAGTGGCAGGTGCAGCGCCAGCTCGTCCACGCCGCCACAGCCGACCTCATCGGCCGCCCGCAACACCCACTCGGCCAGCGCCGCGCCGGGGACCAGCACCGCGTCCGCCACCACATGCTCACCGAGCCATGTGTGCGTACGCGCCGAGATCCGGCCCGTCAGCACATGGCCCCGGCCATCGGCGAGCTCCACGGCGGCGCCCAGCAGCGGATGTCCGGCGGAGACGAGCCCGAGGTCGGCCGGGTCGCCGACGCGTCCGCCGTGGCCGTCGAGCCAGAAGCGTTCGCGCTGGAACGCGTAGGTGGGCAGGGCGACCACGCGGGGGGCCGGGTTGCCCGGATACACGGTGGTCCAGTCGACGTCGACACCGGCGGTGAACGCCTCGGCGAGCGAGTGGAGAAGCTGGGCCCGCCCGCCGTGATCACGGCGCAGGGTGGGCACGGTGACGGCCTCGACCCCGGCTTCCTCGAAGGTCTCCTGCAAGCCCACGGTGAGCACGGGGTGCGTACTGGCCTCGATGAACACCCGATGCCCAGCCGCCAACAACGCCCGAACCGCATCCGTGAACCGCACCCGCTCACGGAGATTCCGCACCCAGTAGTCCGTATCCAGGACGGAGCCGTCGACCCGGCCACCGGTCACGGTCGAGTAGAAGGCCGTACTCGAACCGGAGATATCAAGTGGCCTGACACCAGCCAGGAGCTCATTCAACTCCTCGCGGATCTCCTCCACTTGAGGGCCGTGCGAGGCGTAATCCACCTCGATCAGCCGCGCCCGCTCCCCCACCTCCTGACACGCCGCCACCACAGCGGCCACCTGCTCCGGCGGACCCGACACCACCGTGGACGAGGGGCCGTTGACAGCAGCTACACCCACGCCCTCGGCCCGGCCTGACAGATCGGACAGCAGCCGCTCCGCCGGTTCTTGGCCCACGCCGAGCGAGGCCATGGCCCCGCCCCCGGCCAGCCGCCGCAACGCCCTGCTCCGCAACGCCACGACCCTCGCACCATCCTCCAACGACAACACACCAC
>NZ_LAKD02000195.1 GCF_000968685.2 Streptomyces antioxidans
CCAGCCGACCTCGGCCGGTGATGCCTCGGGGTCGTTGGCCAGTCGTTCGGCCAGCGCCCGGGCCTGACCGCGCAACGCTTCAGCGGTGCGCCCGGAGATCACCCACGGCACCACACCACCCGTCGATGTGTCCGTCGTGGGGGCGGCCTCGGCCGGTTCGGGGGCCTGCTCCAGGATCAGATGGGCGTTCGTACCGGAGATCCCGAACGATGACACGCCCACCCGGCGCGGGCGCTCGTTCGCCGCCCACTCGACCGGTTCGGTCAGCAGCCGTACGTCGCCCGCGCCCCAGTCCACATGCGGTGTCGGCTCGTCGATGTGCAGTGAGGCGGGCAGCAGCTCATGCCGCATCGCCATCACCATCTTGATGACGCTCGCCACTCCTGCGGCGGCCTGGGTGTGGCCGATGTTGGACTTGATGGAGCCCAGCCACAGTGGCCGGTCCTCCGGCCTGCCCCGGCCGTACGTGGCCAGCAGCGCCTGCGCCTCGATCGGATCGCCCAGTGTGGTGCCCGTACCGTGCGCCTCCACCGCGTCCACCTCGGACGGCGACAGCCCCGCGTTGGCCAGGGCCTGGCGGATCACCCGCTGCTGCGAGGGCCCGTTCGGCGCCGTAAGACCGTTGCTGGCCCCGTCCTGGTTGACCGCCGAGCCCCGGATCACCGCCAGCACTCGACGCCCGTTGCGCCGGGCGTCGGACAGCCGCTCCAGCAGCACCAGGCCGACACCCTCGGAGAAGCCCGTGCCATCGGCCGCCGCGGCGAACGCCTTGCACCGCCCGTCCGGGGACAGCGCGCGCTGACGCGAGAACTCGGTGAACCCACCGGGCGTGGCCATCACCGTCACCCCGCCCGCGAGGGCCAGCGAGCACTCGTCCTGCCGCAGTGCCCGCACCGCCAGATGCGTGGCCACCAGGGACGAGGAACACGCCGTGTCCACCGTGACCGCGGGCCCCTCCAGGCCGAACGAGTACGACACCCGGCCCGAGACCACGCTGCCGAGGTTCCCGGTGGCGACATAGCCCGCCGAATCACTCGTCGTCTGGCCGATGAGCGACAGATAGTGGTACGAGTCCACCCCGGCGAAGACCCCGGTGGCACTGCCGCTCAGCGCCTCCCGGGTGAGCCCCGCGCGCTCGAACGCCTCCCACGCCGTCTCCAGCAGCAGCCGCTGCTGCGGATCCATCGCCGCGGCCTCACGCGGGCTGATCCCGAAGAACTCGGCGTCGAAATCGGCCACATCGCGCAGGAAACCGCCCTCGCGGGCGCTGCTGGTACCAGCGTGCTCCGGATCCGGATCGTAAAGGCTCCGCAGGTCCCAGCCGCGGTCCATGGGAAACGCGGAGATGACGTCCACGCCCTCGTCCACCACCCGCCACAGGTCCTCGGGGGTCGCCACCTCGCCGGGGTAGTGGCAGGCCATCCCGACGATGGCGATGGGCTCCCGGGCGCGGTCCTCGACCTCGCGCAACTGCCGCCTGGCCAGACGCAGATCGGCGGTCGCCCGCTTGAGATAGCTGCGGAGCTTCTCGTCATCCGTCATATCGCATCAACCCGATCGTCACGGCTGTCCTGATCTAGCGGGCCCTGGACCAGCGGTCCTGATCCAGTGGCCCTCGTTCATCGGAGGCTGTCGTCGGAGGGGACGGTCAGCTCGACATCGAGCGCCCGGAACAACTCCTCGTCGCTGGCCGACGCCAGATCCTCCTCGGCACCCGCGTCGGCGCCGTCCTCGCCGTCCGCGTCGTGCCACGGGCCGTCCACCTTGCGCAGCAACTCCCGCAGCCGCGTCGCGACCCGGCCCCGCTGTTCCCGGTCGGCGATCCCTCCGGCCAACGCGGCGTCGAGGGAGTCGAGACCGGTGCGGAGGAGTGAGTCGGCCGACGCCGCCCCGGCCGGGACCAGGAGCTCCGCCAGCAGCCGTACCACCGCGGTGGGCGTGGGGTGGTCGAAGACCAGCGTGGCGGGCAGCCGCAGACCGGTGGCGGTGCCCAGCCGGTTCCGCAGCTCCACGGCGGTCAGCGAGTCGAAGCCCAGCTCCCGGAAGTTCTGGGCGGGGTGGATGGCATCCGCCGTGTCATGGCCCAGCACCGTCGCCGTGGCATTGCGCACCAGCTTCAGGAGCGCCTGCTGGCGGTCCTCCCCGGACATGGCGGCGAACGCCTCGGCCGGTGCCGCCCCGCCCGGGGCGGTGGCACCGGAGGCGGCCTGAGGGGCTGCGCCGCGCACCAGGCTCCTGAAGAGTGGCGGCAGATCGTCGGCGTGGGCCTTACGCCGCAAGGTGGCCAGGTCGAGCCGGATGGGCGCCAAGGTGGGCAGGCCGCTGTCGAGTGCGGTGTCGAGCAGTGCGAGACCCTGTTCGGTCTCCAGCCCCACCATCCCGGCCCGCGCCAGCCGCGCCCGGTCCGTCTCGGTCATCCCCCCGGTCATGCCGGTGGCCTGGGCCCAGTACCCCCAGGCCAGGGAGGTGGCGGGCAGGCCCTGGGCATGACGGTGTACGGCGAGCGCGTCCAGGAAGACGTTGGCCGCCGCGTAGTTGCCCTGGCCCGCGGCGCCCAGCAGCCCGGCCGCCGCGGAGAACAACACGAACGCCGACAGCCCGACCCCGCGGATGAGTTGATGCAGATTCCACGCCGCGTCGGCCTTCGCCCGCAGCACCTCATCGAGCTGATCGGGCGTGAGCGCGTCGGCCGTGGCGTCGCGCAGCAGCCCGGCGGCGTGGACGACGGCGGTGAGCGGATGGCGGTCGGGAACGGTCTCCAGCAGCTTGGCCAGCGCGGCCCGGTCGGCCGCGTCACACGCCGCGAGGGAAACGTGCGCGCCGAGCTCGGTCAGTTCGGCCGCCAGCTCAGTGGCCGCCGGGGCATCGGGGCCCCGGCGGCTGAGGAGCAGCAGCCGCCGTACGCCGTGGCGGGCCACCAGATGGCGGGCGGTGGCAGCGCCCAGAGTGCCCGTACCGCCGGTGATCAGGACCGTGCCCTCCGGGTCGAGGGTGGTGGGGAGCGTCAGCACGATCTTGCCGATGTGGCGGGCCTGGCTGAAGTGGCGAAATGCCTCCGGGGCCCGGCGGATGTCCCACAACGTGGTCGGCAGCGGTTGCAGCGTCCCGTCCTCGAACAGCCTGGACAACTCGGCCAGCATCCGCTGGATACGGTCCGGACCCGCCCCGCCGACCAGGTCGAACGAGCGGTAGACGACCCCCGGATGGCGTGCGTCCACCTCCTCGGGGTCGCGGATGTCGGTCCGTCCCATGTCGATGAAGCGACCGCCGGGCGCCAGCAGCCGCAAGGACGCGTCCATGAAGTCACCGGCCAGGGAGTTGAGCACCACATCGACGGATCCGGCGGCGGCGCGGAACGCCTCCTCGAAGTCGAGGGTGCGCGAGGAGGCGATATGTCGGTCGTCGAAACCGCGCTCCCGCAGGGCGTGCCACTTCGCGGGTCCCGCCGTGGCGTACACCTCGGCCTGCCAGTGGCGTGCCAACTGCACGGCCGCCAGGCCCACCCCACCCGTGGCCGCGTGCAGCAGCAGCTTCTCCCCGGCCCGCAGCCCCGCGAGATCGGCGAGACCGTAGTAGGCGGTGAGGAAGGCGGACGGGGTGGTGGCCGCCTGTGCGTAGGACCACCCCGCGGGGATCCTGGTGATCATTCGGACGTCGGTGACGACCAGCGGTCCGGTGCCGTTGAACAGGCCCATGACCCGATCGCCCACCGCGAACTCCGCGGTATCGGGCCCCACTTCGCGGATTACGCCCGCACCGTCGCCGCCCAGTGGCCTGGGGTCCTCCACCATGCCCAGCGCCACGACGACATCATGGAAGTTCACCCCGCCCGCCCGAAGCGCCACCCGGACCTCGCCCCGGCCCAGCGGGCGGGTGTTGTCCGGGCACTCGACCAGCGCCAGCTGGTCCAGGCTGCCGTGGCCGGTCAGCCCCAGACGCCACGTGGCCGACCCCTCCGGCGGGGTGAGCCGCTTGGCCGCGTCGTCGTGGACCAGCCGGGGTACGTACGCCACACCGTGGCGCAGCGCCAGCTGGGGCTCGCCCGAGGCCACGGCGCCGGGCAGGGCCCGCAGCGAGGTATCCCGTCCAGCGGAGCCGATGTCGTTGGCGCCGAATCCATCGAGGTCGAGCAGCAGGATCCGGCCGGGGTTCTCCGACTGGGCGCTGCGCACCAGACCCCATACGGCGGAGGCGGGCAGGTCGTGGACATCGTCATGGCTCCGGGGGGCGACTGCCCCATGGGTGACCACCGCCAGCCGGGCGTCGGCGCACTCCGGAGCGGCGAGGAATTCCCGCAGCACTCCAAGCGCCTCCCTGCCCAGGTCATGGGCGCGCTCCACCGGATCGCCCCCACCGTCGGCGGGGCAGCCGAAGAAGGCGAACACCACATCGGGGGCCGGAGCCCCCTCCGTCACGGCCGCCCGCACGGCGGCGAGATCCGGGGCGTGGGAGGCGTCGGGCAACGCGTCGGCCAGGGGACCGCCGTCCGGGCCGAGCACGGCAGAACGGCATGCGGGGACGCCTTCGGCTGGTGTCATCCGTGTCCAGACCAGCTGGAACAGCGAGTTCGGGCCCGCCGCACGCGCCCTGCCCAACTGCCCGTCCCGCACCGGGCGCAGGATCAGATCATCCACGACGGCCACCGCCGCACCGGTCGGATCCGCCGCGAGCAGGGTGAGCCGGTCCGGCGCCGTCGGGGTGATGCGGATCCGCAGGGTGTCCGCGCCGGTGGCGTACAGCCGCAGACCACTCCAGGTGAACGGGAGCAGGATCCGGTGCGCGTCCTCGGAGTCCGGGGCGACGTCCAGGGCACGGGCGTGCAGCGCGGCATCGAACAGAGCGGGATGGATACCGTACGCGGCAGCGCCCGCGCGCTCCCCTTCGTCGGGCAGGGACACCTCGGCGTAGACATCGCCGTCCAGCCGCCACGCGGCGGTGAGGCCCTGGAAGGACGGTCCATAGTGGTACCCGTGGTCCGCGAGCTGTTGGTAGAGGTCCGCCACGGGGAGCGGTGTGGCTCCGGGCGGCGGCCAAGCGCCGGTCAGCGTAGGGGTGTTGGCCGCGGCTGTGGTGGCGAGTGCTCCGGTGGCATGACGGATCCATGCCGTGTCGCCTGTGTCGGCCGCCGGCCGTGCATGCACTGTGATCGGTCGCTCACCGGCGTGATCCGGAGCGGCCACGGCGATCTGCACATCGACCGCCCCGCCCCGCGGAATCACCAGCGGTGCGTACAGGGTCAGCTCCGCCACATGGTCACAGCCGGTCCGCGCCGCCGCGTGCAAGGCGAGCTCGGCGAAGGCGGTGCCCGGCAGCAGGACGGTGTCCAGCACCCGGTGGTCGTTCAGCCACGGATGGGTCCGCGGTGACAGTCGGCCGGTCAGCAGATGGGCGCCGCCCTCCGCGAGTTCCACGGCGGCGCCGAGCAGCGGATGTTCTGCGGACCCCAGCCCGAGGTCGCCGGGGTCACCGCTGTGGCCGCCCCGCCCGTCCAGCCAGTACCGCTCGCGCTGGAAGGCGTAGGTGGGCAGGTCGATGGTGCGGGGTGTGGGGTCGGTGGAGAACCAGCGGGTCCAGTCGACCTCGACCCCTGCGGTGAACGCCTGCGCCACCGACCGCATCAGCTGGGAGCGGTCGCCATGGTCCCGGCGCAGTGTCGGCACCGCGGCCGCGGGCACACCGGCCTCCTCGAAGGTCTCCTGTATGCCGATGGTGAGGACGGGGTGGGTGCTGGCTTCGATGAATACGCGGTGGCCGTCGTGGAGGAGTGCTTGTACGGCGTCGGCGAAGCGCACTCGTTGGCGCAGGTTCTTGACCCAGTACGCCGCGTCGAGTTCGCTGGTGTCCATGCGGGCGCCGGTGACCGTCGAGTAGAACGCCACCTCGGCCTGGACGGGCTCGATCCCCGACAGCACCTCGTGCAACTCCTCCGCGATGTCGTCGACTTGAGGGCTGTGGGAGGCGTAGTCGACGTCGATGAGTCGGGCGCGGTGGCCTGCTTGTTCGCAGGCGGTGATGGTGTGGGCGACTTGGTCCGGGGGTCCGGAGATGACGGTGGATCCGGGTCCGTTGACGGCGGCGATGCCGACTTGTCGGGCTGGTTTGCCGAGTTTGGTGAGGAGTTCTTCGGTGTGGGTTTGGTTGAGGGTGAGGGAGGCCATGGTGCCGTGGCCGGTGAGGTGGCGGAGGGCGTGGGCGCGGAGGGTGACGATGCGGGCGCCTTCGTCGAGGGAGAGGGCTCCGGCGATGCAGGCGGCGGCGATTTCGCCTTGGCTGTGGCCGATGACGGCGGTGGGGGTGACGCCGTGGTGGTCCCATACGGCGGCCAGGGAGAC
>NZ_LAKD02000196.1 GCF_000968685.2 Streptomyces antioxidans
CCCCCATCACCGTCATGGAACCCGCCACCCCCGCGGCAGTACCCGCGGCCGAGCCGGACTGCGCCCCTACGGCAGTACCCGGGGCCGGACCGAGCTGCGCCCCGGCGGCGGTAGCTGTGGCAGTGCCGGGCCGGGCCTGCGCGGTGGGGTCCGGGGGCGGGCCGGGCCGGATGCGGGCGGCGATGCGTTCGGCCCGTGCGCTGATGCCCAGCAGGGATCCGGCGTTGGCGTAATAGAGGTCACCCGCGGTCGGGTGGCCCAGCGCGTACAGGCCGCGGGCCGGTCCCAGGACACGGTTGGTGGGGAAGTCGACATACACCCCGCCGCACGGGTGGATGCGGGCCAGGCCGCGGGCGGCCAGCCGGCCCAGCAGCCGCCCGGCCGGCTCGGCCGGATCATACGGCGTGGCCCGGACGGCGTTGAGGACCACACCGGCACGGTGTTTCCCCTCCCCCGACCACACCGTAAAGCCACCGCCCGGCACCGGGTCGATCGCGGTGATGCCCGCGTGCACTTCCAGCGCACCGGTGCGCAGTGCCCGCAGCAGCAAGGCGGCCGTGGCCGGGGGCATCGGGTTCAAGACGGTGGCAACCGCCGTGTTGTGGCGGCGCAGAAACGCCTGCCGGGTGGTCAGGGGAAGCCGCTGCCACAGCAGTTCACCCACCGGATCCAGCAGCGGCAGCAGCGCCCCCCGCCAGCAGTCCGCGGCGTCCTGGCGGCCCAGTTGACGGGCCAGCCGGTCCGCGGGCGGCTCCCCCACCGCCAGATCCAGCGCCATCTCCTGCGGCGATGCCCCATGCGCCAACAGCCCCTCATACAGCAGCCTGCGCACGGTCGACCACAGCGCCGCCGACGGCGTACACCGCACGGCATCAGCCAGCTGCCCGGCCTGAACCGGATCGATAGCAGCCGCCACACAGCGCACACTGGGCAGCAGCCCACTACGGGAGACCAGACGGATCGGCGCGCCGTGCCCGCGGCGCAGCAGGGCCACAGCACAGTCCACCGCGGAGAGATTGCTGCCCAGCACCGTCACCGGCTCCCCGGCCGGCAGCGACGGCGACAGCGGATACGGGTCGGCGACAAAACCGGGCCGCCCCGCCAGGCCATACACATCAGCCGGCCGGGGCGTGCCCAGACACAGCACCACATGGTCATGCGCCTGCACCTGACCGTCCGAAGTACACGTCACCAGCCGGCCCCCCTCGCAATAGAGGTCCTCCACCGTGGCCCTACGCACCACCACCGTGCTCCCCGCGGCGGCCAGTTGCGCGGTGGCCGCGGCCAGCCGCCGGCGCAGATAGCGACCAAACAGCCACCGCGGCTGGAACCGCGCCCGGGGATCGACAAACGGGAACCCACCGGCCCGGGACAATCCCCCCAGCCAGGTACAAAAATCCCCCGGATCGGTATGCCGGACCGACATCGCCTCAGCGGGCCGGTTGATCAGAGCACCCTCCGCGTCCCCGCCATACGGCCGGCCCGGGCCGGGATACGGCCGCGGCTCGAAGACACTGACCGTGACCCCCTCCCCCGGTGCGCTGCGCGCGAGAGCGTCGATCAGCGTCACCGCGGAGGCACCACCACCGATAACGGCTACCCGCATACGCTCAAACCCCACCCGGCCAGCCCACTCATCCGGCCAGCTCAAGTCTCGTCTGCAGCGCATCGAGATACCAGGTAGAGGTCTCCAGACGCATCACCGTACCCAAAGCGATCTGGGCAGCACAGCGCGGTTCACGGGCAATCGCCGGAAGAAGAATATTCTTAAACCAGGCCGGGCCGTGCCGTGCATCGATCTGAATATGCTGCTCGTGATACACATACGCCGACCCCGGCATCCCCAGCCGCCTGCAGCCCACAATGTAGGACCGGAACCGGCGGGGCGTCAGATACTCGGTCACCCCGAAATACCCGAACGCCTTATAGCAGTGCCGCCTCGACAGCGCCAAAGCCGCCGAAACATTCCCACACACCAGCGACTCGAGCATAATGTTACTGTCGATGAACTCCTTCGACACCCCGGCATCCGCAAGCGTTTTCGCGAACACCGTCGTATGCACCTCGGCCGGATTACCATTCCCCATCTCATCCCACAGGTTCTGGACGAGTTCCATCTTCTCCGCACCATTCGTACCCACCGTCAAAAACGACAGGATGTCATCGAAACGCGGATCCAGCGACGTCTCCTGCGCCAGATAGAACCTGAGGTCCTCAGCCGAGGCACGCTTCTCCAGAAAATCCCGGTAGAAGGGGTGATTGCTGGCAGTATGACTGCTGATGAAATTCCGGTACCAGGGCAGGAACGACTCCGGATCCCGCGGCACACACGCCAGTGCACTGTGATCCATCCGCCCCGACAGATCCGCCAGCATAGCGTTCTCCAGAACACTACGGATATCATCCAGAAGCTCACCCAGCAGAGAATCAACCTGCTCGATAGGCGGCAGACTGAAACACCGGTCGTAGATGTCACCCAGCACCCAGTGCGCGGTATGCAGCGCCGCACGGTCACCACGCGTGAAAGCCGCACGCGCTAATTCCTCAGCCACACCGCGCAACTCGGCCCGATACGCCATATCAGCAGCCCGGACATTAACGGCAGCGGCGTCCTCATCCCCCGCCAGCAGAGAAATAACCACCTCCCGCAAATCCATACCACTGTTGAGTTCAGATGTCGTACTCAAGGAGTATCCCCCCTTCATGCGTCACGGTCAGGAGGAGAACATCGCATCCATCGTCTCGTGCGTCGTCGGACGCTCAACATCCGCGACACTCGCCCAGCACGTATTCAGAATGATGCGCGTAGCCGGCTTACTCAGCGGAATCGTCCGGTGCAGCGTCGTATCCGACCGCAGAAAATACAGATCACCCGTAGCATGAGCATACGTACGGATCGGATGCTTCTGCAGATACTCATGCACCCGCGGATCCTGCTTATCCCAATTAGTATGCGGCACACACTGCAGCATCCCGCCCACCTCCGGCCCCGGCGCCTCGATAATCCAGATTAACGTGTAACTGAAATCCCCCCAATGCCACCCATGCGTATCCCCCGGCTGATCCTGACGGATAATGACATACTTCTCACCCTCCCACGGACACGGCAACACATCCGCCTGCGCAATCCGC
>NZ_LAKD02000197.1 GCF_000968685.2 Streptomyces antioxidans
TCCGCCCGGAGTGGCCATCACCGCCACGCCACCGGCGAGCGCCAGCGCGCATTCGCCCTGACGCAGCGCCTGGCTCGCCAGGTGCAGCGAGACCAGCGAGGAGGAACACGCCGTGTCCACGGTGACCGACGGGCCTTCGAGGCCGAACGCGTACGACAGCCGACCGGACAGCACGCTGCCCGAGGTGCCGGTGAGTACGTATCCCTCGACCTCGCCCGGAGCGTGCGGCAGCAGCGTGGCGTAGTCATGGCCGCTCGCTCCGACGAACACGCCGGTCCGGCTGCCCCGCAGCGAATCGGGGTTGATCCCGGTGCGCTCGAAGGCCTCCCAGCACGCCTCCATGAGCAGCCGCTGCTGGGGGTCCATGGCCAGCGCC
>NZ_LAKD02000198.1 GCF_000968685.2 Streptomyces antioxidans
GTGGGACGTTGGCGGTGGCGAGTGCGGAGGAGCGTAGGGATCCGCGGGCGTTGGCGGAGATGGTCGGCCGGTGTGGGGTGGGCGTGGCCAGCGTGGTGCCGTCACTGCTCAGGGTGCTGGACCCGGATGCCGTGCCGGGTATCGGCAATTGGGTGTTGGGTGCGGAGCGGTTGAGTGTGGAGTTGGCTGGTCGGTGGTCGGTGGGTGCGCGGGTGTGGAACACCTACGGGCCGACCGAGGCGACCGTCATCACCACGGCCACCGCCACTCCGCTGGCTGCGGGGCTGGAGGAGGCGCCGCCGATAGGCCGCCCGCTCCCCAACGCCCGTGTCTATGTGCTCGATCAGTTTCTCAAGCCGGTGCCGGTGGGCGTCGCGGGTGAGGTGTATATCGCGGGTGCCGGGCTGGCTCGGGGGTATGTCGGCCGCCCGGGCCTGTCCGCTGAGCGTTTCGTGGCCTGCCCGTTCGTTGCTCCGGGTGGCCGGATGTATCGCAGTGGCGACTTGGCGAAGTGGACCGCTGAGGGTGATCTGGTCTTCGCGGGGCGGGTCGATGAGCAGGTGAAGGTGCGTGGTTTCCGTGTCGAGCCCGGTGAGATCGAGGCGGTGGTGGCCGCCTGCGAGGGGGTGGGCCGGGTCGCGGTGGTGGTCCGGGAAGACGGGCCCGGGGACAAGCAACTGGTCGCGTATGTGGTCCCCAATGGGGAGGTGAGCGTCGCGGCGGTACGTGCGTTCGCGGCGGACCGGCTGCCGGAGTACATGGTCCCGGCGGTCGTCGTGCTGGACGCGCTGCCGCTGACGGTCAACGGCAAGCTGGACCGCGCCGGGCTCCCCGCCCCCGACACCACAGACACCATCAAGGGCCGGGGCCCGGCCACTCCGACCGAAGAGATCCTGTGCGGGCTCTTCGCCGAGGTGCTTGGCGTGGCGCGGGTCAGTGCCGATGCCTCGTTCTTCGAGCTCGGCGGTGACTCACTCCTGGCGATGCGGCTCATTGCCCGGGTCCGGGCGGTGCTCGACACCCGGATCACCATCCGTGAGCTCTTCACCGCCACCACGGTCGCCCTCCTCTCTCGCCGTATCGAGGAAGAAGGCCACGCGGACGGCCGCGCCCGCCCCGTACTGGTGCCGTGCCCTCGGCCGGACTCCGTACCCCTGTCGTACGCGCAGCGCCGGATGTGGTTCCTCAACCGCCTCGAAGGCGTGGGAGAAGGCGCGGGCTACAACCTGCCACTGGCGCTGCGCCTCTCGGGCGAACTGGACGCGGTTGCTCTGGAGGCGGCGCTCGGTGATGTCGCCGACCGGCACGAGAGTCTACGTACGGTCTTCCCCGAGACCGATGGCGAACCGCGTCAGCATGTGCTGGCGGGCGGCGACGGCCGACCGTCGCTCGTGGTCGTGGACACCACGGAGCAGGAGTTGCCGCAGACCCTGGTGGCGCACTCTGCCCGGGGCTTTGATCTGAGTGTTGATCTGCCGTGGCGGGCGCGGCTGTTGAGGATGGGGCCGTCGGAGTATGTGTTGTTGGTGGT
>NZ_LAKD02000199.1 GCF_000968685.2 Streptomyces antioxidans
CCACCGCCATACCCACCCACTGCGCCCCCTGACCAGGGAACACGAACACCGAACGACCACGGACATCCGCCACACCACGCGTCACACCCGAGGCAACCTCATCCCCCGCCAACGCACCCAGCCGCACCAGCAACTCATCACGGTCGGCACCCGTCACCACCCCACGGTGCTCGAACACCGACCGGGTCGCCACCAGCGAATACGCCACATCCGCCACACCCAGCTCCGGACACCCCGCCAGGAACCCCCGCAGCTGCTCAGCCTGTGCCCGCAGCCCCTCCGGAGTACGACCCGACAGCAGCCACGCCACCGGACCATCGGCAGCCTCGGCCTCAGCGACATCGGCCGCCTTGGCGGCTTCCGCGACCTCCGCGGCCGGTGCCTGCTCCAGGACCGCGTGCGCGTTCGTCCCGCTCACGCCGAAGGACGACACACCGGCGCGGCGCGGGTGCCCCGTCTCCGGCCAGGCCGTGGCCTCGGTGAGCAGCTCGATGTCGCCCGCCGTCCAGTCGACGTGCTGTGACGGCTCATCGATGTGCAGCGTCTGCGGCAGCACACCGTGGCGCATGGCCATCACCATCTTGATGACACCGGCCACACCGGCCGCCGCCTGCGAATGGCCGATGTTGGACTTGATGGAGCCCAGCCACAGCGGCTGGTCCTCCGGCCGCTCCTGGCCGTAGGTGGCCAGCAGCGCCTGCGCCTCGATCGGATCACCCAGCGTGGTTCCCGTACCGTGCGCCTCCACCGCGTCCACCTCGGCGCCCGACAGTCGGGCGGTCTCGAGTGCCGCGCGGATCACCCGCTGCTGCGACGGGCCGTTCGGGGCGGTCAGACCGTTGGACGCGCCGTCCTGGTTGACCGCAGAACCCCGGACCAGGGCCAGCACCTCGTGGCCCTTGCGCCGGGCGTCCGACAGCCGCTCCACCAGCAGCAGCCCGACGCCCTCGGCGAAACCGAATCCATCGGCGTGGTTGCTGAACGCCTTGCACTTGCCGTCCGCGGACAGCGCCCGCTGACGGCTGAAGTCCACCAGCCCGGCCTGTGTCGACATCACCGTCGCGCCACCGGCCAGCGCCATGTCGCATTCGCCCTGGCGCAGCGCCTGGACCGCCAGGTGCAGTGCGACCAGCGACGATGAGCATGCGGTGTCCACTGTCACGGCGGGCCCTTCCAGGCCCAGGGTGTAGGAGATACGGCCGGAGGCCACGCTGCCCGCGCTGCCGGTGCCGAGGTAGCCCTCGAAGCCCTCGGGAGCGTTTCCTTGCAGCCGGGTGCCGTAGTCGTTGTACACGACGCCGACGAAGACGCCGGTCCGGCTTCCCTTCGCCGTCTCCGGGTCGATACCGGCCCGCTCGAACGCCTCCCACGACGTCTCCAGCAGCAGCCGCTGCTGCGGGTCCATCGACAGCGCCTCGCGCGGCGAGATCCCGAAGAACGCCGGGTCGAACTGGTCCGCCTCGTAGAGGAAGCCACCGTTGCGGGCGTAGTACGTGCCCTCGCGCGCGGGGTCCGGGTCATACGTGGACTCGAGGTCCCAGCCACGGTTGGACGGGAGCGACGACGTGGCATCGGTGCCCGCCATCACCAGCTGCCACAGTTCCTCGGGCGTCCGCACATCACCGGGGAAGCGGCAGCTCATGGCGACGATCGCGATCGGGTCGTCGTCCGTGTGTCCCGGGGCGTTGGAGGGCCGGCCCGCCGCCGGTGCCGCGATGGCCGCGTCCTGCGCCCCGAGGATCTCCGAGCGCAGATAGCCCGCCAGTACGGTCGGGTTCGGGTAGTCGAAGACGAGCGTGGCCGGGAGGCGCAGCCCCGTTTCCGCGCTCAGCCGGTTCCGCAGTTCCACGGCGGTGAGCGAGTCGAAGCCCAGCTCCTTGAAGGGCCGCCCCACCTCCACGGTGTCCGACTTGGAGTGCCCCAAAGCGGCGGCCACCTGGATGCGGATCAGCTCTTCGAGCAGGAACTGCTCCTGGTCCGACTCGGACATGCTGAGCAGTCGCCGTCGCAGCCGGGCGACGATGTCGTCACCGGCCGCGTCTCCGGCGCCCGCCACACGCCGGACCGTCATCCCCGGTACGACATTGCGGAAGAGGGCGGGGAGTTCGGCGCCCTGCGCACGCAGCGCGGGGATGTCCAGCCGGAAGAGGACGGGGGCCACCACGTCCGAGACCAGAGCGGCGTCGAACAGCTCAAGCCCCTCGTCGGTGGCGAGTGGCAGCACGCCCGAGCGGGATATTCGCTGGATGTCACCCTCACCGAGGTGTCCGGTCATGCCGCTGGCCTCGGCCCACAGACCCCACGCCATCGACACACCCGGCAACCCCTGAGCCCGACGCCACGACGCCAAACCATCCAGGAACACATTCGCCGCCGCGTAGTTGCTCTGCCCCGGACCACCCAACG
>NZ_LAKD02000002.1 GCF_000968685.2 Streptomyces antioxidans
GCTCCGGTGCTGTCGATTTGGGGATTGAGGAGGTACGCGGCGTGCGCTTGGTTGGTGAGCCGGGGGTCGTCGGCGCCGCCGAGACGGATTGAGCGGACCAGCAGCCGCAGCATTTGCTCATCAGCTTCCGGCATCGCCGTCTCGGTAGGGGTGAGCCAGTAGCCGAGTTGGTGCGGCCGCAGCGTTTCCAGCGTCACTCCGCGGGCCCGCGCCGCTTCGATCGCGCGGGACTCTACGTGCCGTTGGTGTCCGGTGCTGTCGTCGTCAGCGCAGTGTTCGTCAGCGATCCAGGCCAGCACGAAGCGGCGCCAGCGGTTGGCGAAGCCGGGGTCGTACAGCTGCTGGTGCTGGAGTTCAGCCGTGAACGGTACCGGGCCGATCTCCGGGCTCCGGGGGCGAAAGCGCCATACCCAGTGGTGCAGCCGCGGTGTGAACCACGCCGCTTCCGCCAATGCCCTGGTGTCCGACGGTGCCAGGCGCCCCTCGGCTACCGCCGTGAGCGCCGTCAGTGCGTCGGCGTGCTTCAGCCCCGCACTCTCGGAGAGTGGGCCGTCTGGCCCGGTCCACCAGGCCCTGGCCGAAGCCGAGAGACAAGTCTCCTCCTCCGCTGCCTTCCTGAGTGCGCCCCTGCTCCGTTGCATGTAGTGGATCGACCGCGCCAGGCGGAGCAGGCTGTCCGACTCGGAAGTGCTCAATGCCCCGGCCTGTACGGCCTCGTCGAGCTTCGCACGCACATCGACGAGAGCGACCGACAGCGGATGGCCGTCCGGAGTGTGTGCAACGCCAACCTCGTCGTCCGCATCGATCACACCGGAGCGGTACATCTCGAAGACACGGCCGATGCCGTGCATTCCGTACGGATGCAGCTCCGCGGCACGCAGCGCGCCCATACTCGCCGCACCTGCGACGGTGACGCCCTGCGCGAGCAGCCACAGGATCTCCTTGTGCCGCACGGGAGGGACGGTGTGGAAAACGCCGTCGATGAGGAGGACGACGTCACCGGCGCGGTAGTCGAGGGCCAGCAAGTCGCCGTGCCGCACCGGAGGGTGCGAGCAGAAGTCACCCAGGATCTCGGTGACTTCGCGGGCCGTGACGCTCGGTCCGTGGAAGACGTGCACGGTCATCGAACGCCCCCTTTCGTCAACTGCCGTGATGCATCGGGCTGTTCGTCATGCAGCATCCCTGGGGCGACCACCCTCACCACGGCGAACTCCTCGCGCTCAGCTAGTACGACACGCATGGGCGCGCTTCCGGTCACCTCGTGGACCCGGCCGGCCAGCCAGTCGGCTTCGGCGACGTCCGTCTCGAAGGGGCGATCGGGATAGCCGGAGAGCACGTCGGCCCAGGCCACGGCTTGGTCGGGTAGTTCGGGGCGGGAGAAGTGCCCAGGACGGTACCTGGCAGAGGCGATGTCGTCGCGAGCGCCGGAAATCTGGGTGAGCCGCGACTGCGCGGCCTCAGTGATCGCGCGGGACAGAGCGACGGCCGGGTCGCCGTGCGCACCGGTACCGTGCATCACCGAGGACGCCAGGTCCTCGTGCCAGAGGCGAGCGCTCATGCACGGCACATGAGTCCGGCCCGGGATGTCCTCAAGCTCCAGGAATCCGCCGGCGCTGGAGATCCGGGAGATCAGATCGGCGCAGTGCTCGTCGTCGACGGATGCCGGATCGATACATCGACGTTCCTGTACGGGCATCTCAGCTTGAACGGTGACGCTGTCCCGTTCGATGACTTCGTACAGGGCATGCACCGTTGCTTCCGCGAGCGTGTTCCCCGAGGCCAGACCGTTGGACGTGTTGGTGAGACCGGGAACCTGCCAGGAGTCCGGCATCTCCCCCAGGGCCACAGCGCCACGGGGTACGGGCACCGTTTGGCCAGACGGGAGGAGCTGCGCGTCAATCCAGTCCAGCCGTGTGTGCTCGGAGATAAGACTCCCCGCGGGCCACCTCAACTCGGTGACGTCGTAGGGCAGACGAAGACCGGACGCCGCGACACCGGAGAGTGTGGGAGGCGGAACCGCGTTCTCCGCATGCCACAGCTCAATAGCCTCCATGGCAGCGGAGAGACTGGCCAGCAGCTTGCTGGCGCCCTTGCCCTGGGACACCGACAGTGTGGTGGCCAGCGGCCGCACTGACATCACCACAGGGATGCCGAGCGTATCCAGGCCCGTCACGTCGGCGAGCCGCGTGATGCCGTACTCACCAAGGAGCGGCAGCAGTGCAGCCTCGGTCTCCTCCGGCGCGCGAACCCGGTGAGTTCCGGTGAAGAACACCTTCTGCACGCATCGACCCCCTGCTCTGTCATGTAATCCCGTGTTGTCATTAACACCGCAGGCCATTTATTCGGACAGGTCTGGCGGCCGGCGGCTTGCTGCGCATGATTCGTCAACTGGTCAGAAACACAGTCGGGTTTGTAGCTTCAAGAGTCGCCGAGACGGGCGTTCGGCCTCATAGGCCAATAGCCTCAATCCGACTTTTTGCTCGCGGCAAGATAAAGCTCTCGCGGGCGTGGCGGCGGCTGTGCGCCGCCGCCACGCCGTGCACGAAGGAACCCCAACAACGATGAGACCGCTATCAGGACCCAAGCGTGCTCAGGACCGAAGGGGTCAGCGGTCGACCAGCGTGAATCCTCCCACTGTGCCATCGGCCGCGCTGTAGGGAGTGGTCTCGGTGTCAGTGAAGAGGTCGTCAAGCTCGGCGTTCTCAGCGGCGGTCAGATCGATCATCACTTATCTCCCGTTGCGTCTTAGCTACGTGACATTCCGAGGAAGTGCTTGCATGCGCAAGACATCCCGGAGATGTCCTTGCCCGCAAAACCCTAGGCGAAACCGCTGATGGGACGTCAAGTCCCTTGCAGTTCCGTGTCATTGGGCGAACCAATGTCCAACGCGCACACACTTTATCCACAGTGTGTTTTGGGTTAAAGAAACGCTAGGGGTGGATTGATTGTCACTCTGGTCGAATACGGGCAAGATCGCCCACCGCTACGGGTGCAGAATCATGAGAGCGGGGGGATGTCCCATTAGGGAGTTCTGTTGCGAAAAGACGGGTAATCGTGCGCGGTTCGTGCTCGCGCCGTGATGCCCGCAATGCAAACTTGAGTGGCAATATTGAGCGACTTGCACGAACTTCGAATGAGCCGTCATGACATGCCGGTCTGTCCGCGCGTTTCGCTCTTACGTATTGGAAACAGAGAACGTGAAGTGCGGAAACTCCACGCTGCTGGCGGTGCCTCAATAGGCGACCCGCTGTGGAACCAGCCAGAATCCATCAGGAATAACCCCCGCGCCCTGTGCACAGTGATCCGAGGGTCGTTGCCATGCTGAAGCCACGGGTGGACGTTCCCCTCCCCCCACCAGCACGCACCCTGATATTGGCCCAGTTGATCACCGCGACGGGCAAGGATGCCTCCATGACGTGCGCGGTGCTGTACTTCGCTCGAATTGTGGGCTTATCCCCGACCCAACCACGATCTTCTTGCTGACCGGAATCTCGTTTTTTGTCTGCGGGTGTGGCCGAGGGGGCTCAGCGGCTGATCGACGCCATGAACGCGGTGGAAGCGATGGCCGACCTGCAGGAGAGCGCGAGAGCGATCAGCGAGGTGCTGGCCCGTCGGGCCAACCGTGGTGGGGAATGGCGCAAGATGTGCCGCCAAGTGGTGCTGGATCTGCGGGCGCGGGAGCCAGCCGTCTCGTACAGGAAGATCGCCGCGCTGCTGTCCTGGCGCAACGACACCGGCCCCGCTCGCTCCCGACCGGCGCCGCCTCTGATCCGCGAGCCCCCTCTGGCCTTCGGGCCGGAGGGCCCTCTTCGTCTGTGCGTACTCAGCCGGTCAGGAGCCTCAGCATCCGATCCGTGTCAGCTAGGTCGTTAACCACCTCTGCGGCTCCTGCGGCTCGCAGCTCATCGGGGGTCGTACGCCCGGTCGCGACGGCCACCACGCGGACGCCCGCCGCCAAGCCGCCCCGCACATCGGAAGGCGTATCCCCGACGAGCACGGCCGACTCCTGCGTCGATGAGCGGCAGCAGTGCAGCCATGGTCTCCTCCGGCGCGAACCCGGTGAGTTCCGGTGAAGAACACCCTCTGCACGGCTGCGCATGATTCGTCAACTGGTCAGAAACTCAGTCGGGTTTGTAGCTTCAAGAGTCGCCGAGATGGGCGTTCGGCCTCATGGGTCAATAGCCTCAATCCGACTTTTTGCTCGCGGCAAGATAAAGCTCTCGCGGGCGTGGCGGCGACTGTGCGCCGCCGCCACGCCGTGCACGAAGGAACCCCAACAGCGACGAGACCGCTATTAGGGCGCGAGCGTGCTCCGGATAGAAGGGCTATCAGCAGCCGACTGGCGTAAGTCCCTCTACGCCATCGGCCGCGCTGTAGGGAGTGGGCTCGGTGTCAGTGAAGAGGTCGTCAAGCTCGGCGTTCTCAGCGGCGGTCAGATCGATCATCACTTATCTCCCGTTGCGTCGTGAGCGACGTGACATTCCGGAGACGTGCCTGCATGTGCAAGACATCCCGGAGATGCCCTTGCGCCAGCAACCCTAGGCAGGGCAGCTGAAGTGGCGTCAAGTCGTAAGGCCAGGATTTCTCCTCCCCCCGTCAGGTTTCAGGACAGACGCCCCCGTACGTTTCGATAGGTACCTGGTTTCACCAGCATCGCCTTTACCCTCATCTGCTACCGATATCGGGCCAATTGAGCGACCTGCAAGACCGGCTTCGCCATTGCATGCGCACCAAAGATGTCCAATGCGCACACACTTTGCCCATTTTGCCCACAGTGTGTCCCAGATCACAAGAGCATCAGGGAACGATCGATTGCCACCCTGGTCGAATGCAGGCAAGGTCGTCCACCGCTACGGGTGAGGAATGCATGAGGGCGGGGGATGCTCTATCAGGGAGTTTCGTTGCGAAAAGACGTGTAATCGTGTGCAGTTCGTGCTCACGTCGGGGATAAGCCCCGCACCCTGTGCATAGTGATTTGGGGGTCGTTGCCATGCTGAAGCCATGGGTGGACCTACCCCCGCCAGCACGCACCCTGATATTGGCGCAGCTGATCACCGCGACGGGCAAGGGTGCCTTCATGACGTGCGCGGTGCTGTACTTCACTCGAATCGTGGGCTTCTCCCCGACCCAACTCGGCATGGGGCTCAGTGTCGCCGGAATCGCAGGCGTGGTTGCCGGTGTCCCATTCGGGCATATGGCAGACCAACGTGGCGCGCGCAGAGTGTCGGCACTACTGGTCGTATTGACCGGAGCTGTGACCGTCGCGTACGTCTTCATCGACTCATACCGGCTCTTCATAGTGCTGGCATGCGCCTACATGCTCTTTGATCGTGGTGGTCAGGCTGCTCGCCAGTCGCTGATGACGGCAGTTCTCAAGGACCGGGATCTCGTGATGGCCCGTGCTCAGTTGCGGGTCACCATCAACATCGGCGTCTCCATAGGTGCAGCGTTCGGTGCCGTCGCGTTACAGCTAGACAGCCGGGCGGCGTACATCACGATCTTCTTGCTGACCGGAATCTCGTTTTTTGTCTGCGCCGCATTCATCACACGCTTGCCTCGGGCCGAGCCAGCACCCACCCGACAATCAGGCGAGCCGAGGTTCGCCGTGCTGCGAGACCGCCCTTATGCGTTGGTATCACTTATCAATATGTTCCTCGTGACACACGCACCACTGTTGGATGTGATCCTGCCCCTGTGGATTGCGCTGCATACCGGTGCTCCGCGGTCCCTCGCTGCGACGCTGATCGTCCTGAACACCCTGACCGCCGTAGCGCTTCAAATAAGAATCAGCAGACGTATAGACACCCTCGCAGGTGCTCTGCGCGCCTTCCGCATGGCAGGACTGGGACTCGCGGCAGCCTGCGTACTCTTCGCTCTCTCATCGGGAAGAGGGACCTGGTCGGCAATCGCCGTGCTCATCCCAGCGGCAGCGCTGCACGTATATGGCGAGATGACGCAGTCCGCCGCATCCTGGGTCGTGTCCTACGAACTGGCACCTGACACCCAGCAGGGGCAGTACCAGGGCCTTTTCAACACCGGCATGGCCGTCAATCAGACGCTTGCCCCAACGGCACTGACCTTCCTCTTGATCGGATGGGGCGTACCGGGCTGGCTGATCCTCAGCTGCGTGTTCCTCCTGGCAGGCTGGGCCATGTCGCCCGTAGTTCGTTGGGCCGTGCGCTCACGCCCCGCGACCGACCCCGGTCTGGCGGCCGGAACGAACGGGCATGTGCGGCGAGGGGCGGAGTGGGCTCCTGGCCCACAAGCCACTCGCCAGGATGCTGGAGGTGCTGGGCGTTCCGCGGGCTGAGTAACGGGCCGCGGAAGCGACTGCGCAGGAGATCGCAGTGTCCGACGCCGTGGTGCTGCTCACCGACCAGGCGGAATTCGACTACGAGGCGGTGCTGCAGCATGCGCCCTCCCCATAGTCAACTCGGGCACCGGGCCGGTATCGCGAGGTTCTTACGGGTCCGCTTGTCCCGCTATCAATTGGGGTTCCGCCCCTACCAACGCAGTCCGCGACTTCTATTCTTCGAAGAGGTTCCTTCACGTTGGCCAAGGCGCCGCAGGGAATGCTGCGGCAGTTTTCCGAGATCACCCAGCTCACTGTCCACCACCACGCAGGCAGCGGAGAGGCGGAGATCAGCATCAAGCTGCAGCCGTCCATGTGGGAGGTCGGCGAAGGCGGCGCCGGGGATGCCCTCCGCGACTCATGCCGAAAGCGGACTGCCCTATCGGCGCAGCGTCAACTCGCCGCGCTCGTAGATCCATCCCCGCTGAGGAGGGTGCGCAGCCGGCGAGCTACGTCGGTGGTGCTGTGCCCGTCCCACACGGGCGCCGTCTCTACCTCGGGCACGTCACCGAACAACGACCAGCTATTGGCTCGGTAGTGATTGCTGACCTGCCCCGTGGGGAGCTGCGCCACGACTATGAACCAGCCGCCCCCGAAGCATGGTTCACCGTCGTGGTGCTTCCATGAGCGGACGACGGGATACTTGGCGGCCAGCCACGCCCGGACTGCGTGTGCGTGGTAGAGCAGCCTGAATTCGTACAGCTCGTCGAAGGTGTGGAACCCGTCGGAGACGCTGCCGGTGTCGGTCATCACTGGCTCCAGATTGTGTAGAGCCCATGGCGCGGGCTTCGCCGCTGACACGCGGCGGGTCCTGCCCACCTTGCCGGGCACCTCGACAGCCTGGCCGGGCCGAAATGGTCAGCCCGAAAATGTAACTAAGGCCAGACTTCATTGCAAGCGTTGTCTGCCGAGAGCCGCTCGAGTGAGGACCCGG
Organism: Streptomyces antioxidans; assembly: GCF_000968685.2. Taxonomy (GTDB): domain Bacteria; phylum Actinomycetota; class Actinomycetes; order Streptomycetales; family Streptomycetaceae; genus Streptomyces; species Streptomyces antioxidans. The sequence goes on from NZ_LAKD02000002.1 coordinate 7,287, forward strand.
GATAGCGGCGGCAGACTTAGGGACCGCTCCCAGATCGGGTTCTTGCGCGGTAGAATCGACCTTTTCTGGGTCGAGTAGGAACGCGTCGCCGCTCTCGGCGCGACGCAGGTCCCGATCCGCCGAGCGCGCGTGACGACGGCGAGGCTCGACGAAGCCGCCAACCGCAGCCCCGTCGATCGAGCTGGTGAACTGGCGCGAGACGTAAAGGACGTGTTGGTGATGAACAGCAGCAAGCCTCGTCGGCCGGACGTCACGACGGTCGAGATCATCGGTGGTCCAGAAGCGCTCGAGGTCGGCCTTGGCAGCTATGACGCCCGGTGGGCGGAGGTCTACCTGCATCACCGGCGTCGGATCCTTGACGCGTTGGCGGCAGTGGACGTCGATATCGAGCACATTGGATCGACTTCGGTTCCAGGCCTTGCCGCCAAACCGATTGTTGACATCGTCGTCGCGGTGGCCGACATCACAGCGGAGGAGGACTACCTCGACGCGCTGTTGGCCGCAGGTTACGAACTGCGGGTTCGCGAGCCAGGACATCGGCTCGTGCGTACGCCGACTCGCGACGTTCACGTGCACGTATATGAACGAGGGGACGCAGCGGTGCACGAGTACCTTCTCTTCCGTGACCACTTGCGCACCAATGCGGACGATCGCGCCCTGTACGAGAGTGTCAAACGAGCTCTGCTCAGCCAGCAGTGGAACGACATGAACGACTACGCCGACGCCAAGAACGACGTCATCCTCGCGATCAAGACTCGAGCCAGGGCAGCTCGCCAATGACGCTGGATGGTGTCACGGGTTCGTGATCTGTGAATCCGTTCGACTGGCGACGCCTACGTCACCGGCGCAGAACAGCCAGCAGAACAGTCATGAGTCACGAACTGCCACCGTCGCCGGGATCCACTGAGGTTTTCGGGTTGTCGTTGGTGGTGACGGTTGATGATCCCGAACCTTCGGGGAGCGCGTCGTCCGGGCAGCCGCAGCGGGCGCCCGGGGGTTCGCTCCCACAGTTCCTCCGCCACGGTCCATGGTGACGCCCCCACGAGCCAGACAACGCTCAGCTCGGCTACCCGACAGGTTCACCAGCAGCACGCTGTTTCATCGCGTTAGCCGTAGAACCGGCCCGGGCCTGTCATTTCGCGGTCTGGGCCAGGCGGTACGCCTTCGAGGTCGGTTTCTCGAGGAGGGCGCCGACACGGGCCTGGCAATAGCGTTCGGCGATCGTCAGGAGCATGTCGGCAAGCTGCGGGAGAGCAGCACGCCGATCCACGTCCAGGCGGGCTTCCTTTGAGCGGAGTGCGGCGACGACCTGCCGGGCGTGCTCGTCGAGAGCTTTGCGGCGGTGCGAGAAGCGGGGCACGCCGCTCCGCGGCCGGTACGCAGTGCGTAGGCCGCGGGCGACAGCGCCGAGCCCGACGTCACCCAGCTCCTGCCGCTGGTCGATGGCCTGCTGCCGGTGCGGGGCAAGCGGGGCCGGCCCCGCCGCAAACCGCGAGCGGTCTACGCCGATCGCGGGTACGACCACGACATCTATCGCCGACGGCTCCGCGAACGGCGCATCACTCCGCGGATTGCGCGTCGCGGACAGACCCACGGGTCAGGGCTGGGCCGCATCCGCTGGGTCGCCGAATCCGCCATCGCCCATCTCCACGGCCCGCGTCGTTTACGCATGCGCTGGGAGGGCCGGGACGACATGCACGACGCGTTTCTCCAACTCGCTCAGTGCATGGTCCTCGCCCGCAGACTCCCAGCTTTCTGAAAGCACTCCTCAGCGGAAGCCTTCCTGTCCCAGCCTCGGACGAGCACGTCCGGGGTGAGCTCTGCGATGCTGGCGTAGCCGTTCAGGCCCATGGTCAGGTCTGCTTCTGCGAGCAGGCAGGAGAGGACGAACTCGATGCCGGCCTGGCCTCCGATCGCGGCGCCGTAACCGTAGGGGCGGCCGATGCCGACGGCGGTGGCACCCAGCGCGAGGGCCTTGACGATGTCAGGGCCTGAGCGAAGGCCGGAGTCGAAGATCACCGGCATGGCGTCGGCGGCCTCGACGACCGCGGGCAGCAGGTCGAGGGCGGGGGCGGTGGCGGCCTGCCGGCCGCCGTGGTTGGAGCAGTAGATGGCGTCGACGCCACCGTCACGAGCGCGGCGTACGTCGTCGGGATGGCAGATGCCCTTGAGTAGGAGCGGGAGGTCGGTGAGGCTGCGCAGCCAGGTGAGGTCGTCCCAGGTCAGGGTGGGATTGCCGAAGGTCGTCGCCCAGTGCATGGTTGCGGCTTCTGGATCCTCCTCGGGCGGGGCGGCAAGCCGTGAGCGGAAGACCGGGTCGCTGAAGTAGTTGGCCAGGCAGTATCCCCGCAGTTGCGGGAATGTCGCGTGCCGCAGGTCGCGGGGCCGGTAGCCCAGGGTCCAGGTGTCGAGGGTGACCACGATGCCGCTGAAGCCGGCGGCATCGGCGCGGCGCACGAGGCTTTCCGCGAGGTCGCGGTCGTTGGGTGTGTAGAGCTGAAAGAATCCGGGAGTGTCACCGAGTGCGGCGGCGACGTCCTCCAGTGGGTCCTGCATGAGGGTTGAGGCCACCATCGGCACACCGGAGGTCGCCGAGGCAGCGGCGGTTGCGAGGTCGCCGTGCTCGTCGTCGGTCATCACGCCGATGACGCCGATCGGTGACATCAGCAGCGGGGTGGGGAGCCGGTGGCCGAACAGCTCGACCGACAGGTCGCGCTCGGCTGCGCCGGCGAGCATGCGCGGCATGATCCCCCACTGCTCGAAAGCGGTGACGTTGGCGCGCTGGGTGTGCTCATCACCGGCCCCACCCGCGACGTAGTCGAACAGTCGGTGTTCCAGCTTCTCCCGCGCAGCCGCTTCCAGGCCCGCGAAAGTCACCGGGTACGGCGGCGGGTTGTCGCCCCCGAGCCCCGTGAAGTAGAGCCCGATATTGAAGTCCGCGTAATTGGCCATCTCGTCTCTCGCTCCTACTGGCGGTCGGTCCTCTGGGAATCGCTTGAGGGGTCGGAGGAGGCCCGCGAGAATGCGTCGAGAACTGACGGCAGCATCAACCGCTCCATGAGCCGGGCATCGAGGCTTCCCGGCTCCACGAACGCCTGGGCGTTGCCGCCTTCACGCAAGGCGACCGCGAAGCGGCCCACCAGAGCGGGATCAATGACGAACTCGCGGCCGGCCATCGCCAGTAGTTCGGTGAAGATCCGCCCGATCTCCTGACGGACCTCCTCGTCCTTGCGGGCCAGGGCGGCCGCCGCCGCGGGGTTGCGGATCGCATACAGGGTGAACTCTGTCGAGATGAGGAACCACTGCCGATCGTTGTCGGACTGGCGGCTCGCGAGGCTGGCGAAGTGCTGGAGCGGATCGCTCGCTCCAGAAGCCTGCTCCAGAGCGGTCCGCAACCGTGTGAGCGTCACATCGGCATGCGCCTCGAACATTGCGAAGAAGAGCTCGTCCTTGCTTGCGAAGTTGGAGTAGAACGCGCCGCGTGTGAAGCCGCCCCGCTCGCAGATCATTCCGATACTGGCCCCGTTGAAGCCACGCTCGGCGAAGACCTCGGCGGCGCTCTCCAGCAGCCGGGCGGTCGTCACGGCACGCTGGCCGGTCGATCCTCGTGGCACTGCTCCTCCATGCTCGTCCCTGCAAGATACATGAGTGTATCCGAAAACCTCCAGTCAGTGTGCGTCGATGGCGACGCTTCTCGCCAGAGCTGCTGGTGTGGCGTGAGTGGTGCGCTCACCGGCCGAGCGATGGAACCCCCGGACCGCTATGGGTCGTTCCCTCTCCCTGGCCTTCCCTCGCAGGTAGGGGGTCCATGCGCCCGCCGATCACGCCACCCTCGTCGTTCCCGGGTGGACCGCACCGCTTGACACGTCGGCCGGATAGGCCGGAGTATCGGCCCTATCGAATACAGGTCTGTATTTTATAGAAGGAGTAGTGATGACGAGCACAGTCACGCCCGACGTCCTGGAGATGGTCCGCGCCAGCATCGGGCCCGCTCCCGACGACTTCGAACTGCCGCTGCCTCCGGTCAACCTCACCGTCGAGGAGGAGCGGGAGCACCGCAAGCGTGAGCTCGCGGCCGCGTTCCGGGTCTTCGGCAGGCTCGGTTTCTCCGAGGGGGTGGCCGGCCACATCACCGCCCGCGATCCGGAACACGCCGACACCTTCTGGGTCAACCCGTTCGGCATGAGCTTCAACCAGATCAAGGTGTCGGACCTGATCCATGTCGACCACGTCGGCAACCTGCTCCATGGCAAGCGACCGGTGAACCGGGCGGCGTTCTGTATCCACTCCGAGGTTCACAAGGCCCGGCCGGACACGGTCGCCGCCGCCCACGCCCACTCACCGCACGGCAAGGCCTTTGCCGCGCTCGGCATCCCGCTCGCGCCGATCACGCAAGACGCGTGCGCGTTCTACGAAGATCAGGGGCTCTACTCCGACTTCCGCGGCGTCGTGAACGACATCGAGGAGGGCCGGCGGATCGGTGTCGCGCTCGGCGGTGCGAAGGCGGTCATCCTCCAGAACCACGGTCTCCTCACCGTGGGGCAGTCCGTCGCGGCCGCCGCGTGGTGGTTCATCACCATGGAGCGCTCCTGCCAGACCCAACTACTGGCGATGGCTGCCGGCACGCCGACCCTCGTCGACCACGACACGGCGGTGGACGTGCGGAATCAGACGGGGAATCCGGTCGCCGGCTGGTTCCAGTTCCAGCCTCTGTGGGACCAGATCGTCGCGGACTCTCCCGATCTGTTCGACTGACCTCCGCACACCCGTGGTGACCGTGGTCAGCGTCGCCCGCGCAGCTTTCGCAGAACTCGCGTGATTCCCGCCATGCAGCTGAGTGCTGACGCTATGCCCGGCGTGGTCCGCAGATCGAAAGGTTCCCCTCCCGATGGCAGCCGACACGCACTCAGCCGCCGCTCCACCGCCGGGCCTGGTTGTCTCGCGACTGGCGAAGGTGATCGGACTCCTCGTCTTCACCGAACTCGTCTACGGCATCATGCGCGGCTTCTACAGCCCGATCATCACCGATGTCGCCGACCACCTCGGTATCTCCGATGGCGAGTTCAACTGGTTCGAGACCATCCAGCACGGCATGGCAGCACTCATGGTGCTCGCTTTCTCCCGACTCGGCGACGTCCGAGGGCACAAGCAGGTGCTGATCTGGACGACGTCTCTCACGGCGGTGGGGTCGTGGATTCTGGTGTTCGCCCCGTCGTTTACCACCTTTCTCATCGGCTACGCGCTGCAGGGGGCATGTGCTGTCTGGCTCCCGATCGAGATCGCGATCATCTATCGACGGACAGCGGGGTCCGAGGACCAACACCGCCTGAGCCGACACGCGGCAGGATTTCTTGTCGGTGCGTTCTACATCTCGATCATCGCCGGGTCCGTCTCCAGCGGCGCCCTGGCGGGCGCGGTGCCGCTCCCGGTGTTGCTGTCGATCCCAGCCGTCCTGACCACCGCCTGCATCATCGTGGTCCGGTTCGGCATCGAGAGTGACGGGCCGACTGCCTCTGCGGCGCGTCCGGACTGGGTGGGGCTCGGGCTGCTGGCGGCCTCGCTTGCCTCGTTCCTGGCCGGCATGGTGCTTCTGCATCTCCAGGGTGCGACGAGTCCACTCGCCTGGCTGCTCGTCATCGTTTGCCTGCTCATCCAGATCCCGTTCGTACGCTACGAAGCGCGCCAGCGTGAACCCGTGATCGACGTGCGGCTTTTGAGGATCCGCGCGCAGTGGCCCGTGCAGTTGGCGGCGCTCTTGTTCGGCATCGCGGTTCTCGGCGCCGAGATCCCGCTCGTCACCTTCGCCCGCACGGACCCCGACGTCACAGGCTATGGATTGGGCGCCGGCGCACAGTTCGTGTCCGTCGCGATCGGAACTCACGTCATCTTCATCGCGATCGGTGCGGTCGTCTTCCCGTTTGTCGCGGGTCTGCTCGGAGCACGCCGGGCGGTGGTGTCCGCGGCATTCGTCGGCTCGGCCGGATTTGGCCTCTGGCTGCCCTTCCATGATTCGCCCGGTCAAGCGGTGGTCAACCTGGTTGTCACCGGTCTGGGTTCGGGAGCCGTCATGGCTGCCTTTCCCGTTCTGGCAGCGGCGGCGGCGCCATCGGATCGAACCGGATTCGCAACGGGAATGACCAATGCGGCCAAGACCATCGGCGGCACCATCGCGACAGCTGTCTTCGCCATCGTGCTGTCCGCGACCGGTTCGCTGGGAGGGCTGGACGAGGGATACGCCCCCCTTTCGGGATACCTCACCGTGTGGACGACCTGTGGAGCAGCCGCACTCCTTGCCGGACTCACGCTGTTACTGCTTCCGCGGTCGATCGGCGACGAGCCCGCGACGACGGACTCAGCTGTGTCGCAGTCGGGAGGTCACTGAATCCTCCGGTCCGCCGACGGCAGTCCGTGACAGCAGCTCCCAGCAAGGCACCCCGCCTTCCGACGAAAGGACCCCACGTGGCCGTCATCACCCAGGCCGAGGTGCACCACCTCGCCGTCCCGCAGCCGCACCCCATTCGGAGCAGCTACGGGTCCGCCCTCGATGTCCTCGGTGTGGTGGTGGTGCGGGTCACGGACACCGACGGCAGGGTGGGGGAGGGGTGGACCACGGTCATCGGCGGCGGCGGCGCCTCCGTGGCGTCCTTCCTCAGCACCGAACTGGTTCCGCTCGTGATCGGGACAGACCCGGCACGCGTCCGCGACCTGTGGCAACGCATGTTCATGCACTCGCTGAGCCGGGGCCGCAAGGGCGTGGCCATGTACGCCATCTCGGCGGTCGACATCGCGGTGTGGGACCTGCGCGCGAGGACGGCGAACCAGCCGCTCCACGCCCATCTCGGCAGTGTGGCCCCCGAGGTTCCCGTCTACGGAGACGGCTGCTGGGTCTCGATGTCACACGACGAGCTACGGGCGGCCGCCGAGGACTACGCCGCCCGCGACTTCTGGGGCGTCAAGCTGAAGGTCGGAGCAGACCTCGACGACGCGGTCCGACGGGTCGAGATCGTGCGCGACGCGGTCGGCCCGTCCGGTCGCGTCATGGTCGACGCGAACCAGCGCTATGACCTGCTCACCACCCGTCGTTTCGCCGCCGCGATCACCGACCTGGACATCACCTGGCTCGAGGAGCCGATCCTCGCAGACTCCATCCACGACTACGGTCGGCTGCACGGCACGATAGGGGTGCCGATCGCCGCCGGTGAGAACGAGTACTCGCGTTACGGATTCCGAGAGCTGCTGGAGCACGGAGCCGTCGACATCCTGCAACCCGATGCCCATCGGATGGGCGGGGTCACGGAGTTCATGCGCGTCCTCGCGCTCGCCGACACCTGGAACATCCCCGTGGCTCCCCACACCTCATGGGAACTGCACAGTCAGTTGGTGTGCTGTGGAACCACAGCCCTGGTAGTCGAATACTACGACTGGCTGCCAGAAGACTTCTTCGCGGTCCGTCCGCAGGTCACGAACGGTTTCGTGGCGGTGACTCAGGTGCCAGGAACAGGTGTCTCGATCGATCCCGCCTCGTTCGAAAAATACCAGGTCGCGCAATAGCCGCTGCGGACGCCGCGCGCGACCCCCGACGTCAACTCCGGCTCCGGCACCGGCACCGGCTCGAGAACGTTGCGACATTCCAGGAAGGCACCTCACATGGGCATACGGCTGGTCGGTTTGCGCGAGGCCGGCGGGAACACCGTCGTCGCGAGGCTCGCCGAGGATGGCGCCGGGGTCGCGCCGATCTGCGGGCTGGAAGAGTTCTGGGCCGATCCCCACCATGCGGTGACGCTGCCACCGAGCGGACCTTCGCTGGCCGCGACCGATGTCGACCTGGTGCCGCCCGTGCTTCCCGACGCGCGCGTGATCTGCGTCGGCTTGAACTACCTGGCGCATCTGGCCGAGGGAACGTACGCAGCAGACGGGATCCCTCCCCATCCCACGCTGTTCGCTCGCTGGCCGGCCTCACTTGCGGTGGACGGGGCGGAGATCCCGATTCCCCCCGATGAAGACGGTCTGGACTGGGAGGGGGAGGTCGTCGCCTACGTCGGCGCGACCCTCACCGACGCGACGCCGGAAGAGGCACTCGGCGCGGTGGTGGGCTACTCGACGTTCAACGACGTCACCGCGCGCAGAGCGCAGAAGCTGACCTCGCAGTGGACCCTGGGGAAGAACGCCGACCGTTCCGGACCGCTCGGGCCACTGGTACCCGCCACCGAGGTGGGCGACCTCCGCCACGGGCTCACCATCCGGACGCGGGTCAACGGTGAGGTGGTGCAGGAGGGCAGCACCGACCAGATGGTCTACACCGTCGGTGACACTCTCGCGCTGATCAGCCGCACGTTCGCCCTCCGCGCGGGCGACCTGCTCGCCACCGGAACCCCTTCAGGGGTCGGCTACGCGCGTACGCCGCCCTGGCTGATGCGGCCCGGCGACGTCGTCGAGGTCGAGGTCGAGCGTCTCGGCACCTTGCGCAACACCGTGGTGGCCCGTCCCGGCCGGGTCGCACAGTGACCGGGCCGCTGGACGGCCCCATCACCGGAGCGCATATGGAGCGCGTTTCGTGAGTCGGCAACGCGTACTCGAGCCGCCTTGGTGCCGGACAGTCCGCTCCGCATCGAGTGAGTCGCCTCATCGAAAGGGAAACGGCCATGACTGGATGTCACCTCGCCGGCCTGCTGGAGAACTCGGCCGGTATGTATCCGGAGCGCACCGCAATCGTGTTCAGCGACACCAGATTGACCTACGCCCAGGTGGACAGGGCGGCGAACCAGGTGGCGAACCTGCTGGTCGAGTACGGCGTGAAGCCCGGCGACAAGGTTGCGCTCTCGTGTCCGAACCTGCCCCTCTTCCCGATCGTCTACTTCGGCATTCTGAAAGCCGGCGCGACTGTCGTGCCGCTCAACGTGCTGTTGAAGGCGCGCGAGGTGGCCTACCACCTCAATGATTCCGCCGCTGTCGCCTACTTCGCCTTCGAGGGCACGGCGGAACTCCCCACAGGCGACACGGCACGCCAAGCGGTCGACGGGACTGATGTCGCTCTCGTGGTCTTCGGGAGCGGGCCGGCGCCGTGGTCGCAGCAGTCGCCCGCCTTCGAGAGAGTCGAGCGCCACGACGACGACACCGCGGTGATTCTCTACACCTCGGGAACGACGGGTCAGCCCAAGGGCGCCGAGCTGCGCCACCGCAACATGCACTTCACCGCGCTGTCGGGTAAGGGCATGTACGGCGCGGACGCAGAAAGACCCGACACGTACCTGTGCGCACTGCCACTGTTCCATGCCTTCGGCCAGACGGTGATCCAGAACGCCGCGTTCGCCTTCGGCGGCACTGTGGTGATGCTGCCGCGGTTCGAGGCCGCATCCGCGCTCGCCACGATGGTTCGCGAGAAGGTCACGTTCTTCGCAGGTGTTCCCACCATGTACTGGGGTCTGCTCGGCGCGCTGACCCCCGACGTCCCGGTCGCCGAGATCGCCGCCCACCTCCGCGTCGCCGCCGCGGGTGGCTCAGCACTACCTGCCCAGGTGCACACGGACTTCCAGAATCGCTTCGGCGTCACCATCCTCGAGGGATACGGGCTGTCGGAGACCTCTGCCATCTCGTCATTCAGCGTCTATGGGGAAGACCCACGCGTCGGCTCCATCGGCAAGCCGATAGCAGGCGTCGAGATGAAACTCATCAACGACGACTGGAGCGACGTACCCACGGGCGACCCCGAGATGATCGGCGAGATCGCGATCAAGGGCCCCCAGATCATGAAGTGCTACCACGGCCGGCACGAGGCCACGGCCGAGGCGATCAAGGACGGCTGGTTCCGCTCCGGCGATCTGGCCAGGAAGGACGGCGACGACTACTTCGTCATCGTCGACCGGTCCAAGGACATGATCATTCGTGGCGGATACAACGTCTATCCCCGCGAACTCGAAGAGGTGCTGATGACGCATCCTGCGATCTCGCTCGTCGCGGTGGTCGGCGTCCCGCACGTCTCCCACGGCGAGGAGATCAAGGCCGTCGTCGTGGCCGAGCCAGGCGCTCAGCTCACCGCGGACGAGCTCATCGCCTGGGGCAGGGAACATTTCGCCGCGTACAAGTACCCGCGCCTCGTGGAGTTCCGCGATGCGCTGCCCATGACGTCCACCGGAAAAATACTCAAGAGAGAGCTGAGCTGACGATGGCACACCTGCGAGACCAACCCGCCGGGGTCGACGGGATCACGATCGACTGGGACGCCCCGATCCGCGTCAGTGACGGCACGGTCCTGCGTGCAGACGTGTTCCGTCCGACGGAGCCGGGCGACTATCCCGTGATCCTGGCGATGGGCCCCTACGGAAAGGGCCTGCACCTGGCCGACGGCTACCCGGCCAACTGGCGGCGCATGCACGAGGCGTACCCGGAGGTGGCGCACGGGTCGACGGGTCGCTACCAGAACTGGGAGATGGCGGACCCCGAGAAGTGGGTCCCCGACGGATATGTGTGTGTCCGCGTCGACTCCCGGGGCAGCGGACGGTCCCCGGGCTTCTTGGACGTCTTGACCGCGCTCCAGGCTCGTGACCTGTACGAGTGCATCGAGTGGGCCGGGCAGCAGGAGTGGAGCAACGGGAAGGTCGGCCTCCTCGGTATCTCCTACTTCGCGGCCAACCAGTGGCAGGTGGCCGCCCTGCGGCCACCCCATCTCGCGGCGATCTGTGTGTGGGAGGGCTTCGCCGACCACTACCGCGAGGGTGCGCGCCATGGCGGGATCGCGTGCGAGTTCGTCAAGGGAGCACAGGCACGCCAGATGTTCACCGTCCAGTACGGCATGGGCAGCCGGGGACCGACCGACCGCAACACCGGCCGTCCCGTCGCTGGTGACGTCGATCTCGATGACGACGTCCTGCGGCAGAACCGGCGCGACCTCTACGCGGAGCTCCTTGCGCGCCCGGTGAACGGAGAGTTCTATCAGGAGCGCTCCGCCGATCTGTCCCGGATCGAGGTGCCCTTGCTGTCGGCCGGCAACTGGGGCGGGATGGGACTGCACACGCGCGGAAACGTAGAGGGGTTCCTGGCGGCCGGATCCGAGCTCAAGTGGCTCGAGATGCACGGGGACACCCACTTCAATCCGTTCTACAACGATCGCGGGCTCGGGCTGCAGAAGCAGTTCTTCGGCACATTCTTGAAGGGGGAACAGAACGGCTGGCTGGATCGGCCGCCCGTCGAGCTTCTCGTGCGCCATCCAGGAGAGAGGTTCGAACCGCGATTCGAGCAGGAGTGGCCGATCGCACGGACCGAGTGGACCGAATTCCATCTGTGTCCGGAGACCATGGAGCTGCGCACCTCGCCGGGCGCCTCGGGCACCTTGAGCTACCAGCCGGAACACGAAGACCTGCGCTTCAGGCTCCCGCCTGCCGGCCACGACCGAGAGTTCACCGGTCCAGCCGCGGCGAAACTGCGGATCTCGTCCGCCACGGCCGACGCCGATCTCTTCTTGAGCCTGAGGCTCTACGACCCGCAGGGCACCGAGGTCACGTTCATCGGGTCCAACGATCCGAAGGTGCCGATCGCGTTGGGCTGGCTCCGCGCCTCCCACCGGCGACTCGACACCGACAGGTCCGAGCCCTATCGACCGGTGCACAGCCACGACTCCATCGAGTTGCTCGTCCCCGGCGAGCCCGTCGACGTCGACATCGAGATCTGGCCGACGAGCATCGTGGTCCCGGCCGGCTACGTCCTCGAGCTGGGCATCGGTGGTCGCGACTACAGCAACCAAGGCACCGAAATCGAGAACGCGATGTATCCGACGACGGGCGTCGGTCCCTTCATCCACACCGACCCGGAGGATCGTCCGGCAGAGATCTTCGGCGGCGCGGTCACCCTGCACTTCGGTCCCGATGTGACGTCGTACCTGCTGCTCCCGGCGATCCCGGCTCCGTGAGCAGTCGCTAGGCGGATCTGCGCGCACAGCGGATGGCGGCTGTAAGGAAGTGACGAGGTGGACAGCTTCCGCTGGCGACGCGGATCCGTGGGCCCTGTGGGTCCGGGGACCAGCCAACGGTAAACGGGTACCTCGGCGACGCCGCCGCGGAGGTACCCGTTGTTGTGAACCGCCCGGCGTACCGGGTGGCGCGGGTGGGGGTCGTCGGACGCCGGTGTCCGAGGTCCATGACGACGTCAACTCGGCATCGCAAGAAGGCGGACGGGCCTACGCCGGCCGGCAGCCGGACACCCCTTCTGCCTCCGATCCCGGTATCCATGAGCTTGAGTGTGCCGTTGCGGCACAGTGTTGACTCAGGTCAGGGCTGATCAACATCGCTACGCAGTGTCTGACGCGGTCGTGACCGGCCGGCCGAGACCCACGCGAGGCCGTGGCCCGGACGCCGATGACGTGGCCGGGACGCCGATGACCGAGGCGTGACGCCGGACATGCCGCGGACCGGCCCCCTTATCGCTCTGATGGGAACACTCGTATGGGTATTACTTGGGAAGAGTACCGGGAGCACGACGCCGTCGGGCTGGCCGAGCTGGTGAAGTCCGGGGCGGTGAGCCCGGTTGAACTGCTCCAGGCGGCGATTGACCGTGCCGATGCCGTCGAACCGACGATCAACGCGATCCGCCACCGACTCGACGACGACGCCCGTGCCCGCGCTCGCGGCCCGCTGTCCGGGCCGTTCGCCGGCGTCCCGTTCCTGATCAAAGACTTGGGCCAGCATCTCGCCGGGGTTCCGACCGGCAGTGGGAATCGATCGCTGGCACGCTTCGCGCGCCCGGAGACGTCCACGGTGGTACAGCGTTGGCTCGACGCCGGTCTGGTCGTCTTCGGCCGTACCGCGACCCCGGAGTTCGGCGCTCGCGCGATAACCGAGCCGGTCGCGGGGGGCCCGACCCGCAACCCCTGGGACCCGTCGCGGACGCCCGGTGGCAGCTCCGGCGGGTCCGCGGCGGCCGTCGCGGCCGGGGTCGTCCCGGTCGCGGGCGGGAACGACGGCGGGGGCTCCATCCGGATTCCGGCTGCGGCCTGTGGGCTGTTCGGGCTCAAGCCGGGGCGTGGCGTCGTCCCGTCCGGGCCGGACGTCGACGAGGTCTTCCACGGCGCCGCGGTGCAGGGCGTGCTGTCGCGTACGGTCCGTGACTCCGCCGCGATGCTCGACGTGCTGGCCGGCTCCGTACCGGAGGGCCCGTACCGGGTGGCTCCGGCGGAGCGTCCGTACGCCGACGCCGTCGTCGACGGCCCGCGCCCGCTGCGGATCGGGCTGAGCACGGTGTCCTCGCTCGGCGGACCGGTTGATCCGCAGGCCGCCGCCGCGGTTCTGGACGCGGGGGAGCTGCTCACCGCACTCGGACACGTCGTGGAGGAGGCCGCCCCGGCCATCGACGGGCAGCGCCTGGCCACCGACTTCCTCACGACCTGGTACGCGATGGTCGCCGCCGAGGTCGCCGCTGCACGGGAGTTCACCGGTTGTGCCGAGGACGACTTCGAGATCGAGACCCGGATCATGGCCGCGATCGGCCGGAGCCTTCCGGCGCCGAGATATCTGGCCACGCAGTCCCGCTGGCACCAGCACACCCGGGCGCTGGCCGCGTTCCACGAGCGCTACGACATGCTGCTCACCCCGACCACGGCCCGGCCGGCGTGGCCCATCGGCGAGTTCGATCTCGCCCTGCCGGTCCGGCTCGCCGCACGGGGGCTGCTGGCCGCCCGGATCGGCGGTGTGCTGGGCCGGATGAACCTCGTCGAGAAACTGGCCGCCGCGAACCTCGAGCCGGCGCCCTTCACCCAGCTGGCGAACGTGACCGGGCGTCCGGCGTCGTCGGTGCCGCTGTGTCGGACCACGAGTGGGCTGCCGCTCGGCGTCCAGTTCGTCGGGCGCCCGGGTTCGGAGCCCGAGCTGCTGGCACTGGCCGCGCAGCTGGAGCGAGCGCGGCCGTGGGCGCATCTCCGGCCGTCATTGCCCGAGCAATATGGACGCTCCTTTATGTAAAAGGATGTTACGTATGACCACTTTGTTCTCGCGTATTATCGCTGGCGAGCTGCCCGGGCGCTTCGTCTGGCAGGATCCGGAGATCGTCGCGTTTCTGTCCATCGCTCCGTTGCGGCCTGGTCACACTCTTGTTGTGCCGCGGCGTGAGATCGACCGGTGGACGGACGCTGACGGGGCCCTCCTGGCGCGTTGCTTCGAGGTGGCCCAGGCCATTGGGCAAGGGGTGCAGCGGGCTTGGAACGCTCCGCGCGCCGGCCTGGTCATCGCAGGCTTTGAGGTGCCGCATTTGCATATACATGTCGCTCCCGTCTGGGACATGTCCGACTTTGATTTCAGCAAGGCCAAGCAGGAGGAGGATCAGTCAGCCTTGGATGAAGCCGCAGCAAAGCTCCGTGCCGCCCTGCTGGAACTCGGTTTTGAACAGGCAGGGGACTTCCGCCCCGGAGCGTGAACCGGAACTCGTGCGAGCTCCCAGACCGCTGGCGAAGATCTGCTCGGCGTGGTTGTTGAGCCCGTAGCCGCTGGTGAGGGCAACCGCCGTGAACAGCCCGGCCTGCTCCGTCTCGGCCGCGAAGTGGCGGCCGAGACGGTACGGAGGCCGTGAGGCTTGGCGGCGATCCCCTTTGTGGCCACTTCAGGGTGCCCATGGCAGCAGTTGCAGCCGGGAGGACTCCTCGAAGACTCCCGTTCCAAGCCCGGCGCCTGCAAGAACGTGGCCGCCTTGCCCCAGGGTTCCGCAGTCCCGTTCCGGTCAGGCATTGAGGTCCGTGTGGACCGCGCGGGCGACGCTCTCGATGGTGTCGATGCCTTCGTTCATCGTGCCGCTGCCCTGCGAGAGCACCGTGAGCGTGTAGTCGTGGCCGCCGCCGGTGAAGGTGCCGAGGCTGTGCACGCGCCAGGCGTTCGTGACCCGCTCCAGCCAGCCGTTCTTCACGTGCGCCTGGGCGTCGCTCGGCGCGCCGGCCGGGGCGCCCCAGCGTTGTGAGGGGATGACCTCGCCCGTCAGCTTCAGGATGTAGGCGCGGGAGTCGTCGTCGAGCACCCGGTTCGCGCGGGTCACGAGCTGGAGGAGCTTCGCCTCGTCGTTGGCGGTGATCTGGGTGAGCCCCCAGAGGCCCTCGCCGTCGAGGGTGGTATCGGTCATTCCAGCGGCCCGCAGGAATCCGTTGACCTTGTCGGTCCCGAGCTGGTCCCACAGCGTGGTGGTGGCATTGTTGTCGGACTCTGTGATCATGGCGGTGGCCAGCTTCCTCTCCTTCTGTGTCAGGGCGCGGTCGTCCTTCCGCGCGTCCCACAGCAGCGTGGCGAGCACGGTCACCTTGACGGTGCTCGCGGAGTCGAACTTCCGGTCCGCGTCCAGGGTGCAGGTGGTGTTCGTGGTGCGGTCGTGGAGGCTGATCGCCGTCGTGGTCGTGGAGCCGTCCAGTGCCGACGCGATGTCCTCGGAGAGCCTGGCGGCGAGTTCCGGCTCGTCCGAGGTGCAGACCACCGGCTGTGAGGGGACGACCCGGGCTGCCCCCGCCGAGGTCAGCGTCGGCACAAGCGCGCCAACGGCCAGCACGGCTCTTGACGCCGGGGCGGTACGGGGAAGCCGGGATATTCGTCGGTGTCGGCCCATGGTGTGCTTGCCCATTCTTTCGTGGTGCGGTTCGCCACGCGGGTACGTCGCTCCGTTGCGACGGCACCCAGCGTTCTGGCTCTGTACGACGCCACGGTCAAAAGGGGGGTGGGGTTCAAGGACGGGTCCGGGTCTCATGGGATCGTTCCACGATGGGCACAGCACCCCAGGGGGTGTTCACTCCGCGGAAGTCCGCCCCGAGGGCGGGCGGCGAGCCAGATCGTCTTCCGCGCGACGGTGGTGCGGACGCGCTGCGTGCCGCGACGGTCGGCGGTTTCGCTCTGGTCAGCGCGTGACGGCTCACCGTGGACCCTGACCGTGAGCGGTGAGGCCGGCTCAGCCACGGACCGTCCGCCGTGCGCAACCCGGAGAAGCTGTCGCACATGCAAGATCTTCGTCGTTCTCGAAGGATCAGCCGATGGCCGTCTCTCTATCCGGGCATCCACTCCGACGCCGGGAGAAACCCCCGGATCAGGTAGGACCCGTACACCGCTCCGCAGGACGCGACCCGCGCATATGATCGTTCGCAGGTCACCGAGCTGGTACCCGGCACACTTGTGTGTCGACGTGAGCAGGGAGCGGAGATGGCCGGCGTGGCATCGACCAAGCGCAGTGGGATGAGCGAGCACCGGCGTCATCGCTTGCGGCTGGAGATCTCACGGGAGGCGGCCCGTCTGTTCTGGGCGCAGGGTGTGGACGCGACCAGCGGCGATCAGATCGCGGAGGCCGTGGGCCTGTCGACGCGCACCATCTGGCGGCACTTCCGCAGCAAGGAGAGCTGCGCCGAGCCCATCGTGATGCGGGGCGTGGAATGGGAGATGGCCATGCTGCGGAGCTGGCCCCGGGACCTTTCCCTCGAAGACCATCTCTCAGCGGAGCAGATGAGATTCGGCCGCGAAGCCGGCGAGATCGACCAGGCTGACCAGGTACTCGCGATGAAAATGATCTTGCTGGGAGACAGGGAGCCGGCGATTCGCACGGCATGGCTCATGGCCTGCGATCAGATGGAGCGGGAGATGACCGGGGTCATCGCGGTGCGACTGGAGCTCCCGGCCGACGAGCTTCAGGTGCGTCTGTACGCGGCGGCGGCCTCGGCTGCCCTGCGGGTCATCAGCGAGGACATCGGTGCCGCCTTGCTGGAGGGCGCCGACCCCCGGGGACTCGCCGACGCCACGGAACGTCTGGCGGGCGCCATCCGCAACGCCACCGGGGGAGCCCTGGGGGACCCGATCACCGCTTAATGCGGCACTCCGGTTGACGAGCCCGCCCACAGGTGGTGGCGCGACGCGACATGAGGCGATACGGCAACCACGGGGCACCCTGCCGACCGCGCTTGTCACGCGGTCGGCAGGGCCGGGCGGACGCCACGGGGTACGGGGGAACCCCGGCGCCGCCATCGCCTATGTCACGGCAGAGACAGCCGAATGGTTCATTGCGACGCCTCACGGTCGACTCTGAGCCGCTGGCCGACCGGGCGGCTGCGAGGCATCGGGCGGCGACCATTCTCTTCCGCAGGGTGGTCAGCTTCCCACGCTCGGCGGTGGTGAGCAGGTCGTCGCGTTCGCCGACGTCGGCGTCGGCCTCGGCCTGGCGGATCCAGTCCCCTTGCCCAGGGTGCATTTCTGGTGGGTATCGATGCGGCTCCGCACCTGGGCGGGGTTCGCGCCGCCCCATTCCAGGGCGCCGTTGATGGAGCGAATCGTCTCGCCGAAGCCGGGACCGCCGGCTATGGCGTCGTGGGCACGCTGACCGTGCCGAACAAAGCCCCGGCGGATTCATGAACGCGACCCGCGGACCCGAGCGTCGGCGCCTTCCCGTCGTACCCCTCTCGGCCTTCGCCGCGGTCTTCGCGGTGATCGTGGCTTATGGGTCCGGTATCCCGAATACCCGTCCGCGGAGATAGGCCCGGGGCCCGCGCCATCGGACGTCTTTGCCGCGCGGCCGCTCACCGGCCCGGCCCCACCCACCTCTTGTGCTCGGAAGCCGTATCTCAACCAATCCTGGAACCTGCGAGTCAAACGGAGACGGCCCGCTCCTTTGGAGTCCGGGTCTCCTCCGCGTGCGGATTTCGTCGGTCGCTACTACGGGACGGGCGCGGACTCGGTTCAACATTCTTCGGGAACACGAGTGGCCGCGATGCCGCCGGACGGGATCGGCTGAACGGTGGTCGGGGGACCCCGGGCATCGGCGGGTTCGAGTCGGTCGCCCATCCGCTCGGCGGTGGTCATGCCCGTGGGCATCGTCGCGTCGGCCAACTTCCCTCGTGTCATCTCACGCGACGGATTCGCGTTGAACTGATGTGCCGCCGTGCCCGTTGCGGGATGTACTCCGCCGTGACCGCCATGTGCTCGCACTCGCGCGGATCCGCCACCGGCAGGGCGATCCCCCCCGCCCATGAGGAGCTGCTGCGCGCGTTTGCCGCCTGGCGGCTGACCGACGACCCGGCGTCCGCCGCCGGCTACGACCGGGAGCTGCTCGCCGTGTGGTCCGGGCTTGCGGGCCGGGGCCGTGATGCCGCGGGGGACGCCACATCGGTGCTCCACGTCAAACGCCGTATACACGCCCTCTCCGCCGCGGCCGCCACGCCAGAAACCGGAGCAACCTGAGAGGGAAATCGCAGGTCAGCGGCGTGGATATGGCGAAAGAGCCGCCTCCGTCGCCGCGGTATCCGGCCTTCCTGATCACCGGAATCGACTGTTCTATCTGTCAATCGAACGTCAAAGCGATGTGGAACTCCGCTCGAAACACTCGCCCCGAATCGCGGCCTCCGAGCCCTGCTTGGCGGCCTGACCTCGACGAGGTCACGCATCGAGGGAGTAGTACGAACGTGAGTTGGACCGCCATTGGTTCTTCGGGGGCGGAGAGCGCCCGGGAACGCGCGCTGCACACGCTCTACGACGAGCAGGCGGGGCCTCCGTACGCCTATGTGGTACGGCTGTTGGGCGGTGACCGATACCGGGCCGAGGACGTGGTGCAGGAGACGCTGCTGCGCTGCTGGCGCACGCAGGACCTGAACGCCGACCGGCCGCTTCGGCCGTAGCAACTGTCGCCCAAGCACCGGGAAGTGCTGTACGAGACGTACTACTCCGGCAGGTCGACGCAGGAGACGGGCCAGTTGCTCGGCATTCCGCCGGGCACCGTCAAGTAGGCAGCCGGTCTGCGAACGACGCCGTGGTTCACGTCAGTGCTGTGGCGATCTTTCTACGCTCCCAAGGCCGACCGCAAGCAGACGCAGTGCCTCATATGACCGGCTGTCCGCCTCTGCGGAGTAGACCACCAGCTGCTGCCCCGGTGCGGAGGGCACGGGAAACCGTTCGAGATCGAGTGTGAGGTTACCGACCCGTGGGTGAGCGATCGTTACCCTGCCATGGGTGCGGCCCCCCACATCGTGCCGGGCCCAAAGACGGCGGAAGCTCTCGCTGCGCATGGACATTTCGCCTACCAGCTCTTCCAGGTCCGGATCGTCGGCCTCCGCGCCGGCCAGCCCGCGCAGGCACGCCACGAAGTCCTGACGCGGATCCGGTTCGACCAGGAAGTCGTCCGGCTCCAAGAACACGGTTCGGACGAGGTTGGTTCCCGGTGTGTGCGCGGGGGAGAGGGCCTGGGCCAGCGGATTCGCCGCCAGCACCAGGAAGGTATGGGTCTGTACGAACGCGGGAGTCACCGGCCAGGAGTCGATCAGCCGAGCCAAGGTGGGAGACACCCGATGGCGGTGAGCATGCCGGCGCGAACGCGGGACAGAGCTGGCGAGCGCGAACAAGTGCGTGGTCGCTGACTCGTCGAGCCGTAGGGCCTGAGCGAGCGCCCGGAGGATCTCCGCTGACGGCCGCCGGTCACGGCCCTGTTCGAGACCGAGGTAGTAGTCCACGCTGATACCGGCGAGAGTCGCGACTTCCTCGCGGCGCAGGCCGGGCACGCGCCGTCGTGCGGTCTCGGGAAGACCGACATCCGCAGGACGCACCAGCTCGCGACGGGCCCGCAGATAGTCGCCCAGCAGATTTATGGCGCGGTCATCCATGAAGGCAAGGGTAAGCCGGAACGAGCGACGGACCCTGGTGCCGGCAGCACCAGGGTCACGGCTCACTTCCTCGGCTGCGACGCGGGACCTAGCGTCTGGTCCATGGCAGCAGAAACACTTGACGGCCTGACCGCCGTCGTGACCGGAGCCAGTTCCGGTGTCGGCGCGGCGGCGGCACGGCGGATGGCCGCGATGGGTGCGTCAGTCGTCGTCGTGGGCCGTGCGGTGACCAGAACCCGTGCTGTCGCCGACGAAGTCGGTGGCACCGCCCTTCCCGCGGACTTCGCGCGCTTCAGCGAGGTGCGGGAACTCGCTCAGCACCTGATCTCCCACATACCGCGGATCGACATCCTGGTCAACAACGCCGGCATCGTTTCGCCCAAGCGGAAAACGACGTCAGACGGTCATGAATTGACCGTGCAGGTCAATTTCCTATCGCCCTTCCTGCTGACATCGCTTCTCTGGGAGAAGCTTCTGCAGGCCCCCTCCGCCCTTGTCATCAACACCAGCTCCAGCCTCTACCGGTTCGGCAAGCTCGACCCGGACGATCTGGATCAGAATCGGAGCCGTTACGGGCAGATGCGCTCGTACAACGCCTCGAAGCTGGCAAGTGTCGTACATGCCGCCGAGATCAACCGCCGGGCACCGGACACCATGACCGCTGTCGCGTTCCACCCCGGCACCGTCCGCTCCGGCCTCGACCGCGACTCCGCACTGGTCACGGCGGCAAAGGCAAGCCTGGTCGGTCGGCGCCTGACGCGGTCACCGGAGGAGGGCGCCGAGCCGATCATCAGGATCGCCACCACCGACCGCGGCAGACTGAGAGACGTCTTCTACAACCGGTTTGAGCCGGAGCCACTGCGCACCCCTGCCGCGGACGCGGATCTCGGTGCCCGGCTGTGGCAGCGGGCCCACGAGCTCACCCACGCATCGACATAACAGTCGCTACCGAGACGACGTGCTATCCGGCAGATCCTGGGTCGCGGTGGTCCGCCGCTGTGCTGCGGGTTCTCACGAATTTCCTCGCGCCGACCGCCGACCGCCGACCGCCGACCGCCGACCGCCGACCGCCGACCGCCGACCGCCGACCGCCGACCGCCACGGCCCGGACGGCGGTTACGTCGCGTCCCGGCCGTGTCCGAGATGCTCGTCCAAGAAGCGCTCCACGGCACGGTACAAAGCGATCAAGTTCTCCGGGTTCTCGACGGAATGCCCTTCGTCCGCCATGAGCATGTACTCGACCGGAACCCCCCGTGCCCGGAGGGCCTGGACCATGTTGTCGGATTCTGCCTGCGCTACCCGGGCGTCGTTGGCGCCCTGGGCGATGAGCAGCGGTGTACGGACCTGGTCCACCCGGCTGATCGGTGAGCGGGCCAGCATGTCGGCCTCCTGCCGCGGATCGGCGGGGTCGCCGACCCAGCGGAACCAGTTGGCGGCAAGGGCCGGCCGGACGAACTCCGGCTGACCGCGCATGAAGCTGGCGAGGTCGGAGACCCCGAAGATGTCCACCGCGGCGGCGAAGACATCGGGGGTGAAGGTGACTCCGACCAGTGCCGCATAGCCCCCGTAGGAGCCGCCCAGGATCGCCACCCGGTCCGGGTCCGCGTATCCCTGCTCGACGGCCCAGTTCACACCGTCGATCAGGTCGTCGTGCATTTTGCCGGCCAGCTCCCCGATGCCGGCCTTCATGAACGACTTGCCGTACCCCGTGGAGCTGCGGAAGTTCACCTGAAGCACCGCGTAGCCCCGGTTGGCCAGCAGTTGGACGAGGGGGTTGAATCCCCAGCTGTCCCGGTCCCAGGGACCGCCGTGCACGAGCAGGACCAGCGGCAGTCGGTGCGGCTCTGTCCCGACCGGCAGGGTCAGGTGGGAGGGGAGCGCGAGACCGTCCCGAGCGGTGATCGTCACCGGTGTCATCGGCGCCAGCTGCTCGGGATCCAGGTGACCACGGGGCCGGAACAGCAGGCGACTCTCTCCCGAGGAGTGGTCGTAGAAGTAGGTGGCCCCGGGATCGCGGTCGTGGGTGAAGCTGACGACCCACCGCTGCTCGCTCTCGTCGGACGAGATGGAGGCCAGGTCGCCCTCGGACAGGTTCCTCAGGTTCTCCAGGACCTCGGCGAAGTGCGGGTCCAGTGCGTGGATC
Organism: Streptomyces antioxidans; assembly: GCF_000968685.2. GTDB lineage: Bacteria > Actinomycetota > Actinomycetes > Streptomycetales > Streptomycetaceae > Streptomyces > Streptomyces antioxidans. The sequence goes on from NZ_LAKD02000002.1 coordinate 29,012, forward strand.
ACCTGGCGTTCGCCGAGGTAGCGAACCCCGATGAGCTCGCCGGTAAGCCGGCTGAAGATGAGGGGCGAGGGCAGTGCGGGAAAGACACGGGCTCGTGTGTCCAGGTCGTACTGCGGGTGGGAGTCGACCTCCGTCTCCTCGCCGGTTGCTGTATCCAGCCTGGCCAGGCGGAGTCTGTCCGAGCCCCGGTTCGAACCGAAGAGCACGCCGCCGGCGTCGGGGGTGACCTCCAGCGGATAGACGCCCAGCGGGTAGTCCGCACCGTCGAACTGCGCGATGTGGCGCGACGTCTGCGTGGCCTCGTTCCAGCGCGAGAGCCGGAGGTCGCCCTGTTCGGTGACGTCGATGGTGAAGGGGGCTCCGCTGCCGCCGTAGAAGAGGGTGGTGGCAGCGCCTTCGGTGTTCTCCGCGAGGGTCCGCAGGTCACCGGTGGCGATGTCCAGCTCGAAGAGATCGAACGCAGCGGGGTTCCGGCTGTTCGAGGAGAACACCGCCTTACCCGGCCGCGCGGCAGGCAGCTTCAGATCCATGATGCGTGCGCCGGGGAAGGGAGTCAGGTCGGTCGCCGCTGCGTCCGGGTCTTCGAGATCGACGCGGTACAGGTGCCGGTTCTCGTCGCCCCCCTGGTCCCGGGTGTAGAGCAGCCACCTCGGATCGTCGGTCCAGTGGTAGCTCAGCAGGTTGCGGTCCTCGGAGGTGACCCGCCGGGCGCCCCCGGGCGTGTCGACACTCTCGATCCACAGGTTCAGGTGGTTCTCCCAAGGAGCCAGGTACGCGATCTTGGTGCCGTCCGGCGAGAGGGAGGCTCTCGAACGGACGGGAGGGGCGAAGAGCTCCTCGACGCTGATGGTCTTCGGCAATGCCATGTCGGTCCTTCCTGCGGCTGTGCCGGACAGCGAGTGGTGGGCCCCGCGGCTGAACGGCAGGGGCTCTCGGTGGATCCGCAGCCTCCGGCCCGCGGCCGTAGCTGTCACTTAATGACATTGTCATTAAGTAACAGTCATGGCAAGCGCACTCGGCTGACCCATGCGTCGGCTCGGCTGTGGCAGACGAAGCCGTGTCCCGGCGAGCCTTGCCTTCCCGCGAGCGGTTGATCGATCCACGGTCAATGTATGGCGCAGATCACACATGTGAGGGGTGGCCAACGAGTGTCACTAAGTGTCAGAGTTGCATTTAGTGACGCATCGGTGAGGCCGCTCACGGTGACCTCGTCAGCGCCTTCCCCGCAGGGGGAATTTCAGCCGGTGCTTTGACGGAACGCGCCCTTTGTGTGTCGCGCCACATCAGTTTGAACTGATGGCGAGGGGTGCCAATAGTCCCCCCCCCGTCCTGTTTCCACGCATTCAAGGAGTCCACATGGATCTCACGCTTCCCCAGCAGATCTACCTGTGCGCCTACGCCTTTGAAAAGAATAAGTTCCCGGCTACTCTCCTGCAGTTCCGCGGTCAGCGGCTGCGCGCTGCGGCCCTGGTCGAGTTGATCCTCGCGGGACAGGCTGAGGCCGACGGGCGCCAGGTTCGCCCACTTGGAGACCTGCCACCGACCGACCCGTTTCTCGCCTCTGTTTGGGAAGAGCTGCGCGCGGGGCCGAAGCGCTGGATGCCGCTGGTGCACAACGCTGCGCACAAGGCGGAGAAGCCGGTCGAAGACCAGTTGATGGCTGCTGGGATCGTCGAAAAGAAGGCCGGCCGCACCTTGAGCCTGCTTACGGGAAGCAAGGTTGTCTTGCGGCGGGAAGAGGAGGCCCTAGCCGTACAGCAAGCGTTGCGTACGCGGGTCACCACCACTCCCGACCCGTCCTCGCTACCCCTGGCGCAAGTGGCACTGCCGGTGATCGCCCTGGAAAGCGACGCGACCATGGGGGTCGTACTGGACCGTCCCGAGCGCCGTAAGTACAAGCGCACGCTTGAGGAACTCGCCAGGACATTCGATCGAGGAATACCGGGCCTGCGCAAAGCCCTGTCAAACTCGGTGCTTTCCAGTCGGTCCGTCGGCGGCGGGTGGAGCTGACCAAGGAAAACCTTGAAATGCGTGCGTCCTCAAAACGCGAGCCCAAGAAGGCCGGATCAACACGTTGCTTCACGGCCTCTGCGCCGTCGGTGTGGTAAGCGCGTACCAGGCGAGGTTCGTGACCAGCTTGCCCACGGGCCGCCTGACCGCTGAGGTCGAGTCAGCGGTGGCCCGCCCCGCCTCTCTTCCGAAGCCTTCAGGGTTCGTTCCCCGCTACCCCGTCGCCCCCGTCTCGGGGACACAGAAGACATGTACTTAATAGTGAATACTGGACAGAAGTCGAACGACTTCACCACGCTCGTGCCCATGCCTTCGGGGCATACCGCTCATCTGCCGGACGGCGACCGCGAGGCCCCGGTGTTAGCCACGACCCGACCGACCGCGGCCGGCGGTGCGGGCGCGTGAAATCCAAAATCGATCCGCTGACCGTCGCGGCGATGGCGGTCGCCGTGGTCGCCATCTCGGCCACCGCCCCTCTCACCGCCGCCGCCTCCGCCTCGCCGCTCGCCATGGCCTTCTGGCGCAACGCCCTGGGCTTCGTCACGCTCGGGCCGTTCCTGCTGATACTGCGCCGCCGCGAGGTGGTGCGTGTCGCACGCGGTGAACGCGGCCTGCTGCGCCGGGGGCAGTGGCGGCCCCTGGCCTACGGCTTCCTCGCGGCCACGTCGCTCGCCCTCCACTTCGCGGCTTTCATGACGAGCACGCGGATGACCACGGTCGCCATGTCCACGGCACTCGTGGCCACTCAGCCCGTTTGGCAGGCCCTCATCGCCGCGGGTCAGGGCATCCGGGTCGCTCGCAGGACCTGGGCGGGTCTGACGCTCGCCGTGGTGGGAGCGGCCGCGGCCGCCGGTCTCGACATACAGTCCGGCGGCGCGGCACTGATGGGCGATCTACTCGCCCTCGCCGGGGCCGTGGCTCAGGCCGGATACACCGCCCTGAGTCAAAAGGCTCGCACGGATATCAGTACCCCCATGTATTCGACGGTCACCTCGCTGGTCTGCGGCCTGGAACTCCTCGCCGTCTGCTGGCTGGCCGACATCCCGCTCACGGGATTCGATACGTCCACCCACCTGTCGCTGCTCGGGCTGCTCATCCTCCCCCAGCTTCTGGGGCTCGGCTCGATGAACTTCGCCCTCGGCAGGGCATCGGCAACGACGATGAGTGTCCTCCTGCTGCTGGAGACTCCGGTGGCCGCTCTCGCCGCATGGTGGCTGATGGGGCAAGGCGTCGAGCCCACGTCCATTCCCGGGCTCCTGCTGATCATCGTCGGCGTCACCGTCGTGGTAACGAGCGGCGACGGGGAACAAGCCGCGCCACAGCAAGGCAAACGCCGCAAGGGAACACCGCCGTATCCGGACCACGCCCCGTACACACCACAACTACCGCCGACGACCGGTGGATTCACCACTGGTGAGCGGGAACTGGCCACGCCGAACCGAGCTTTCATGGCCGCCTGGCCGACGTCACCGGAACCCCAGCCTTTCGGGCACCATGCCAAACGGGATCCCAGAGTGGCATGGGCGGGACTCGGCACGGACGAGAATCCGACGATCACGCTCACCTATCACGGCGCCGGGGCCTTCGACACCGAGTATTCGGGCAGGCCGCAGGTGGAGTAAGTGCCTGATTGCCAAGTGCCAGAGGCCGCTCAGCGGCCGTACTCCCTACTCCGGCGGGCTGACCTCGTTTTACCTGTGCGGTCGCGTCCGCAGCAGCTTCTTGTCCGGCTTGCCCGCGTCCGTCAGCGGCAGTTGTTCGGCGAAGGTGATGCGCGCCGGTTCGTACATGGCTCCGCGCTGTTTGCGGACCATGGCCCGCAGTTCGCCTGCGTCCACCTCAGCCTCCGGGGCCCGTACCACCACCGCGTGCACCTGTTCCGTCCGGTCGCTGTCGGGCACGCCGAAGACCGCGCTCTGCAGTACCTGGGGGTGGGAGTTGAGGAGGTCCTCCAGTTCGGTGGTGTAGACGTGGCCGCCGACCACGACGATCATGTCCTTGATCCGGTCGACGATGGTCAAGTAGCCCTCGTTGTCCAGGAATCCGACGTCGCCGGTGTGCAGCCAGCCGTCCCGCAGTACCTCGGCTGTGAGCTCGGGTTGCTTCCAGTAGCCCTGCATGACGTGCTGGGAGCGGACGCAGATCTCGCCGTGTGCGCCGTGGGGCAGGTCGTGGCCGTCCGGGTCGCGGATGGCCACCTCGACGCCGTCGAGGACCCTGCCCGCGGAGCGCAGCCGTTCGGGGCGGTCCGGGTCGTGGTCCTTGGGCCCGAGGACGCTGATGCTGCCGGACTCGGTCTGGCCGTAGCCCTGCAGGAGGACGGGGCCGAAGCGGCGTATCGCATCGGCGATGCGGGCCGGGGACGCCTGGCAGCCGCCGTACATCAGCTGACGCAGGCTTGAGGTGTCGGTACGGCCCGCGTCCGGGTGATCCATGAGCCGGTACAGGAGCGGCGGCAGCAAGTAGAGGTGGGTGATGCGCTCGCGTTCGATCGCCGCGAGCACCTGGCCCGGGTCGAAGTCCTCCAGCAGGACCACGGTGCCGCCTTCGGCCAGCAGGTGGTCAGCGATCAGCCCGGCACCGTGCGCGAGGGTGGTGGCCACCAACTGCCGGGGCAGGGCGGCCTCTTCCCCGCGGGGCGTGCGGGGCATCCGACCGGCCCTCTCGAAGCTGGTGCAGATGCCCTTGGGATGGCCGGTGGTGCCGCCGGTGTGGCGGATGGAACAGATGTCCCCGGGGCGGGCCAGGCCCGATATCGGCTCAGCGGACTCGGCGGCAGCCAGCTCCAGCAGGTCGGTGCCCAGCTTGCTGACGCCGAGCGTCAGGACGTGCGGCACCGGGGCCTGGGCGATGACCTCGGCGGCCTGCTCGGCGTAAGCGGGATCGACGATCAGCGCCTGGGTCTCCACGTCGCGCACGATGGCGGCCTGGGCGTCGGCGGAGAGCTTGTTGTAGAGGTGGTTGACCTGGCAGCCGACCAGGTTGGCGGCATAGCGGGCGGCCAGGGCCTCGGGGAGATTGCCGCTGAGCAGCGTCACGGTCTGCCCGCGCCCAAGGCCCTGGGCGCGCAGTGCGTGTGCCAACCGGTGGACCAGGTCGCGGAGTTGCCCGGCGGTGATCCGTCGGCCTTGGTGAACCAGCGCCTCGTGTGTGGGGGCGGCCCCGAGCGAATCCAGGATGTCATCCGCGAACGAGCGGAAAGGCAGGGAAGTTACGGACATATCAATTTCCTCCTGATGTGCGTTGTGCTGTTCTTGCGCACTCACCCGAGCGTTACGGCGAGCAGGGTGGGCGAGCGGCTGTGCTGGTGCATCACATCCGTCACTGCTCTGCTTGGCGAAGACCGAAGAGTTCCTGGTTCTCGGCCCGGTACAGGGCTCGCGGGCCGGGTGCTCCAGGAAGCGACGACCCGGGGCGGCGGGCTTGCCCGTGATCCGCGCCGCCGAGGCCCCGAGCCGACAGCGACGGTCGCCGTGACTGCGGTGGTGACAACGGCACCGGTGGTAACCGTGCGCCGGACCTTCGTTCTTGTCATTGCTTCCCTCGTGACCTGTGAGCCCTGTCCACCCCCGGCGGGGGATGGGAGCAGCGGTCAGGCGGTGGTCCAGGTACGGAGAAGGCGGTCGAGGGAATCGATGGTCCAGGTCCACGACTCGCCGGGATCGGGGCTGCTGTGGGCGTAGGATCCGGCGAGCTCCAGGTCGGTGAAGCCATGGAGGACGGCCCCGAGCAGGCGGACCGCATGGGTCTGCTCGGGCTCGGGCAGGCCGTAGCCGCGCAGGACGGCCCGCATCATCTGCGAGTGCCGCACCGCGGCGCTGGAGGCCGCGGTCTGCGAGTCGAGCTGGAAGCGGGAGGCTTGATACCGGCCCGGGTGCTGCCGGGCGTAGTCGCGGTACACGGCAGTGAGTGCGGCCAGGGCGTCCCTTCCGGAGCGCCCCGCCACCGCGTCGGCGGCCCGGTCGGCCATCTCCTCCAGGGCAAGCAGGCAGATGCGGGTCTTCAGCTCCTGCGCGTTCGCCACATGGGCGTACAGACTCTGGACCTTCACGCCGACATGCCGGGCGAGGGCCGACGGGGTCACCTGGCCGAAGCCGACCTCGTCGGCCAGTTCGGCGCCGACCTGGGCCAGTCTGTCCAGGTTCAGTCCTGCTCGGGTCATGATTGCTCCTCCGCTCCAACGAAGGCCATCATGCATTTGCCTGAAGCTTTCAGGCAAATCTATTCCCGGCTCCACTTCCGCACCGCCGACGTCACCGGGGCCGTCGACTCGCCCGAGGGGGCGCGGCCATCCAACCCGGCGACACCATCCAGGGGTGGCCTCCGAGTTCTCGCGCCTGGCCACATGGGAAACCGTCACACCGGTCCCGCTAGTGTCCGGTTTGTGTGGCTCGCGTCACTCTTCGATGCGAGAAGGGCGGCCCGTCCTCCAGCGGCTGGTGGGCCAGCGCAGCCGTGCCTCCGGCTGAACCGTCGGCGCCGTGGTCTCGTTGTTGCTCGCCAGAGGACACACCCGAAGTCAGACAGGACCGGTCCGAACGGCCCTTTCTGGAACTACACGAATAAATCCGACATGTCGCGGCGGTCATCTCCCGCATCTCCCACCGGCCCTGGTGGCCGCTGACCGAGGAGTGCGGGGCCTTCCACGCGGCGGTCTTGCTATGACTCAGATCACTCCTCCAAGGGTGGCCGGTGGTGGCACTAAATGTCAGAGTGGCAGTTAGTGTCACTCGGGTGTGCGAGGGCAGCACGTCGACCAAGACGCGTTGCAAGCCGCAGAGCCACCACGCACCGGACCCCGGGGCCCTACCTGATGAACAGTGCAGCGCGCAGAAGGAGAATTCATGAAGTCGTGGCGTTCCCGCATCGCCGCCGGCCTCGTTGTCGGTGCCGCAGCGATCGCAATCCCGCTGACCGCCACCAGTGCTGTCGCCAGCCCCCCGCCCGGCAGTGGCTGGCACGTGGCTGGTGGTATGACGTACGACTCGAAGGGGCAGTGCGAGGCCGAGGAGCTGTCGAACGCCCAGCACAACGGGTATGACGAGGTGTGGTGCGACGGTCCGGGCGGTCGCGCCGAGTACACCGTCTGGGTGCGCTGACCGCTTCCCGAGGCGCAGAAGAGCCGGCCGCCCTGGCGCGCTGCGCCGGGGTGACCCGGCTTCCCGATGTCTCACCAACCGCCCCGGTCCATCTGCTGCCGCTTGGGCCGCAGGCCGGTGGGCGGGGGGTGCCCCGGCCGGCGAGCAGCGCTGATCCTCGTCACCGAGCGGTACCAGTACCACGAGCCGGTCTCGCCGGTCCTCCAAAGGGACCGGCGAGACCGGCTCGCGTCGTGGAGTCACCGGACAGGGCGTAGCGCCGTCGTCAGGGCTCCTGCTGCCAGGGCAGGTATCCCGCCCCGTCGTACCGTCCGCGGCGTGTCGTGGTCGCTCAGGTGGTGACGGGATCTCCCACGGCTCCGCCGGTGGCCGCGCGTACCGCTCGTGCGATCCGGGCAGGCGCGTCGGCGAAGTCCCGGGGATCGGTGCCCTCCAGGATGGCGGCGCCGATGTGCTCGTTGAGGACCCGCAGCGCGGCCGAGGCCGCAGCGGCGTGCACGCGTACGTCGAGGTCCTCGGCCGGAAGTCCGAGTCGCCCCGCGATGATCTCGGCCATCTCGCGCTCTACTTGGTCGCATGCCATCAGCCAGGCCGTACGGATGGCCGGCTCGGTGTCGGCCAGCCGGATCATCTTGATCGCGAGCTCGGTGTCCATCCGCTCCACGTCACTGGCCTCACGACCGAACTTGCTGCTCTCCGCGGCGAAGTGCACCTCCAGCGAGAGCTGCGGAGGCCAGCTGCGCAGCGTGGACATCTCCCACTCCACGCCCCGCATCACGATGGGCTCGGCGCAGCTCTCCTTGCTGCGGAAGTGGCGCCAGATGGTGCGCGTCGACAGGCCCACGGCCTCGGCGATCTGATCGCCGCTGGTCGCGTCCACACCCTGCGCCCAGAAGAGCCGGGATGCTTCCCGTGAGACATCCAGACGCAGGCGGTGGCGCCGCTGATCACTCATGCCGCCACGTCCCTTGGTCGGTGCCGTACCGGCCATCCCCTTACTCCTTGCTCCCGACTGCAGGTGAAAGGATGGCATTTAGTGACGCCAATGACCAGCCAGCCGATCACGCAGGGTGCCTGGGACGATCCACCGTCCCGGCCACCCTGCTGTTCCGGTCTCGTTCGTCACGGCCGCCCGGACTGGACGGAACCGACCCCTGGCCGGGGGGTTCCTCCACCGCCCCTGGTCGACCCCTCGGCGACGTCGGCACGGGGTGTGTCGGCGGGGGCCGGGAGGGCGCGGCAGCCGGTGGCGATGGCGCTCTCCCCGGCGAGTCGCTCCGTGCTGGTGGTCGTCTTGAGCGGCTTCTCCTCGATGAACAGGACGGCGATCAGCGCCAGCAGGGCGAACGGGGTGGCGCAGAGGAAGAGTTCGGCGGTGGCGGTGCCGTAGGCGTTCTCCACGAGCGTGCGCAAGGGGGCGGGCAGGGGCGTCGCGTCGGGGACACCGTGCCCGGCTGCGCCTCCCGGCGTGTCACCTCCCGCCGCGCGGCCGGCGGACAGTTCGATGGCGACGCGGTGGGCGAGCACCGCCCCGAGGACGCTGGTGCCCACGGTCCCGCCCATGCTGCGCGAGAAGGACAGGACGGAGGTGGCGCTGCCCAGGGTGTCGGCGGGCACGTCGTTCTGCGCGGCGAGGACCAGGTTCTGCATCAGCATGCCGACGCCGGTCCCCAGGACGGCCATGTAGACGCTCAGCACAAAGAAGGGCGTGTGGGATCCGATGGTGGACAGCAGGGCGAGGCCGGCGGTCATGAGGACGGCGCCTGCCACGAGGTACCGCTTCCACCTGCCGGTCGCGCTGATCCGGTGTCCGGCGAAGGTGGAGGCGGTGAGCGATCCCAGGATCAGCGGCAGGCTCATCAGACCGGCGGTCGTGGGCGACTTGCCCATGGCCACCTGGAAGAACTGTGAGAGGAAGACGGTGCCGCCGAAGAGGCCGACACCGGCCAGCAGGGAGGCCAGGCTGGTCAGCGCCACGGTGCGGATGCGGAAGATGCTCAGCGGGATGATCGGCTCGGCGGCCCGGGACTCGACCCGGACGGCAGCCGCCAGCAGCAGCGTTCCGCCACCAACCAGGGCGGCCGTCTGCCAGGAGAACCAGTCGAACGTGCTGCCCGCCATCGAGACCCAGATGAGCAGTGGGCTGACACCGGCGACGATCAGGGAGGCACCGATCCAGTCGATCTTCACATCGCGGCGGACGTGCGGAAGGTGCAGCGTGCGCTGCAGCAGCGCGATGGCAAGGAGCGCGAACGGCACGCCAATGAAGAAGCACCACCGCCAGCCGAGCCAGGAGGTGTCCACCAGGAGGCCGCCGATCAGCGGACCGGCCACGGTGGCGCCGGAGAAGACGGCGCCGAAGACGCCGGAGTACCTGCCCAGCTTCCGCGGGGGGATGACGGCCGCCATCACGACCTGCGTCAGTGCCGTGAGTCCGCCTGCCCCCAGGCCCTGCACCACCCGGCTGAAGATCAGCGTGCCGGCACCTTGGGAGAATCCGGCAACGAGCGAGCCGACCACGAACAGTCCCAGCGATATCTGGAGGAGCAGCTTCTTGCTGCAGAGGTCGGACAGCTTGCCCCACAAGGGAACGGTGGCCGTCATGGCCAGCAGCTCCGCGACGATCACCCAGGTGTACGAGGATTGGCTCGCCCCCAGCTCGGCGGTGATCCGGGGCAGCGCGTTGGCCACGACGGTTCCGGCGAGGATGGCGACGAACAAGCCGGCCACCAGTCCGGAGACCGCCTGAAGTACCTGCCGGGGCGGCATCGTCATCGCTTCCGGCTTCGTCGCGGGTGCACCGTCGGTAGTCACCGAGTCTTCCCTGGTCCGTGTCACACCCGGCGAACGGTGGATCCGGCGGCGTCGTCGCTCACTCATCCCAGGTCCGATGCGTTTGCGCACCTGCATGGGGTCACCTCGTCATATATCCGTGGGAACAAACGCCACTTGTGCCGGACGGGCCGTGGGAGGCCTGTCCGGCACGGACCGGGAGCGGAGAGGGCGTCCGTCAGGTGCGCTTGGCGGGCAGCAGCCCTGCGGCCTTCAGCCGCTTGTCGGAAGCCCGGGCGGCCCAGGCGACGGCCAGGAAGCCGACGGCGAGGAGCGGGTAGCCCATGGCGATCTTGGCGAAGCCCAGCGAGCCGACCTCGTCGGCCTGGTAGAGGTACTGCTGGACGGCGAACCGGGCGCCGAAGATGGCGGCCAGCACCAGGGTGGCGATGTCGTAGTAGCGTCGCGAGCGCTTGTCCGCCCGCCAGACGGTGCCCTTGCCGGTCGCCGAGTTCCAGATCAGACCGGCCAGGGGCCAGCGCAGCACCACGGAGAGGACGAAGGCGACGGCGCCGGCCAGGCTCGCCCAGATGCCGATGAGGAAGAAGTCCTTGGCGGATCCCGTGTACCAGGAGATGCCGGCGGCGATCGCCACGCCGAACACGCCGCCGAGCGCGGGCTGGAGCGACTCCTTGCGCGTCAGCCGCTCCACCGCGATGCCCAAGGCGACGAGGAGGGCGGCGAGGATGCCCACCTTGAGTCCGCCGACGTTGTTGGCGATGACGAACACCACCGCGGGCAGCGCCGAGAAGATAACCCCCTTGGTGCCGCCCGCCTGCTCGAGCGCCGACTTCTGCTTCCGTCGGCCTGCCGTCTGCACGTCGGTCGCCGACTCCTGGGGCCTGGTGGTCTGCATGATGATCAGCTCTTCCGGGTTTTATCTGAGGGGACGGGGTGTCACTAAATGCCATTCTGGCGGTTAGTGACGCAAGAAATCAATGCGTGCGTCGTGATCTGGGTCACACTTGACGAAGCCCCTGGTCAGCGAGTCGCCCGTCGTTACCTACGGCGGCGCGGTCCGTACGGCGGTTCGGCGATCACCGTCGACCTGTCCCGGGTTGGCCGGCTCGCTCAGTTCCGATGTCCGACGACCCGCGCGAGTGCGCTGCGGACGACGGTGAGGGTCAGGCGCCCGGCGGCGCGTCGGCGCCGCTCCGGCCGCCATGCCCGGCCGCGGCGACAGCCGATGACGGGCTCCAGCGATTGGTTGACCCCATATCAGGGCTCTGACCCACACGGGCCCTGATCAGCTAACGTGCGAGGGCACACGTGCCGGCGGTACGTGATGCCCTGATGAGCCGGCGGCGCTTTTCGCGGCTACGGTCCGGACCGGAGGCTGATGCTCAGCTTCCGAATCCCAGGCCAACGGCTCAGCACGTTGAACAGATGTGGGACGTGTACCAGGCTGGTCGGCTTGGCGCGGTGGTTGCCGCGCTTCCTGCGCTTCCCCGCTATGGCCTGTGGCCATCTGACTCATCTCCTACGCGGGTACCAGGCGTTGCATATGTGCACAACGCTATGTGTAGGGGATCTACGCCGTGCCGATCGATGCCCTCCGCGCGGGCCGGGTGGGGCGGGTCCGGTGCTGCGTGGAGAAGCGGTTGCAGGCGGCGGAGGACGTCGAGCTGGGCGGGGTTGTAGAGGTCCTCGATGGCCTTGCCGATCGTCTGTGCGGCGAAGTGCGCGCCGCCCGGGGCGTCGGCGTGCGCGTTCCGCAGCCCGGGGTGCTCCGCGTGGAGCGCGCGGACGTAAGGGGCGGTGCGCTCGGCCAGATCCTGGCGGGTCTGTTCGTCGGCGTCGGCGGGCAGGGCGGCGAACTCCGATGCCAAGGGATAGGTGGGACGGCTTCGCAGCAGCTCGGAGTAGGCCCGCAAACCCTGTGGGCCGAGGATTCGGGTCATGACGACGATGAATGAGCGGTCGACGTCGGACAGTTGTGCTTCTGCGGCGGCCGCGGCGAACTCGGATGGCAGGTCGGTCGTCGCGGCTTGGCGCAGGATGAGGCCGAGTTCGATGCGAGCCTGTCGGAGGCGTTCGATGGTGGCGGCGAGTTCGGTGTCGAGAGCGCGCAGGGCTTCTTCGGGTTGGTCGTCGGAGTCGCCCATTGCGGCGATCTGGGACAGGGAGAACCCGAGGTCGGTCAGGCGTTTGATGCGCAGCACCCGGATGAGGTGAGCGACGCCGTACTGCTTGTAGCCGTTGGCGCGGCGCTCTGGCTCCTCGAGCAGACCGACCTCGTGGTAATGGCGTACCGCCCGCAGGGTCGTGCCTGCGATCTCGGCGATCTCGCGGGTGCTCCAGGCCATCGATCGTTCCCGTGTTTCGAAAGCGGCTTCGTCGACGCGGCCACGCCGACGGGGAGGGTGCCGCGCTTGAGCCGCCGTGAAGGGAGCGTCAGCGGGCGTGATAGACGCTCTCCACCCAGACGTTCAGTCGTTCCCGCCACGGCGCCAGGTAGGCGATCCTGGTGCCGTCGGGCGAGATCGAGGCCCTGGTGCGGAGGGGCGTGCAGAAGAAGTCCTCGACAGTGAGGTCCGCCATCTCGTGCGGAATGGCGGACATGCGGATACTCCTTCTGGCTTCAGCTCAGCTCAGCTCAGCTCAGCTCAGTTCGGCGCCGTGCGGTTCGGCGCGGTTCCGTTCAGGCGATGGGGGCGCCGACGACTCCACCGGTGGCTGTGCGGATCGCGTGGGCGATGCGCCGGGCGACGGCCGTCATGTCGGTGAACGGCGTGAGGTCGGCGCCGGTGAGGACGGCGGCCCCGATGTGCGCGTCCAGGACCCGCACGACCGCGGCGGCCGCCGCGGCGTACATGCGCCCCTCCAGATCACCGGCCGGGCGCTCAAGACGGTCACCGATGATCACGCACATCTCGCGTTCCACCTGGTCGTAGGCCATCAGCCACACGGTGCGGAGCGCCGGCTCGGTGTCGGCGAGCCGAATCATCTTCATCGCGAGCAGGTTGTCGACGGGCGGCGGCTCGTGACTGATCCTGGTCAGTTCCGTCGCCAGGTGGTCGTCGAGGGACCTGTGCCGGGGCCAGCTGCGCATCAACGTCACCAGGGTGACGACACCCTGCATGATGACCGGTTCCGCGCAGCTCTCCTTGCTGCGGAAGTGCCGCCAGATGGTGCGCGTGGACAGGCCCACCGCCGCCGCGATCTGATCGCCGCTCGTAGCGGCCACCCCCTGCTCCCAGAACAGGCGCGCCGCCTCCCGGGAGATCTCCAGCCGCAGCCGCGCACGCCGCTGCTCGCTCATCCCCCTCCACCGCCCTTCTTCGTCGTCATGGCGCTCCACCTCCTCCCGGTCTGTCATTAAGCGATATCTTGTCACTAAGTGACGCCAGCATGCAAGTGTGGACCTGAAGACCTTCGGGTCCGGTGAGGTCTGCCGCGCTACAAGGCCGCCTGCGACACCCTCGGCCTGGACCTGCTGGACAACCCCGCGCTGGTGGAGACCAACTCCGCGGCGCCCTGAGAAGTCGGCCTCCGACACTGGAACACCCAGACCGGCCCCGGGAGCATGGCGCCGCACGACGCCATGGCCGGCGGTCCCGGCTTCGGCGAGACGATCCGCTCCATCAACGGCGCCCTGGAACGCGGCGGCGCGAGCCCCGCCCAGGTGCGGAGTCGCACCGATACGTGAGGGAGTACCCGCTGGAGTCGCGTGACCGCACGGTCCGCATGCATCGCGCCGCCGAGCCGAAACCCGTCATCCGCCGCATGGCCGAGGCGCCCCAGGTGGCAACCGCGACAGGTTCGGACCGTCGGCACATCCGCTGCCGTGAAAGCCATGTCCTTTGAGGAGGCCGAGGGTCACCCGGAGTGGTGGCGTAGGGCTGTGCCGGTTGGCAGTCACAGCACGGCCGGAGGCAACTGGAGCTGGTCGCGTGCCACGTACTGTCCGACCTGGTCGGGTAGTTGACCTTGCTCTAGGGTCATCATGCATGAGCTCTGCTGACGATCAGAATTTCGGCGTCCAGGTCGACGTCCGGGTGCGGCAGGCCGATCTTGGCCAAGACGGCTGGGCAAGCACGATTGGTATGGCCCGCTGGCTGGAAGACGCCCGGATTCGGCTGCGACTGCGCCGCTTCGAACATCTCATCGGCACGGGCGGGTTCGGCCCGTACCAGATACTGCTCGTCGGCCAACGGGTCAACCGACTCGCTCAGGCTGGACCGACCGGTACCCGCGTGCAGGTGCACACCGGCGTTCGCCGGGTCGGGCGCTCCTCATTCACCTTCGAACAGGCGATCGTGGTCGGCGGCAAGAAGGTGGGGAGTGGCGACGCCACTGTCGTGCTGGCCGACAACACGGGGCCGCTCCAGCTTCCCGACGAGCTGATCGCCGATCTCGCCGAGATGCAGCTGGCGGAGACAGGATCGTCGGCAGCTGCCCGTCCACGCCCAGAGCGCCTGCAACGTGCCCACTACCTGCATTGGGCCCCGCTGCGTTCCCGGATCGGTGACGTCGACTCCAACCAGCACGTCAACTTCATCGCACTGGCCACTTGGTACGACGAGGCCGTCGCCGCGTTCACCTTGCACTCGATCGGGACGAGTGGTGCGGGCTCGGTGCCAGATCTGCCCCCTTGGTCGTACCAGATCCAGTATCTCGGTGAGGTGACCTACCCGGGCGACTACGAGATCGGGCTCACGGTCCGCTCCGTCGACACCGAGTCCGTGCACTACGAACTCGGTGTCTTCCGCGACAGTACCTGCCTGGGCGTGGCCGACGCCGTCGGCCCACTCGGCGAACTGACGGCCGAAGCTCTGAAAACGGCCCGGGCAGCGGACTAACAGATCGTGGTCGCCGCTGCTACTTGCTGGGCGTCAGACTTTCGCGTGTGATGAGGCAGAAGGGGTGTCCAACTGGGTCGGCGTACACGCGGTAGCCGATTGGCTTGTCCGATCCTTCAAGCAACCTGGCGCCCAGGGTGAGTACCTTCGCCCCTGCCACATCCAGGTCATCGACCATCACATCAACACGCATCTGGGCCGGACGATCGGGATCGGGCCACTGGGGCGGCCGGAAGCCGCCTACACGCTAAAGGGCCACGGTCTCCGTGCCCGTTTCCACAGCAGACGGCCGTACTTGTCTCAGTCGTAGCCGCAGTCGGCAAAGAGTCGCACAGCCCACCGCCTCAACGAGGACCTGGCCCTCAACCCGCCACCCTCCGGCCGGACCCGTCACGCAAGCTCGGACGCTGGACCGAATCCAGCGTCCGGGACGTCCTCACCAATCCGAAGTACACCGGCCACCTGGTCTGGAACCGCCGCGCGATGAAGACCCGCAGCGGCAAGGTCAACCCGATCGAGGACTGGGTGTGGTCCCCGCGCTTCACCCATCCCCCGCTGGTCTCCCTCGAAGCCTTCGTCCGCGTCCGCGCGATCCCCCAGGAGCGCGAGCGCTCCCGCAGTGAACCCGGCACGAACACCGCCCACCCCCAGGCCGCCCGCACATACGCACCGCGCTCGTTCCTGTTCTGCGCGATCTATGAGCGGCGCATGTTCGGCAAGGCACGACGAGGCCGAGGCTTCTACGTCTGCGCCCCCAAACCCGAGTGCATCCCGCCGGACCATCCCAAGAGTCTGTGGATCAAGGAGACCTACCTCCTCGAGCCGCTGCACGCGTTCTTCGCCGCGCGGATCTTCGGTCCCGACCGACGGGAGCTACTGATCCAGACCAAGGAAGCGGAGATCACCAGCCACCGGGGGAAGGCGCCCATCCGGCAAGATCCCGCGCTCGTCGACGCACTGCCAGCCGGGCGGTGCGAGATCGCGAGACTCCCGACCCCATGCGCCGCCGGATGTTCGAAGCCTGCCGACTGCAGATCCACTACGACAAACGCACCAGCAGTGCTCGCTGCCGGGTAGTGCTCACCAGTGACACGGTCGACGCAACGGCCCGCATCGCCACAGAAGCGATGCGGGCCGACCGCACGGACGGGATCTCGTCTCCCATCTGCGTTGTGCCCCCGGCAGGATTCGAACCTGCGACACCCGCTTTAGGAGTTCGGCTCGCGGGCCCGTCCAGCGCCTGCTCGGCAGTTCCTACCTGGGGGCGTCGTGGTCGCTCAGAGCCGCCACTGTGTGCCGACATCCGTGCTTGTTGATGTCAGGCGTGGATGTCATCCCTCGCCCCCTACCTGCACTTTCACCACCCACCCTAACCACACTCCTCCCTAGCTCCCATCCCGTCGCCGTCGTCCCACACACCGTGGAGCGGGCGTGGTTCAGGGCGTCAAGGTGGAGCGCGCCACTGTACGAACGACCTTGACGCCCTGGGCCGCGTCTGCTCGGCTCTGCCTGGGACGACGGTGACGGGATGGGAGCTCCCCGCGCACGCCACGATGGACCTGCGGGCGCAGACGGGGCCCCCGCCATCCCGGACCCCGAGCGCCCCCGCCGGAGGCATGCTCTCTGGCCTGAGGCTGGCCGATCGGGTCTCACCACTCGACCCCCGGCCTTCTCGCCTGTGGGCGCGCGTCGGCGGACGGTGCGCGGCGCGGGCCGGAGGCAGGAGCAGAGCGCGACCGGGAGCCGGGAGCGCGCCCGGCGAAGCGGAGCGCAGCCGGGGACTTGATGAGGTAGAGAAACCTGTAACAGCACCGCACATACACAAGCCACACTGGCGCAAAACCCCCTCTTGGCGTGCGCTCGCGCGCGTGTTGACTTGGAAGCCTAAGATCGACGGTGGGGGAGGGAACGGTGGAAGAACTTCGTGTTCAACCGTGGCGACGGTATGGCCATGAGCGGCTATACGTGAACCGCTCTACGGACGGTGAGGCTGTTGCCTGGTATGACTGCAAAACCGGGTCATTATCCGTCCTTCATGAGGACTATCGGGACCTCGTCTTAACGGTTCTGACGCCCTATCTCACAAAGCCAGTCTCTTCAGCCACTGCCTCGGCTACACCGACTGCTGAACCCACACCACCATCACCGCCCCTGGTTATAGAAAGCGATGACGTATCTCTCAACCGCCCGGGGGATACTCTTCGACAGCACATCCTGTCCTTAGAGCCGAATGCGCTGCTGCGTGTGCTTGCGCGCTGGTGGAACATCAGCGAAGCCCATAGCTGGATAGTTGGCCTACGAGGCGAGCGTGTAACGGGAGCGCGTCTTGACCGACTCACAAAACATGGATGGCACGTACTGCATTCGATAGAGCTGCCTTCCGGGTCCGATATAGATCACATTGCGATTGGTCCACCTGGAGTGTTCACTGTGAACACTAAGCACCATCGCGGAAAGTCCATTTGGCTTGGCGACCACGCCATAACCGTCAACCGCGCATCGACACGATACGTCCAGATCAGTCAGTCTGAGGCAGCAGTTGCAGCAAAACGGCTATCTGCAACCTGCGGGTGGCCAGTTGAGGTACGACCTGTGGTAGCAGTCGTCGGGGCAGCCAAGATAGCCGCAAAGAGCGCCGTGCCCCCTGTGCTCGTCATGGACGGCGCTGAGGCTGATCGGAAACTGTCAGGGCTGACCCCCAACCTGTCACCAACCCAAGTCAGTCAGGTGTTCGCAGCGGCTCGCCAACGACGGACGTGGCAATAGCGAGCGATCAGGCATCGAAGTCGTATTCGAGCACGTAGGCGGCCGAATCAAGAACCATCTCATTGACTTCGACCGGGCGTCCCTCGTCGGCGAATGCCGTACGGCAGATGACGATTACGGGTGTGCCCATCGCCAATTCCAGTCGGTTCGCCTCGTCATACGATGGCATGCGAGAACGAATCTCTTCCCGGAAATGGACTGGCTTGTGCCCCAATTCCGCTAGTCGCTCATACACTCCGCCCGGACCGGTGTCTTCCTGCGTAATAGCCGATCCGGCAACGAGATCTGCCGGAAAGTATGACGTGGCCAACATGACTGGCTTACCGTCCAGCACGTATCGGCGACTTCGAACGCACGTTGCCTCACCCGTCTGGGCATTCAGAACTGCGCCGATGGGGTCGGGGGCTTCTTCTTCAGAAACTCGAATCTGATCCACAGCCAAGGTGCGGTCACCTATGTCGGCTGACCAGATTGATCGACCCGCTCCCCACTGATCTTGAGACAGTCGCTGAATACCGCGCCGCCTCAGCGGCCGGAAGGCGCGAACAAAGACCCCGACTCCCTTGCGGGACTCGGTGATGCCTTCGTTCTGCAACACACCAAGCGCCTGCCTGGCGGTCATGCGCGCGACCCCAAAGGTGGCCATGAGGTCGTTCTCTCCAGGCAGTCGATCACCCGGGCCGTACTCGCCCGCCTTTATCGCGTCGCGCAAGGCGTCGGCAATCCTCTGATACTTCGGCTGACGGTCGTTGCCCTCGGTGGCCATGACGCTCCCTCCTCTCTCTTCTCTAGACAGCTTAGGTGACGCGCGTGAGTCACTCACGCGCACACCCTCTCCTTTCCGCAGGCGCCAAGCCGAACCAGGTGGGACGCGCGCAAAACGACTTGCGCACGGCGGCGGCACATCCAGGCGGCCTGATCTCTAGAGAGGTATTGACGTCTCTAGAGACGTACGCTTCACTGGAGTCATCTCTAGAGAGGCTGCCCAACAGGAAGGCGCCTCGCAAGCAGAGGAGATGCACTCATGCCGTCCTTCAAGATCGACACTTCGACTGCTGTGGTGTTCGTCGCGACCGCGCCGACACCGAAGCTGGTGAATAAGCAGACCGGTGAGCGGGCCGTGGACCGGGAGACCGGTGCGGGCCTGTCCACGGTGGGTCTGCTGATCTCCGATGAGGGTGAGGGGAACCTGTACCAGGTGACCGTTCCCGAGACGGGTATCCCGGAGGGGCTGAACCCGGGCATGCCGGTGTCGGTGGTCGGGCTCAAGGCCCGTGACTGGGAGAACACCTTCAACGGCCAGACCCGTCACGGCATCTCGTTCCGTGCGACTGCGATCGTGGCGGGGGCCTGAGTCGTGTCGGACCTGGTGACGCTGCTGGAGATCGGTACCCCGCTGGCCGGGACTGCCGGGGGCCTCGGGTACGCCCGAGTCAAGGCACCGGCGGTCTACTGGTCGCTGGTGGGCATGCCGATCACACGCACTCGGTTCGCCTTCACCTACCGCACCACGATGGACGTGTGCGGCCTCACGGTCGCTCCGTCCCGCCTCCGGGCCTTCCTCTCCCGCACCGTCACCCGCAGCCGTGAGGCACAGCCGGTTCCGCCGAAGGTCCGCCGGGTCCGCCCCACCTCGACCGGACTGCGGGTGACGCTGCGCCTGCCCGCCGGGATGGAACCGGCCGACATCGCCGCCGCATCCAACCGACTCCGTCACGCCTGGGGCGTTCACGCCGTGCACGTGGTGGAGGTCAAGCCCGGCACGGTCGAGCTGCGCATGACCGGCTACGACGTGCTGCGCTGGGTCCGTATGCCCCGCCGGGTACCGCGTCGCCCGATGGTGATCCCGGTCGCGCGCCGCGAAGATGGGACCGCGTTCGTCCGGGACTACCGAGCGATCCCGCACGCCCTGACCCTCGGGGCGAACCAGTCGGGCAAGTCCATGTACCAGCGCAACCTGATCAAGGGACTCGCTGAACACCGGATCGCGCTGGCGGGGATCGACTGCAAACGCGGTGTCGAACAGGCCCCGTTCTCCTCCCGCCTGTCGGCCCTGGCCACCAACCCGGATGAAGCGTCCGGCCTGGTAGATGCGCTTGTGGATGAGCTGGAAGACCGCTTGGACCTGCTCAAGGAACACCAGGGCATCACCGCTGGTACCCCGGAAGTGGAGATCACCTCCGACATCTGGGGACTCCCGGCGGACAAGCGCCCGGTCCCGATCGTGGTCCTGATCGATGAGGTGGCCGAACTGTTCATGGTCGCCACCAGGAAGGACGAAGAGCGCCGGGATCGCATGGTCACCCAGTTGATTCGCATCGCTCAGCTCTCCCGGGCGGTCGGCATCTACCTGGAGATCTGCGGGCAGCGCTTCGGCTCCGAGCTGGGCAGGGGCGCCACCATGCTCCGCGCGCAGCTCACCGGCCGTGTGGTGCACCGCGTCAACGACAAGCAGACAGCCGAGATGGGCCTGGGGGACATCGCCCCGGAGGCGGTGTCGGTCGCTACCACGATCCCGCCGGACCGCCCCGGTGTGGCCGTGGCCGGTGACAGCTCCGGCGGCTGGTCCCGCATCCGCACCCCGCAGATCAGCATCAGCGAAGTCGCCGCCGTCTGCCGCCAGTTCGCGCACCTGACCCCGGACGTCCCCGCGATCGCCGCTTGGCGCCCGGTCGCCCCGGCCATCTCCGATCCGGCGGATGCTCCGTCGCTGGTCAAGCCCAAGCCGGTCACCGAGTAACACCCTCACGCACCACGGTCGGCGCGACCGCTTCGCGCCAGGTCCCTACCACCGCCATGCCTGAAACACGGGAGTGATCGTCATGGCCGCACGGAAGACCACCGCCCGGCGCACCACCAAGAAGACCACCGCCCCGGCCAAGTGCTCCACCTGCAAGGGCACCGGTGAGATCGCCACCGAGGTCCGCGTCGGCCGTGGACGCCGGAAGACCGGACACCACCAGACCGGACTCTGCCCGGACTGTTTCGGCTCCGGCCTCGCCTCCACCTGAACACCACGCCCCGGCGCCGGGCGGCAGACCACCGAGCCCCGCCTGGCCCCGGGCCTGACACCTCAAAGGAGGTGACCACCATGACCCGTTCGCTCCGTCTCGACCCCGTACTGATTCAAGCGCTCATCGCGGGGGCGCTGTCTTTCGCCCACCTGCATGACCTGGCCGAAGCCGCCGGACAACACGGCTGGAAAGCCTGGGCCTACCCCGTGTCCGTGGATCTGCTGCTGGTGGCCGCATGGCGCCGGATGCGCGCACTGCGGGCCGCTGGTGCCGACTCAGCCCGCGCCGCCTGGTGCTGGTTCATCATCGCGCTCGCCGCCTCTCTCGGGGCCAACATCGCCACCGCCGGACTGCTCGACATGAACCACATCCCGGCCGTGCTGCGCATCATCGTCGCCGGATGGCCCGCGCTGGCCTTCCTCGGCGGCACCCTCCTGGCCCACACCCCGACTCCCGCCGACGCCCCGGTTCCCGACCCCGCCCCGGCGGTGTCGCCCGACCTGGAACCGGCCCCTGACGTCACCGTGGACCGCGCCCCGGAACCCGCCCCCGAGCTGCCCGCACCCGCCCCTGATGCGCCCGCACTCGCCCCGAAGGCGCCCGCCGTGCAGGTGCCCCCGGCCCTGGTCGAGCACGCCCGCAAGATCGCCGACACCCACCACGCCACCACCGGCGCCCCGATCGACACCGACACCCTGCGCGCCCGCCTCGGTGTCCCGCCCCAGATGGCCGACGCCATCGCCGCCCAACTCACCTGAAAGGAGCCCCGCCCATGCGTCCGCACCGCTTCCGCGACGTGACCCGCATCGGCCCCGTCCAGGTCGGCACCCACAACGACCGCCGGGGACGCGAGAAGCACACCGCCGCCTGCACCGCCCCCGGCTGCGGTTTCTCCGCCGACTACCCGGACCGTTCCGCCGCCGAACTCGCCGCCCGCACCCACCGCTGCACCTGACCTGAGAGGAGGTGACCTTGATGCGCTACCCGGACGCACAGCTCCGTGCCGGACACCGCCCCGCGCACCTGATCCCGCCCGGCGCCGACCCCTCCCGCGTGGTCATCGTCCAGGCCCCGCCCCGCTCCTACACCGGGCCGATCCTGCTCACCATCACCATCACCGGCGGCATCGTCCTGATCATCATCGTCATCGCCATCACCTACCAGATGGCCGTGGCCGCTACCGCCGCCGCCATCCCCACTGTCGGCGGCGCGGGCGTAACGATCCGCCTCGCCAAGAAGGGCCGATAAGCCATGGGCCTCCGCGATCGGTACTCCAGCAAGAAGGAAGAGACCCCGGCCAACCCCGCCATGGCCGAGCTGGGCCGGGAGTACGCCAACGCCAAACGGCACGGCGACCGCAAGACCGTGCGCCGGATCGCCCGCCAGTTCGCCGAGCAGTCCAACGGCGACACCGACGCCGCCTCCTTCGAGCACGGCAAGAACACGTACGAGGCCATCCCGCCGGGCTACTCCAAGCCCCGACGCGGACGCCGCCACTAACGGCCCCCAGGGCGGCTCTCTCGCCAAAGACCGCCGCCCCGGGCGCCTCACCACCTTCCAGATCCACCGGACCCGAAAGGGAACCACCATCATGCCCCAGCACACCCATGCCCACACCTCCCGCTGCCCGGCCTGCGACGGCTTCCCCGTCGCCTCCATCACCACCGGCGCCCGGCACCGTGACGGCTCCCGCGTCACCATCCGCGTCACCTGCCCGGCCTGCAAGGGCACCGGAAACGCCACCCCCGCTCGCACCGTCGCCACGGCCGGGAAGTGATCGCCGTGGCCGACCTGACCCCCACCCCGGACTTCCCCGGCATCCGCATCGCCGACGGCCAGCAGACCGGCACGCCCTTCGCCGACTACGTGTGCCGCTGCGGAGCGAGCGACCGCGCCACCGGCACCAACGACGTCATGGACCTGGTCGCCGACTACACCGCCAACCACGGCCCCGCCCACCGCCGCGAAGGAGGTGGCCGGTGATGCCCAACCTCCTGAACTGGCGCGACAGCTCCCACTTCGACCGCACCGGCGACAAGCCCTGCGTGATCTGCACCAAGCCCACCCCGCTCCGCTCCGACAAGGGCAAGCCCGTCCACAAGGTCTGCGCGGAGGACTGGCTGGATGCCCACTCCACACCGCAGGAGGGCCGCCGGTGACCGACACCGCCACCATGGCGGGCCTGGACCCGGCCACCCTCGCCGACGTGCTGAGGCTGGCCGGGTCTCCGGACCTCGACCGCATCCAAGACCAGATCCGCCGCAACGGCGGCTGCGCCGACCCGATCCATCTCACCGGCTCCACCAAGACGCTCGACCCCACCACCGGCACGGTCCTGCACCACTACAGCACCGACGCCGAACCGGGCGGACGACTCCGCATCGCCTGCGGCAACCGCCGGGCCTCCCGCTGCCCGGCCTGCGCCTGGACCTACGCCGGAGACACCTACCACCTCATCCGCGCCGGACTCGTCGGCGACACCGCCAAAGGCACCCCCGACACCGTCCGCGAACACCCCCGCGTCTTCGCCACCCTCACCGCCCCCAGCTTCGGCCCCGTCCACAACCGCCCCACCTCCGGCTGCCGCTGCCGCACCCACCACCCCGAAGACGCCCCCGAACTGGGCACCGCCATCAACCCCGACACCTACGACTACGCGTCGGCGGTCCTGTGGAACAACCACGCCTCCGACCTGTGGCGCTACTTCACCATCTACCTGCGCCGGGAGATCGCCAAGCGGGCCGGACTCACCCAGAAAGCAGCCCGTGAGCAGTCCCGGCTGTCCTTCGGCAAGGTCGCCGAATACCAGAAGCGCGGCGCCGTCCACTTCCACGCGGTGATCCGCTTCGACGGACCCGAAGGACCGGGCACCCCGCCCCCTCACTGGGCCAGCGTCGCCCTGCTCACCGACGCCATCCGCGCCGCCGCCGCCCGCGTCGCCGTCGAGGTACCCCCCGTCGAGGACCAACCGGCCCGCACGCTGCGCTGGGGCACGCAGCTCGACGTGCAGCCGATCGGCGCCTTCGGCAACGGCGAAGAGATCACCGAACAAGCCGTCGCCTCCTACGTGGCCAAGTACGCCACCAAGGCCGCCGAGACCACCGGCACCGTGGACCGCCGCGTCGGCAACAAGGAAGCCCTCATCTTGCTCGAGGTTCCGGACCACCCGCGTCGGCTGATCGAAGCCTGCCTAGACCTGCACCCGCTCTACCCAGACCGCAAGCTCCTCGACTGGGCCCACATGCTCGGCTTCCGGGGCCACTTCTCCACCAAATCCCGCCGCTACTCCACCACCCTCGGGGCACTCCGACAGGCCCGCGCCGACTACCGCGCCGCCCAAGAGCGACGCGAACGCGGTCTGCCCGACCCCGACGACCACCCCGACCCCGACGACCACCCCGAGGCCACCACCCTCGTCGTCGCGCACTGGGCCTACGCCGGACATGGCCACACCCCCGGCGAATCCTGGCTCGCCGCCAACATCCGCCGCGACATCGCCGACGCCCGCGAAACCGCCCGCCAAGCCCTGTCAGACCTACAAGCCCAGGAGGGGGACACCGCATGACCGCCAACACCGAAGACCTGCTTACCGTGCCCGAAGTGATGATCCGCCTCCGACTCGGCCGCTCCAAGGTCTACGACCTGATCCGCTCCCGCCGCCTCCCCTCGATCACCATCGACCGGGCCAGGCGCATACCCGCCAGCGCCGTACGCGGCTTCATCACCGACAGGCTTGAGGAGGCTGCCTGATGGCCGCTCAGCGCAAGCGCAACCCCAACGGGGCCGGAACCATCACCAAGCGCAAAGACGGCCGCTACCAGGCCGCTGTGTACGTTCTCCAGCCGGACGGCACCCGGGCCCGCAAGTTCGCGTACGGCAAGACGTGGGCCGAGTGCGACGCCAAGCGCCGTGTCCTGCTGGCCAAGGTAGACGGCGGTATCCCTGTGCCGACACGGTCGGCCAAGCTGAGTGAGTGGCTGCCGTACTGGCTGGAGCACATCATCAAGCTTCGCCGCAAGATCAGTACCTTCGACAAGTACGAGGCTCACGTACGGCTCTACCTGGTGCCGATGATCGGAGCCAAGCGGCTGGAGTCGCTGGGCGTCGCCGACGTGCGACGTTTCCTCGTCCAGTTGGAGAGGAAGACCACCGCCGCCACGGCCAAGGAGTCGCACCGCGTACTGCGTACCGCGCTCTCGGCTGCGTGCCGGGAAGAATTGATCACGCGCAACGTAGCCAGTCTCGTGGAGCCACCTCGGGCCAAGGGGCGAGAGCTGAGCCCGTGGACGCTGGACGAGACGCTGACGTTCCTGGCCGCCGCTCGACGCGATCCGCTCTATGCGGCCTTCGTCCTTGCCGTCACGATGGGACTGCGCCGGGGTGAGATCGTCGGGCTTCGCTGGGCTGATGTCGACCTGGAGAAGCGTGTGCTCTATGTACGCCAGCAGACACAGCGACGGCGCGGTGTGCTGTACGACGATGACCCCAAGGGGCGACGTCGCCGGGCAGTACCGCTTCCCGTTATGTGCGTCGCTCCGCTGCGTTGGCACCGGTTGCGGCAGGCAGACATTCGGGAGCGGGCCGGGGAGAAGTGGCAGGGTAGTGGGCACGTCTTCACCACCCGCACCGGGCGCCAGGTCGAGCCGCGCAACATCTACCGCTCCTTCACCCGAGTCGCTGAGAGCGCCGGGCTCCGGGTGATCCGACTGCACGACGCCCGGCACGGCTGCGCCACTCTGCTGACGGCCGCCGGGGTCGCTCCGCGTGTCGTGATGGAGATCCTGGGGCACAGCCAGATCAGCATCACCATGGACGTGTATACGCACGTCGTCCAGGACACCCAGCGGGAAGCCATCAGCCACATGGACCGGCTGCTCAAGCGGCGCCCCGGCCCTGGTGGCGGCTCTGGTTGACCGCTGCCGTTGATGTCAGAAGTAGATGTCAAACGCCCCGGGCCATGATCGGCTCGGGGCGTTTTGGCTGGTGCCCCCGGCAGGATTCGAACCTGCGACACCCGCTTTAGGAGAGCGGTGCTCTATCCCCTGAGCTACGGAGGCCCGGCGTCGGGGCGGCGTGGTGGTGCCGTCGCGGCGCGCCGTCACAGTGTAGCGGGTCGGGTAGGTGGGCGTTCGGGTGCTCCGGGGGTGGTGAGGGGGCGAGTGGGTCCCTGGGGGCTTCGGGTGGTTAGGGGTTTGCTTTCAGTCCCGCTATCGGGTTCTTCAGGGTGCCGATCAGCTGGAGTGCGCCGGCCGGGTCCTGGAGGTCTACCATTTCGCGGTTGTTGCGGAGCTGGAGGCGGTTGAGGCAGGAGAGGGCGAAGTCCTGGGCGAACATGTCGTACTGGGTGAACTTGTCCGCGAGGTGGGGGGCCGAGCGCTGGTAGGACAGGACGCAGTCGGCGACCGTCTGCCAGAAGGTGTCTTCCTCCAGTAGGCCCTCGCTGACGAGGATGCCGTTGAGGAAGCGGAGGAAGCAGTCGAAGACGTCCGTGAAGATCGAGAGGAGTTTCTTGTCCTCGGGGACGTCTACGCGGATGCGTTCCACGGTCGGGGGGAGGACCGCGGTGGGGTCCATGACGGCGATCTCCTCGGCGATGTCCTTGAAGATCACGCGCTGGACGGCGCCGTCCTCGATCACCAGGATGACGTTCTCGCCGTGCGGCATGAAGACCAGGTCGTAGGCGTAGAAGCTGTGCAGCACCGGGGTGAGGTACGCGTCCAGGTAGCGGCGTAGCCAGGTGGCGGGGGTGAGGCCGGATTCCTCGATGAGGGCGCTGACGAAGGAGGCGCCGTCGGGGTCGGTGTGGAGGAGGGAGGCCATCGTGGCCAGGCGCTGGCCGGGTTCCAGGGACGGGACGGGGCTCTCGCGCCACAGGGCCGCCAGCATCTTGCGGTACGGCGAGCCCTTCGCCGTGGCCGTCTCGTACTGGCGGTGGTGGTAGCCGATGGCGGCTCGTTCCCGGATGATGGAGAAGCCCTTCGACCGGAAGGTCTCGTCCGAGGCGATCAGGGACGCCAGCCAGTCGTTGATGGCCGGTGTCGCCTCCATGTACGCCGCCGACAGGCCCCGCATGAAGCCCATGTTCAGCACCGACAGCGCGGTCTTCACATAGTGCTTGGACGGGTCGCTGGTGTTGAAGAACGTCCGGATCGACTGCTGGGCCAGGTAGTCGTCGTCGCCGGGGCCCAGGCATACCAGGTGGTGCCGGGCGACCTCGGCGGCGAAGCTGACCGACAGCTTGTTCCACCACTGCCAGGGGTGCACCGGCAGCAGGTGGTAGTCGGCCGGGTCCAGGCCGAGGTCGGTGAGGGTCCGTGCGAAGCGGGCGCGGGTTTCCTCGCTCAGTTCGGAGTGGATCAGGGCGTCGTAGTCCAGGTCCGCGGAGGACGTGAAGGTGGAGCGGTCGCGGCGGGCGGCGAGCCAGATCAGCTGGACGGGACTCGCGGTCTCGGGGGCGTACGAGAGGTACTCGTGGATGCCGAAGCCCAGGCGGCCGTTGTTGGCGACGAAGCAGGGGTGGCCCTCGGTCATCCCCGTCTCGATCTCCTGGAAGCCGGACTTGGCCAGCTGTGCGGCGGCCTCCGGCTCGCCCGCCAGTTTGAAGGCCGTCCCGGACAGAGTGGAGCTGATCTCCTCGAGGTAGACCGGGAGGATGTCCTCGCTCAGGCCGAGCCGCCCGCGCAGCTCGATGAAGAAGTCCAGCGCGTCCAGGGGGAGTTCGGTGCCGGTCCGGTCGTGGCGGGTGATGCTGTCCGCCTCGACCAGCCAGTGGTCCAGGGCGAGGACCTGAGCGGCGAAGCGGTAGGTCACCGCCCCGTCGTCGCTGGTCACGGCGTAGCGGCCGTCGGGGCCGAGGAGCTCGGGCGTGAGCAGGCGCTCATGGGTGAACTCGGCGAGGGCCTTGCGGATGAGGAGGCGGCCCGCCCGGTCCCATAGGTCGGGGGCGAGGTGGGCGACGGCGTCGCGGGGGCTCATCGGGTCACTCCTTGGGCGTCGCGGGTGGTGTGGGTGGTGTGGGTGTCGCGGTCGGCCCGGTTGGTCTGAGTGGTCTGGGCGTCCCGGTCGGTCTGTCCGTCCCGACCACCCCCGTCGTCCCGACCACCCCCGTCAGCCCGTGTCCCCCGTCCCCTCCGTACCGCATCCGCGGCAAGCGCCGCGCGCGCCGTCTCGAATCGCTCGCGGGTGCAGATGCTGAGGTACGCGTCCTTCTCGGGTTTGGCGATCCGCTCGACGATCTCGAAGCCCACGGCCGCGTTGAGCGCGTGCACCGCGTCGTTGCGCACATCCGGCTCCACGACCACGCGCCGGACGTGCGGGTCGGAGAAGCAGAACTCCATGACGGCCGTGATCACGGCGAGGGTGAAGCCGTGCACCGGGGTGTCGGTCGGCGCGCACAGGAAGTGCATGCCGACGTCCCCGGGCCGGGACGGGTAGAGACCGGCGAGTTCCACCCGCGACGGGTCGTAGCGCTCGGCCAGGAACGCCGGGCGCCCCTCGTGCAGGCCCATGAACGCGTCATGGTGCGGATGCTCGTGGATCCTGCGGTACTCGGCGGCGACCTCCGCCTCGTCCGCCTCCCGCATCATCCAGTACGACGCCTTGGGGTGGGTCACCCAGCCGTGCAGCAGCGCGGCTTCGGTCGCCGGGTCCAGGTCGCGCAGGGCGAAGGTACCCAGGCGCGAGTCGGTGTGCTCGAAGAACGGCGAGGGGGTCATGACACGGCTCCTTCCGGTGCGCCGAACTCCTGGAAGGCGATGGACTTCTCCACCGGATAGTGCTCCCGCCCCAGCAGCTCACGGATGATCCACGAGTTGCGGTACGGGCCCATGCCCAGATCCGGGGAGGTCAGGCTGTGGGCGTGGGTGGCGCCGTTCTGGAGGAAGATGCCGCGCCCGGTGGTGTCGACGCTGTAGTTGCGGGCGACGTCGAAGCGGCCGTGGCGGTCCCAGCGGACGCGGTCGCGCACCGGGTCCAGGAAGGCGGGCACCTGGTAGCGGTAGCCGGTGGCCAGGACGAGGCCCTGGGTGGTGAGCGAGAAGTCCCGCTCCTGCTCGGTGTGGCGCAGCCCGAGGGTGTACGTGGCGGACTGCTCGTCGTACGCCGCGTCGGTGAGCGCGGTGTTGGTCAGCATTCGCGTGGGTACCGGGCCGGTCACGCTCTTCTGGTACAGGAGGTCGAAGATGCCGTTGATGAGGTCGGCGTCGATCCCCTTGAACAGGCCCTTCTGCTCACCCTCCAGCCGGTAGCGGGTGTCCTCGGGCAGCGCGTGGAAGTAGTCCACGTACTCGGGCGAGGTCATCTCCAGGGTGAGTTTGGTGTACTCCAGCGGGAAGAAGCGCGGGGAGCGGGTCACCCAGTTCAGCCGGTAGCCGTGGGTGTCGATGTCGGCGAGCAGATCCTGGTAGATCTCGGCCGCGCTCTGGCCGCTGCCGACGATGGTGATGGACTCCTTGGACTGCAGTGCCCGCTTGTTCGCCAGGTAGTCGGTGTTGTGCAGCAGATCGCCGCCCAGGCCCCGGCACACCTCGGGCAGATACGGCGGGGTGCCGGTGCCCAGCACCAGGTGGCGGGCGCGGTGGGTGGTGGTCTCGCCGCTGGCGGGGCGCAGGGCGCGCACCGTGTAGAGGCCGTCGGCCTCGTCGTACTCGACGCCGGTCACCTGGTGGCCGAAGCGGATGGACGGGAGCTTCGCGGCGGCCCAGCGGCAGTAGTCGTTGTACTCGGCGCGCAGCGGATAGAAGATCTCGCGTATGTAGAAGGAGTACAGCCGCCCCGATTCCTTGAGGTAGTTGAGGAAGGAGTACGGGGAGGTGGGATCGGCCAGGGTCACCAGGTCGGCCATGAACGGGGTCTGGAGGGTGACGCCGTCCAGCAGCATGCCCGGATGCCAGTCGAAGTCGGGCTTGCTCTCCAGGAACAGCCCGTCGAGTTCGTCGATCGGCTCGGTGAGGCAGGCGAGGCCCAGGTTGTAGGGGCCGAGCCCGACCGCGATGAAGTCATGGGTGTGCGGGGTGGGCACGAGGATCTCCGGCGGGGGTGAGGGGGCTCAGCTGGCGCGCGAGTGGCGGGGTCCGCCGAGCTCGGGCTCGATGTGGAGGGCCAGGTACTGACCGGCGTGTTCGGCCAGCAGGTCGAGGACGTACGCGATGTCCCTCAGCGAGGTCTCCGGGTTGAGCAGGGTGAACTTGAGGTAGTGACGGCCGTCGACGACGGTCCCGGCGACGACCGCCGCACCGGAGGCGGCCAGCGCCTCCCGGGCGTGCAGATTGGCGCGGTCGACGAGGTCCGGGTTCAACGGCCCGCCGGACGGCGGTACGTAGCGGAAGACCAGCGTGGACAGCTGGGGCTCGGTGACCACCTCGTAGCGCGGATCGGTGTCCAGCAGGGACCATGCCCCGGCGGCCCGCTCCACCACCTCGTCGAAGAGCGCCCCGACGGCGTCCGCGCCCATGATCCGCAGGGTCAGCCAGAGCTTGAGCGCGTCGAAGCGGCGGGTGGTCTGGATGGACTTGTCCACCTGGTTGGGGATCAGTTTCCGGGCGCTGCGCTCGGGGTTGAGGTAGTCCGCGTGGTACGTGGCGTGGCTGAGCGTGGCGCGGTCGCGGACCAGGACGGCGCTGGAGCTGACCGGCTGGAAGAAGGACTTGTGGTAGTCCACGGTCACCGAGTCGGCGCGCTCGATGCCGTCCAGGAGGTGGCGGCGGGTCGGGGAGGCCAGCAGCCCACAGCCGTACGCGGCGTCCACGTGCAGCCAGGTGCCGTGCCGCGCGCTGAGCTCGGCGATCTCGGGCAGCGGGTCGATGGAGCCGAAGTCGGTGGTGCCCGCGGTGGCCACGACGGCCATGACGATCAGGCCCTCGCGGCGGCAGCGGTCCAGCTCATGGGCGAGGGAGACGGTCCGCATCCGGCGGTCCTGGTCGCAGGGGACCGGGATGACGGCCTCGTAGCCGAGCCCCAGGATGGCGGCGGCCTTCTGGATGGAGAAGTGGCTGACCTGGGAGGTGAGGATGCGCAGCCGGGGCAGGAGCGCGGATTTGGCGATCGTCTCGCCGGCGGCGACGGCCTTCTTCTCGGCCAGGGCGCAGGCCTCGTCGCGGGCCAGCAGCATCGCCTGGAGATTGGACTGGGTGCCGCCGCTGGTGAAGATGCCGTCCGCGGCCTCGCCGAGGCCGATGCGCTCGGCGGTCCAGTCGATCAGCCGACGCTCGATCAGGGTGCCGCCGGCGCTCTGGTCCCAGGTGTCGAGCGAGGAGTTGACGGCGGAGAGTACGGCCTCGCCCAGCAGTGCGGGGATCACCACGGGGCAGTTGAGGTGGGCCAGATAGCGCGGGTGGTGGAAGTAGACGGCGTCCTTGAGGTAGACGCCCTCCAGCTCCTTGAGCGCGGCGTCCGGATCGCCGAGCGGGCGCTCCAGGTCGATCGCGGAGACCTCGGGGGCGAGGTCGGCGGGGGTGACGCCGGTGAAGGGGCGCTCGGTGCGGGCGACGGTGGCGGCCACCAGGCTGACGCCGTCGGTCACGGAACGCCGATAGCGTTCCGCCGTACGGCCGTTGAAGAGGTGGGCCCTGCCATCCGCCGCCCCGGGTATCGGCTCCGGCGACGGGTCCTCAGCGGTCTGCGCGAGGAAACTCACGGTCTGTCCCTTCTGGAAACGAGCATGCGGGCGTGCGGATGGCCCGGGCATGCGAATGGGTGGGGGGAAGCGGCCCGCGGGCTGTGGGGGAGGGGTGGCCCGCGGCCTGACGGCACGGTGGGCGTGCGGGGGCGCCGGACCTGGCGGCGGGCGCGCCGGGGGCGCGCCGAGCGGCCGGCCGCCTGGCGTCCAGCGGTCGGTCCTGTGCGGTCCTTGAGACGGATTCAGTTGTGGGGTTGGGCTGTGCGGTGTGGTTGTGGATCCGGCTGTGGGGCGGAGAGCGGGTACGGCGGTGGGGGGTCAGTCGTCGGTCGCGGGGCCGGTGCCCGACACGGCCTCCTCGACGAGCTGCTCCTCACAGGCGCCCAGCCGCCAGTAGCCGGTGAAGGTGACCGCCTTACGGTCGACGCCGCGCTCGCGCACCAGGTGGCGGCGGAGCGCCTTGACCGTTCCGGCCTCGCCCGCGATCCAGGCGTACGGCGTGCCGGAGGGCAGCTCGGCCGCGCCCACCGCGTCCAGCAGCAGGGCGGAGCGCGGGGTGCCGGGGGCCACGGCGTCCCGGACCAGCCAGGTGATCTCGGCTTTCGCTCCGGTGTGCAGCTCCTGGATGTCGTCTGCGTGCTGGACCTCGAGCCACACCCGTACGGGGAAGTCGGCGGGCAGCCATTCGAGGATGCCCGCGATGGCGGGCAGCGCGGTCTCGTCGCCGGTGATCAGGGCCCAGTCGGTCCCTGACGGCGGCCGGAAGTCCACCCCGCCGTTGTCCTCCACCACCGGGCCCAGCAGGGTGACGCGGTCGCCGGGCTCGGCGCGCGCGGCCCAGCGGGCGGCCGGGCCGCTGTCGTGGTGCAGCGCGAAGTCCACGTCGATCTCGTCGGGGTCGCGCCGCTGTTGGCGCACCGTGTACGAGCGCATGATGCCGCGTTCGGCCGGGTCCATCGCCCGCCAGGTGGTGAACCAGCCCTCCCCGGCCTCGACCGGCACCACCGGGGCGGGCTGGCCGGGGTGCGGCAGGAAGAGTTTGAAGCGCTGGTCGCGGCCGCCGCTGGTGAAGTCCTTCAGACAGGTGCCGCCGAAGGTGATCCGCGCCATGGACGGTCCGAGCGAGCGGGTCCTTACGACCCGCGCGTCGAAGAACCGGAACGGTACGGCGGTGGTGGCGGTCTTGATGGCTGCGGTGGTCATGGGAGGAGGGTCTTCCCTTCGCTTGCCGTGGGGAGGCCGGGGCCAGCCGGTCGGCTGACCGTCAGCTGACCTTCTTCGCGTCCTGGATGGCCTTGGTGAGGGATTCGACGAACGGGGCCGCGCCGGCGTACGAGAAGCGCGGCTCGCTGCTCCAGGGGGTGATCTGACCGGCCTTGACCGCGGCCAGCTTGGACCAGGTCGGCTTGGAGGTCAGGTCCTTGGGCTGGAGGGTCGCGGTGCGGTTGTCGAGGAAGAGCACATCGGCGTCGTACTTGTCGGCGTTCTCCCAGCTGAGGCTCTCAAAGTAGCCGCCCTTGTCGGTCTTTTGGGGGACGACGAAGTCGACGCCGAGCTCGCTGAAGTAGATCAGGTCGGCATTGATCTTCGGGTTGGAGACATAGAAGAGATCGGCGCTGGCGGAGCACGCCATGACCTTGATCTTGTGCGATTTGACGGTTTTGCGCAGGGTCTCGGCGGCCTTCTCGAACCGCGCCTTGGCGTCGGTGACCTTCTTGGCCTTCAGATCGGCGCCGAGCGCCTCGGCCAGCGCGGCGTAGCGCTTGATGGGCTCGAGCATGGAGACCCGGCCGGTGGCGATGGCGGCGCTGGGGGCCAGTTGCAGGATCTTCTTCTTGCTGTCGTCCGGTATGTAGAAGAGCGCTCCCGGGTCGTACATGTTGGTGATCAGCAGATCGGGGCTGAGCGAGGCGTACTTCTCGACGTTGAACTGCCCCCAGGTGTTGCCCAGGGACGTGGCCTGGTCGACGGGGAAGTCGCCCGCCTGGACGTCCGGCTTGCCGTTCTTCAGCGTGGTCGGGCCGAAGACGCCGGTGATCTGCTTCTCGATGCCGAAGTCGTAGAGCGCGGCCGCCGCGGCGATGTAGGCGACGATGTGCTGCGGCCGGCCGTCGAGGCTGATCTTCTTCTTGCGGTCATCGGTGAACGACCAGGAGCCGCCGCCGTCGTCACCGCCGGAGCCCGAACCGCCGTTGTCCCCGCAGGCGGTGACCAGCGCTCCGAGTCCGAGGGCGCCGCCAGCGGCGAGTAGACCGCGGCGGGAGAGGGGGAGTGCTCTGGCCTGGCGCATGAAGGTGCTCTCTCTCGATGCATACGGGGACGTGGTCACGGGACGGCAACCCGAAGACGTAGTTAGGCTAACCTAACCAACCTGTTTGTCCAGTGGGCGGGGTCGTTCCGAACCTCACATCGAGGGGTTCATACGGCCGTTCAGCGCGGAATCACAGGTCCAGCACCAATCGCGGGCCACGGCACCGTGAGACGCAGATCATCATCGTCTCGCCCGAGGCCCGCTCCTCGTCGGTGAGCACGGAGTCATGGTGGTCCACCTCCCCCTCGACCACGTCCGTCTCACATGTGCCACAGGTGCCCTCCTCGCAGGAGTACAGCACCGGTACCCCCGCCGCCTCGACCGTGCGCAGCACGCTGCGCTCCGGCTCCACGGTGAGCGTCAGCCCGGAGCGGTTGAGCACCAACTCGAAGGCCCGGCCTCCCGGTTCGCCGCCCGCCCCGTCGTCACGGGGCTGGAAGCGCTCGGTGCGCAGGGACCCCTCGGGCCAGTCGCGGCACGCCGCCTCGGCGGCCTGGAGCAGCGGCTCGGGGCCGCAGCAGTAGACGAGGGTGCCGGGACCGGCCGGGGCGGTGCCGGACCCGGCCGGAGCGGTGTCGGGGTCTACCGGGGCGGTGAGATGCGGCACGAGGTCGAGCGGCCCCTCCTCGTCCTGTGGCACCAGGCACACCTTGTCCCCGTGCCGGGCGGCGAGCTCGTCCGCGAAGGCCATCGAGGCGCGGGTGCGCCCGCCGTACAGCAGCCGCCAGTCGGCGCCCGCGGCCTCGGCGGCGGCCGTCATGGGGAGGAGCGGGGTGATGCCGATGCCGCCCGCGATGAACAGGTAGTGGGCCGCCGGGCGCAGCGCGAAGTGGTTGCGCGGCCCGCGCACCCGCACCGTGCTGCCCTCGGTGAGGGCGTCGTGCACATGGGCGGAGCCGCCGCGCCCGGCGGGGGCGCGGAGCACCGCGATCCGCCAGGAGGCGCGGTCGGCGGGGTCGCCGCACAGCGAGTACTGCCGGGTCGGGCCCGTGTCGAGGACGAGGTCGAGATGGGCGCCGGGCGCCCAGTCGGGGAGGTCGCGGCCCGCCGGGTGGCGCAGCGTCAGCGCCACCACATCCGAGGCCACCTCCTCCCTCCGGGCCACGAGCAGGGTGTCCTCGTACTCGCCGCCGGGGTTCATGAACGGGGCTCCTTACGGTGGCCGGTGGGCTGGTGTTCAGAGGGACCGGCGGGATGGTGCCCGCTGGGGTGGGCGAGCATCCACTGCCACAGCTCGACCGGGTCCTCGGCGGTGCGCTCGGCGCCGCAGTGGCAGATCCCGTGCAGTACATCGGTGCCGGGCAGCCAGTCGATCCGGTACACCTCGGCCGTGGGCGTGCCGCTCGTCGGCCTGTCGCCCGCCGCCCACCCGTCGCCCGCCGCCACCCTCAACGGAGGCGCTGCGCGCCGCTCGTTCATTTCGCGGCCACCAAGGGCGCGGTCTTCTCCCCTTCCGCGGCGAGGCGGGCGAGGATGCGGCGCGCGGCCAGCCCGCCGGTGTCGATGTTGATGCTGAGTTCCTGATAGCCCTCGCGCTCGGTGTCCAGCGCCTTCTGGAGCACGTTCAGCGCCGCCACGTCCTGGAGCACCACGGTCCGGTTGAGGTCGTGGAGGAAGGTGGAGACCTCCTCGTCGTCCCGCGCGAAGTCCCGTGAGACGGCCCAGAAGTCGTACACATGGCGGTCGGTGGACGGGGTGATGGCGTAGGTGATCTCCACATGGAAGGCGTGGGGATCGGAGCCGTCCGGCTCCGGCACCACCCCGACCGGGGCGATCCGGCTGTGCAGCAGATACAGACAGGGCGCGTGGTACTCGATGTCCTGCCAGCGGGTGATGCGGCCCTCGATGCCGGTGGAGCGGGCGTAGAAGGGCGGACACTCGGCGTCGTCCATGTGCCGGCTGACCCGGACGACGCCCGCGCCCTCGTCCACCTCGGTGGTGATCGGGGTCTCGGCGACCTCGGGGGTGCCGATGTAGCCGCCGTGCAGATACGTCTCGTGCGAGAGGTCCAGCAGGTTGTCCACCAGCAGGCCGTAGTCGGCGTCGATCGGCTCCATGCCGCCCACCGTCGTCCAGCGCGGACCGGCCAGCCACGGGGCGCGCGGCACCGCGCCGGGGTCGGCGAGCGCCGGGTCCCCGATCCACACCCACACCAGCGAGTCCCGCTCGACCACGGGGTAGGAGCGGACCCGGGCGGTGCGCGGAACGCGCTTCTGACCCGGTACGAACACACAGCTGCCGCCGGTGTCGTAGGTGAAGCCGTGGTAGCCGCAGACGACCGTGTCACCGTCGAGACGGCCGGCGGTGAGCGGATAGCGGCGGTGTACACAGCGGTCGGCGAGCGCGATGACCTTGTCGTCGGACTCGGCGCGGTAGAAGGCGATGGGCTCGTTGAGGATGGTGCGCCCCAGCAGCTCGCGGCCGATCTCGCGGCCGTAGGCGGCGACGTACCACTGGTTCTTCGCGAAGGCGGTCATGCGTGCCAGCGTGGTGACGCCCGTCACGTACGGGCAACGGCCCTTCCACTGAGTGGAAGGGCCGCTGGGGGGAAGGCCGCTGGGTGGCAGGGCCGCGGGGAGGTGTCCGCGGTGGACCGCCGGGCGGGTCAGCCGCCGAACTGCCAGAAGACGGAGTGGTTCAGCGTCAGCAGGACGATCAGCAGGACGACATCGGCGATGCCGAGGGTGATCCCGAGCAGTGCCCGGCCCCTGCGGTGGGTGTCCCGGGCGATCGCGAGCGTCCCCAGGACGATCGCGCAGGGCCCGAAGACCGCGTTGAACAGCAGCAGACCGATCAGACCGAGCACGAAGGAGGCGACTGCCATGCCGTCGGCGTCCCGGCGCGCCCGGACCGGGGAGATGCGGGACGGTGCGGTGAGTGCCATGGGTCTCAGCTCCCCTTGTGTCCGGTGCGTTCGCGGATGAAGAAGACCAGCAGCCAGGCGCCGATGGCGCCCGCGGCGGCGAGGAAGAGGGGGAGCGGGGTGTGCGCCGCCGCCCCCAGAAGCACTCCCATCAGGGCGAGTGCCGCGACGATGAAGAGCATGGGTGCCTCTTTCGAAGTGACGATCGGGATGCGGTTGGCGTGCGGGCCGTCATCGTTGGGTGAACACTTGGAAGCACAACTGTTCACTGAGTTTTAGAGTACCCCGCCGAAGCCTGGAAAAATTCAGCGAACGGCTGTTTACTGAATGATGTGAGTCACAGGTGCGGGGTCCGGCAGGCCCAGAAGGAGAAGACGCGGCGCGCGCTGATGGACGCGGCGCTGCGGCTGCTGGAGGACCAGAGCCTGAGCAGTCTGGGGCTCCGCGAGGTCACCCGGGCGGTGGGGGTGGCGCCGGCCGCGTTCTACCGGCACTTCCGGGATCTGAGCGATCTCGGTGTCGCGCTGGTCGAGGAGAGCCTGGGCAGCCTGCATCACATGATCAACGCGGTGCTGGCCGGTCAGGAGGGTGACGAGGAGCGGATCGAGGCCGCCGTCGACGCGGTCGCCGAGCATGTCCGCCGCTACCCCGCCCACATCCGCTTCATCGCACGCGAGCGGCACGGCGGGGTGCGCGCCGTGCGCGAGGCCATAGCCGCCGAGCTGGACCGGTTCGCGGACGAGGTGGCCACCGCCTTCTGTCCGCAGCTCCCGGCGGAATCCTGGCCACCGGAAGATGTCCGGATGCTCGCGGAGCTGTATGTGGACCATATGGTGATGACCGCCACGGCGTTCCTGGAGGCGCAGGCCGACCACCCCGGGGCCGCGGAGGAGCGGAAGGTGGCCGCCACGGCGCGCAAGCAGCTGCTGCTGATCAGCCTCGGGCGCCACCACTGGCACGACGAGTGATCTCCACGCCGTAGTCGCCCGCCGCGTCCCGGTCGGTGACGTGGACGCGTATCCGTATGCCGTTCGCCTCGGTGTCGAAGGTCTCGCCGGGCGCGTAGGCCGCGTCGCTCAGTCCGGGGTGGACATTGCGCTCCTTGGTGCAGCCGCGGCCGTGGGGGGTGGAGTCCACGATGCTGACCGGGCCGCCGCCGGAGTCGACACCGGTGTTCACCCGGGAGATCAGCACCCCGGGCTTGCATATGGCCTCGTCATTGCCGCCGGTCGCCCGCGCCTCGATGGCGTAGCCGCTGGACGGCGAGACGGGGACGAAGACCATCTTGGTCCCCTCCGGGCGGCTCAGCGGGGACAGGGTGTGGGCGAAGACACCGGAGCGGGCGGCGCACGCGATCTGCCGCGGGCCGAGCCAGCCCAGCTTCCACTTGTGCCAGGCCAGCAGGTCGTTGCCGGGTCCCCAGTCCTCGGACATCACATCCCAGTGGCCCGCCTTGTCGCCGCCGGCGTGGGTGTAGAGGTCGGGCAGCCCGAAGACATGGCCGTTCTCATGGGGCAGGACGCGGAAGCCGGTGCGGCGCAGCGAGCCGGAGCCGTCGTCCTGGCGGCTGTAGACGAAGGAGACATTGGCCAGCGGAACGCCGTCGGCGGCCGGGGCGCGCTGGTTGTCGGCGTAGGTGACGGACAGCACGGCATGCGCGGCCGGTGGTCCGGCGTTCGGGGTGACCAGGATGTTCACCAGGTCGTAGCGGCGGAAGTCGACCTTGGGGTCGGCGGACTTGGCGATGTCGGCGACGAGTTTCCGATAGCCCGGGTCGAAGGGGCTGCCGCGCTTGATGCCGTAGGCGCGGAACGGGTGCGGCATCCGCAGCCAGTGGGTGATCGGCATCGCGGGGCGGTAGTCCAGCCGTCCGTACGAGCTCTGCGCGAACCATCGGGTGGTCTGGGGGAAGAACTCCTCGAAGCGCTCGCGGGCGGTGCCCTGGCCGCGGACATCGGGGAAGTCGATCATGAGGTTGAGGGCGTGGACGGTGCCGGTGCTGTGGCTGTAGCCGCGGCCGGTGGGTATGCCCTCGGCCATCTGGAGCCCCGGTCCTGAGGCGAGGGCGCAGGGCGCGAGCGAGCCGAGGGCCGGGCGCGCGGAGGGCGCCGGGGCCTGCTCGGGGGGCGCGGGGCGCTCGGGTCGCGGAACCGCCGCCGGGGCGGCCATCGCCGCCGTGAGCACGGCGGCGATGGCGAACGCGCTGCCTCTGCGGGGGCGGCGTATTCGTATGCGGGGGCGGGCGGTCCCATGCGTCTGGTCCATTGCCGACCACGGTGTGACGGTGCGGACCGGGGCGCCCGTGGGGTGCCGCCGAACGGCGGAATGACCTGCTCCGTCCGGGCGGCGGGGGTGTTGCGAGGGTGTGAGGCAGGTCACCTACGGACCCGGAAATTCCGGGGACTCATTCCCCGTTTAACCGAGCGAACGCATAAACGGGGACTCACTCCCCGGAAAAGTTGAAGCTCGAAAAAGTTGAAGCCCGAACGTCATGGCCGGGGTGCGGCGCCGCCGCCAAGCCGCCGGAGCACCGGCCACCGAGAACCGTACGCGTGGAAGCCGTACGCAGAAGGGAGTGCTGTCATGGCCGCCGACACGACGACCGCGAAGTCCGCACAGCCCCGGCTGCGCGCGGACGCCCTGCGCAACCGGGAGCGCATTGTCGCCGCCGCCCGAGAGGTGATCGTCGAGTGCGGGGCGGATATCCCCCTCGATGAAATCGCTCGACGGGCAGGGGTCGGCAATGCCACGATCTACCGGCACTTCACGGACCGCCGTGAGCTGATCCACCATGTGGCGCTCTCGGTGATGTCCCGTGTCGCCGGCCAGGCCGAATCCGCCCTGGCCGAGGAGGCCGACAGCTTCTCGGCGCTGCGGCGCTTCGTCCACGCCGCGGCGGATGAGCACATCGGCGCGCTGTGCCTGCTGCTCTCCGACGGCCTCGACAAGGAGCACCCTGATCTCATCGCCACCCGCGACCGCCTTGCGGCCGGTGTCGAGGCCCTGACGGGGGCCGCGAAAGCCGACGGCAAACTGCGCACCGACATCGGCGTCGGTGACCTGATGGTCGCGCTCAACCAGCTCACCAGGCCGCTGCCCGGCAGCGCCTGTGTGGACTTCGAGCCCTTTGTGCACCGGCATCTGCAGCTGTTCCTGGACGGTCTGCGCACCCCGGCGCGCTCGGAACTACCCGGAAAGTCCGTGACCTTGGAGGATCTGCGACACAGGCCGTGACCGTGACATAAATCGCACGCGGCCGATCCCGGAGCACCGCTCATTCCGCGCACGTTGACAGGTCTTCCTTACGTGCGTCGGCGTCTCTCGCCATCTCTTACCCAACACCCTGTGCCGGTCTGACCTTGATCGGCCCCTTACGTCCCGTTTCTCACTCTCCGCACCGCTAGGTAGGCCCACCCATGCCTGAAACGGCTCAATTCGTCGATCCCCGGCGCTGGAAAGCGCTGATATTCATCGCCCTCGCCCAGCTGATGGTCGTGCTCGATGCGACCATCGTGAACATCGCGCTGCCCAGTGCCCAGGCCGATCTCGGCATCTCCGACGGCAACCGGCAGTGGGTCATCACCGCCTACGCCCTCGCCTTCGGCGGACTGCTGTTGTTCGGCGGCCGGGTCGCCGACCTGTGGGGACGGAAGCAGACCTTCATCGTCGGTCTGATCGGCTTCGCCGCCGCCTCGGCCGTCGGCGGCGCCGCGCTGAACACCGGCATGCTGCTGGGCGCGCGCGCCCTCCAGGGTGCGTTCGGTGCGCTGCTCGCGCCCTCCGCGCTCTCGCTGCTCGCGGTGATGTTCACCGACCCCAAGGAGCGCGCCAAGGCGTTCGGTGTCTTCGGTGCCATCGCCGGTGGTGGCGGTGCCGTCGGTCTGATCCTCGGTGGTGTGCTCACCGAGTACATGGACTGGCGCTGGACCTTCTTCGTGAACATCCCGTTCGCCATCATCGCCGCGATCGGCGCGGTCGCCGTGATCCGCGAGCCGGTGGAGAGCCACAACTCGTCCCGGCTGGACATCCCCGGTGTGATCCTGGCCACCACCGGTCTGGTCTCGCTGGTCTACGGCTTCACCCGCGCCGAGTCCGACGGCTGGTCCGCGGGGCCGACCGTCGGTCTGTTCGT
The DNA here is from genome assembly GCF_000968685.2 of Streptomyces antioxidans. Classification (GTDB taxonomy): domain Bacteria; phylum Actinomycetota; class Actinomycetes; order Streptomycetales; family Streptomycetaceae; genus Streptomyces; species Streptomyces antioxidans. The sequence continues at coordinate 69,456 of NZ_LAKD02000002.1, forward strand.
CGCCGCGGCCGTGCTGCTGCTCGCCTTCGTGGTCGTCGAGTCGCGGGTGAAGGCTCCGCTGCTGCCGCTGCGCGTGGTCGCCGACCGCAACCGCGGCGGTGTCTACGCCTCGCTGGCCCTCGCCGTCATCGGCATGTTCGGCCTGTTCCTCTTCCTCACCTACTACATGCAGGTCGTCAAGGGGTACAGCCCGGTCAAGACCGGCTTCGCCTTCTTGCCGATGGTCGCGGGCATGATCACCGGCTCGACGCAGATCGGTGCCCGGCTGATGACCCGCGTCCCGGCGCGGCTGCTGATGGGGCCGGGCTTCCTGGTCGCCTCGGTCGGCATGCTGCTGCTGACCCAGATCGACCTGGACACCTCGTACCCGGCACTGATCCTGCCCGGGTTCCTGCTGCTCGGTCTCGGCATGGGTACCGCCTTCATGCCCGCGATGAGCCTGGCCACGCATGGTGTCCAGCCGCGTGACGCGGGGGTCGCCTCGGCGATGGTCAACACCTCGCAGCAGGTTGGCGGCGCCATCGGCACCGCGCTGCTGAACACGATCGCGGCGAGCGCCACCACCGAGTACGCCAAGTCGCATGCGGCGGGCGCCCCTTCGCGTACGGCGCTGCAGCTCCAGTCGATGGTGCACGGCTACACCTCCGCCATCTGGTGGGCGGTCGGCATCCTGGCGCTGGCCGCGGTCATCGCCATCACGTTCGTCAACGCCGGACAGCCGAAGGGCGGCGGCGCGGTCGCGGGCTCCTCCGGTGAGGGTGCGGCGGAGGACGCGGTTCCGGTGATGGCTCACTGATGCGCTGACGCCCGCTCGCTGGACTGTCCCGTTGGACTGTCCGTATGCGGTCTGACGTCGTCAGGTGAGGGCCCCGCTCCTCGAGGAGGAGCGGGGCCCTCGTGGGTGTGGCGCCTCGGGGCGTCAGCGCAGCCAGGGGAGGTCGGCGCCGACCGGTTGGAGGCCGTCCGCGATGATCTGGCATATGGCGCCGAACTGCTCGACCTGCTCGGGGGTGAGCCGGTCGAAGATGGCCGTCCGTACGGCGGTGACATGGCCGGGGGCGGTGTCCTGCAGCACCTTGAGCCCCTTGTCGGTCAGGACCGCGTTCTGTCCGCGCTTGTCGTCGGGGCAGTCCTCGCGCCGGACCCAGCCGTCCTTCTCCATGCGCGCGATGGCATGGGACAGCCGGGAGCGGGTGATCTTGGCCGCCTCGGCCAGTTCGGTCATCCGCATCCGGTGGCGGGGCGCCCAGGAGAGCTTCACCAGCAGGCCGTAGTAGACGTGGGGCATGCCCGCGTCACGCTGCAACTGGCGGTCGAGGTGGTCCTCCAGGAGCATGCTCGCCTGGACATACGCCTGCCAGCTGCGCTGTTCATCGTCGGTCAGCCAACGCGGCTCGTCGGCGTCTGAGGGGGTTTTCATGGCGTCGTCCACGCGTCCATTCTAGGGAATTCTCTTTGAAGCTTAAATAACTGTGCACTACAGTGATAACAACATGCTTGATACTTCAAGCATTTTGGTGAGGTCTGTCGACTGACGAGGAGTCCTCATGTCCGCGCTCGACGGGCGCATGCCCGCGCTCTACCTCAGCCATGGTGCTCCGCCGCTCGCCGACGATCCGGTCTGGCCGGGACAGCTCGCCGCCTGGGCCGCCGGGCTGCCCCGGCCCAACGCCATTCTCATGATCTCCGCTCACTGGGAAGAGGCTCCCCTGGCCATCGGCGCCACCCAACAGGTGCCTCTGGTCTATGACTTCTGGGGCTTTCCTCAGCACTATTACCAGGTGCGGTACGCGGCGCCGGGTGCCCCCGAACTCGCCGAGCGGATCCGCAAGACGCTGCGCACGGCGGGTACCCCGGTACAGGACATCCCCGAACGGGGGCTGGACCACGGGGCGTATGTGCCCCTGGTCGAGATGTATCCGGAGGCCGACATCCCGGTTCTCCAGGTCTCGATGCCGACCCTCGACCCGCGGAAGCTGATGGAGATCGGCCGGAAGCTGGCGCCGCTGCGGGACGAGGGCGTCCTGATCGTCGGCAGCGGCTTCTTCACCCACAACCTGGCCGCGCTACGGCATACGGGCCCGATGCCGCCCAGTTGGTCGGCCGAGTTCGACGACTGGGGGCAGCGGGCCCTGGACGCGCAGGACATCGACGCGCTGCTGGACTTCGAGCACACGGCCCCGGCGGCGGGGCTCGCCCATCCGCGCATCGAACACTTCGCGCCGTTGTTCGTCACGCTGGGCGCGGCGGAGGCGGAGCCGCGCGGCCAGCGGAGCGTGATCGACGGGTTCTGGATGGGGCTGGCGAAGCGGTCGTTGCAGTTCGGGTGAGGGGGAGCGGGGCTTCAGGGGCGGGGTTTCAGCGGGTGTGGTTGCTCAGCGTTGCTCAGTGTTGCTTAGCGGGGTGTGGTTGGGCGGGTGCGGCGCGGTGGGGTGTGGCTGAGCGGGCGCGGCCGGGCCGGGGCTCGTGCGTCAGAGCGCCGGGTCGATCATCGCGCAGGCGTGCAGCGCGGCGGCCAGGGCCGTCGGGTCCGTGCCCCGGGCGACATCGAGCGCGGTGTCGGTCAGCTTGATGGCGTGCTCATCGCCGTGCGCGGCGGCGCGGGCGAAGACCTCCTCGGGGGTGACGCCCGCCACGGGTGGCAGCCGGTCGGCCGGGAGCGGTTCCCGCGGCGCGTACACCGCCGTGACCGCCGCGCTCGCCGCCCATGCCGCGTCCAGGCTCGGCGCCCACAGCTCGCGCGGCAGCGCGGGCAGGGCGCGCAGGACGGCGTTGGGCGCGGTGGCGGCGTGGACCAGCATGATCGGTTCGCCGTGGCCGTGGGTGGCGTAGCGATGGGTCGCGGCCCGTACGAGCTCGGTGAGGCGTCTACGGGCCTCCTCGTGCTGGTCGGCGGGGTTTTCGGGACCCTCGGGCGCCGCGGAGCCATTCGGGCCGTCGGGGTCCGGGCCGGGAGTGGGGTCGGCCGTCCGGCCGGGCTGCGGGGCGGCGGGCGGCCAGGTGGGGAGGGCGGTGAGCCGGGCCAGCCGCTCCCGTATGCCCCCGCTCTGGTCGGCGATCGGCTCCACGGCGGCCAGCGCGTCGGCCGCCGACCCGGAGGCGGGGCCCGGCCGCTGGTGGAGGGGCGGCAGCGGGGCGTGGCGGGCGGCCCAGTAGCCGAGGGCGTGGGCCAGCTCGGCGGTGCGGGGAGCGGTCGTGGTGCCCGGGTCGTCCAGGAGGGTCCGTACGGCGTGGCCGACGCGGATCACCGGATGGGTCGCGCCGCCTGCGATACCCGGCAGCAGCCGTGGCCACCACACGGTGAGCACGTCCTGCCAGGGGCGGTCGGCGAGCTCCCGGTCGAAGTGGGCGGGCCAGTCGGCGAGCCGGCGCGGATCGCCGAGCGCCTGGCGCCAGTTCCGCTCGGTGATCGGGGCGTACGGGCGCGGCATCTCCTCCAGCTTGTGGCGATAGTGGTCCAGCCAGCGGTGCACGGTGCGTCCCTGGCCGTGGCGCACCAGTGCCTCCACGGCCATCGGCGCGTGATTGCTCAGCCAACCGTGACGCTCGGGGCCGGAGGCATGCAGTCGCTCGAGGGCTTCGTCCAGGGTTCCACTCGTGTCGTCTGTCATGGCCTCACGCTAGGGAGGGCGGGGCGGCGCCGGAACGGACCGGGGACGGAAGCGTGCGGGGACCAATGACCTAAGCCGGGCCGTCGGGTCGTCGGGCCCTCGGTTCCGGGGGCCGGTCCTCCGGGGGCTGGAGGTCACTCCCGGGCGCGTTCCGCCCGTACGTGGAAGACGTAGAACGACATGCCCAGCATCATGAGCCCCGCCCCCAGCCCGATCCCCGAGGCCCGGTACACCGAGCCCCCGCTCACGGAGTGCAGAAAGCCGATCGCACAGCCGAGGACCGTTCCGTAGAGCACGGCCCGGAGCTCCGGCATCAGGCCCCGCGTCATCCTGCCGAGGGCGTAGCAGAGGGCTCCGACCACCGCCGCCGAGAACACGCCGAAGACGGCGGCCGTGGGGATGGTGGAGCCCTGGTTGTGGGCCACGAACATCACCCAGCCGCCATAGAGCACCGCCAGGACGGCCGGGACGCCCCAGGAGGCGGAGGGGTGCGGGCGGAGGGGGAGCCGCGGATGAAGGCGCAGATGGAGCCTTGGATGGCGGCGGTGGCTCACGGAGGTGGTGGGGGCTGTGGGGGCATTCATGGCGGTACCTCCTCATCGCCGCGTCCCCGCCCTGGCCTGTCACTTTCCAGCGCACACCCATGCGGACGGCCGGGCAACCCGGTGCGATGCGCCATACGGGCAACCGGCAGCGCCCGAGATTCGTCTTGACAGGTGGGAGAGGGGCGGGAGAGCCGCGAGAGGTCGCCGCACACGGGGTCTGACCTGCGCTTCCCGGGATCTCGGCAGTACGCTGACCCGCGTGTGGCTGGACAGGATACTGCATGATCGTAAAAAGGTGGGGGCCTGATGGGAATTCTGTCCTGATTCCAGTCGTTGTTTCCATCGGACGGGGCACCCGATACCGGAGAGTCCGTCCATAGTCCGCGCCCGATCCATCTGTAAGGGAGCACGCATGGCAACCCGTGCCGTCGCCCGTAATCAGTCCGCCGCCGGTGGTGGCGCTGATGGGGCCAACAGCGTTCGCGCCTCAGGCGGGGAGATCGCCGATCGCGACCTGGTCGGCATGTATCTCGACGAGATCGCCCGCACCCCGTTGCTGGACGCGGCGAAGGAGGTCGAGCTTTCTCAGTCCATCGAAGCGGGGGTGTACGCCCAGCAGATCCTGGACGGGGAGGTTGAGGACACCCCTGCCGCAGGTGCGAGCCGCGAGGAGCTGGAGGCGATAGCCACCGAAGGTGCCCGCGCCAAGGACATCTTCATCCGCTCCAACCTGCGCCTCGTCGTGGCTGTGGCGCGCCGCTATCCGCGCAGTGGCCTTCCGCTGCTCGACCTGATCCAGGAGGGCAACGCGGGCCTGGTGCGCGCGGTGGAGAAGTTCGACTACACGAAGGGGTTCAAGTTCTCGACCTATGCCACGTGGTGGATCCGTCAGGCCATCACGCGCTCGATCGCGGATCAGTCGCGTACGATCCGGCTGCCGGTCCACCTGGTCGAGGAGCTCGGCCGGATCCGCCGGGTGCAGCGGGAGTTCAACCGTGAGCACGGCCGCGAGCCGGAGCACACCGAGATCGCCGAGGAGCTCGGCTCCACGATGGAGCGGGTCTCGGACGTGCTCGACTGGGCCCGCGATCCGGTCAGCCTGAACATGTCGGTGGACGACGAGGGGGAGACCCAGTTCGGCGATCTGTTGGAGGACACCTCGGCCGTATCGCCCGAGCAGTCGGTGATGACGCTGCTGCGCAGCGAGGAGCTGGAGGACCTGATCGGCCGCCTCGACGACCGCACCGCCTCCATCATCAAGGCGCGGTACGGCATCGATGACGGCCGGGAGCGCACCCTGACCGAGGTCGGCAAGCAGCATGGCCTCACGCGTGAGCGGATCCGCCAGATCGAGAAGCACGCATTGCTTGAGCTGAAGAAGATGGCCCGCCAGACCGGTTTCGACGCAGCGGCTTGAGATCGCAGGCCAGGAGAGCCCAGCCACCCCTTCCCCTCCAACCCCACCCCTGGACCGAGCCCCGGCGCCTCCCCCCCCGGCGCCGGGGCTCGCTTGTGTCTATCTGTCTGCCTGGGGCTGGTCAGGCGGCGAAGCCGCCGTCCACGGCGATCGACGCCCCGGTGAGGTAGCGGCCGCTGTCGCCCGCGAGATGGGCCACGGTCGCCGCGATCTCCGAGGGGCGGCCGTAGCGCCCGAGCGCGGTGAAGCCGCTCTGGAAGGCGGCGCTCTCGCCGTCTGCCGGGTTCATATCGGTGTCCACGGGGCCAGGGTGGATCAGGTTGGCGGTGATTCCGCGCGGGCCGAGCTCACGGGCCAGGGCCTTGGTGAGGCCGGTGAGCGCGGTCTTGCTGGTCGCGTAGAGGCTGCCGCCGGGGAAGGCGGCCCGCTCGGCCATGCAGCTGCCGATGTTGATGATCCGGCCGCCGTCGGCCATATGCGCGGTGGCCGCCTGCGCCAGGAGGAACGGCGCCCGGACGTTCACGGCGAGGGCCCGGTCCACATCGTCCAGCGACAGCTCGGCGAGGGGGCCGAGGGCGCCGACACCCGCGTTGTTGACCAGGATGTCCAGGCGGCCGAACTCGGCGGCGGCCCCCTCCACGGCGGCCAGCACCGCCTGCGCGTCGGCGCCGTCGGCCTGCACGGCCCAGGCGCGGCGGCCGAGCGCCTTGATCCGGTCGACCACATCCGCCGCGCGCCCGGCCTGGCTGTGGTAGGTCAGGGCGACATCGGCGCCCTCCTCGGCGAGCCGGATCGCCACGGCCTCACCGATGCCCCGGCTGCCGCCGGTGACCAGGGCCGCCTTGCCGTCGAGTGTCATGCCTACTCCTCTGCTCCTGTGCGCCTTGTATTTCTGTTATGCGGTGAAGGTCCCGATGTGTGGTGTTCTCGGGGAACATGACTCGATCCTGGCCGGGTGGGGCGCGGAAGTCCGGCGGGATTCGGACGGTGCGCTACGGCGAGACGGTGCGCTATGGCTATGGGCGGCGGTCCGGAATTCCTCGACGCGGTACAAGACATGCCCGGTCGAGTCTGCTTTGTGTCCGAGTCTGTTTACTTTCCTGCATCGCCCCCGTAATCTGGCCGCGAAATCACAGGTTCGGGCATGGAAGGGACGCAAACCCACATGTACGCACCGGAGCGTCAGCAGGAGATTCTCCGGCTCGCCCGCGAGAGCGGGCGGGTGGATGTCCTGTCCCTCGCCGAGGGATTCCAGGTCACCGCCGAGACCGTACGGCGTGATCTGCGCGCCCTCGACCGGGCGGGGCTCGTCCGCCGTGTGCACGGGGGCGCCATCCCGGCCGGGCGGCTGGACTTCGAGCCCGATCTCGCCGAGCGCGAGTCCACCGCCGCCGACGAGAAGGACCGCATCGCGCGGGCCGCCATCGCCGAGCTGCCGACCGACGGCAGCGTGATCATCGACGCGGGTTCGACGGCGGCCCGGTTCGCCGCCGCCCTCCCGCTGGAGGCCAAGCTCACCGTCGTCACCCATGCCCTGCCGGTCGCCGCCCGCCTCGCCGACCACCCCGGTATCGCGCTGCACCTCGTCGGCGGGCGGGTCCGCCACCGCACCCGGGCCGCCGTGGACGCGTGGGCGCTGCGCGGCTACGGCGAGATCAAGGCCGATGCGGTCTTCCTCGCCACCAACGGCTTCTCGCTGGACGGCGGGCTCACCACACCCGATCTCGCGGAGGGCGCCGTGAAGAGCGCCATGATCGCGGCGGCCCGGAGGGTGGTGCTGCTCGCGGACTCCGCCAAGTTCGGCCGGGAGCACTTCGCCCGGTTCGGCGGCCTGGACGATGTCGATCTGCTCATCACGGACATCGGGCTCAGCCCCCAGGACGCCCTGGCCATCGAGCGTCAGGGCACGGAGGTGGCACGCGCATGATTCTCACCGTCACCCCCAACCCCAGCCTGGACCGTACGTACGAGATCCCCGCGCTGGAGCGCGGCGCCGTGCTACGGGCCACGGCCGACCGGGTCGACCCCGGCGGGAAGGGCGTCAATGTCTCGCGCGCCGTGGCCGCCGCGGGGCAACGCACGGTGGCCGTGCTGCCGCTCGGCGGACCAGAGGGCGCGCTACTCGCCCGGCTGCTGGGGGAGTTGGGCATCGAGGCGGCGGGTGTGCCCGTGGCGGGCTCGACCCGGGTCAACATCTCCGTGGCCGAACCGGACGGCACCCTCACCAAACTCAACGCGGGCGGGCCCGTACTGAGCGCCGCCGAGGCCGAGGCGGTGCTGGAGGCCGTACGGACCAGGGTCGAGGGCGCCGACTGGATCGCCTGCTGCGGCAGCCTGCCCCGGGGGCTCGCGCCCGAGTGGTACGCCGAGTTGGTGGCGCGGGCCCACCGGGCGGGCGCCCGGATCGCCCTGGACACCTCCGGCCCCTCGCTGACCGCCGCCCTGCGCGAGCGCCCCGATGTGGTGAAGCCCAACGCCGAGGAGCTGGCCCAGGCCGTGGGCCGTCCGCTGGCCACCGTGGGCGAGGCGGTCAAGGCGGCCGAGGAACTGCGTGGGCTGGGCGCCCGCGCGGTGCTCGCCAGCCTGGGCGCCGACGGCCAGCTCCTGGTCGACGAGTCCGGCGCGTACTTCGGCACCGCACGGGTCACCGCCGTACGCAGCAACGTCGGCGCGGGTGATGCCTCGCTCGCCGGATTCCTCGCGGCGGGCGGCTCCGGGCCCGCCGCGCTCGTCTCGGCCGTGGCCCATGGCGCGGCCGCGGTGCGGCTGCCGGGCAGCGCCATGCCGACCCCGGCCGACCTCGACCCGTCCGCCGTGACCACCACGTCCGACATCCCGCTGGACCGTGTGCTCAAGGAGCCCGCGTGACCGGCCGACCCCACTCCCACCCCCCAATCCCCACTCCGTCCGCCCGCCTTCCCCAGGGCGGCACCGCATACAAGGGAGCCGCGAGATGAGTGAGCTGATCACCGCGGATCTGGTCGACCTTGACCTGTCCGCCGACACCAAGGAAGCCGCCGCCCGGTCGCTCGCCGAACGCATGGTCGAGGCGGGCCGGGTCACCGACCTCGACGGCTTTCTCGCCGATGTGGCGGCGCGCGAGGAGCAGATGCCGACCGGCCTGGACGGCGGCATCGGCATACCCCACTGCCGCAGCGCCCATGTCACTGAGCCGACCCTGGCCTTCGGGCGCAGCGCGGCCCGGATCGACTTCGGCGCGGCGGATGGACCGGCCGATCTGATCTTCCTGATCGCTGCCCCGGCGGGCGCGGACAGCGACCATCTGACGATCCTGTCGAGCCTGGCGCGGCAGCTGATGAACGCCGACTTCACCGATGCGCTGCGCTCGGCCGACCGGCCCGAACAGGCGGCCGCCCTGATCCGGGGCGAAGAGCCCGCCGCGGGGGAGCCCGCCGCTGCTGGACCCGCTGGGGTTGAGCCCGCTGGGGTTGAGCCCGTCGCCTCCGGCTTGGCCGCCGCCTCCGGCTCGGCTGCGTCCACCGGCGCCTCCCAGACCGGGTCGGAGCCCGCGGTCCCCTTCCGGATCGTGGCCGTCACGTCCTGCCCCACCGGTATCGCCCACACCTATATGGCCGCCGAGTCGCTGGAGAACGCCGCTCGTGAGGCGGGGGTCGAGCTGGTCGTCGAGACCCAGGGCTCGGCCGGATTCGACAAGCTCCCCACCGCCACCATCGCCGCAGCCGACGCGGTGGTCTTCGCGCACGATGTGGAGGTGCGGGAGAAGGCCCGCTTCGCGGGCAAGCCAACGGTGGACGTCGGGGTGAAGGCGGCCATTAGCCGCCCCGCCGAGCTCATCGCCGAGGCGCGCGGGAAGGCCGCGCGGGGCGAGGTCGCCGCACCGGCCGACGGCGCGTCGGAGGGCTCGGCGCCAATGGACGCGGATGGTGCCGCCGGTGACGGCTTCGGCACCCGGCTGCGCAAGTGGCTGATGACGGGCGTCAGTTACATGGTCCCGTTCGTCGCCGCGGGCGGTCTGCTGATCGCGCTCGCCTTCGCGATCGGCGGTTACGAGATCGCGAGTGCCAAGTCCGTGGCGGACCACTTCGTCTGGACCGAGACCAGCAGCTGGGCGGCGCTGCTCTTCCAGATCGGCGGTGCGGCGTTCACCTTCCTGGTGCCGGTCCTGGCGGGCTATATCGCCTACGGCATGGCCGACCGGCCCGGTCTGGTCCCGGGATTCGTGGGCGGCTACATCGCGACCACCATCAAGGCCGGATTCCTCGGCGGTCTGGTGGCGGGTCTGATCGCGGGCGCGGTCGTCATGGCCATCCAGCGGTTCAAGGTCCCGGCGTCGATGCGCGGCATCATGCCGGTGGTGGTGATTCCGCTGGTCTCCTCCGCGATCGTCGGTGTCCTGATGTTCGTGGTGATCGGCAAGCCCATCGCCTCCGCGCAGGAGGCGATGACCGACTGGCTCAACGGTCTCTCCGGTGCCAACGCCATCGGCCTCGGCGTCCTCCTCGGCCTGATGATGTGCTTCGACCTGGGCGGACCGGTCAACAAGGTGGCCTACGCCTTCGCGACCGGCGGTATCGCGGTGTCGGACCCCTCCACCGGAAGCCTCAAGATCATGGCCGCGGTGATGGCCGCCGGTATGGTCCCGCCGCTGGCGATGGCCCTCGCCACCACCGTGCGCGGACGGCTGTTCACCAGGGCCGAGCGGGAGAACGGCAAGGCCGCCTGGGTGCTGGGTGCCTCCTTCATCAGTGAGGGCGCCATTCCGTTCGCCGCGGCGGATCCGCTGCGGGTGATCCCCTCCTCGATGGTGGGCGGCGCCGTGACCGGTGCGCTGTCGATGGCGTTCGACTGCACGCTGCGCGCCCCGCACGGCGGCATCTTCGTGGTCCCGCTGATCGGCCAGCCGTTCCTCTACCTGTTGGCCATCGTGGCGGGCACGGTGGTCTCGACCGGTCTGGTGGTCTTCCTCAAGGGGCTGCGCAAGACGGCGGAGCCTGAGGCCCCGGGCCAGGCGGGCGGCGGTGCCGCCGCGGGCGGCACCACCGAGGACGAGTCGAAGGTGGCGGTGGCGGTCTGACCGCATCTCAGCCACCCCCTGTCCGGCCCGGCGGGCCGCCCACCTCCGTGGGCGGGCCGCCGGTCTCCGTGGGCAGACCGAGCGAGGCGTAGTAGGCACCGAGCGCGGCCTCGCCACCCGATCCCATGGCGGTCGCGATCCGCTGGAAGCGGACCGACCGCAGATCACCGGCGGTGAAGACCCCGGGGTGCTGGCTTCCCGGAGGGCAGTACCCGGACCGGTCGGCCACCACGGCCCCGGCCGGGGGCGCCGGGACGCTGCCCAGGTTGAGGAGGGCGAGATCGGCCGTGAGCGCCCGCCGCTCGCCCTCCACCGTCTCGACCTCGGCCGTGATCGGTGCCGATGCGGTCCCGGGCCTCAACTCCAGCCGCCGCACGGCCACTAGCTCCACCCGCGGGTCCCGCCGGATCTCCTCGGTCTTGTAGGCGTCCTCGGGCGGATGCGCCACCACAAGGCGGGCCCTGAGCTCCGGATGGGCCCGTGCCACGGTGCCCAGGGGCCGGTCCGCCCCCAGGACCAGCACCGTCCGGTCGTCGATGACCGCCGGATCCGCCTCCCACAGCTGCGGCAACGCCCGGCCCGCCACACCCCCGAGCCATCCCGCTCCCTCGGGACCCAGCGGCCCGACCCCCGTGGCAATGACCACATACGGAGCGGTCAGCCGCGAGCCAGCAGTCCGAGCGGACCCCGCATCCTCCTCGGTCTCCACCGGCTCCACGGTCTCCACCGACTTCATGGTCTTCACCGGCTCGATCGTGACCTCGACACGGTCGTCGAAGGCGTCGATCAGCGTGGCGCGGTGGCCCAGCTCCACCCGGCACAGATCACACCGCGCCAGATCGGCCCCGATCGCCGCCGCCAGATCCGGGCCGTTGGTGGCGGTAAGGACATTGCGCACCACCGGGATGCGCCGCAGCGCCCCGCACAGGGCGTCGCCCGACTCGATCAGCACCGAGCGCATCCCCACGCTCGCCGCCATCACGGCGGCGGCGCAGCCCGCCGGGCCACCGCCGACGATCAGCAGATCCGTATCCATCCGAAGCCCCCCTTCTCCTCATCGCGCCGGCCCGCTTCTCCCGGCCGGACGCATAACTTCCCTCCGGCCCCCGCGGATCAGAGGCCGTAAAGATCCCGGTAGTCGGGGAAGACACCGCCCGGGCCATCCACGGTCTCCGCCGCGAGCACCGCCTTGACGACCGCCCGGGTCAGCATGTCCGCCCCGGCCGCCAGCACCTCATTGAGCGCGCCGCTCTCCCGGTGCACCCCAAACGCCGGATCGCCGGCGTCCTCGGGGTCGCCCTCTGGTATCAGCGGGCGCCCGCAGGTGGCCAGGGCGAAGACTGTGTCGCCGTCGGACAGCAGATGCACGGGCCGGACGGCCCGCGCCAGACCGTCGTGGGCCGTCCCCGCGAGCTTCTGCGCCTGGGCCCGGGTGAGCACGGCGTCGGTGGCGACCACGGCCAGTGTGGTGTTCAGCGGAGGCCGTACCGACGCGGCCCACCGCCGCCCCGACTCGGTCCGCGCCGCGGCCAGCCGACGCATGGCCTCCACATGCACGGCCGCCCCGGGCCGGTGCGGCCCACCCTCCTCCGACGGCCCGTAGTGCTCCCCGTACAGCGCACCCGTACCCGGATTCACGACCGATCCCGCGGCGTTGGCCACGGCCAGCGCGGCCACCGTGACACCGGACGCCAGCGCCGTGGAGGCCGTACCGACGCCGCCCTTGATCCCACCGGCGACCGCACCCGTGCCCGCCCCCACATTGCCCTGGGCGACCGGAGCCCCCGTCTCCGATCCGGCCGCCGCCTCGACCGCCTCGCGCCCCAGCGCGGCGTCCGGGCGGGCCCGCCAGTCGCCGCCCCGGCCCAGGTCGAAGAGGGCGGCGGCCGGGACCACCGGAACGACCTGCGCCGGATCGGGGCCGACCCGGAAGCCCCGACCGTGGTCCTCCAGCCAGGCGGCCACCCCCGAGGCGCTGTCGAGCCCGAAGGCACTGCCGCCGGTCAGCACCACGGCATCGACGCGCTGCACCAGATTGCGCGGATCGAGGGCATCGGTCTCCCGGGTGCCGGGCCCACCGCCGCGCACATCGACGGCGGCGACCGCACCGCCCTCGGGGGCCAGCACCACGGTCGTCCCGGTGAGCCGTCCGCCGCCGGACCGCTGGGCATGGCCCACCCGTAGTCCGTGGACATCCGTCAGGCCGTCGGCCGGACCGGTGGGAGCTGATTCGGGTTGTGTCCGTTCGGCATCCATGGAAGCTATGCGTAGCACGGGAAGCCGTGGCAGGGTCGAGTAGCGAGCCGCGAGCCGCCCCCGTATCTGCCCTTCCGCGATCACCGCCGAAGAGCGCCGGACGGGATGAGGGCCTCTCATATAGGAGGCGTTCATCAGATGTTGATGGCCTGACAGCAATCTGAGCTGTATGCCGTTCGCCCCCGTCCGAAAGAAGACCGCCGTGCCCCGTACCTCTCGGACGGAGGGGCGCCCGACACTGGCCGCCGACTCTCGGCGGGCCGCCCGGGTGGCCCTCCGCTGGATCAGCGAGCCTGACCGCACCGAGGAGCTCACCCATGCCGAGCTGCTTGACCAGGCGGCCCGGGCCGCCGCCGCGCTCACCCGTCTCGGCGTCCGCGCCGGGGACCGGGTGGCGGTCCATCTGCCGCTGGTGCCCGAGTCCGTGATCGCCACGCTCGCCTGCGGCCGGCTCGACGTGGTCCGCGCCAGCCTTCCCGTGGGCCTGAGCCCCCGTGAGTTGCGCGGCCGGATCAGGGAGGTCGGCGCCAAGGTCGTCATCACCGCGGACGCCGGGCAGCACGGCGGGGAGATACAGCCGCTCAAGCGCCAGGTCGACCGGGCGCTGGTCGGCTGCCCCGAGGTGCGGTCGGTACTGGTGGTCCACCGGCTGGCCTGCCCGGTGTCCTGGAGACCCGGGCGTGATCTGTGGTGGCACGACGAGCTCGGCCGGTACACCGAGCCGCTGCCCGGGCCGTACTCTTGAGGCATGAGCACCGCCCCTGCCCCTGGACCGCGCGATCCGGCCGCCGCGCTGATCTTCGACGATCCCTTCGCGCAGCGGTCATCGGACGATACGGACCATGGGTGGGGCGAGCGGGTTCCCAGCGGCGACAGTGCCGACGATGCCGCTGAGCTGGCCCGGTTCCTCGACGAGAAGCCGCCCCACCACCTCTGATGGATTCCTAGGCGCTGGAGCCGCTGCCACCACCGTCGCGGACGGGGGCGCGCTGTGCCACCAATTCGTCGCGGATCTCGCGCAGCAGAATGATCTCCTCGGCGTCCACGACGGCCTGCTCCTCCTCCGCCTGCGCCGCCTTGGCGGCCCTCCGCGCCAGATAGCGCGACATCGGCAGCACCATCAGGAAGTACACCACCGCCGCGGTGATCAGGAAGGTCAGCACGGCGGAGAGCACACTGCCCCAGAGGATCGGGATGCCGTCGACGATGTCGCCCGTGGCATTGGTCTCGCAGGGCGCCTTGAGACAGGAGCGGTACTTCTCTAGGTCCTTCGTGCCGAAGGCTCCGATTATGGGGTTGATGAGGCCCTTCACTATCGAGTTCACGACGGCGGTGAAAGCGGCTCCAATGACGACCGCGACTGCCAGATCGATCACATTGCCGCGCATCAGGAAGGCTTTGAACCCTTCCAGAACGCTCACTTTCTCTTCGGCCATCTTTTCCTGGCTCAACCCACTGCCTCTCTTTCGCCGCTTCGGTGCTTGAGCGGACGGTCCCGCAACCTACACCCGCAGGTGAGAGGGGCATCAGGGGAGTCGGGGGAGTCAGCAGCGGCATAGCGTCACCGCCAATCGGGAGTCGGCCGCGGCTCCGGCCAGCGCGGTGGCGTCCGCTCGCGGCACCGTCAGCACCACCAGCGCCCCGCCGCCGTCCGCCGAGCCGTCGAGCACGCCGCCGCCGTAAGGCGCCTCATTGCTACTCGCGGCTGCGTCCGCGTCGGCCTTCGCATCGGCCTCCGGTGCGCCGCTGCCGTCGGCTCGGCCGTCCGTCGGGTGGGCGCTCCGCGCCCCCGGCACCTCGGCCACCCGGACCCCACGCGCGACCACCCGCGCCGTAGTGCGGGACGACCGGGCCCGTGCGGCGTCCGGAAGCGGTGTGGCCAGCACATCCACCCGGTCGCCGGGGTGCAGCAGCCGTACCGCCGCCGCGTCGGCGATCCGGATTGGCGCCGAGACCATGGCGGGGCGCGGGCCGCCCCGCCGCTCCTCGCCCGCGGGTGCGGGCGCCCGCGAGGTCACCGCGTCCGTGTGCCCCCGGCCCGACGGTGCGGCTGCCGCGAGCGCGGCGGCCGTCAGCGCCAGCCCGGCCGCCATCGCGCGACGGCGTCGCCGCACGGTCCGCCGCAGCCCGAATCCGCCGGTGCGCCCGGTGCGCACCGGATCGAAGCGTGGCACCACACGGGCCGGGGGAGCGGAGCGGGGTAACGCGAGGGTGGGGGACGGATGAGACATGGCACATCACCGCCTGCCGTGAGGGTCCGGGTGTTTCTGGCCCCCTCACCATGCCCGTCCCCGCCCGATCCCGCTCGGGCCTGTGGACGGCCACCGGGCTGTGGAAAACTCGGCCACCCGTGCGGGCGACACCCGCCCCGGGGCAGGCGTGAACCCCGCCCTGGGGCCAGGCCTGACCCCCGCCTCGCTGTGGGCACGATGCCCGCCCCGCGGCAGGCGCGGTACCCACCGCGCAGCGGGCGAGCACCAGTGTCGTCGTCCGGCCGCACCCGCACCGCGCTTGCCGGAGCTCGCCTACCGCACCGCGCTTGCCGAAGCCCGATTACGGAAGCTCGATCCCCAGGTCCCAGCCGTCGTGGGCGTGGGTGCACAGGCAGTCCCGGGTGGTGGTCTCCGGCAGCCTGCCCACCGCGTCGAAGAGCACCTCGCGCAGTCGGCCCACGTTCTCCCCGAAGACCTTCAGCACCTCGGTGTGGGTGACGCCCTCGCCGGTCTCCACCCCCGCGTCCAGATCGGTGACCAGCGTCAACGACGTGTAGCAGAGGCCCAGTTCACGGGCGAGCACCGCCTCCGGGTGGCCCGTCATGCCGACCACCGACCAGCCCTGCGCCGCGTGCCAGCGCGATTCGGCGCGGGTGGAGAAGCGCGGCCCCTCGATCACGCACATCGTCCCGCCGTCCACCGGCTCCCAGCCGCGTCCGCGCGCCGCGGCCACGGCCGCCTTCCGGCCCACCGGGCAGTACGGGTCGGCGAATGTGGTGTGCACCACATTGGGGATCCGGCCGTCCCGCAGCTGCTCGCCGTCGAAGTAGGTCTGCGTACGCCCCTTCGTGCGGTCCACCAGCTGGTCCGGGACGAGCAGCGTCCCAGGTCCGTACTCCGGCTGCAGCCCGCCGACCGCGCACGGGCCGAAGACCTGCCGCACTCCGAGCGAGCGCAGGGCCCAGAGGTTGGCGCGGTAGTTGATGCGGTGCGGCGGCAGATGGTGCTTGCGGCCGTGCCGCGGGAGGAAGGCGACCCGCCGCCCCTCGATGTCGCCGAGGACGAGCGAATCGCTCGGCGCCCCATAGGGAGTCTCCACGGTGATCTCGGTCACGTCGTCGAGGAACGTGTAGAACCCCGATCCCCCGATGACCCCTATGTCTGCTTGCCTGCTGGTCTCGACCATGTGATCACCCTAGCCACCCGTGGCCACGCGAACGACACCCCGCCGCCTCCCGGTGGAGGTGGCGGGGTGTCGATGGAGCTGAAGAACCAGGCGACCTGGTCAGGCGGCCGAACTCGACGTCGAGGACGACGAGGACGACGAAGACGACGAGGAATTCGAGGACGACGTCGACGACGAAGACGTCGAGGAGGACGAGGAAGAGGAATCCGAGGACGAAGACGAAGAGTCCGAAGACGAGGACGAGGAGTCCGGCGAGCCGGAGCTGTCGCTCTTCGCCCCCGACTTGCCTGAGCCGCCGCTCGAGCTGCTGGAAGAGGAGCGGCTGTCGTTCCGGTAGAAGCCGGAGCCCTTGAACACGATGCCGACCGCCGAGAACACCTTCTTCAGGCGTCCATCGCAGTTGGGGCACTCGGTGAGCGCGTCGTCGGTGAACTTCTGCACCGCCTCGAGGCCCTCGCCGCACTCGGTGCACTGGTACTGGTAGGTCGGCACGTTCTTCCTCCTGGCACTCTCACTCAATGAGTGCTAACGACGCTCCATAGTGCAGTATTCCTGCCCGTCAGTCCACTGGGACGAGACATACGGTGATCGAACGCACTGCCTGAGGCGGCCTCCGACAGGCCCCCTCACCCCGCTCCCGTGCCCAGCCAGTCCGCCAGCTTGCCGCCCCGGCCCACTGCCCGCAGCCGCCGCTCGGCCGAGTCGCGCACCGGATCCGTGGCCACCACCAGCAGCTCGTCGCCGCGCCGCAGCATCGTGGAAGGCAGCGGTACGAAGCTGGTCTCGTCCCGGACCACCAGGGTGACCGCGGCCCCCGGGGGCAGCCGCAGCTCGCCGACCTCGACGCCGTGCATCTTGGACGACTGGGGGATCGACACCGACAACAGATGGCCGCGCAGCCGCTCCAGTGGTGCCGACTCGATGCCCAGGTCGGCTGGCTCGGGCTCCTCGAGCCGCAGCCGGGGAGCGAGCCAGGGCAGCGTCGGCCCCTGGACCAGGGTGTAGACGATCACCAGCACGAAGACGATATTGAAGATCCGGCCGCTGTCGGGCACGTCGCTGACCACCGGGATGGTCGCCAGCACGATCGGCACCGCCCCGCGCAGCCCGGCCCAGGACAGCAGCGCCTTCTCCCGCCAGGGCAGCCGGAACGGCGACGTGCTGACCAGGACCGACACCGGACGGGCCACCACGGTCAGCACCAGCCCCACCGCGAGCGCGGGCAGGATGTCGTCGCCCAGGTCATGCGGGGTGACCAGCAGCCCCAGCAGGACGAACATCCCGATCTGGGCGAGCCAGCCCAGCCCTTCGGCGAAGCCGCGCGTGGCCGGCCAGTGCGGCAGCCGTGCGTTGCCCATGATCAGCGACGCGAGGTAGACGGCGAGGAAGCCGGACCCGTGCGCCAGCGAACCCGCCGCGTAGGCGGTCACCGCGATGGCGATCACCGCGATCGGGTACAGACCCGAGGCGGGCAGCGCCACATGGCGCAGGCCATAGGCGCCCAGCCAGCCGACCGCGATGCCGATCACCGCGCCGATCGCCAGCTCCAGGGTGATCGTGCCGAACAGGGCGTACCAGGATTCCATGGGGCCCTGGCTGGAGAAGGCGACCACAAGGATCACCACAGGGGCGTCGTTGAAGCCCGACTCGGCCTCCAGGACGCCCGTGAGCCGCTTGGGTAGTGGCACCGTGCGCAGCACCGAGAAGACCGCCGCCGCGTCCGTGGACGACACCACCGCGCCGATGATCAGCGCCTGCCGCCAGTCCAGCCCCACCGCATAGTGCGCCGCCGCCGCGGTGATCCCCACGCTCACCGCGACGCCCACGGTGGACAGGACGGCGGCCGTGGGCAGGGCCGGTTTGATCTCGCTCCACTTCGTGCCCAGACCGCCTTCGGCCAGGATGACGACCAGCGCGGCATAGCCGAGGATCTGTGTCAGTTCGGCGTCATTGAAGGTGACGCCGATCCCGTCCGTGCCGATGGCGACGCCGATCCCGAGATAGATCAACAGCGTGGGCAGTCCACTTCGCGATGACAGCCTTACGGCCGCCACCGCGAAGAGCAGGACCAGGGAGCAGATCAACAGCAGTTCGTTGAGGTGGTGAACAGTCAGGGGCCAACCCTTTCTCGCGGGAGCGGAGGGAACGCCGCGAAGGGCTCCCCGCCGACCGGAACTTCATTGCCTTACCTAACATTTTACGGGATCTTGACGCGAGCCTCCCATGAGAAGGCTTCGCCGAGGTGTACGAGCCCGGGCGATGGCCGGTGCGGGGCGTCAGTCATGACTCCGCGTAGGGGCGGTGACAGCGCTGCGCCTATGGTTGCTCCAGCACTCCAGGTTCACCCTGCCCCTCGAAGGACAGCGATGCCCGCCAACACAACCGGCTCTTCTCCCAAAAAGAAGAAGAGCCGACGTCTCCGCCTGATCGTGATCGCAGTCGTGCTGCTGCTCGTCGGGGGCGTCGGCTACGGCGCGTACTGGAGTATCAGTACCGTCAGAGCCTCATTCCCGGAGACCACGGGATCGCTGCAGCTGAAGGGTTTGTCCGGCCCCGTGCAGGTCAAACGTGACGGCTACGGGATACCTCAGATCTACGCCAGCACCTCCGATGACCTCTTCCGCGCCCAGGGGTTCGTCCAGGCCCAGGACCGCTTCTGGGAGATGGACGTCCGCCGCCATCTGACCGCGGGCCGGCTCTCGGAGATGTTCGGTTCCGGTCAGGTGGAGACCGACGCGTTCCTGCGCACCATGGGCTGGCACCGGGTGGCCAAGCAGGAGTACGACACCAAGGTGTCGGCCGACACCAAGAGGTATCTGCGGGCCTACTCCGACGGTGTCAACGCCTACCTCAAGGACCATCAGGGCGACGCGCTGTCCGTCGAGTACGCGGCGCTCGACTTCAAGAACGACGGCTACGAGCCCGAGAAGTGGACCCCGGTCGACTCGCTGGCGTGGCTGAAGGCGATGGCCTGGGACCTGCGCGGCAACATGCAGGACGAGGTGGACCGGGCCCTGGCCTCCAACCGGCTCAGCGCCAAGCAGATAGACCAGCTCTACCCGTCCTACCCGTACGGTCGGAACAAGCCGATCGTCCAGGACGGCGCCGTCAACGAGGCGACGGACGAGTTCGACCCCAAGGGCACCCCGGCCGGCTCCACGAGCGGCACGGGAGGCACCGGCTCGGTGGACGGAGGGGCCACCGGAGCCGCTCAGGGGCTGCAGACGCAGCTGTCCTCGCTCTCCAAGACCCTGGATGACGTCCCGGCGCTGCTGGGCCCGAACGGGACCGGGATCGGCTCCAACTCGTGGGTGGTCTCCGGCAAGTACACGACCACCGGCAAGCCGCTGCTCGCCAACGACCCGCATCTGGCGCCCCAGCTGCCGTCTGTCTGGTACCAGATGGGGCTGCACTGCAAGCGGGTCAGCAGCGCGTGTCCGTACGACGCGGCGGGCTTCACCTTCGCCGGTCTGCCGGGTGTCGTCATAGGTCACAATCAGGACATCAGCTGGGGCATGACCAACCTCGGCGCCGACGTCAGTGACCTGTACCTGGAGAAGGTCACCTCCGACGGCTACCTCTACGACGGCGAGCAGGTCCCGTTCACCACCCGCGAGGAGACCATCAAGGTCGCGGGTGGTGCGAGCCGTAAGATCACCGTCCGCACCACCAACAACGGCCCGATCGTCTCCGACCGCGACGACGAGCTCGACAACGTCGGTAAGAGCGCCCCGGTGGGCACCGGCGCCGATGATGTGGCCCCCGACCGCGGCGACGGCTACGCGGTGGCGCTGAAGTGGACCGCGCTGACCCCGTCCAACACCATGGACTCGGTCTTCAAGCTCAACACCGCCAAGAACTTCAGCGACTTCCGTAAGGCGGCCCGCGACTTCGCGGTCCCCTCCCAGAACCTCATCTACGCCGACACCAAGGGCAATATCGGCTACCAGGCACCCGGTCAGATCCCGGTGCGCTCCAAGGGCGACGGCCGCTACCCGGCGCCCGGCTGGGACTCGCGCTACAAGTGGAGCAAGTACATCCCGCAGTCGGCGCTGCCCTGGGAGCTCAACCCGGATCGCGGCTATATCGTCACCGCCAACCAGGCCGTCATAGACGAGAAGAACTACCCGTATCTGCTGACCGACGACTGGGGTTACGGCGCGCGGAGCCAGCGCATCACCGACCTCATCGAGTCGAAGGTCAAGGACGGCGGGAAGATCTCCACGGACGACATGCAGTCCCTCCAGATGGACAACAGCAGCGAGATCGCCAAGCTGCTGACGCCCTATCTGCTGAAGATCGACGTCAAGGACGACTACGTAGGCGAGGCCCAGAAGCTGCTGGAGAGCTGGGACTACACCCAGGACTCGGACTCGGCGGCCGCCGCGTACTTCAACGCCGTCTGGCGCAACACCCTCAAGCTGGCCTTCGGCGACAAGCTCCCGAAGGAGCTGCGGGTCAAGGGGGAGTGCCTGCGGGTGCGCCCGGCCGACGACTCGGGTCCGCTGGAGGATCTGAACGGTAACGCCCGGCTGGTGCGCGAATGCGGTAAGCGCGACCCCGACATGGCCCAGCCCGACGGCGGCGACCGCTGGTACGAGGTCGTACGCAAGATCATCAAGGACCCGAAGAACGACTGGTGGAAGACGGCGGGCACCCGCAACAAGCCCGGCGCCACCAACCGTGACGAGCTGCTGTCCCAGGCCATGCTGGCCGCGCGCTCGGAGCTCACCGCCAAGCTGGGCAAGGACATCAACAGCTGGAGCTGGGGCAGGCTGCACCGGCTGACCCTGAAGAACCAGACCCTGGGCACCGAGGGCCCCGGCGTGGTGCAGTGGCTCCTCAACCGGGGCCCGTGGAACCTCTCCGGCGGCGAGGCGGCGGTCAACGCCACCGGCTGGAACGCGGCGGGCGGCTACGACGTCACTTGGGTCCCCTCGATGCGGATGATCGTCAACCTCGACAACCTCGACAAGTCGCGCTGGATCAACCTCACCGGCGCCTCCGGCCACGCCTACAACGCGCACTACACGGACCAGACCGAGAAGTGGGCGAAGGGCGAGCTGCTGCCCTGGGCGTTCAACAAGAGCGCCGTGGACAAGTCCACGGAGGACGACTTGGCGCTCACCCCGTAGCGATCCATGGAGCACCCGGTGCCCCGCATGGGGCTCCGAGGGGCCCGGTGGCCGTCTGAGGGGCGTTTCCGCCCCCGGCCGGCCCCGGGCCCGTCGACCCTCGCGGCCCCGCCGACAGGCGCCTCCGGGCGCCCTCAGCGGGGCCGCGCTGTGAAGCGGTGGAGGCCCGACGGCGTCACCGCCGCGTGCACCGGACGGTCATGGCCCTCCTCGGGCACCTCGTCCAGCAGTTCACCGTCGTACAGCAGCACCACCAGCGCCGGATCCGCCCCCGCCGCCGCCAGCCGGGCCAGCACCCGGTCGTACGAGCCCCCGCCGCGGCCCAGCCGCATTCCGCGCCGGTCCACCGCGAGCCCGGGCAGCAGCACCACGTCCGCTCCGGTCACCGCCTCGGGGCCGAGCCGCGGGCCCTCGGGCTCCAGCAGGCCGCGACGGGCGGGCGCCAGCCGCCCGGGTCCTTCGTCCTCGCCCCAGTCGAGGTCGTCGTCCTCGAGCAGCACCGGAAGCAGCACCCGGACCCCGCGGGCGCGCAGGGCTTCCCTCAGGGCATACGTTCCGGGCTCGCCGCCCACGGACACATAGGCCGCCACCGTGGCCGCGTCGACGAGCTCGGGAAGCTCCAGGGCGCGACACGCCAGAGCGGCGCCGGCCGCCTCGATGTCATCCGCCGTCAACCTGGATCTCATCGCCAGGTGACGTCTTCGCAATGCGCGCTTACTAGCGTCGATGTTGATCACTGGGTGCGCAATCTTCCTGTCTCATGCCATATTCACCGAATGCTCATCATTCGCCCCAAAGGCACCGGATAGGGTTCGGTACATGACTCAATCGCGTACTCGGATCAGCAAGGCTGTCATCCCTGCCGCGGGACTCGGAACCCGCTTTCTTCCGGCCACCAAGGCCACCCCCAAGGAGATGCTGCCGGTCGTCGACAAGCCGGCGATCCAGTACGTCGTCGAGGAAGCAGTCACCGCCGGACTGTCCGACGTCCTCATGATCACCGGGCGTAACAAGCGGCCCCTGGAAGACCACTTCGACCGCAACTACGAGCTCGAAGAGGCCCTGACCCGCAAGGGCGACGAGACCCGACTCGCCCGCGTCCAGGAGTCCAGCGACCTGGCGACCATGCACTACGTCCGCCAGGGAGACCCCAAGGGTCTCGGCCACGCCGTGCTCTGCGCCGCCCCACACGTCGGTGACCAGCCCTTTGCCGTCCTCCTCGGCGACGACCTCATTGATGCCCGCGACCCGCTCCTGGCCCGTATGGTCGACATCCAGGAGCGCCACGGCGGCAGCGTCATCGCCCTGATGGAGGTGGACCCGGCTCAGGTCCACCTCTACGGCTGCGCGGCCGTCAAGCCGACCGTGGACGACGACGTCGTCCAGGTCACCGGCCTGGTCGAGAAGCCCGACCCGGCGGACGCGCCCAGCAACTACGCCGTCATCGGCCGCTATGTGCTCGACCCGGCCATCTTCGGGGTGCTGCGCGAGACCGAGCCGGGCCGCGGTGGCGAGATCCAGCTCACCGACGCCCTTCAGGCGCTAGCCTCCAGCCCGGACCTCGGCGGCCCGGTGCACGGCGTCGTCTTCAAGGGGCGCCGCTACGACACAGGCGACCGTGGTGACTATCTGCGTGCCATTGTCAGACTCGCGTGCGAACGTGAAGACCTGGGCCCGGAGTTCCGGGATTGGCTTCGCAGTTACGTCACCGAGGAGATGTAGCACCTTGAGCAGCACCGCAGAACGGGCCGCCGGCCGGGGCCCGGACCAGGACCGGGTCTGGACGGTGGCCGAGCACCTCGACGACATCCTCGGACACGTCCACCCGCTGGAGCCGATCGAGCTGCAGTTGCTCGAGGCCCAGGGCTGCGTCCTGGTGGAGGACGTCACCGTCCCCGGCGCGCTTCCGCCGTTCGACAACAGCTCCATGGACGGCTATGCCGTCCGTACGGCTGACGTCGCGGCCGCGACCGAGGACCATCCCGCGGTGCTGACCGTCGTCGGCGACATCGCGGCGGGCAGCGGTGACCTGCCCGCCGTGGGCCCGGGCGAGGCGGCCCGGATCATGACCGGAGCCCCGGTCCCGCCCGGCGGCCAGGCCGTCGTCCCCGTCGAGTGGACCGACGGCGGTCTCGACAGCGGGCCGGTCACCCATATGCCCGCGCGGGGCTCGGACCCCCACGGCGGAAGCGGCAGGGTGCGCGTCTTCCGACCGGTGAGGGAGGGCCAGCATGTGCGCACCCGGGGCAGCGACGCGGACGCGGGCGAGCTCGCGCTGCGCGCGGGCACGGTCCTGGGCGCCTCGCAGCTCGGGCTGCTGGCCGCGCTCGGCCGCGCCACCGTGATGGTGCGGCCCCGGCCGCGGGTGGTGGTGCTCTCCACCGGCAGCGAGCTGGTCCAGCCCGGCGAGGAGGTCGGCCCCGGCCGGATCCACGACTCCAACAGCTTCCAGCTCACGGCCGCCGCCCGGGAGGCCGGCGCGATCGCCTACCGGGTGGGCGCGGTGGCAGACGAGGCCGCCACGCTGCGCGCCGCTGTCGAGGACCAGTTGGTCCGTGCCGACATCGTCGTCACCAGCGGCGGGGTCAGCGTCGGCGCCTACGACGTGGTCAAGGAGGCGATGCACGAGGTGCACTTCCGCAAGCTGGCCATGCAGCCCGGCAAGCCCCAGGGCTTCGGCCGCGTCGGCCCGGAGAACACCCCGCTGATGGCCCTGCCCGGCAACCCGGTGAGCTCGTACGTCTCCTTCGAGCTCTTCGTACGCCCCGTGATCCGCACCATGCTGGGCAGCTCCGACGTCCACCGCCCCATCGCCCAGGCGGTCTGCCCCGAGGGCGTCGCCTCCTCGCCCAAGGACAGACGCCAGTTCCTGCGCGGCTGGTACGAGCCGGCCACGCTCGACGGCCCGGCCACCGTCAGCCCGGTGGGCGGTGCGGGATCGCACCTCATCAAGGCCATGGCGCACGCCAACGCGCTGATCGTCGTCCCCGAGGACGTCACCCAGGTCGCCCCCGGCGCCGAGGTGGACGTCGTCCTGCTGGCCTAGCCGCCGACCGCGGCGGGTACGGTGTCGTCCCACACAGGAGCCGCCTGGCCCGGACCGGGAGAACGATGAGCAGCGCCCAGGACCACCTCACCCATCTCGACCCGTCGGGCGCCGCCCGCATGGTCGACGTCTCGGCCAAGGACGTCACCGCGCGCACCGCCCGGGCGAGCGGCCGCGTGCGCGTGGCGCCGCGCGTCGTGGAACTGCTGCGCGGCGAGGGCCTTCCCAAGGGCGACGCCCTCGCCACCGCCAGGATCGCGGGCATCATGGCCGCCAAGCGGACCCCGGAGCTGATTCCGCTCTGCCATCCGCTCGCGGTGTCGGGCGTCACGGTGGACCTCGAGGTAGCCGACGACGCCGTCGAGATCACCGCCACCGTGAAGACCACGGACCGCACGGGCGTGGAGATGGAGGCCCTGACGGCCGTCTCGGTCGCCGCCCTGACGGTGATCGACATGGTCAAGGCCGTCGACAAGGGAGCCGTCATCACCGACGTCCGGGTGGAGGAGAAGTCCGGCGGCAAGTCCGGTGACTGGAGCCGGGCATGAGCGGCTCAGCGGCGCCGCGCCGCGCCCTGGTCGTCACCGCCTCCAACCGCGCCGCCGCCGGGGTCTACGCCGACACCGGGGGCCCGCTGATCGCCGAGGGCCTGGCCGGGCTCGGCTTCGCCGTGGACGGCCCGCGCGTGGTGCCCGACGGCGATCCGGTGGAGGCCGCCCTGCGGGACGCCGTGGCGGCCTCGTACGACGTCGTGGTGACCACCGGCGGCACCGGTCTCACCCCCACCGACCGCACCCCCGAGGCGACCCGCCGGGTCCTGGACTACGAGATCCCCGGGATCGCGGAGGCCATCCGGGCGGCGGGGCTCGCCAAGGTGCCCACGGCCGCGCTCTCCCGGGGGCTGGCCGGGGTCGCGGGCGGGACCCTGGTCGTCAATCTGCCCGGCTCCACCGGAGGGGTGCGTGACGGCCTTACGGTGCTCGGCGGCCTCCTGGTCCACGCGGTCGACCAGATCCATGGCGGGGACCACCGCAGACCCGCCGATTCCGCCTCTTCCTCCTCCGCCTCCGCTTCCGCCGATGATGCTTCCGATCCCGTCGATGGCCCCGCCGATTCCGCGGGGCAGGCCGGGAGAGCGCGCTGAACGCCCCCTGGCCGGTCGTGCTGGCGGACGGCGATACCGTCCTCCGCCCCATAAAGCTGCGCGACCAGCGCGCCTGGCGTGAGGTCAACCAGCGCAACCGGGAATGGCTGCGGCGCTGGGAGGCCACCATCCCGCCGCCTCCGCCGGGCGGCCCCGTCACCCATCGGCCCACCTACCGGCAGATGGTCCGCCATCTGCGGGCGGAGGCGCACGCGGGGCGGATGCTGCCGTTCATCATCGAGTACCAGGGGCGGCTGGCCGGGCAGTTGACGGTCGCCGGGATCACCTGGGGGTCGATGTGCTCGGGCCATGTCGGCTATTGGATCGACCAGGCGGTGGCCGGGCAGGGAGTGATGCCGACATCGGTCGCGCTCGCCGTCGACCATTGCTTCCGCACCGTCGGACTGCACCGCGTCGAGGTGTGTATCCGGCCCGAGAACCTGCCCAGCCGCCGGGTGATGGAGAAACTCGGATTCCGCCAGGAAGGGCTGCGCCCGCGCTATCTCCACATCGACGGCGCATGGCGCGACCACCTGGTCTACGCGCTTACGGTCGAGGAACTGTCCGAGGGACTGCTGAACCGGTGGCACCGGACCCGACCAGGCGCATCGCAGAAATAAAATATCTGTTCGAATAACGGGAGAACATTTCCAACCTGGTCATCCCAACAATCACAAAAAACTTTCGAGATATCAGCCAGATCGTGCGACACACCGCGCCAATTGGCAGATGGCCTCATGCGGACCCCTCTACCGTGTGAGCGTGAGCAGCAGTGGCCTCATCTACGCAGTCATCGTCGGGGCCTGGGCCGCCTATTTGGTGCCGATGTGGCTTCGTAGGCAGGACGAGCTCAATGAGGCCCGTCCGACGGAACGCTTCAGCACCGCCATCCGGCTGTTGTCCGGACGGGCGGGCATGGAGCGCCGTTACGCCAAGAGCCGAGCGGACCTCGAGCGCCCCGGGGACCCGGCGGAGGACCCCGCGGAGCGTGCCGCCGAGGACGTGGACGCCCCCACCAAGGGGGGCGGCCCGGCCGAGCCGGAGCGCTACGCGGCCGACCCGGAAGCGGTGACCGACGCGATCGACGTCCGGGGCTTCGCCGAGCCCGTAACCCTGCGCGCCCCCGCCCCCACGGGCGCCGACGCCCCCGCCGAGTGCGCGCCGGCACCGGCGGCCGGGAGCGCGAGCGGTGCGCGGGGCGCGAGCGCTGGGGGTACGCGTGGCGCGGGCGCCGGTGGTGCGGGCAGTGCGCGGGGGGCGGGCGCCGGAGGCTGGAGCGCGCTGGACCGCGGACGGCGCGCCCGAGTGCTCGCGCGCCGTCGCCGCACCACCGTGGTCCTCTTCGTCGCCTTCACCTTCGGCGCGATCGTCGCGGCCGTCGGCGGCCTCGCCTTCC
The DNA here is from genome assembly GCF_000968685.2 of Streptomyces antioxidans. GTDB lineage: Bacteria > Actinomycetota > Actinomycetes > Streptomycetales > Streptomycetaceae > Streptomyces > Streptomyces antioxidans. The sequence continues at coordinate 96,461 of NZ_LAKD02000002.1, forward strand.
TATGGGCCCCGGGCATCCCGGCCATACTGCTCAGCACCTATATCGCCTACCTCCGCGCCCAGGAGCGCCGCCGCTTCGCGTTCACCATGGACCAGCGCCACGCCGAGCAGGCGGCGCAGCGGCTGCGCGAGCGCCGTCCGCGGGCCCATCCGCCCGCCGAGGGCCCCTCCGCCGAGGGCGGTCCCGCCGACCCTCCCGCCCCCGCCG
>NZ_LAKD02000020.1 GCF_000968685.2 Streptomyces antioxidans
CCAACGTCGTCGGAAGTCGAAGCTCAGTAGCCGCACCAAGCTGATTACGCAGCTCAACCGCAGTCAAGGAGTCAAAGCCCAGATCCTTCAACGCACGATCAGCATCAACCCCAGCAGAGTCCGCATGCCCCAGCACCACCGCCACCTGAGAACGAACCAACTCCAGCAACAACCGCTCACGCTCCCGCGGCGCCACACCCGCCAACCGATCCCGCCACACACCAGACCCATCCCGCCCCACCGCAACCCGCCGCACCACACCCCGCACCACATTCCGCAACAACGCCGGAACCGACACACCACCCCCACGAAACGCCCCCACATCCACACGCACCGGCAACACCACACCACGCCCCACACCCTGAGCCACATCAAACAGGGCAAGACCCTCCTCGGTGCTGAGTCCGGTGGTGCCGCCGCGAGCCATGCGAGCGAGATCGGCCTCGCTGAGGTTCTGGGTGATTCCACTGGCTTGAGCCCACAGCCCCCAGCCCAGGGAGAGTGCGGGCAGGCCGTGGGCGTGGCGGTGCTGGGCCAGGGCATCGAGGAAGGCGTTGGCCGCCGCGTAACTCCCCTGCCCACCAGCCCCCAGAGTGGCCGCGGCAGACGAGTACAGCACGAACGCCTCCAGGCCCATATCCCGAGTCAGCTCATGCAAATGCCACGCCGCATCCACCTTCGGCGCCAACACCCGCCGAACACGCTCATCACTCAGCCCCTCCACCACACCGTCATCCACCACCCCCGCGGTATGCACCACACCCCTGAGCGGCACCTCCGCCGGAACACCAGCCAACAACTCACGCACCGCATCACGATCGGCCACATCACACGCGGCCACCGTGACCGACGCCCCGGCCGCCTCCAGATCGGCCACCAGCTCCGCAGCCCCCGGCGCATCCGGACCCCTGCGACTGGCCAGCAGCAGATGCTCCACCCCATGCTCAGCCACCAGATGCCGGGCCACCACACCCGCCAACACACCCGACGCCCCCGTCACCAACACCGTCCCACCCGAGACCAGTGGCGTAGACGCTTGGGAGGGCGCGGACTTCGTCACGCGAGACAAGCGCGGAACCAGGATGATCCCGCCCCGGACCGCCAACTGCGGCTCCTCACCAGCGACGAGGGCCCGCACCGCCGCGTCCGCCGCAGCTGGGCTGATCTCGCTGCCGCGCTCCGGGTCGTGGTCGAGGTCGTGGTCCAGGAGGAGGAACCGGCCGGGATTCTCAGTCTGCACCGACCGCAACAACCCCCACACCGGAGCCTGCACCAGACCCGCCACATCCTCATCTGCCTCAGCGGCGACCGCACCACAAGTGGCCACCACCAGACGGGACCCGAACAGTCGCTCCTCACCCAGCCACCGCTGCACCACAGACAGCACAGTGGCCAACGACTCCCGCACCCCGGCAGCCATATCGCCATCAGCACCGGTCGCCGGGCAGGACACGACCACCCTCTCGGGCACCGTCTCGCCCTCGTCCAGCGCGCTGATCAACGCGGACACGTCCTGGTAACGGGCGTACGATCCGCCCTCGCGGACCACCGCCTCACCCAGCCCAACATCCGGTCCTACGAGCGCCCACGAACCCCCGGCAGCCGATGCCCGGGGAGACTCCAGCGGCTGCCAGTCCAGCTGGAACAGGGAGTCATAACGGCTGGTCTGAGCCACCTGCAACTGCTCAGCCGAAAGCGGCCGCAGAGCCAGGGACTCGATGGACACCACCGGCTGCCCCGCCGCATCAGCCACGTCCAGCGCCACCGCGTCCGACCCCGCACGGGTCAACCGCACCCGCACCACCGACGCACCCGAGGCATGCAACCGCACCCCCGACCACGCAAACGGAACACGTACGGCTTCCTCGTCCCCGTCCGAAGCGATCAACGCCACGGCGTGCAAGACGGAGTCCAGCAGCACGGGATGCACCCCGAACCGCTCCGCCTCAGCCGCACACTCCTGCGGAAGACGAACCTGAGCGAACACCTCCTCACCACGCCGCCAAACCGCCTCCACCCCCCGAAACGCCGGACCATAACCAAACCCACGCTCAACAAACCCGGCATAAAACCCTTCCGGATCCGACATCACCACCTCAGCACCCACCGGAGGCCACTGCTCCAACACCACCCCACCACCAACAGCCGAGGACGGCTCCTCGACGGCCAACAACCCACGCGCATGGCAGTTCCACATCGCATCGTCCGCGCTCTCCGCGTCCTCAAGACACGAGTAGACCGCAACCGGCCGCAGACCAGCCGCATCCGGCTCCTCGACGACCACCTGCACCTGGACACCGCCGCGCTCGGGCAGTACCAGCGGCGCCTCCAGCGTCAGCTCCTCCACCCGCCCGCAACCAACCTGATCTCCCGCGCGGATCACCAATTCGACCAGTGCAGCTCCCGGCACCAGCACCGATCCGAGCACCCGGTGATCGGCCAGCCACGGGTGCGTCTCCAGCGACAGCCGCCCCGTGAGGTGTACCGAATTGTGTGCCGCGGATTTCAACATCGCACTGAGCAGCGAATGGTCAACATGCCCCTGTCCGATGCCGGTGGCGTCAACTGCTTGGATCGGTGCGTCGAGCCAGTAGCGTTGCCGTTGGAAG
>NZ_LAKD02000200.1 GCF_000968685.2 Streptomyces antioxidans
GGTGGCCGCTGTGGTGGCGGCGTGTCAGGAGGTGGGGGATCGGGCGCGGCTGATCGAGGTGGATTATGCCTCGCACGGCCCTCAAGTGGAGGAGATCCGCGAGGAGTTGAATGAGCTCCTGGCTGGTGTCAGGCCACTTGATATCTCCGGTTCGAGTACGGGCTTCTACTCGACCGTGACCGGTGGCCGGGTCGACGGCTCCGTCCTGGATACGGACTACTGGGTGCGGAATCTCCGTGAGCGGGTGCGGTTCACGGATGCGGTTCGGGCGTTGTTGGCGGCTGGGCATCGGGTGTTCATCGAGGCCAGTACGCACCCCGTGCTCACCGTGGGCTTGCAGGAGACCTTCGAGGAAGCCGGGGTCGAGGCCGTCACCGTGCCCACCCTGCGCCGTGATCACGGCGGGCGGGCCCAGCTTCTCCACTCGCTCGCCCAGGCGTTCACCGCCGGAGTCGACGTCGACTGGAGGGCCGCGTTCCCCGGTGACCCCACCCCTCGTACGGTCGAACTGCCCACGTATGCCTTCCAGCGCCAGCGCTACTGGGCCGCTGCCACCGGCGGCGTCGGCGATGTGGGTGCCGCGGGGCTGCAGAGGGTGGAGCATCCGTTGTTGCGGGCGGCGGTGGGCCTCGCCGATGGCGGGCTGGTGCTGACCGGACGGGTGTCGGCCACCGGTGGCGACAGCTGGCTCGGTGACCATGTGGTCGCCGGAGCGTCGCTGGTACCGGGCGCGGCGCTGGTGGAGTGGGCGTTGCGGGCGTCCGATGAGGCGGGCGGTGGCGGTATCGAGGAACTCGCGCTGCGGATGCCGTTGGTGCTGCCGGAGTCGGGCGGGCTGCGGGTGCAGATCGTGGTGGGCGAGGCCGACGAGGACGGGCGGCGCGAGGTTCGGGTGTACTCCCGGCCCGACCGCGATGCCGCGCCCGGCGCCGATCCGGACTGGGTGTGCCACGCGGAGGGCGTCCTGAGCCCGTCGGCCACGCCGAGCACGGCCGAGGAGCTGGCGGGAGTCTGGCCTCCCAAGGGTGCGAAGCCGATGGCCGTCGAGGACTTCTACGAGCGTGCCGCGGCGATGGGTTATGCCTACGGACCGTCGTTCCAAGGGGTGCACGCGGTGTGGCGGGACGGCGCTGACCTGCTGGCCGAGGTGGCGCTTCCTGAGGCTGCCGGGGACGCGGATGGATTCGGCATCCACCCGGCGCTGCTCGACGCCGCCCTGCATCCCATGCTGCTCGCCGCCGACATCGACTCGGCCGACGATGGGGGGATGCGGCTGCCGTTCGCCTGGAACGGTGTGTCGTTGTGGGCCACGGAGGCGACCACCCTCCGGGTCCGGCTCTCCCCCCATCAGAACGGTGCGGCAGAGGAGCACGGGCTGAGGGTGGTCCTGGCCGATGGCGTGGGCGCCCCGGTGCTCACGGTCGACTCTCTGACGATGCGCCCCGCCGACCCCCGTCAGCTGCGGTCCGCGGGGGGTTCACGTGGCATCGATGGGCTCGATGGGCTGTTCACGCTGGACTGGGTCCCGATGCCCGACGCGCCGGACACGGATGCCTCCGATGCCATGGGCTGGGTGGTACTGGGCGACGATGTCCTGCACTTGGCGGAGGAGCCCGGGCTCGGTGGCGGGGGAGTGGTGTGCCACCAGGGTCTCGAAGCGCTGGTCACCACGCTTGACGACGGTACGCCACCTCCCGCGTTCGCCGTGACCCACCTGCCCGTCGACGGTGGGGCGGCGGAGGCCGGAGCCGCGGTGAGGGCGGAGGACGGCTTGGCTGCCGTCGGCCATGCCCTGGAGTTGCTGCAGGGGTGGCTGGCCGAACCTCGGCTGGCCGACACCCGGTTGGTGGTGGTGACACGTGGCACCGTGTCGATCGGCGACCCTGACGAAGACGGGGATTCCGGCGACGACGGAAAGCCGAATGTGGCCGCCGCGGGGCTGTGGGGTCTGCTGCGGAGCGCACAGGCGGAGCACCCGGACCGGTTCGTCCTCCTCGATCTCCACCGCGCCACCGATCCGGCCGTGGGTGAGGTGGCGGATGCCGTGCTCCGTGCCGTACGCGCGGATGAGCCGCAGGTGGCGCTGCGCCCCGGGCGGCCGATGGTGCCCCGGCTGATGCGCGTGCGGGCCACTGATGGTGCCGATGGGACGGAAACGGGCGGTCTGACGCCTGGTGGGCTCGACCCCGACGGCACGGTGCTGATCACCGGTGGTACGGGTCTGCTGGGCGGTCTGGTGGCCGAGCATCTCGTACGCACATGGCAGGTCGGGCACCTGGTCCTGGTCAGCCGGCGTGGCTCGGACGCGCCCGGCGCACCGGAGTTGGCCGAGCGGCTGAGCGACTTGGGTGCGCGGGTGCGGATCGTCGCGGTGGATGTCACGGACGCGGACGCGGTGGCCGAGGCGGTGGCCGGTGTCGACCCGGCGCATCCGCTGACCGGTGTCATTCATGCGGCGGGGCTGCTTGATGACGCGGTGATCACTGCGCAGACGCCGCAACAGGTGGCCCGGGTGTGGGCGGCGAAGGCCACGGCAGCCGCCCATCTGCACACCGCCACGGCGGACCTTCCCCTCCGTATGTTCGTGATGTTCTCGTCGGCCGCCGGAGTCGTGGGCAACGCGGGTCAGGCTGGATACGCGGCGGCCAACGCGTTTGTCGACGCACTGGTCGCCCATCGGCGAGCGCGCGGGCTGCCCGGGCTCTCCCTCGCCTGGGGGCTGTGGGCGCGGGCCAGCGAGATGACCGGGCACATGGGCCGGGCGGATCTGGCACGGCTGCGCGGAATGCGGCCGTTGACGTCCGAGCGCGGGCTGGCCCTGCTGGACGCCGCATGCCGGTGCGCGAACCCGCTGATGGTGGCGGTGGACTTCGATCCGGCTGGTGGGGTGGGTGGTGAGGGGCTTCCGGGGGTGTTGCGGGGGTTGGTGTCTGGTCGTGTGCGGCGGCGGGTTGCTGTGGGTGGGTCGTCGGGGTCGGGGTCTGGGTCGGGGTTGGGGTTGGCTGGTGAGTTGGTGGGGTTGGATGCGGTTGGTCGGTTGGGTGTGGTGGTGGAGGTGGTGCGGGGTGGTGTGGCGGTGGTGTTGGGGTTTGGTTCGGTGGGTGAGGTGCGGGTGGATGCGGAGTTCAGGGAGTTGGGTTTTGATTCGTTGACGGCGGTGGAGTTGCGTAATCGGTTGTCGGTGGTGACGGGGTTGCGGTTGCCTGCGTCGTTGGTGTTTGACTATCCGACGCCTCGGGTGTTGGCGGAGTATTTGTGTGCGCGGTTGACGGGCGAGGTTGCGGGCTCTGGTGTTCCTCTCGCGGTGCGGGCTGATGCGGATGAGCCGATCGCGATCATCGGCATGACCTGCCGCTTCCCGGGAGGTGCTAACTCC
>NZ_LAKD02000201.1 GCF_000968685.2 Streptomyces antioxidans
GCGGAGTATTTGTGTGCGCGGTTGACGGGCGAGGTTGCGGGCTCTGGTGTTCCTCTCGCGGTGCGGGCTGATGCGGATGAGCCGATCGCGATCATCGGCATGACCTGCCGCTTCCCGGGCGGGGTCGGCTCACCGGAGGAGCTTTGGGATCTGGTTGCCTCGGGCCGTGATGCCATTGGGGAGTTTCCGACCGGCCGGGGCTGGGATCTGGACGGGCTCTTTCACCCTGACCCCGATCACCCTGGCACCTCGTACGCGCGCAAAGGCGGCTTCCTCCATGACGCGGATGCGTTCGATGCGGCGTTCTTTGGGATCAATCCGCGGGAGGCGTTGGCGACGGATCCGCAGCAGCGGTTGTTGTTGGAGGCGTCGTGGGAGGTGGTGGAGCGGGCGGGGATTGATCCGGTGTCGTTGAAGGGGAGTCCGACGGGGGTTTACGCGGGTGTGATGTACCACGATTACGGGGCTGGGCTCAGTGGTGGTGACGCACGGTTGGAGGGGTACGCCATGTTGGCCAGCTCGGGCAGTGTGGTTTCTGGTCGGGTGGCGTACACGCTGGGGTTCGAAGGCCCCGCTGTGACGGTGGATACGGCGTGTTCGTCGTCGTTGGTGGCGGTGCATTTGGCGGCGCAGGCGTTGCGGCAGGGGGAGTGCACGCTGGCGTTGGCCGGTGGGGTGACGGTGATGGCTACCCCGGGTGTGTTCACCGGTTTTTCCCGGCAGCGTGGTCTGGCTCCCGATGGCCGGTGCAAGCCGTTCGCGGCTGCGGCTGATGGCACGGGCTGGGGTGAGGGTGTGGGTGTTCTGTTGCTGGAGCGGCTGTCGGACGCTCGGCGCAATGGTCATGACGTGCTGGCGGTGATTCGTGGCTCGGCGGTGAACCAGGATGGTGCGTCGAATGGGTTGACGGCGCCCAATGGTCCCTCGCAGCAGCGGGTGATTCGGCAGGCCCTGGCGAGTGCTGGTCTGTCGCCCTTGGATGTCGATGCGGTGGAGGCGCA
>NZ_LAKD02000202.1 GCF_000968685.2 Streptomyces antioxidans
GCGGAGTATTTGTGTGCGCGGTTGACGGGCGAGGCTGTGGGCTCTGGTGTTCCTCTCGCGGTGCGGGCTGATGCGGATGAGCCGATCGCGATCATCGGCATGACCTGCCGCTTCCCGGGAGGTGCTAACTCCCCCGAAACGCTATGGGACCTGGTCTCCTCGGGGAAGGACGTGATCGGGGAGTTTCCCACCGGCCGCGGCTGGGACCTGGACCGGCTGTTCCATCCGGACCCCGATCACGCGGGCACCAGCTATGCGAACAAGGGTGCCTTCCTCCATGACGCGGATGCGTTCGATGCGGCGTTCTTTGGGATCAATCCGCGGGAGGCGTTGGCGACGGATCCGCAGCAGCGGTTGTTGTTGGAGGCGTCGTGGGAGGTGGTGGAGCGGGCGGGGATTGATCCGGTGTCGTTGAAGGGGAGTCCGACGGGGGTTTACGCGGGTGTGATGTACCACGATTACGGGGCCGGGCTCAGTGGTGGTGACGCACGGTTGGAGGGGTACGCCATGTTGGCCAGCTCGGGCAGTGTGGTTTCTGGTCGGGTGGCGTACACGTTGGGGTTCGAAGGCCCCGCTGTGACGGTGGATACGGCGTGTTCGTCGTCGTTGGTGGCGGTGCATTTGGCGGTGCAGGCGTTGCGGCAGGGGGAGTGCACGCTGGCGTTGGCCGGTGGGGTGACGGTGATGGCTACCCCGGGTGTGTTCACCGGTTTTTCCCGGCAGCGTGGTCTGGCTCCCGATGGCCGGTGCAAGCCGTTCGCGGCTGCGGCTGATGGCACGGGTTGGGGTGAGGGTGTGGGTGTTCTGTTGCTGGAGCGGCTGTCGGATGCTCGGCGCAATGGTCATGACGTGCTGGCGGTGATTCGTGGCTCGGCGGTGAACCAGGATGGTGCGTCGAATGGGTTGACGGCGCCCAATGGTCCCTCGCAGCAGCGGGTGATTCGGCAGGCCTTGGCGAGTGCTGGGTTGTCGCCCTTGGATGTCGATGCGGTGGAGGCGCA
>NZ_LAKD02000203.1 GCF_000968685.2 Streptomyces antioxidans
CCTGACCAGGGAACACAAACACCGAACGGCCGGGAGGCGCACTCTCGCCCACCACCACGCCCTGCAGGGCGGACTTGTCCGCGACGGCGCCCAGACCGGCCAGCAGTTCGTCCCGGTCCCGGCCCAGCACGACCGCCCGGTGATCCAGCACCGACCGGGTCGTCACCAGCGACCGCGCCACATCGGCCGCGTCCAGCTCGGTGCGTTCGGCCACGTACTCCCGCAGCCGCCCGGCCTGCGCCCGCAGGCCCTCCGGGCCATGGCCCGACACCACCCAGGCCAGCGGGCCCTCGGCCACCTCGGCCTCGGCTGTCTCGGGGGCCTCGGCCTCCGGGGCCTGCTCGAGGATCACATGCGCGTTCGTCCCGCTCACGCCGAACGAGGACACACCGGCCCTGCGCCGGTCGCCCGTCTCCGGCCACGGGGTCGACTCGGTCAGCAACGATACCGCCCCCGCCGACCAGTCCACGTGCTCCGATGGCTCCTCGACGTGCAGGGTCTTCGGCAGCACACCGTGGCGCATCGCCATCACCATCTTGATGACGCCGCCCACGCCCGCGGCCGCCTGGGTGTGTCCCACATTGGATTTGAACGAGCCCAGCCACAGCGGCCGGTCGGCTCCGGCGCGCTCCTTGCCGTAGGTGGCCAGCAGCGCCTGGGCCTCGATCGGGTCGCCCAGTGGCGTTCCGGTGCCGTGTGCCTCCACGGCGTCCACATCGGCCGCCGACACACCCGCGTTGCGCAGCGCGTCACGGATCACCCGCTGCTGCGAGGGGCCGTTGGGCGCCGTCAACCGGCTGCTCGCGCCGTCCTGGTTGACGGCGGCGCCGCGTACGACGGCCAGCACTCGGTGCCCGTTGCGCTGGGCGTCGGACAGCCGCTCCAGCAGCAGCACACCGGCGCCCTCGGACCAGCCGGTGCCGTCCGCGTCGTTCGAGAAGGACTTGCAGCGTCCGTCCGCGGCGAGTCCGCGCAGTCGGCTGAACTCGATGAACACGCCGGGCGTCGCCATCATGGCCACGCCGCCGGCGAGCGCCAGCGAGCAGTCGCCCTTGCGGAGTGCCTGGACGGCCAGGTGCAGGGCGACGAGCGACGAGGAGCACGCGGTGTCCACGGTCACCGCGGGGCCTTCGAAGCCGAAGGTGTAGGAGATGCGGCCGGAGGCGACGCTTCCGGCGCTGCCGTTGCCGAGGTGGCCTTCGAGGCCTTCGGGGATCGACTGGATGCGGGAGCCGTAGTCGTTGTACATCACGCCGACGAACACGCCGGTCCTGCTGGAGCGCGCGGACGCCGGGTCGATGCCCGCCCGCTCCAGCGCCTCCCACGAGGTCTCCAGCAGCAGCCGCTGCTGCGGGTCGGTCGCCAGCGCCTCGCGGGGGCTCATGCCGAAGAACGAGGCGTCGAAACCGTTCGCGTCGTGCAGGAACCCGCCCTCACGCGTATAGCTCTTGCCCACCCGCTCCGGGTCGGGGTCGTACAGGTCCTCGTCCCACCCCCGGTCCACGGGGAAGGTGGAGATGGCGTCGGTGCCGGAGGCCACCAGCTCCCAGAGGTCCTCGGGCGACGCCACCCCACCGGGATATCTGCAGCCCATGCCGACGATGGCGATGGGTTCCCGGTCCCTGTCCCTGAGTTCCTTCAGCTCTTCACGGGTCTCGTGCAGGCTGGCCGTGGCGCGCTTGAGGTAGTCGCGCAGCTTGGTCTCGCTCACCGCTTCTTGTCACTCCTCTGAGTACCCCGGACAGGGGTGGAAAGCCTTCGGCCGGTCATTTCCGGGGACGGGGGTGGCCACGTCACGAGAGCTCCTCGTCGAGGAAGTCGAAGATCTCGTCGTCGGTCGCCGACTCGAAGCGGTCGGCGGCGGCGACCCCGCCGTTCGCCGTCTCCGGCTGCTCCCCCGCGGTCAGCTTGGCCAGGACCTGCTGCAGCCGCGAGGCCAGCCGCTCCCTGGCGGCTTCGTCCGCCACCACCTCGCCGAAGGAGTTCTCCAGCTTCTCCAGCTCCGACAGGACCGGCAGCACCACCGACGCGTCCGGCTCTCCGCCGACGAGCTCATCGGCCAGATATCCGGCCAGCGCCCTGGAGGTGGTGTAGTCGAACAGCAGGGTGGCGGGCAGCCGGAGGCCGGTGGCGGTTCCCAGCTGGTTGCGCAGCCCGACCGCGGTCAGTGAGTCGAAGCCGAGCTCCAGGAAGCCACGGTCGGGGGCGATCATGCGCGCGTTGTCGTGGCCCAGTGCCCTGGCCGCGTGCTCGGTCACCAGCTCGAGGAGCGCCTGCCGCCGGGCGGCCGGGTTCATCGAGCCGATACGGCGGCGCAGTTCGGCGGAGTCGGCGCCGGAGCCGCCGGTGGACTTCGCGGGGCCGCGCCGGGCCGTGGTCCGGATGACTCCCCGCAGCAGCGCCGGGATCGGCCCGTCCTGGGCCCGCCACGCCGAGGCGTTGAGCCGTGCCGGGACGAGGGTGGCCGTGTCGATGCCGCACGCGGTGTCGAACAGGGCCAGCGCCTCCTCGGAGGCCATCGGGGTCACACCCTCGCGGGCGAGGCGCCGCATATGGGCCTCGTCCAGCTTGCCGGTCATGCCGCTGCGCTCCTCCCACAGGCCCCAGGCGAGCGACTGGGCGGGAAGTCCCTCGGCCCGGCGCCGCTGGGCGAACGCGTCCAGGAAGGCGTTGGCGGCGGCGTAGTTGGCCTGGCCGGTGCCGCCGAGGGTCCCGGAGAGCGAGGAGAAGAGCACGAACGCGGACAGGTCGAGACCGGCGGTCAGCTCGTGCAGGTTGAGCACCGCGTCGACCTTGGGCCGCAGCACACGGTCGATCCGCTCGGGGGTGAGGGCTTCGACGACACCGTCGTCCAGCACACCGGCGGTGTGGACCACGGCGGTGAGCGGGTGCTCGTCCGGCAGGGCGGCCAGCAGCGCGGCGAGGGCGTCGCGGTCGGCGGTGTCGCAGGCGGCGACCGTGGCGTCGGCACCGAGGTCCGCCAGCTCCGTGCGCAGTTCGGCCGCGCCGTCCGCGGCGAGACCGCGGCGGCTGACCAGCACGAGGTGACGGACGCCGTGCGCGCCGACGAGGTGCCGTGCGACCAGGCCGCCGAGGCCGGACGCCGCCCCGGTGACCAGGACGGTGCCGCGCGGGTCCCAGGTGGGGCCGCTGGTGACGGTGGTCTCCTCGGTCGCCCCGCCGGGCGCCGGGACCCGGGCCAGCCGACCGGCCAGGACCTCGCCGTCGCGTACCACGAACTGTGGCTCGTCGGCGGTGAGCGCCGCCGGGAGGATCCGGCGTGAGCCGTCGTGGTCGTCCAGGTCGGCCAGGACGAACCGGCCGGGGTGCTCGGACTGGGCCGAGCGCACCAGGCCCCAGACGGCCGCGGCGGCGGGGTCGGCCACATCGGTGTCGGCGCCCGCTGCGATGGCTCCCCGGGTGAGGAACACCAGCCGGGAGGCGCCGAAGCGCTCATCGGCCAGCCAGCCCTTCAGCAGGTCGAGGGCGCGGTGTCCGGCGCCCCGTACGGCCTCCGCCAGCTCCGGCGTCCGGCGGGTGCGGGACACCTGCGCGGCCAGTACGACGTCGGGCGCGGTGGCGCCCGCGTCGATGGCCACGGCCAGGGCCGCGAGGTCCGGATGGGTGTCCACGGTGACATCGGCCGCTCCGAGGACGTCCGCCACCCCGGCCAGGTCGGGGCCGACGAGCGCCCAGCGCCCGGCCCCGCTCGCCACCGGGGCGCGGAAGGTGTCCGGGGCGGTCGGCACCCACTCGACCTGGTACAGCGACTCGTACGGCTGGGCGGAGTTCACCTGCTCCGGGGCCACGGGCCGCAGGACGAGGGCGTCCACCGAGGCGACGGGCGCGCCGGAGGTGTCGGTGGCGTGCAGCGAGACCGTGTCCTCGCCGACGCTGCCGAGCCGTACGCGCAGCGCGGACGCACCGGCGGTGTGGAGTGCCACGCCGTTCCAGGAGAACGGAAGGGTGCTGCCGTCGGTGCCGGACGGCTTGAACGCCACGGTGTGCAGCGAGGCGTCGAGCAGTGCGGGGTGGAGGCCGTACCGTGCGGCGTCGGCTTCCTGTGTCTCGGGCAGGTCGACCTCGGCGAAGACCTCGTCGCCACGGCGCCAGGCGGCGCGCAGCCCCTGGAAGGCCGGGCCGTAGGCGAAGCCGACGTCGGTGAACCGGTCGTAGAGGTCGGCCACGTCGATCGGCTTGGCGTCCGCGGGCGGCCATACGGCGAAGTCGGCGGCCACGGACTGCGGTGCCGTGGCGGCAGGGTCCCTGGTGAGCAGGCCGGTGGTGTGGCGGGTCCAGGGGTCGTCCGGCTGGGCGTCCTCGGACCGGGAGTACAGGTTGAGCGAACGGGCGCCGGACTCGTCCGGCTCGCCCACGGTGAGCTGGATCTGGACGGCGCCCCGCGCGGGCAGGACCAGCGGCGTCTCGATGGTCAGCTCGTCCACCCGCTCGTAGCCCACCTGCTCGGCCGCGCGCAGGGCCAGTTCCACGAAGGCCGTGCCGGGGAAGAGGACGGTGTCCGCGAAGGCGTGGTCGGCGAGCCACGGCTGGGAGGAGACGGACAGCCGGCCGGTGAACAGGTAGGAGTCGGTGTCGGCCAGGGCGACGGCGGCGCCGAGGAGCGGGTGGCCGGGGGAGTTCAGCCCCGCCGAGGTCACATCTGCGCTGGTGGCCGGTGCCGATTCGAGCCAGTAACGCTGCCGTTGGAAGGCGTAGGTCGGCAGCTCCACCCGCCGGGCGCCACGCCCGGCGAACACCGCGTCCCAGGCCACCGTGATGCCGTGGACGTGGAGTTCGGCCAGCGCCGCCGTCAGCGCCTGGACCTCCGGGCGGTCCTTGCGCAGCACGGGGACGAGGGCGGGGGCGGCCGTGCCATCGGACTCGCCGGCCGTCAGGCAGTCCTGCGCCATGGCGGTGAGCACACCGTCCGGGCCCACCTCCACGAACGACGTCACGCCCAGCTTCTCCAGCGCCCGTACCCCGTCCGCGAACCGCACGGCCTCCCGCACATGGCGCACCCAGTACTCGGGCGAGCACACCTCGTCCGCGTCCGCCGGCTGACCCGTGACATTGGAGACGAGGGAGATGGTGGGCGAGGCGAACGACAGGCCCTCGACGACCTTCCGGAAGTCTCCGAGCACACCGTCCATGCGCGGGGAGTGGAAGGCGTGGCTGACCCGCAGTCGGCGCGTCTTGCGGCCGTCGCGCTCCCACTGCCCGGCGATGTCGAGCACGGCGGCCTCGTCGCCCGCGATGACCACGGATGTCGGGCCGTTGACGGCGGCGATGCTCACCTCGGCCTCGCGCCCGGCCAGCGATGCCGCGATCTCCTCCTCGGGCGCCTGGACGGCGACCATCGCGCCGCCCTCGGGCAGTGCCTGCATCAACCGGCCACGGGCCGCCACCAGCGCGCACGCGTCCTCCAGCGTGAACACGCCCGCCACATGCGCGGCGGCGACCTCGCCGATGGAGTGGCCGATGAGCACATCCGGAGTCACGCCCCAGTGCTCCAGCAGCCGGAACAGCGCCACCTCGACGGCGAACAGCGCGGGCTGGGTGAAGGCCGTCTGGTCCAGTAGCCCGGCCTCCGCACTGCCCTCGGCCGCGAAGATCACCTCGGTCAGCGGACGGTCGAGCAGCACATCGAGATACGCGCACACCTCGTCGAGCGCCTGCGCGAACACCGGGAAGGCGTCGTACAACTCCCGCCCCATGCCGAGGCGTTGAGCGCCCTGGCCGGAGAACAGGAACGCCGTCTTGTGCTCGGCCCGCGCCACGCCCTGGATCAGCGTGGCCGCGCTCCTGCCCTCCGTCAGCGCGTCGAGTCCGGACCGGAACTGTGCCGGTTCCTCGGCGACCACAACGGCCCGGTAGGGCAGGGCGGAACGGGTCGTCGCCAGCGCATAGCCGATGTCGGTGACATCACCGGCCCGCGCGGTACGCACGCCGTCGAACTCGCGCAGCCTCCCGGCCTGGGCGCTCAGCGCGTCGGCGCTGCCGCCGGAGAGCAGCCAGGGAACCACCGTGACGGCGGCCGACGAGTCGTTGACCTCGCCGCCCGTCTCCGGCGACGGCGCCTCAAGGGGGTCTGCCGCCTCGATGATGGTGTGCGCGTTGGTACCGCTGATCCCGAAGGACGACACGGCCGCCCGGCGCGGGTGGTCCGTCTCCGGCCACGGGGTCGGCTCGTGCAGCAGGGACACGGCGCCGCTGGTCCAGTCGATATGCGGCGAGGGCTCGTCCGCGTGGAGCGTCTTCGGCAGCACGCCCTCCCGCATCGCCATCACCATCTTGATGACCCCGGCCACACCGGCCGCCGCCTGCGAATGGCCGATGTTGGACTTGATGGAGCCCAGCCACAGCGGCTGGTCCTCCGGCCGCCCCTGACCGTAGGTGGCCAGCAGCGCCTGCGCCTCGATCGGATCACCCAGCGACGTACCCGTGCCATGGGCTTCGACCGCGTCCACATCGGCGGCCGACAGGCCCGCGTTCTCGAGGGCCTTGCCGATCACACGCTGCTGCGACGGGCCGTTGGGCGCCGTCAGACCGTTGGACGCGCCGTCCTGGTTGATGGCGCTGCCGCGCACGACCGCCAGCACCTGGTGGCCCTTGCGCCGGGCGTCCGACAGCCGCTCCACCAGCAGCAGGCCCACACCCTCCGACCAGCCCGTGCCATCGGCCTCGGCGGAGAACGCCTTGCAGCGTCCGTCCGGCGAGAGCACACGCTGGGCGCTGAACTCGACGAACGTACCCGGCGTGGCCATGATCGTCACACCACCGGCCAGTGCCATGTCGCACTCGCCCTGGCGCAGCGACTGCGCGGCCAGGTGCAGGGCGACCAGCGACGACGAGCACGCGGTGTCCACCGTCACGGCCGGGCCCTCGAAGCCGAAGGTGTAGGAGAGGCGGCCGGAGGCAACACTGGAGGCGCTGCCGAGTCCGAGATAGCCCTGTACACCGTCCGGCGCGCTGACGGCCCGACCGCTGTAGTCCTGGTAGTTCGAGCCGATGAAGACACCCGCCTGGCTGCCGCGCAGCGTCGCCGGGTCGATACCGGCACGCTCGAACGCCTCCCAGGACGTCTCCAGCAGCAGCCGCTGCTGGGGGTCCATGGCCAGGGCCTCACGCCGTGAGATGCCGAAGAAGTCCGGGTCGAAGTCGGAGACGTTGTCCAGGAATCCGCCGGTGCGGGCGTAGGTCTTGCCCGGCTTGTCCGGGTCGGGGTCGTACAGCCCGTCGAGGTCCCAGCCACGGTCGTCGGGGAAGCCGGAGATCGTGTCGACTCCGGTGTTCACGATGTCCCACAGCTGCTCGGGGGTCCGCACACCGCCCGGGAAGCGGCAGCTCATCGCCACGATCGCGATGGGCTCGTCGAACGAGTCCGAGCGGGTCGGGGTGGTCTCGGCGGCCCCGCCCTCGTCGGTGCCGAACATCTCGCCGTGCAGGAACCGCGCCAGCACCGTGGGCGTGGGGTAGTCGAAGACCAGGCTGACCGGCAGCCGCAGCCCGGTCGCGGCGCCGATCCGATTGCGCAGTTCAACGGCGGTCAGCGAGTCGAAGCCGAGGTCGCGGAAGGCACGGTCAGAGGCGACCGCCTCCGCCCTGTCGTGCGCGAGAACATCTGCGGCCTGGGCACGCACCAGATCCCGCAGCGCCGTCTCGCGCTTCTCTCGGGGCATGGCCTCCAGCCGGTCGTGCAGCTCCGCCCGTCCTGGGTCGGCGCTGCCCGCCGTGGACTGCCGCTCCCTGGTGGCGCTCCGCGCGTTCCGCAGCTCGCGGAAGAGGGGAGTGTCGGTGGCGTCCGCTTCGAAGCGTGTCCAGTCGATGTCCGCGACCGCGAGGAACGCCTCATCGAGGTCCAACGCCTGCTGCAGCGCCGAAATCGCCAGCTCGGGGGACATGGCCAGCATCCCCGACCGGGTCATCTGCTCGCTGACCTCGCCCGTCACCAGGCCGCCTCCGGCCCAGGCGCCCCAGGCGATGGAGGTGGCCG
>NZ_LAKD02000204.1 GCF_000968685.2 Streptomyces antioxidans
CCTCATCACCCGCGACCACCACAGCCGCCGGACCATTGACCGCCGCGATACTCACCTCGGCCTCACGACCAGCCAGCGACGCCGCGACCTCCTCCTCCGACGCCTGCACCGCCACCATCGCACCACCCTCGGGCAGCGCCTGCATCAGACGCCCCCGGGCCGCGATCAGCGCGCACGCGTCCTCCAGCGAGAACATCCCCGCCACATGCGCGGCAGCCACCTCGCCCACCGAATGGCCGATCAGCACATCCGGGGTAACACCCCAGTGCTCCAGCAGCCGGAACAACGCCACCTCGACGGCGAACAGCGCAGGCTGGGTGAACGCCGTCTGATCCAGCAGCCCGGCATCCGCACCGCCCTCGGCCGCGAACATCACGTCCTTCAGCGGACGGTCCAGCACCGCGTCCAGACACGCACACACCTCGTCCAACGCCCGGGCGAACACCGGGAACGCCTCGTACAACTCCCGCCCCATGCCCGGGCGTTGCGCACCCTGGCCCGAGAACAAGAAGGCCCTCAGGCCCGATGTGTTCGCGACGCCCTGAATCACCCCCGGGGCGACCTCTCCGGCCGCGACGGCCTCGAGCCCGGCGAGGAGTTCCGCGCGGTTCGCGCCCGACACCACGGCACGGTGCTCGAACATCGAACGCGTCGCCACCAGCGAGTGGCCGATGTCCAGCGCGCTCAACTCGGCCCGCTCCAGCAGGAACGTCCTCAGCTGAGCGGCCTGGGCCCGCAGCGCGTCCGCGCCACGGCCCGACAGCACCCATGCGGCCACACCACTGTCGGCGTCGGAAACGTCGGAATCGTGGGAACCGTCAGAACCGTCGGAAGCCGCGCCCGCCCCGGCCTCGTTGTGAACCGGCGGAGCCTGCTCGATGATGGCGTGGGCATTGGTGCCACTGACACCGAACGCGGAGACACCGGCCCGGCGCGGCTGCCCGGTCTCGGGCCACGCGGCTGCCTCGGTCAACAGCCGCACCTCGCCCGCCGACCAGTCCACCTCGCGCGAGGGCTCGTCCACGTGCAGCGTCCGCGGCAGCACACCGTGCCGCATGGCCATCACCATCTTGATGACCCCGGCCACACCGGCGGCGGCCTGGGTATGACCGATGTTCGACTTGAGAGCGCCCAGCAGCAGCGGCTGGCCCTCGGGCCGGTCCTGCCCATAGGTCACCAGCAGCGCCTGCGCCTCGATCGGGTCACCCAGCGTGGTTCCCGTACCGTGCGCCTCCACGACGTCCACATCGGCCGCCGACAGACGGGCACTCGCCAGCGCCTGCCGGATCACCCGCTGCTGCGACGGGCCGTTCGGCGCCGTCAGACCATTGGACGCACCATCCTGGTTGATGGCTGAGCCACGGACGACCGCCAGCACCTCGTGGCCGTTGCGCCGCGCGTCCGACAGCCGCTCCAGCAGGAGCATGCCCACACCCTCGGACCAACCAGTGCCGTCTGCGGCGTTCGCGAACGGCTTGCACCGGCCGTCGGGGGAAAGCCCGCGCTGACGGCTGAACTCCACGAACGCACCGGGCGACGACATCACCGAAACGCCACCGGCGAGCGCCACGTCGCACTCGCCCTGGCGCAGGGACTGCGCCGCCAGGTGCAGCGCGACCAGCGAGGACGAACAGGCCGTGTCCACCGTGACCGCGGGCCCCTCGAGACCGAGGGTGTACGAGATACGCCCCGAGGCCACGCTTCCAGCGCTTCCGCTGCCCAGGGACCCCTCGAAGCCCTCGGGGACGTTCCGCAGCCGGGTGCCGTAGTCGTTGTACATCACGCCCACGAACACTCCGGATCGGCTGCCCCGCTTGGTCACGGGGTCGATACCGGCCCGCTCGAACGCCTCCCACGACGTCTCCAGCAGCAGCCGCTGCTGCGGGTCGGTCGCCAGCGCCTCGCGCGGGGACATGTCGAAGAAGGCGGGGTCGAATTGGTGGGCGTCGTAGAGGAACCCGCCGTTCTTGGCGTAGTACGTGCCCTCCCGGTCGGGGTCCGGGTCGTACAGGCGCTCAAGGTCCCAGCCGCGGTCGGACGGGAACTCGGACATCGCGTCCGTACCCGCCATGACCAGGTGCCACAGCTCCTCGGGCGTCCGCACACCACCCGGGAATCGGCAGCTCATGCCCACGATCACGATGGGGTCGCTGTCCACCGCCGCGTCCGAGGCGGCCACCGGCGCCGCGCCCGCCGATGAGGCGGCACCCTCGCCGCCCAGGATCTCATCGCGGATGTGGCCGACGAGTGCCATCGGGGTCGGATAGTCGAAGACCAGCGTGGCGGGCAGCCGCAGACCGGTCTCCGCGGTGAGCCGATTCCTCAGGTCGACGCCCATCAGCGAGTCGAAGCCGAGTTCCTTGAAGGGCCGCCGGGTGTTGACGGTCTCGGGGGTGGCGTGACCGAGGGCCGCCGCCGTCTGCGTACGGATGAGCTCCAGCAACATCTGGTCCTGGGACGTCCTCGGCAGGCCGAGGAGGCGTCGGCGCAGTTCGTCGGGAAGGCTTTCGCTCTGCTCCGACCGTGCCGTACGGCGCGTGGGCGCGCTGGGTACGACCTTGCGGAAGAGGGCGGGGAGTTCGGCGCCCTGCGCACGCAGCGCGGGGATGTCCAGCCGGACCGGGACCGACACGATCTCATCCGAGACGAGGGCCGCGTCGAACAGCTCAAGCCCCTCCTCGGAGGAGAGGGGCACCAGACCCGAACGGGACACCCTGCGCAGATCCCGCTCGGCGAGGTGTCCGGTCATGCCGCTGGCCTCGGCCCACAGACCCCACGCCATCGACACACCCGGCAACCCCTGAGCCCGACGCCACGACGCCAAACCATCCAGGAACACATTCGCTGCCGCGTAGTTGCTCTGCCCCGGACCACCCAACG
>NZ_LAKD02000205.1 GCF_000968685.2 Streptomyces antioxidans
CAAACCCAACCCACCATCCACCACATACACCCGCGTACCGACGATCGGCCCACCGATCGGGGGCACGTCCGGACCGGAGAGCTGCCCCGTGGCCGTGACGTACACCGTGGCCTCGGTGGGGCCGTAGGCATTCACCATCCGCCGCCCGACGGACCACCGTTGGACCAGTTCCCCCGGACATGCCTCAATGCCGATGATCAAAGTGCGGAGGTCGGGGAACGCACCATCGGGAATGCTGCCCAGCACGGTCGGCGACATGACGGCGTGGCTGATGCGGCCATCCCGCAGTACGACGGCCAGGTCCTCGCCCACCACCATGCGGGCGGGCGGAACGATCAGTGTGGCGCCGGTGGCGAACGCCATAACCAGCTCCATCATGGACACATCGAAACCGGGTGAGGCCAGTTGCAGGACCCGGCTCCCCTCGCCCACGTCGAACCGTTCGGCCTGTGTCAGCGCCAGGCTCGCGATTCCGGCGTGCGGCACCGCGACCCCCTTCGGGGTGCCGGTGGAGCCGGAGGTGTAGATGAGATAGGCCGGATGCAGGGGATGCAGAGGGTGCACACGGTCCGCGTCGGTGACATCTGAGCCGGACAGGGTGGCGATCGCGTCAGCGGTGTCCGGGGCGTCGAGCACGACCGTGGACATTTCGTCACAGCCCAGGTCGCCGAGGGTACGGCCAGTCGTCACCACCGCGAGAGGGCGCGCGTCGCGCAGCATAAAGCCGATGCGGGACGGCGGGTACGCCAGGTCGATCGGCAGATAGGTGGCGCCCGACTTGAGGACCGCCAGAACCGCGATGACCATGTCGAGTGAGCGAGGTACCGCCACGGCCACCACCGCTTCCGGCCCGGCGCCACGTCCGATCAGATACCGGGCCAGCCGATTCGCCCGTGCGTCGGCCTCCGCATAGGTAAGGCACTCCTCTCCGCACTCCACGGCGGGTGCGTGGGGGGTGTGGGTGGCCTGGGCGGACAGGAGGGCGGGGAGAGTGGTGGCGGCGGGTGAGGAGTGGACGGCGGCGGGGTTGCCTTGGCGGAGGAGTGCCGTGCGTTCGGCCGTTGTCAGTAGATCGATGTCGTCGGCCGGCAGGTCGAGGTCAGTCAGGGCCGTCTCCAA
>NZ_LAKD02000206.1 GCF_000968685.2 Streptomyces antioxidans
TGCTGGCGCACCTTACGAGGAGATCCCAACATGACCCCGCGTGGACGTCTCCGCTGAGCGGGAGCTGAGGGGCGGACCAAACCGCCGGCCATATATCGTGGAACGATCTTGGAAGGCTGGTGTGATCACGGCGTCGGAATCTTCCTGGATAGCCCCGTTCTCCGGGTTGAGTCCTCGCGCCTTCGGGAACCGAGACGACTCGGAGCTCATTTACGGGACAGCCCTTAGCTCGGGGGGATCGCGGCCTCGATGTGGGCGATGTGGGCGGCGAGGATGTCTTCGAACGCGGCGCGGCGGTCCGCGCCGAGGGGGCGGACGTTGCGGGCGAAGTGGGCCAGGGTCGGGAAGCGTTCGGGGTCGGCGCCGAGTACCGCGACGCGGAACAGCTCCATGCCCTGTTCGTACTCCCCGGGCGTGACGGTGCTGACCCCCGCCTCGGAGGCGATCAACGCGGCGATGAGGACCGCGACCCGGTGGTAGCGCGTCGGGATCTCCCCATCGGGCAGCCCCGACGAGCGGAGAGCCTGCAGCACCTCTTCCATGACCATCCGGGAACCGGTGCCGGATGAGGCGTAGCGCCCCCAGACCGCGGCGAGTTGGGGTTGCTGGCCGAAGGCCTCTCTCAGCCGCAGGGCCAGGGCCGTGATGCGCTGCTTCCAGTCGCCCTCGGGGCGGTAGCCGTCCATGGCGGCCAGGAGGATCCGGTCGGCGACCGCGCGCAGCAGTTCAGTCTTGCTGCGGAAGTGCCGGTAGAGGCTGGAGGAATCGGTCCCGAGCGCCGCGGCGAGCCTGCGCACACTGAACGACTCGGCGTCGCCGGTGCACAGCAGCTCCGCCGCGGCGTCCAGGATCTCCTCGGTCGACCAGCGCCTTCGGCCTGCCATCTCGCTCCTTTCGGCGGGGTCCCGCCGACTCTCACCGGGTCTCAGCCGCCGGGTCTCAGCCTAGCTTATGCACTTGGCGTTGCACGCACCGCGTGCATAATGAGGACATGAGCGTGCCGAGACCTCACCCAGGGGCATACGAAAGGACGCATGTCGTGCGGAACCCACTGGATCCCGCGGAGCTGAACGCCGCGATGGAAAACGTCCACCGCGCCGGGATGCCGGGCCTGTTCGCCGAGATACGGGACGGCGACCAGGTCTGGCGCGGCGCCGCCGGGGTCGCCGATGTCGCCACCGGTCGCCGCGTCACCGCCGACATGCGGCACCGCGTCGGCAGCATCACCAAGACCTTCACCGCCGCCGCGGTTCTGCGGCAGATCGAGAGCGGTCAGATCGGTCTCGACGTGCCGATCGGCCGGTACCTTCCGCAGCTGGTTCCCGGGGAACGCGGTGACGCGATCACGGTCCGGATGCTGATCAACCACACCAGTGGCCTCGCCGAGTACCTTCCTTACGCCTACCCCTCCCTCAAGGCGTTCCCCGCCCTCGCGGACACCGGGCCCCAGAGTCTGGACGACAACCGGCTCACGCGGTTTCACCCCACCGAGCTGATCGAGATGGGGGTCAGCGCACCTGCCGTTGGCGCACCTGGCGGCACTCCGGGGGTGTACTCCAACACCAACTACCTGCTCCTCGGCGAACTCCTGGAGAAGGTGACCGGCACCGCGGCCGAGCGCTGCATCACCCGGAACGTCATCGAGCGCGCCGGGCTCCGCGACACCGAACTCCCGGCCGGGCCGTACGTCAACGGGCCGCACTCGCAGATCTACGAGGCGTGGTTCGGCATGATCGACCCGCCGCGCGACTACAGCGTCTACGACATGTCCTGGGTCGGGCCGGCGGCCTCGCTGATATCGACCGTCACGGACCTCAACCGCTTCTTCGGCATGCTGCTCGCCGGTGAGATCGTCAGCCCGTCGTCGCTGGCGCAGATGCAGCGCACCGTCCCGGTCATCTCCCAAGAGGGAAGGACGATCGACTACGGCCTCGGCCTGCATCCCATGGAGGTTCCCGGTCGGGGCACCTTCTGGGGCCATGGCGGCACGGTCTGGGGTGCCGGAGCGCTCGCCATGACCAGCGCCGACGGCAAGCGGCAGCTGGCCGTCGCGGTGAACCTGCAGAGGTGGAACAGGCTCGATCCCTCGGGCAGACCGCGGCCCCATCCCATCGACGACGCGCTCGCGGGTCTCTACCGCGTGGCGATGTGCTGACCTGACCTGCCCCGCACCGGGCCGGGCCGGGCCGGGCCAGCCCAGCCCGGAGAGAGCCGCTGTTCCATCAGTTTGCGGCATCGTTCTATAACATGGCGGTCCGAGAAGGGACCAGCGGGCGGCTCGCCGTACGGTGGCCGGCGGGTGACGCGGGAGGGGGGCCGGTGACAGCTCGGCGGGGGCAGGTCACAGGGGTGATGCGCATGGTGTTGCGCGCCCTGCTGGCCGCGATCGTGGGCGGCGTGGTGGGAACCGCCGCCTACTCGATCAGTCAGACCGGAGGTCAGCGACTTTCGATCGTGGTGGGATGCCTCATCGGTGTCGCCGTCGTCCTCGGCACGGAGTTGTACCGCAGATCGGCCCGGCTCACTGACGTACAGCTCGTGGTGCTCGGCAGCCAGATGTCATTCAAGGCGAAGACGGACATGCGGCAAGCAGCACAGCGGATGTTCTTCCAAGCCGCGACCCGGATCGCCACTCGCCCCCTGGAAGATGGCACCGGGAATCTGCGCGAGGCTCTGACATCCCTCAAAACGCTTTTCGATCTCTATCGCGAACCGTTGGAGTCGGAGTCCACCCCGCCGCCACCGGCCAGGGGGGACTCCGTATACGAGCTGGCATTGGACATCCTCAACTTCGAGCTCGCCCCCTTTCTCGCCAAGTGGCATCCCCGGCTCAGGGAATTCGAGGAGTCACACCCCGACCAGGATGAGTCCGCATGGCCCGAGAACGCGGCCTTCCGTGAAGAGCTACGCATGCTGCAGGAGAACCTGCGGCACTATGTGATCGGCCTGGGGGAGATCGCCGGAATTCGCGACCCCGAACGTCATCTTCACCGTTCGTCCTGGTCGACAACGCGGGGCGGGTCAGCCGTGCCACGTCAGCAGGCCGCCGATCCCGGCACGACGAGGTGAGGTGACGGACCCGGGGGACGCCCGGCACGGACGTACCGTGCCGCATCATAGATCCGTGACGATCTCCCCTTCACGGACGACCTCAGGTACGTCGCCGGTTTCGGACGGGCCAGCGACCGCGCCCCCCCCCCCGCTGATTTCGGGGTGGAGGAGGGATTCGGGATATCGATCCGCTGAGGTCTGGGGGGCCAAGCACTCATGAGCGCCATGAATGACTCCGACGCCGAGTGGGATGTCTTCGTCAGCTACAGCCGCTCGGACGCGCGAAAGGTCGGCGCTCTGGTACCCGCCCTCCGGGACCGCGGACTCAGAGTCTTCGTCGATGACACGGCCGTGGACGACTTCGCGTCCATCACGGCCACCATCACCGAGGCTCTGGCACATTCCAGGGTGCTGCTCGCTCTGTACTCGGCGGACTATCCGCAGCGGCGAGCCTGTCAGTGGGAACTGACGTATGCCTATCTCACCGGGCAGCGGGAGGGCGATCCGCTCCGGCGGACGCTGGTGGTCAACCCCGAAGGAACGACCGACCACGTACACCCGGTCGAGCTCCGTGACGCACGGCACTGGCCATGGCCCACGACACCGGAGACCATCGGGCAATTCGTCGAAAGCGTGGCGGCCCATGTGCGCGATATCCCCCATCCCATGGGGGACGCCGCCGCCGCTCCTTTCGTGCCCTGGCTGCCCGCCCCGGCCCGTACCGGGTCCATTCGCTTCACCGGCCGCCTGGCGGAGCAGTGGGTCATTCACAGCGCCCTGCACCGTCACCGCACCCCGCTCGTCGCACAGGCCGCCGCTGGCCGTACGGCACAGCTGCGCGGCATGCCGGGCATCGGCAAATCGCTGCTCGCCCAGGAATACGCCCTGCATTTCAGCTCCGCCTTCCCGGGCGGGATCTTCTGGTTCGATCTCCACCCCTGCGCGGAAGCCAGCCCATCCGAAACCATGGACGCGTACGCGGAGCAGGTCTCCACGGTGCTCTCCGCGCTCGGCCTGTACTCCGCGCCCGCCTCCCTCCCCGTGCTGCTCAGCCATCTCGCGGTCGCGCTCGGCGAGCGCGACGCACCCTGTCTGTGGGTGGTCGACGGCGTTCCCGACGGCCTGTCCGAAGACCAACTGCACCTCTTGCGGGGGCCGCACCTGCTCACCACGACCTTGATCACCACGCGTTCGCTGCGCTACGCCCCCTTCGCCGAGGCCATCGACGTCTCCCCCTTGGCCGATGCCGACGGGTTCCGCCTCCTCACCTCTCGCCGGGCGCCCGACAGCGACCTCGACCACGCGGCCGCGCTCGCCCTCGTCCGGGACGTGGACGGACATCCGCAGGCACTCGACCTGCTGGCGAACCTCGCGGTGTCCAGCGACTTCGTCCACGTCCGCAACCGACTGCACGGGCCGGGAACGGACGTGCTCACCTCCGGCCAGCCCGGCCCCAGGAGCGGCACTCCGTACCGCCGTCCGCCCCTGACGGCCCTCCTGCCGCGGCCGCTGTCCGGTCAGCGCCCCGTCGATGACGTCCTGCGGCTGCTCGCCCTGACCTGCCCGGCTCCGCTGTCGCAGGCCACCCTCGAGAATGTGCTGTCCGCCGTCAGGCCCTACGCCCCGTGGGAAGTGTCCTCCCTCGTCTCCGAGGCCGTCGAAACCCTGCTCGGCTCGGGCGCGCTGCGGCCGGACCCACTACAGGCCCAGTCCTTCACCGTCCACCCTCTCCTCGCCCGAGCCGTACGTCGCCATGACGCCGACACCGCCCGGCAGGAAGACCTCCGCCGCATGCTGTTCCAGAACCTCACCCCGGCTTCGGCCGCCGACCAGCCCCCGCGCGACCCCCGCCCCACCACCGGTATCCCCACTCCCCCCGTGCC
>NZ_LAKD02000207.1 GCF_000968685.2 Streptomyces antioxidans
TCTCCGGATCGGCCGCCATCTGCCCCAGCACCCGGAACACCTGGTCGATCAGCCCCTGGGCCGTCTCCTCGTCGAAGAGGTCCGGCCGGTAACTCAGCCGCATGCCCAGGCCGCCGCTCGGGCCGACCACCAGGCCGAGCGGGTAGTTGATCGACTCCCGGAGCCCGTGTTCGGTGAACTTCAGGCCGCCCGGTCCGCGCCGCTCGGTCTCATCGCCCGCTGGTTTGTCGTTCGGCGGCTTCCGCGCGTTCGTACCTGAGGGGAAGCTCTCGAACGCCATGATGGTGTCGAACATGGCCCCGGGGCCGGTCTGCCGCTGGATATCGCTGAGGCTCAGATACTGGTAGTCCACCAGCGCCGCCTGCTCGGCCTGCAGCTCCGCCAGAAGTTCGGCCACCGACTGCGCCGGGTCGAAACACACGCGTACGGGCACGGTGTTGATGAAGAGCCCCAGCATGCTCTCCATGCCGGGCAGGTCCAGCGGCCGTCCGGCCACGCTGGCGCCGAACACCACATCCCGTCGGCCGGTCAGCTTGCCGACGACGAGTGCCCAGGCGGCCTGGACGACCGTGTTCAGGGTGAGGCCGTGGAGGCGGCGTGTCAGGTCGCGCAGCGCCTGGTCCAGCTCCTCGCTCGCGCTGCCGGACACCATGGCGGAATGCGCCGGCGCCCCGTTGTACTCGGCCGGAGCCACCAGCGTGGGCTCATCCGCCCCGGCCAGTGTCTTACGCCAGGCCGCCATGGCTTCTTCCTCGTTCTGGCGGGCGAGCCAGGCGAGGTAGTCACGG
>NZ_LAKD02000208.1 GCF_000968685.2 Streptomyces antioxidans
TCCTCATGGGTGCGGAGCAGCCATTCGCCCTCCAGGCAGACGACGCCGAGGGCACGGCAGGTCGGGCAGCCCGCCGCATGCTCCAAGGCGGCACGCCACTCGGTCCCGGCCACGGCCGGGTCGTTGGAGGCCGTCGTCATGGCGTCAGCTCCTCCAACAGAGCGTCGGACTCGGGGTCCCTGGCCAGCAGCTCGAACCGCCTGCGCGCTATGCCCAGCAGCCCGGCGCTCGTCTCGGGGCTTTGGGCGGCGGCGAGCCCGGCGTTTTGTCCAGCGCACGGCGGTGGCGATGCTGGGCCAGTTGGTCGTGCCGTAGAGCCTGGCCAGTGTGGATACGTCTTGCCAGCGGTGTCGCGCCTGGTCGGTCTCCATCCGGCTCAGCTTGCTCTCTGAGCTGCGGATCGCCTGGGCTGCTTCGGTGGCCGTGATGCCCTTGGCCAGCCGGAGCGAGCGCAGGTGGGCGCCCAGGACGAGGGCTGCGGGGCCGTGTTCGGGGGTGGTGGTCATCGGGACCTGCCGTGATGGAGCGCGCGGCGCATGGCGGCGGTCTGGGCGATGGCATCGCGCGGGTAGTCCCGGGTGTGGGTCGGGCAGGCGTAGACGGTCGCGCTGGCGACACTGCCGCTGTGCTCGATGGCCACGGGGACGGGCTCGTTGGTGGGGAGTTGGCAGTGGTAGCAGAGCTGTCGGCCGTCCGGTGCTGGGCCGAGGACGTCGTCAAGGGCCTGGCGCAGGGCGCGGATCAGGTGATGGGTGTCGGTCAGATACCGGCCGGGGCCGAGCGGGATCCGCCAGTAGGTTCGGTGGTCGGCCCTCCAGGAGGCGGGCGGTACGCCGAGGAGGGTGCCCTCGTCGGCGAGTTCGGTGAGTACGCGGACCTGGCGCAGGCGCCAGCTGCGGGGGGTGGACGTGCCGATGGCGATCAGCCAGTAGGTCTTGCCGTAGGTGTCGTCCTGGATGACGGCGCCGGATCGGTCGCCAAGCAGTTCGAGGGCGCGGTCCGCGACGGCGGTGGGCGCGGAGACGGCATCCCACCACTTGCCCACCGGTAACAGCTCAACGTCCGCAGTCTGCGGCGGCGTCCACGGGAGGGTTCTGGCCTTCATGCCGCGCCCCCCGAAGACGCGCCGCGAAGAAGGGCGAGACGAAGAGCGGTGCCGTTCTCGTCGCCACACTCGCCACGCTCGCCAAGCTCATTCCCCCAGGTGGTGACATTGCGTTCCCCCTGGCTGGCGATCTCCTCCACCAGATTGGTGCTGAGCGGATTCGCCACACTCAGCCGGGCGCCCTTCACCACTATCGACAGTCCGTAGGCTTTCAGTCGATCGGCGAGGTCGCGGTAACCGGATGCGTCCATGCATCGATGTCATCGCATCAGGAGCCACGACGGGATATGACAACCTATGACACGGAGTGGATCATGACTCGGGCTGTGGCCATCACCGGCACCCGGTCGACAGCACATCGTGATCTCGCTAGCTACGCTGAGCTATTCGCCAACTACCTCCACCCCTTCGCGGATGCCGACGCCCACTTCTACGTGGGAGGGGCAAAGGGCATCGACAGCCTGTCCTTGTTGTGGCTGGCCGGGAACACCGAAGCACGGATCACGATCGTCGTCCCCGGCACCGTCCAGCAACAGCCAGCCGAGGCGCGACAGGCCATCACCCGCACGCGCGGCCGCGTCACGGAGGTGATCGAGCTGCGCGCCGAAGAGCTCTGTACGCGCGCGTTTCACGCTCGGAATCGGTGGATGGTCGACCACTCCGACATGGTCATCGGATTCCCCCTGGCAGGCCCTCATGGGGCCTCTGGGACTTGGCAAACCCTCGATTATGCAGCAGAGCAGGTGAAGCCACACCTCATCGTGCCCGTGTGACGGGGACCACCGGCATGATGAGGGCATGAGCACGTGCGAAGCTCGTGGCGCTGCTGCCCTCAGGTCCCTCCGGAAAGCGCGAGGCTGGTCCTTGGCCGACACTGCGCGAGCGCTCGTCAAGACAGCACGTCAACTCGGCCAGCCGCTCGACTCCTCGGCCACGAGCGTGCAACGGTCCGTTGCCCGATGGGAGAGCAAACGCCCCATCCTCCCCAGCGACCGGTACCAGCTGTTGCTCGCGCACCTCTACGCCCGCAGATGCGATGGCCAGATCGCCCTCGGCTCCGGAAGTGACTTCGCCCATCTGCTCGATGCCCTCGCCGATCTGGGAGCGGCAGAGACGCAGGTACGCGAACTGCGTGCCCTGCTCATGCGCACGGCCACCGACACCGGCACCGGGCTGCTCGCCCTACTCGGACCCACGACTCAGCTATCGATGGCGGCCGCGCTCGCCGATCCGGCACGCCTCGACGACGCACTACTCGCCGGGATCGGGCGGCCGTTGGCGACGTCAACGCACAGGTGGGCTCGTTGCCCTTCGCACGGCTGCGACTGCTGCTCGCCCCGATGATCGAGTCTTGTCAGCGGCTGCTGGCTGGCGACGTGCCCGAGCCGCTGCGGCCGGAGCTGCGCACGGTCGCGACGCAGGCGTATACCCTCGCCGGGCGGCTGGCGTTCGAGACCCGGGATGACCAGGTGTCCCGCGCGCTCTACGCGGCTGCCACCGATGCGGCCGGACAACTCGGCGCCCCGTGGCGCCGGGCAGTCGTGCACATGAGCCATGCCCTGGTCACGCTCTACTCGGTACCAGGCATCGACGCGGCCCGTGAGCTGGTCGACGCCTCGGCGCGCGATGCCCGGACCGGCGACAGCGTCCGTGTGCGGGCTCGATCGCATGCGCTACAGGCCGAGATCGCCGCCCGGTCGGGCGCCGAGCGGCACGCGCAGACCGCGCTGTCGCTCGCCCGGTACGACCTCGACCGCGACGTAGACGGCGATCCGGCACCAACGAGCTTCACCGCTGACCATCTACGCGGCTTCGAGGGGCTGTGCGAGCTGTACGTAGGAGATGCGGCGGTCGCTCACGACGTCTTCGCCAGCAGCGCGGAAGCCCTGGACACGCCGCGCGAGCGGGTGCAGCGGGCCATCGTCTCCACCGATCAGGCCCTGGCCTGCATCCGCCTCGACGCACCGGAGAGGGCCGCGGATCTCCTGCACACCTGCGTCGATTCGGCAGCAAGCACCGGCGGGCGAGTACCGGCGTTGCGGCTGCGCCAGGCGCGCAAAGAGCTCCGCCCGTGGCGCCGTGAGGGCTTCGTCGCCGATCTTGACGATCACCTCATCGACGTACTCGGAAGCTGACACGAGCCCGTTCATCCCGCCCGGGAGCACGGAAAGGCAGGCGAGGGCGGACCTCGCGGATGACGAGCCCGAGGTCTTCGATGGCGATGCTCGCCATGGATGGGAGGTAGGGCCCTTCTCAACATCCCGGGTGGCCACCGGTGTGGCCATGAGGAGAGACGAAAGCGGCCGCTATCCCACTTGCGCAGGTCAGCGGCCGCTTCCAAAAGGGTGAGTAACGGGACTCGAACCCGCGACATCCTGGACCACAACCAGGTGCTCTACCAGCTGAGCTATACCCACCATGACCGGAGCTTTCCGCACCGGCCGAGAAAAAGTGTACAGGGTCCGGCGGGGTGCTCGCTCCCGGCTTTCGGGGGAGTCGGGAGCGAGCACCGGGACGGTGGCGGGGTCACGCGTGCCGGGCGGGCAGGACGTGCTTGGTCGCGATGGCCTTCGCCGTGTCCGAGGCCGGGCCGGGGGCGGGTACGAAGATCGCTTCGCGGTAGTAGCGCAGTTCGGCGATGGACTCGTGGATGTCCGCGAGCGCGCGGTGGTTGCCGTTCTTCTTGGGGCTGTTGAAGTAGGCCCGCGGATACCAGCGGCGGGCCAGCTCCTTGATCGAGGAGACGTCGACGATCCGGTAGTGGAGGTAGCTCTCGAGCGTCGGCATGTCCCGGAGGAGGAAGCCCCGGTCGGTGCCGACCGAGTTTCCGCACAGCGGGGCCTTGCCCGCCTCGGGGACGTGCTCGCGGATGTAGGCCAGGACCTGGTCCTGGGCATCCTCGAGCGTCGTCCCGCTCTCAAGCTCGGCGAGCAGGCCGGAGGCGGTGTGCATCTCGCGCACCACCTCGACCATGGTGACCAGCGCTTCCGCGGGGGGCCGGACAACGATGTCCACCCCGTCGCCCAAGATGTTCAGCTCGGAGTCCGTGACCAGTGCGGCCACCTCGATAAGCGCGTCGTTCGCCAGCGAGAGCCCGGTCATCTCGCAGTCGATCCACACCATGCGATCGTTCATACGCCTCACCCTACGGGGCGTTCCCGCTGGCCGGGCAGGGACGGACGGCCCGGGGACCGCCCAGCCGCCTGTTCGGGCAGGCGTGGTGCGTAGGCGTCCGACTCCGGTTTGCCAGGGTCCGGGTGCGGAGCGTGAGGGTGGTGCTGGGGGTGCCCGGAGTGGCCGGTGGAGGCGCCGGGCGCGCCCGGCCGCCGCAGCGGCAGGGAGTGGTCGCCGGCGCGGGGCTCGATCACCTCGGCGCGGTCGGCCCGCTCCAGTCGCTCCAGGCGGTCGGGGCGGTCCGCGGGACCGCCCTGGGGCCTGCGGGCGCGGTACGCGGCCCGGTAGGCGGCCGGGGAGGACCCCAGCTGCCGCCGGAAGTGCCCGCGCAGCGCGACCGGCGAGCGGAAGCCACAGCGCCCCGCGACCTCGTCGACCGAGTAGTCGGAGGTCTCCAGGAGCCGCTGCGCCTGCAGCACCCGCTGGGTGATCAGCCACTGGAGCGGAGCGCTTCCGGTGAGCGAGCGGAACCTGCGGTCGAAGGTCCTGCGGCTCATATAGGCGCGGGCGGCCAGGGCCTCGACGTCGAACTGCTCGTGCAGGTGCTCCAGCGCCCATGCCACGACCTCGGCCAGCGGGTCGGCGCCGATCTCCTCTGGTAAGGACCTGTCCAGGTAGCGCTCCTGTCCTCCGCTGCGGCGCGGCGGGACGACCAGACGGCGGGCCAGGGCCCCCGCGGCGTCCGCGCCGTGGTCGGTGCGCACGATGTGCAGGCACAGGTCGATCCCGGCGGCGGTGCCCGCGGAGGTCAGTACGTCGCCGTCGTCCACGAAGAGCTCGCGGGGGTCCACATGGACCGACGGATAGCGCTTGGCGAGCGTCGGCGCGTACATCCAGTGGGTGGTCGCCGGGCGGCCGTCCAGCAGCCCGGCGGCGGCCAGTACGAAGGCCCCGGTGCACAGGCCCACGATCCGCGCGCCCTCCTCGTGCGCGCGGCGCAGCGCGTCGAGCGCGGCGGCCGGTGGCGGCTGGGTTATCGACCGCCAGGCCGGTACGACGACGGTGCCGGCCCGGGAGAGTGCCTCCAGGCCGTACGGTGCGGTCAGTTCCAGTCCGCCAGTCGTTCGCAGTGGCACATCTTCGCCCGCGCACACCAGAAGCCGGTACCGAGGGACTCCGGCGTCCTGCCGGTCGATACCGAAGACGGAGAGCGGGATGGAGCTTTCGAAGATGGGGCCGCCGCTGAACAGCAGCACCGCGACGATTTCTCGTCGCCGGCGTCCGGAGAGCTTGCGCGAGGTCTCCGGTACGGTCGTGGAGTCCTGGCTCATGGCACTAAGCCCCCCTCGGTGGTCGCGTCCTCTCGGTCCTGCACGTTTCCCCTCGGTCCTGAACGGTTCCCCCGCCGGTCATGGCCAAGATCGAATCTACTGTGTCGCGTGTGGTCGCCGTGACCAGTTCACCACCCGCCACTATGTCGACATGACAACTTGGCGCGAAGCATTCGATCACGAAGCGTTGCACTCGTAGCCCTCGCTGTGAAGTACGCCTTGTGCGGACACCCACTTCCCGTGGGGGGTACGTGCGTTCCGGACCCCTTTCCACGCTGGCCGGACGGGTGTTGAGCACGGCGTTTGCCAAGGAAAGAAGTGTGGCCGGAAGTTGGCTGAAAACAAGTGGGCGCAGACGTACGGATGGGTCATACGACCGGCGTATGTGCCGCTCGTACTTCTTGAGGGGGCGAGCGGTCGTCTTCCGGGCTTGAGCGGTGCTATAGCGAGGCTCCATCGGCGCTCCGTGTGTGGAGCGCTACGCACCGATTCCCGGGTTCCGGGCCTTTCCGGCCCACCCTCAGGGTGCGGCGGTCACTCCGGCCCACCCGCAGACGCGACGGCCGCTTCGGTCCGCCCTCAGCTGCGACAGCCGCCCCGGTCCACCGTCACTCGCGGCGGCCGCTCTCCGGTGCGGGCCTCAGACGCGGCGGCCGCCCCGGTGCGCGCCGATCCCCGTACGGCCGTGGCGGCCCCGGTGCGGGCTGATGCCGTCCGCGCCCAGCCGGGCCACGGTGCGCTCGGAGTGGCGCAGCAGGGCGCGGCTGGTGGCCGTCACGGCGGCGAGGCCCGCGGCGGCCCCCAGGGCGGCGCCCAACGGTAATCCGCACATCAGCAGGACGACGGGGACCACGGCGCAGCTGAAGGCCGCCCAGCGGATCACCTCGCTCACCGCGTCGCTAGCGGGGGCATGGACCGGGGCTCGAGG
This sequence comes from Streptomyces antioxidans, assembly GCF_000968685.2. GTDB lineage: Bacteria > Actinomycetota > Actinomycetes > Streptomycetales > Streptomycetaceae > Streptomyces > Streptomyces antioxidans. The sequence continues at coordinate 6,479 of NZ_LAKD02000208.1, forward strand.
GGGGCTCGGAAGGTGGGGCCGTCCGGGTGCCCCGGCCCCGCCGCCGGGGGTGCCGCGGGGGGTGTCGTACTCGGGGGCGACGGGCACGGGGAGGGCTCCTCTCGAGCGGCCGACGAG
>NZ_LAKD02000209.1 GCF_000968685.2 Streptomyces antioxidans
TGATGCCGAACGACGACACACCGGCGCGGCGCGGCCGTCCGCCGGTCTCCCACGGCCTGGGCTCGGTGAGCAGTCGCACCGCACCCGCTGCCCAGTCCACATGCGACGAGGGTGCGGCGGCGTGCAGTGTGGGTGGCAGCACACCGTGCCGCATGGCCTGTACCGACTTGATCACACCGGCGATGCCGGCCGCGGCCATGGTGTGTCCGATGTTCGACTTCACCGAGCCCAGCCACAACGGCTGGTCCCGGTCCTGGCCGTAGGTCGCCAGGAGCGCCTGCGCCTCGATCGGGTCGCCGAGCACGGTCCCGGTGCCGTGGCCCTCGACGACGTCCACGTCGGACGGCGAAAGCTCGGCGTTGTCGAGCGCCGCGAGGATGACCCGCTCCTGCGAC
>NZ_LAKD02000021.1 GCF_000968685.2 Streptomyces antioxidans
CCGACACCACCCACGGCACCACCCCAGACGACACCACAGGCACCACACCCCCACCAACAGACTCCTCCGCCGGCGCCTCCTCGATAACGACGTGCGCATTGGTCCCCGACACACCAAAGGAAGACACACCAGCCCTACGAGCCCGCTCCCCACGCGGCCACGCCACGGGCTCGGTCAACAACTCCACCGCACCCGCATCCCAATCCACATGCGAAGACGGCTGATCCACATGCAACGTACGCGGCAGCACCTCACGATTCAGGGCCATGACCATCTTGATCACACCACCCACACCAGCAGCCGCCTGCGTATGACCGATGTTCGACTTCAACGACCCCAACCACAACGGCCGACCAATTCCACGACCCTGACCGTAGGTAGCCAGCAGCGCGTGTGCCTCGATCGGGTCACCGAGCTTCGTGCCGGTGCCGTGGCCCTCGACGGCGTCCACGTCCGCCGCCGACAACCGCGCACTAGCGAGCGCCTGCCGAATCACCCGCTCCTGCGACGGACCATTCGGCGCCGTCAACCCATTCGACGCACCATCCTGATTCACCGCCGAACCACGCACCACCGCCAACACCCGATGCCCCCGCGCCCGAGCATCCGACAACCGCTCCAACAACAACACACCCACACCCTCACCCCAACCCGTGCCATCCGCCCCCTCGGCAAACGCCTTGCAGCGGCCATCGGCCGCCAGGCCACGCTGTTGGGAGAACTCCACGAATGCGATGGGCGTGGACATCACTGTCGCCCCACCAGCCAGGGCCATCGAGCACTCACCACTGCGCAGCGCCGCACTCGCCTGGTGCAGGGCCACCAGAGACGACGAACACGCCGTATCCACCGTCACCGCCGGACCCTCGAGGCCGAACACATAGGCAAGGCGGCCGGACATGGCGCTGGCCGTGTTACCCGTCAGAAGATACCCATCACCGTCTTCGGTGTCGTCCTGGAACCGCGAAAGGTAATCCTGACCATTGGCTCCGATAAATACCCCGACTGGTGATTCGCTCAACTCGGAAGGGTTTATCCCGGCGGCCTCTATGGCCTCCCAGGACGTCTCCAGCAGCAGCCGCTGCTGCGGATCCATCGCCAGCGCCTCACGCGGAGAAATACCGAAGAACTCGGCATCGAAATCCGCCGCATCATGCAGGAACCCGCCGCTTACAGCATAGGTCTTCCCAGGCCGACCCGGATCCGGATCGTACAGATTCTCCAGCCCCCACCCACGGTCGGCAGGGAACTCGGAGAGCGCGTCTACGCTGTTGGCCAGCAGAGTCCAGAGCTCATCCGGCGACGCGGCATTCCCTGGATACCGGCAGGCCATGCCGACGATGGCAATCGGTTCGTGTGCACGGTCTTCCAACTCACGCAGACGCCCGCGGGCATCGCGAAGGTCGGCCGTAGCACGCCGCAGATAATCGAGAGTCTTCTCGTCAACCGACATAGTTCTATCCCGCCTTCCTTTACGCCCGGAGATTCTTAACGTTCCAGCTCGCCATCGAGAATGCTGAATAGTTCATCAGCCGATGCAGTTCCGAGGTCTTCGGTATCCGACCCGGAATTCCTGCCCCACTTAGTGAGGAGTCCGCGTAGACGCGTGGAAACGACGGCCGCCCCGGCATCGGCCCAATCAATGTCGGCAAGGGCCGCTTCCAATTTGTCGATCTCGCTCATGATGTCCTGCGCGGTGGTCTGCGGAGCCCCGTCGATCTGCTTGAGCAGAACGTCGGCAATGGCCGCTGGAGTCGGATGGTCGAAGACCAGAGTGGTCGGCAGACGTAGTCCGGTGATGTTGCTGAGCTGGTTTCGGAGCTCGACCGCGGTGAGGGAGTCGAAGCCCAACTCCTTGAGCGCTCGCCTCTCCTCGATGCCGTACGGATCGGTTCGTCCCAGCACCGTGGCGACGTGGGTGCGGACCAGATCCAGCACTAGCCGCTCCCGCTCTTCCGGAGCGACCATGGCGACCCGGTCGCGCCACTCGGTACCCGGGCCGCTGCCATTCCCGGCCGCTGCCTTCCGGATCGGCCCACGCACCAACTGACGAAGCACCGACGGTACGGGCATCGACCGGCCCCCGAAGGCCTTGAGGTCCAACCGCACCGGCAGCAGCGCAGCACGTTCCGCGTGGATCGACCGATCAAACAGCGCCAAGGCATCCTCAGTGGCCATCGGAATGATCCCCAACCGGTCCATTCGGGCGAGGTCTGTCTCGTTGAGGTTCTGGGTGATTCCGCTGGCCTGTGCCCACAGGCCCCAGGCGAGGGAGAGTGCGGGCAGGCCGTGGGCGTGGCGGTGCTGGGCCAGGGCATCGAGGAAGGCGTTGGCCGCCGCGTAACTCCCCTGCCCACCAGCCCCCAGAGTGGCCGCGACGGAGGAGTACAGCACGAACGCCTCCAGGCCCATATCCCGAGTCAGCTCATGCAAATGCCACGCCGCATCCACCTTCGGCGCCAACACCCGCTCTACCCGCTCATCACTCAGCCCTTCGACCACACCGTCATCCACCACCCCCGCGGTATGCACCACACCCCTGAGCGGCACCTCCGCCGGAACACCAGCCAACAACTCACGCACCGCATCACGATCGGCCACATCACACGCGGCCACCGTGACCGACGCCCCGGCCGCCTCCAGATCGGCTACCAGCTCCGCAGCCCCCGGCGCATCCGGACCCCTACGGCTAGCCAGCAGCAGATGCTCCACCCCATGCTCAGCCACCAGATGCCGGGCCACCACACCCGCCAACACACCCGACGCCCCCGTCACCAACACCGTCCCACCAGACACCAACCGCACAGACGCCTCGGAGACCGCCGCGGACTTGACCACGCGAGACAAACGCGGAACCAGGACCGTGCCACCCCGGACCGCCAACTGAGACTCCTCACCCGCGACCAACACCCGCACCGCCGCGTCCGCCGCAGCCGGGCTGATCTCACTGCCGCACTCCAGGTCGTGGTCGGGGTCGTGGTCCAGGAGGAGGAACCGGCCGGGATTCTCAGTCTGCACCGACCGCAACAACCCCCACACCGGAGCCTGCACCAGACCCGCCACATCCTCATCTGCCTCAGCGGCAACCGCACCACAAGTGACCACCACCAGAC
>NZ_LAKD02000210.1 GCF_000968685.2 Streptomyces antioxidans
GGCTGCTCCTGGAGACCGCGTGGGAGGCGATCGAGCACGCGGGCATCGACCCGCTCTCCCTGCGCGGCAGCCAGACCGGGGTGTTCGCCGGAACCAGCGGCCAGGACTACGCCGCCCTGCTGGTCGGCATCCGGGAGAGCGTGGAGGGCTACCTCACCACCGCGAACTCGGCGAGCGTCCTCGCCGGCCGGGTCGCCTACACCCTTGGGCTGCAGGGGCCGACCCTCACCGTGGACACGGCGTGCTCGTCCTCACTGGTCGCCGCCCACCTCGCGGCGCAGGCGCTGCGGTCCGGCGAGTGTTCGCTGGCACTCGTCGGCGGAGTGTCGGTGTTCTCCGGCCCCATGATGTTCGTCGCCTTCAGCAGGCAGCGCGGGCTGGCAGCCGACGGCCGGTGCAAGGCGTTCGGGACCGGGGCCGACGGCACCGGGCTCGGCGAGGGCGCCGGAATGCTCGTACTGGAGCGGCTGTCCGACGCGCAGCGCAACGGGCACCGCGTGTTGGCCGTCGTGCGCGGTTCGGCGGTGAACTCCGACGGCGCGTCGAACGGCCTGACCGCGCCCAACGGTCCGTC
>NZ_LAKD02000211.1 GCF_000968685.2 Streptomyces antioxidans
TCGATCAGGGTCTCCACGATCTTCGACTCCGGCACCGTCTTGATCACCTCACCCTTGACGAAGATCTGCCCCTTGCCATTGCCCGAGGCAACCCCCAGATCCGCCTCACGCGCCTCACCCGGACCGTTCACCACACACCCCATCACCGCCACCCGCAACGGCACCTCCATACCCTCCAGACCAGCCGTCACCTCATCCGCCAGCTTGTACACATCCACCTGCGCCCGACCACACGACGGACACGAAACGATCTCCAACCGCCGCTGCCGCAGATTCAACGACTCCAGAATCGAGATCCCCACCTTGACCTCCTCCGCCGGAGGCGCCGACAACGACACCCGGATCGTGTCCCCGATCCCCTCACTCAACAACGCACCAAACGCCACCGCCGACTTGACCGTCCCCTGAAACGCAGGACCCGCCTCCGTCACCCCCAAATGCAACGGATAGTCACACCGAGCCGCCAACTGACGATACGCATTCACCATCACCACCGGATCGTTGTGCTTCACCGAGATCTTGATATCCCGGAAACCATGCTCCTCGAACAGCGAGCACTCCCACAACGCCGACTCCACCAACGCCTCCGGCGTCGCCTTCCCATACTTCTCCAACAGCCGCTTGTCCAACGACCCCGCATTCACCCCAATACGAATCGGCACACCCGCATCCGACGCCGCCCCCGCGATCTCCTTCACCTTGTCATCAAACTGCCGGATATTCCCCGGATTCACCCGCACCGCAGCACACCCGGCATCAATCGCCGCGAACACATACTTCGGCTGGAAATGAATATCGGCGATCACCGGAATCTGCGACTTCTTCGCGATCACCGGCAACGCCTCCGCATCATCCTGCGAAGGACACGCCACCCGCACGATCTGGCACCCCGACGCCGTCAACTCCGCGATCTGCTGCAACGTCGCACCGATGTCCGCCGTCACCG
>NZ_LAKD02000212.1 GCF_000968685.2 Streptomyces antioxidans
CCGGCCCAGCATCTGGAGCCGGTGACCGTGCTGTCGGCGTTGAGTATGTGTACCGAGTCGATCGGTCTGGTGGGTTCGGCCAGTACGACGTTCAATGAGCCGTTCAACGTCGCGCGCCAGTTCGCGTCTTTGGATCATCTCAGCCGGGGCCGGGCCGGCTGGAACATGGTGACCTCGGCGTTCGGGGAGGAGAACTTCGGCTCCGACCCTCTGCCTTCGCATGCCTGGCGTTATGAGCGTGCCGGGGAGTTCGTGGAGGTGACCAAGGCGTTGTGGCGCAGCTGGGACGCCGATGCCCTGGCGGTGGACCGGGAGGCGGGGGTGTACGCCAGGCCGGAGCGGGTGCATCCGGTCAATTACCGCGGGCGGCATCTGACGGTTTCGGGGCCGCTGAACATTCCCCGGCCGCCGCAGGTGCATCCCGTGCTGGTGCAGGCCGGAACGTCCGCTGACGGCATGGCTTTCGCCTCCCGGCATGCCGAGGTGGTCTTCTCGGCGCATCAGGGACTGGCCATGGCCAAGCGCTACTACGACCAGATCAAGCGCGGCGCCGAACAGGTGGGCCGGGATCCGGATGGGGTCAAGGTGCTGTTCGGTCTGAGTCCGGTCCTGGGGGACACCCCAGGGGATGCACAGGAGCGGCAGCGCGTCCTGGCGGGTCTGCTCAACGCCGACTATGCCAAACAGCTGGTGGGCTTTCAGCTCGGCGGGATCGATCTGGCCGACTACGGCCTGGATGAGAAGCTGCCGCTGGACCTCTTGCCGGACCCGGCGGTCATCAACCGCAGGCAGGGCCGTTTCGATCTCTACCGGCAGCTGATCGAAGAGGGCCAGACCCTGCGGCGTCTGACCGAGATCGAGGCCACGGCGGCGGGGCTCCAGGTGGCTGTTGGCGATGTGGAACACATCGCCAAGGAAATGGTCACCTATTTCGAGGCCGGCGCGGCCGACGGCTTCATCCTCATCCCGCCCTCGCAGCGCGTGGACGGACGCCGTCTGCTCAGCGAGGTCATCCCCCTACTGCAGGAGCGGGGCTACGCCCGCGCGGCCTACCAGGGCACGACCCTACGCGACCATCTCGGCCTCACCCGCCCCTGAGAACTCCTACCGGAATGGCTGCAGGGGCCGCCAGCAGATGATACGCATCCGAGGGTGACGAAGGCTTCGTGGAGTCGTCGCTCATCTCCCGGCAGATCCGCGGGCGACGCACCCCGTGCGGGCGGACGAACCCGTGCTTCACACCTCAACGTTGGGAGCCCGGACCGGACCGTGCTCCCGCGGCAGATGTTCCCAGGCGATCCCGGTGGGCAGGACGACCAGGATGCCCCTGGAACACCAGTGTTCCGGATGCCGCTTGTGCCCAGGACGCCGGGCTCGGCGCTCACACTTGGGCAGCAGTGGCTC
>NZ_LAKD02000213.1 GCF_000968685.2 Streptomyces antioxidans
AAGGCGTGGCTCACCTTTAGGCGCCGGGTCTTACGGCCCTGCTCCGCCCACCGCCCGGCGATCTCCAGCGCCGCGGCCTCATCACCCGCGACCACCACGGCCGCCGGGCCGTTGACCGCCGCGATGCTCACCTCGGCCTCACGACCGGCCAGCGAACCGGAGATCTCCTCCTCCGACGCCTGCACCGCCACCATCGCACCACCCTCAGGCAGCGCCTGCATCAGACGCCCCCGGGCCGCGATCAGCGCGCACGCGTCCTCCAGCGAGAACACCCCCGCCACATGCGCGGCAGCCACCTCGCCCACCGAATGGCCGATCAGCACATCCGGGGTAACACCCCAGTGCTCCAGCAGCCGGAACAACGCCACCTCGA
>NZ_LAKD02000214.1 GCF_000968685.2 Streptomyces antioxidans
ATCCGCCCCACCACACACCCCGGATCAGCGGCAATCGCCTCCAACACCCGCACAAAACGAGCCGCGATCACCTCCACCGCCTCCCGGTCGAACACATCAGGCCGATACCCCCACCGCACCTGAAGCCGCTCACCAGGAATCACCGTCAACGCCAGCGTGTAATGCGTCGCATCCCGGCCCCCGCTGGCCCGCACGGTCACGCCACTGTCTCCCAGAGCCCCCGAAGCCGCGTCAGGCGCCACCGGATAGTTCTCAAAAATGACTACCGTGTCGAACCGCGCGCCCGCACCCACCGCCGCCTGAATCTCCGGCAACCCCGCGAACTGGTACTCCGACAACCGCGCCTGCGTCTCCTGCAACCCCGACAACAACCCCGACACGCGCATCCCGGCCCCCGCCGTCACCCGCACCGGCAGAGTATTGATACACAACCCCACCAACGACTCCGCACCCGCCAACTCCACCGGCCGCACCGCCACCGTCGCCCCGAACACCACATCCTCACGCCCCAACAACCGACCCAACACCACACCCCACGCCCCTTGCACCAGCGTGTTCAGCGTCAGCCCCAGCTCCCGCCCACGCTCCACCAACCGTCCTGTCAAATCCTCCGGAACCTCACACCACACCTCACCCGGCACCACCCCGCCACCACCGGCAAGCACCGGTCCCAACACCGACGCCTCCGCCATCCCCGCCAACGCCCCACACCACGCCGCAACCGCCGCACCCCGATCCCGCGACCCATACCACGCGAGGTAGTCGCGGTACGGCGTCGGCCTGGGCAGTGCGCTCTCCTCTCCCGGGCGCTCGTACAAGGCGAACAGATCCCGCACCACCAGCGGAGTCGACCAGCCGTCCAACACGATGTGGTGATTCGTCATCACCAGCCGGAAGCGCTCCTCCCCCAGGCGGAACAACGCGAACCGCAGCAACGGCGGCCGCCCCAGATCGAACCGATCGACCCGGTCCTCCGCCAGCCACCGCTCGAAGACATCCCGCGCCTCCGCCTCCTCCAGACCCCGCAGATCCTCCTCGCGCCACGGCACCCGCACCCCACCGGTGACGACCTGAACCGGCACCGACACACCCTCATGCACAAACCCCGCGCCCACCTGCGGATACCGCTGCAACAACCCCTCCGCGGCCCCCCGCAACCGCATCACATCCAACGGACCCTCGAGATCGAAGACCAGCTGCACCATGTACACATCCGGCGCGCCATCGTCATAGACCGCGTGGAACAGCAGCCCCTCCTGCAACGGGGTGAGCGGCAGGATGTCGTCGGCGTCCGGGACCAGTGCCTCGACGTGTTCGATCTCGGTTTGGCCCAGCGGGATCAGCTGCACGTCGGAGGGTGTGCGGCCACCGGACGTGGGATGCCTGAGATGGGCGATCAGTCCGTCCACGGCCGTGCGCCATGCCTCGGCGAACCGGCTGACCTCCGCTTCCGTCATCAGATGGCCGGCCCAGGCCCAGGTCGCCGTGAGGCGCGGGCCGTCGGGGGTGTCCTCGGTGAGTGCGTTGATGTCGAGGCAGTGGGTGAGGGCGAGATCGGGGTCGGATCCGCCGCCGAGGGCCGTACTCTCCATCGCGTAGGACCAGTTGGCGGATCCACTGCCGATGTACCGGCCAAGGTAGTTGAAGCCGATGCGCGGCGTGTTCAGCGCCGCGAGCTGGGGCCCGGTGCGGGGGTTGAGGTAGCGCAGCAGACCGTAGCCGATGCCGTGGTCCGGGACGCGGAGCTGTTCCTTCACGCGTTTGAGCGCACCGCCCAGGTTGGCGGCGCCGGTTGCCACGTCGGTCCAGTCGACGGTACCCGCGTCGAGCCGTACCGGATAGATGCTGGTGAACCAGCCGATGGTGCGCGACAGATCGAGGGCCTCGGCGATGTCTTCGCGGCCGTGTCCCTCGACGTTGACCAGCAGTGCGGTGGCTTCGGCGGTGCCGTAGCAGTGGGCCGCGGCCAGGACCAGGGCCGTGAGGAGGACGTCATCGACCCCCGCGTGATATGCGGCGGGTACGGTCGTGAGGAGGGGCTCGGTGTGTGCCGGGTCGAGGACGACGGTGAGCGATCGCAGGCTGCGCACGTCGTCACGGGCGGGGTCGAGCGCGTCGGTGGCCACGGTGAGCCCGGGGTCCCTGACCATACGGGCCCACATGTCCAGCTCATCTTCCCGGGTGGGGCCGACGGCCTGGTCGGTGAGCAGTCGCGCCCATCGGCGGAAGGAGGTGCCGACGGGCTGGAGTGCGGGGGTCCGGGCGGCCTCGATCGCCTCGTACGCGGCGATGAGGTCGGGCAGCAGCACCCGCCAGGACACTCCGTCCATCACCAGGTGGTGGGCCAGCAGGAGCAGCCGGCCGGGGCGCCGGTCCCCCGCGTCCAGCCAGACCACCTGGAGCACGGTGCCGGAGTGCGGGTCCAGTCGGGCCTGCCCCGCCGCGCTCTCCGCCGCCACCGCCGCCTGAAGGTCCTCGTCGCCACCTGCGATCACCGTGGTCCGGCGGACCAGGTCCGCTGCCGCGATGGAGCCGGGCGGTGTGATCTCCAGCTGCCAGGGGTCGGCGCCACCGTCGCCGGGGCGATCGGCACCGTCCCCGTCGGCGATCCGCAGTCGCAGCGCGTCATGGTGGTCGATCACGGCCTGGAGCGATGGGATCAGCCGGTCGAGTGTCAGCGTCGGTGGCACTTCCAGCAACACCGACTGGTGATATCCGGCGGTCGCCCCTTCGCGCTCGCGCAGCCAGTGCATGATCGGGGTCATGGGCAGAGTGCCCACTCCGTTGTCCTCCACGGCCGGGGCCTCGGCGGTCCGGGTGGCGGTGGCGGCGAGGGCGGCGGGCGTCTTGTGCTGGAACACCTCACGCGGGGTGATTACCAGGCCCGTACGACGAGCCCGGCCCACCAACTGGATGGACATGATGCTGTCCCCGCCCAGCGCGAAGAAGTCGGCGTCGGCAGGGACATCGGACAGGCCAAGCACCTGGGCGAACAACCCGCACAGCAGCTCTTCCGTCGCGGAGGTCGGTGTACGGCCGGGGGCCGGGGTGTATTCCGGGGCGGGCAGCGCCTTGCGGTCCAGCTTCCCGTTCGCCGTCAGCGGCAACCGCGCCAGCACCACTACGGCCGAGGGCACCATGTGCTCCGGCAGCACACCTGTCAGGAACTCACGCAGCTCCGTTGCCACCGGACGGGACCCGGCCGTCGGTACGGCATAGCCGGTCAGCCGCCGGTCGCCCGGCCGGTCCTCGCGGACCGTCACGGCGGCCCGTGCCACGTGCGGATGCGACGCCAGCGCCGCCTCCACCTCGCCCAGCTCGATACGGAAACCTCGCACCTTGACCTGGTCGTCCACCCGGCCGACGAACTCCAGCCGCCCGTCCGCCCGCCACCGCACCAAGTCCCCGGTCCGGTACATCCGCCCACCGGACCCGGCGAACGGACACGCTACAAACCGTTCCGCCGTCAGCCCCGCACGCCCCGCATACCCCCGCGCCAACCCCGCACCCGCCACATACAACTCACCCACCACACTCGGTGGCACAAGCTCCAGCCCCTCATCGAGCACATGGGTGTGCAGACCCGGGAGGGGCCGGCCGATCAGGCTCCTGGCTCCGGGTCCGGTGAGCTCGCGGTCGATCGGCTGGTGGGTGACGTGCACGGTGGTCTCGGTGATGCCGTACATGTTCACCACGACAGGGGCGTCGTCGTGGTGGCGGGCGTACCAGTCGGCAAGGCGTGTGGGTTCGAGGGCCTCGCCGCCGAGCACCACACAGCGAAGTGCCGTACGCACGCGTGGCCCGCCACGTTCTGCTTCCGCCGCGATCAGTTGGTACAGCGCGGAGGGGGTCTGGCTCAGGACCGAGACGTTCTCCCGTACCAGCAACTCCAGGAAATCCGAAGGGGAGCGGGTCACCTCCCTGTCGACCACGATGAGTCGGCCACCGCTCAGCAGGGCTCCCCAGATCTCCCACACCGAGAAGTCGAACGCATACGAGTGGAACATGGTCCACACGTCGTCCGGGCCGTAGTCGTAGTTCTGCGCGATCGCTTCGAGCAGCCTCACCACGTTGGTGTGGGTCACCAGGACACCCTTGGGGGTGCCGGTGGATCCTGAGGTG
>NZ_LAKD02000215.1 GCF_000968685.2 Streptomyces antioxidans
AGCCGCTCACCCGGAATCACCATCAGCGCCAGGGGATAGTGCGTGGCGTCGTGGGCGGCGATGGCGGTGGTCTTGAGTGTGCTGTCGGTGCGGCCGAAAGTGGCGTCGTCCACGGGGTAGTTCTCGAAGACCGTCGCGGTGTCGAAGAGCGGTCCCGAACCGGCATAGGCACTCTGCTGGATGTCGGTCAGGCTCAGGAACTGATGGTCGAGCAGCCGCGATTGTTCGTCCTGCAGCCTGATGAGCATCGCCGCCAGGCTGTCGTCCGCGAGTAGGCGAAGCCGCAGCGGCACCGTGTTGACGAACAGCCCCACCATGGATTCGACGCCGGGAATCTCGGGTGGCCGGACGGCCACTGTCGTTCCGAAGACCACGTCATCGCGACCGGTCGTACGGGCCAGGAGGAGGCCCCAGGCGCCCTGTATCACGGTGTTCAGGGTCAGACCGGCCTCGCGCGCCCGCTCGGTCAGAGCAGCGGTGAGGGGTTCCGAGAGGAGCTGTGAGACGTCCTGGGGGGCCACGGCCTGGCGCCCAGGGTCCGCGGGCGTCAGCAGGGTGGGTTCTTCGACGCCCGCCAACGCTTTACGCCATGCCTCCAGCGCCGCACCCCGATCCCGCGATCCGTACCACGCGAGGTAGTCGCGGTACGGCGTCGGCCTGGGCAGTGCGGACTCCCCGCCCGGCCGCTCGTACAAAGCGAACAGATCCCGCACCACCAACGGAGTGGACCAGCCGTCCAACAGGATGTGATGATTCGTCATCACCAACCGGGAACGGCCCTCGGCCAGGCGGAACAACGCGAACCGCAGCAACGGCGGCCGCCCCAGATCGAAGCGGTCGGCCCGGTCCTCCGCCAGCCACCGCTCGAAGACACCCTGCGCCTCCACCTCCCCCAGATCCCGCAAATCCTGCTCACGCCACGGCACCCGCACGTCACCAGGAACCACCTGAACCGGCACCGACACACCTTCATGCACAAACCCCGCACCCACCTGCGGATACCGCCGCAACAACCCCTCCACGGCCCCCCGCAACCGCACCACGTCCACCAAACCCTCAAGGTCAAAGACCAGCTGCACCATGTACACATCCGGCGCACCATCGTCATAGACCGCGTGGAACAGCAACCCCTCCTGTCCGGCCACCAGGGGCAGGACCTCACCGTGCTGGGGGATCTTCGCCTTGATCGCTTCCTGGTCGGACTGGCTCAGCGAGACCAAGGAGTGAGAGGGCGAGGGGGCGTCTGAGGTGGCGGCCGTCGATCGCGTGGGAACGGCCGGGGTCTCTGGGGCCCGGGCGGTGGCGGCGAGGGCGGCGGGAGTCTTGTGCTGGAACACCTCACGCGGGGTGAACACCAGCCCCGCACGACGAGCTCGGCCCACCAACTGGATGGACATGATGCTGTCCCCACCCAGCACGAAGAAGTCGGCGTCGGCAGGGACATCGGACAGGCCAAGCACCTGGGCGAACAACCCGCACAGCAACTCCTCCACGGGGGTGGCGGGTGCACGGCCGGGGGCAAGGGTGTAATCGGGAGCGGGCAGCGCCTTGCGGTCCAACTTTCCGTTCGCCGTCAACGGCAAGCTCTCCAAGACGACAACGGCCGCGGGCACCATGTGCTCCGGCAACACACCGGTCAGGAACCCGCGCAACTCCGAGGCCACCGGACGGGACCCGGCCGTCGGTACAACATAGCCAGTCAGCCGCCGGTCCCCGGGACGGTCCTCCCGGACCACGACCGCCGCGCGCGCCACCTGCGGATACGAGGCCAGCGCAGCCTCCACCTCACCCAACTCGATCCGGAAGCCACGCACCTTGACCTGATCATCCACCCGACCGACAAACTCCAGCCGACCCTGGGCATCCCACCGCACCAAGTCCCCCGTGCGATACATCCGCCCACCGGGCTCGGCATACGGGCAGGCCACGAACCGTTCCGCCGTCAACCCCGCACGCCCCGCATACCCCCGCGCCAACCCCGAACCCGCCACATACAACTCGCCCACCACACCCGGCGCCACCCACCCCAACCCACCATCCAACACATACACCGAGGTGTTCGACAACGGGCGCCCCAACGGCGGCGCACCCTGATCGGCCGGGTCGAGAGTGGCGGTGGCGGACCAAATGGTGCACTCCGTCGGACCGTACAGATTGACCACCTGCGAACCCAACTCCCCCAACCGCTGAGCCAGTGGCCCCGGCAACGCCTCACCACCAGCCAGCACCCGCAGATCCTGCAGCATCTCCGGGGCCTGGGAGACAATGGCCTGCCACAACGTCGGCGTGGCCTGCATCACCGATACCCCCCACCGCCCAACCAACCCCGACAACGCCACCGGATCACCCACCTCACCATCCGACGCCACCACCACCCCCGCCCCACACACCAACGGCAAAAACACCTCCAACGCCGCAATATCAAAAGAAACCGTGGTCACCGCCAACAACCGATCCCCGGTTTCCAACGCCACCCGCCGCCCCACCGCACCCAAAAACCCCTCAGCGGCCCCCCGAGACACCACCACACCCTTCGGAACACCCGTCGACCCCGACGTATAGATGACATACGCCGGATGCCCAGCATCAATCGGGCTCACGCGATCAGCATCCGTCAGGTCAGCGGCCGACACTCCAGCCAGAAGCCGCCGAGTGCGCTCATCGTCCAACACCAACAACCGGCCGATATCACACTGAGCAACCCGCTCAGCCGTCTCCACCGTGGCCAGCACCACCCCCGGAGCAGCGTCCTCGAGCATGAAGGCAATCCGGCTCTCGGGATACCGCGGATCAATGGGCACATACGCCCCACCCGCCTTCACCACCGCCAGCAACGCCACCACCATCTCCACCGACCGCGACACCACCAACCCCACCCGCGATTCCGGACCCACCCCCAACTCCACCAACACCCGCGCCAAGCGATTCGCCCGCTCATTCACCTCCCCATACGACACCTCACACCCCTCACACACCACCGCCACCGCATCCCCATCACGCCGCACCCACCCCTCAAACAACCCCGGCAAAAGCCCGTGACCGGGGGCGTCGTCGCCAGACGCGCGCCCACTCCATGTCTCCAGCCGTTGCCGCTCTTCGCCTGTGAGCACATCGATGCGCCCCACCAGACAGCTCGGATCGGCGGCAATCGCCTCCAGCACCCGCGCGAAACGGGCCGCGATGAGCTCGATCGCATCCTGGTTGAACACATCGGGCCGGTATCCCCACCGCACCTGCAGCCGCTCACCAGGGATCACCGTCAGCGCCAACGTGTAATGCGTGGCATCCCGGCCCTCACTGGCCCGGACCCGCACTGCGCCATCCCCGGTCGCGTCGGCCGCCACCGGATAGTTCTCGTAAATCACCACCGTGTCGAACCGCGCGCCAGGTCCCGCGGCCGCCTGGATCTCCGGCAACCCCGCGAACTGGTACTCCGACAACCGCGCCTGCGTCTCCTGCAACCCCGACAACAACCCCGACGCACGCACCCCGGCCCCCGCCCTAACCCTCACCGGCACCGTATTGATACACAACCCCACCAACGACTCCGCACCCGCCAACTCCGCCGGCCGCACCGCCACCGTCGCCCCGAACACCACGTCTTCCCGACCGGTCAACCGGCCCAGAAGGATCCCCCACGCCCCCTGGATCAGCGTGTTCAACGTCAGCCCCAACTCCCGCCCACACTCCACCAACCGCCCCGTCAAACCCTCCGGAACCTCACACCACACTTCACCCGGCACCACCCCACCCCCACCACCACCGGAAACCACCGGCCCCAACACCGACGCCTCCTCCACCCCCGCCAAGACCCCACACCACGCCGCAACCGCCACACCCCGATCCCGCGACCCATACCACGCGAGATACTCACGCCAGGGCACGGCGGAGGGCAGCGTGTTGGCGGAGGCCTCGGGTTCCTGGTGGTAAAGGGTGACCAACTCCCGCATCAGCAGTTGCGTGGACCAGCCGTCCAACAGGATGTGGTGATTGGTCATCACCAGCCGGAAACGGTCCTCACCGAAGCGGAACAACGCGAACCGCAGCAACGGCGGCCGCGCCAGATCAAAACGGTCGGCCCGGTCCTCCGCCAGCCACCGCTCGAAGACATCCCGCGCCTCCGCCTCCCCCAGACCGCGCAGATCCTCCTCCCGCCACGGCACCCGCACACGCCCCGCGATGGCCTGTACCGGCCGGGGCACTCCGCGGGTTATGAAACCCGCACGCAGACTCATATGGCGATCCACGATCGCCTGTGCCGCGGACCGCAGGCGCTGTGCGTCCACCGGACCGTCGAGATCGAAGACCAGCTGCACCATGTACACATCCGGCGCGCCATCGTCATAGACCGCGTGGAACAGCAACCCCTCCTGCAGCGGGGTCAGCGGCAGAAGCTCTTCGATCCGGGATCGGACCATGGGAATCCCCCTGTTCGGACCGCTCGCACTGATGCACTACACAGATCACACGGAGATGGATAAGGAGAAGAAGGAGCAACGAGGAGTGCGGTGGACACGCGGGCATTCACTCTGTCCGAATAATTCAACGTAACCGAGCCAGGCGAGCCCGTCAACGATCTTTAATAGGCGCCAAAACACTCCGATGATCGTTGTTCTCGGCGATAACCGGCAATGCGGACAGGTGGCACCTAGATGCCTTCGCCGGTTCTCGAGGCATCTCGACGCAGCACTTCTGACCTGCGTGTTCTCTCTGCGAATGTCAGCGGGCCACACCGGGTTCGACCGGCGAAGACGGCGCGGGCTCCACTGCACCAAGCTGCCATTCACTTGCCCATGAGATGTCATCCGGCGACGCTGGTACGAGCGGGCAAGGACACTCAAATGCGGGCCGGATTCAAATAACCACTGATTCAGACAACCACTGGATTCAGATAACTACCCTCACGCGTCTCTTCATGTGATGCGACTCCTCGATGAATTGGCTGGGTGGAATGGTGGAGAACACACCGCTTGAGGCATGCACTGATCCGGACGAGGTGTCGTTGTCGGGGTTGTTCGAAGAGTGGGC
>NZ_LAKD02000216.1 GCF_000968685.2 Streptomyces antioxidans
CCGGTCGGCCGTGTCCCTGGTGGCGAGCACCACCTCCGGCTCGGCGTCAGCGAGCATGAAGGCGATGCGAGGCGCGGGATAGCGCGGATCGATCGGTACATACGCCCCACCGGCCTTCACCACCGCGAGCAGCGCCACCACCATCTCCACCGACCGGGGCACGACCAGCCCCACCCGGGACTCCGGACCCACCCCCAGCCCCACCAGGACCCGGGCCAGACGATTCGCCCGCTCATTCACCTCGCCATACGACACCTCACACCCGTCGCATACGACCGCCGCCGCATCCCGATCCCGCCGCACCCGCTCCTCGAACAGCCCCGGCAGAAGCTCATGAGCAGCGCTGTCGTCACCAGGAACGCCACTGCCCCAGCGCGTCAGTCGCTCCCGTTCCACTCCAGTCAACACATCGACCCGCCCGACCAGACAGGCCGGATCAGCCGCGATCACCTCCAGCACCCGCACGAAACGCCCCGCGATCACCTCCACTGCCCGCCGGCCGAACACATCGGGCCGGTATCCCCACCGCACCCGAAGCCGCTCACCCGGAATCACCATCAGCGCCAGGG
>NZ_LAKD02000217.1 GCF_000968685.2 Streptomyces antioxidans
TAGTCCTGGCCGTTGGTGCCCGCGAAGACACCGACCTGCTGACCGCGCAGCGCCTCCGGGTCGATGCCCGCGCGCTCGAACGCCTCCCACGAGGTCTCCAGCAGCAACCGCTGCTGCGGATCCATCGCCAGCGCCTCACGCGGCGAAATCCCGAAGAACGACGCGTCGAAGTCCCCCGCGTCGTAGAGGAAACCACCCTCACGCGTATACGTCGTCCCCTGACGATCAGGATCCGGGTCATACAGCCCCGCCAGATCCCAACCACGATCCGAAGGAAACTCCGCAACCGCGTCCCCACCCGCCGTCAACAGCTGCCACAGCTCCTCAGGCGACCGCACCCCACCCGGAAAACGACAGCTCATCGCCACGATCGCAACCGGATCATCGGCCACCACAACCGCCGGAGCCACCACACCCACGGCAATGTCAGAGCCCAGCAGCTCACCACGCAGATGGTC
>NZ_LAKD02000218.1 GCF_000968685.2 Streptomyces antioxidans
GCGACATGCCGCTCCGGGCGTTCGTCCTGTTCTCGTCGGTCGCCGGAGTGTTCGGCGGCGCGGGCCAGGCCGGCTACGCCGCGGCCAACGCCTTCCTCGACGGACTGGCCCACCACCGGCGCTCTCAGGGTCTGCCCGGGCTGTCCCTGGCCTGGGGCATGTGGGCCGAGCCGGACGGAATGACCGGCAGGCTCGCCGATGCCGGACACGAGCGGCTGAGCCGGGCCGGCCTCACCGCGCTGACCGCCACGGACGGGCTCGCCCTGCTCGACGCCGGCTGCGCCGACGGTCGGCCGCTGCTCGTCCCCGCGCCGCTGAACCTGGCCGCCGCGCGGGCCGCCGCCGCCACCGCAGGGCGGGTGACGCCGCTGCTGCGGGGGCTGGTCCCCGCCCCGCTGCCCCGCGCCGCCGCATCGGCGACCGGGACGGGCGGACCGGCGCTGGCGTCCCGGCTCGCCGGGGTGCCGACCCCCGAACAGCGACGTCTGCTGGTGGACCTCGTGCGGACGCACGCCGCCGCGGTGCTCGGCCACGCCGTCCCGCGGACGATCGCCGACGACACCGCCTTCAACGAGCTGGGATTCGACTCGCTGACCGCGGTGGAACTGCGCAACCGGCTCGGCGACGCGACCGGACTGCGGCTACCCGCCGCGCTCGTGTTCGACCATCCGACCCTGGTGCTGCTGGCCGAGTACCTGCGCGCCGAACTGGTCGACACCCCGTCGGCGGACGCCGTGCTGAGCAGGCTCGCCGCCGAACTGTCGCAGCTGGACATGAGCACGGTGGAGCGGGACAGGGTCGCGATGCGCCTCCAGGCACTCGCGACGGCGTGGACGGACGAGACATCGGACCTCGGCGACGACGGGGTCGGCGCGGCAACGGACGAAGAGCTGTTCGACCTGATCGACGAGTCCTTCGGCCAGGCATGAGCGATGGAGTGAACGCACGTGGCGAATGAAGACAAGCTGCGCACCTACCTCAAGCGCGTCACCGTGGAGGCGCGGGAGGCACAACGGCTGCTCAAGGGATACCAGGACGCCGAGCGCGAGCCGATCGCGATCGTCGGCATGAGCTGCCGTTTCCCTGGTGGTGTCAGCAGCCCGGAACAGCTGTGGGACCTGGTGGCCGACGGCCGGGACGCGCTCACTCCGTTCCCCGCCGACCGGGGCTGGGACCTCGGCAGGCTCGCCGCGGGCGACACCGGATCGAGCACGGTGCGCGAGGGCGGATTCCTGCGCGGCGCCGCCGACTTCGACGCGGGGTTCTTCGGCATCTCGCCGCGCGAGGCCATGGCCATGGACCCACAGCAGCGGATCCTGCTCGAGGCGACGTGGGAGGCGCTGGAGCGGGCCGGGGTCGACCCGGTGTCCCTGCGCGGCAGCCGGACCGGTGTGTTCATGGGCACCAACGGCCAGGACTACGGCACGCGGCTGCGCGACGTCCCCCGCGAGGCGGCCGGCTACCTGGTGACCGGTGTCGCCGCGAGCGTGTTGTCCGGCCGCGTGTCGCACACGTTCGCGCTGGAAGGGCCGTCGATGACGGTGGACACGGCATGTTCGTCGTCGCTGGTCACCATGCACCTCGCCGGTCAGGCACTGCGCAAGCGGGAGTGCTCGCTCGCACTCGCGGGCGGGGTCTCGGTGATGTCGACCCCCACCGGCTTCGTGGAGTTCAGCAAGCAGGGCGGGCTGGCCGCCGACGGCCGGTGCAAGGCGTTCGCCGCCTCCGCCGACGGCACCAACTGGAGCGAGGGCGCAGGGATCCTCGTATTGGAGCGGCTGTCCGACGCGCGGCGCAACGGGCACCACGTGCTCGCGTTGGTGCGGGGTTCGGCGGTGAACTCCGACGGTGCGTCGAACGGCCTGACCGCGCCCAACGGCCCGTCGCAGGAGCGCGTCATCCTCGCGGCGCTCACCAGCGCGCGGCTCGCACCGTCCGACGTGGACGTCGTGGAGGCGCACGGCACCGGGACCAGCCTGGGCGACCCGATCGAGGCGCAGGCGCTGCTGGCGACCTACGGCCCGGACCGGGACCGGCCGCTGTGGCTCGGATCGGTGAAGTCCAACATCGGGCACACCCAGGCCGCCGCCGGTGTCGCCGGTGTGATCAAGATGGTCATGGCGATGCGCCACGGGACACTGCCGCCGACCCTGCACGTGGACCAGCCGTCACCGCACGTGGACTGGTCGACCGCGCTGTCGCTGCTCACCGAGCCGGTGGCCTGGCAGTCGAGTGAACGGCCCCGGCGGGCCGGTGTGTCGTCGTTCGGCATCAGCGGAACCAACGCGCATGTGATCCTTGAGGAGGCGGAACCGCAGCCCGAACCCGAACCTCAAGAGCCTGATGCCAGGCCGCTCGTCTGGGCGGTGAGCGGCCGCGACGCGGCCGGACTGCGGGCCCAGGCCGGTCGGCTGGCCGATTTCATCACCGCGGATCCGGCCCTCGACCCACAGGACGTGGCCGCCTCCCTGCTGACCACCAAGGCGCACCTGCCGCACCGTGGCGTGGTGGTGGGTGCGGGGCGTGAGGATTTGGTGCGCGGGTTGGGTGTGCTCGCGGCGGGCCGTGCGGGGGCCGGCGTGGTGGCGGGCTCGGTGGCGGGTGGCCGGTTGGCCGTGGTGTTTACGGGCCAGGGTGCGCAGCGGGTGGGTATGGGGCGCGGTCTGTATGGGGTGCTGCCGGTGTTTACGCGGGTGGTGGATGAGGTGTGTGGGCTTTTGGACGGAGCGCTGGGGCGGTCGGTGTGGGAGGTGTTGTTCGGCGATACGGGTGTGCTGGATGAGACGTTGTTCGCTCAGGCGGCGTTGTTCACGCTGGAGGTCGCGCTGTTTGAGCAGGTGCGGGCGTGGGGTGTGGAGCCGGACTTCGTGGCGGGGCATTCGATCGGGGAGGTGTCGGCCGCCTATGCGGCGGGTGTGGTGTCGTTGGCGGACGCGTGTGTGCTGGTGGCGGCGCGGGGGCGGGCGATGCAGGGTGCGCGGCCGGGTGGTGCCATGCTCGCGGTCGGTGCCGGCGAGACGGATGTGGCCGATCTGCTCGGCGACGGTGTGGACCTCGCCGCGGTCAACGGTCCGGAATCGGTTGTGGTGTCCGGAGAGGCGGACGCCATCGCCGCCACGGAACACCGGTGTCGGGAGCGGGGCTGGAAGACCAACCGGCTGCGGGTGTCGCACGCCTTCCACTCCGCCCACATGGACCCGGTCCTCGATGGATTCGCCGCGGCGATCGACGGCATCGACTTCCGGGAGCCGCGGATCCCGCTGGTGACCGGTCAGGCGGACGCGCGGCTCACCGACCCCCGCCACTGGGCCGACCAGATCCGCCACACCGTCCGATTCGCCGACGTCGTCACCCGACTCGGCGAGCTCGGCGTATCCACGTTCCTCGAGGCGGGCCCGGACGCCGTCCTCACCCCGATGGTCACCAGTGGGGCCGCGGTCGCGACGCTGCGCGCGGATCGTGACGAACTCACCTCGCTGTTCGGAGCGATGGCGTCCCTGCATGTGCACGGGGTCGAGGTGGACTGGAGCGCGTTCCAGCCCAGCGGGCGCCGGATCGACTTGCCCACCTACGCGTTCCAGCGCCAGCGGTACTGGCTGGACGCGGGCGAGGCCGCCGACGTGGCCGCCGCCGGTCTCGGCGCGGCGGGCCACCCCCTGCTCGGTGCTGCGGTGTCCCTGGCCGAGGGCGACACCACGGTGCTCACCGGCCGGCTGTCCGCGGCGACACACCCGTGGCTCGCGGACCACACGGCCGACGGCACCGTCGTGCTGCCCGGCTCAGCCCTTCTGGAACTCGCCATCCGGGCCGGTGACGAGGTCGGTTGCGACCTGGTCGCCGAGCTCGGCGCGGACACACCGCTCGTACTGCCCGCACAGGGCGCGGTGCGGGTCCAGGTCCGCGTCGGCGCCGCCGATGAGACCGGTGACCGGTCGCTGACCGTCCACGCCCGGCCGGACGGCGACGTTGAGGTCGCCTGGACACGTCACGCCACGGGTGTGCTCCGCCGCGCGACAGAGCCCACCACTTCGACCGCACCGCCGGTGTGGCCGCCGGACGGAGCCGTGGAGGTCCACTCGGGGCCGGAGGGCGACGGCCTTCGCGGCGTGTGGCAGCACGGCGACGAGGTGTACGTGGACGCCGCCCTGCCGGACGGCCCGGCCGCGGCGGACGTCGACCGGTTCGGGCTGCACCCGGTGCTGTCGGAGACCGTACTGCGGGCCGCCGGGCTCGTCGGCTGGACGGCCGGGATAACCCCGGTCCGCTGGACGGGGTTCCGGCTGTACGCCACCGGCGCCGTCGCGGTACGCGCCCGGCTCACCCGGCGCCCAGACGGCGATGTGTCCCTGCTGCTCGCCGACGAGTCCGGCCAGGTGATCGCGGAGGCGGACACCGTGGTGCTGCGGGCCGTCGCGACCGGCGGGCCGACGGTGTCCGACCCGCTCTTCCGCCTGGACTGGCGGCCCGCTCCGGCAACGGCGACCACCGGCGCCGCGACCGCCGTGCACCACGTACGGCCGGCGGATTCCGACGTGCCCGAGGCCGTGCGGGGCACCCTTACCGATGTCCTCGCGACCCTCAAGGAGTGGCTGGCCGACGACCACGAGCCCGGCGAGCGGCTGCTGGTGGCGACGCGCAACGCGGTGCGGACCGGCACCACCGACCCCGCTCCGGACCTCGCCGCCGCGGCTGTGTGGGGGCTGGTCCGCTCCGCGCAGACCGAGCACCCGGACCGGATCGTCCTCGTCGACCTGGACGCGACCGCCGAGGCGCCGACCGTACTGCCCGACGGCGAACCCCAGTTCGCGATCCGCGCGGGCGAGGTGCTGGTGCCCCGGCTGGTCGGCACCCCCACCGCGGGCGTCAGGCCCGGGTGGGGTGACGGCACGGTGCTGGTCACCGGGGCGACTGGTGGGTTGGGTGGGCTGGTTGCGCGGCATTTGGTGGCTGTGCATGGGGTGCGGGATCTGTTGTTGGTGTCGCGGTCCGGTGGTGAGGCGCCGGGGGCGGTGGAGTTGGTGGAAGAGTTGGCGGTGGCAGGGGCGCGCGTTCGGGTGGTGGCGTGTGATGTGGCTGATCGGGAGGCGCTGGCCGGGGTGGTCGCCGGTGTGGTGTTGACGGGTGTGGTGCATGCGGCGGGTGTGCTGGACGATGGTGTGCTGGAGTCGCTTACTCCGGAGCGTGTCGACCGTGTGCTGCGGCCCAAGGTGGACGGTGCGTGGCATCTGCACGAGCTGACCCGCGACATGCCGCTCCGGGCGTTCGTCCTGTTCTC
>NZ_LAKD02000219.1 GCF_000968685.2 Streptomyces antioxidans
CTCCCCCAACCCCCGCCCCTCAACCGGCCAGTGGAACGGACGCGCTCCCGGCCCCCGGGATGGGGGCACGGCCGCGGCGGCGGAAGCGGGCCCGGGGCGAGCCCTAGCCGTGGGCCACCGGCGCCACCAGAACCGCATCGCTCGTGCGGGCCACCACGAACGACTGCCCCCGTACCGCACGCGCCGCCAGCGGAATCCGGTAAGTCCCGGGCTCCACCACGGCGTCGAAGAGCTCCCGCGCATGGGTGCGGGAGAGCCGGTCGAGCCGGTGGGCGACCAGCCTCACCCGGCACTCGGCGGCAACCTCCAGCACCGCCTCGCCACCGCCCGCCGTAAGACGGCCCGCCGTAAGACCGACAAGCCGGCGGTCGCCGGGGGCGCGTTCCAGGGCCTGTGCGACCTGGGCGACGAGCACGGGGACGATGGGGGCGAGCGCGGTCACCAGGACGGCTTGGGAGCGCGCGGCGGCGAAGGCCTCCCGTACGGCGTCGCGCTCCTCCCGGGCCACGGTCCCGCCGAAGACCACCGCTCGGTACTTCCGCAGCTCCTCGGCGAGCGCCCCCACCGCGTCAAGAGTGATCTCGGCGCCGATGCCGATGCGCCGCAGCGCCGCGGCGAGCCGGGCGAGAACGGCCGCGCGCTGGCCGATCAGCAGCACCCGGGGGCCGGTCGGGACCTCGTGCGCGCCGTCGGTGAGCAGCAGCCGCTCCAGGGCGGCGCGGTACTGCTCGCCGTGGAAGCGGTACGGGCCGATGCCGTGGTATCCGTTGTGGTCGATATCGGGGCCCCCGTCCGTCTGCCAGGCGAAGTCCCGCCAGACGACGTCCGCCCCGTCGCGCTCGATCACCGCGGTGACGGCGCCGCATGCCAGCCCCTCGCACTCCGGGCAGCCGTAGATGATGAACCGGCCGCCCTCCAACGGCGCGTCGGTCTCCAGCAGCAGTCTGCGGACCTGCTCGGTGAAGGGGGACGGGCCGGGGCCGGAGGCGAGCGGCGAGACCGCGTCGGGATCGGCGAGGCGCCGCAGCAGCGGTCGGCCGTCCACCACGAAGTCCAGGAATTCGCGGTGTATGTGGTACGCGCCGTTGGTCAGGAGGCCACCGGCGCGCACGGCCGGCGTCAGCCCGAAGGTCGCGTACGCGGGGTTCATGCCCCGAGTATGGCCACTTTGCGACATCTTGGCCGCGACTCGCCCTGCGCACACCGGCACAAGGGAGGAATCGGGAGCGGGGGGACGGGTGGAGAGGGACCGGTGCCAGGGGCCCGACGGGCCCCGCCGCCCCGGGGATAGCCTCCGCGTATGACATGGGATGCGATCGTCGTCGGCGCTGGGGTCATCGGCCTGACCAGCGCCATCGTGCTGGCCGAAGAGGGCCTGCGGACAGCGGTGTGGACCCGCGACCCGGCCGGGCGCACCACGTCGGCCGTGGCCGGAGGGCTGTGGTGGCCGTACCGCATCGAGCCGGAGGAGCGGGTGACGACCTGGTCCATACGGACGCTGCGCACCCTGACCGCACTGGCCCGGCGTCCCGCGGAGACCGGCGTCCGCGAGGTCGAGGGGGTTCAGGCGGGCATCGGCACCGGGGACCTGGGGCCGTGGGCGGTGGAGGTGCCGGGGCTGCGGCAGGGGCGCCCCGACGAGCTGCCGGACGGCTTCGCGGTGGGCCTGCGGGCCCGCGTCCCGCTGGTCGACATGCCGACGTACCTCGGCTATCTGCGGCGGCGCCTCACGGCCGCTGGCGGAAGCGTCGAGGAGCGGGCCGTGACCTCACTCGCCGAGGCCGAGCGGGCCGCTCCGCTCGTCGTCAACTGCACGGGCCTGGGCGCGCGGGAGCTGGTGCCCGACGCCGGGGTGCACCCGGTGCAGGGGCAGCTCGTGGTCGTGGAGAACCCGGGGGTGGAGGAGTGGCTGGTGGCCGCGGACCCCCATGCGCGGGACACGCTGTACGCACTGCCACAGCCCTACGGCCTGGTGCTCGGCGGCACCGCGCGGGAGAACGTCTGGGGCCTGGAGCCCGATCCCGCGACGGCTGAGGCGATCGTGGCGCGCTGCGCCCGCGTCCATCCTCAGGTGGCCCACGCCCGTGTGCTGGCGCACCGGGTGGGGCTGCGGCCGGCGCGGGCGCGGGTCCGGCTGGAGCGGGAGGAGCTGCCGGGCGGCGGAGCCCGCGTCCACAACTACGGCCACGGCGGCGCGGGCGTCACGGTCGCCTGGGGCTGTGCCGAAGAGGCTTTCCGGCTGCTGACAGGGCGGTGAACGGGCGGAGGGCCGGACCGACGCGGTCGGCCCGGCCCTCCCGAGGCGCTACTTCTTCTTGGCCTCGGCGGCACCCTTGTCCAGAGCGCCGTTGCCGTTCTGCACCGGACCGATACGGATCTCGAACTCTCCGTCGTACTTCTCGTGGCCCGCGATGACCGCCATCTCGACGGCCTCCTCGCCCCGCTCACCCCGCACGATCAGCGGATCGCGGCGCAGATCCTTCATCAGCGCCCAGCACAGCCCCACCATCACCAGGGTGAAGGGCGCCGCCACCAGGATCGTCAGGTTCTGCAGCCCGGTGAGGGCGTCGTCCTCACCACCGCCGATCAGCAGCATGACGGCCGCCACCGCGCCGGTGACCACGCCCCAGAAGATCACGACGAAGCGGGTCGGCTCGAAGGTGCCCTTCTGCGAGAGCGTGCCCATCACGATGGACGCCGCGTCGGCGCCGGAGACGAAGAAGATGCCGACGAGGATCATGACCAGGACGCTCATGACCGTGGCGATCGGGTACTCGTGCAGCACCGCGAACAGTCGGCCTTCGGGGGTGGAGTCGTCGCCGAGCCGCCCCATGTCCTGCAGCTTCATCGCCGAGCTGCCGAAGATGGCGAACCAGATCAGGCTGACCGTGCTCGGCACCAGGATGACGCCGCCCACGAACTGCCGGATGGTGCGGCCCCGGCTGATCCGGGCGATGAACATCCCGACGAACGGCGTCCAGGAGATCCACCAGGCCCAGTAGAAGACGGTCCAGTCGCTCAGCCAGGACGCCACCGACTCTCCGCCGGTCGCCTCGGTGCGGCCGGCCAGCTGTGACAGGTCGCCGACGTAGGAGGCCACGGAGGTCGGAACCATATCGAGGATGATGATGGTCGGCCCGGCCACGAAGACGAAGACCGCGAGGAAGAGCGCCAGCACCATATTGATGTTGGACAGCCACTGGATGCCCTTGGCGACACCCGAGACGGCGGACGCGATGAAGGCCGCCGTAAGGATCGCGATGACGGCGACCAGCAGCCCGGTGCCCACATTGCTCTTCCAGCCCAGCACCTCCACGCCGCTGCCGATCTGCAGCGCGCCGAGGCCGAGCGAGGCGGCGGAGCCGAAGAGCGTGGCGAAGATCGCCAATATGTCGATGACCCGGCCGCCCCAGCCGTTGGCGTTCTTGGAGCCGATGAGGGGCGTGAAGACCGCGCTGATCGTCTGCCGGCGGCCACGGCGGAAGGTGCTGTACGCGATGGCCAGGCCGACGACCGCGTAGATGGCCCACGGATGCAGTGTCCAGTGGAAGAGCGTGGTGGACATCGCGGTCTGCATCTTCTCGGCCGCGCTGCTGGGGTCGGTCCCGGGCGGCGGGGTGATGAAGTGCGACAGCGGCTCGCTCACGCCGTAGAACATCAAACCGATGCCCATGCCCGCGCTGAACATCATCGCGACCCATGAGACGGTGCGGAATTCGGGTTCCTCGCCCTCCTTTCCGAGGGTGATCTTGCCGTAGCGGCTCATGGCCAGCCAGAGGGCGAAGATCACGAATCCCGACGCGGTCAGGACAAAGGCCCATCCACCGTTGTGGATCAGGCCGGAGAGCATGCTGTTCGAGACGCTCTCCAGGGAGTCGGTGGCCAGGGCCCCCCAGATGACGAAGGCCAGCGTGAGGGCGGCGGAGACGCCAAAGACCACGCGGTCCGTCCGGGGGGTGCGATCGGGCCCGGCCGGGTCAGGGCCGGGGAGATCCACGGTCACCGGAGGATCGCCGCCGACGTCCCCCGTGGTTGTACCTGTCTGCGGCACGCAAGAGACCTTTCACTGGAGGTTTATCTGACGGATTTCCGGCTACCCAGGACTCCGAGATGCATGCCACCGGCCGTGGGGCCGGTGTTTTCGTATGCCGCGAGGGCGTCAGGGCGGCTCCGTCAAGGCGTCAGGACAGCGCCATCAGGGCGTCGGGTCAGCAGGTGTCCACCGGCCGCCCCGCCGTGAGGTGGTACGCGGCGCGGCGGTCCAGCAGCAGCGGCACCAGCGTACGGGCGGACTGGCGCAGCGGTACGAAGGCGCTTCCGTCGCGGTTGTCGCGTCGCGCCGTCACCCCGTGCAGGGCCAGTTCGTCCCGCACCTCGCCGTAACTCTCGGCGTCCAGCCGGTAACCGCACGGCGGATCCTTCAGGACCGTGTCCTCCTCGGGCGTTTCGTTGTCGGCGCCGCCGAGGTAGACCGGGCCCCGGTCCGCGTAGCCCGCCAGCCGCGCCGCCGTCGTGGCCGCCTCGATCCGGGCGCGCCGCCGGGCGACGAAGTCGAAGGCGCCGTCCAGGGCCGCCAGGTGGGAGCCCACCCGGCGGCGGTTGTTGAGGGCGGGGTCGGCCTTCTCGGCGTCGGTGAGCGGGTCGACCCGGGTCTCGACCAGCAGCCCCAGGGAGTGCTTGACGCCCGCGGTGTTGCGCAGGATCCGCTCCTGGCCGTCGCCCGCCACCTGCTTGACCGGCTCACCGGTCTCGGGGTCGGTCCAGATGCCGTAGACGCCGGTGGTGTGGCCCGAGGCCTCGACGCTGGGGCGCACATAGGCGTCCGAGAGGGTGCGCGCCTCGCGGTGCACCGGGCCGTGGGTGTTGAGGTTGCGCGGCCACAACGCCAGCAGGTCCTTGACGTAGTACGGCTCGGTCGCGCCGTATTCGTGCAGGTCGTAGACGGTGTCGGGGCGCCAGTCGCGGATGACGCCCGCCATCGCGCGGGTCTCGGCGGTGGAGAGCGCGATGTGGTCGCGGTTGATGTCCACGCCGTCGGAGTTGCCGCGGGTGTCGGCGGCGCGGCCGTCGGGGTTGGCGGTCGGGACGACGAGCACCTGGGTGCGCTCCAGGAAGCGCCGCGTCCGGCCGTCCTTGGCGTAGGCGAGGTCGCGGATGGTGGTCAGGCACGCCTCGCGGCCGGAGGGCTCGTCGCCGTGCTGGGAGCAGATCAGCAGCAGGACGTTGCCGCGCGCCGCCCGGGCCGGATCTGCGGGCGCGGCCGGTGCGCCGATCCGCACCAGCCGCAGCGGCCGCCCCTGCGCGGTGGCGCCGATCCGGTCGACGGCGACGCGGGGGGCGGCCTCGTCGACGGCGGTGAGGAAGTCCGCCTCCTCGGCCTGGGTGGTCCACCGGGCGCCGTGGCTGATCTCGAACCCCGTGCGCGGCGGGCGCTGTTCGGCCCGCGCGGGCGCGCTGAGGAACGACCCGGTCAGCAGCGCACCGATCGCGCCGCAGGCGGCGCCGCGGATGAGGGGTGACCGCGAGAACACGAGGGACCTCCTGGGGTGACGGGGGTGACGGGGTGGGGGG
>NZ_LAKD02000022.1 GCF_000968685.2 Streptomyces antioxidans
CAGCGTCGGCAAAAACCACCTCCTTCAACGACCGCTCCAACAACACGTCAAACCGCGCACACACCTCATCAAAAGCCGCCGCAAACACAGGAAAAGCCTCATACAACTCCCGCCCCATCCCCGCACGCTGACTCCCCTGACCAGAGAACAACACCGCCACACGCCCCGACCGCACACGCCCCGCCACCACACCAGCAGCCGCACCACCGACGGCAGTCTCCGCCAACCTCCGCAGCCCAGCGGTCAATTCCTCCACATCCGAACCCAGAACCACAGCACGGTGCTCAAACACCGCACGCGAACCCACCAGAGCACGACCCACACCCACTACGTCCACACCACTACCGTCAGCCTGCGCGGCACGCACATGCTCCAGCAACCGACCCGCCTGACCAGCCAACGCACCCGCACTACGCCCCGACACCACCCACGGCACCACCCCAGACGACACACCACCACCAGCAGAAACAACCTCCACACTGGAGGCCTCATCCACCGGCGCTTCCTCAAGAAGAACGTGAGCGTTAGTCCCCGACACACCGAAGGAAGACACACCAGCCCTACGGGCCCGCTCCCCACGCGGCCACGCCACGGGCTCGGTCAGCAACTCCACCGCACCCGCATCCCAATCCACATGCGAAGACGGCTGATCCACATGCAACGTACGCGGCAGCACCTCACGATTCAGGGCCATGACCATCTTGATCACACCACCCACACCAGCAGCCGCCTGCGTATGACCGATGTTCGACTTCAACGACCCCAACCACAACGGCCGCCCGTCCTCACGCTCCCGCCCATACGTAGCCAGCAACGCCTGCGCCTCGATCGGATCACCGAGCGTCGTACCCGTCCCATGACCCTCAACAGCGTCCACGTCCGCCGTCGTCAGCCGGGCGTTGGCCAGCGCCTGCCGAATCACCCGCTCCTGCGACGGACCATTCGGCGCCGTCAACCCATTCGACGCACCATCCTGATTCACCGCCGAACCACGCACCACCGCCAACACCCGATGCCCCCGCGCCCGAGCATCCGACAACCGCTCCAACAACAACACACCCACACCCTCGCTGAACCCGGTCCCATCCGCCGCGTCCGCGAACGCCTTGCAGCGGCCGTCGGCCGACAGACCACGCTGACGGGAGAACTCCACAAACGTCCCCGGAGTCGACATCACCGCCACACCACCAGCCAGGGCCATCGAGCACTCACCATTGCGCAACGCCACGCTGGCCTGATGCAGGGCCACCAGAGACGACGAACACGCCGTATCCACCGTCACCGCCGGACCCTCAAGACCAAACACATACGCCACACGCCCGGACATCACACTGGCCGTGTTACCGGTCAGCACATAGCCATCGCTGCCCTCTGGATGCTGCTGGAACCGTGACAGATAATCCTGCCCTTGAGTTCCAACGAACACACCGGTCTCGGTGCCATGCACATCAGCCGGATTGATTCCCGCGCTCTCCATGGCCTCCCAGGACGCTTCCAACAGCAGCCGCTGCTGCGGATCCATGACCAATGCCTCACGCGGAGAAATACCAAAGAACTCCGCGTCGAAATGGGCGGCATCATGCAAGAATCCGCCGCGCAGCTCGGCCGGAGCAGACTTCTGATCCGAGTCCTTGTCGTCCAGCACTCCGGCCGACCAGTCACGATCGGCGGGGAACGCGGAAATAGCATCCACGCCATCCGCCACGAGTCCCCACAAGTCATCCGGCGAGCTCACTTCACCTGGATACCGGCAAGACATGCCAACGATGGCTATCGGCTCACGCGCCTGCTCCTCAACCTCACGCAAACGAGCGCGAGCCTCACGCAAGCCAGTCGTGGCGCGCTTGAGGTGTTCAAGTACCGTGGAGTCTTCCATGGGGGTTCTGCCCTTTCACTGGAGAGTCACTGATTCGCTTAGAAAGTTCCAAGTTCGTCATTGAGCAGCTTGAGAACTTGGTCCATATCGGCTGATTCCAAGTCGTCGCTCCGTGCCTGCGCGCCATCGTCCAGCCGTGAATCACCCAATGCGAGGATGAGCCTCTTGAGGCGTGCTGAGATCTGAGCCCTCTCGTTCTCTCGATAGCTCAGCCGAGAGAGAGTGACTTCCAACTTGTCGAATTCAGCGAGCACAGTGCGTGCGGACATCCTTGTTTCACTCTGGCCGACGCCACGAACCTGAGAATCCAGATAGTGCGCCACCGCAAGCGGTGTCGGATGGTCGAAGACCAACGTCGCGGGCAGACGCATGCCCGTGGTTGTGCTGAGCTGGTTGCGGAGCTCGACCGCGGTAAGCGAGTCGAAGCCCAGCTCCTTCAACGCTCGGTCGGAATCTATGCCGGTGTGACCGGTGTGCCCCAGAACGGACGCGGCGTGGGTAAGGACCAGATCCAGCAAGAGCTGCTCTCGTTGCTCCGGCGTGGCCAGAGCCATCTCCTCCTTCCATGCCTCCGCACTCTGCTGATTAGCCGCGAGCTTGCGATACGGCGCTCGAACCAGTCCCCTCATCAACGCCGGAACCGCGTCAGCGCGCTTCCTGGTCGCCTTCAGGTCCAGCTTCATCGACAACACGTGGGGCCGCTCCGTTGCCAAGGCAGCGTCGAGTAGCCCGGCAGTCCTCTCTTGCACGATGTGGCCCCAGGCGAGGGAGAGTGCGGGCAGGCCGTGGGCGTGGCGGTGCTGGGCCAGGGCATCGAGGAAGGCGTTGGCCGCCGCGTAACTCCCCTGCCCACCAGCCCCCAGAGTGGCCGCGGCAGACGAGTACAGCACGAACGCCTCCAGGCCCATATCCCGGGTCAGCTCATGCAAATGCCACGCCGCATCCACCTTCGGCGCCAACACCCGCTCTACACGCTCATCACTCAGCCCTTCGACCACACCGTCATCCACCACCCCCGCGGTATGCACCACACCCCGCAACGGAAGCCGTGCCGGAACACCAGCCAGCAGCTCACGCACCGCATCACGATCGGCCACATCACACGCGGCCACCGTGACCGACGCCCCGGCCGCCTCCAGATCGGCCACCAGCTCCGCAGCCCCCGGCGCATCCGGACCCCTGCGGCTAGCCAGCAGCAGATGCTCCACCCCATGCTCAGCCACCAGATGCCGGGCCACCACACCCGCCAACGCACCCGACGCCCCCGTCACCAACACCGTCCCACCAGACACCAACCGCACAGACGCCTCAGGAGCCCCTGCCCCGGGATCCACTGCGGGCTTAACCACGCGAGACAAGCGCGGAACCAGGACCGTGCCACCCCGAACCGCCAACTGCGGCTCCTCACCCGCGCCGAGGACCTGCACCACCGCATCCGCCGCAACAGCATTGATCTCGGTGCCGTGCTCCGGATCGTGGTCCAGGAGGAGGAACCGGCCGGGATTCTCAGTCTGCACCGACCGCAACAACCCCCACACCGGAGCCTGCACCAGACCCGCCACATCCTCCCCACCCACCGCGGCAACCGCACCACAAGTGACCACCACCAGAC
>NZ_LAKD02000220.1 GCF_000968685.2 Streptomyces antioxidans
GCGACATGCCGCTCCGGGCGTTCGTCCTGTTCTCCGCGGCGGCGGGCATCTTCGGCTGGCCCGGGCAGGCGAACTACGCCTCGGCCAACGCCTTCCTCGACGCCCTGGCACACCTGCGCCACGCCCAGGGGCTACCAGCCGTCTCCACGGCATGGGGGATGTGGGCGGAGGCCCGCGGCATGGGCGGCAGGCTCGAGACCGCCAACCGCGCACGGGCGGTGCGCACCGCGGCACCGATGACCGCCGAACAGGGGCTCGCCCTGTTCGACCTGGCCTGCGCGGGCGACGAAGCACTCGTGGTGCCGTTCCGCCTGGACGCCGCGGCGGTGCGGGAGCAACCCGGCGGCGTGCCACCGATCTTCCGCGAGGTGGTACGCGGCTCCGCGCGTCGCGGTGTGGGGCGGGGGCAGGCCACCTCCGAACTGGCCCAGCAACTACTGCCGTTGCCCGCGCCGGAGCGGGACCGCGTACTGCTGGCGCTGGTGCGCGACCACGCCGCGACCGTGCTCGGCCATGCGGACGTCAGCGCCATCGGCGAGGACCAGGCGTTCAGCGACCTCGGTTTCGACTCACTGACCGCCGTCGAGCTCCGCAACGGCCTCACCGCCGAGGCTGGCGTGGCGTTGTCCCCGACGGTGGTCTTCGACCACCCCAACCCGCGCCGTCTCGCCGGGCACCTCGCCCAACGGCTCCTCGGTGTGGGTGGCAAGACCACGGTGACCAGCACGCGCGCCGCCATCCACGACGACCCGATCGCCATCGTGGGCATGGACTGCAGGCTGCCCGGAGCGGTCGGCTCGCCCGAGGACCTGTGGCGAATGCTGGAGGACGGCCGGGACAGCATCGCGCCGTTCCCGGGCGACCGCGGCTGGGTGGTCGACGATCTCGTCGCACCGGACGGAACCCGGAACACGCTCGTCGGCAACTTCCTCGACGACGTCGCCGGATTCGACCCGGCGTTCTTCGGGATCTCCCCGCGCGAGGCCGCGGCCATGGACCCGCAGCAGCGGCTGCTGCTGGAGACCTCGTGGCGCGCGGTGGAACGCTCAGGCATCAACCCCGCCTCACTGCGCGGCAGCGAAACCGGAGTGTTCATCGGCTCCAACGGTCAGGACTACACCGCGCTGGCCGTCGGCGACTGGGAAGGCGCCGACGGATACCTCAGCACGGCGACGGCCGGAAGCGTCCTGTCCGGTCGGGTGTCGTACGTGTTCGGGTTGGAGGGGCCTGCGCTGACGGTGGAT
>NZ_LAKD02000221.1 GCF_000968685.2 Streptomyces antioxidans
CCGCCAGCCCGTCCACTTCCACCCCGCCATCACCCACATCGCACCCAAAACCAGCATCTTCCTCGAACTCGGCCCCGACCCCACCCTGGCCACCGCCACCCACCACACCCTCCACCACCACACCACCGAAGACCCCACCGACCAGAACAACCCCCCAACGCCACTGATCACCTCCGTCCTCACCCGCAAACAGCCCGAGCCACGGGCCCTCACCCACACCCTCGCCCAACTCCACACCCACGGCACCACCATCGACTGGACCAGCTGGTACCCCACCGACCCGGCCCCCCAAGTCGTCCCGTTGCCGACGTATGCCTTCCAGCACCAGCGCTTCTGGCTGGCCCCACCCGCCACCCGTACCCGCTTCGAGGCGGCGGCCGGGGACCCGGCCGAGGCGCAGCTCTGGCATGCCATCGAGGAGCTTGACGTCGACGCCCTCACCAGCACACTCCACCTGGACAAGAACAGCCCCGGCATCGACGCCCTGCTGCCCGCACTTCCCGTACTGTCGACCTGGCGACGGCAACACCGTGAACGCTCCACCATCGACTCCTGGCGCTACCGCGCCACATGGCAGCAGCTCCCCGACCCCGCCGCCCCGGCCCTGACGGGCGGCTGGCTGGTGGTCGTCCCTGCCGGGCAGGAGGAGCACACCACGGTCCGGGTCACCCTCCAGGCGTTGCGGGCGCACGGCGCCACGGGGCTCCCGTACGCGGTCGACGCTCAGCGCATCGATCGCGCGGCGTTCCGCGAACGCCTCGACCGGCTGGCCGAGGAGTCCCGGCCCGCCGGGGTCATCAGTCTGCTCGCCCTCGATCAGGCACCGCTCATCGGCCACTCCGCGGTGTCCGCCGGGCTCGGCGCCACCACCGCCCTCCTCCAGGCTCTCGATGAGTCCGCAATCGGCGCACCCCTGTGGTGCGTCACGCAGGGCGCCGTCGCCACCGGTCGGGGTGACCTCCTCCCCCACCCCCAGCAGTCGCAGCTCTGGGGGTTCGGCCGCGTGGCCGCGCTGGAGCATTCGCGGCGTTGGGGCGGGCTCATCGATCTGCCCGCCACCATGACCCACCACACCGCGGGTCGGCTGGCGGCCCTTCTCGTCCCCGGGCAGCCCGAGGACCAGGTCGCCATCCGCACCACCGGTACGTACGCACGCCGTCTCATCCGTGTGCCCGCCGCCGACACCGCCCCCGCCCCCTGGGAGCCCTCGGGCACCACGCTCATCACCGGAGGCACCGGCGGTCTCGGCGTCCAGGTCGCCCGCTGGCTGGCCCACCGGGGCGCACCCCGTCTCCACCTCGTCAGCCGTTCCGGGCCTGACGCGCCCGGCGCGTCCGAGCTCAGCGCGGAGCTCACCGCGCTGGGGACGGACGTCACCATCACCGCCTGCGATGTCGCCGACCACGCCGCGCTCCGGCGGCTCATCGACACCATCCCCGATGGACACCCCCTCACGGCGGTCGTCCACACCGCGGGCACGATGGAACTGGGGCGGATCGGCGAGCTGGACCCCGGGCGGTTGCAGCCCGTTCTGCGGTCCAAGGCCATGGCCGCCGCTCATCTGCACGACCTCACCCAGCACCTCGATCTCACGGCCTTCGTACTCTTCTCGTCGAACGCCGCCACATGGGGCAGCGGACAACAGGCCGCCTACGCCGCCGCGAACACCTATCTGGACGCGCTCGCCGAACACCGCCGGGCCAGGGGTCTGCCCGCCACCAGCCTCGCCTGGGGGCCGTGGGGCGAGGCGGGCATGGCGGCCGATCAGCGCACCCTCTCCCAGCTCAGGCGGCGGGGGCTCACCCCGCTCCCGACCGACCTCGCCATCGCGTCCCTGGAACACGCGCTGACATGTGACGACACCGCCGTCACGATCGCGGATGTCGACTGGGAGCGGTTCGGCCGTACGTTCACCGCGCAGCGGCCGAGTCCGCTCCTCACCCGTCTGACGCCATCGAGCGCGGTACCCGCCACGTCCACGGCCACCGCCGAGGACCATCCGCTGCGGCAGCAGCTCAGCGCGGCGCCCGCGGCTCGGCGCCACCAGATCCTGGTCCGCCATGTCCAGGCCCTGGCCGCGACGGTCCTCGGCCACCCCGGTCTGGACGCGGTTCCCCCTGGGCAGCCCTTCCAGGAGCTGGGCTTCGACTCCCTCACCGCGGTCGAGCTGCGCAATCGGCTCGCCACCACGACCGGCCTCGCGCTCGCTCCAGCCCTGGTCTTCGACCATCCGACACCGAACGCGCTCGCCACGTATCTCAGCGCCGAACTCACGGGGCAGAAGGTCTCCGTCACCACCCACGCGTCGCCCGTGGCCGCCGACGACGAGCCGATCGCGATCGTCGGCATGGCCTGCCGCTACCCGGGCGGTGTGCGCTCGCCGGAGGAGCTGTGGCAGCTGGTCGCCACGGGCCGGGACGCCATCGGGGAGATGCCCGCCGACCGCGACTGGAACCTGGACACCCTCTTCGATCCCGACCCCGAGCGCCTGGGCACCAGCTATGCGCGCGAGGGCGGTTTCCTCCACGACGCGGCCGGGTTCGACGCGGCGTTCTTCGGCATCAGCCCGCGCGAGGCTCTTGCCATGGACCCCCAGCAGCGGCTGCTCCTGGAAACCGCCTGGGAAACCTTCGAAAGCGCGGGCCTGGACCGGGACACACTGGCCGGGAGCAGCACCGGTGTCTTCGCGGGTGGCACTTACCAGGGCTACGGCGCCTCCGGAAACGCCTCGGCGCGGGAGGTCGAGGGGTATCTGCTCGCGGGCGGTACGCCGAGCGTCATGTCCGGCCGGGTGGCGTATGCGTTCGGCCTCGAAGGCCCGGCGGTCACGGTGGACACCGCGTGCTCGTCCTCACTGGTGGCCATGCATCTGGCCGCCCAGGCGCTGCGACAGGGCGAGTGCACGATGGCGCTGGCCGGTGGGGTGACGGTGATGGCCACGCCGACCACGTTCATCGAGTTCTCCCGCCAGCGCGGCCTGGCACCCGACGGGCGGTGCAAGCCGTTCGCCTCAGCGGCCGACGGCACCGGCTGGGGCGAGGGCGCCGGGCTTCTGCTGCTGGAACGTCTGTCGGACGCGCGGCGCAACGGCCACCGGGTACTAGCCGTGATCCGGGGCTCCGCCGTCAACCAGGACGGCACCAGCAACGGCCTGACCGCGCCCAACGGACCCTCGCAACAGCGGGTGATCGGCCAGGCGCTCGCCAACGCCCGGCTGTCGCCCGCGGACGTCGATGTAGTGGAAGGACACGGCACCGGGACCACGCTCGGCGATCCCATCGAGGCACAGGCGCTGCTGGCCACGTACGGGCAGGACAGGCCGGAGGATCAGCCGCTGTGGCTCGGCTCCATCAAGTCCAACATCGGCCACACCCAGGCCGCCGCCGGGGTGGCCGGGGTCATCAAGATGGTGATGGCGATGCGGTATGAGCTGCTGCCCGCCTCGCTGCACATCGACGCACCGACACCCCATGTGGACTGGCACGCGGGCGATGTCCGTCTGCTGACCGAGGCGCGGGAGTGGCCGCGAGGGGAGCGTCCACACCGGGCGGGTGTCTCGTCCTTCGGCATCAGCGGGACCAACGCGCATGTCATCGTGGAGCAGGCGCCCGGCGAGCCGGTGGCGGCTGCCGTGGCCATCGAGGCGGTACCGACGGGGCCAGTGGGCTCGGTGGAGTCGGTGGGTGGGCCGGTGCCGTGGGTGGTGTCGGCGCGCGGTACGGAGGCGCTACGGGGCCAGGCGCGGGCGCTGACCCAACGGGTGCACGCCGACCCCGGCGTGAGTGTCACCGAGGTGGGATGGTCCCTGCTGCACTCCAGAACGCTCTTCGACCACCGGGCCGTGATCATCGGCAACGACCGCGAGGAGCTGGTCGCGGGGCTGGAGGCACTGGCCGCCGGGAAACCACATCCGGGCCTGGTGCACCCCGGCACGGCCGCCGAGGCCACCGGCCAAACCGTGTTCCTCTTCAGCGGACAGGGAAGCCAACGCCCCGGCATGGGCGCCGAACTCTACG
>NZ_LAKD02000222.1 GCF_000968685.2 Streptomyces antioxidans
CCGGTGTTCGTGTTTCCGGGGCAGGGGTCGCAGTGGGTGGGGATGGCGGTGGAGTTGCTGGACTCCTCGCCGGTGTTCGCGGGTCGGATCGCGGAGTGTGAGGTGGCGCTGGGGGCGTTTGCCGACTGGTCGTTGACTGAGGTCTTGCGCGGCGAGGGCCCGGTGCTGGAGCGGGTGGATGTGGTTCAGCCGGCGTTGTGGGCGGTGATGGTGTCGTTGGCTGAGGTGTGGCGGGTGTGTGGGGTGGTGCCTGCCGCTGTGGTGGGTCACTCGCAGGGGGAGATCGCCGCTGCGGTGGTGGCGGGTGCGCTGTCGCTGGAGGACGGGGCCCGGGTGGTGGCGCTGCGCTCGCAGGCCATCGCCCGTGGGCTGGCCGGACGCGGCGGCATGATGTCCGTGTCGCTCCCGGTCGAGGAGGTGCGGGAGCGGATCGCCGCATGGGACGGCCGCATCTCCGTAGCCGCCGTCAACGGCCCGGGCGCCGTGGTGGTCTCCGGCGAACCGGAGGCGCTGCACGAGCTTCAGGTGGGGTGCGAGGCCGAGGACGTCCGGGCGAAGCTGATCCCGGTGGACTACGCCTCCCACTCGGCCCAGGTGGAGACGATCCACGACGAGCTGCTGCGGATCCTCGCCCCCATCCGTCCGCGCACCTCGCGGGTCGTCTTCCACTCCACCGTCACCGGTGAACCCCTGGACACCGCTGGGCTCGACGCCGCCTACTGGGCGCGCAACCTGCGGGAGACCGTACGGCTCGAAGCGGCCACCCGGGCGCTGCTCAGCGGCGGCCACCGGCTGTTCGTGGAGGTGAGCCCGCACCCCGTGCTGGCCGCCGCCATCGAGGCCACCGTCGAGGCCGCCGAGGGCTCGGCCGCCGTCATCGGCACCCTGCGCCGCGAGGAGGGCGGGCCCGAGCGGATGCTGCTCTCGCTCGCCCAGGGCTACGTCCACGGCGCGGAGGTGGACTGGCGGGGGCTGTTCGCCGGACGGGGCGCGCGGCGTGTCGACCTTCCCACCTACGCGTTCCAGCGCGCCCGCTACTGGGTCGAGCCCCGGACCGGGCCGGTCGCCGAGGCGGCCACCGGTCCGGCGGAGGCGGAGTTCTGGACCGCGGTCGAGAAGGCCGACCTGAATGCGCTGACGGCGAAGCTGGGCGCGGCTGCCGACGCACCGCTCAGTGAGGTGCTTCCGCTGCTCTCGTCGTGGCGTTCCCGGCTGAGCGACCAGGCCGCGCTGGACACCTGGCGCTACCGCATCGGCTGGCAACCCCTCGACGGCCAAAGGCCCCTCACGCTCCCCGCCCGCCTGCTGGTAGCGGTGCCCACCGAGGGTGCCGACGCCCGGGCCGCCGACTCCGGGCGCGCCGGCTCCGCTGCCGCCCAGGCCATCACCGACGGGCTCACCGCGCTCGGCGTCGAGGTCGCCCCCGTACGCATCGGCGCCGACGACACCGACCGCACTCGGCTCGCCGCCCGTATCAACGAGGCCCTTGGGGACACCGGGGCGCCCGGTGGCGTGGTGTCACTGCTCGGCCTCGACGAGGCACCGCATCCGGAACACCCCGACGTGCCCACCGGGCTCGCCACCACCCTCGACCTGGTGCGGGCACTGGGCGAGGCGGGCGTCGAGGCGCCCCTGTGGTGTGTCACCCGCGGCGCCGTCTCCGCCAGCCGCGCCGACCGCCCCGAAGCCCCCGCGCAAGCCCTCGTCTGGGGCCTGGGCGGCGCGGTCGCCCTGGAGCATCCACAGCGCTGGGGCGGGCTGGTCGACCTGCCCGAGACCCTGGACGAGGGTGCCCTCCGGGCGCTCGCCCGCGTTCTGACCGGTCAGGACGGCGAGGATCAGCTGGCCATCCGCGCCTCGGGCGTCCTCGCCCGGCGGCTGCGGCGGGCCGGGACCACCCGCTCCGGTGAGCGCTGGCAGCCCCGCGGCACCGTCCTGATCACCGGCGGCACCGGTGGCGTCGGCGCCCAGATCGCCCGCGGGCTGGCCGATGAGGGCGCCGAACACGTGGTGCTGGTCAGCCGCCGCGGCCCCCGGGCCCCGGGCGCGGCCGAGCTGGAGGCCGAACTTGCCGGGCGCGGCGCCCGGGTGACCGTCGCCGCGTGTGATGTGGCCGACCGCGAGGCGCTGGCGCGTCTGCTGCACCAGATCACACAGGACGGCGCGGACCACCCGCTCACCGCCGTGGTGCACACCGCGGGCGCCCTGGACGACGCCACCGTGGACGCGCTCACCCCCGAGCGGATCGAGGCCGTGCTGCGCCCCAAGGTGGCGGGCGCGCGCCATCTGCACGAGCTGACCCGGGAGCTGCGCCTGGACCTCGATGCGTTCGTCCTGATCTCCTCGATCGCCGGTACCGTGGGCGCCGCAGGACAGGGCAACTACGCGGCGGCCAGCGCGTATCTCGACGCGCTCGCCCAGCTGCGCCGCGCGGACGGCCTGCCCGCCACCTCGGTGGCCTGGAGCGCCTGGGCGGGCGGCGGAATGATCGACGGCGAGGTGGCGGACCAGCTGCGTCGCCGTGGCGCACCGCCCATCGACGGCGCACGGGCGCTGGAACTGCTGCGGCAGACGGTCGCACAGGGCGACGGTTTCCTCGTGGCGGCCGATATCGACTGGGGCCGTTTCGCCCCCGCCCTCTCCGCCACCCGGCCACTGCCCCTGCTCGCCGACCTCCCCGAGGCGGGCGCCACCGGGCAGGACCCGGCCGGGGCCGAGCGGGAGGAGACCGGTGGCGCCGCCGCGCTGCGCACCCGGCTCGCGGGGCTCGGCCCGGCCGACCGCCACACCGCCCTCGTGGAGCTGGTCAGCGAGCAGGCGGCAGCCGCCCTCGGCTACGCCGAGGCGGGCGCGGTCGAGACCGGACGGGCCTTCAAGGAGCTGGGCTTCGACTCGCTCACCGCGGTCGATCTGCGCAACCGGCTGAACGCCGCGACCGGCCTTCGACTGCCCGTCACCCTCGTCTTCGACTACCCGACCGCCGACGACCTCGCCGTGCTGCTGCGGGACGAACTCCTGCCATCGGGAGAGGAGCCCGTGGACAACGCGGCGCTCGCGGAGCTCGACCGCGTCCAGTCCACCCTCGCCGCCCTGGAGCTTGAAGACATCGAATCGGCCACCGACGACGAGATGTTCGAGCTGCTGGACGGGATGTTCGAGCTGCTGGGCCGGGATCTGACGGCCCCATGAACCACCGCGCCACCGCCCCGGCCGCCACCGACGTTCCGGCCCTCTTGAGGAGCTGACGACCATGGACAACGAGAAGAAGCTGCGCGACTACCTCAAGCGGGCCACCGGCCATCTCCGCGCCGCACACCGCCGGATCCAGGAGCTGCAGGTCCCCGAGCCCATCGCCATCGTGGCGATGAACTGCCGCTACGCGGGCGATATCCGCTCCCCCGAGGACCTGTGGCAGGCCGTGGCCGAAGGCCGGGACGGCATGGCCGACTTCCCGGCCGACCGGGGCTGGGACCTGCCGAACCTCTTCGACCCGGACCCCGACCGCGAGGGCCGCACCTACGCCCGCCAGGGCGGATTCCTCCAGGACGCCGACCAGTTCGACCCGGTGTTCTTCGGCATCTCGCCGCGCGAGGCCCTTACCATGGACCCGCAGCAGCGGCTGCTGCTCGAAGTGGTCTGGGAGACCTTCGAGCGTGCCGGAATCGACCCGGGCACCCTGCGCGGCAGCGACACCGGCATCTTCATGGGCGCCACCGACTTCGACTACGCCCGCGATCTGACCGAACTCCCCGAGGGGCTAGAGGGCCAGATGTCCATGGGCGCCTCGGGCGCCATCCTCTCCGGCCGGGTCGCCTACACCCTGGGCCTGGAGGGCCCGGCCGTCACGGTCGACACCATGTGCTCCTCCTCGCTGGTGGCGCTGCACATGGCGTGCCAGGCGCTGCGTCAGGGCGACTGCTCGATGGCGCTCACCGGCGGCACCACCGTGATGTCCACGCCGAGCGGCTTCATCGAGTTCAGCCGCCAGCGGGCGCTGTCCACCTCCTCCCGCTGCCAGGCGTTCTCCTCGACGGCCGACGGCACCGCCTGGGGCGAGGGCGTCGGGGTGCTGCTGCTGGAACGGCTCTCGGACGCCCGGCGCAACGGCCACCGAGTGCTGGCCGTCGTACGAGGCTCCGCCATCAACCAGGACGGCGCGAGCAACGGCCTCACCGCGCCCAACGGCCGTGCCCAGCAGCGGGTGATCCGCCAGGCGCTGGCCAGCGCCACCCTGTCCGGGAACGACGTCGACGTGGTCGAAGCCCACGGCACGGGAACGTCACTGGGCGACCCCATCGAGGCCAACGCCCTGCTCGCCACGTACGGCAGGAACCGCCCGGCCGACCGGCCGCTGTGGCTGGGCTCGCTGAAGTCCAACATCGGCCACACGGCCGCCGCCGCCGGGGTCGGCGGTGTGATCAAGATGGTGCAGGCGATCCGCCACGGTGTGCTGCCCAGCACCCTGCACATCCAGGAGCCGTCGCCCAACGTGGACTGGTCCTCGGGCGCCGTCGAACTGCTCACCGAGGCCCGGCCGTGGCCGGAGACCGGGCGGGTCCGCCGCGCCGGGGTGTCCGCCTTCGGCGCCAGCGGCACCAACGCCCACGCCATCATCGAGCAGGCCCCCGAGAGCACCGAGGCCGCCGGGCCCGCGGACACCTCCGCCGGGGGCGAGGCACCCGTGGGCGGTGCGACGGTGCCATGGGTGCTGTCGGCCAAGACCGAGTCGGGGCTCCGCGGTCAGGCGGAGCGGCTGCTGGCGCGCCTCGCGGAGGGCCCGGAGCCGTCCCCGGCCGATGTGGGCTTCTCGCTGGCCACCACCCGCGCCCGCTTCGACCACCGCGCGGTGGTGGTCGGTGGCGGCCTCGAGGACTTCCGCGCCGGGCTGACGTCGCTCGCCCGGGACGAGCCCGGTGGCCTCGTGGCCCAGGGCGTGGCGGGCCACGCCGGGAAGCCGGTGTTCGTGTTTCCGGGGCAGGGGTCGCAGT
>NZ_LAKD02000223.1 GCF_000968685.2 Streptomyces antioxidans
ACCGAGCCGGTGGAGTGGCCTGGCGGTGAGCGGCCGCGCAGGGCCGGGGTGTCCTCGTTCGGCGCCTCCGGCACCAATGCCCATCTCCTTCTTGAGCAGTCCCCCGAGCCGGTCGAGCGTGAGACGACCGAGCCCGCGGCCTCTCCAGACCACCTGTGGCCCGTCCCATGGACGCTGTCCGCGCGGAGCGCGGAGGCACTGCGTGGCCAGGCCGCGGCGCTGGCCGAACGGGTGGCCGGGCACCCGGAGATGTCGGCGGCCGATGTGGGCTGGTCGCTGGCGGCCACCCGATCGCTGTTCGAGCACCGGGCGGTGGCGTTGGGCGATGACCGCGCCGAGCTGCTGGCCGCCGTGGAGACGCTGGCCACCGGCGAACCCCATCCGGGCGTGGTGCTCCCCGGCAGTGGAGCTGCGGCGGGCAAGATGGTGTGGCTCTTCAGCGGTCAGGGCAGCCAGCGCCAGGGAATGGGGGCCGGGCTGTACGACAGGTTCCCGGTGTTCGCCACGGCGTTCGACGAGGTCTGCGAACTGCTCGATCCCCATCTGGACCATCCCCTCCGCGACGTGTTCTTCCACGGTGTGGCCGAATGGCAGGGACTGCTGGACCACACCACCTACGCCCAAGCCGGACTGTTCGCCCTACACATCGCCCTGGCACGACTCCTCGACTCGCTCGGCGTACGCCCCGGCGCCGTCATCGGCCACTCCATCGGCGAAATCGCCGCCGCCCACATCGCCGGAGTCTTCAACCTCCCCGACGCCTGCCACCTCGTCGCCACCCGCGCCACCCTCATGGGAAGACTCCCCGACGGCGGAGGCATGGCCACCATCGCCGCCACCCCCGACGAACTCACCGACGACCTCGCCGCACACGACAACCAAGTGAGCATCGCCGCCCTCAACACCCCCACCAACACCGTCATCTCCGGACCCATCGACATCGTCACCGACATCAGCGCCACCTGGGCGGCGAAGGGCCGCAAGACCCGCACGCTGACCGTCAGCCATGCCTTCCACTCCCCACTGATGGACCCCATCCTGGAACCCTTCGCGCAGGCCATCGATGGCCTGACCTTCCACCCACCCACCCTTCCGATCCTCAGCAACCTCACCGGCCAACCAGCCGACGAGGAAATCACCACACCCCGCTACTGGGCGCAACACATCCGCCAGCCCGTCCACTTCCACCCCGCCATCACCCACATTGCACCCGAAACCGGCGTCTTCCTCGAACTCGGCCCCGACCCCATCCTGGCCACCGCCACCCACCACACCCTTCAGCACCTCACCGACGACGAGACGACGGCCGACACCGGCGAGGGCGAGGGCGGAGCCCGGGACGGGCGGCCGAGCCCGCTGGTGGTCGCCACCCTGAGTCGTAAACGGCCCGATGCCCACGCACTTGGCCACGCCCTCGCCCAGCTGCACACCCATGGCACGGATATCGACTGGGCCAGCTGGTTCCCGGCCGATCCGGCGCCCCGGATGGTGGATCTGCCGACGTACGCCTTCCAGCGCGAGCGCTACTGGCTGGCGGCGGGCGGTGGTGTCGGGGACGTGGGGGCCGCCGGGCTGCAGCGGGTTGAGCACGCCCATCTGCCTGCGGCCGTCGGGCTCGCCGATGGCGGGCTGGTGCTGACCGGCCGGATCTCGGCCAGAGGCACGGGGGGCGTCGGCGGCTGGCTGGCCGAGCATGTGATGGCGGGCGTCGTGCTGGCGCCGGGGGCGGCGCTGGTGGAGTGGGCGCTGCGGGCCGCCGATGAGGCGGGCTGCGGCGGTGTGGAAGAGCTGGCGCTCCAGATCCCGCTCGTCCTCCCCGCGTCCGGTGGGCTGCGTGTCCAGGTGGTGGCTGGTGCGGCCAATGAGGACGGGCGGCGCGATGTGCGGGTGTACTCCCGCCCTGACCGCGATGTCGAGCCCGGCGCCGACCCGGGCTGGGTATGCCACGCTGAGGGCACGCTGGGGCCACTGTCCCCGCGGAGCCCCGCGCAGGGGCTGGTGGACGAGCCGGGTCGGGCGTGGCCCCCGGCGGGCGCGGAGCCCGTACGGCTGGACGGGTTCTACGAGCGCGCCGAGGCGTCCGGGTATGCGTACGGACCGTCGTTCCGTGGGCTGCGGGCCGTATGGCGGGACGGCGCCGATGTGCTCGCCGAAGTGGCGTTGCCCGATGCCGCCGGAGACCCGGAGGGGTTCGGAATCCACCCGGCGCTGCTGGATGCCGCGCTGCATCCGGCGTTTCTCCTGGACCGGCCCGAGGAGGACCACGACGACGGCCGGGTATGGCTGCCGTTCGCCTGGAACGGCGTGTCCCTGTGGGCGGGCGGCGCCACGACCGTACGGGTGCGGCTCTCGCCCCAGCGGCAGGAGGAGGCGGACGGTGCCGAGGGCGAGGGCGAGGGCGAGGGCGAGGGCGAGGGCGAGCGCGGGCGCGGGCTGCGTGTCGAGGTGGCCGATGCCGTGGGCGTTCCCGTGCTGACCGTCGACTCGCTGGTGATGCGACCGGCCGCCGTCGACCCGTTGCGGGCTTCCGGAGGGCCGCAGGTGGACGGGCTGTTCACGCTGGAGTGGACGTCCCTGCCCATTCCGGCACAGGACGCCGACGGGGAAGGAGACCAGGAGCCGGATCCGGTGGACGGCGGCGGTTGGGTGGTACTGGACGCGCGGGATCGCGGGTCGGCCGTGCCGGTCATGCCGGGCGCGGTACGCCATCCGCGTCTGGAGGCCTTGGTGTCCGCCCTCGACGGTGGCGACCCCGCCCCCTCGGTGGCCATCGCGTATGTGTCCTGCCTCAGTGGTCCGTCCGAGAGGCATGGGGAAACGGACCTGGCGGCTGCAGGGCTGGCGGCCTTGGAGCGGGTGTTGGAACTGGTGCGGGGCTGGCTGGCCGAACCCCGGCTGG
The DNA here is from genome assembly GCF_000968685.2 of Streptomyces antioxidans. Taxonomy (GTDB): domain Bacteria; phylum Actinomycetota; class Actinomycetes; order Streptomycetales; family Streptomycetaceae; genus Streptomyces; species Streptomyces antioxidans. Next base: position 2,900 of record NZ_LAKD02000223.1, read on the forward strand.
CCGACGCCCAGTTGGTGGTGGTCACGCGGGGAGCGGTGGCCATCGACGCTTCCGAGGCGGAGGGCGCCGGAGACGGCGGCGTGGACATGGCCGGGGCCGCCGTGTGCGGGCTGGTGCGCAGTGCGCAGGCGGAGAACCCGGGACGGTTCCTTCTGGTCGATCTCGACCCAGACGCCGAGCCGCTTGCGGAGGACGTGCGCAGCGCGGTGGCGTGGGCGGCGCACCTGGACGAGCCTCAGATCGCACTGCGGGCGGGGCGGCTTCGGGTGCCCCGGCTGATGCGCGCCGGTGGTGTGAGCAGCGGCGGTGTGGCCGCACTGGTGGGTCAGCCCGCATGGCGGCTGGAACTGACCGGCGCGGCCACGGTGGAGAACGTGAAGCCGGTGCCGTGCCCGGAGGTGCTGGCCCCCCTCGGACCGCGTCAGGTACGGGTGGCGGTGCACGCGGCCGGTCTCAACTTCCGCGATGCGCTGATCAGTTCGGGCATGGTTCCGGGTCAGACCGGGCTCGGTGGCGAGGGTGCCGGTGCGGTGGTGGCCATCGGCCCCGAGGTGATCGGGCTCGCCGTGGGCGACCGGGTCATGGGGGTCTTCGACCGCGCGTTCGGCCCGACGGCGGTGACCGACGCCCGCATGGTGGCCCCCATCCCCGCCGGGTGGACCTATCCGCAGGCGGCCTCGGCGCCGGTGGCGTACCTGACCGCCTGGTACGGGCTGGTGGAGCTGGCCGGAGTCCGGGCCGGGGAGTCGGTCCTGATTCATGCCGCGACCGGAGGTGTGGGCATGGCGGCGGTGCGGATCGCCCGCCATCTGGGGGCGGAGGTGTACGCGACGGCGAGTCCCGGCAAGCACGGTGTGCTGGAGGAGATGGGAATCGATGCGGCGCATCGGGCCTCGTCGCGCGAGCTGGACTTCGAGGAGATGTTCCAGGAGGCCACCGGCGGCCGTGGCGTCGATGTGGTGCTCAACAGCCTCACCGGACCCTTCGTGGACGCGTCCCTGCGGTTGCTGGGCGAGGGGGGACGGCTGATGGAGATGGGCAAGACCGACCTCCGCGACCCCGAGCGCGTAGCGGCGGAGCACCCCGGGGTGACGTACCAGATCTACGACCTGATCACCGACGCCGGACCCGAACACATCGGCCGGATGCTCGGCGAACTGTGCGAGCTCTTCACCCCGGCGGCGGCCGAGCCCGCCGACCCCCCGGAAGCCGCGGAGATCACCGGTGCCGTCGAGGCCGCGGGAGCTGCGGGTGGCGCCGAGGTCGCCGGAGCTGGCGGAGCCGCCGAGTTCACTGCGGCCAGCGGAGCCACCGCAGCCATCGACGCCGCTGGAGCCGCCGGGATCACCGGTGCCATCGAGGCTGCCGGAGGTACCGGGGCCGCCGCGGCCGCCGCAGCCACCGGCGCGACCTCAGCCGCCTCAGCCACCGGAGTCACCCCAGCCCTGTCTCCGTTGCCGGTGCGGAGGTGGTCGTTGGGTCGGGTGCGGGAGGCGCTGCGTCATCTCGGCCAGGCAAAGCACACCGGCAAGCTGGTCCTGGACGTTCCCGCCCCGGTGGACCCGGACGGCACGGTTCTCATCACCGGTGGCACCGGCACGCTGGGCGCGCTGGTCGCCGAACACCTCGTACGTGTCTGGCGGATCGGGCATCTGCTGCTGGTGAGCCGCCGGGGCCCGGAGGCGCCGGGCGCCCAGGACCTCGCCACCCGGCTGACCGCCCTGGGCGCGCGCGTACGCATCGTCGCGGCCGATGTCACCGACGCGTCGGCCGTGGCAGACCTGGTGGCGGGGGTCGAGTCCGCGCATCCGCTGACCGCGGTCATCCATGCAGCGGGTGTGCTGGACGACGCGGTCGTCACCGCGCAGACTCCCGAGCGGCTGGCGCGGGTCTGGGCGGCGAAGGCCACCGCCGCCGCGCATCTGCACACCGCGACGGCACATCTGCGCCTGGGCGCGTTCGTGTTGTTCTCTTCGGCCGCCGGGGTCATGGGCAGCCCGGGGCAGGCCAACTACGCTGCGGCCAACGCCTACTGCGACGCCCTGGCCGCCCACCGCCGGGCCATGGGCCTCCCGGCCGCTTCGGTGGCGTGGGGCCTGTGGGCCGAGGCCAGCGAGATGACCGGTGGCCTCGCCGACGCGGACCTGGCCCGGATGTCCCGCTCGGGCGTCAGGCCGATGGCCGCGGACCACGCTCTCCGGCTGCTCGACGCGGCGGCCGAGCACGGCGGCCACCAGCTGATCGCGGCGGACCTGAACCCCCGTGTTCTCGCCGCCCAGCCCGTCGACAGCCTCCCCGCCACCCTCCGCGCCCTCGCCGCATCAGCATCAGCATCCGGCGCCAGCGGCACGGCGGCGCGGCGTACGGCGGCGGCTGCCGACGCACGGCCGGGCGGCGACTGGGCCGCCCGGCTGGCGGGCCTGTCCGCCGCCGAACAGCACCGCGAGGTCCTCCAGCTGGTCCGTGGCCATGTGGCCACCGTTCTCGGACACGCCGACGCCGACGCGGTGCAGGCGGACACCAACTTCAAGGAGCTGGGCTTCGACTCGCTGACCGCCGTCGAACTGCGCAACCGGCTCGCCGCCGCCACCGGGCTGCGCCTGCCCGCCGCCCTCGTCTTCGACCATCCCGACGCCGACATACTGGCCGCGTACCTCCTGGAACGCATCGCCCCGGCGGTCGGCTCCACACCGGGCCGGGGCGGCGCCGATCCGGTGCTCAACGAGCTGGCCAGGCTCGAAGCCACCCTGATCGGCCTCGAGATGGCGGACGACGACTCGGGAGCGGTCACCGCACGGCTCGAAAGCCTGCTGGCGAAGTGGAAAGCCACACGAAAGTCGGCGGAGGAAGAGACGACCGCCGCCGAGAGGCTGGAGTCCGCGTCCGCGGCCCAGGTCCTCGACTTCATCGACAACGAACTGGGCGTGTCCTGAATGTGCCGGGCGCGACGACCGCTGAGGGCCGGGTGAAACCTCATGGTGAACGTGAATGAAGAGAAGTTGGTCGAGTACCTCAAACGCGTTTCCGCGGATCTGCACGATACGCGGCTGCGTTTGCGTGAGGTGGAGGAGCGATACCAGGAGCCGATCGCGGTCGTGAGCGCCGCCTGCCGGTTCCCGGGCGGGGTGAACACACCGGAGGACCTGTGGCGGCTGGTCGCGGGCGGCGTGGACGCCATCGGGGACTTCCCCACCGACCGCGGCTGGGACCTCGACAGCCTCTATCACCCGGACCCTGACCACCCCGGCACCACCTATGTCCGCAGGGGCGGATTCCTCGACGACGCCGACCGCTTCGACCCGCGGTTCTTCGGCATCAGCCCGCGCGAGGCGCTAGCCACCAGTCCCCAGCAGCGACTATTGCTGGAAACCGCCTGGGAGGCATGCGAACGGGCGGGCATCGACCCGGTGTCCCTCAAGGGCTCCCGGACGGGCGTCTACGCCGGTACGGCCACCACCGGCGGCACCACATCGGGCGACCTTCCGCGGAAGGGATCCGAGGGATACGCGGGCAACGCCCCCAGCCTGCTCTCGGGCCGGGTGTCCTACACCCTCGGCCTGGAGGGACCGGCCGTCACGGTGGAGACGGCGTGTTCGTCGTCGCTGGTCGCGATCCATCTGGCCTGCCAGGCGCTACGGCAGGAGGAGTGCGCCCTGGCCCTGGCCGGTGGGGTGACGGTGATGAGCACCCCCGAGGTGTTCACCGGCTTCTCCCGGCAGCGGGGGCTGTCCCCGGACGGGCGGTGCAAGGCGTTCTCGGCGAACGCCGACGGAACGGGATGGGGCGAAGGCGTCGGTCTCGTACTGCTGGAGCGGCTGTCCGACGCACGGCGCAACGGTCATCGGGTGCTGGCGGTGATCCGTGGTTCGGCGGTCAACCAGGACGGCGCCAGCAACGGCTTCACCGCGCCGAACGGTCCCTCCCAGCAGCGGGTGATCCGCCAGGCCCTCGCCAGTGCCCGGCTGGCCCCGTCCGAGGTGGACGCGGTGGAGGCGCATGGCACGGGCACCAAGCTGGGCGATCCGATCGAGGCCGACGCGCTGATCGCCACGTATGGCCGGGACCGGCCGGAGGACCGGCCGCTGTGGCTCGGCTCGCTGAAGTCCAACATCGGCCATACGCAGGGTGCGGCGGGCGTGGCCGGTGTCATCAAGATGGTGATGGCCCTGCGGCACGGCGTACTCCCGGCCACTCTCCACGCGGATGAGCTGACACCCCATGTGGAGTGGGACGGCGGCGGTGTACGGCTGTTGACCGAGTCGGTGGAGTGGTCGAACGGTGAGCCCCCGCGCAGGGCCGGTGTGTCGTCCTTTGGGATCAGTGGCACGAATGCGCATGTGATCGTGGAGCAGGCTCCCGAGGAGGATATGCGGGCGGCGTCATCCGAGGTGGGTGGGGTGGTGCCGTGGGTGCTTTCGGCGCGGAGTGTGGAGGCGTTGCGGGGGCAGGCTGCCGCTCTGGCTGAGCGGGTGGGTGGTGTGTCCGGGCTGTTGCCGGTGGATGTGGGGTGGTCGTTGGTGGCGGCGCGGTCGGTGTTTGAGTGTCGGGCGGTGGTGGTGGGCGCTGATCGTGCGGAGCTGTTGGCGGGTGTGGAGGCGTTGGCGGGGGGTGTGGCGCGTCCGGGTGTGGTGCGGTCGGGTGCGGCGGTGCTGACGGGGGAGGTGGGGCCGGTGTTGGTCTTTCCTGGTCAGGGTTCGCAGTGGGTGGGGATGGGTGCGGAGCTGCTGGAGGTGTCGCCTGCCTTCGCGGGTCGGGTGGCGGAGTGTGAGCGGGCGTTGGGGCCGTTTGTGGATTGGTCGTTGTCGGATGTGTTGCGGGGTGCGGGCGGTGTGGTGGATGTGGGGCGGGTGGATGTGGTGCAGCCGGTGTTGTGGGCGGTGATGGTGTCGTTGGCGGCGGTGTGGGCAGACCATGGCGTACGTCCTGTGGCGGTGGTGGGTCATAGCCAGGGTGAGATTGCGGCGGCTGTGGTTGGTGGTGTGTTGT
>NZ_LAKD02000224.1 GCF_000968685.2 Streptomyces antioxidans
TTTGCGGCCCATCTCGGCTGAGCAGTTGCAGGCGGCCCGGGCCAGTCGTTATGACTCGCTGTTCCAGTTGGATTGGCAGCCGGTGGCCGTGTCGGCTTCGGTTGTTGCCGGGGGTTCGTGGGCGGTTGTGGGGCCGGATGTTGGGCTGGGTGAGGCGGTGGTTCGCGCGGGCGGATCGTGTGTCCGGTACGCGGATGTGTCTGCGTTGATTGGCGCGTTGGATGAGGGCGAGGCGGTGCCGGAGACGGTGGTGTTGTTCTGTCCGACGAGCGGTGGTGAGGACGTGGCTGCTCGGGTGGGGGAGTCGTTGTCCGCTGTGCTGGGGTCCGTGCAGGTGTGGCTGGGTGAGGAGCGGTTGGCTGCTTCTCGTCTGGTGGTGGTCACTTGTGGTGCGGTTGCCGC
>NZ_LAKD02000225.1 GCF_000968685.2 Streptomyces antioxidans
GCAGCGGGGACTGGCCGCCGACGGCCGGTGCAAGGCATTCGCCGAGTCGGCCGACGGCACCGGCTGGGGCGAGGGCGTGGGAATCCTGGTACTGGAACGGCTCTCCGACGCGCGGCGCAACGGACATGACGTGCTGGCCGTGGTCCGCGGGTCCGCGGTGAACTCGGACGGCGCGTCCAATGGGCTGACCGCACCCAATGGCCCCTCCCAGGAGCGGGTGATCCGCCAGGCGCTCGCCGCCGCCGCTCTGGCACCGTCCGACGTGGACGTCGTGGAAGCACACGGCACAGGGACAAAGCTCGGCGACCCGATCGAGGCGCATGCCCTGCTGGCCACCTACGGGCAGGACCGGGACACCCCGCTCTTGCTGGGCTCGGTGAAATCCAACATCGGACACACCCAGGCGGCGGCGGGTGCGGCCGGGGTGATCAAGATGGTGCTGGCGCTGCGGAACGGCGCCCTGCCGAGGACCCTGCACGTCGACGCGCCGTCGTCGCACGTGGACTGGTCGGCGGGCAGTGTCGAACTGCTCACCGAGCCGAGGCACTGGCAGAGCGACGGCTCCCCCCGCCGGGCCGGGATCTCGGCCTTCGGGGTGAGCGGAACCAACGCACACGTGATCCTGGAGGAGGCGGATCCGGCGCCCGTCAGGCGGGCCACCGCGACCGCGGACGGCACGCCGGTGGCGTTGCCGGTCTCCGCGGCGGAGGGGCGTGGCCTGCGGGCTCAGGCCGCGAGGCTCGCCGACTTCCTGGCCCAGCGGCCCGAGGTGTCCCCGGTGGACGTCGGGTTCTCCTTGGCGACGACGAGGGCGCAGCTGCCCGAACGGGCGGTCGTCGTGGGCGCGGATCACGAGGAGTTGATTGGGTCGTTGCGAGCCGTCGCAGCGGGCGAGTCGCCCCGGACCGTGGTGTCCGATCGCGTGGCCGCGGGCTCGCTGGTGGTGGTGTTCACCGGTCAGGGTGCGCAGCGGGTGG
>NZ_LAKD02000226.1 GCF_000968685.2 Streptomyces antioxidans
GGTCCTCATCAGCCCTGGAGGGCTCGCAACGGGAGACCGCACCGCCTGAGCCCGGACCGGGCTGGGGTCCTCATCAGCCCTGGAGGGCTCGCAACGTGAGTACGGCCGATGACACCTCGCCCAGGTCGACGGGTCCTCATCAGCTCTGGAGGATCGCAACACCGCTACCGCCATGTGGGCCGCTGTCGACTCCCGCGTGGAGGTCGTTCTTCGGGACGACCGAGCATCGCAAGCGCCAGGGCGCGCATCACGTCGAACCTGGCCTGCCTACCGAACCCACTGCATAGCCTCAATAACGGATCACCGAGTGGCCGTCGATGCACCACTCCAGCGGACGTGACCACAACCAGTGCACACTCGCGTGGGAAGTCCCGGGAACTCCCAGGTAGCAGAGGGAAGTGCGGCAGTTTTCTACCGAGTGCCCTGAACAGGGCACAAGACCAGGTCAGAGACCTGGTGGCGGACGAGTCGGCCTGTACACCGGGTTCCGTCTCTCCTGTTACCTCATGTGGGTGCGCTTGGCATGCATGCATTGAGAGTCACGCTCACCGTCCGGCCCATCCATCACGCGAAATCTTCCCGCCCGCACCAGCGACGCCGCTATGACTGGTCGATCACCCTGGCGCGTCGCGAGGCGTCCCCTCAGTCTTCATGCGGTCGCAGTCGTCCGCACGTACCATGGCCACCAGCATCCGGGATCTTGCCGCTCCCACATGAAGGCGCTTCCGCAACGTCTCTGCCGAAATCGGACGCCGATGCGCTTTCCAATGCCGAGCGTCCTCGCGCCGCGCGCGCTCCAGGAGATCGTCCTCGTCAGATTCGGGGTCATTATGTTGATCAAGATCTTCCAAAAGTGGGGAACATGTGTCCTCGGCATCGGCATCCGCTTTCTCCGTCCCGACGGCCGTATGAATCACAGGGCGCTCCGCGGCAGCATCTGGTCCCGGAGTCACCGAATCCTCTGCCCCGACGCCGCTGATCGCTTGAAGCAGGCCCGGACCGACCTCTGCCCAACCGATCAGAAGCGACGGTCCCACCGCATCAAAAGCAGCTTTCCCCGACTGACCGGTGAGTAGCGGATCCGTCACGTTCAGCGCCAGAGTCATCACACTGGAGATAACCAGTAGGCGGCGCGCCGGGCGGAGCTGCTCCGGACGCGCGCCGTGCAGAGCAAGGTACCGGGTGCCCAGCAGCAACCCCAGCACGGACAGATCAACTGCCGAAGCCACCAGAGGCGCTACCCATGGCGGTACTCCCAACCGCAGCGCCAACGTCCACACATTCCCGAACCCGAACAAGAACGTGAGCCCGACCACTGCCGCCATGGTCGCTGTTACCCCGCGGAGCGTGATCACCCGTTCAATGGAGCCACTCGGCCGAGTATGGGCGGCGTCCGCCCGCTCCCTGTCAGCCATCAGACCGCCCCCGCCGGTCAGACTGGTCCACAGGGAATTCGGCTGCAGGGCCGCCGGGATTCGCATCTTCACAGCGAACTTGGGGC
>NZ_LAKD02000227.1 GCF_000968685.2 Streptomyces antioxidans
CTGGTGCTGGAAGGCGTACGTGGGCAGCTCGACGCGGGCCGCGCCCGTCCCCTCGAACACCCCGGCCCAGTCCACGGCCACGCCACGCGTCCACGCCTCGCCGACGGAGGCCCAGAAGCGGTCAAGGCCGCCCTCGTCACGGCGCAGCGACCCGATCGCGGCGGCCTCACGGCCCGCATCCTCAGCCGTCTCCTGCACCCCCATGGCCAGGACGGGGTGGGCACTGGACTCGATGAACGCACCGAAGCCCTCATCGAGCAGTCGGCGAACGGCGCCCTCCAGCTCAACCGTGCGCCGCAGATTGGTGAACCAGTACTCCGCGTCCAGCTCCGGACCCTCGACCCACTCCCCCGTCACCGTCGACAGGAAGGGGACTTCGGCCGTCTTGGGCTCAACGGGGGCCAGCAACTCCAGCAGCTCCTCGCGGAGGAGTTCCACCTGAGCCGAGTGCGAGGCGTAGTCCACCGGCACCCGACGCGCCCGCACCTCATCGGCCTCACACGACGCCAGCAACTCCTCCAGCGCGGTCGGCTCACCCGAAACCACCACCGACGACGGCCCATTGACCGCCGCGATGGAGATCCGCCCCTCGCCCCACGGTGTGAT
>NZ_LAKD02000228.1 GCF_000968685.2 Streptomyces antioxidans
ACCGAGCCGGTGGAGTGGCCTGGCGGTGAGCGGCTGCGCAGGGCCGGGGTGTCCTCGTTCGGCGCCTCCGGCACCAACGCCCATGTGATCATCGAGCAGGCCCCTGTGGACGACGGGCCGGAGGCGCAGCCGGTCTCCTCCGACGTGGGCACCGTCTCGTGGGTGCTTTCGGCGCGGAGTGTGGAGGCGTTGCGGGGGCAGGCTGCCGCTCTGGCTGAGCGGGTGGGGGGTGTGTCCGGGCTGTTGCCGGTTGATGTGGGGTGGTCGTTGGTGGCGACGCGGTCGGTGTTTGAGTGTCGGGCGGTGGTGGTGGGCGGTGATCGCGCGGAGCTGTTGGCGGGTGTGGAGGCGTTGGCGGGGGGTGTGGTGCATCCGGGTGTGGTGCGGTCGGGGGCGGCGGTGCTG
>NZ_LAKD02000229.1 GCF_000968685.2 Streptomyces antioxidans
CCTCCGCCAGCTCGGCACGGATCTGTTCAACCTGCGCAGTATGGGAGGCGTAATCCACCGGAATCCGGCGCGCCCGCACCCCCTCCTCCTCACACACAGACCGCACCCGCTCCACCGCCTGCCCAGACCCAGCCACCACCACCGAACCAGGACCATTAACCGCAGCCACCTCCACCCCACCCCACACACCAGACTCAATCCGACCCACAGCCACCCGCTCAGCCACAGCCACCGACAACATCCCGCCCTGCCCCGCCAACCGCTCACCAATCAACCGCGACCGCAACACCACCACCCTGCACGCATCCTCCAACGACAACAAACCCGCCACATAAGCAGCCGCCACCTCACCCTGAGAATGACCCACCACCGCCGCAGGCTCCACACCAAACGACCGCCACACCCCAGCCAAAGCCACCATCACCACAAACGACACCGGCTGCACCACATCCACCCGATCCAACGACGGAGCCCCCACCTCCTGCCGCAACACCCCCCGCACAGACCAACCCACCAACCCCGACAACACCCGATCACACTCAGCAACCCCCTCAGCAAACACCACCGACTCATCCAACAACCGCGCACCCATACCCACCCACTGCGCACCCTGACCAGGAAACACAAACACCACCCGACCCACACCCGACCACACACGACCCACCACACCACCACCAACACCAGCAGCAACCTCACCCCGCACCAAGCCCTCAAGCCCAGCGGTCAACTCCCCCACATCCGAACCCAGAACCACA
>NZ_LAKD02000023.1 GCF_000968685.2 Streptomyces antioxidans
CCGACACCCCACCCCCACAATCGCAATCGGCTCCCGCGCGCGCTCCTCAACCTCGCGCAGGCGCGCCCGAGCCTCACGCAGATCAACAGTGGCTCGCTTGAGGTACGTACGTAGCTGCGCCGCGTCCGCCATCGACGAAATGCCTTCCTAAAAGATGTGGATCAAGGGTTCAGAGGAGCTATGCGGGTTACAGGTCGCCGTCGAGGAGTTCAAACAGCTCCTCATCAGTCGCTGTTTCGATGCTCTCGGCGTCAGCGACGTCACCCGTGCCGCGCTTCTTGAACTGAGTCAAGACATCCGTCAATCGACCAGCCGCCAGGGAATGTTCCTCATCGGCGAGGGAAACGGTGCCGAGCATCGCGTGGAGCTTCTCGATTTCCGCCAGCACGCCGTGTGCGCTGTTCCGTTCCGTTTTCGAGACGCTGTCGCCCAGGCGTGAAGCCAGATACTTCGCCAGAGCTATGGGAGTCGGGTGATCGAATACCACGGTAGTAGGCAGTCGAAGACCTGTTGCCGTGCCGAGGTGATTGCGTAGTTCCACCGCGGTGAGGGAATCCAGGCCCATTTCGAGGAGCCCGCCCTCTGCGTCGATGCCGTGGGGGTCGGTTCGTCCCAACACGGTGGCAAGGTGAGTACGGACCAGGTCGAGCAGCAGTTGCTCCCGCTCTTCGGGAACAGCCATGGCGATCCGCTCGCGCCACTCAGCGCCCGAGCCACCACCGTGCCCAGCCGCCGCCTTACGGACCGGCCTGCGCACCAATTGACGCAGCACCGGCGGTACCGGCACCGGCCGATCCCCCAACGCCTTCAGGTCCATCCGCACCGGCAGCACCGCGGCGCGGTCCACCTGCATCGACCGATCAAACAGCGCCAAGGCATCTTCAGTAGCCATCGGAACGATTCCCGAGCGATGCGCACGGACCGCATCAGCAGTGCTGAGGTTCTGGGTCATCCCGCTGGCCTGTGCCCACAGGCCCCAGGCGAGGGAGAGTGCGGGCAGGCCGTGGGCGTGGCGGTGCTGGGCCAGGGCATCGAGGAAGGCGTTGGCCGCCGCGTAACTCCCCTGCCCACCAGCCCCCAGAGTGGCCGCGACGGAGGAGTACAGCACGAACGCCTCCAGGCCCATATCCCGAGTCAGCTCATGCAAATGCCACGCCGCATCCACCTTCGGCGCCAACACCCGCCAAACACGCTCATCACTCAGCCCCTCCACCACACCGTCATCCACCACCCCCGCGGTATGCACCACACCCCTGAGCGGCACCTCCGCCGGAACACCAGCCAACAACTCACGCACCGCATCACGATCAGCCACATCACACGCGGCCACCGTGACCGACGCCCCGGCCGCCTCCAGATCGGCCACCAGCTCCGCCATCCCCGGCGCATCCGGACCCCTACGGCTAGCCAGCAGCAGATGCTCCACCCCATGCTCAGCCACCAGATGCCGGGCCACCACACCCGCCAACACACCCGACGCCCCCGTCACCAACACCGTCCCACCCGAGACCAACGGCGCAGACGCTTGGGAGGGCGCGGACTTCGTCACGCGAGACAAGCGCGGAACCAGGATGATCCCGCCCCGGACCGCCAACTGCGGCTCCTCACCCACGACCAACACCCGCACCGCCGCGTCCGCCGCAGCCGGGCTGATCTCACTGCCGCACTCCAGGTCGTGGTCGAGGTCGTGGTCCAGGAGGAGGAACCGGCCGGGATTCTCAGTCTGCACCGACCGCAACAGCCCCCACACCGGAGCCTGCACCAGACCCGCAACGTCCTCATCTGCCTCAGTGGCGACCGCACCACAAGTGACCACCACCAGACGAGAAGCAGCCAACCGCTCCTCACCCAGCCACACCTGCACGGACCCCAGCACAGCGGACAACGACTCCCCCACCCGAGCAGCCACGTCCTCACCACCGCTCGTCGGACAGAACAACACCACCGTCTCCGGCACCGCCTCGCCCTCGTCCAACGCGCCAATCAACGCAGACACATCCGCGTACCGGACACACGATCCGCCCGCGCGAACCACCGCCTCACCCAGCCCAACATCCGGCCCCACAACCGCCCACGAACCCCCGGCAACCGATGCCCGGGGAGACTCCAGCGGCTGCCAATCCAACTGGAACAGCGAGTCATAACGACTGGCCTGAGCCGCCTGCAACTGCTCAGCCGAGATGGGCCGCAAAGCCAGAGACTCGATGGACACCACCGGCTGACCATCCGCGTCCGCCACCTCCAGCGCCACCGCATCCGACCCCGCACGAGTCAACCGCACCCGCACCACCGACGCACCCGAGGCATGCAACCGCACCCCCGACCACGCAAACGGAACACGCACCGAACCCAACCCCAGCTCCACATCCGGCTGCTGCTCGAAGCCCGTCAACGCCACGGCGTGCAAGACGGCGTCCAGCAGCGCCGGATGCACCCCGAACCGCTCCGCCTCAGCCGCACACTCCTGCGGAAGACGGACCTGAGCGAACACCTCCTCACCACGCCGCCACACCGCCTCCAACCCCCGAAAAGCCGGACCATAACCAAACCCACGCTCAGCGAGCCCGGCATAAAACCCTTCCGGATCCGACATCACCACCTCAGCACCCACCGGCGGCCACTGCTCCAACACCACCCCACCACCAGCAGCCGACTTCCCCGCCGCCAGCAACCCGCTCGCATGAGAGCTCCACGCCCCGTCGACCACATCCGGACGAGACCGCACCTGTACGCTGCGACGCCCGTCCTCATCTGCCTCGCCCACCACAACCTGAAGCTGGGCGCCGCCCCGCTCCCCAAGGATCAGTGGATCCTGAAGAGTGAATTCCTCCACCGCGTCGCAGCCCACGTGGGCCGCGGCGCTCAGAGCCAACTCGACCAGTGCCGCTCCCGGCACCAGCACCGATTCCAGTACACGGTGATCAGCCAGCCATGGATGCGTTTGCAGCGACAGGCGTCCAGTGAGGAAGACTCGCTCCCCGGCGGGCGGCTCCAGAGCGGCTCCGAGCAGTGGGTGTTCGACGGTTTCAAGGCCGAGGTCGGTCACGTCGGCTGTGTGGTGCGGTGCGTCGAGCCAGTAGCGTTGCCGTTGGAAG
>NZ_LAKD02000230.1 GCF_000968685.2 Streptomyces antioxidans
CCACACACGACCCACCACACCACCACCAACACCACCAACACCAACACCAACACCAACACCAACACCAACACCAGCCTCACCCCGCACCAAGCCCTCAAGCCCAGCGGTCAACTCCCCCACATCCGAACCCAGAACCACAGCACGGTGCTCAAACACCGCACGCGAACCCACCAAAGCACGACCCACACCCACTGCGTCCACGTCATCACCGTCAGCCTGAGCGGCACGCACATACTCCAGCAACCGACCCGCCTGACCAGCCAACGCACCCGCACTACGCCCCGACACCACCCACGGCACCACCCCAGACGGCACCACCACAGGCACCACACCCCCACCAACAGACTCCTCCGCCGGCGCCTCCTCGATAATGACGTGCGCATTGGTCCCCGACACACCGAAGGAAGACACACCAGCCCTACGGGCCCGCTCCCCACGCGGCCACGCAACAGACTCGGTCAGCAACTCCACCGCACCCGCATCCCAGTCCACATGCGAAGACGGCTGGTCCACATGCAACGTACGCGGCAGCACCTCACGATTCAGGGCCATGACCATCTTGATCACACCACCCACACCAGCAGCCGACTGGGTATGACCGATGTTGGACTTCAGTGACCCCAGCCACAACGGCCGGTCACCCTCACGCTCCCGCCCATAGGTAGCCAGCAACGCCTGCACTTCGATCGGGTCACCGAGCTTCGTGCCGGTGCCGT
>NZ_LAKD02000231.1 GCF_000968685.2 Streptomyces antioxidans
CGCATGTGGATTGGGATGCGGGTGCGGTGGAGTTGCTGACCGAGCCCGTGGCGTGGCGGCGTGGGGAGCGGGTGCGGCGGGCTGGTGTGTCTTCCTTCGGTGTGTCGGGGACCAATGCGCATGTCATCGTGGAGGAAGCACCAGCGGTCCAGGCGCTGGTGGAGGGCACCCCGGCTGGTGAGCTACCCGATGGCGCGGGTGTGTCGTCTGGGGTGGTGCCGTGGGTGGTGTCGGGGCGTAGTGCGGGTGCGTTGGCTGGTCAGGCGGGTCGGTTGCTGGAGTATGTGCGTGCTGCGCAGGCTGATGGTGGTGGTGTGGACGTAGTGGGTGTGGGTCGTGCTCTGGTGGGTTCGCGTGCGGTGTTTGAGCACCGTGCTGTGGTTCTGGGTTCGGA
>NZ_LAKD02000232.1 GCF_000968685.2 Streptomyces antioxidans
TGGGGGTCAAGGGGTCGCAGGTTCAAATCCTGTCGTCCCGACCAGCGTTTTCGCAGGTCGGAGGCCGTTTTTCCAGAGATGGGAAGGCGGCCTTCTTCGTGTTGTGCGGCGTGGTGGTCGCATGGTGGTCGCACGCACGCCTTGAGGCGTGGAGGCGCTCGGTGAACTGGCGGCCGGGGCGGCGAAGTAGGGCAGCGTGAGACGCGCCCGGGGCCTGTTCGGGTGGTCGCGGCGTGGTCGCAGCCAGGCTGGCCAGTGCGGATGGCAATCGGCGGCCGGATCGGCTTGGGCGAGTGCGGTGTTGATGGCGTCTACGGCGTCGTGGGCGGCTTGCTGGGTGAGGTGGCTGTAGAGGTTGGCGGTGGTGGAGAGGGTGGAGTGCCGCAGGGTTTTGGAGACGACGGTGAGTGGGGTGCCCGCGGTGATGGAGAGGGTGGCGGCGAGGTGTCGCAGGTCGTGCAGGGTGATGCGGGGGACGCCTGCTTCTTTGGCGCGGCGGCGGAAGCGGTCCAGGACGGTCTGAGGTCGCAGTGGGCGGCCGTCGGGTCGGCAGAAGACCAGTCCGGTGAAGGGATCCGAGGAGCGGTCAGACAGTGCTGAATCCGGGGCTTCGGCTGCGCGGCGTGTGAGAGCGGCTGCCACGCGCGGTGAGATGGCGACCCAGTTCTTGCTGCTGCGGGTCTTGGGCGAGGTGATGACCAGGCGGGCGTTGTTGATGGCCGAGAGGGTGTAACGGACGTAGAGAACCCCTTCGTTGAGGTGCACGTCGTGCCAGTGGAGGGCGAGTGCTTCCCCTTTGCGCATGCCAGTGCCGATCAGGAGTTCGCACAGGTCGGCGATGAGTGGGTCGGTGTGGTGGCAGTAGCGCAGGAAGTGGGTTGCTTCCTCGGCTGTCCAGATGCGTCGCTCGGCGGTGGGTGGTCGGGGCAGGACGGCGGGGCGTGCGGGGTTGTGGGTGAGGCGGTGCTGGCGGACGGCGTCGCCCAGGGCGCTGGAGAGGGTGGCCAGGCACCGGTAGACGGTCACTTGGCCGCGGCCTGCGGC
>NZ_LAKD02000233.1 GCF_000968685.2 Streptomyces antioxidans
CTCTGACGCTGCGGTTGGTGCAGACCGCGGCGGGACTGGACGCGGGCCTCCGGCTGTGGTGTGTTTCGCGGGGCGCGGTGTCGGTGGGGCGTTCCGACCGGCTCGCGAGTGCCGCGCAGGCGCAGGTGTGGGGCCTCGGCCGGGTCGCCGCTCTGGAGCACCCGCAGATCTGGGGCGGTCTCGTCGATCTGCCCGAGACGCTGGACACGCGCGCGGTGGCGCGGCTGGCCGGTGTGCTCTCCACCGGAAGTGGCGAGGACGAGGCGGCGGTCCGCGGCTCCGGGGTGTTCGGGCGACGGCTGGTGCGCGCGGCGTCGATGGACGGCGGAGTGTGGCGGCCGACCGGCACGGTGCTGATCACCGGGGGTACGGGCGCTCTGGGCGCCCATGTGGCGCGCTGGGCGGTGCGCGAGGGCGCCGAGCATGTGGTGCTGACCAGCCGTCGCGGTCTCGCGGCCGAGGGCGCCGCCGCGCTGAGGACCGAGCTGGAGGAACTTGGCGCCGAGGTCTCGGTGGCGGCCTGTGACGCCGCCGACCGGGACGCGCTGGTCGAGGTGATTGCGGGGATTCCCGAGCGTTTCCCGCTGCGCGGTGTGGTGCACGCCGCCGGTGTGCTGGACGACGGCGTACTGGATGGTCTGACCGTCGACCAGCTCGCTCGGGTGCTGGGTGCGAAGGTTGAGGGCGCGCGGCTGTTGCACGAGCTGACGGCGGACCTGGAGCTGGACGCCTTCGTGCTGTTCTCGTCGTTCGCCGGTGTGGTGGGCGGTGCGGGGCAGGGCGCTTACGCGGCGGCGAACGCGTACCTGGACGCGTTGGCGGTGGCGCGCCGTGGCGCCGGGCTCGCGGGTACGGCGGTCGCCTGGGGACCGTGGGCCGAGTCCGGTATGGCCGCGAGCGGTCGCGCCGGGGAGCGGGTGCGCGGCGGCGCGGTGTCCGCGATGGCCCCGGCGCTCGCGGTGGACGCGCTGAGCTGGGCGGTGGGCCAGGAGGAGGCGGCGCTCGTCGTCGCGGACGTCGACTGGGAGCGTCTGGCCCCGTCGCTTGCGGCGGCCCGCGGTGGCACGCTCGTCAGTGACATCCCCGATGCGCACAAGTACCTGACCACGGGCGACGACGGTGTCGGCGCGGGGGTGGCCACGTTCGCCGGAAAGCTCGCCGGGCTGTCGGCGGACGAGCGGAACGCGGCGGTGCTGGAGCTGGTCCGCGGCCACGCGGCCTCGGTGCTCGGCCACGCTTCGGCGGATTCGATCGAGCCCGGCCGGGCCTTCCGCGACCTCGGGTTCGACTCCCTCACGGCGGTCGAGCTGCGCAACCGGCTGGACCTGGCGACCGGCCTCCGCCTCCCGGCGACGCTGGTCTTCGACTATCCGACCGCCACCGAACTGGCCGACTACCTGGACGCCGAGGCGTTCGGCACGGCCCAGACCGCCCTCGACGCCATCGTGCCGAGCGCGGTGGCCGTGGACCACGACCCCATCGCGATCGTGGCGATGAGCTGCCACTTCCCCGGGGATGTCCATACGCCGGAGGACCTGTGGCGGCTGGTTGCCGACGGCGGCGACGCCATCTCCGAGTTCCCCGCCGACCGTGGCTGGGACCTCGACGGACTGTATGACCCCGACCCGGCGCGGCCGGGCACGTCCTACGCCCGCGAGGGCGGATTCCTCTACGGCGCCCCGGAGTTCGACGCCAGGTTCTTCGGGATCTCCCCGCGTGAGGCGCTGGCCATGGATCCGCAGCAGCGGTTGCTGCTGGAGACGTCCTGGGAGGCGTTCGAACGGGCCGGAATCGCCCCCGAGTCGCTGCGGGGCGCGCGGGCGGGCGTGTTCGTCGGAACGAACGGCCAGGACTACGCCGGGCTGTGGGTGGACGCCCAGGGCGACCTCGAAGGCCACTTGGGCACGGGGAGCGCGGCCAGTGTGGTGTCGGG